>JBHLLT010000089.1:0-2718 GCA_048938855.1 Promethearchaeota archaeon
CCTCTAAAATAAATTTTAACATCTAAAATAATAGAAGATTAATCTAATAGTAGATAGAGCACATACAGACTCTAAGAATTATAGAAAATAAAGAAAAAAGCGCCCCTGGCATGGTTTTCGTTCTGCTTGGAAATCAAGTCAAGCTAATATCGAACATGCGACCGCCCGGTTAACTTCCGGTCGTACTGTATAACCAGATACGAAAGCCGGGTGCTTTTGGCACACCACCAAAGGCGGTGCTCTACCTAACTGAGCTACAGAGGCGCGGTTTTCCTATGCTATAATGCTTCTGCCGGGATTTGAACCCGGGTCGGCGGGGTGAAGGCCCGCAATGTTTCCAGCTCGAGATTATAATTTCTCTGAACTCTTGGCCGGACTACACTACAGAAGCATAATTAAATTTTTAAATAAATAGTTTATAGAAGTCTTAAACTATTATTTAATGTGAATTTAATAATTCTCATTAGCATTAAAATTTTTCTTTTGACATTCTATTATTACTTTTAATTTAATGAATTATATGTAGAATTTAAATAAAAAAAGTGCGGGAAGAGGGATTTGAACCCCCGAACTCCTACGAGACTGGATTCTAAGTCCAGCGCCTTTAACCAAACTTGGCAATTCCCGCTTATTTATCGGGAAGATTTGATAAGTTGATAAATAACATAAAATGCTCAAAAATTAATAATTTTTTTATTTAATAATTCAAATTTATATGTGAATAATTTTATAGAAATAATATAAAAAACAGAAATTAAAAATAAAAATATCATAGAATTATATACGCATATTAGGAACATAAAAAAAATTATATCAAGAATTATAGTAAGAAAAAGGTTGGTCTTATAAATGAGCGTGAGAGAATCTTTAATAAAGCATTTAACTTCTATTTTGCGAGCTTCTTCAGGAACCATCCTAGTTATACTATGTGATCAAAATGGACTTTCTATCGCTAAAATCGGTAGAAAAAGTGATATAGAGATAAATCCAAATCAAATTACAAGCCTTGCAGCCGCTGCTTTTTCTGCTAGTGCGGAAAATTGGGATGATCTCGAGATAAAAGACCAAGTGATTTCATTTTCTTATTTTGATAAAGTTTGCTTAATTACAATTAGAATTAATGAAACTCTCTTAACAATAGTTCATGATTATCATAAAGAATGGCCTTTAGACGCTGATAATTTAGCGAGTTCAATGTATTATTTAAAACAGAAATTAGGAGAATTTTTTGGGAGTGGTGTTGCCTCGGAATCAGAACTCGAGGATTTTTCAAATAAAATTCGAAGTGCAATTTATCTTTTTGGAATGGGGACTGAAGTTCCCTTTATGTCTTATACACCAGAAAATTTTGATAAAACAAACTTATTACCTTTTATAAGTATTGTTTTGGATTCAATTCAAAACCCTATATTCATCAGATACAGTTTAGTAGTTCCCTCTGGATTAACTATCGATGCTCGAGAGGTTAGCGGACAAGATTTACCGGTGTCAATAGAAGCATTTTCAGCCAGCGCTAATGTTGCTTTTCAAAAAATGAAAGAAGAATCAGAGGGGAGCTCTATTGGAGAATTATTATGCTATATAGCAATTTCTGGTCAAGATCCTAATAATTTTTACGGTCTAATCACTTGTCCTTCTGGAAAATTGAAATTTTCAAATATCAAAGAAACTTCAGATATTGAAGATATTTCATTCGTAGGTTTGTTTACTTTAACATACGGAGGAATTCCAGTTATGGGAGAATCTAGAAATATTATTTTTTCAATATTGGAAATTATCGGTACCGAGCAAATAACAGAGAATTTCATTAAAGCCGTTAATGTTCTTACCAGTTCTAAGTATGAATAAAACCAACACTATTTCCTATTTAAACTCTTTATGTTGTCGCATTTCTTTAATAACATCTTCTGAGCTAATGATTTAATATGAAAAAATCTAAATCAATTGATTCGATCCCCAAAATATATTGTTTGCATCTTAAAGAATGTGATCCAAAAAAATGTACTGCTTTAAAATTAAAAAAATTTGGTTTATTAAAAATAATTAACGAAATAAAGGGCTCTTTAAAGAAAGCATTAATATTAAATCCAATTTCTCAAAGAGAATTATCAATAGAAGACAGAACGATTATATTAAAATATGGCCTAATTGTAATAGATTGCTCTTGGAAGACCCTCTTAGACATTAAAGATTTTAATAACGAATACACCCGTAAATTACCACCTTTAGTAGCAACTAATCCTGTTAATTATGGAAAATGGGAAAAGTTAACATCCGCAGAGGCTGTAGCAGCAGCACTTTATATCACGAAATTTGATAATTATGCTAAATTAATACTTTCAAAATTTTCTTGGGGCAAAGAATTCATTAAAATAAATTATTAAAAAAAAGAGAATAAAAAATCAAAAATTAATTAATCTTCGCCACCCTTTGAAAGGCCAGAAGCAGCAATTACGTCATCAATTTTTAATATCATTGACGCGACTTCTGTTGCTGATTGTATTGCTTGAGTTAGAATTAATAAAGGTTCAATAACACCCAAATTTGTCATATTATCTGGTTTTCCGGTATCAATATTTATACCGTAGGAAGTTCCATCTTCAACTTCGTGTTTTGATCTTAATTCAACAGTTAAATCTACAGGATTATATCCAGCATTTTCTACTAAGGTTTTAGGGATTATTTCTAAGGCATTAGCATAAATTTCTATAGCTAATT
>JBHLLT010000090.1:0-2705 GCA_048938855.1 Promethearchaeota archaeon
GGAGATCAATATCAAGAAAATATCAGAATTATTCATTATGAGTTATTTATGACATTAATGGGATTAACGGGTGCTTATGAGACAGCATTTAAAGAAATTATTGATTTATATAATAAATCAGAAATTGAGATTTTGCAAGAGATTCAGGAATCAAGTGAAGTAATCATTCATAGTACTGATGAGTTAAGATACGATCTTAAAGAAAAACGGTTGATTATGGATAAACTAGAAGAATATTTTAATAGATAAATTAAGATACAACAAAATTTTTATTAATAACTCTCTTTTTTTTCATATTTTTTTAAAGATTCATAATAGTATTGAGCATAAGATTTAGCTGTTCTAATAATTCTAATCGTATTTCGGAATCAATTTTAGAAATAAAATAAGAGATTTGCCTTTCTTCTAATTTTGTATAAAAATTAAACTCACTCATCATTTTAGACCAATTAATATCTTTTTTTGTTATAACTATGATTAAAACTACTGCAATATCCTTAAGAGTTTCTGTAATCCTTAATATTATGTTATTCCATTCAGGATCAATTGTATCTCTATTTTTTCCATCAAAAACTAAAAATATGCCATCAGAGTCAGAAACCTTTATATTATTGAATTTAAAGCTTTCTAAGATTAACCCATTTGAATACTTATAGATAACTTTATCTTTCTTTTCTTTTTTTGAAGATAGTTTTAAATCTGTTATCTCTGTTAAAAGGTTTAAAGCGGGATTGTTTATAACATCATTACAAATAAACGCTAATGAGAGGGAAGTTCTATTTTCTACGATTGAATTAATTTGGGTAAGAATATTATTTTTTAAATTATATTCTTGAAACTCTTTGCTCAACATTATATAATGATAAGATACAATCCCAAAAGCTTCTTCAATATTCTCTCCTGACAATGCACTCGTTTCGATATAAGAAATTTTTTTATTATATTTTTCAGATAGCATTTCTGCTATGGTTTCTGCCTCCTCACGTTCAACTTCTCTCTCTTGTTTTAAATCTCGTTTATTTCCAACAATTACCACCGATATTTCATGTTCTATAAATTCATTCAATTCATTATACCAGTTCATTATATTATAAAACGAATCTTTGTTTGTCAAATCAAAGACAATGAAAGCAGCTTGAGTGCCTTTATAGTAAGCTTTTCGATATCTTTTAAAATATTCTTGAGCACCAATATCCCATAGAAAAAGACTAATTTCATTACCAAAAAATTCAAAATTATGACTTAATACATTCAATCCGATAGTTGTACGATAATCTGCTAAGAACCTTCCCTCTACAAACCTTCTTAAGATCGAGGTTTTACCAACTTCATGGTCGCCTATAACAATAAATTTGAACCTATATACTCCGCCCGATTCTAATCCAATTTGATAAACTTGATTATTGCTTCCATAATATCCTTCAGTTTTATAATCAAAATTAGGAATTGATACTTCAATTAAATCTTCATTAGTTGCAAAGAGAATCTGAGCTACTTTTTCAGCAAGGAAATAAGCATATGGCGCGACTTTCTCAATTGAACCAAGATTTCCAATAACTAAACTAAGTATTATCTCTTCTGTAATAGAAATAAATAAGAGACGGTTCTTTTCTGTATCAAAATTTGCTGTTCCAAACTTTTTATATGAAAATTCAGTACGAAAACGTTCTATAACAGGATTGACTATCGCAGTCATAATAGAAACTAGTTCCATATCCACATTTTTCCTACGTTCACCAGAAATAACTAATCCATCTTGATCAGAAACGATTATTGCTTCAACTTCATTATTTATCTTCAAGAAATTTGTAAAGAGTTCCGTTAACAAACTATTTCTGTTTTCTGACAAAACGGTAACCTCAAAATCGGATGAGTAAAAATATCAAAGATTAAAATTTATTCTACAATTGATGTTCTGATATTAATATAATCAAAACCTTATATAAATGTGATTCAATCCTTGGTTAATTCTACTGTTTATAATTAATAACCTTAAGAAAAGAATGCATTTTTCAAAACTATATACTAAAAATGTGAATTAATTAAGACAATTATATAGTAAAAAATAAAAAAAAGCAAAAATGGTTGGTTTAAATTTTTGATTCTTCTTCCACTTTAATAGCATCAGCTTTAGCTTCTACAGTTGTGATAGAATCGAGAATCTTTTTATGGAAAATATTTTCAATATCAACCATATTTTTAAGAATTTTCTGCATTGTTTCTAATTTAATTTTGTTAAAGTCCTCTGCAGCAACTTTCACATCAGCTTCTTCTTTGGCAAGTTTTTCTTTAGCAACTTTCAATTCTGTTTCAGCTGTTTGCATTTCATTAGGCTTTAACTTTTCTTTTGGTTTGCTTTGGACTTTGCTAAGGTGCTTTTCAGCTTTTTCTAAGTCTTTCATGGCTTTTTGAGATTCCCTCTGTTCAGTTTGAAGTTTTTCTAAGCTAATTAATAATTCATTTAGAGGGGTAATATATTCTTCTTGTAATCTTTTGACTTTTTCCGTACTTTCTTTCTCGATAATTTCAAATGTTGAAGCTAATGATCCTACTGCTTGTCCTAAGGAAGGAGTCTCTGTTTCAGCATAACTCTTTAAAGCAGCAATTGTTTTTTTAATCTCCTTCGTAACATTTTCTATTGCATCAATGTACTGTTTACTTTCTTTAATTAACTCACTAATTTTATTACTTGTAATTCCTAAAGC
>JBHLLT010000091.1:0-2695 GCA_048938855.1 Promethearchaeota archaeon
ATGTGCAGGATGAGACAGATATCGAACACCTTGGCGGCCATGTCCTGCGGGACCTCGCCGTTCAGCATGTAGAGGAAGTTGGCGGCGTGGCTCAAGTCGTCCCTAGGGGCCACCACCGGCTTGCCCTTGCGCACGCGGTCGTGGGCGGCGATCATCGTGGGCAACTGGGCGATGAGGCGAATGCCGGCCAGGTCGTTGGTCGCATCGTCGTCGATGTTCCTGGGGTAGAACATGCCCATCGCCGCGACCGTGGTCTGAAGCGCCGACATCGGGTGGCCGCTCTTGGGGAAGAGCTTGATCATGTCCATGATCGCCGGCTCGACGTTTCGATTGGCCTTCAGATCGGCGTCGAACTTCGCCAACTGCTGCTTGGTGGGCAGCTCGCCGTTCATCGTCAGGTAGGCTGACTCCTCGAACGTGCTCTCCTTGGCGAGCTCCTGAATGGCGTAGCCCCGGTACTTCAGTATTCCTTTCTGGCCGTCGATGGTGCTGATTGAGGACTTGGCCGCTACGACTCCGGCCAGCCCCGGTACAAACTCGGCTTCGGGCTTGGTCATCTTCTCCTCCTAGAAAAATGCCCGCAGGCAACGACAGCACGGTTTAGGCGCGCCCGCCGCCGCCCACGGGGCGACCTCTGTTCACCCGGTTTGTGCGAACTTTGGCCTCGGCAACACCTCCCTGGGTGAGACTGGCCGACCGCCTACTCGTTTGCGGCCGCCGCCACCCCTAGCAAGAATGACTTTGCGCAGACCGTCACGATCCTAGCATACCACGGGGGTCAAGACCACGCCGCCCCGCGCCCGACGCTCGCTCCCTCCGCCTCGGACACAAAGAAGAGAGGCCCTCAGGCCTCGACGCTTTCAATGCGGAACCGAATCGTACCGGCCGGAGCCGCCACCTCCACCTCTTGCCCCACGCTCTTCTCCACCAGCGCCTTGCCAACCGGCGAGGCGATGGAGATCTTGCCCTGGGCCGGGTTCACCTCACTAGGGCTGACCAGGACGTAGCGCACCTCGGCCCCAGACTTCAGGTTGTGGAGCACGACTCTGCTACCGACGGTTACCCGCGCCTCGGGGTCCGCCGAGGCCTCACCGATGATCACCGCCTGCTTTAGGGTCGCCTCTATCTCGCGGATGCGAGCCTCAAGGTGCGCCTGCCGTTCGCGGGCGGCATCCAGCGGCGCGTTCTCCCGGAAGTCCTTGTCGGCCATGGCAAGGCGCAGCTCTTCAGCGACGCGTGGTCGCTCAGCCTGCAGGCCTTCCAGCTCACCCTGCAGGGCGGCGTGCCCCTCTGGCGTGAGGTGGACCTCTCGGATGACCCCGCCGCCACCCACGGCTGGCGTAGCCGTCTTGCGCAGCCTTAGGTGGGTGGCCAGGTTGGTGGACGTAAGGCCCTGCTTGCGCGCGAAACCGAAGAAGCCACGCAGCACCTCCAGGCGCTGGGGACCATCGACGGCTGTCCCGCCAAGTGCCTCGCCGTAGGCGGCGACATCGTGCCCCCGCAGCTCGTCCGTCGCCCGCTCGGCACCGTACCAGCGCACGAAGCGATACAGCTCCGGCTGGCTTTGCTGACGGTCCTGGGGAGAAAGGGTTGCGAGGTATCGAGAGGCCGCTTCGGTCAGCGTTGGCATGGGATTCCCCGACGATGCCATGCGTCCTCCTTGCGCTCTCTTCACGAATTGTAGAAGGGAGCCAAGGCACTGTCAAACGGCCGATCTGCCGTGCACCACGAGCGCCCACTGGTCATGGCCGCCGCCTGTTCCTAGTGGGTCAGGCCAGCACTATCAAGGAGCACGCGGGCGGTGATATAATCGGCCGACTTGAGAGCCCGGCAGGGCCATGCTATCGCTCCTCATCCACGGCGCCCGGCAGCTCGGTGTGGACCTGGGCGCCGAGCAGCTAGACCTCTTTGAGCGCTACTACCGCCTTTTGAAGGCGGCCGGCCCTCGCGTGCGCGTCACCTCTGTCACCGGATACGAGGCCGTGCAGCAGCGCCACTTCCTCGAGTCGCTGGCGCTCCTGCCCGCTCTCCTCGAAGCCGGCCTGCTGGCCGACCGCGGGCGAGAGCGCGTCCTGGACCTGGGAGCCGGTGCCGGATTGCCCGGCCTGCCTCTGAGGATCGCTGCGCCAGGACTAAGGCTGACCCTCCTGGAGGCGACGGGCCGCAAGGCCGCCTTCCTTGGGGAGGTGGTGGCCGAGCTGGCGCTGGACCAGGTGGAGGTGCTGACGGGCCGGGCGGAAGACGTCGCGAGGCAGGCCGACCGATGGGAAGCGTACGACCTGGTGGTAGCGAGGGCAGTGGCACCGCTCCCCACACTGCTGGAGCTGGCGCTGCCGTTCCTGCGTCTCGGCGGAGCGCTCGCGGCGCCGAAGGGCAGCAGCGTCCCGCGGGAGGTGAGCCGATCCGAGCGGGCGCTGGACATCCTCGGAGGGCGACTGCTCTCGGTGGCGCCGGTGGATGTCCCCGGCGCCAAGCACGCGCCCCGGCTGGTCTTGGTGAGCAAGGTGGCACCGACGCCGGATGCCTACCCGCGACGCTCCGGCATCCCGGCCAAGCGACCACTCTAGCTCGGCTGCGCTCCTGGTCCGTCAACTGTGATACAATTCCCCAGATTGTGGCCGGGTGGCCCACCGCAGGGAAAGCGGCCGGATGGCACTCGGCGGGAAAGGGGGCAGCATGAACTTCGACATAGTGA
>JBHLLT010000055.1:0-9368 GCA_048938855.1 Promethearchaeota archaeon
TGATTGCTCGCTTTTCCCATAATCTGTAAAGCTGCTACAGCAGGTCTTTCCATTGCTGATGCTCCTATTGCATTTGTGGAGTTGACACCTCCTGAACAGTTAATAGGTAATTCACCATTTAAAGCAGTAATTCCAGTTTCATACATTTCTGGCGCTGTATTTTCCTCAAATAATCCCAATTTCTCAACCCACATTAGCTCTTGGTTAGGAAATGGAGAGTATACTTCAGCATAATCTATTTCTTTCCTTGGAAAAGAAATTCCCGCTTGCTTAAGTGCCAATTCAGATGTTAATTGAGCGCCAAGTTGCTCAGAAAGGTCTAACTGTGCCGATCCGCTTCCATCATAGCCAATAAGCGCAGTTTCATTCGCTACACTACCAACACCATTAACATATACAGGAATATCACATAGATCTTTAGCTTTTTCCTCTGTTGTAAATAACATCGCACAAGCACCGTCAGACGCAGGGCACACCATTCCATATCTTAAAGGATATGAAATATAAGGTGTATCTAAAACATCCTCAATTGTTAGATCTGGCATCTTAAGATGAGCCCACCATGTCTTAGCAGCATTGTGTCTATTCTGGACTACAACTCGAGCTAAATCTTCTTCAGTAATTTTACTTTTTCGCATATAATTAACTGCTTGATATGAAGCAATTCCAATCGCAGCGCCTCCAGATAAAAGGAGTGTTAACTGGTCATAAGGGATTCCTAATGAGTTTAATACCGTTATTTCTCCATAACCAACACTAGCAAGTCCTGTTGCAGTATCACCTTGGCTTTGCTGTTCAAAAGCAATTGCTAAAACCGTATCAACACCGGGTAAACCAGCAGTTACCGAATAATATCCTGCTATTGCTACAGATCCACCTGTAGTACCGCCGGTTGTTACCCTCATTAAAGGTTTATTTCTAGCACCCATCCAATCAGTCATCCATAACTCTGGAATATTTGAACCTTCAAATGCAGGCATATTTCCATTTACATAAGCATCAATATCTTCAATTCCTATACTTGGAACTTTTTTTAAACAATCTTCAATCGCTTCGCTTACTAATTCTGGCATGCTAACATCAGAGCGTTTTGAGGCATGCTCGCTAAAACCTGCACTCGCAATACACACTTGTCTTCCCATTTTTATTCATCTCCCTCCAATACATATAAAATATTATTCTGAGCACACATACCTATTTGACCTGAAGCTATAGCCTTATTAGCATCTTTGATCTGATATTTCTTTGCTTCTCCTCTGATTTGTTTGACAGCTTCAATAATTCTTATTAATCCAGTAGCACATGGTGGATTGCCACCTAAAGCACCTCCAGAGGGATTTACGGGAAAATCTCCATTAATTTCTGTATTTAATTCAAAGCCTTTACCTTTTTCTGCTAAACCTAAAGCTTCAGTAAATATTAATTCTTCATGAGCAAATCCTTCAAATAATTCAGCTAAATCAATTTCCTTTCTTATATCTTTTATCCCAGCAGCTTTAAAAGCCATTTTACTAGCTAATTCCATTGAATTACTTGCAAACAAATCTCTTTCACCAAGATAGTATGTGTCTTGATTAAATCCCACACCAGTAATCCAAACAGGATTATCTGTTATCTTTTTTGCATGTTTTTCAGGAGCTAACAATAAAGCTGCCATCCCATCACAAGGTTGGGCTACCATCAAATCAGTAACTGGATCAGAATATATATCTGATTCAAGAACTTCTTTTACAGTCAAATTTGGGTTTTGAGCTTCTGCTAATGCTAAAGGATTTTTCGCAGCGTTTTTTCGGTTTTTTACAGCTATTTTTGCTATTTGTTCAGTAGATACCCCATATTTTTCCATATACGCTCTCATTTGAAAGCCAGCAGACGTAACATCATTCACATAAGCAATTGGACGTTCCCATGTTGGATCTGTTTCATATAGGCGAGTAGCATGATAAGGAAAAGCAGATGCCATACTTCCTCCCCATACTACTGCTAATTTATGATTTCCTGATAAAATTCGCATTAATCCATATAAAACCGCATGAGCTCCATCCATTTCTACTTTTGATTCATCAACTAGATAACCTCCTCCGAGCTCTACTGTTAATGAATTTGAGATAGTTCGACCATCATAGTAATCATTTGTAGCAGAAACAACAGTTGTAATATCTTTCTTTTTAAGACCAGCACTATCTAAAGCACCTCTTACAGCTTCAAAAACCATTTCATACCTTCCATAATTTGCATCAGAATATAATTTAACTTGATTATATCCTACTATTGCTACTCTTTCCATCGTAATTTTCCCCTCCTATCCTCTAACGAAGCCCTTTATATCGGAAGGGGCTCCAATCGTTTTTTCTTCCCATTTAATCTTTAATTTCATTCCAATCTTTATATCTTCAGCTGACACATCTAAGAGCCTATTAATAATCGCTGTATTACTTCCATCTATTTGTACCATTCCTATGATTTGAGGTTTTTTGACTTTTCGACTAGATCTATCATTTATTTTATAATAAGTAATCGTGTAGTTTTTTAGTATTCCCGAGTCTGGTAAATCTACCCAGTTTTTGTCTAAAGAGATCTTCTCATTACATTTTCCACATATTTTTCTTGGAGGAACAAAGACATCTCCGCATTTAGGGCATATATTACCAATAATTTTTTTATTTTCAAGAGCATCATAGAATTTATTCAAATATTGACCAACCCAGAAAGCAAATTCTGCTCTTACAAGCCCCTTATTAGCAACAACTATTTTCTCTTCACTCATATTTATTATCTTTTATATTATTTTTAATTTGATTATTAATATGAATTATCCATATAAATAATTTTAAAACATCTGACTTGCGTTGTTTCTGACATATTAGTGAATGGTTTTTTGTGAATTTCCTAAATTAGTCAGATAACTAAAAATCTAATTTTTTCTAAGAATATTTAAAAAATTCAATATTTACATTCTAAGAATTAATTTATATTCTAAGAGTTGATTAAATTGGTTAACAAAAAAGGACAAGTACAATGTATTAATGATGATATACTCGAAAAGCTTTCTTTAAAAAATCGATATAAATTTCTGAATTTTAACTTAATGTCTTATTTACCAAAAGAACAACTGGATTTTCTAAAAAAAGCTCAGAGATTCTATATAGGATTTGAAAAGAAAAATAATATCACCCATAATGAAGATTTTTATGATTGGATTCCAGAAATTGGAAAAGAAGGTTTGATTACAAGGTTGCATAAATTTGAACTTCTTGATTTAAATTATGAGCCACATGGATTAACCACTGAATTTATGAGAACTTTGGCGTGTGATTTTTTTGATCCTCAACTTTGTATGGGGATGGGTGCCAGTGTTTTAACAATTAATCCTTTAATTGTACACCATGAGGATATTGATATTCGGTTAAAAATACTTAAAGAATTAGTCACAGGGCAAAAAAACGGGTGTATTTGTATTACAGAACCTGAAAGGGGTTCTGATGCGGTTCACATGCTTACAACTTGTGAAGAACAGGAAGATGGAAGCTTTATTCTGAATGGAGAAAAAATTTACCAAACAAATGGACCAAAAGCAGATTGGGCAGTTGTTTATGCTGTTAGTGAAAAAAACAATGGAAATACTATGGGTCAATTTTTAGTTGATACATCTTGGGATGGCTGGAATGTAGAAAGGGTTAATATTCCTTGGACACCAAGAATTTTCTTAGGTAAAGAAACATTTACAAATTTAAAAGTCCCTCCAGATTTTGTCTTAGGGAAACCAGGACAAGGCAGGGAATATTTATTCGAGGGATTAAATCTAGAACGATTAGGAATTGTTCTCCTTAACACGGCAGAAGCTTGGAATGCAATATCTCATGCTGTTATTTATGCCAATATGAGAAAGCAATTTGATCAAGAAATTTTGAAATATCAAGGAGTCGGATTTCCTTTATCAGATTTATGGGCTGAAACGATGAACCTTACTTTATCAACGTTACATGTATGTCAAATGGTTGATAAAAAAGTAGAACAATTTGGTACCCTTCCTAAAGAATTTAGTTTGGCTTTAGCAGCTACGGCATCTCAATTAAAATCCATAAGTGCTAAATTAAGTCAAAGAACTGCTTATGAATGCGCTAATCTTATGGGTGGTGCAGGTGTTTGCGATAATACATTAATGCATGATTTATTAGGAATAACTAGAATACAAGAAATCGGTGGGGGAACTAGGCAGATTCAGCAATATATCATGAGTTTAACATTACGACAATTATTTAAAGCGCTTTAAGAATAACCTTTCTATTTCTTTTTTTTATTATATTTTGATAAGATAGATAACTCTCTTGTGCTTTTTTGAGCTATTTTTCAATAAAGAACAAAAAAAAAATGTCAATTTTTATAAGCTTTCAAATTGAAGATAAATAATTGGCAATAAAATTTTAAAAAAAAGTATTAAAAAGTGAAAGACAAAATGAGTCAACAAATGAATGAAGAAAAATTTTGGCTAAAATCCTATGATAAACATGTCCCAGCAACTTTAACTTATCCCACAGAAGACCTCGGAACAATGTTGATTAATGCAATGAATAAATATTCTGATATCATAGGGCTTTACTTCATGGATGCGGCTTTTACCTATAAAGAGATATTAGCTTATTCTCAAAAACTTGCCACTTTTTTGCAAAAGAACGGGCTAAGTAAAGGTGATGTATTAGCCGTATGTCTTCCAAATTCCCCTCAGTATTTGTTTTCTGTTTATGCAACATATATGGCTGGCGGAGTTGTTACTGGATTATCGCCACTGCTAAGTGCTGAAGAAATGGTTTATCAAATGAAAGATTCAGGAGCTAAATTTTTAGTTACTATGGATATCCTTCATGAAAAAGTGTTTTCCAAAATATACGATCGCTTAACTAACCTAAAAGTTGTAATTCCCACAAATATTTCTGAATTCATGGGTTTTGGGGGTTTCAAAGTATTTATGGGAAAATTAATAAAAAAGATCCCTAAAGGCAAAATTATTCCATGGCCAGGAAAAACTGTTGTTCCATTCCTCGAGGCACTAAATACTGAAATTGATTTGAAAAAAGTTAATATTGATCCTAAGAAGGATCTTGCCTTAATACAATACACGGGTGGTACAACTGGACTTCCAAAAGGTGTAGAAATTCTACATTCGAATTTAATGTCAAATATTCATCAATTTGATATTTGGCTTAATAGAGAGAAAGGTAAAGAGACGCTTCTTTCAGCTTTCCCATTCTTTCATGTAGCAGGTTATCTTATTGGATTATTTTTAATATATTTAGGAGGAGCACAAATATTAATAGCCAATCCAAGAGATACTGACCATATTATAAAGGAAATCATTGATAAAAAGCCCACAAGCTTTGGAAACGTACCAACTTTGTTTATGATGGTTCTGAATAATCCAATGTCAAAAAAAATCCCAAAAGAAACTTTAGAGAATATCACAGTATATGTAAGTGGTGCTGCTCCCTTTCCACCAGAAGCGATAAGAGAATTTGAAAAACAATTTCATTCAGAAAATAAATTTGTTGAAGTATACGGAATGACTGAAACTGCAGTTGTTATAACTGCTAATCCTATGTATGGTAAGAAAAAAATAGGAACAGTTGGCTTACCATGGCCAGACACAGATATCAAATTATTAGATACAGAAAGTGGATCTCTGATAAAGGAAATTGGAACGCCTGGTGAGATCTTAATAAAAGGACCTTCTTGTGCAAAACAGTATCATAACAAACCTGAACAAACAGCTGTAACCTTTGATAAGGATGGTTATGTCCACACTGGTGATGTAGGTGTTTTTGATGAGGATGGTTATCTAAAAATAGTAGATCGTACAAAGGATATGTTAATAGTAAGTGGTTTCAAAGTTTATAGTGTTCATGTTGAAGAAGTAATGACAAAGCATCCAGATATTCAAATATTAGCTATAATTGGCGTTCCTAATCCTGATAGACCTGGAGCAGAAATAGTTAAAGCTGTTGTTCAGCTTAAACAAGGAGTTGAGGCATCTGATGAAGTTAAAGAAAGCATTCAGAAATATGCTGAAGATAATCTAGCTAAATATGAAGTCCCAAAGATTTGGGAATTCCGCGAAGAACTTCCTTTAACTATGGTCGGAAAAGTATTGAAAAAAGCGCTTCGTGAAGAAAAAAAATAAATATATAATAATATTTCTTTTTTTGTATTTTTCTTTTAATTTTACTTAGTTTAACTATATATATACATAAATTCAAAATTACCTCAAAGTAAAAAATGTAATTTAAACTTTATTATGAATATTGAAGATTTTGAAGATATTATTTATGAAAAGGAAGATAATGGTATATGTACTGCTACCATTTCAAGACCAGAGGCAAGAAACGCTGTAACTTACATAAGTTTCTTAGAATTATATTATGTTTTAGAAGATATGGAAAAGGATAAAAATGCTAAGGTACTTATAATTACAGGAGATCCAAGAGGGAAAGCTTTCACTTCTGGAGGGTTTTTTAAACCAGAAATGATGGTACAAATGAAAAAATATCCAGAAATTGATCTTATGGATATTGCTCAAAAAAAAGTATGCATGAAATTTTGGAACTTCAATAAACCTGTTCTTACAGCGATTAATGGAATGGCTATTGGAGGTGGTATCACGATGCCTTTAGCGTGTGCTGATTTAATTTACATGTCAAATAATGCTTGGTTAGGTTTTTTTTTCGCAAGAAATGGGATTATTCCTGAATTTGCCTGTTCATTTCTTTTACCTCTACTAGTCGGTTTTCAAAAAGCAAAAGAAATTATTTATTTTGGTGAAAAAATAACTGCACAGAGAGCACTTGAACTTAATCTCGTAAATAAAGTTCTACCACCTGAAGATTTAATAACATATACTAGAGAACAAGCCTTAAAACTAATACCACCTAAAGGGGCCACTTTATCATTGAAATTGATAAAAAAGACCATGCATGCCTATTTTGGGGATATATTAGAAAGAACTTTAGATTTAGAAAATAGAGGATTAAGAAAAACTTTTGCTTCAAAAGATTTCAATGAATTTATGAAAGCAGTTAAAGAAAAGAGAGACCCTGTATTTATAGGTCGTTAAATAAGATTATTAATGAAGATAAAAAATTTCTCTCTGCTTTTTTCTTATTTATTAAAAATATAGTTTAAAATCTATAGTTTTAAAAGTTATCTAATAGAATTATTTTTTATGAATGATAGTATATATGATAAAAGTAGAGTAGTAGACACTTATCCTGTTATTGTTATTGGAGCTGGACTTGGAGGTCTTGGAGCGGCATGTCAACTTGTTTCAATCGGAAAAAAAGTACTGTTACTAGAAAAACATAATGTCCCAGGTGGTTTTGCTTCTTCATTTGTAAGAGGTAGATTTGAATTTGATAGTGCGTTACATGAATTAAGTGATATTGGAACAGAAGAAAATAAAGGTAGTTTATATCGATTTTTAGAAAGACTTGGTGTTGTTCCTGACAAAATTCAATTCAAACAAATCCCTGAATTTTATCGTAGTGTATTTTTAGATGGATTTAATGAAAGTATTCCTCTAGGTTTGGATGAATATACGGAAAAATTAATTGAACTATTTCCTTCAGAGAAAAAAGGGATAGAAGAATTTATTGACATGTGTCAGAAAGTATTAGAGGGAATACAATTTATGATAAAAAGGAGGGGCAAATATTCACCAGCAGAAATCCTTAAAGAACATCCTTGGCTTATACGCGTTTCGGGAATCACTTTATCTGAACTTTTTAAAAAGTTCTTTACTAATAAAAGGTTAATTTCAGTAATAGCACAATTATGGGGATATCTTGGAGTCCCTCCATCAAGATTAAATGCATATGCTTATGTCGCAATGATTATTACTTTTTTGAAATGGGGTGCAGCTTATCCAGTTGGACGATCACACGCTTTATCGACTTCTATGGTAAAAGCTTTTGAAGAATTAGGTGGCGAAATACGATATAATGCATTAGTAAACAGAATAATTGTTGAAAATGGGAGAGTTAAAGGAGTGGAATTACTAAATGGAGATGTATATAATTGTCAAGCTGCAATTTCAAATGTAAATCCAATATGTACAACTATGAAAATGCTTCCCAGGGATGTTGTTCCTGAGGATTATATAAAGAAGATATATGCTCCAGAAATCGGTCCCTCTGCCTTTTCCGTTTATCTGGGATTAAATGCTTCTTATGAGGAAATAGGATTGAATGCTCATGAAATGGCAATAAGTGAATCAGACGACATGGATAAAGCTTATGAAACTTTTGCAAAACTAGAAACTCCTAAATTTGTTGTAGCTGGATGTTATAATCATGTGTACAATGATATATCTCCTCCAGGAACGGCAGAACTATGCATAACAACAATACAAATGGGTAAACTTTGGCATAATGTTGCTCCTGATCAATATCATAAAATTAAAGATTATCTCGCGGGTAAAATGGTTGAACTAATAGAGAAATCTGTTTGTCCAGATATACGGGATTATATAGAGGTAGCTGAAGCAGCAACTCCTTTAACCTATTATCGATATTCAAAAAACATGGAAGGAGCAATTTATGGGTATACTCAAGATTTATTAGATGGTCCTAATCTTAGACTAAAAAGTCGAGGTTCTATTCCTGGGTTATATCAATGTGGGGCTTGGACAAATATTGGTGGTGGATTTTCAGCTAGCATTCTTAGCGGTAGAATTGCTGCAGGTATGTTTTTAAAAGATAATAAAGAAGGAAGGTGGTAATAATGGAAAAAGAAATAATGAATGATGTAAAGAAATATCAAAAGCTTGAGAAATTAAAAAAAATGCGTGAAGAAGTTCAACAAATTCCATGGTATTTTGATGGATTAGAAAATCTTTGTGATAGAATTCATCCGGAAAAACAATTTCTTCAAGTTACTGACATAGAAGAATTATCTAAAGATACTAAGTTATTTCGCTTCATTTCTGCAAAACCAAATAAACCATTAGCACCATTTCGGGCAGGGCAATATATTGGTTTAATTGTTGAAATTAATGGAGTTAGAACATCTCGACCTTTTTCTTTAGTCTCATCTCCAAATCAACTTTCATATTATGAATTAGCAGTAAAAAGAAAAGAAAATGGATTCGTTAGTAATTACTTTGTTGATAAAATAAAACTTGGAGATATCCTCGAAGCAACAGAACCACTGGGTGATTTATATTACAATCAAATATTCCATGGAACTAATTTAGTTTTTATTGCTGGGGGTTCTGGAATTACACCATTTATATCAATGTTAAGAAACATTACTGAGTTTAATTTGAAGTTGAATGTTTGGCTGTTTTTTGGGTGTTTAACAGAAGAAGATATATTGTTTAG
>JBHLLT010000056.1:0-9237 GCA_048938855.1 Promethearchaeota archaeon
TTTTATGAATAATTTCCGGTCTCTCACCCATAACAAATAAGGCTTCTCTACATCCAGCTTCTTCCCCAAGTTTTACTATATTCATTACTTCTTCTGCAGTTAATATTCTAGCTTTAGTATCAGTTGGATTTTTTCTGAAACCACAATAAGCACATTCATTTCGACACATATTCGTTAGAGGTATGAAAACATTCTTCGAATATGTGATTTGCCGATCTTTTACTTTATCTCTAATTTTGGATGCTACTGAGATTATTTTCCTTAAATCACGTCTATGTGAATTGATTAATAAAATAGCTTCATCTTTGTCTAGTTGTACTCCATCCTGAGCTTTATACAATATTTCATCGATTTTATTATGAGAATATGGAATCGAAGAATATTCAATCCTATATTTTATAACCATAAGAAAATTTTCCTCTCAAAAGAACCGTAAGGATATCTTCTGCTCCTGTCCTGTGTACAAGTGCCGAGTAAATATCATTAACATTTCTGAGATTTTTTTCCATATTAATGATAACAATATCTGCTGATTTTCCTTCTTTTATAGAACCAGTTTTGTGACCTATCCCTAAAGCTCTAGCTCCATTAATCGTAGCCATACATAAAATATCTCTTGGGCTAGGATATTGGCTTGAAGTTCTCTCTATTCGATATGCCTTAAAAGTGAATTCCATTTCTCTAAACATATTGGGTTGATTGATCATCACATTATCTGTTCCTAAGCATACAGTAATTCCTCGATCATACATTTCGGTAATAGGTGGAAGTTTTAAACCCAATGACGCATTTGCTCTTGGACATATAACAACAGGTGTTTCTGTTTTAGCTACTTTATCTAAATCTTTTCTTGAAGCATATGTCAAATGCACCAGTAGGTTAGTTTTAAAATAATTAATAGCTCTCTCTACTTCTGTGTGACCACTTCTTTCAATAGAGATATTTTTCGAATTCGGAGCTTCAGAGGCATGAATTGCTCTAAATTTGTTATTCTTTATGGTAAAGTCAGCAAGTTGTTTCATTGCTTCATCAGTTATATCATTGGGACTGCTTAGAGCCAGACCTTCCGTTATATTAAATAATTCATTTAATTCAGCTAGATAATCTGATGAAATTTTACCTTGATTTCTTTCTATTTCAGATTTAGTAAAAACATGATCTGGCCGACCAAGGATTAACGCCCTAATATTAATATTTTTTAGTGCTTTAAGAAGTAATTGTGCTCCTTTTATCGATCCTTCTCGGAAGTCAGCGAAAGTTGTGGTCCCACAACGCAACATATCGTTGATGCTATCTTTTATTGCTTGGATTAATAATCTTTCTTCAGTATTCTCTAGTAGTTTATGTTTCAAACCATTTGGAGGTTTAAATAGTTCACTAACAGATTTTCCTAATCCTTTATCTTTGAATGCAGAATCCCCAACATGAATATGCGAATTAATTAAACCAGGAATTAGTATCTCTTTTTTAAATAATATTTTCTTCTCAGATTTGGGTCTCTCTTTGGTTCCAATTTCTGTAATCTGATCATTATCTATTAACACATATGCATTCTTTAGGAGTTCCAAGTTGTCTCCAGCCAATAAAAAGGGTGCTTCTATCAAAGTTCTCATTGGGACTTTCAACCATTGAGAGGGAAAGACTATACCAGAACCTTTTTTTGTTTATTGGTTTTCCTTAAATTTTCTAGATTCAAAATCAATTGTTTAAAACTATTCTAGCGTGGTCTATAGATGAGGCGGTTGATCATTTTTGCATTAATCAGCATCATAATTATATCAATTGGATCCTATTACCATATTTCTAATTCAATTAATTCTGAAATATTTAATTCTCCAACACCTTCAACATCTAGTCCAAATGTATTAGATGGAGAGGAATTGTTCAAAGGTAACTGTGTTGTATGTCACGGCGAGAAACGTATGGTACCACTCCCCGAAAAACCTGGTCAAGCTCCCACCTTATCGGCAAAAAATGTCAATAGAACTGTGATAGAGAAAGGGAGACCAGAAAAAGGTATGCCATCATGGAGTAACGTTTTGACACCCGATGAAATCACAGCAATAGTAGCGTATTTGAAATCCTAAGTAGACCTAACTATTTCTAAAGGAAAAAATGACTAATAATCCTCCAAAGAGGATATTTTAAACTATTAATAAGTCAAGTGAGAGTTGAAAAAATTTGGAAAAAAAAATAATTGGAATAATATTTACTTCATCAATAATAGCAATTTTAATACTTCAGATCACATTCTGGCCTAAAGATGAAAATCAAATCGCTACATCTTCAACACTCATCTTAGATGAATCGATATCTCTACCTGAACCATCATATGAAAGTAATTGTTCTATAGAAGAAGCTTTGTTGAAAAGAAGGTCAACAAGAGAATACAGTGGAGAACCATTAACATTAGATGAAATATCGCAGATATTGTGG
This sequence comes from Promethearchaeota archaeon, assembly GCA_048938855.1. Lineage (GTDB taxonomy): Archaea > Asgardarchaeota > Lokiarchaeia > Sigyniarchaeales > SOKP01 > Loki-b32. The sequence goes on from JBHLLT010000056.1 coordinate 2,437, forward strand.
GCAGCCCAAGGTATTACGCATGAAAAAAGGTTGAGAACAGCACCTTCTGCTGGAGGACTATATCCTCTTGAGTTATATGTTGTTGTTGGAGATGTAGAAGGTATAGAAACAGGAATTTACCGATATATACCGAATGAGAATATTCTATTGAAAATTGTTGATGGAGATAAAAGATCTAATATTACTGATGCTGCATTAGGTCAAGAATGGGTAGAAAATGCTGCTATCAATATTGTTATTACGGCAATATATGAGCGGACGACTGTGAAATATGGTGATCGTGGTATAAGATATACTCACATAGAAGTAGGACATACTGCTCAGAACATCTGTCTCCAAGCTACCGCTCTTAATCTCGGAGTAGTCACTGTCGGAGCGTTTCATGATGATAAAATAATTCATATTCTCAATCTTAGTCAGGATGAAAAACCAGTTTACATAATTCCAATAGGGAAAATCAGTTGAATATAATAAAACCCAAGAGAGTTTAAGATAACTTCTGCAAAGTCTGGATACGCTTAACAATATTTGGATGTGTTGAGAACAATTCAAGTAACTTATCTGTTGAGCTGATCTTCCTTGCCAATATCTTATTTACTAGTTGTTGATCTGTTTTAAACATCCTAGCTTCGGATATAGCAATCTGGTTCCGATCAGCGCTATCTGGATCTTCAATAAATAGAGCTTTGAAGCTGTTAAGATTGTTTTTTGTTTGACGGCTATTTTTCAATTTACTATTTGATGATACAATCTTTGCCAACGCTTCTGAAAGTTTCCTAGGACCTTCATTAACAACAGAGCAACTTCTTCTGTCGGCATAATATTCACGTAATCTACTTAGACCAAGTGTAAAAAGTGTCAGGATCCAATAAATTGCCATGCAACCCATTCCGATAAGGATTGGTGCCGCACCTCCACCCTGTCTTTGTCTTGATCCCCCATAAAATGAAGACATCATGAATGAGAATCCAATAAAATAGAATATTGCTGGTAATATTGAAGCAAACATCATTACTTGTACATCTCTATTTTTTATATGGCCGAGTTCGTGACCAACTACGGCTTCTATCTCCTCTTCTTCAAGTTCATTTAGTAATCCTTTAGTTACTGCTACTTTATTGCCTGCAATAGGCGAACCATAAGCAAATGCATTTGGAATAGAAATATTCGCTATCATGACTTTCGGCATTTTAAGATCAAGTTTCTTGCTAAGTCTTGCCACCATGCCATATAGTTTATCTGATTTTGAGATTTCTTTAGTATGATAAATTGAATTTATCAGATAAGGAGCCACCAGCCATTGAACTATGTTGAATAAGATTACAAAAAATGCTAAAGCAACAATATTTGTGATTCCTACTATACTTAAAATAATTGTGAAAAATAATGTTGAAATAGCTATCAATAATGCAAGCGTTCCAATAATTGACATTCGAAGTTTTAACAAACTCAATCTTATCACTATTTTTTCAGAATAAGAACTAAGATTAACCTATTTAAACATCCTCGCCCTTTCGACTTGTAGATAATTAATTGTTAATTGAATTCATAAAAAATTGTGAAAGGAAATGATCTAGTTATGGGAAGATTTCATCTTTCATCTGATGAGGAGATCAAGAAGGGGCGAACGACTGATATTTACTTCATGAGGACTAAAGAAATCCTTTCAGCAAAAGTAGTAGGAAAAATCGATGTTGTTATGGAGGCTACGGCTGGTACATTCCCTAATTCTTGGCCGTGGGCTGTACTGTGTGGTATTGATGAAATTGCATATCTTTTCGAAGATTTACCAGTAGATATTTACTCATTTAAAGAGGGGACTATATTCAAACAACGTGATGTTAACGGTATACGTGTTCCAGTCCTCAGTATTGAGGGAGATTATAGGAATTTTTGTCATCTTGAAACACCACTTCTTGGATTAATCTGTCAATCTTCGGGGATAGCTACAAAAGCAGCAAGAGTTCGCAAAGCAGCTTCAGACAAAATAGTGATATCTTTCGGTATAAGAAGAGCCCACCCAGGACTCTCCAGAATGATTGATAGAGCAGCATATATTGGAGGTTTGGACGGAGTTTCAAGTTTATCTGGAGCTGACACAATCGGTAAAGAACCAATGGGAACAATGCCTCACTCTCTCATCATATCTTTTGATAGTCAAATCAAAGCTTGGAAGGCTTTCGATGAAGTCATATCTGAAGCTATACCTAGAATAGCATTAGTAGATACATATAGTGATGAGAAAACTGAAGCCATATTAGCTGCAGAGAGTTTCAAAGGAAAACTAGATGGAGTTAGACTTGATACACCTACTTCCAGAAGAGGCAATTTCTCCGAATTAATTCGGGAAGTAAGATGGGAACTCGATGTGAGAGGATACGAAAAAGTGAAGATCTACGTTTCAGGTGGATTAAATGAAAATAATATCAAAGAACTATCCGAAGCAGGAGCAGCAGGATTTGGAGTTGGAACATCAATTAGCAATGCTCCGACAATAGATTTTGCTTTGGATATCGTAGAAAAAAATGGAAAACCTAACGCTAAAAGAGGTAAACTCAGTGGCAGAAAACAAGTCTGGCGATGTCACAAATGTATGATTGACAAAGTATCTTTAACCAATAATCAAGATTCCAATTGTGACGTATGTGGAGAGACAATCTCTCCTATGCTTAAACCATTGATAAGAAATGGCGAGATTGTTGAAGATATACCAAAACCAGAACAGATAAGACAATATGTACTCAAACAGCTGGAAAAAATTAAATTATAATATCTTTCAAGTTGGCGAAAAAGTCTGAACAAACTAGCGGTAATTGCTATAGCAATAATAATAATAACTATTTCTGCAATACTCGCATTAATAGGTGTTGAAGGTCTTTATTCATTTGTAATGAGTTTAGGATATGCTGGAGCCTTAATCTCTGGATTTATAGGTACAAGCTCTCTTATGATATCGATCTTTCCACCACAAATCATCGTATTTTTATTAAGCGATCCAACTCTTGGTCTTAATCCACTTCTCCTAGGTATACTAGCTGGCATCGGTGCTGGAATTGGTCAATACACACATTACTACATCGGTGAGGGTGGAAGATATGTCATTTCTGAAAAATATCGAAAGAGAATCGACACATGGAAGCCTAGAGTTGAAAAATATGGTTCAATTCTAATTTTTCTTTTTGCAGTAACACCATTCTCGCCTGATGATATTATATGGATCCCTTTAGGTATGATGAAGTATCCAAAAAAGAAAGCCCTCGCTGCATCAATAAGTGGTAAGACAGTAATGCTAGTTGCTTTCGCCTATGGTGGATATTATGGAATTGAACTGATAAGAAATCTGCTCCCTAAATAAAGTTAAGTTAGAAGATAGAGTGATGTTAATATTTTCGTCTACTTTTTTTCCCTAGACTTATCAATAATCTTGAGCATTGCCTCAAGCTGTTCAGTAGAAAGGATTTTACCTTTGGTAGATAAAATAGACCTAAGCTCTCCAATAGTTTCAGGCATGCAATTTACTACTTGCACAGCTTCTTTTCTCTCGATTTCGAACTTTGAGTCCAACTCTTTAACAAGTTTTTTTGCTTTATCTGCTGATATTTTCGTGAATTTTTGTGTGTATTCTAAAACTCTGCGTTGAAATTCTCCCATCTCATCCTCTTTAACTCTGCTAAGTATTTTTCCAGCTTCAGCTATAGTGGTTTCATTTTTTTCAAGAACTTTTCTTGGCATAAGTTTCATCCCTTAAATAACATTAGATGTTCAGGACGTGCAATTACACTCTTTTCTTTGTTACCGGCCGAAACTGATATCATATAGCTTCTACCTCTGCGTTCTTTGATAACACCTACTTTTCCGTGATATCTTTTGTGTGGCATACCTTTGTGGACGCTTGGTTCAACCTTAATTACTACACGATCTCCAACTTGGTATGATTGAAGAAGTCTACTCAAACCTATCTTACCTCTTTGACGAGGTTTCTTCCTGAATAGTGATCGAGTAGCTGCACGATAGCCTTTGGATTTTCTTACCATTTGCAGATCATCTCGCCCATTTACTTTCGATCAAGGAGTTTCATCCACTTCTATTTATTCAACTTATAAACAATTCTTATGATTTCAATATTGCTTCATGACTGTACGGGTAATCGCCTCATAAATTTGGATTTCTGTCTTTTCATTGATTTCATCATTTTCTTCATGGATGCATATTGACTGAAAAGTTCTTTTACATCTTTTTCACTTCTACCAGAACCTCTAGCAATTCGTCTAATTCTAGATGAATCAATGATTTTTGGGTTTTCTATTTCATTCTTACACATTGATTGAATGATGAATCGCCATGAATCTAATTTGTTTTCAGCAATGTCGAACATATTGTCAGGCATATTGTAGCCTCCTGGTATCATACTCCATATTTTTTGTAATGGTCCCATTTTTCTTATGGCTTCCATTTGTTCATACATGTCTCTGAGTGTGAATTTTCCGTGAAGAATATCTTTAGCCTTACCTTTTGGGATAGTAAGCTCGGCTTCTTTTACACGTTCAATAAGAGTTTCTATATCACCCATACCCATGAGTCTGCTAACAAAATTAGCCGGTATGAATTGTTCAATATCATCGATCTTCTCTCCTGTACCTATGAATTTGATCTTTGAGTCTGTGGCAGCGACAGCTGATAAGGCGCCACCTCCTTTTGCTGAACCATCCAGCTTTGTTACATATATTGATCCCATCTGAGTAGCTTGTTTGAAAGCTGTGGCTTGTAGTGCTGCTTGTTGACCAATAGTTCCATCTATTACTAGGATTACTTCGTCAGGGTTTATTGTATCCGAGAGTCGACTCATTTCATCCATAAGATCTCGTTCATTTTTATGTCGTCCTGCAGTATCTACTATAATAATATCATAACCTTCTTGCTTCAATACAGTTAATCCATTTTTAGCAATTTTATCAGGTTTTTTCTCATCTTTCATTCCAAAAGTAGTTATATTCGCCTTATCAGCAAGTTGTTTTAATTGTTCAAAGGCTCCTGGCCTATATGTATCTGTACAGATTATAGCTACTTTTAGGCCACGTTTCTGATAGAATCGGGCAAGTTTCACTGCACCAGTTGTCTTCCCACTTCCTTGAATCCCAACTAGCATTATCACGTTTTTTTTCTGTGGATCGATAGAGAGTTTAGCTGGCTTATCACCTAGAAACTTTGTGATCTCTTCATAAAGTACTTTAATAACATGCTCTCTTCGTGAGATGCCAGGTGGCAAAGTCTCTTTTATAGATCTTTCTTCAACGTTCTTTGATATATTTAGGACAAGATCTACATTAACATCTGATGCAAGTAGTGTTCTTTGAAGGTCTTTAACTAATTCTTTTATAGCTTTTTCATCAACAATTGGAAGACGCATAAGTTTTCTTACTGAGTTACTAAGCGACTTACCCAGACCTTCGAGTGCACTCAATAGTAATTTTTCACTTCCTATCTATTCACATGATACTTTCTTGTTAATCCAAAGCTGCGGCTACTATTAAGGGAAACAGTATTGTCGCATCACCGACTAAATTAACAATCTTACTTTCGTTTCTAATCTTTCTCCAACTTATTGCTTCCTCAAGAGGCGCCCCACTTAAACCACCAGCTTCTGGTCTATCCATTGTGATTTGAATTGCAGAGTCCACTCCGCCCCTAATTGTATTAGCCATTAAGAGATGATGTTTTGGTAATCCGCCGCCAATGATAATTGCACCTACTCTTTTCGACTCGAGTGAGATCTCAGTTAATTTTGAAAGGTCTTTAAGTGAATTTATCATCAATTTGTTAAATGTACTATATGTCCACAGGTTCATTCCAAGCATTGAATCTTGTATACCTGGACAAATTATAGGTACATTTTTTTTATAACATACTTTTAAAATTGAATTGTTATCTTTCAGTTTCCTTCCAAATTCCCAGAGTAGTTCATATCCGGAAATATTCTTTTTTGTCTCTTTATTTAATCCATTTAAATTTTGATAAACCCATTTTTCTAATCCTTCAAAAGCTTCCATGCTTATATTAATATCATAGATTCTTCCGATACCGCTTTTCTTTAATTTAATGTCATTAGCCTCGGATGTACCAATTTTATGTCTATATCCTAATGCTTCAATAAGATCATGTGTAACATTGGCTCCAGTTGATATGAGGACATTTATATGATTATCATTGACTAAATCACGAATTATTTGCCTTAATCCACCAGCAACCATTGGTCCAGCTAATGAGAGAAAGCAGGTATATTTTTTTAAGAAGATATTTTTTGTAATATCAACTGCTTGAGCAAATTTTCCCGCACCTAAAACACCACTTTTTTTCATCTCGAATGCAATATCTGAAATTCGCATTCGACGGCGTATCTTCATTTGATTTACATAGGGCATCTATTCTCGACCTTGAATCCAACCCTATGTTATGGTTAATTAATCACTTTATCCTAATAATCTTAGATCTACCAGACAGCTTCCAATATTCCACTTCTTTTCCATTTTCAAGTTTCGATCTAAGTTCATCATCATTTGGTAATGGTGTCTCAAATGTTTCATAGGTTTCGAGATCCATTATTTGAATATTTTCACCTATAGTAGAAATGATTTGGCCACTACGTTTTTCTATAATTGGAACCTCGATTTTTGCATCAACAGGACTTATTACATTTCTTTTTTGTTCAGTGAAAAATCCCATAGCAACGATTCTAGCCTTAGCAGCTCCATGTTTACCTGGTTTACTTTTCTCATATTCTACTACTTTACATGGTTCATCATC
>JBHLLT010000092.1:0-2601 GCA_048938855.1 Promethearchaeota archaeon
TACAGAGAGGTACCGGAGAATGTTTAATAACCCTAGCAACACGCCCTAATATAAGTAAAGAAATCTTGGCAAATAATGGTGTTGTCCTTACTTTTAAAAATCACATTGAAAAGGATATTATGTGTGATCTGTTAAATATTGATACGGAAAATAGGAATTTTTTATCAATTTTGGAGGAAGGACAGTGTATCATAAGAACAAATTCAATTAAAGAACCATTCTTATTGGGTGTCCCTTTAATTAAACATGAATCCTTACCTGTTTCTGAAATTAAGAATAATAATGACAAAATTTTAAATAAAGTTGAAAAGAGTTTTGAAACAAAGTCTAATAGTAAAAACACCAAATTTTATGATTTCTTTCAGAACACAATAAAGAAGCTAAGATGCATTTACTTAAAAAATTCTAAAGAAAAATCCTCAAAATTGATTAAGCTAAAACCAAATACGCCTCAAATCTGCTCAAAAACAAGAGATAATTCGAAAATAAAAAATGATATAAGCCAAAATAATTTTGAATTAGAATCATATAGTAAGCTAAAAGATTACATTAATCATCTTTATAATTTACAAAAGAAAAAGGAATAATTTTAAGAGATCAAAATTCAATATACATATGGTATTAACTATTGGAATTATTGGGAAACCAAGCAGCGGAAAATCTACATTTTTAAACGCAGCTTGTTTAACACATGCGAAAGTAAGTGAAATACCTTTTACAACAATAGAACCAAATATTGGAGTAGCATATCTAAAAACACAGTGTATGTGTAAAAAATTAAATGTAACTGATAATCCACAAAATTCTATATGTATTGATGGCATAAGATTTATACCAATTAATTTGATAGATGTTGCTGGGCTAGTACCAGATGCTCATAAAGGTAAAGGTTTAGGTAATAAATTTCTAAACGACTTAATCAAAGCAGATGTTCTTTTGCATATCGTCGATATCACAGGTTCACTTGATAAATCTGGAAAATTAGTATCTATTGGAGAAAATGATCCATATGAAGATATTATTTTTTTAGAAAATGAAATTAACTTTTGGTTTAAAGATATCATCGAGCGAGAAGATTGGACGAAATTTACAAAAACAATTTCAACAGAGAAGAGAAAAGTAGTTGAATCATTGTATGATAGACTTTCAGGTATAAAAATTAATAAACAGCAAATAGTTCAAACTTTAAGAGAGTCAAATTTGGAACATCAAAATCCTGCTCTTTGGACAGATGTTGAGCTCTTAGATTTTTCAAAAACACTAAGAAAGATAGCTAAACCTATTTTAATTGTTGCCAATAAAATTGATAAAGAGGTTAGTGAAAGTAATTTAAAGAAATTAAAAAATAAGTATAATGACCCAATTATCCCTTGTAGCGCTTTAGCCGAACACTTTTTAAGAAAATATCATGAGCAAAAAATAATTAATTATATTCCTGGTTCTAATGATTTTGAGATCCTAGATGATAGTAAGTTGACTTCTAATGAATTAGAGATGCTTGAAAAAATCAAAAGTAAGATTTTAAAAACTTATAACAATACGGGAATTCAAAATGCTTTAGATTATGCTGTATTAACCATAGCAAATCAAATTTGTGTGTATCCTGTCTCAGACATTAATTCTTATTCTGATAATAAAGGTAATGTTTTGCCAGATGCATTTTTAGTGGAAAGAGGAACTCTTCTCAGAGATTTTGTAAGAGATAAAATCCACACAGAATTAGCAGACAATTTTATGTTTGGTATTGATGCCATTACAAAAAAACGACTTGGAGAAAATTATGAACTTAAGGATGGAGATATAGTAAAAATAGTGACATCGAGAGGCAAATAAAACAACTATTAATCTTGTCTTGAAGTTAAAAGAATATAGACAAGAATTATGATTAGTAATATGATTCCAAAGAAAATTAAGATGAATCTATAAATATCAACAATCGCATTATTTGCAGCTTGAAATAAGGATAAAATTAACAACATTAATATTCCGTATAACTTCATACTTAAGATGAATATTTAATTAATAATTAAAAAATTTCTGATTTTAGGAGTAATTCTTTTGTAAAATAATAACAAAAACAAAAAATTCAACGTTTAAGTTTTAAATTTCAATTATTATTTAATATATTTTAGAATTTTTTTCAGGAACAAAGAAATATGGACCTGACGGGAATTGAACCCGTGACCTCTTGAATGCAAGTCAAGCGTTAAAGGTTTGCACGAAACAAAACTAAACCATCTTCCACTGATCTACAGGCCCTTTTTAATAATATTCTTTACTTATATTAGAAATTTTAATAATTAAAATTTTTTACTTTTATTGGGGATTCTAAAGTTTTTGAAGAGAAGATAAGCATTAAATAAAAGTTTATTAAGAACTTACCTAAGGTAAGTCTCATTTTAAATAAGTAATAAATAGGAGGTGATCCAGCCGCAGGTTCCCCTACGGCTACCTTGTTACGACTTCTCCCTCCTCGCATACTAGAAACTCGATATGACCATTATGACCAGACCTCATTTTTAGCACACTCGGATGGAGCGACGGGCGGTGTGTGCAAGGAGCAGAGACGTATTCACCGTGCGATGATGACACACGATTACT
>JBHLLT010000009.1:0-107954 GCA_048938855.1 Promethearchaeota archaeon
GATTTTATAATGAAGAATGATTCAATTAAAGGAAACGATGAAAAAGATATATCTGTTGATATCACTAGAATTCCTATGACCTCTAATGGTTTCAGATGGACTTTTACATCAACAATTCTCTATCTTATTTTACATATTTTTACCCTTATTATGCCAACCGTTATGATATTAACTTTTTTCAGTTTTGCATTGGATTCACAAATTTTTCATTGGAGAATATTACTGATTTTTATTGATATAATGGCATGGTGGGGATCTTATCTTATTATAAGTTTACTCCTTGGTAAATTATTTCTAATTTTACTTAAATTAATTCACAAACCTGTTGAAGGTCTATTTAAAATTGAAAGGAAAAACCGAGACTATTCATATTTCTGTTATAGGATTGCAGTTAAAAAATTCATTTTCTGGATTTGGAATAATTTTTGTTTTCCATGGGTCAGTAACTTTGCTTTCAAAATGTGTGATGTCTCAGCAGATTTCAAAAGTACAATGTTTGATGGCTGGAGTGATGTAGAATTTATTGAATATGGCAATAATATCATGATTGGACAAGGAGCTCATATCTTTTCAAGTATTATTATTAGAATTGAAAACCAAGATTATTTGTTGATAAAAAAAGTTGTCATTGGTGATCATGTTGTTTTGGGTGGCAATTCAATTGTAGCACCAGGAACGATAATAGGAAAAGGAACGACGTTAGGTGTATGGACAGTTACTCATATTAATCAAAAATTAGAACCTAATTGGATATATTTTGGTTCTCCTGCTCGAAAGTATCAACCCACTCGAAATGCAATTGAAGAAAGTAAAAAAAAAGCAATGAGAAGGATAGTCGATACAGGTGAGAAAATACCATACGATATTGATCAATTTAAAAACAAAAATATGTAATTTAACATTTCTCAATGGTTTATATCTAAGTGCTTTTTCTCATTAAGGCTAAATAGCTATTTATTCTTTCTATTTTTTAAACTCTTTAGTGCTTTTTGTTCTAATAATCGTGAATATGTCTCCCATTTATCAGGTTCTCCCGGGTATTTTCTTTCTATAACAAATCGACAATTTTCAGCTCCAGCGGGTATAGTTTGCTTAAATTCTACTTGAAAGTCTGTCTTTAAAACTTTATCTCTAAAATAATTGAGAATACCTTGGACTAGATATCTTTGCACCCTGCAATCAAATGCAGAATAAATATCTTGGAGTGGACACCATAAAATATTAAATGAACACGTATCATTATTGTCAATCGTAGGATCTTCTATGGATGTCCATGCTTGAGTATTAATTATAGTAGCTAAAAAACTCATTATTTCTATATCGGGAACATCGGGAGGAATGTCAACATTTTCCGCAATTTGTCTTCCCATTTCATATCCTGTTTTTATTAAAGCATCGTTTACTACTTTTTGGCCTTCAATTCCGAATCGTGCTTCATTTTCTTTTAAAATATTAATAACAGCTAATGACATAAACAACCCAAACTGAAGTAGCGAGGTTGGATCAAAATCCTCTCGATTGATAACATCTTCTCTGAATCGATCTAAAGCAGCCTTAAAAGGTTCTCCAAAATTAATTTTATTCCAGTTTTTTTCTTTCCTTGGTGCCCCTTTTAAAATTCCTTCTTCTTTCAAATTAAATCTCTCCTGTTTAATTGCACGTAATTTATGTATTATAAGATAAAAAGTAAAGAGATATATATTAAGTTTAAAATTATTACTTATTACGATTATTAGAAATTAAGGATATGATAAATTATGTATAAAATAGTACTTTTACGGCATGGGGAAAGCACTTGGAATAAAGAAAACAGATTTACTGGTTGGACTGATGTAGACCTTTCAGAAAAAGGAATTCAAGAGGCAAAGGAAGCCGCTAAATTATTGATAGAAGGAGGATATACCTTCGATATTGCCTATACCTCTGTATTAAAGAGAGGAATTCGTACATTATGGATTGTTTTAGATGAGATGGACTTGATGTGGATTCCTGTTTATCGATCTTGGCGTTTAAATGAAAGGCATTATGGGGCTTTGCAAGGTTTTTATAAATCTAAAATGGCAGCTGAAGTAGGTGAAGAACAAGTTTTAATATGGAGAAGAAGTTACGATATCCCTCCCCCAGCTCTTAAAACAACTGATCCAAGATATCCAGGAAATGAAAAAAAGTATGCAGAACTAAAACCAGAAGAAATTCCTCTGACTGAATGCTTAAAAGATACTGTAGCAAGAGTACTACCTTATTGGCACGAGCTAATTAGCCAAACTATAAAGTCTGGCAAGAAAGTTTTGATTTCTGCGCACGGAAATAGCCTTAGAGCACTTGTAAAATATCTTGATAACATGCCTGATGAAGAAGTTGTGAAATTAAATATTCCAACGGGAATACCTTTAATATATGAGTTAGATGATGAGTTAAAGCCAATTACTCATTATTATCTCGGTAATCAAGAAGAGATTCAAAAAGCAATAGAAGCAGTTGCCAGCCAAGGAAAAGCAAAATGAGGAGTAAAAGTTTTAGAAAAACTAATTCTATTTTAATTTTATTCACCCTTATTTCAATTTTTTTTTATATACCTGTTCCAATAGTTATAGCACAAAGTTATAATAACATCAGCGTTGAAACCGCACATAATATGATAAGTAATAAAACTCAGTTTCCTAATTTGGTCATACTTGATGTCAGAGAACAATGGGAATATGATGAAAGTCATTTATGTAATAGTACACTAATTCCACTTTCGGAAATTAACACTAGAATAGACGAATTGGAGCCATATAATCAGACTGAGATAATTGTATATTGTCGATCTGGAAGCAGAAGTGCACAAGCAAGCCAAAATCTTGCGGATAATTACAATTTTACTAAAATTTATAATATGTTAGGTGGAATAAGTGCCTGGATTAGTGCAGGTTATGAAGTATGCAATGGACAAGTCCAGCCTGTCATCTCATTCCCAGGGTTACTATTTCTTTCAAATCTAATAGCGGTATCTGTCTCTCTTGCATTATTAGCCTGTAGAAAAAATAAGATTAAAAAAAAAAGGTAATTTATTTATAAAGTAAATTACTCCCATTTCATTCCAGCCATTTCATATGAATCTGAAACGCCAATTAAAAGCTCAACTGTCATATGGAAACCTTCAAACTGTAAACCAAATGGACTAAAATATTTCCAGATTTCCTTGCTTGCCTCTTCTAATTTTCCTCTTTCTGTATATATTAAATGATATTGTTTCATACCGTTATTTCCGGCGGGAGTATTAAAAACTCTCCATTTTGTAACATATGGTATCTCTCGTGGTTGTTTTAGATACATCTTGCCGATCTCCATACCTTTATGAATTGGATACCAAGTTGTTACCATCAAAACACCCATAGTTAGTTATAACCTCACACTATTTTAAAAATTGGATTTGAAGTATGTAGTTATCTATTACAATTTTATTTAAGAATTTCCATTTATGTAAAAATCATATTAAAGAATCAAGTGATAGAGCAATATCATTTTAGGGTACTAAAAAATGTAAAATTAAATAGATCTAAAAAAAAGATATTAATTAATTTAATAATTGAATTACTCCCATTTCATTCCTATCATCTTATAGGAATCTGAAACTCCAATTAGATTTTCAAATTTTATATAATACCCCTCAATTTGTGTTAAAAACGGTGAAAAATATTTATAAACAGCCATTCCTGCTTCTTCTAATTTTCCTCTTTCCGTATAAATTAAGTGATATTGTTTCATACCGTCCTTTGCGTCAGCACAATTAAATACACGCCATTTAGTAATATGGGGAATTTCTCGTGGCTGTTTTAAAATCAATTTCGCAACATCCATAGTCTTATGGGGTGGATACCAACAAGTTACGAAAATTATGCCCATAATTCATCAATACCTTATGTTTTTTTTGAATTGGATTTAATGTAAGTAGTTATCTATTACAATTTTATTTAAGAATTACCATTTTTGTAAATTTTATTTTATTAGCAAAGAATATATGTATTAGGGCAAATGTTGTATAATAGATTGAAAGGTGTTTTAACATGATAAAAAAATCTTTTTTAGATAATCCAATTGTCTCAAATCAAATCTTTTTCCCTCCACAATTTATATCTCCAAACTTATCTTCTGCTATGTATTCACATTCATTTATTAAAGAATTGCGCTTTAAAATTACTAAAAAAATTACATTAATAGGGTATTTCTATTTAAATGATGAAAATCTTCCCACTATTCTTTTATTTCACGGAAATGGGGAATTAGCTGCTGAGTACTATGGTTTAGTCGATTTTTTTTTTGATTGTGGTGTGAATTTAGCAGTTGTTGATTATCGCGGTTACGGTTCTAGTTCTGGTAGACCAATCTTTAGTGGCTTGATTTCTGATGCCATGCCAATTTATAATGGTTTAAGAGATTGGATTGTTAGAAATAAGCTAAATAATTCAATATTTATTTTGGGGCGCTCAATAGGGAGTGTTCCAGCCTCAGAAATCGGAGCTCATAATCCAGATAATCTAAGGGGAATAATATTTTCAAGTGGATATGCAAGTTTATACTATATGATGACAGAAATATTCAGAGTTACTGGTCCAGATGTCACTCCTGAGGGTTTAAAAGAATATTCCAATGATACAAGAATTAAAAACTTTCAAAAATCAGTATTAATAATTCACGGTACTCAAGATTTTTTGATTCCTTATACGGAAAGCGAATCAATTTACAATCATATTCCTGAAGGAGTTGAAAAGAAATTAATTTTAATTGAAGGTGCTGATCATAATAATATTTTCTCATTTAAAGAAGAATATACTGCTCCATTGAAAGAATTTATTAATAAAAATAAGAAGTAATAATCTGCTAATTTCTTATCAAAAATTGGACTAATTATCATTTTATAATTATCCCACTTTCTCTATAATTAGAATTTAAGGAATTAATTTTAGGTGATTCGTTTCTGACTGAAAAAAGTATCAATTTTTGTCCATATTGTGGAAAGAAGATACCTAAATCTTATAATTATAAGACATTTTATTGTTGTTTCTGTGGAAAAAAATTTCGATACAATGAAGAAGATGTGGCAAAGAATGTTCAATGTATAATTTGCCACAGAATTGTTGACCCAAACAGGCATAAAAATATTAGATGTCCCTATTGTGGAAGTATGTATCATCTTACTTGTGTTTCCTCTTGGTTATTAAGATATAATGCATGTCCTATGTGTCAAAATGTTTTTCTCTATCCAAACAAAATTATTTCTATAAGGAAAGAATAAAAAAAGAAAAAAAGATTGAAATTACTTATTTCTTAACATAAAGATTCCTGTTTCTACAAACCAGAATAAGTTAGCAAAAAGAAATAACCATTCTGAAATCGCTTTAGCTTCAACAAGTAAAGTTGACTCTATTCTATTGACTATAAATAGTATTAAGTATAAAATGAAAAAGAAAGCTACAATTACGTTCAATAATGCTTGCCATAATGGGAATTCTGATAATTTATATTCAATGTAGGCATAACCAAATAAATAAATAATCCCTGGAAAGAAAAAAATATATTGTGCCAGCGTGTGCATAACATAAAAATCACTCACGTTGAATAATGCAATCAATATAAGGCCTATAGCTGAAATTAATCCTAAGATACAAGCAGTTCCAGTACTCTTGGTAGAAGCCCCTTTTTTCTGCAAGTATTTAGTAAACCCGATTATGAATGGTATCATAAATAATCCTGTTATAACCCAAAAGATAACGAAGTAGATAGCTAACATGTTAATAGCAGGTACAGCTAAATAACTAATAGTAACATCAACGAAATTGAAACTAGGATGTACTAACATTGCCGGAATTGCTCCTATAAGAAATATTACAACTCCAATTATCCCAAAATAACTAGCATGAAGTTTTTCAAAAATCTTATCAAATTTTTCTAGCATTTCTTATCAATCTGATTTTAAAATTAATTTTTAAAAATATATAGATCAGAAGTAGTATTTATATTTAATAGAATAAGAAAAAGAGCCGATAGATTAACTATTAAAATAAGAATTCAGATAATAAAATTTGCTGAAAAGTTAAATTCTCTTCTTTAAAAATTAAATTTTATCTTCCAGAATAAGTATCTGGAGCAGAATCTTTTCTAAAGATGATTGCAAAAGGTAGAATTAAATTTGAAATGCCAGAACATCATCTGATCTAGCTAATTTATCATTTTTAATTTGAATTTTTTTTATTTAATACCTTTAAGTCCACTTGTTATCTCACATTGATTTCTTAATAATATTTCAATAAAAAATCAATCCTTTAAATTGAAAGACTCGACAATTTTAGTGATAAATCATGTATTATCAGGGCAAGCTGTATATATTATATCTTTACCAATCCAACCCTCGATTTTTAATTATAATAATCTTCGCTTTTGACATGATTTTTATTTAATCCTCTATTCTTTCTATTTTAAAAACTACAGGTCTTACTCCGTCACTACACGTATCATAAATTATCCCATCTTCTGCCCAATGTTTATAATTACCACCAAGTCGTAAAACATTTACACTACGAGTCAAGTCTGCCCATGCCCACCAGCAGAAACCCTCTGGCATTTCTCTATTCTCACTAATCCATTCTTGTCCATCTTCAAATGAACATTTCTTTATTTTTTCTCCATTAGGAGTTACATATTCATACCCAAATACATCTTCAGGACTAAACCGTTTTATGACTGTTATTTTTATTTTTGTCATTCTCCTACCTTTCCCTCAACATTTTTAAGTTCTATGATATTAGATCTCAATCTATTAGGGTTCAAATAAAAATAATGAAATTCCATAAATAAACTAATGATATCCAACACTTTAGACACAATTTACACCTCAATCCTCAATTCGCTCTAATTTGAAACACACAGGTCTTAATCCATCAGAACAAGCATTATAACTTACACCTTCCTCCCACCAGTCATTAAATGTGCCACCAAAACGTAAAACATAAAGATATCGAGCTAAATCTAACCAAGCTCCAGCACAAAAATCTTTTGGCATTTCTCCACTTTCAATTATCCATTCCTGTCCTTCTTTTAAGGGGCATTTTTCCACTATTTTACCAGCAGGATTTTTATATTCATGTCCTAGAACTTCTTCTGGACTAAATCTTTTTATAACTGTAATTTTAACTTTTGACATTCTAAATCATCTCCAAGTATAGAATAAACTTTTTAATTTTTTATTAAGGTTGAAATTAAAACTAGGCTTAATTAATCCTAATTATTTCAAATAATGAAATCTAACAATTTATAGTTTGAAACACTGGAGTTCGATGAAACTTTGAATAAAAGCTGAACTTTGCGGATTTTGACTTAGTAAAATTAAAAAAAAGGTGATAATTTAGTGATTATTCGCTTTTAATACGGGAGATAATTATTATCCCTATTCCCATTATAATACCAACTGCTATTATTGCCCAACCATATGCTGCTTTACCAATTAAACTGATGGATAACAGTACAGTTCCCCAAATGAAGGGTCCTAATGCTGAAGAAAATTTACCACTTAATTTGGAAAATCCAAAAAATTCTCCAAATTTTTCTTTGGGAGCAAGCTCTACTATCATGATTCGTTGTGCAGTCCATGTACCTCCTAGTGCTGGACCAGCTATAATCCCCATTATAAGAGTTAAGATAAAGGGGAGATTTAAACCAACTTCGATAGATGATGTAGAAAATATTAGTATTACAGCTATAGTTAATGATATTCCCCACATAGCACCAACTAGGATAAAAGTATTTTTAGCTCCATGCTTTTGACCAAATTTACCAACAAAATATGTAAAGACAACTGCTGACATTGTAAAGATAATTACTAAAAGCAAAGCATAAAAGTTTGATCCACCTGCCAAAATTAATCCATCAGTGACTATTATTATCATATATGCAACTATTACATTAGCGATATCCACAACAAAGAAATACCCAATAATAAATATAAACATTGATTTATGTTTTCTAACATCTTTAAATGTACTCCTCAATTGTTTGAAAGTATTCCTAACTAATGTAATTATAGGTGGTCTTTTACCGACTTTCTGCTTTTCACGTACATAGAGAAATGGAATCGCGCATACTAAAAAAAGAACCATTGGTATAACAAAACTAAACCAGTATCCAGCAAACCCATACTGTATTGGAGGATCTGTTACTTGTGGTTGAATTGATATTAAATCGCCTAAAAGCAATGTTAATGGGAGCATAAATAATAAAACGAGAATTGTCCCCAAATAGCCCCAAGCAACCCCAAACCCTGCAACTTTTCCTATATCATCCCTTTTAGCTATAAATGGAAGCATTGCATCATAAAAAACTAAACTAAATTGATATGCAATATTTGCAATTACATAAAACAGCAAAACAGTCGTAATATCATGCGTAAACCCAATTAAACTCGCAAAAAGAAGAATAATTCCTGTTAAACCTATTATAAATGGTTTTCTCTTTCCTACATTATCGCTTAAGGCACCTAAAATAGGTACACATATAGCAACTGCAAGTTGCATCAAGGTAGTAACTGTACCAAAAAGAAAACTGACACTTCCATAGCTCATTCCATATTCTAATTGACCAATCACTAGTACATATTTATTAATAATAAAACTTACAATGGCCATAGAATAAATTGTATTCGCTAGGTCATACATTGCCCAAAAGAAAATATTTTTCCTAGAAGTTGTGGTTTCGTATTCTACTTCCTCATTTAAAATAATTTCAGAAGGTGTTTTTACATCGATTTCTTCTCTTGACATATATTTCACTTTTCATTAGATTTAATTTATGAATATTAGTGAAATTTCATTTTCTTAAAAATTTTATGTAAATATATTTTATTTTAAACCATAAATATGCTTTAACCTTTATATTTAAAGGAACGTCTACTGTTGGATTTCTTCTTAAAAGAACTTTAAATTTTAGATGTTTGACTTTCTCAAATATTTTAAAATATCTTAGTATCAAAACGCTTAATTTTTTTAAGAATAAATTATATAAATCTGGCCGTAATTAAAAATTACGATTATCATATTTGGGAACGTTAAAACGTTCCAAGGATGATTTGAAAAATTTTATTGTCATTATGGATGATTTTGACCATTTAAGTCAGTTATCGAGGAGTTTAGGCAAATATTTAATAATCACATTTACTTTCTCATGGCTTTTTTGGGTACCTAGTTTACTTTCTTCTTTCCAAATAATTCCACATGAGCCAATATATAATCTTTTATTGGTTGTTGGAGGATTTGGACCATTTGTGGCCAGTTTTTCTTTAACTATTAAAGAAGGTGGCAAGGAGGGAGCAATTGCTTTATGGAGTAAGGGTTGGCATTGTGAGAAAAAATTATATTTGCTTATTTCTCTAACAGCTATACCATTATTATGTATTAGTGCTTTATTTCTGGCAAACATGTTTGAAGGAGGAACAATATTTGAGTATATAGATCAGTATCGATCTGGGTACATTTTCACTGAAATCTTTGTTATGTTCTTTTTTAGTGGACCTATTCAAGAAGAATTTGGCTGGAGAGGCTATGCTCTATATTATCTTCAATCTAAATTTAATGCTTTTGAGTCTAGCTTAATTCTTGGAGCTATTTGGAGTTTCTGGCATTATCCATTATTTTTTATAACTGGTACAGCTTTATTTAATCAAAACTTTTTCAGTTATACCATCTCATTACTCGCTTTATCTATTCTTTTCACTTGGTTAAATAATAACACTAATGGAAGTATTTTAGTGGCTATCTTCTTTCATACATCAATAAATACAACGTATTCCCTATTTCTCTATAGAATTACCCCTTTAGGTAGTATTTACTTTATCATACTTCTTGATATTTTTATGGTTACAGTTTTAATACTTTTTGGCCAAGAAAAATTAAAGTGGTCTACTAGAAAGGGAATAAATTCTACAAAATTGCCTAAGAAAACGTATTAAGTCAATTTTTCAGAAAATTTTATTATTATTGATTTAACTTAGTGTCTTTAGTTCAATTATTATTTAACACATAACGTTTAGAAGTAGAATTAAAATAATTAACATATACACAAAAGTATAAATACCAAAAAGAAAAAGAATATTATCACTGAAATAATTTTTGAAATCCTTTTATGGAAAAAAAAAATTTAGCTATTATAATATTAGTAGTTGTATTAGCTTTTTCTGCTATAGGGAATGTTATTCTTGGAACTATTATGGTACATCTTGAATTCGGGGATCATGGAGAATATCTTAAAGTTGCAAGGTCAGAAAATCCTATTACTATGGATCCAATAGATTGTTGGGATGCGGCATCAAATGCTATGTTTGAGCAGGTCGTTGAAACATTACTTACTTATGATTTAACTGATCCGGAGTTCCCAATTATTGGAAGGCTTGCAGAATCATGGTATTGGTTTGATAATAAAACAATTGTATTTCAATTAAGGGAAAATACATTTTTTCATGACGGGTCAAAACTTACTGGAGAATGTGTTTTACATACTTTCGAAAGAATTAATTTCTTCGGTAATGCAACAGGAACCTTAGATCCCGATCTATATGTGATGGCTGCACCACATTCTCTTTATAAATTTCCTAATAAACCACCAGGGTTAACACCTATCTTTAATCATACCTTAAGTTTTGTTAATCCTATGGATGAGTTGGAAGTTACTCTCGTTCTAAATGCTCCATTTGCTCAAGCTGAAGGGTTATTAGCTTTTACTGCTAGCTCAATTGTGCATCCTGATTCTACTCCATCAGATAGAATGTTAGTTCTTGGTGAAGATTTAGTCATTGGAACAGGCCCATTCAAATTAGTGAGACTTGTTCCAAATTCAGAGGTACGGTTTACCCGTTGGGAACGATACTGGAGAACTGGTGCCTATTTTGATGGTGTTGTATATATTTATTATAGAGATGAGATTACCGCAAACAATGCTATGATAGCCGGAGATATTGACTGGTTAGGTAAGGGACTTGTGTCACTTAAACCTCAGTTTGAAGCGGATCCAGATATAACTGTAACTGGAGATGGAATTCATGATTACATCAATGGCTCTTCTTATGGATATATTGAGTTTAATTCTGAAATCATTAATATAACTTGGAGAAAAGCGATATCATACGCATTTAACTATAGCTATCTTATTAAAGAAATCCAACAAGACACAGTTATAAGGGCTCATTCCCTAGTACCTCCTGGGTTTCCCGCACATAACGCATCTGTAAAAGCTGCTAACTATGATATACCAAAAGCAAGGCATTATATGCAGAAAATGGGTTATGGATATACCGCTGGAGTTCCTTGGCAAGTAGGCTCTCAATTGGGAGATAAATTTTTTCCTGGTAGTGATGAAAATCTCTGGAAGGCCGCAGAATTTATTCCAACAACAAATGCATCAGGATGGATATTGCCCACAGCTAATTTTACTAATAATGCTTTTAACTTCCAAACCTTTTTAGGTTCTCATTTCCTTAACCTCCTTATCCAACGATTTTCAGAAGATATAAATCTAATTGGAATAAAAATCGCTCCATATGTGTCGTCTTTTGATGAATTTTTGGACAACACATTTTATCATCGCGAAAATCTTCATCTTTATTTTTCAGCATGGGCTCCTGATTACTTCGAGACATTTAATATGATAGATCCTTTAGTCAATCCAAACTCATTAGCGAACTTCGGTGGAATTAACGAACCTGAAATAAATACTCTCTTGGATCTCACCGCAGCTGAAACTGATACACTTCAAAGATATGAATACTATGAAAAACTTCAGTCTTTAATCCACGACAAATATTTCTTTCAAATGCCCTTATTTTACCCAAAAACTTACTATGTCCACGCCGCAAATGTGAAAGGCTTCCCTTATAATTCTATAGGGAGTGTATACTGGTATCCTTGCTACCGCGAACAGTGAATTAATAAGAATAAAGTTAATATTCACTGAATTTTAATGAGAATTACAAATCATTAAAATTCTCGCCTTAAAATCATTCTATATTCAGGATCTCTTTCTTTAAATGGGATTTTCTCAGTTCCTGAATAAATATCAGAAGATTTATAGATTTTAAAAAGTTTTGAGAAAGGGATGATGATATCAGAAATTTTATAATGTTCCTCAGCAATTTTTTTCCTAAATTCCTTATCATAGAACTTGTATATTTTTCCTAAACTCATCTATATCACTTCCTTATTCTTTTACAATAAGCTTTCCTCTATATCGGAGTTTAACTCCAAGTTTTTCCAACTTGTTTTTATAATCGAATATTATTTCTCTAAGAATTTTACGACTTATACCTAATTGTTCTGCTAGGATTTCTGATTCAATCTCATTAAATAGATCAGAATATTTTACCAATTTCTGAATTGATTCTTGGACAACTTGATTGTAATCTGTTATTTCAATTTCTCTTGTAATATCTGTTAAATCAATATCATAGTTACTTTTTAATAACTCTGGGTTACCTTCTACCCAGTTATGGACAATATTTCGAACTGTTTCTGAACGAGATTGTTTCCTTTTATCAGCCATCAGATTGAGTACTTTCTCATCAAATGCATCAAGACTGAAAGTAATCCTAGATAAATCAGATGATCTTTTTGGTTCTGATGGCATTTTTTTATATTACCGACAAAAATTCATTGCTTATTAAGATCATTTTTTTTCAAATATTTAAATATTTGCACAAATGATGAATTAATGCATCACTGAAGATGCATATATTTATAAATGAAGAGGATCATATAATATTCATATACTATTTGTATGTCATTTGAATATTATACGGTTGTTTGTGTAAAATGTTAGAACTTTATACCCCTCAATATGAAGAAATAAACACTAAAGAACGTATAACAATCGATCTAATAAAAGATGGCCAAGAATTCTTGCAGCAGTTTGATATTAATACTGGACTTTTACTAGATACAATTTCTGTAGTTTATAAGTATCTAAGGAGTAATGGAAAAATCCCTCATAATTTGTTCAAATTTTTTATTGGAGCATATTATATCATTTCACGACACCCTTTTGCTTTTCCAATGCATGAAACTAAAACGGATTTTTGTGAGAAATTTAATATTCCAATTAGTGCATTGGATTATTGCGTAGAACGAATAGTGAATTCTTTAAACTACATTAAAATCTTGGATGATAAGAATTTTCCATATTTTGTGGACCCAAAACGTGATATTAGCTTAAAATTCATTAAAAATCTCATCAAATCTAAAGTGGATAAGGCAATGATGACTTTTTTAATATATAATCGACCAATTAACTCACAAATTCTTACCGAAGAATTAGTAAATGAAGCTATTTTTGAGCAAAATGCTTTCCCTGAAGAATTATTTAGACAATTATTTGAAATCGCATTTGAGTATGTTGAAAACGGATTTCAGGATTATAAGGAATATGTAAGAATGCAGAAAAAGTATTTCATATAATTAAATTAAGAATTCTAATATTTGATTGCCTCAGGTCTACTTATTTCTTCCTTTTGTATATAATAATGGCTCCCAATGATCATCATAGTTAATCCTATCAAAGCACTTAATATTGTAGACCACCCATACTGCATAAACCACAAACTCCAATAAGTTGTTGGATCCAATGGAACACAATAAGTACTAGAGGGAGTAGGGATACATGGTGTTATAACTTCGCCAAAAATAAGTGTTAAAATAGTGTTAAATGAAAAGAAATAAGATCCTAAAATTAATAAAACCATACCTTTAGTTTTACTTCTAAAAGAACTCACATCCTTCAATTTTACATTATTGTAAACAATGAATTAAGATTATAAATAACTATTTAATGTTTTCTCAAGAGATCTTAATATTTCATAGATTTCAATTAAATTATTTTACTATGATTATAAGGCATATTTAAGAATACAGTAATAACATTTTATATAATTTAAATGGCAATTCTAAGGCTAAAATATTTCATAATTGTCTAATTTCTTTATTAAGACAAGATAGCGACTTCCAATAATGATTAGAATTAATCCTCCTAATGCAATTAATATGGTATACCATCCGTGCTGCATTAACCATACTCTCAAATAATTTAATGGTTCTACTGGAGTACAACTTAGGCCATATGGAGTTGGACTACAAACTACTCTAACAGTATCAACTAAAATTGACATAATGGGATTAACAGAAAAGAGATAAAATCCTAAAATAAGGAAGATCATACCTTTTACTTTATTTCTCATGTATAATCACATTACTTTATTTTACATTATTGTAAGCTAAAAATTAAGATAATAATTAGGTATTTAAGAATTTCTAATGTAATTCTGTAATTTCATAATATCTAAAATGAGATTTTAAAGTAATTTTTCATATCGAATTTTTAATATCCCATTCTTGAAGAGCTAGTACAATGTTTAAAAACGGTTTTCCAACAACAGTTAAATTATCTATTTAACTGATCCAATGGCATTTATGTGCCATATAAACTTTTACTCCCCAATAATGAATCAACCTTAGAAAATAAACCTAATATCAGACTTAGTTCCTTTTTCGACATTAAACTCCTACTAAGAACATTTCGAAATGCAAAGAAAACATTATCTTTTTTATAGGTTCTTACTTTTAGTTTTTTAATTATTTCCTTAATTATATTTAATAATATTAATCGTTCTTCTCGAGAGGCAATTAAAACGGGATGTTCTCCGCGTCCGATGGTAATTATATTTATTTTTTTAAATATTTCATATAAAATAATTCCACAAGCATGAGATAAATTTAATGCTGAATATGTATTACTTGTAGGTATACGTAAAAGTATATCAGCAAGACCAATTTCTTCATTTGTTAGACCTCGTGATTCTTTACCAAAAAGAATAGCAATTTTTAGAGGATTAGCTGAAATTGGGAGCTCTAAATCTTCTGGGAATATAGCTAATCTCCTAATATTTGAATGACTCTTTCCTCGAGCTGTTGTTGCAATAATATAATCATACTTTTTAAGGAAGGCTTTAAATTCTTTTAAATGGTTTTTCGGATTATTTATTTCTATAATTTCTGAATTAGAAAGAATTTCCTTTCCATGCATAGCAAAACCTTGAGTTTCATAACTTAGGATAGTATCAATATTTTCATTTGGATTAAAAATGACAAGCTTATCAAAATTGAAATTCTCCATGACACGTGCGATAGAGCCAATATTTCCTGAGTGCTCAGGTTGTACTAACACTACTGTAAATGAAAGATTTTCATAATCTTTAACTCTATGAGTTCCTTGAAAGGAAGAAATCTCTCTCATTGTATTTTTCTTATTCATTTTTATTAATTCCCTATTTTTATAATGAATTATTTATAAACATATTACTCTTCAAAAAACTCTAAGATTAGTTTGTTTACTTCTGAAGCTCTTGAAACTGTCATAAAATGTCCAGCTTTTTCAATTATCTCTAATCTACTATTGGGTAACCTTTTATTCATTTCAATCATTGAAGATTTAGGTATTAATCTATCGTGAGAAGCAGAAATTAATAATGTTTTATTTTTAATTTTGTCTAAATGATCAAACACATTATGCATCATCAAACCATTACCTTGATTAATGATATCTTGAGCCCTTGAAGGATTAATAGTGCTCTGTTCTATTAAATCTTCCAATGAAAAAGCATTATGAAATTTCCTTTTTGGATTTTTTTTGAGTTCTTGTCGGAATCTTTGATGGAAAATAAACATAGATTTATTCCAAAACGCTTTAACTGGATCATTTTTAATTAATTCTATTTCTTTAATTCGATTTCTAATTGCTATCTCAACAGCAGCTTCTTCGTCAAATTTTGCATTCGTTGCTATTAAAACTAGTTTTTTTACAATATCAGGATATTTTAAAACAAAATTTTGAGCTATCATACCACCAAACGATCTCCCAACTAGATGCGTTGATTCAATTGCTAACTTGTGTAATAAATCCTTTAAATCTTCTACAAACATATCCATAGTATAGAGGTAATTTGGCCTATCAGTTTTTCCTGTTCCTCTTATATCAAATATTATCGTTTTATATTTTTTACTTAATTCTGTTAGCTGGGGTTTCCAAATTTCTTTTTTTGAACCAAAACCGTGAATAAATATGATTGGAAATCCTGCTCCTTTAACATCATAAGAAACATTAATTCCATTAACAAATGCAAAACTCATTATATTACATAATAAAACATTTAAAATAAGTTCTTTAAATGGAAGATATAAATATGTGAAGTCGCATTAACTAATTATATTATTGATTTTACAGTTCTAAGTTACTTTACCTATATTACTGAAAAATCGTATTTATTAAATTATAATTGAATTGGTTTGCATTAAATGCCAGTTTATAAAAATATTGTAGAGTTCCTTGAATTCATTAATATCAGCAACGAAAAGTTCACCTTATTTGAATGGAAACCACAAAGATCATTTCGAAGATTTGATTTAGATTTAAATATAGTAAAAGAAAATCCTATTAGTGATATCTTTTTTCATAGAGATAAAGGAAATATGAAACTAGTTTATATCCGTAAACATAATCTAATATACACAGTAGGTGCTAGTCCAGCGGTTCAATATCAACTTTTGGAAGCTTTATTAGAATATATTGATTTAAAATTTAATGAGATTTTTGATGTAGGAACAATCTTATCATATGGAGATCTTTCACCTGGGCTTTTTGACAAAGAATTTAATCCAATTATTACCCATATTATTTTAAATTTTGCAAAATTAGGATTAGTTAAGCGAATTCAAGTAGAATGCAGAGTTTGTGGAACAGTTTTACCTTTATTTGTAAAAAAAAGTTTTATTGAAAATGCAGAATCTTATCCTGTTCCGATTGTATACAGTCACCGTGGTCATGCAGTTCTTTGCTTCATTGACAAGAATTATCAACATAGAGGAGTAGAACTAGTAAATATCACCGGTTAAGATAAAACGGTAATCATTGAGACTTTTTCTTAAATCCTCAATAATGAATTTTAAAAGCTTAATTAAAATAATATACATATGGAAGAAAATCAAAATTCCAATAAATCACCTGAGCAACCATTTTTTGAGGAGATAGTTAAAAAGACCAAAACAGGTATAACTTTTCCTAAAGCACTAAGAGATGATTTCTTTAAGGGAGATGTTGATGTATATTTTAGACTAGTTATTCCTGTAGAAAAGGATAAAATTGTGTTAGAAATATTATCAGATGATGAAGTAAATGAAATTTCAAAATCATTGAAGTCAAAAAAATCTACTAGCACGTCAAAACCATTGGTTGAAAAAAAGGAAGGATTTATCAAGAAGACTACAGGCCCCGTCCCCGCATGGGGAGAATATTTTGTTTATGATTTCGATGCTAAAGACAAGGTTATTCCTATTTTAGAATCTGCTTTTTATAAATTTGCAGAAACACCTGTGAATCTAGAAGATGCAATGGGACGTGTTAAATATGCTTTAGTATCTTTTCTTTCCTCCACAAAAACTGAAAATGCTAAATTGTATTTTGCAATAGAAAAGTTTCTAATAGATATAATTGAGAAATTTGATCAACCCAATTTGTTAGATTGGATTTTCGAAAAGATTATACCAAATATCGAAAGTAAATTTCTTTACGAACAAGCTCTTCTGGAACTTGTTGAAGCTAGTCTGAAATTTAAAAGATGGGAAAAAGCTGAGTTATATATTTTCTATGTATTGAAAAATATTGATAGTTACGCTAAATCGGAGATGTATAATATAATGAATTCCTTTAAAATGCTAGTTAAAAAAGTTAAATATGTAGAAAGATCAGACAAAATTGATATTTTACTTAAAGAAAAATTACTTGAATATAGTAAGGGGGTTGAAGATACTGATTACAAGATTCAGATTATAGAGTTTCTTGAAGATTTACAGTATATTGAACTCGCGTATGATCTGGCAAAAAGGGTTCAAGTTAACCTCCCTCCTGAAAGTATGAAAATAGAGGAGATTAGAAAAATTGTAAGAAGGTTACATACAACTCCTATAAGTGAGAACAAACCAAATTCAAGCTTAGATTTTGAAGATGAAGGAGATGAAGAAAAAAATGAAGACTAATCGGAATTATTTTCTTTTTGTTCAGAAGCTTTCTTGAGTTCTTCCTCAACTCTTTTCATTTCAACATCTTTAATTTTTTCTTCTTTTTCTTTAATGGATTTTTCTTTAAGTTCCAACTCAACTTGTGATAAAGCCTTTTCCTTTTCCATTAATTCTTCCTTTAATTTTAAAGCTTTTTCCCTCTCTATGATTTCTTTCTCTTCTAATTCCTTTTCTTTTTCTTCTAATTCTAATTTCTTTTTCTTGATTTCTAGATCTTTCTTTTTTAATTCAAGTTCTTTATCAATGATTTCTTCTTCTTTTTTCTTTAACTTTTTAGGGATTTTTATTTCTTTTTCTTCACCTATATCACTTTCCTTTTCTAAGATCTCTTCTTTAAGTTTTAAGACTTCCTCTTTTTTCTGTATTACCTTTTCTTCTATTTCTTTCTCCTTTTCCTTTAATTCCAATTTCTTTTTCTTAATTTCAAGTTCTTTCTTTTTTAATTCAAATTCCTTATCTAATATTTCGGATTCTTCTTTTCCTAAAATGGTCTCTTTTTCTACTTCCGTAGATGGTTCAGCTTCTTCTTCGACAATTTCATCAATTTTATCAACAGACACAATTGATTTTAATATTTCATCAATCAATTCCTTAATATCTTCATTTTTAGGAGATTCTGATATTTCCTTAGCATAATCAGCTAATAGTCTTGTCATTAATTTAGGAGATTTTAATCCTATAGCTTTTAAAGTCTGAAGAGCTTTTTCTACAACAAAATCTTTTTCATCATTTAATTTTGCTAGAATAGATTTAATAAGAGATTCATCATCTATAATAGCTTCTCCTCCTAACATATAAATCAATAATTGCAGAGCTTCTTCTCGAACGTTTGGATCATCTGAATTTATTAAATCTTCGCTATATGGTAGAAAGAGATCGCATTCCTGTTCACAGATTGTTTTTAACAGCAATAAAAAAGTAAATCGTAAAACGGGATCTCGTTTTGATAAATGTTCTAACAAAGATGGAATATCTATTACTAGATTTTCAATTAAGAAACGTAAGACAGTACGTCCACCATGCAACGTTAAGAGAGTTTCTATGACATTTTCAAGTCTATCTAAGAAATTATTTTTAGCATCTCCAATATAAAGTGCTATGATATTAACAGCATCATCAAATCTCCCATCTTTTACAAAATCTTTTACTTGAAGTAGTTCTACTGGTTCTTTTTCAATTTCATTCATTTAATCACCATTTTATTTTAAATCCAAATTATATAATATTCCGAATAAATGCGGGATGCAAAATTAAGTATTAATCTTAAGTCTCGATATCTTAGTTTTAATTTATCTCCTTCTTCATTATAATTGTTTGTTAAGAGACTTATATGTAAATTAATTTCTAAATTTTGGTTAATATCTTCATGCAAACTAATTTGATCACAATATTGTGTTAAAGCATTTAGATCCTCCCAAAAAGTATTCCAGAAATACTCATCTGCTTTGGTACTATTATCTTGTAATGGTTCTCGGGAAATATTTGTTAATATTTCATAAGGAACTTTGAGTGAAATTTCAACGTGTTTTGAAGGCATAAACGCCAAATTTATTTCTGGAAAATAAATATTTGCATAAAGTTGACAGATTCCATTTAAGAGTTCAAGATTCGTGATATTTTCACGATTAGCATTGCAAAGAACATATTTTTCATTCAAAAAGATTATATGTATTCGATCTTCAAATTTAAAGATTAAATGGTTTTCTGTCTTAAGATAGTCAAACTTTTCATTTCTGTTATGAATTCTATCTTCAAAAATCTTGTATGCTTCTTCCAATTTATTAAGCGAGATATATTTATTTAATTTTCGGTAATCACCATGGAAAAAAACATCTAAAAAATCAATTAAATATAGGTACGCATCAAAAGGTCTGTATATTACTGTTTTATTTCGAAAAAACCTCTCAACAACCCCTTTATGAACGCTATAACAAAATTTTGGCAAATCATCAATAAGCAGCCCACTTTTAATGCGAAGTTTTAACAAATGCCGCCTTGAACATTTTGGTTGTAAAGTACAGGCAATTCTATCCGGTTGACATTCCTCAAAACATAAATTATCTATAGTATTACGCAGTAATTCGATTAATTCCGCTTTATTTTTTGTATCTGACTCATTGTCTAGGTATTTTAGAATGTCAGTCGAATGAAGTGGCATCGTTAAGAAGCTCTAATTTATTCTTTTATTTATTTAACCTATGAAATACAAATTATTAAAATCTAATATTTTTTATTATTCTTCTAAATATATTTAAAAGAACAATAAAAATTACATTTGTATAATTATAAAAAATTATTAATTAACTAATCTTCTATTCATATAATAATAAAAATGTCCAATTATCATAATTAGGTTGAGAGATTATGTTAAGACAAATTCATATCTTTCTAGAATCAGAATTATTGTTTGTTAAAAACTACGCAAAAGCTCTTGGAAGCGAGGAATTAAAGAACGTCAAAGCCATTATACAAAAATATATCGATATGCCAATGCCAGGGAAGACTTTTAAAAGACCTATATCTAACTTTCAAATTTTCCATAGAGCCTATGAAAATCTCTATTTTTTGTTTATAACGGATATCGTAGATTCTCTTCAATATATTGATACAATAATGAAAAATACGATAGAAAAATTTAAAGAGTTCTTCCCAAATCCATCAGATATCGATCAGAATGAAACTGTCTTGGAAAATTTTAATCAATATTTAAACAACATTCAAAAAGAACTTCATTCTAAGATTGCTATAATTGGCCCAGCATATTCAGGTAAAACTACTCTTTATAATATGTTAAGAACCGGGGAAGAGAAACCCCATATGGATTTTGCAAAAACCTCAACTCTCGAAATTAATGGTATATCTTTTGATTTATGGGATTTTCAATTGAATGATAATTTTTCTCTTTTATGGTCGAAATTTGTCCGTGGTTCTGATTTATTGATACTTTTTTTCAATTTAGCTAATTATAATTTAAAAATGATGAATTTCTTTTTAAATCTACATAAAAATGAAAGTAATTACTCTAAACTATTGATAATTGGAAATAAAAGGGATTTAGTAGAAGATACTGATCTTAAAAGAATAAGAAATGAGCTAAGTATTCCTGAATTTAAAGAAATATCGTTAAATAACCCAGATGCGAAATCTGAGATAAAAGAATATATTACTGAAATTCTTGGCTTAAAAGAAGAACTCCCTGAAAATTTTGAACGCCTTGTTAAAGAAGCAGATAATTTAGTATTAGGAGGAAAAAAGATTCAAGCATTAGCGAAATATAAGGAAATATCGGTTTTAAGTGAACCATATCAAAATATTATGTTTACTAAGAATTTAAAGCAAAAAATTGATGATCTCAATCAAAAAATAAAACAAGACTTAGATAAAAGAAAAGAATTTGAAAAAGCTAAAAAATTTGAGGTTGCAAAACCACTACTATTTACACGAAAAGTAACAGTAAAACCCCTCCCTACATCAAAATCTTTAGGTAAACCTCCAGATCAAGAACCTTTAGAAAAAGAACTTACCACTGTACCAGAAAGAGCTCCCCAAAAACTTGTCTCGTTTCAACAATTAGAAAAAGAACAGGAAATTATATCACCAAAAGTCACAAAACCCCAATTAAAAGTCATAAAAAAGATACCCCCGCCTAAAGAAATAAGAAAAGAAACATCTCCTGCAAAAACAACTGATTCTTCTGCCCCTAAAGCAAAAATGCCATTGGAACTATTTGGAGATCATGAAGATATAAAAAAGGACATGGGAAAACCCCTTATTATAGATTTCACTAAACAGTTACAAAAATTGATTACTGAAAAAGGAAGTTCACTTAGCTTGAATTTGTGTGAAAATCTAATATCCGAACTACAAAAAACTTTAGGTAGACCTTTAACCATTGAGGATATTAAATTAGCAGCTGATTTCTTTGTTAAACAAGAAAAATTATCTTAATTATTAAATTTTTTAAATCTAAAATTTTAAATCTATTTTATTAGTTCAATAAAAGTTCACAACACACTTCTTTTAAAATAATTCTATATTCAAATAAATAATAGCATATATCTTATGCAAATTTTTACCTATTTTTGGTAAAATATAATTTAAAAATATTCAAACAGAGTGTTTAAAAATGAGTGCTATTAAAGAGCTTCGTGAATACTTTACTGAATTGATGAGGCTGAATTACATACAAGCTTTACTTGGTTGGGATCAGGAAGTTAATATGATGAATTATAAATCGGTTAAAGGAAGATCAGAACAACGAGCACTAATGACTCAACTAATTCATAAACGATTAATATCAGAAAAAGCAGGATCCTTAATAAAAAAGGCAGAAAAGATGAATAATCTTAACGAAATTGATTCAGCAATGCTTCGAGAAGCTAAAAGGGTATATGATCAAGAAACTAAATTGCCAGAAGAGCTAGTAGTAGAAATAACTAAAACAGCTGCTTTATCTCAGCAAACATGGCAAAAAGCAAGGCAAGAAAAAGACTTCGAATCTTTTATCCCTTTACTAGAGAAAACTATTGAATTGCAGATAGAAAAAGCAGAAAAACTTGAAACTCATCCAGATTTATATTCTACTTTAATAGATTTATATGAGCCAGGAGCAACGTATAATTCCATTGCCAAAGTCTTCGATCCAATAAAGCCAAAGCTAAGTGATATTGTAAAGAAACTTAACTCTTCATCAAACAAGCCGGATGATTCAATATTACATAAAAATTATGATATCGATAAACAATTCGAACTTAGTTTTGAATTAATTAAAAAATTTAATTTTGATATAGGTTATGGTCGTCAAGATAGATCAACGCATCCATTTACTCAATCGTTAGCTCCATTAGATGTGAGAATTACTACCAGAACAACAGAAAATTTCCTAAATGAATGTATATTTGGTACTATTCATGAATGTGGACACGCTCTTTATGAGATGGGTATTAATGAGGAATTGCATGACACAATTTTATGTACTGGTACTTCAATGGGAATCCATGAATCTCAATCACGAACCCTAGAAAACTATGTCGGACGAAGTAAAGAATTTTGGACATATTGGTATCCTAGCTTTCAAGAGTATTTCCCTGAAAATTTAAAAAAATATCCTTTAGAGGAATTTTATAGAGCTATAAATATTGTTAAACCTTCTTTTATTAGGGTAAATGCGGATGAGGTCTCCTATGGTTTACACATTATCCTTAGATTTGATTTAGAAAGGGATCTAATTGATGGAAAAGTCCGAGTAAGTGAATTACCTGAAGTATGGAACTCTAGATTTGAAGAGTTACTAGGGATTATTCCACCTGATGATAAGGAGGGTGTATTACAAGATATACATTGGTCTATGGGATACTTTGGTTATTTCCCCACTTACTTTCTGGGGACATTGTACGGAGCACAAATCTATAGTAAAGCTTTAGAACAAATTCCAAAATTACCCGAGGAATATAAGAAAGGTGAATTTTCCAACATTGTAAAATACTTAAGAGAAAATATTCATCATCATGGCGCAGTTTATAGAGCTGAAGATTTAATTAAAAGAGTTACAGGAGAAAATTTAAATCCTGAATATTTCTTCAATTACGTAGAGAAGAAATTTTACCCTATCTATGGATTATAATTTTATATTTTATTATTTCAAATTATATTTCTTTTTTTTATATCAATCTCGTTAAATTCTAATTATTAGAGCAAAAAACCGAAATCTTTTTGTAGAACATTACCTAGCATTCTCTATATATTTTACTTATAACTTTGAAGTGATTAAAATATGAATGCTATGAAAGAACTTTGGGAGTATTTTAATGAAATAATGCAACTTAGTTATATTAGCGCTATTTTAGGTTGGGATCATCATGTCAATATGCCGAAAGGATCAGTAAAAGGAAGAGCTGATCAGATGGCGTTAATGCAAAATATGATTCATTCACGAGTAAAGTCTAATAAAACAAGCAATTTGATCAAAGAAGCTGAGAAATTAGACGGCTTATCTGAAACTGAATTAGCCATGATACGTGAGGCGAAACGAGAATATGAACATGCAACTAAGATTCCCGATGAGTTAGTTTCTGAAATCGCTAAAACATCGTCCTTAGCACATATAGAATGGGAAAAAGCAAGAGAAAAAGGTGATTTTTCAATATTTAAACCTTATCTTGAGAAAATTATTAAGTTACGAATAGAATTTGCTGAAAAACTTGATACTGGACCAACACTATATTCTACATTACTAGATTTATTCGAACCAGGGGCTACTTATGATTGGATATTAAAAATCTTTAATGGATTAAGACCAAAATTAGTAAAGATTGTTGAAAAATTAAATAGTGCTTCCGATAAACCTAATCAATCAATTTTAAAGAAACATTACGATGCTGAAAAGCAATGGCAATTAAGTCTTGATATTATAAAGAAGCTTAACTTTGATTTTAATACAGGGAGACAAGACAAAGCTACACATCCTTTTACTATTTCTTTATCCTCAATAGATACAAGAATTACAACTAGAATACGAGAAGATTTCCTTCCTGATTGTCTTTTCTCAACTATTCATGAATGTGGTCATGCTTTATATCAAATGGGTTTTAAAGAAGAAATTCATGGAACAATTTTAGCAGAAGGATGTTCTATGGGTATTCATGAATCCCAATCGAGATTATGGGAAAATATTGTAGGTCGAAGTAAAGAATTTTGGAAATATTGGTATCCTATTTTTCAAAAAACTTTCCCAGAAAATTTAAAAGATTATCCTATGGAAGAATTCCATCGATCCATAAATGTGGTACAACCATCATTTATCAGAGTAGATGCAGATGAAGTAACTTATGGATTACATATAATATTACGGTTTGAATTAGAGAAAATGATAATTGAAGAAAATTTACAAGTGAATGAATTACCAGAATTATGGAATGCTAAAATGGAAGAATTATTAGGAATAATACCCCCCAATAATGCTCTGGGAGTTTTACAAGATGTTCATTGGACTTCAGGATTCGGTTATTTCCCTTCTTATGCACTCGGAAATCTCTACGCTGCTCAAATTTATAACCACGCCTTAAAACAAAATCCTAGTCTTCCCCATGATTATGAAAAGGGTGAATTTTCCAATCTTTTAGATTATTTGAAAGAAAATATTCATCAACATGGTTTAATTTACAGAGCACCAGATTTAATTAAAAGAATTACTGGAGAAGATTTAAATCCTGACTATTTTATTAAATATGTCGAAACTAAATACTATCCAATTTACGGAATTTAATTTTTTTTTTTTTTTTTTTTTAAAGTAAATATTTGGTAAAGATTTATTTTAATATATTCTTAATTTTAAGAAAGAAGTTATGTATTAATCTATGCTATTACAGATAAAAAAATTTTCTGAAAAATTATTACTGCCTTTAGGTAAGAAATTAATAAAAGTACCTGCTAATTATCTCACATTATTCGGTTTGATATCGGCAATAATCACCTTTTTTGGATTCATTTTTCATTGGTTAATAATTATAATCGTTTTTCTTTTTATTACAGAATTTTTTGATCAATTAGACGGAGTAGTAGCAAGACTTCAAGGTCCTACGCTATTAGGAGGTTTTTTAGATTCTACGTTAGATAGGATCGGAGATTTTTTTTTATTTGTTGGAATTATTTTTGGAGGATATACAACACTTGAAATTGGTATTTTAGTTCTTGTTGGGGCTTTCTTAACTTCATATACTAGAGCTAAGATTGAAGCGTTAGGAATAGATAATTTATATGGTGTTGGGATACTAGAAAGAACTGATCGAGTGCCAGTATTATTTATTGGATCGATATTGCAGATCTGGTTTACCACAGCCCTATGGTGGACCATGATCTTTTTAGCAGTTGGAACAAATATAACTGCCCTACATAGAATTATCTATGCTTTTCGTAAACTTCCTAAAAAAGAAACAGAAAAAAAAGAATAGGTTAATTAATTCTTAAGTTTTAATCCTGTTTATCTTTTTCCTGAATAAAATAACTATAAAAATTAACGAAGGCATGATTAAAATACATATCCAGGAGATAATAGTCTCAGGAATAACATTAACTGCTTGTAGAATATCTTCAATAACACCATAGGGTGCAAGTGAGGCTCTAGCATTAAATGCAACTACTAAATCCAATGTGGGATGAACGAATATTACTTGACCCTGATAACCCTCTGCTGTGAATCCATTTAACTCTCCAGAAATCCACCATTGGAAACCATATCCAGTTAAAAATCCCGAAGGACCAAATCCATTGACTGGAATTCCCTCAATATGGTTTCTTGAAGAATAACTTATCCATTGAGGCGAAATTATTTGTAATGGGTTAAGTGGTCCTCCTTTCCACAGTCCTTTATCTAAATATAATTGACCAAGTTTTGCCATATTCCGAGGAGTCAAAAAGAGTCCTATTCCTCCATATGAATCACCATTAGTATCTGTCATCCATACAACATCATTATCCTCAATTCCCATTGGCCTAAAAAGATTTTCTAAGCCAAATTCTCTAGCAGATTTTCCTGTTGTTTTTTTAATAATAGCAGAAAGTAAATGCGATGCCCCAGAAATATATTGAAATATTGTTCCTGGTTCTGCTAACATAACCTTATCAAGCACGTATTGAACACTATCCGGACTAAAATACATTCTTCTTAAATCATCGTTACTAGGTTCTTCATGCCAAGTTATTCCCGAAGTCATAGTAAGTAAGTGTTTGATGGTCAAATTCCTCTTACGAGAATCAACATTAGAAAAATTATATTCTGGAAAGAAATCAATGACATGTTGATTTATGTTATTGATAAATCCTTTACTGATTGCTATCCCTATCAGAGCTGATGTAAAACTTTTGGTAGCTGAGAATAGAACATGCTTTGAATTGCGTGTGTAAATATGATTCCCGTCATTGTAATATTTTTCAAAAATTAATTTACCATGACGTATAACTACTAAACCATGGAGTAAATGACTCCAATCTTCACTAATTTCACTTAATAAAGATGAATCCATCCACTGAGCCTCTGGAGTGGATGTTGGCCAATAATCAATTTGTCTATTATTAGAAATTGAAGCAAAATCTCCCCATAACTTAATAGTCCAATCCCAACTTCCAGAAGCTAGAATTGAACCATCAGGAGAGAAATCAATAGATTCAATAATATGATTATGCCCTTGCAATGTTTCTATAACATTTTTATTAGGTATGTCCCAAAGTTGAATTGAAGAATTTTGCATATCCCCAAAGGCTTCCCAAAAAGTATTAGGTTTTGGCCAATAATCCAGATCACCTACAGCAGCAGCTAAAATTGAATTGTTATTAGAAAAAGCCACTGACCATATTTCTTGATTAGGAGATGAAAACTTTTCTAATAATTCACCAGAACTTATGTTCCAAAGGTTAATACTTTTATCAAAACTGCCAGATGCTAGTATTGTTTCATCTGTTGAGAGCGATATTGATGAAACAATAAATGTATGATTTTCAAAAGATTTAATCTCATTACCGGAGCTAACATCCCATATTTTAACATTATAATCCCAACTACCTGAAGCTATCCATGATCCATCTTTTGAAAATAATACAGAAGTTACAGCATTAGTATGTCCTGTAAAATTCTGTATTACATCTCCATTACTTACATTCAACAATTTTAGAGTATCCTCTTGTGGTTGAGAGAAAGTTCCACCCCACTCTCCTCTTCCCACAAGTAATGATTTTCCATCTGGAGAAAATGCTAAATCCATAGCAATGTAAGGAGATATTGACCATGATTGTATTAATGAACCTGTGGACAAATCCCAAAGATTTATCTTTTTTCCCCAACCCCCAGATGCTAAAATTGAGCCATCTGGTGAGAATGCTAATGATATTACACTATAATAATGACCTTCTAGAGTATTTAAGACTTCACCACTAGAGACATCCCATAATTTAATACTCCCATCATGGCTACCAGAGGCTAAAACCTGGCCATCTGGTGAAAATATTACCTTTTGAACCTCCCAACCGTGTCCCGTCAAATTAGCGAAGTTTTTATTATATTTAGTTGAGGTACGGGGGGGATATAAATCATCACCGTATGGGTTTTGAGAACGTGTACCAGTATATTTTGTATTTAACCAAGGAAAGGGAAAAAATGTCAATCCTAATAATAATATAGAAAGAAAAATAATTTTTTTAGTATCGATTTTCAACATAGATTCATTCACCATGAATATTGAATTCAAAATATTATGACGGGTTAAAAATAAGTGCCTTTCTTACACTCTTTTCTTCCTTATGAAATTTGGATTATTAGTTACTATTTAAAGATTTGGTTTTCGTGAATTATAGACCTAAAAAAAGTGAACAAAAAATGTTGTTTTTTCTATAAAAATTCTAATAGCTTTTCTAAATCAAATAATCCATTTGCTTCAGCTTCACGTGCTTTTTTAAGAAGATTAGTAGCATTTTTACTTTTTTCGTTTATTCCAATTGGTTTTATTGTCAATTTATTCATATCAAAAGGATACATATCAGCTACTTTCGTTAAGTTTCTTGCTACTATTTCATAATTTTTAATAGCCTTATCTAAATATGGTTTCAAATTTAAGTTTAGCCGATTTTTAGCTTCTTGTAAGAAATTCACAGCTTCTTGGCGGCATTCTGCCCAAACTCTAGAATTATATGCATGACCAAATTGTTCCGCATTACCACTTTTTACCCACTTAATCCATCTATCAAAGCCTGCCAATCCAGAACTATAACCTGAATAAATCCAATCTTTTGGATTTTTGGAGTGCTTTAGAACCATTTGAAGAGCCTTTTTAACTTGAGTAGAGTGATCAACTTGAGTAGTTGTTTTCTTAACAGAATATAACCTTATAAACATTTCACCTATATCTTTCCAAGGTTTAGGTCCAGCACCTTCTTCTTGGAAATATCCCTTATAATAATATCCCACATTATCATAGCCGTAGATTACATAAAATTCTTTAATTTCTCCAATTTGCCAGCCATAGCAAGGGTTATTTTGATCTATTGATGATTTTACAAACTCCCATCCATTCTTTACTTTCTCCCGATAATCTGGATAGCAGGCTTCTGCAAAATATTCATCAATTTTTATTCCAATATTTTTTGTTAATTCAATTATCATTTCATTTTTCCAAGCTGTTGGTCCGCTAGGGCATATATTGTCTCTTATATTGATAATAAATGCATGACCAGTAATTCCAAATAACCATGATTTTGAGAGATTGACCCCGAGATATTCTATACAGCCATGCAATGAAGCTAATTGAGACACCCAATATCTTTTAAATTCTATATTACTCAGCATTTTAATATTTGATAAGAATTTCATATATTCTTGACTTAACGATTTGCGTGAACCTATATCACTAAATTGTGATTCTTTATAGAGTGCAATTGTATTGCGAACTAAAATTTTACCATCCTCAGTAATTTCATAATGTCCTCTCTCAACTCTTTTAATTAATTTTAGATTTTCAAGTTGAGATAAATGGTTTGCAAGTGCTGTTTTGCTTAGTTCTGTGAGTTTTTTCAAATTAGAAAAATCGCAATTATTTTCAAGACATAAAAATTTTAGAATATGTAACCTTTTAGGATGGGCTATTGCTTTAAAGTATTCTGTTATATTTACAATTTCACCATCAGAAATCTTAAACTGATCCTTTTCATCAGAGTCCATATTATTTTAATATTATAGATTTTTGACATATAAACTTATTCATAAAAAAGTTAAATATTAGAACTATTTGTCATGAATAATATTGAATCTATTCTAAAACTGTTTCTTACTAAATAAGATTAAGTTTAATATCATTATTCCCGTTGTAAGCGTTATTCCAAGAGTCAAGGCTAAAAATTGAGGATTTAAGCCCTCTATAAAGATCGTAGGTAAAATGATAAGAGTTGATAATTGACTGCCTAAATATACTGATAAAATTGCTGCTACTGGCACAGATGATACTAGCACACCAAAGAAAATTCCAATTGAGCATGTAATCGCCATTGAAGAAAGTCCGATAATTAAGGAATTAATAGTTCCCTCCCACTCAATTCCAGTTAGATTGCCGGTAATTCCATCAATTATAAGACCTATTGAGAGAGAGATTAATATAGCAATGATTAAACACGAGTATACAGCAATAAATTTAGCTAAGATTAAACTACTACGTCTAACTGGTCTTATTAGAAATAATTCATATACATGGCGATTTTTTTCACTAACAATTGAAGTACTTAACATTATTGCAGAAAGTGTTCCCCCTATACTTGTAACAACTATTGATACTAAAAGTGAAATTGGCATCCCTTCCATCTGAGTTGGATCAATAAATTGTAATAATAATGACAAAATAGGCATACCGAACCATAATACAATCATGACCTTAGATTTTGCATAACCCTTCCATTCGTCCAAAAAAAGCAGTATTAAACTCATTCAACTTTACCTCCTACATATTTTATATAAACTTCCTCGAGGCTAGGTTTTAGAAGACTAAAGCTTCTAATATGGCATTTTTGCTCCATCAATTTATTTAAAATATTATTTATTATTACATCAATATCAACTTCAGAGTCCATGTGAATTAATTGCCTATTAGTATTGGTACTTTCAACCAAGTTAATGCCAGATAATTCTTCCAATTCCTCACAAAGAGGAGTATTTTTTGCTACAATAATTTCTAATACGTTTCCTACACGAAAACTTGTTTGGAGTTCTTCTGGAGTTCCTATTTTCATTATTTGACCCTTGTTTAAAATTCCAATTGTATTCGCGATATCTTGAACATCACTTAGAATATGGGACGAAAATAGAATAGTGATTCCACTTTTTGCTAATGTTTTTATAATTTCTTTAAATTGATATCGCATCTGGGGGTCTAAACCAGTTAACGGTTCATCCATTATTAAAATTTCAGGTTCATGAAGTAGAGCTTGTCCTAATCTTAATTTCTGTACCATACCACCTGATAAATGGACTATTTTTTTATAACGAAAATCTTGAAGTCCAATTAATTTTAAAATTTCTTGAGTCCGATCCTCAAGATAATCAGAATTAAGCCCTGATAGGCGTCCAAACGTTTTGAATGCATGATTAACAGTCCGCCATTCCTGAAACCCTGCTTCTTGGGGATGGTAACCAATAAGTTTATGTAGATTTTTGTGGCCTTTTTGAATATCTTGTTCATAAATATATGCTTTTCCACTAAATTCTGTTATAAGACCTACTAAAATCTTAATCGTAGTCGTTTTTCCCGCACCATTTGGGCCAATATAGCCAAAAACTTCTCCCTTATCTATTGTAAAAGAAATATTGTCTAATGCGAGTAAGTCTTTAAACTTTTTTGATACATTCTTGAATTCAATGCAAATTTCTTTTTTCATTATTAGAGTAGATTCTATTTTTATTATTAAGTTAAATAAATAATGATCTATTTTCAACAAAATGGATATATAAACATACTGTAATTTTATTGAAAATGCTAGAATTAAATTCTTTATTCAAGATTAAGAAATTATATAGTATTTTTATAAACTTATTCTTTTCTTAATCTAGGAGGAGGTACATATACTGTTCTTGATCCTTCTAATAACTTTATAGCATTTTCTGGACAAAAATAAGCACATACACCACATCCAATGCATAGATCCTTGTCAACTTCTGCTTTATTATTATCATCTCCTTGAACAGCATCTACTGGACATTTCTCAAGACATGTTCCGCACCCAATACATTTGTTTTTATCAATTTCTGCTAAGAAATTAGTCGAGTTAATCATAGCAACTGTTCCTGTTCTCCACCAGTCAAAAGTCCCACAACAATATTTACAGCAATTACAAATACTAGTTTCAGGTTGCGAAATGTCAGAGTGCGGGTGCCAAGCTTTATGAACTAACCCATCCTTTTTTGAAGCCTCTAATATTGAAAGTGCTTCATTTTTTGAGATTAACCTTCCAAATCCTTGCTCTGCTACAAATCTAGCAGATTTTCCGAAAGTAAAGCAATTTTCTCTAAGATTAGTTTGTTTGCAAGGATTTGATAGTAGATCTTGATGATGTCTACAAAAACAGTGTCCCACAGCAATATCATCAAACTTATTAATAATTTCTTCTACTTTTTGTGAGATCATTATTTTTTCTATTGGAACGTCTAATTCTTCATTAACAGCGATCTTAATTTCTTCACCACCAATATTATTATCTGAGAAGGAAACAGTTCTATCCATTGGAGGCATATTCTCAAACAAAGGCAAAATTGTATTGTAATTCATCTGGACGAAATCTCCCATTTCATTAAATAACTTTTCAAATAGTCGCGCCATTTCCTCATTTTCTTTATTAAACTCAATTTTTTTCATAAAAGAGTACTCGAACGCCCCAACCATAACTAAAGGCATCAATCTGTAGACCATTTTGCCTTTAGAGTTGGGTTGATTAAATATAAATCCCTTTTTAGCTAAAATCTCAACATGAGTCTTTATCTCATTTTCAGACATTTTACTACACTTTTTAAGTTGTTCCATGGTCTGAGATGGTTTATTTTTAAAAGCTAAGATAAAATCTAATTGATCTTCCTTTATCAGCATTTTTAGTAATTGGATCATTGTGTTATTTATAGGAAGTGGAAGAAAGCCAGCTTTAATCAATGTTCTTGCAACCTTTTGATATTTTAAATCTGACATTTTTATCAAAAACTAATCATTATTTTATAATCTTACTAATCTTTTTCCCTTAAAAAACAAAACTACAAGTATTACAATTGTGTAAAATATTATTAGATAGATCAGATCTCCATTATGGGGTACTATGATCATAAAAGTCATGAAATTGTAGACTGTATGAAAAATAACGGCAATCAAGATACTTCTGTTTGTATTATTATATACCCATGTGTATAATATTGATAAAAATATGACTTCTAATAAAAAAAGAAAGAAATCAGGAATTCCTCCTAAACCATGGGGATCACCAGCAATGAACCAGACTGGTAAATGCCACAAACCCCAAATTGCACCTATAATTAAGCTCGAGACAA
Source organism: Promethearchaeota archaeon (assembly GCA_048938855.1). Taxonomy (GTDB): domain Archaea; phylum Asgardarchaeota; class Lokiarchaeia; order Sigyniarchaeales; family SOKP01; genus Loki-b32. Next base: position 33,199 of record JBHLLT010000009.1, read on the forward strand.
GGGCACTCGTTTTTGCTTGAAAACAATCAAGAGCGTATCCCCGCCAACCAAATTCTTCACTAAATCCTCCTGCAAAAAATGCTGTTAATAAATAACTGATAATCACCCAAGGTTGAGATACCCAAGGTAAAATTGGAGGAGTTCCTTGAAGTAAGATAATGAGTAGGGATGAAACGACAAATAGAGTTGGGAAAAAGAAAATAGTAATTAATAACCATCTGATGTCTATGTTCACATTCCAAAATCTTTTCCATAAAGCTTTTATCCCCCCCTTTCTTTCATTAATGTAAGATATTGAGAAAGCCCCCACAAATGGACCGTAGCCCCCTATAATAAATAATACAGAAAATAAGGGATTAGAATATCCTGATTGAGATATTACAGATGGTAACCATAATAACCAAGTCCAAGCAAACGTGATTAGCAAAAATAGCAATACATTACGGATTTCAAATTGTTTAATTTCATTCATTTTTAATATATTTTATTTTTCTTATTGCTTTACAATGCTGATTTTTTAATATTTTGTATCAATACCAGTTAAGTATTAAATTATGGTTTAGAAATATTAATTCATATTTTAATTTGAATATAGGAAAATTACATACAATTTTGTTAAAGTAAACTTTTTATAGATAATAGTTTCCATTATGAAGTAATACAAATATAGGTATATATAGACATGGAAGAATTTAGGAAAAAACCAGATTATTCTAATGAAGAAGAAATTAATAAAGCTATAGGGCACATTCTCTGGGGTGATAAAGCTAAACCTTATTCAATGCGACGCTTGATTTTTGGATTTATTAAAAAAAAATTAGGAGGAAAGTAAGATTATGGGAAATAAGGAGGAATTAATGGAAGCTATAATAGATTTGGATGAGGATAAAGCTTATAGTTTAGTCAAAAAATTAATTGAAGATGGTGATTCTCCAAGTGATATTATTGAAATTCTTAGGAGGGGAGTAGAAGTAATTGGAGACAAATTTAATAAAAAAGAGTATTTTTTAGCTGAATTAGTGATGGCAGGAGAAATTTTTTCTCAATCTACCGAGATTCTTGAGCCATATATGAAAGAAAATACTGAACCTAAAGCTAATTTAGAAACAATAATTATTGGTACGGTAAAGGGAGATGTTCATGACATTGGAAAAAATATTTTTGTTACTCTTCTAAAATCAGCGGGTTATAATGTAATTGATCTAGGAGTGGATATACCTCCTAATAAATTCGTCGAAAAAGTGCGAGAAACTGGAGCCAAAGTAGTTGCTTATTCAGGGCTTTTAACTGTTGCTTTAGAGTCCATGAATGCAACAACTAGCGCATTAGAAGCTGCTGGTCTTAGGCAGAATTTGAAAATAATAATTGGAGGGCTACCTGTTGATGAACTCTGGATGAAAAAAGCAGGAGCAGATGCTTTTACTGATAATGCATTTGAAGGTGTGAAGATTGTTAATAATTGGTTAAGAGGTGGAGCATAACATGGATCAAATAAAAAAGGAGGCAATGACAAGTGTCGAAAGAATGCTTACTGCTATGGATTTGAAAGAGCCAGATAGGGTTCCAGTTTGGCCATTAATTGACTTTATGCAAACCAAATATCTTGATAATATAACAGCCGAAGACATGCTTAATAATCCTGATAAAGCTCAAGAAGCGATGGAATGGATTTACCATAAAATGGGTGGTTTTGATATTGCTATGGCAGGAGGGGGAATGTACATGCAATATGTAAATCCTTTTCCTGACATGTTTTCTGTGTATTATCTAGATTGGCAAATGCCTGGTCGACAATTAGATCCGAATGTACCCCCTCAATTAGCTGAAAGAGCATTATCTAATCCATTTCTTAAGGCTGAAGATTATGATAGGATTCTTAAAGAGGGATTTTTTTGGCTTGCTAACTTTAATACTTATAAAATGAGTGATATGATGAAACTTCCGAAAATAGCTCCCAAAGTGGTTGAGTATACAATTAAATGGTGGGAGCATTTTCAGGTACCAACATTTAATGATGGTGCAGGTAGCACTGTATTTGATTTATTATCTACATTTCGAGGATCAACAAATTTTATGAAAGATATTTATCGGCATAAAGATAAGATAATTGAAATTTGCGATAAATATACAGATGATTTTATACGTATGGGTGAATATGGGATTACTCAAAGTCACGGAAAAACTTTATTAGTTGGAGCAGTACGAGCGAGTGCTGATTTTATATCAATAAAACATTTTGAGGAGTTATTTTGGCCCTACTTTAAAAAAACTGTTAGTACATACGTAAAAAAGGGATATATTATTCAAATGCATATGGATACTGATTGGACAGATCGTTTACATTATTTACTTGAGTTACCTAAAGGAAAGCTTTATCTTCATATGGATGAAAGAACAGATATATTTAAAGCTAAAGAAGTGCTTGGAGGACATATTTGTATTGAGGGAAATCTTAAACCATCATTGTTTACCATTGGAACACCAAATATGGTTGAAAAACAAGTAAAGAAAATTATTGATGAATGTGCTGACGGTGGCGGTCTTATCGTCGGCTCTGAAATTCCAGATAATGCAAAATTGGAAAATCTAAAAGCCATGTGTGATACATGTAAATCCTATGGAATGTATAGAAAATAACTCTTTTTTTTTTTTAATTTAATTATCTATTAATAAGTATGTTAAAATTGAGTTCCATACAATTTTAAAAGTAAATAACATTTAATTCTATTCTATATTGTAATTATTGAGGGATTTTCGTGGTAAATGTTTTAATAATTGGACATGGTGCAAGAGAACACGTTATTGGTGAAACTCTTGTTAAAGGAGGAGCAAAATTATTCGCATTTATGAGTTTTAAAAACGCTGGATTAGAAGATTTGAGTCGTGAAATAAAAATTCACTCAGAAACAGATTTCATGGAAATAATTAATTTTGCTCAAAACAAAAAAATTGATTTTATCGTAATTGGTCCTGAAGCTCCATTAGTTGTTGGAATTGTTGATGCTTTAGAAAAGGGAGGAATCCCATGTGTTGGACCCAAAATTGAAGCTGCACAATTAGAAGGTTCAAAGGTATTTGCTAGGTATTTATTAGATAAATATAAAATTAAATCAAACGTTAGAAGTAGAGTTTTTGATACTATTAATGGACTTGAGAGTTACGTTAAAGATGTGGGTGAAGAAAATATTGTGATAAAACCAGAAGGACTTACTGGGGGAAAAGGGGTTAAAGTTTTTGGAGATCACTTATTTTCAAAATCAGATATTTTAAATTATTGTCAAGAGTTAATAAAAAATAAAAGTCGATTTCTTGTCGAAGAAAAATGTGTAGGAGAAGAATTTACCTTACAAACTTTTGTTGATGGAAAAACTGTAATCGGTTCTCCCTTAGTTCAAGATCATAAAAGAGCATATGAAGATGATAAAGGCCCAAATACGGGAGGAATGGGATCTTACTCAATGGAAGATCATCTTATGCCATTTATTACTCAAGAAGATGTTGATAATGCACTTGAAGATATGAAAAAAACAATAACTGCTGTGAAGGCAGAAACTGGAGTAGAATATAAAGGTTTTCTCTATGGACAATTCATGAAAACGGCCAATGGCCTAAAATTAATTGAATATAACTCTCGATTTGGGGATCCTGAGGCAATGAATGTATTACCTCTCCTTGAAGGAAATCTAGTAGATATTTGTTGGAGGATAATAAATGGTAATTTATCTCAAAATTTCAATTTTGAAACGAAAGCTACTGTCTGTAAGTATTTAGCTCCAGAAGGATATCCTGTTACTCCTAAAAAAGATGAAGAGGTCAGAATAAATAGAGAAGAAATAGATAAATCTGGAGCGAAATACTATTATGCGTCTGTGTATCGTGAAGGTGAAAAAATATTCACTACCACATCAAGAGCAATGGGAGTATTAGGGATTGCTGATTCTTTAGAAGATGCTGAAAAAATAGCTGAATCAGGAGTTAATTGTATTGAGGGTAAGTTATTTCATAGAAAGGATGTAGGCACTTTAAAGTTATTACAGAAAAGGATTGATAATATGAACTCAATTCTTAATAAATAAGTGAATAGTATTATAGGATGTTTTCTTATAAAAATTATCCTTATTAAAGAGTTTTATATTCTATAATCATCAAATTCTAATAATTTCTATACAACCGTTTATTTGAATTATGAATTGGCACGAAAAAAATGCTGAATTTAATACTTTAATTAAAGAATTATTCCATGAAAAAAATTGGCAAAAAAGAGCTGAAGCTGCTAGGCTCCTTGGGTTAAAAAAAGATGGTAGAGCTACTAATTTATTGTGTAGAGCTCTTCGAGTTGAAAAAGATCATATAGTAGTTAATAAGATCATTGAAGCGTTGGGAAGAATAGGTGATGGAAGAGCTACTTTAAGGATTATAGAAAAATTAGCAGAAGAACAAGAAAAAAACGAAATTGATAAATTCAGAATAATTTATATAATAGAGAGTTTAACTAAAATAAGAGATAGAAGAGCATTATCATATTTAGGGCCTTTATTAGACTCTTCAGATGATGATATTAGAGAATTAACATTAATGGCTTTTGATGTAATAGAACCAAAATGGAAAGAAATAATAAAAAGAGAAAGAAATAAATCCATACAAGAAATATTTAAGAATTAAAAGTCCTCATTTTTGTTTACTACTAACAACTAAACTCTTAATAAAATATTATTTAAGATTTTAAGATTAAATGTTTTATAGAATAGTAATAGATATTATCTCGGGTAAACTCCAAATAGATAAATATTATATTCTTAATCGTACAATTTTTATATAAGAAAAGAGTAGTTCTCTTTATTAATATATCATCATCTCAATCCAAAAAAATTAAATGGTGGCGTTTTCAAAAATGACACAAATATATGAAAACTACAATAGACTTGGTCGAGTATTTTCTGAAAATATTGATGATCCAATTTTGATCCTTAATGAGAAGTTTCAATGTGAATATTCTAATTCTCAATTTTTTCCTGTTGATTGTAAACTTGACGAATTCATACATCAGGAGGATCTAAAACGAATAAATAGATTATTGAAAAATATTTTGAAATTAGGATCTGGAACAGAAGAAGCTCAAATTAAATATAAGGGAAGCCAATCTAAATGGTTTCAACTTAAGGGAAAAAGCTTTGTTGATGATTTAGCCAATGAAAAAAAAATATTTCTTATTTGTAGGGACATTACAAAATTTAAAAAACTTGAATTTGAGATTAAAGAAAGTCAAGCACGTTTTGGTGAACTAGCAGACTATGTACCAGAAATACAATTTTGGAAGCTTCTTCAGACTCGAGAAGGAAAAAGTGTTGTGCAAAAGACTCAAGAAATGTTAGAGTTAGTACTAGATAATATTCCTCAGCTCATATATTGGAAAGATACGAATTTGACCTATATGGGATGCAACAAGAATTTTGCGATTTTAAACAACATACAAGAGCCTACTAGCATAATAGGTAGAAAAGATGAAGATCTTATCTGGCTTAAAAATAATGTAAGTTTGATTCGGGAAAAAGAAAAAGAAGTTATGAAAAATGATGTTGTTGAATATAATGTAATTGAATCTCTAACTACAATCAATGGTAAAGATACGTGGTTTGAGATTAACAGAATTCCCTTGCATGATTCAAAAGGTAAAGTAGTAGGTATATTAGTTACTTATGAAGATATTACAATTCGTAAGATTGCGGAACAAAAATTAAAAGAATCTGAAGAAAAATATCGTGGGATTCTTGAAAATATAAAAGAAGGTTATTTTGAAGTTGATTTATTTGGAAATTTCACCTTTTTTAATGATGCCATATGTGAATTGCAGGGATGTTCGAGAGAAGAATTGTTAAAGACTAATTATGCAAATTTTGTCGATGAAGATAATAAAAAGAAAATTACTGAAGTTTATAATAATGTTTTCGAAACAGGTATTCCAAAGAGTAATTTCCAATATGAATTTATTAGAAAAAATGGTGAAAAAATAACATGTGAATCTTCGGTATATCTGAGGTGTGATCCAGATGGACACCGAATAGGATTCAATGGTTTAGCAAGAAATATTACTGAAAAATATTCTCTTGAACAAAAAATAAAAGATTCTGAAGAAAAATATCGTACAATTTTCAATTCGAGTCCAGATTATATTTTTATAACTGACATTAAAGGAGATATATTAGATATGAATCCCGCATTACTAGAACGAATAGGAATAACTCTAGAAGAAGCACGAAATAAGAATTTTTTAGACATTTATGCTGGTGAGAATATTGACAATTTAAAAACTGTAGGTAACTTAATTATTTCTGGAAACGAGATAAAAGGTGTTGAAATTAAAGGAAAAACAACCAATGGAGAAATTTTTGAATATGAAGTGAATGCAGTTCCATTAATGGAAGATGGGCATGTAACCCGAGTTTTAAATTTAGCAAGAGATATAACCCGACGAAAACTGACGGAACAAAAACTGAAAGAGTCGGAGAAAAGATATCGTCATTTATTTGAGAATTCTCCGTATGCTATATGGCTTATGGATGAAGAAGGTACCATAGTTGATTGTAATTCAACCATGACAAATCTTCTTTCAGTTTTAGAAATAAAAGATTTGATTGGAAAGAAATTTTCTGAAGTATTATCAGTTTTAAAAAGATCAGATTATCTCGTAAATATATTAAAAGACCGATTTAAAAGATTTCTTAAAGGAGAGAAACTAGGACCTTTAGAATTTCAAATTACTCGGATGGATGAAACTAAAGTATGGTTATCAATAACAAGCTCATTAGTAAAAATCGGAGATAGAACTCTGACCCAGGCAATCATTAGAGATATAACTGAAAAGAAGAATGCTGAACAGAAATTAAAAGATTCAGAAGTCAAATATCGCCATTTATTCGAAAGTACACCATATTCAATTATTTTAATTGACAGAAAAGGAAAGATAATTGATTGCAATCCCGCTACTAAAAAATTCTTCAATAGAGAAATTGACACTTTAATAAATAAAAATTTCTTAGACGTTGGAATAAAACCTGGAAAGGTATTGCCTTTATTTAAAGATAGATATCAATCTATCTTAAAAGGAGTAATTCCAGGACCATTAGAAGTTCAAATTACCAGATCCAAAGATGGAAGTTTAATGTGGATCAGCATTGATGATTCTCTTGTAGAGGTTGGAGGAGAGGTTATTTTTCAGGTAATAATACAGGATATAACTGAGAAAAAAAATGCTGAGCAAGAATTAAAGAAATCTCAAGAAGAATTAAAGACATTAAATAGAGAATTAGAACAAAATATATTGGAAAGAACTAAAGATTTAATTGAATCTGAGCAACAATACCGTACAACAATTAATTCATTAAATGATCCACTTCACGTTGTAGATAAAGACCTAAGAATTATATTATTAAACTCTGCATTTGATAATTGGCTCGGAGAATTAGGGCTTGAAAAGGATATTGTAGGAAGAACTGTTTTTGAAGCTTTTCCATTTTTACCCAGCGAAGTTCGTAAAGAATATCAAGAGGTTTTTAATAGTGGAAAAATGGTTATTACAGAAGGAAGCCTTTTTTTAAATAATAGAGAAGTTTTCACTGAAACGAGGAAATTTCCTATCTTTAGTGAAAATCAAGTTAACCAAGTAATCACTATAATTAGAGATATAACTGAAAGTAAAAAAATGGAAAATCAATTAATTGAATCTGAAAAAAATTTTCGAAATATGATAACTAATTTAGATGAAGGGTATTATAAAGTTATGTGGAGGGGAAATATATTGTATCATAATCCAGCATTTAGTAAAATCGCAGGGTATGATCCACTTGAAAATTTAATAGGTCAAGAAATCCCTTTCTTCTGGAAAAATCCTGAAGATCAAAATAAATATCAAGAAGAATTAAGTAAAAATAGATTTATTCGAAATTATATTGTACCTGTTAGAAAGAAAAATGGAGAAGAAATTGTAGTTCAAGTGAATGCACATCTAATAAAAGATGAAAATAACAATCCATTTGCTGTTGAGGGTACTTTTTCTGATATCACAGAAAAATTCAGATTAGAGCAGGAATTATTAGAATCTGAACAGAAATTAAGACATCAAAATATTGAATTGAAAAAACTTGATAAAGTTAAAAATGATTTTATTACAATGGCGGCACACGAATTAAAAACACCCTTAATATCAATTTCTGGATATACTGATTACATTTTGATGAAACATAGAAATAATCTTAATCCAGAAATTACTACCGACTTAACAACTGTTCAAAGAAATGTGAATCGATTAGAAGAATTAATGGACCAGCTTTTAGATGTATTAAAGATTGATGAAAACGAATTAAAACTGCAAAAGGAGCAAATAAATGTTAGTACAATAATCAATAATTGCCTTGATGAATTAAGTTATTTAATTAATGAAAAATTTCTCGAGATTATATTGAATATTGAACCAGACATTATCATAAATGCAGATCCTAATCGTATTTTCACAGTCTTTACCAATCTAATTTCAAACGCCATCAAGTTCACTCCTGATTATGGATGGATTGAAATAAATGTTAAAAAGGAAACCGATCAATATGTTTTTGAAATAAAAGATAATGGTATTGGATTAGTTGGAGATGAATTTGAAAGATTGTTTAAAAAGTTTGAAAGAATCAAACCCCCTATTATAAATGATCATGTAAATATCAAAGATTCTGGGACTGGACTTGGGCTCTATATTACAAAAGGTATAATTAATGCACATGAAGGGGAAATTTGGGCTAGTTCAGAGGGAGAAAATAAAGGCTCTACTTTCTCTTTCACGTTACCAATATGATTCCTTCTGGTTATAATACACCAATTAAAATTCATTTTCAATTAATTTTTCTTTTATAATAACAGAAATTTATTTAACTGTCATGCAATATTATGAATTTTTCATACGAAAAATAGTTTAAAGAAATTTACTTTTAAGACTGATATGGCTACATTAATCATAACAGAAAAAAAAAAAGCTGCAGAAGCAATTTCAAATGCGTTAGGTCCAGCCACGAAACTAAAAATTACTAATAGGTTGGAAACTTATTTCATTTCATCAAAAGACCTTTATGTTATACCTTTACGTGGTCATCTCCTTGAATATAGAAATACAGACGCATACAAGAGTTGGGCAACTCCACCTCCCAGAGAAATCATAACCAATGAGAAGGCAATTAAAAAATTTCAAATCAGAGGATCAGGACCATATGTTAAGGTAGTTAAGGATTATGCAAAAAAATGTGACCATGTTATTGTCTCAACTGATGCGGATATTGAAGGATGCAATATTGGTTTATTTGATGCACTTCCTTTTGTAAAACAAGTAAACTCTAATATAAAAATATCACAATTATGGCTAAGTTCACTTCAGAAAAGTGAAATTATTAATAAGTTTAACAACCTTATAATACCAAAATATAGTTGGGGTGAATCAGGAGAAGCACGAGCAATTATAGATGCTTTCATTGGTTTTTCTGCCACTAGAGAAGTTACAAATACATTGCGTCCATTATTAAACAAATTTAGGGTTAGATTTACATCAATTGGGCGAGTTCAGACTAGCTTACTCTATTTAATATATCTCAGAGAAAAAGAAATTTTGGATTTTGTTCCAGAACCATACTTTTTAATTGATGCTGATTTAATTCATTCAAAAGGAGTATTTAAAGCACACCATCATGAAAATCCCTTCAGCAAAGATCAAGGAACCAAAGCAAAACAAATATATGATAAAATAAAAGATGAAAAAATAGGAAATATTATAGATAATTCTAAGAAAGTGACTAAAAGATCTCCACCATCCCCATTGAATACTTCAAAAGCTTTAGTACTTTTAACAAAGAATTTAAAGATTTCTGCTAACCGGGCTATGCAAACAATGAACGCCTTATACTTAAATCAAATAATTTCTTACCCTCGAACAGACAGTGATGTTTACAAATTAAATTTTAATCATAAAGAAATTATACAAAAATTTTCCTCGCATACTCTATTTAAAAGTTATAGTATAGAGTTATTAAAACAAAATAGGGTAATTCCAAGCAAAGGAAAAAAAGATATGGGAGATCATCCACCAATTACACCCCTTGAAAGTTTGAATACCAATAGTCCTAAATTAGAGAATGATTTACAAAAGAAAGTTTATGATCTACTTGCCCGTCATTATCTTGCTCTTTTTGGAGAAGATGCTCTGGAATCTAAACAATCCTTAAAAATTTTGATTAAAGATGAACAATTTAATGCTCAGATTGTTTCTTTAATTTCTCCTGGTTTCTTAGAAATTGCTCCTTTTCTCAAACCAAAATATGATACAGAAATCCAAATTGTTGGTGATAAAATACCGATAAAAGAGGTAATATTTAGTGAAAAAGAAACTACACCACCACCTAACTATACTGATACAACATTACTTAAATTAATGGAAAAAAACCATTTAGGCACGAAATCAACAAGACCAGTTATAATAAAATTATTACAAACTCGTAAATTAACTGAACGAATTAGAGGTCATTATAAAATAACTGAATTAGGTATTTTTTTAATTGAAAATTTAATGAAGATATGGCTTCCTTTTTTAAAACCCGAATTTACCAAGAAAGTAGAAATTAAACTTGAAGAGATCAAAGAAAAAACACGACTTATGAAAGATGTTATAAATGAAATAAGAAATGAGTTTTTACAACTATTTGATAAGTTTTTAGTAAATAAACATAAATTAGTCTCTACAATAGATAATTACAAAATCGAATACACGATTCCACTTACTACTTCAAACTGCCCCTTTTGTAATTCACATCCAATGAAATTCATAAATGCAAAGACTAAAAGATTTTTAGTCTGTTCTGATGATAACTGTAAGCAGTTTCTATCATTACCTAAAAATGGAAAATTAGAATTACTAGATTCAACTTGCTCAATTTGTAGCTTTAATCTATTTAGAGTATCTCTAAAAAGAAATAATAAACTTTATAATTATTATTTATGCCCTAAATGCTGGAATGAGGGTTTGAATGATAAGTCAGGAAAGGGATTTTGTTCAAATTGTGAAGAATTTAAAATTTTTAAGGGCAAATGTATAAGAAAATAAAATAGTCTTCTAAAAGTAATATTTTGAATCAAAACGGTATGCTGCTCTTGTTAATCCCACGTAATTATCATTTAGTTTATAAAGCATTTTTCCATTTACAATCTTTTTTTGTAGATAATTGTTTTTTATATAATGATTCAATGATGAAACCATGGTACCCAAAGTAACAGCCCCTATAAATTCATGTTGCTTTTTTGTAACTCTTATCAATTCTAACTCAGAATGCCACTGTCCATCTAGAAGTGCCATTAATATTTCATTTTTTATAGGAGTTGTGATATCTTTTATTTTATTAAATAAGTTAGAGTAGTTGGGTTTATAGAATGGATTTTCTTCAAAATCTTCCATATTTTTTTATCTCTTCATATATGATGAATATAATATGAAATAATATTGAGATTTTTTATTTAACAAAATGTATGATCTCTGTATTATTAAGATATTTTCTCAGTAATACAAAGTAAAATTATAGTAAATTTGGTGGTATTCCTTCATTATAATATTTCGCACGTGTGATCCAATTTTGAGAAAATTCAGGGATCATTGCTAATATTGAACCACCAATCCAGACAGAAAAAGTTCGCTCCATTGGAGCAATAATCCGGACTCCAAGATTTTTCTTTTTCCTTCTAGCAAGTTCTAATTCTAACTCCTGATAAATACGAGCTTTTAAATTCGGAAACATGGAGGAACCTCCTGAAAGAAAAATGTTGTTTAACAGTTCTGGACGAATGTCCAAATCACATGATTCAATTACATCCATGATTGCGACATGTAATGAATCTTCTTCTAACTCAGAGGATGGTTTAAACAATAGTTCTGGAACAACAAATCGCTCTTTATTAAGTGAAATTGTAGAACCATCAGGTAAAGAATATTCTTTTTCATATTGTTCACTGCGTTTTAAATCTTCATTATAATCTAATGAAACAAAGCATGCTTTTTCTTTTAAAACTCTAACCAATTCTCTGCGTATTGAAGAATCAACAGACCATCCAATTGATTCCAACACTTGTTCCATATAACGAGTTAATACTCTTCCCCCTGTATCTAAGATCCTAACGGCATGCCCTAATTTATATCCCTCATATAATGGAACTATTCTTGTATTACTATCCCCAATCTCTACAATTAGGCCAGTTTGGAAACCCCCAGAATATAATGTTAACATTGAATCTAACACCGGATAAAAAGCCATACATTGATATCGTTCTAAAAATAATTCAAATATTTTTTCTAAATCTTTATGCGGAAATAACGGATGTACAGCAAATAATACATTAACAAGTGTTGGATCCACTCTTAAATTATAAAAGATATAGTCAATTATATTTGCCAAATGAGTCCAATCTACTACAATTCCTTTCTCAATTGGATGGAAAATCTTATACAATCCGATTGATTGAATCTCATCTCCTACATAAGTCTCATCTTCACGAGACGCTTTACCACTATAATTAACACCAACATCTTGATATTTAGGTTTACCAACCATTGTCAGGAATACTTGAGAGGGCGTATCTTCGCCTGCAAATCCAATTTTTGTTGAAAACTGCCCAATATCAAGAACAACTGTAAGATTTCCCATGCCTAAAGATTTCAGAATTTAATTTATGATAATTACCCTAAATAACTATATCTAATATACTATTTTAATTTTTAAAAAATACTAATAAAGCTTTGGGTAAAAATAAAAAGAATAAAAATCTTTAGGTTTTTATTCTCCTCTCATGATCTTCTTCAAACGATTTAACTCATCTAACATTTCATCTCGAAGAGAACTCAATCCTCCACCGGCTTTTGGAGCAACTCCGCCTGTTGCAGGTGCAGGAGCTGGTGCAGGAGGTCCGGGTCGTTTTGCAAATGCTGGCGCTGCTGGTGGTCCAGCACTTGGAGCTTTAGGGGGACCCGCGCCAGGAGGTGCACTGGGAAGCCCACCACTAGGTGGCAATTTTGGAGCCGGAGGTAAAGTAGGTTTTTTAGGTGGTCCACCACCACTTGGGGGCGCAGTAGGAGGCATTGCTTTTATCGGAGGCCCTGTACCAGGAGGTTTAGGAGCAGAAGGAGGCCCACCACTTGGAGGTGCTGGGGCTGCGGGAATAGAAACAGTAGGCGCTGCAGTAGGAGTTGAAGTAGGTGTTCCACTACTTAATAAAGAGAATAAAGTACTAGCTGCGGCAGTCTTGGCAGTATCACTGCTTGGGGTGACTATTTTTTTAGAGGAAGTACTCACAGTTTGAACCTCTTCAACAACAGAGACTTCTTTCAAATCTTTTTGAGCTTTTGCCAATGATTTGATAAAATCATTTATTCCTTTTATTGTGTCCTCTAAATCATCAGATAGACTCGTGAGTCCTTTTTTCATAAAATTAATTACGCGTTCAATCTTTTTCTGTTCTTTTGAAACCACGTTCTTCTCAATTCCTCTAATGTTATTAAATAATTGATTAAAGTAAAAATTACTATTTATAATCTTTATATTTTTATTATATTAATATGTATTTATAATTTTATTCCATTCTTAATCAAGTCTATAAATCTAAATATTACGTAGATCTAGAAAAAACGTTAATTATTAAAAAACCTAAACTAATAATATTATATAACATATTTCATTAGTAAGTTTAAAATTATTAATATTTCAATTTTAAGAAATTAAAAAGGTTTGTATAAAATGCCTAAGCGTGAACTGTTCATTAAACGGGTTTATGAAATTGTTAATGAGCTTAAAATCCCCCTAATCGATGAAAGAGTTTATGACAGTGTTAAATTCAATACAGGGGCAGCTGTTGCAGCTGTAATTTTCAGGTTTGAGGAAGATGAATCTGTAATCCGTGGATTTCTTGGTCTTGCTGAATATTTTCATACAGTTGTAATAAAGCGTAAGGATGAATTCTATATTCCCCACGCTTCCATTCTCTTCAGACTTATAAGTGCTTAGGGTGAAGCTTTATCAATTATTAATCCTCCCTTTCTTTTAAAAAATCTTTTTTTTACTTTTCTTTAATGTAACTATATAATCTATTTATTTTGAGTCAAAAAAGAATGTTTATCTTTATTCTATCCTAAAATTCGCCCTTTATCCTCAATCAATTCATTCATTTTTAAATTTTTATATATCATGGTAATTACAATTGCCCAGATGAATAGTAAATAGAAATTCCGAGGTATTAAAAGAACTAGAATAGTTCCTATTATGAAATAAAGAAACCATCTTATCCTGACACTTCTATTCTCATCTAGTTGATCCTTGAAATGAAAACTTAGCCATAAAATTATAATTGGCACATGAAATGTAAAATAATACTTATAAACACCCCTCGGAAAGAATATGTGAGAAAAAAAAGCGATATATACGATAATATCTAATAGTTTTAACCAATCCAATGAATTTTGGTAATACCAGCGATGTATCAAAAAAATAACTATAATTTCAATTACAATTATTCCCATCGTAGAGAAACTCAAAAATCCAATAATATAGAGTATCCAATATGGGAGATTTAACCCTACCAAAAAACTATACCAATGTATCGGAGAATTAAAATTAGGGATATAAAAATCGGGGAGAAATGAGAATCCTTGGGAGACGAATATACATTTTATATAACCATAAGGATTAATAATAATCCATGGTAAAGAGCCTAAAAGAATCACTCCAAAAATTATAGCAGAGTAGATTAATAAATTTTTCAAATATTTAATAATGAATTTTCCATTTCTATTTTTACTAGACTCAATAACCATGTAAGCTAGTATTGGTAAAATAAAGAAAATAGTAATTTGTTTAAATAAAAAAGAAATTGCCAGTACAATACAAGCAAGGTTGAATCTCTTAATGAATGTTAAGTATAGTGCTGTCATGAAAAATAGAGTTACAAGCGAAGTGTTTAACAGTAAGCCACCGTTATAAAAGACCAACAACGGGGAAAAGACTGTAGCCAGAAATCCCCATTCCGCAACTTTTTCACTAAATTGTGTTGATAGAAATTTATAAATAATAATCGGGAGTAAATTTGTCGAGAATAAAAGAGGAATAAAGATAAGATTAATGTCAATTAAACCTGGCAAGGTTATACTGTATAGAAAAAATGGGGGATAAATATAATAATACTGGCTAATCCCAACAAATAGATCCCATACAAAAGAAGTCCAATTAGTGTAATTTCCAAAATCTGGAAAGAAAGCGGTATATGGTATCCAATTTTCATGTATAAATTTTTGTACAAATGACTGATACCAAAATTGATAATCTTGATAAGGTTCAAGAGAATATCTAAAAAACTCATATAAAACGGAGTTTTGAGAAATTTTGGATAACCAATTGAAATAATTAAATCCTAAAATTAGTATAATCTGGATTGCCAATGAAACTGAAAAAGCTAAAATTAACTTTTTGTGCGTTTTAAGATTGCTTAATCTCATTTTTTAGTTATTTATTATCATGACTCATTTATGTTTTAAATGTTTACTATATAGTGTTTCGATTTACTTATCATCTCTAGTACTTCAGATTCTGGTACGTCATACCAATGTTGATAGGCATCTGCGACAGCAAACCATAATGTATTCCTTATATCAGGGCAAAAAATCTCATTTACCTCATTTTCTAATCTTTTTATTGTCCTTAAGGGAGCCGTCGGTACAGCAATATAAATTTTTTTAGGATTATAGGATTTGATCATTTTTATCCCCGCTAACATAGTAAATCCAGAGGCTAATCCATCATCAAGTAGGATGATATTCTTGTTTTGTATGTTTTTGACATATAGTTTATATATATCTAATTCTCTACTATAATACTTGATTCGATTTTGTATTTCTTCTTTTGTAGTCTCAATAGAATTTTGTATTTCTTTTTGGGTTAGATTTAATTGATTCAATAGTAAGTGATTGAATAACACTGTACCATCTGTTGTCATTGCACCAAATCCAGCTTCCGTATTAGATGGGATCTTTAACTTTCTCACAATTAATATATCATAATAAATATTTAATTGGGAACAGAATCCTTCTGATACTGGAACTCCTCCATTGGGTATGGCATAGCAAAAAAACTCATTAGGAGATTGTGAGATTTGAATATACAAATCTTTATTCTTATCTTTAATATATTCAGAGAGGATCGTCCCCGCTTCTACTCTAGATTCATATTTCATTAATTTTACCATCAAACGCCACTTTATTATAATATTATAATTAGCGGTGTTGAGTTTGTATTAATTTTATACTGTAAACAATATTCTTGTTATTCATAATAAAGACATTATCTGATATATTTATATATGTGAAATTGGATTACTATTATAACTATTCTTTAACGTATAATAACAGATGAGAATATATGAGGAAATCTATCCCAATCTTAATATGTTTATTAGGGATCTTTTTCTTTGTACCATTTATAAATTTCTCTAGAGCTGCCCCTCCAGATTACATTGGTGTTCAAGTTGGTGAAGAATATTCATGGACATTAAATATAAATGCAAATACATTTGCACAATTTGCGACTGATATGGGTCAAACTGTTCCACCGGAACTCTCTATGTTTGCAACCATGGGGGGAATTCAAATGAAAGGACAGATCGCTTGGATTAGTAATGAACTTACAAATGCATCTTATAATTATGTTATAGTCAATGTGTCATTCTCAATGTTGGTTCCGGGATACGGATGGACGCCATATCCGGCTCCAGGAGAGTATCTCCCCGTTTTTGTTTTGAGTAATGAGACTTCTAATTATTTTAATAATACTATGAACGCAATGAATGATGTTACTTTAGAACCTCCTTTATATTATGCTTTCCCTTTTTTGATCGTTCCTTATAATCTTAATTGGACCTTAGCTGTCAATGGTTTATTGGACCTTATGACCGGTTTTACAGGAGGAATGACTGGAATCACTCTAGAAACGCTAACACACGGATTTAAAATAACAGTACCAGAACAATTGGTAAATGGCTCTACTGTAAGACAAACTACATATTCAGCTGAATGGAATGAAAAGGGAGTTTTTGGAGCAGGTTTAATAACATATGGAGGCGCTCCACTGATGTCTGTGAATATTCCTATCGGAGAAATTCCAGGTTATGAAATCGGTATTTTATTTGGTGTACTTGGAGTCAGTACAGTTGGTATTATCTATTATATAAAGAAAAGGAAATAGACCCCTAAATTAAATTTTTTTTTTTTATTATTTTGATTTAAATTAAATAATATACTAATCAGTATTATATGAACCTTAATGAATCAATTCTGTTTGTATTTTTTATATTAATCTTGTTATGGATTATCAAGGCAGATTTTCTTTTCATAATTTTAGGAATTGCTGCATTTTTGTTTTTTCTAATAATTCTTTTCTCAGAAGATCCGTTAGAAATAACGTTTGCTATTTTAAATTTTTTATTCCTAAATCCCTTGGGATTATTAATAATTTTTATTCCATTGATTTTATATCTCATAAAAGAAGGATTGAAAAAGAGAAAAAATCAAAAAAGAGAATAATTCAATTTATTCAAGTTGATTTAGTTTTCTAATACCCAAATATAACATTAATGCTGCAATTATTCCAGATATTCCTAGATTAGATAATAAAATAAGAATTATACCAATTGAAGCAGCAATGTTAGCAGAAAGAATTGGCATTACAATAAAAAGAGATATCAATAGTGATAAAACTTGGACTATGAGAATCAAGTACATATTAAAGAATACATCCTTACCTCTTTCCTCAAATAAAGGTTTAAAACATTGAATTGCTATTGCTTCTAATAAAATTTCTACACAATATAACATAAATGTAAAGAAAAAAACTAAAATTAATATGATATCAATTTGAAATAAAAAAGAAAAAAATGTAGATAAGCCAATATCTAAAAATAAAATTAAGATGAACATGACATATGCATAAGAGAAAACTAATGAGTTAATTCCACGTGGAGATTTCTTATATATAAATAGTAATTCTTTTGATCTAATCAGAATTGATATTCCAATTAAAACGCTAAAAATTAAAGCACCTATCCAGGCAATTATCAACACTAATAAAAATTTGTGTTGTAGAATTTCTAAGATTAAACTTATACCTAAAGGATTGTCTTCGAGAATTATTGTAGACTGAGATAAGGAAATAGCCAAAAAAACACCTATGAATCCAATAAAAACAGTACTATAAATAAGCTTAGCGTAGTTTTCCTTTTTTCTGAGAAAATCTTTAAAATGAATAATTACTAGTCCCTTCCATTTGTTAGGAGTAATTTTAGCTATATAGTGATAAAATTTCTTTTCCTTTTGAATAATTTTTGATTTTTTTTCAATAGTTCTTTCTAAATTGTAAAAAATATTAGCCCTTTTATAAGATATATAAAATAACAATAGAGGAATAAAAATTGCAAGACCAACATTTAGCCAAATATTCAAGATATATGAAGATACCAAAGCTGGATTTATCAGATATAAAGTAATATTAGAATACCAATAAGATGGAAAAAAAATCATCCAAACCTTTAAATTTGGAAAGCTTGATATAAACTCAAATAGAAAGTGGAAAATATAAAAAATTGAAATTACTATAAAAGATAATATTACAAATACCCAATTTTGTAGTTCCCTTACCCTTTTACTTTTATAGATCCTACTTTCAATCCAATTAGATAATATAGTCCCGAGCAATAGAGCAAATATAGAAAGAGTAAATGTAATAGCATAAAATCCAATATAGTGAAGGAATCCCATATTAGGGTTTATTTGTCTTAATAAACTTGTACCTAATGGCCCAATTCCTAATAAAAAGAGAAAGTAAAATGGTAATTGACCAATAAATTCACCTGTGAAAATATCTCCTGGTTTTATAGGAGAAGCAAGGATTATATCTTTAATTCCGATTTCCATTCTTCTATATAATAGGAATAAAGGATAGATTGTATACATAACAAATAACATCATAAAAGAATATTCTAAGATAAGAGTTATCAGAGCTTCAAATTGCTCAGTGAAAACCTTTAAAATTTCAGGTAATATCTCATCGAAAATTACAGGCCCCAAAAAAGCAGCCCATAGTAATAATAATGTATAAATTATAATGAAAAAAAGTCTGCGATTTTTTCTCACTCTAAATGTTTTAAGGCGAATTTCTTTTTTTGCAATGATTTTCCAAAGAGACAATTAATTTATTCTCGTTTGCTTTAATTCTCTTCTATTTTAAAATTAATATTGATTAAGAATAAATTGTAATAAATAAATTTGATTAACATATTAGTTCTATAAATTTACTTATTTTTAAACTATTGGTGTTATCTGAGTGAAGAATTATTGGTTTATTAATATAAATAATCTTCATCTCAAAATTAACTTCTATCTCTGAAAATTTAAACATTTAATTAGATTGATAACTAAATTTTTAAAATAAAATTGTCTAATCTAGTCACAACTAAATATTTATATTATGTATACTTTCCCTATCTTAATTAAAGATTAACAAATTTTAATTAAAATACAACCTTAAAATATTAACAAAAGAAATGGCTCAAAATAATATCTCTGAAAAAGAAGATTCTGAGGAGGATGGTATATGGAGATTCAAGACTCTAAAGGTAAAATTATTAAAGAAACGTTCCCCTCAGAACTCATATCTATTATTGGAGATATCCTAGCAGGGATCCTACTCTCTCTTTTAATTTTACCATTTCATAGTTTTCCTATTTTAATCTTAATGGTTCCAGCGCTTCTCTCTTTGAGAGGAAATCTGAGTGGTCCATTCATAGCCAGAACTTCTCGCGATTTAATTGTAGGAGACTTTAGTAAAAGAACTTGGATTGAAAATGTACTAGCTACTTATTCATTATCAATAATAACAGCAATCTTTATAGGGCTCTTTTCTATAATTTTAAATTTTATATTCTTTAGACTGTTCATACTTCCAATTGTATATTTTATTCTAATTCCAATGATATCCATTGTTTTAGCACTATTAATTTCTATTCCTTGCTCAACTGGACTAAATTATTTAGCTTTCAAGAGAGGCTTGAACCCAAATAATATTGTAAATCCTGTTATGACAGCTATTGATGATTTTTCTACAACATTTTGTTTCCTTTTAACAATAATTATGTTGGGGGTGCCGTAAATTAAATATTATTTTAAAATTTTCAAAGAGTCAATAATTATTGTGATTATTTCTTCAATTGCAGGATTAATCTCAGGTACAGTCCTTTCATTTAGTAGAGATCTATTATATACCATTCCATTGATGCTTTTAATAATTCCTGCATTAAATTCATTAATAGGTGATATGGCAACAGTTTTGGTTTCAAGATTAACTACACATCTATATATCGGAACCATACCTCCAAAAATTCAGAAATCGAAAAGACTACTAGAAGATTTTTATGGTTTAATTATAACTCTTTTGTTGAGTCTGGCAGCTCTGCTAGTAATAGGTTATGTAGTTGGTATTATCTCTGGTATTAGCATTATCCATCCATTATTAATGATTTTTATTATTACATTTACTATTTTATTAATCTTTTTTATTATGTTTGTTACAATGTTTATAGGTGCTATATTCTTATTTAAACGAGGAAAAGATCCTAATAATTTTTTAATTCCATTTGTTACCTCCTTATCTGATTTTCTTACGCCATTTTTCTTAATTCTATTTATAATAATATTTATATAAAATCATAATTATACCAAAAGTGAGTGAAAAAAACAATATGACTAAGCTTAGTAAAAAATTTAAATATAAGCCACTTTCTCTTAAAGATATAATCCGTGAAATGAAGCAAACTATTGATTTAATGATAGATCTGGCTTATAGCGCTATTAAATTTGGAATTAAGGAACTTGCTGATGAAGCATATAAAATGGAACAAAGAGTTCATGAACTTACTTTTTTACTCAATTTTCAAATTATCCAAGCACATCCCATAGGATTAGATGAAGCAAAAGAGCTAGAACCCATAGTAGTTATGGGATATGCAATTGATAAAATTTCTGATGCTCTATCTGACATTGCAAGAGTAGTGTACATTAATACTGATATATCTTATTTTAGTCAGTTATTTAGTGATATTAGCTATGTACCCGAACCAATAGTAAAAATAACTGTAAGCAAAGGCTGTGAGTTTATTGGACAAAATAGAAAAGAGATCCATTTCAGATCCAAACATGGCGTTGATTTAATAGCAATACGGAGAGGAGATAAATGGCTTTTTGACAGAGATGAAGAGGTATTAAAAGATGATATATTAATTGTTAAGGGGGAGATACAACCGATTATAGATTTAAAAAAAATGAGTATGGATTTAGAGCCTTTTTCCTTTGATATCGAAGAAAAGGAGAAAGAAGACCTACTCGATCTTGAAAATCCCGAAATTTGTGAAAAGGTGGAGGAAATTCAGAGAAATTATGTTTTAGTAACAGACATATCAGAGACTATGATTGAACTAGCATTAGCAGCTTTATTTTTTAATAATGAAGAAGTTGCTGAAGATGTATTAGAGATGGAGGAACTTATGGATGGGTTAAATATAGCTTTTGAAAAAGATCTCCTTGATTTAGCAAAACTAGTAGAAGCTCCTCGAGATCTTACGGGTATTATGAGAATTGTGTTCAGTTGTGAACTTATAGCTGACTCTGCAGCTCATATTGCTGAAATAATTATTAAAGGATTTGAGCCACATAGAATATTACAACAAGCAATTCGAGAGACTGCAGAAATAGTAGTTCGAGAAACATTATCCGAAGATTCTTATTTTAAAGATAAAACATATAAGGAATTGCAAGATAAACGATACAAGAGAGGATTTCACATAATCGCTTTGAAACGAAAAGACAAATGGATATATCGATTCAAAGATGATTTTATTTTTGAAGAAAATGATCTCCTTATAGGATTGGGACCTCTAGAAACAGTTATGCAATGGAGGCGATGTGTAAATCCCGAAAAATATAAAGATGAATCTTAACTGGAGAGTTTGAATTGAATGATTTATTAGAAGTTAGACATATTTCTGAGAAAAAAGGTAGAGGGGTATTTGCGAAAATTGACATTCAAAAAGATACTATTATCGACATTGCCTATGTTGTCCCAATTCCAAATAAAGATTATAATAAGATTAGAAAAACAATTTTATATAATTATTGTTATATTTGGGAAGATCCTGAACATATGCCTGCATTTAGAAATGCTATAACTTTAAGTATAAGTCAATTTATCAATCATTCATTTGAACCAAATGTTAAATATCTTTATGATTATGAGAATAAAGCAATTGAATTTTCAGCTATAAGAGATATTACTAAAGGCGAAGAAATCTTAGTAAATTATAATGGACTCGTAGAAGATCAAAGTCCTATGTGGTTTGAAGTAGAATAATAAATTCTTGAATCTTAAATACTATAGATTACTTTTCTTTATAGAAAAAATTAATTAAAATACATATTTAATTTCAGAATCGATAAGTACTCGATCAGTTAATTCAATGGATAATCTAATAGAAGTAAGATTTATCTCAGAACATAAAGGAAGAGGAGTTTTTGCAAAAATTGATATAAAAAAAGGAAAAATAATTGATATAGCTCACATAATCCAAATTTCTGACCATGATTGGGATTTACTCGAAGATACAGTCTTAGCAAATTATTCTTTTGAATGGGACGATCCTAAAGATAAAGGAGAATATGACTCTGCAATCTCACTAAGTATTAGTCAGTTCATAAATCATTCTTATAACCCTAATGTTAAGTATCGTTATAATTATAGAGAAAAAACAATTGAATATATTTCAATTCGAGATATAACTAAAGGGGAGGAAATTACTGTAAATTACAATGGAAGCCCTTTTGATGAATCTCCCGTATGGTTTAAGATAGAATAATTCACTTTTTCCTCAAGGATTTTAGTATTTTTAGGTTCATTATATCTTCTTTCATATCTTTACCTTTCGGCGTTTCTAAAATCCCTGGCATATCCTTAAACCGATCATCATTAATAAAAAAACCAAATGCTTTTTTTCCTATTTTTCCTTGGTCAATATGAGTATGTCTATCTACTCTCGACCCACACTCTTTATCTGTATCATTTAAATGGAAAGCGAACAGGTATTTTAAACCAACAATATCATCAAATTCCCTCCACATTTCTTCATATCCTTTTTTAGTTGTAAAATCATATCCAGCTGCAAAAGAATGAGCTGTATCAAAACAGATTCCAATTCGACTTTTGTTTTGTATTTTATCTATTATAGTTTTAAAATGATGGAACTTATTTCCTAATCCTTTCCCTTGTCCTGCAGTGGTTTCAAGTAATATAACTGCCTTTGATGATTTTGTAGCTTCCATTAATTTATTCAAATAATCTGCAATTTGAGTAAATGCCTCTAATTTTGTGATTTCATTCTTATCGCTTACTGGGATTACTCCAGGGTGCATATTTTCATATTCAATTTGTAATTGGTCTACTTTGGTAAGCTCATCTAGCATAGCATCATATGATTTCTCTAACTTTTCTTTATCTAAGCTCGCTAAATTTACCAGATAACTGTTATGGGAGATTACAGGCCAAATTTCATATTTTAGTTCTTCTTTTTTATTTATAAAATTATCAATTTCTTCTTGTTTTAAAGGTCCAGAAGACCAACCTCGGACATTTCGGACAAAAACTTGAATTGCTTCACATCCTAAATCTCTAGCGCTCTCAAACGCTAAATATTTGCCACCAGAAACACTCATATGAGCTCCGATTCTCAATGAAATCTCCTAAATAATTTATAGTAAAACATTATATATAAAAATGAAAAAAAAAAGAATACTTTATCCATTATAAAGTAAATATTTCAAGTTTTAAAAAAAAATTTGAAATTTCATAATTAAAAATTAAAAGGTTTTACTTTAGATTTCTTTTTGCAACAGTTTAGTTGTCTTTAGAATATTAAATCCAAGAATTTCTGCATGTTTTAACCAGATCTCTTGCTTTAAAACATCACCTGGCTTACTAGCTACAGCTTTTACTCCACATAATTCCCCAGGGACACAAATAATTCCACACGAAAGCATCCATGCGTAAATAGCATTAATTGCTAATGTTTGACCTCCTGATGTTCCACCACCAACCGCAATAGCTCCACCTACTTTCCCTTCTAAAGGTTTTTCAGCATCTACTGCGTAATGTCTATTTAGTAAAGTAAGCAATTGGGCACTTATATTTAGGAAATGAACAGGACTCGAGATAATAATCGCATTACACCAGCGAAATGCATCGTAAATCCCTTGCATATCATCATTAATAATGCATGTACCCGTTTCTCGACATGAATTACATGCCTCACACGGTTTGATTTTTAATTCACTTAAAAGATATGTTTTGATTTTCCATCCGTCATTTTCAAAAGGTGTGAGAGCATATCTTAAAAGAAGTTCACTATTCCCTTTCTTTCTTGGTGTTCCTGATATTCCAATAACATTCATACTTTTTTTACTTTCTTTTCAGCTCATGGCTATATTATATTTCTATCATTAACAAAAGAGATCTTATCTAGTTTGAGTCAAAGTTCCTTTATATTAACAACATGAACTTTTAGATTCATTATCTTCTTTTTCTTCCTTTGTACTTTTTGCACAACAATCTGAATCGTTATCTTCCATTTTATTTACCTCTATTTTAGAAATTTTTTTTTATGATTATTAGTTGTTTGATAGTTAGGAACCTAACTATTTAAAGGTTTCGTCCCTAATTATTATGATCCTAACTATTAAGAAAAATCGAATTTGAAATAAAACTACCAGATTCTAAAAAAAATTATTACAATCTTAGAGAATTTAACAATTTCTGTAATAGTTCGGCTAACTTCTCTATTTCATCTTGATTAATTTCTGGACAGCAACCATTTACTATTGAGTTTATTGGAGGGGTAGTATTTTTCAATTTTTTGCCTTTTTCTGTAAGTTTAACGAGAGTACTTCTTCTATCTGCTGGATTTTTTTCTCGTTTTACTAATTTATGTTCTTCCATAGTATCAACAACCCCAGTGATTGTGGATCTTGTGCAATCACATGAATCTGCTAACTCTTTAAATTGCTTTCCATTATTCCTCCATAATTCTCTCAAGATTAAATGCTGAGTAGGAGTTAAATTTAGTTCTTTAATATTTTTGCGTTGTAGTTTTTCATATTTCTTATTTATCTTGCTAATTAGTTCAAAAACATCTGCAGTCTTTTCAGGACAACATTGGGAATTGTTGCTGTTCTCAGAATTTTCTTTCATTTTAACAACTTTATTATTAGGTACTTAATAGTTAATACCCTTATTAAAGATATGGTTATAGTGCTATATTAAGTTTTCAATCCATACATTGAAGAATCTTTAGAAAATATTTTATATATTTTGATGTCTTCTTTATTGAGTGATTATTATTAATTAATCCAAATTGAAATATCAATTCAAAGCTATTATGAGTGAACTGCCTCAAGTTCAAAAATTACATGAAGAACAAATTGAAGAAGCAAGTAGAGTACTTGGTCGAGCTTTTCAAGATGATCCCTTATTTGCTTACTGCATTCCAGATCCTACTGAAAGAAAGAAAAAATGTGCTATTCATTGCAAATGGCTTATTTTACTTGGGTTTTTGACTGGTGAAGTATATTCTTCATCCAATGATATTGAAGGTGTTGCTATTTGGCATCCATATGATATAAAAGAAAAAAATGTAGAAGAACAACCTAAGGAACTCTTGATAAAATTGCGAAAAGTGAGAAAAGAACTATTCTCTGATGCTTTATACTTAGAAAGAGTAACTAATTTTGAAGAAATAGCAAATTCTTTTCAAAAAGAATGTGTGGATTTTCCTCATTGGTATCTAACTATGGTGGGAGTAGACTCTAATCATCAAGGTAATGGATACGGCAGTAAGTTAATAGAAATTAGATTAAATAAATTTGATAATAATAACTTACCGTGCTACTTACATACAGAAAACGAAAAAAATATTAAATTTTATGAACAATTTGGATTTGAACTTATTGGAAAAATCAAAATCCCTGATTCAAATGTTGTTTTTCACCCAATGCTCCGAAATAAGAAAAAAGAAAATTAATAATCAAAATTCGTGGCTATCTAATCTTTTCCAAAACGTCTTTAATTCATCAATTTCAAAGGAGTATTTTAACTCTACAGGGTGTGAGGGTTCTTCCCTGAAAAATTTTGGTAAGGTATTCATTTCTTGAGTAATTCCTGCTTTCTTATTAAAATCAAGTTCAGTTCTAATAATATCAATACCCATTTTAATTATATCCTCTCTTGTTAGAGTTAAATCATACATAGCATTAATTGCTTTTGTTATAATTTCCATGTTTTCATAACTAGGACCAATAAAATAGCAACAACCCATTAAATCCATTACAGCTGTATAAATCTGTAGTTCGAAAGATAAATCTAGTTTGTTATCGTTTTTAGTTAATTCTCCATAGTCCTTATGAAGACTTGGAACACGGTTAGCGATAGCTGCTCCTGCTGTATGGTCCGCACCCATAGGTGAAGTAGCATAAGTAACCCCCATTGCTTTAAAAACTCTACTATCATACGCTGAGATTCCTTGACCTTTTACTTGTGGAATTCGATCGGCATTGAGGTTTTCTCCTATTATTTTAACACCATTTCCATAAAACTGTCCAACTTCAGTATTATATCGAATTTCTTTATCTAAAATTTCAAAAACTTTTTCAGCATCTCCCCAATCTATTCTTCCACACTCCATAGCTACACCTACTGTTCCACCAAATTCAATAGTATCAATGCCTAAATCATCACATAAGTGATCTATTTTCGCTATACTATCTAAATCATCAATCATCAAGTTGCTACCGTTTAACGCCATAGTTTCATATTCTAAACTTGATGTTATATGATTCCCTTGTTCATCAACCACTAAATTTGAGCATTTAATTACACATGTTGGAGAACAAGCTAGTCTCTTTTTACCTCCTCTCGCAACTACAAGTTCATGTAATTTCTCTCCTGAGATGTTTTCAATCTTATCATAGGAACCCATTCTAAAATTCTTTGTTGGTATCCCTCCATATCCACTCATGGGTGCCATCATCATAGGTGTACCGAATATTGAAAACTTCTCTTTAGCTTGAGCTAATTCTTTCGCAAAAGGGGTTGAAACTTCTCTAAATTTTTTTAAGTCATAAATATTAGCTTTTGATGTTTTTGGAGGTTTGATTACAATTGCTTTGATGTTCTTTGAACCCATAATAGCCCCTAATCCCCCTCTCGCAGCATGTCTACTTGGATATCCTTCTAAATCATTTGCTCCTACAGTAGCAGATTTCATTAAGTATTGCCCAGCAGGACCAATAGAATAAATTCCAATTTTTTTACCATATTTTTGTTGTAATATCGAATGGAGTTTATAATTACCTATATTATTATATTCCTCAGCGTTTTCTAAACTAATACCATTATCATCAATTAAAATAAGTTTTAATGAAGGTGAAATACTTTCTAAAATTAATGCTCGTATACCATGTCTAGCTAACATCATAGCAGGTTTTCCTCCTAAATTAGCTTCCTTTATTCCATTTGTTAATGGACTTTTCGCTCCAACTGATGTACGAGCAGAACATGGAAATGGAGATCCGGCGAGAAGACCATTTGTAATTATTAATTTATTTTCCTCTCCCAAAGGATCGCAAAGAGGGGCGACTTCACTATAGATTATAAAAGAACTTAATCCTCTTCCACCAAGTAAGAAATATTTCGAATCTGGAGTAATTTCTTCATTTTGAATATTTTGACTCTCAACGTTTATTCTTACTATTTTCATAGTTGAATTATAGTAGCTAAATTTATTTTATCTTTACCTTTATATCGTTTATAATATTTTAAAATATTAATCTACCTTCTAGTAAATATAATAAGTCAAAAATACTATTAAATTTCTGAACTTGTTATAAAATTATTGGTGCTTTCTTTAAATTGATTATTTATGGTCGAAAATCAAAGAATGGTGAATCAAAGCAGAAAAAAAGAGAAATCCTTAAATTTGTCGAAGAATGTGAATTGTTCATTAATTTCTTCTTAGGAAAAAATAGAGGGAATGCATTTACAACAAATGTTTTAATGAAAAAAACAGAAATTATTGTTCAAAATCCCGAATTAATGGAATATTTATCAAAAAATATAAAGGAAATACTGGAACGAATGGTTAAAAAGGATTTTGCCAACCACATTGAAAAAAATGGGGTATTCTTCTTCCTTCTTTAATATTAAATATATTTAATCTTAATATTTTCGATTATTATTCTTTTTTTTAGGGATACCATTAGAACATGAAACTCCTACTTGACAAAGACCACAAG
Source organism: Promethearchaeota archaeon (assembly GCA_048938855.1). GTDB lineage: Archaea > Asgardarchaeota > Lokiarchaeia > Sigyniarchaeales > SOKP01 > Loki-b32. The sequence goes on from JBHLLT010000009.1 coordinate 61,688, forward strand.
CATAAATATCTATTCCATAAGTTTGATTTATGAACGGGATCGTACTTATCAAATGTGAAGAGCATTTCATTTTATCATGACCTTTTTCAAATGTTATAGCATTAACCGGGCATCTAGAAATACAATCAACACATTCAAAGCAAAATTGATAAGGATCTTTTGGGCGATTAACTGCATCAGATGGTAGTTTTAAATCAATTATCATGCTTCCACACCTCATCGCTTTTCCGCGTGGATTTATAAATCCATCGGATAAGCCAAATGAGCCCATTCCTGCGGCATAACAATTATGTCTATGAGACCAATTTGAGGCCCAAATCTCTTTGTTAACTTTAAATAATCTTCTATCAAGAGTAGGAGCGAAAGCATTAATTTTTAGTTTATTTAACTCATCTACTAAAAATACTTGGATTTTCTTATTACATTCTTCACCAAAAAGTCTTGTATTAGCCCATCTTTCTGATGGCATAGTTTTAGAAAAAACTAAATTTTCCTTTTTAGTTTTTTGGTTGATTGGAAGAATATAAGCAACCACACTTAGATTTTTATTTTCAAATTTGATATGATTCATTTTACAATACCATCTATAAGCCTCAGAAGGAGTTAAATGAAATTCACCAATAATTTTTTTATAATCATAATAAATTGTATCATTTCCATCAGCAATGCCAACAAGCACATTCGGTTCGTATATAAATGAGCCATCGACTTTATTCATTCTATTACTCTCATCATCTTTTAAGAATCCATTGATTTTGTCAATAAACCATTCTTTATTTATATCCATATTCTTAATCTCTATGGATTTCTTGATATTAGTTTAAATCTCAAGTTTTTAATTATTAATTAATTTTGTTCTTAAACTAAAAATTATTTAAAATATTGGACTAACTAAAGAAATTTAATCTTAATTTAATTTTATAGAATTATGGATGAAATCGATCTCAAAATCATTCTACTCTTAATGAATAATTCAAGACTAACATATAGAGAGATATCAGACCATTTAGCTTTATCTGTTAATGCTGTATATAAGCGGGTACAAATTCTTATCGATCTAAAAATTATACAAAAATTTACTGCCAGATTGAAGCCTTATGCCATCAATGCTATTTATGCGTTCATATTTGGTCAAAGTAATGCTCAAAATATAGATAACGCAATATTAGAATTAGGAAAACACGATAATACTTGGCAAATAATATTGTCTAGTAGAAATTATGTTTATATTGGGTCAATGTTAGAAAACATTCATCAATTAGATGATTTTTCTTCATATGTGTCTCAAATTCTCGAAATTCAATCTCCAAAAATTGGACTTCTTTCAGGCGTACAATATACGACTCCAATACGATATGTTGTTCCTAAGTCAAGATCAATGAACTATGACAAACTTGATTTAGAAATTATTCGATCGTTACAAGGAGATTCCCGAAAACCCATATCTGAGATCGCAGATGATGTTAATAGCACAGCAAATACAATTCGACGTCGTTTAGCCAGAATGATTGAGGAGGGCATAATCGATTTATCTATTAATTTTAATCCTGAAGACTCTAATGATATTTTTTCTTTATTTCAAATAACTTTGAACCCTTCAGTCGATAAAAGTGAATTTGCTAAGTATCTGAATGAGAAATATGAACCTAATCTCTTCTATTGTTGGACTTTTAGTAATTTGCCAAATCTAGTAGTATGCTGGGTATGGTCAAATACAATGAAAGAATTGACTGATTTAGTTGATAGTATAAAACAAGAAAATATTGATTCAATTGTTTTTGATATCATGTATAAAGTGTATTACTTTGATACTTGGAAAGAAAAATTGTTATATGAATAAAAAAATGTTATTTGTATTTGAGATAACTATGAATTAAATTACGCATAGACTTATCCAAATAGTAACTCTTACAAAATGTATAATATAAGTAGTAATACCTCCAATTAAAATAATCTTCTGTAAATTTTGTTTTTTAAGAGCACCGATTTGATTTATCTCTAATTTCCATAATATTAAAGTTGAAATTCCTATAATTCCTACTACTCCTGATAAACATATTTCTGAAAAGAGAAGAAACCATGAAAAAATTGGATTAATTGTACCAAAACAATCACCACCCGTACTTGCAAGATAAATTGCTCGAATAAAGAAAAAAATTGGCCCCCCACCTAAAAGAATCCATTTTAATCGATTTAGGTATAAGTGAAAACTTGAATTTATTAAGTTAATACTATTTTGATTAATCTCTTTTTTAATTTTATGATTATTTACCTCATCTGAGATACTTAAACCAACTTGTTCCATTAATTCTAAAGATTTTTCCAGTAATGGACCTTCTTTATCGAGTACTATTCCCGTAATGGGTGAATGGATTATCTTCAAGTTCATCTTTTTTAGGTATCTTATAATTCGTTTGGCAGCAGAACCAGCTAATCGAAAATCTCCCTTTGTTTCAAAAGCAAAACCATATTTTCCATCCATTTTGAATAGTTTAATTCTGTTTAGGAATAATTTTATCTCTTTTGAGGCTCCATGAAAGTGTGTTGGACCTCCAATTCCAATAATATCATAGTTTTTAACTTCTTTTGTATCAATATTCTGTATTGACTTACAGTCTACATAAATCCCTCCCGCTTCTAATCCGCGGCTTAATGACATTGCTACTCTTTTTGTATTTCCATATACAGAATCATACAATACTAATGCTTTTTTCATATTTTTCCCTCACTTTTTAATGTCTGAAGCATTGCGTAATTTTTTCGATAGAATAATTTTGTAAACCAACCATGTTCTCTTTCACAAAAAGGTACGCTATTTGATGCGGAATGATTTTTTTTGCATTGTTCACACTTTCCGTGATTAGAACATTCTGTTTTTGGACAAGGGCAATTAACGTTTATAAAAATCACCTCATTTATATTTAATTTATGCATAGAATACTTCTAGATATAAATCCGAGTTCAGAGATGAGTATGCAAAACTCCTAATTTCCATATCAAATTTAATTAGATTTTCAACGAGTTGGTTGAAAATTCCACACTAAAATCTGTGTTATTTTTTGAATTTAGTTGAAAAAACTCATCATATAATACTCTAATTTTGATATTTTGTCCAACTTTCATCATACATGGAAATATATGAGAATTATCGCTGTTAACAAATTAACTCAAAATTATATGAGGTGAAAAGTTTGGAAAAAAATATAAAAACATTGAAGAAAGTAATGAAAAGTGTTATAAAATCAATTCTATTGCTATTTTACATAATTTTTGTAGTGTCTTTAATAGGTGGAGGAATTTCAGCAGGTATTATGACTTTAATTCCTGATGATGCGAGTAAATTGTGTTATTTAGGTTATTATGCACATTGTTCATTTACTCCATTTAGTACATTGATTTTATTTGTTATGGCATTTGTAGGAACAATTCTTTTAACAAAATTCATAAAATATTCTAGAAGAAAATATCGCGAGATAATAGAAACTAGGCCAATTTTAAAAAATGTGATCAGAAGATGAAAATTAAATCCTTTTTTTTTAAAATTTTATTCTATTTATTTAATCCTTTTAATTCTTCTAAAGTTTTTATCTTCTTTCCTTTTTTCTTGAAGTATCAATTTACTTTTTGCAATAGCTTGATATAAATCTGAAAAACTTTCAGGTGGTATTGATTCTTTTGACTTTTTAACTAAATTACGAGCATTCTCAGGACAAACTGGAATACATACACCGCATCCTATGCAATAACCAAGATTAACTTCACATATTCCTTCATCATTGATAATGTTTGCTTCCATATGGCAACTAGTAATGCATTCGACACAACCTGTACATAAATCACTGTCAACTTCTACAAAAAAATTTGAATTAATATATTGAGCAGGATTTGCATATTTCTTAAGATTACTAAGGACTATACAAGAACATCCGCAGCAAGAGCATATCATAAATGGTTTTTGGGCGTTACTGGGGCAAATTACCATTCCTTTATCTTGTGTCTGTTGTAAAATTTCAAGTGCTTCCTCTTTTGTAATCTCACGACCTTGTTCAAGAAATATCCTAGGATTCACACCAATTGAAATACATGTTTCTATCGGATGATCACATCCTTTTCCTTGAATTTTTTTTGATTGTCTACATATGCAAGGACATAAATATAAAGTTTTATCAACATTTTCTATAATAGTTTTAATTTCATCGAAATTTGATACATTAAATTCCAAATTAATGCTCTTTTCTATGGGAATAGTTCTTACCTGTAAAATGCCATTCTCTAACATTGCTGAAGTGAAACCCTCGTCCATATATCTATCACAATCTTCTGCAAATTCTCTAGTTAACTTATCTACTTGGTAATCATAAAATCCCACCATTAAAAATGCTATAGAATAATAATTTGTTCCATCTCTTCTTCGAATCCAGTTTATTGAACCTTTTTTAGCCATTTCTAGAAGGGCTTCAGAAAATTGCTCGAATGTCCAGCCTTTTTTCTTGAAAGGTCTAAACATTGCTTTTGGCTCTTGAGGAATAACTTTTAGATTTAAAGCTATCTCTGCTTCTTGAGGTGTAAATAGATGTTTTAATATCTTTATTTCTACACCTGATTCTGTCTCAGGATAATCAACTGGAAGAGAATCTAGGTATTGCTGGAGTTTTCGATAAATCAAATCTTTACTATTGGAACTCATAGACTTTATTTATTTTTTATTTTATAAAAATTTGACATTTAGATTTACTTTGATTTTATATTCTTATAACTGAAATTATTTTATCATAAGTTCAATTTTAGGACAATAATTTCCCATTATATTCCCCTAATTAATAAAATTGAGGTAGAATTTGTATACATTTTTTAAAAAATGATTAAAAATTTTCAATTTGCCCAATAGATTTAAATATCCAACTTTCGTATATAAGCATATCACGTATATTAAGTATTTATTGAATTTTTAATAACCGTGATTTTTGTAGTTAACGCTTTTCTAACAACTTATTATTTGTGAACAACTATGAATGAGCAGTTCCGTACTTTTCTGAAAAATAACAAAATCGATGAAGATACACTCCCTCGTAAAAATTGTTGTAACAATCCATTTATTGAATCTAGGGATGGGAATAAGGTTTGTTTGAACTGTGGGGTAATCTTCGAAAGAACTTATGTTGGAAATGAGAGAAGGGCATATACAATTGAAGAGATACAGAATCGGCGTAGAACAGAGCCACGTTGGCGGGATTTTGGCCCTCGAACAATGCTTCCAACAACTAAAACCGATAGTAAAGGTAAAAGTATTGGTGCAAAAGAACAAGCGCTTTTCTCTCGTCTTTCAAAAATTCAGAATTCACTAATATCAAGCATCGAAAGAAACTTTTGGGAAGCAAAACCAAAATTGAAGATGCTTACGTCAAAACTTAATGTGCCAGAATATATTGCAGAAACAGCATGGAAAATATATAGTTTAGTAGCTAAAAAGAAATTAACTATGGGAAGATCAATAAATGGTTTTATTTCGGGATCACTATATGCTGCTATTCGTGTTCATGATTTTCCACGGCTTTTAGATGAAATTTGTGAAGCATCACTAACACCTAGAAGAACTGTTCATAGAAGTCTAGCAATGATTATTCGTGAAGTATTACCTGAACTCAAGTTAAGATACCAGCCAATTACGGCTGAAAGTTTAGTATTTCGTTTTGGTAATGAATTAGATTTACCAATTTCGATACAAAAAAATGCTATAAATATGTTAAAAGATGCTTCTAAAAATGGTTTGAAGCGAACTGGGAAAGATCCTAAAGGATTAGCCGCTGCATGTATATATATCGCTGCAAAAAATGGTGCAATTCGTAAAACTCAATCCAAAGTTGCTGATGTAGCAAAGATTACCGAGGTCACGTTGAGATCTCGTGCTAAACAAATAAAAAGCAAATTAACTTAAAACTTTTTAATCTTTTACATTTTTTTCTTGTTTTTCAGCTTCTTCTTGTAAGAGAGACCATTTTATACCAACAGCAGTGATACATAATCCAAGTAGTAAATAAAACGTATTCACTGAAAGAAAGAAAATCCAAAATAACGCAGCACTGTAGGAAGTAATTGTAGGACTGTAAAGAGCAGATTGAAACCGAATGGTGGTAAAAGTGGATGTGATTTTAGTCTTTCCTAACAACACTAAAAAATCCATTTTAACTAAACCAGCCAATAAAGCAACCATACCGATGATTATTATAAGTTTAGCTAATGCACTGCTTTCAATTTTCTTTTTTGAGGAGATTTTAAAAATGAAAATACCCAAAATTAAAAAACATACCATAGAAATAATCACAAATAACCATAATAATGTTCCCGAAAATGGAAATATAGTAGAGGAGTATACAAATTCAGATAACATTAAAATGTTCCCATCAAGAATAAAGGGAGTAAAATTCAATATTACTATATATGCTAATTCGATTATTGAAATAATGATAAATGTAGAACCTACAATTTCAAGAAATTTAAGAACTTTTTCGTATTTCATATTTAACACGTTGAAATTTTGTAAAAAAGCAAGAAAATTTTTTATGCAATTATACTTATTATTGTTTTTGAAATTAATAAAAATTTTTAATATTAATGTTTTTTTTATCAATTTTATTTAAAAATAATTAATCTCCCATAATGATTTTATATTGAAAAAGCAAAAAAAGCTAGACACAGAAATAGCAAGCTGTTCTCATAAAAATATCAAACAAGATAGTGGATTTATCGTTTGCCAAGATTGTGGATTGATCATGGAAGAAAATGTAGCATTTGAAAATACAGTATCAAGCAGTGAATACTTTGACGATTCACAGAGAGACTATGAGAGAAGAATTAAGATAGGTGATTCAAAAGCACTCCAAGATCCTATCATAAAAGAGAAATATGATCGTATTAAAACTCTAGAAAAATGGTTTAGAGATTATGAGTCTGATTTTACTGAACAGAAAAAGACAATTGAATTACTTAAAAGTCATGGAATCGGATTAAACATTGATAACGTTAGATATAAAGAGATTAAGGATAGATACCTGAAGTACAATAAATATCATCGACATAATTATCAAAACATGGTGATAATTTTTCTTGCAATTGTATGGATGCAAATAAAAGATACTACAAACATTAGAATCGAGGATTTCATTAATACTTCAAGAAGTCTAGGACACAAAATAAATAAAAAAATGTTAAACAATGCTATGTTAAAAATTAAGCGAACTGAAAAAATCTTCAAAGAAAAAAAAGGAACTGTAGAATTAGAAAGAGAAATTAAAGGAAAAATTAAAATTGTCTTTCAAAAAGATTTAAACAACATTCCATATGAAAAAGTGCAAGAATTTTTTAATAATCAGGTCGAATTTGAAAAAATAAAAATCGAAATGCAATTATTGGCAGATAAAATATTAAATAAAATAACATATCAGCAGATTCAGAGTCTTAATTATAAAGCCTTTACAGCGGGTTTAATCTATTATATATCGCAAACTTTGTCCAATAGAAAGATTTTTACGCAAAGTTTAGTTGAAAGTACTAGTAAATTTTCAAGTACTACAATTAGAAAAAAATATCATTTCCTAAAAGATTTATTGGGAGATCCCCAGAATCTTAACCTCTGATTTTCAAGTCTATATTAAATAATATTTATTTAGAATTATAGTTTTAATAAATAAAATGTCATTATCTCAGAAACGAAATGAAATCTATTATTACAATCAACCAATAGAGGAAATTGTAAAAGATTTAAATACAAATATAGAGGTTGGATTAAATTCCTCTGAATTAGATGAACGCTATCAAAAATCGGGCTTTAATGAATTACCAAAAATTAAAAAGTCTATTTGGAGAATATATCTTGCCCCAATTTTTAATTTTTTAATAATGATCCTTCTGATTGCAAGTATTATAATTGTAATATTAGGATCTCCAGGAGAAACTCTTATTACGTTCACAGTCGTAATAATTAACTCAGTTACAGCAATAGTTCAACAATATCGTGCTCAGAAAGCCCTAGAGTCTTTAAGAGAAATATCCGCTTTAAAAACAACTGTTCTACGAGATGGAAAACGGATTGAAATAAAGACGAAAGATATTGTTCCTGGAGATATTGTTATTTTAAATCAAGGAGATAAAATACCTGCAGACGGTAGAATATGTGAATTCACAAATTTTACTGTTGATGAAGCTCCTCTCACTGGAGAAAGTGAACCTGTTGAAAAAAATAGTTTTATTTTAGATAGTATAAATATTCCTCTTCAGAATCAATCGAATATGGCATTTATGGGAACATATGTACGAACGGGAAGAGCAAAAGAATTAGTTACTAGAACAGGTATTAATACAGAAATTGGAAAAATTTCCCAAACTCTAAACGAGATGGGAAGTATTGAAGATATTCCATTAACTAGAAAATTAAATCATTTAGGACATATCCTTGGAATCCTTGTAATTATAAATCTTTTCATTTTGTTAGGATCGAAACTTGTAATACTAGCCATTCAGGGAAATCTTATTCAAAATTTTGTTATTGAGGCAATTACGGATTCAGTAATAAGATCAATGAACATTGTTCCTATAAATCTACCTTTACTATCAACTTTAGTTCTTATCACTGGTGTTTTAACAATGGCTCAAAGTGGTGTAATTATCAAGAACTTGTCCGCAATTGAATCTCTTGGAAGAGTTTCGGTAATTTGTTCAGATAAAACAGGTACAATTACCAAAAATGAAATGACCGTAGAAAATTTTTGGATAAATGAACAAGAATATGAGGTAACCGGATCTGGATATAATGCAGATGGTCAAATCTTTAAAGATCATACTCCAATAAATTTAAACTCTAATAGTACATTCATAAAATTTCTTAATTCTATTGTTATAAATAATACTGCTACTTTAGAATTTGAAGATGTTAAAGTTAAGTTAAAGGAGGTTAAAGAGAAGGCAATAAGAAGAGCATTAGGCTCACCTACGGAAGCAGCATTACTAGTCTTAACTGAAAAAGCTAAGATATATCCTTATGACATTGAAAAGCAATTTACTAAGATTGATGAATTTTCATTTAGTTCAGAAGAAAAACTAATGACAACGCTAGCTAAAAATTTAAGAAATAATGATGAAATATTTGCATTTTCGAAAGGTGCTCCAGAAAAAATACTTTCACTATCCTCCCAAATTGAAATTGATGGAGAATTGAAAGATTTTGATTATGGTTATAAAAACATAATTCTTGATCTTATCAATAAACGTGCAGAACAAGGATTTAGAACTTTAGGAATTGCTTATAGAATTTTAGGTAAAATTAATGGATTAAAAAGAGAAGAAATTGAGAAAAACTTAATTTTCCTAGGTTTTGTATCTATTATGGATCCTCCACGTCCAGATGTTAAAAAAGCTGTTGAAGAGTGCCAAGCAGGAGGTATAAAAGTAATTATGATAACTGGAGATCATCCAGCAACAGCAAAAACCATTGCCTCACAAATGGGCATTTTTAGAGAAGGTGATTTTGTAGCTACTGGCAACCAAATCGAAAATCTACCTATGAAAGATTTTAATAAAACAACAGTATTTGCTCGAGTTGAACCTAATGATAAAGAAATAATAGTTAAAAATTATCAGAACCAGAATTATATTTGTGCTATGACTGGAGATGGTATCAATGATGCTCCTGCTCTTAAATTAGCTAACGCGGGGATTGCTATGGGAATTACAGGAACCGATTTAGCTAAAGAAACTTCTGATATGGTAATTACAGATGACAATTTCTCTTCTATTAAACAGGGGGTCAAAACAGGAAGAGGAATCTTTGCCAAAATAAGAACTATTATTTTCTTCTTTATATGTATTAACATTGTAGAAGGGATAATATTTTTTACTTTCGAACTAATAAAGCCTTTCATAGGATTCGCACTTTTTGCATCAAACTGGCAGCATATCTATATATTTGGAATTGTTCATTCCCTTCCCTCATTAGCTTTAGTAATTGATACTCATCCAAAAGATATAATGAATGAACCACCTAGAGATGAAGAACAATTATTAAACAAGAATATGTGGATCATGCTATTAGTCCAGGCTTTTCTAATTGGTTTAGGTTTAATTCTCGCCTTACAATTAACATTAAACGGATTAATTCCTTTAAATGAATGGAATTTAAATCCAATTTTAAGTTATATTCCATCATCCATTCCTTTAGATCTTGTAGCTCAAAAAGCAAGAACAATGTTTATTACTACAATATTCATTGTTGAGACTAATTTCATATGGACATTTAGAAGACCTAATAAATCTATGTACAAAAGTTTCAAAGAAGAACTTAGCTATTCATTATTAGTAGTATGTTTATTTACTTTGGCATTACATGTTTTATATATTTTGTTCTCCTATACCGTTAATCATTATGTAAATGATGTATTTGGTTGGCATCTAAATATTAATTTCATGTTTCTTAGTGGAACAGATTGGCTAATTTGTATTTTACTAGCATTACCGGGATTTATTGGAGTTGAAATTTTTAAATATTTTGCCCGAGAGAGAAATATTCATTTTTAGATTTCTCTTAAATCTTTAATTTTTTAAATCATGATTATTATAGGTTATTTATTATATTGATTAGATATTTTTAGTCAATTTTTTTTTAATCACACAAAAAATTGTGGATGAGCCACTATGGAATCAACACAGAAAAATTATTATAATCTCGAATTAGGACAAATCTATAAAGAACTTGAGACTGACCCTGAAGAGGGATTGAGTGAAAAGGAAGTTAAAATACGGCAAGAAAAATATGGTTATAATGAGATCCCTAAAGTATCTAAAGGTTTTGTTAAAATATATTTGGCTCCGCTGTTTAACTGGCTGATCGTGATATATTTGATTGGTGCTGTTATTTTGTTTTTAGCAGCTGTCTTCGGAGGACAGGGATCTCTAATGTTTATTGGTTTAACATTAGGGATAGTTTTTCTAAATTGTCTAGTCGCCATTGTTCAACAATATAGAGCAACAAAGAAGCTTAAAGCTTTACGCGAATTAACAGCACCTACATCAACTATTATTAGAGATAGTCAAAAACAAGAGATCCCCACTAGAGAAATCGTAAGTGGAGATTTATTAGTTTTAAATCAAGGGGATAAAATTCCCGCTGACTCTCGTATAATTGAATCATATAATATGGTAGTGAATGAAGCTTCGTTAACAGGTGAGTCTGAACCAGTAAGAAAATTAGAAAAGGGTGATGCTTTACAAAAGAAAGATATTTCTATTGGAGAACGAAGTAATATGGTGTTTTATGGAACCTTTATAAGTCAAGGGAATGGTAAAGCAATTGCTGTAAAAATTGGTGGTGATACCGAAATTGGAAAAATTTCTCATGGTTTAGAAGAGGCGGGTACAAGTGAGATTCCAATACGTCAGAAAATGAATCATTTTGGAAAATGGTTAGGATTGACTATTTTAGTTTTTTGGTTTATAACATTAATAATTTTATGGGTAGCAAGAGGATCTGCTGATATTGTAGGAAGTATGAATTCTGCCCTAGATCTAATGCCTCTTAACATTCCGTTATTATCAACTATTATTTTGATTACAGGGGTTTTAGCTATGGCACGGTATGGTGTTATTATACGAAATCTTGCTTCTGTTGATAGTTTAGGACGAGTAAGTGTGGTTTGTTCCGATAAAACCGGTACATTAACCAAAAACCAGATGTCAATACAACATGTCTGGACAAATGGTTCTATTTTTAGAGTAACTGGAAGCGGTTATACTCCCGAAGGGGATATAATTCTTATGGATAACCCCAAAAACCCCACATATATTAAACATATCGATGAATATCAATACTTGAAGTTATTATTAACTGCGGGTTTTCTGAACAATAATTCAGCATTAATAAAAAATGAATTAGAGGTTGGGGGTAAAATAATTCCAAAATGGGATGTTATTGGTTCTCCTACAGAAGGAGCTCTAATGGTTTTATTTCAAAAAGGTATGGGTGATTACCTTCTCGATGATTTTGAAGCAATTACAGAATACCCTTTTGATTCAACAGTTAAGAGAATGACCAAATTATACAAACGAGGACTTGAATATTATTCGTTTACTAAAGGTGCTAGTGAAATTCTGATTCCACTTTGTACAAAAATAATTTATAATGATGCTGAAATCGAATTCAGTCAGGAAATTAAAAATAAGGTAATGGAAATTGTAAATATTTATGCTAATCAGGGCTATCGAATATTAAGCCTTTGTTATAAAGTAATGGATATAGTACCACCTGAAGGAGATGAGGGAAGAAAATTAAGTGAATCTGATATGGTATACATTGGTTTTGTAACCATTCTTGACCCACCAAGAGAAGGAGTTAAAGATTCAGTGAAGGAATGCCATGAAGCTGGAGTAGACGTTGTAATGATCACAGGAGATTCTCCTGCTACTGCCCGTGCAATTGCTTCTCAAATTGATATTATAACTGATGAGAATGAAACAGCTAAAGAGGGTAGAATGGTAAAAGATATTGAAAGTTTTAAAGAATTTAATTCAATTAAAGTATTTGCGAGAGTCTCGCCAGAACATAAAGAGGATATTGTGGAAAAATATCAAGAAGAAAGAAAAGTGGTTGCCATGACGGGAGATGGAGTAAACGATGCTTTAGCGCTAAATATGGCTGATGTTGGAATTGCTATGGGTATAACGGGTACTGATGTAGCTAAAGAAGCCTCTGATATGGTTATTTCTGACGATTCTTTTAACTCAATTGTTACAGGTATTCATCAAGGAAGAGGAATATTTGCTAGAATCCGTGCTATGGTTTTCTTTTATATTTGTATAAATATTTTTGAAGGTTTAGTGCAATTCATTTTGTTTGTAATATTGGAATTACCTTATTTCCTAACTACAGAATTTTACCTTCAATGGATATTTCTCACTATAACAGTTCATACATTTCCGGGATTAATCCTTACTTTTGACACTACCTCTAAAGATGTAATGAAAGAAAAACCACGAGATTCTGAAGAAATACTCTCAAAAAATACATTCATTCTAATGTTTGTATTTGGTGTTTTGATGTCTGTGAGCATGGTATTGGTTTATTTTATAATCTTTAGTGGGTTATATCCAGTTTTTCCTGAAAACTTAGTTCCTGGATACCTCTATTATGATGGTAGTTTACTACCAACAGAAATTAATGGAGTACCAGTAACTCTACAACAGATTCAAGTTATTGGCAAAACTTTAACAATGTTGATGTGTACACTCTTTATCTGTGAATCTACTCTTGTATTTCAGATAAGACGGCCAAATAAATCATTAATTAAGAGTCTAATTGAAGATAGAAATAAATTTATGTTTATCCTTATCGGTCTAGTGTTTTTCATCTTTATTGCAGTTTTATATATACCTGGTGTTCAAATTTTCTTAGCACAAGAAATAGGCATAAATTTTATGTTTATGTATTTAACTGGATTTGATTGGTTAGTGTGTTTCTTAATTTCTTTAATCTGTATTGCGGGTTTTGAGATTGTCAAATTTATTGCTCGTAAGATGGATATCAAATTTTAAAATTCTCATAATTTATTTTCTTCTCTTAAATTTTGTAATTATACATAATTTTTTATTTAAATATTAATTAACTCATTCTATGTTAGAGGGTAAGAGAGTCAGACTAGGTCCTATTAAAAGAGAATACATAGATTCCTTTCTCAAATGGTTTAATGATCCTGAGATAACTCAATATCTAGCGGCCTATCTGCCAATGACTCGAATGGCTGAAGAAGCATGGATGGAGAATCTAAAAGATCGCGATAATACAATTCGGTTCTCTATAGTACTTCCTCAAGAAGATGGATCCGAAAAACTAATTGGTAATTGTGGAATCCATAATATTGACTGGAAAAATCGAGTTGCTGAAGTAGGAATAGTTATCGGAGATAAAGAATATCAGAATAAAGGACTTGGAACTGAAGCAATGGAACTTTTGTTAGAATATGCTTTTAATACTGTAAATTTACACAGAATCGAATTATTTACCTATGAATATAATATAGGCGCTCTAAAAAGTTATAATAAAGTTGGATTCGTTGAAGAGGGAAGAAGAAGGCAATTTATGTATTTTAAAGGGAAATATTATGATGCAATCTTGATGGGTATTTTAGCAGAAGAATGGAATGATAAAAAAAATAAGGATTAATATTTATTTATCCAATTCTTTAAAATAGGGGATAATCTTATCTCGAAAGATTTCATAAACTTGATTAACATCAGGTCCTCGATTCATAAGTATCATTGATGTTGCCCCTGCTTCTTTATATTTTTCTATACTTGATATAACATCATCAGTAGAACCCAAACAATTGGTATCTTCGAGTACAGTCTCAGGAAGATTATCCACGCATGATAATTGTTCATTAGCATCTTTTACTTGCATATCAAAATTATGAATTGTATAATCAGTTGGAAGACATAGGTCAGGATAAATTTGATTAGTTTTTGTTGGATTCAGTACATAAGTCGCTCTAAAAAACTCACAACGCTTAACAGCATTTCCTGGATTATCATCATCAATAGCTACAAAACAATTATAAGTATAATCAATTTCTTCTGGATTACGACCGGCATTTTTTGCAGCTTCAACGATTTCTCTCTTGTTTTCTCTAAAAGATTCTGGAGATTCTACAAAAGGATACCATCCATCACCTAATTCTCCTGTCATTTTTCGTGTTTTGGTACCATTTGCAGCTATATATATGGGAGGTGTTTTTTGAATCGGCTTAACTTGGATATAAGCCCTATTAATATTACCCCAAAAATCACTTTTTTTACTTACTTTACGTTTTGTCCAAAAATCTCTTAATAACTCAATATATTCTCTTAATTTTAATATAGATCTGTCGCGATTTAATCCATACATATCAACATTCATTTTTTCACCAGCACCTAACCCTATCATCGCTCGTCCATTCGAGATTTGATCTAAAGTAGCTACCTTTTGAGCCATTAATGCAGGATGAAACCGGTGAGGATCTGAAACACCTGTACATAACTTAGCGTTATTAGTGACCATCGCTATTGATGTGAGAAACATAAATGCGTCATAACAAGTTCCAGGTCCTGGAGGTAGCATTACAGTATGATCAGCATAAAAAACGTATTCAAAACCGCATTTCTCTGCCTTTTTAGCTCCATCATACATATAATCAAGCCGAGGAGTAGGAACTGGGATTGAAAATCCAAACTTCATAATAACAAAAATCATTTGAATCTTAAAAACTTCCATATTCTCCTTTAATTTCAGTTAGTTTACAAACTAAAAGAATAAGCTATAAATTATTTTTAGATGATATATTTTTAGAATTAAATTTTAGAAAGTGATTTTATGGATATTAGTGATATAAAAATCGGTACGGAAGGGAGTTTTATCGGTCCATTTGAAAATGGAATTGCTCAAGTCAAGAGGATAGAAGAAAATGGGTACGATTCGGTATGGTTTGCAGACCATTTAATGGGCTGGACACCAGAAAGTATATGGACCCCGGATATTCTAAGAGCTGCTGAATTCATACATAGTCCACACATATTTCAAGAAGTTTATTCTGTTATGGCTGTAGCCGCTTGGAATACAAATATGATAAAATTAGGAACAAGTGTAACTGAAACATTTCGAAGACATCCTGCTGTTTTAGCGCAAACCCTATTAACTCAAGATCATATCTCCAAGGGCAGAGTTATATTGGGTATTGGAACAGGAGAAGGTGAAAATGTAATACCTTATGGGATTAAATGGGAGAATCCGGTTGGTAGATTAGAAGAATCTATTAATGTTATTAAGTTATTATGGGAGAGCGATAAGAAAGTAAATTTTGATGGAAAATTCTGGAATTTAAAAAATGCGGTTCTTACTTTAAAACCGTTCAAAAAAGGAAAATATCCTCCAATTTGGATCGCTGCACATGGGCCCAAGATGCTTGATTTAACAGGAAGATTAGGGGATGGTTGGTTTCCTGCTTATTCTGATCCTGAATCATATAAATATAGACTAGACCAAATCAAAAAATCAGCTAAAAAAGCAAATAGAGATCCTGAGAAAATAGTTCCAGCACTTTTTAGTTATCTTTTAATTGATGAAGAACATAACGTTTGCGATGATATGCTTGAACACCCTGTAATAAAAAATCAATTCTTAACAATGCCTCCATCCATGTATAAAAAATATGATGCTATTCATCCTTTTGGAGAAGATTTTTATGGATTACTCGAATACATTCCCTCTGAATATGATAAAGAAACAATATTAGAAGCTATAAACAAGATCCCTACAAAGATGTGCGATGATAATACTTTACATGGAACCCCTGATGAGGTTATTAGCAGAATTGAAGAATATGCTAAAGTGGGTTTAAAACATATTGTAATTTATAATACAACATATTTAGCAGATATTACTAAAATAAAAAGTTCCTTTGGCTTAATGAAAAAAGTATTACAATATTTTCACGATGAGAAATAGAAAGGATTGATGGATTTGTACATTGATTGTCATGCCCACCTATTTTTTAGCCCGATTCCTAAAGAAGCTATAGATAAAGATATTGAAGGTGAAATACCAGAACCTACTATAGAATTTATAAATAGAATGATATCTAGTGCAAAAGAAAAAGAAGTAAGCCATATTGTTGGAGTTATTAGTAATCCAGATGATTTTCCAAGATATAAGGAACA
Source organism: Promethearchaeota archaeon (assembly GCA_048938855.1). Taxonomy (GTDB): domain Archaea; phylum Asgardarchaeota; class Lokiarchaeia; order Sigyniarchaeales; family SOKP01; genus Loki-b32. The sequence continues at coordinate 78,419 of JBHLLT010000009.1, forward strand.
GTTGGAGTTTGAAAATGTTGTTAATGTTATTGGAATCTCAAGAAATCATTCGCTTGAAAACCATTCTTTTCTAATTTCTCAATTAAAAAAAGAAATTGAAAGAAAAATACCTCATGGAATAGGAGAGATTGGTTTAGATTATTCTTATGGTTTTGATAAGTTAAATGAGGACGAAAAGATTAATATTAGGAAAAAGCAGCAGGAATTATTTAGAAGACAAATACAACTTGCTAAAGAAATTGATATACCAGTTGTTGTTCATGCGGGATATGGTACAGATAAAGATATTGTGAAAATCTTAAAACAAGAGAAAGCTCATAATATAGGAGGTCAAATACATGGATATATGTCTAAAGAGAATTTAGTTTCTGAACTCCTTGAAGAGGGTTACTATTTTTCTTTTGGCTATATCCATTCAAGAGAAGAGGAATTGAAAAGAATTATTGAAATAACTCCCCCAGAAAAGATGCTTATTGAAACTGATTCTCCATATCATCTAATGGAATACCCTAAACGTTTTATTCTTCCAGAAAATGTAATTCTAATAACTAAAGAGATTGCTAAATTTAAGGAAATTAAAACCCAAGACCTTGCTAATCAAGTTATGAAAAACTGTAGAGCACTTTTTAATTTCAATTGAAATTTAGAAAATTTCAGTGTTTTGCAAAAACACATTTTTTATCCTTCTCAACATTGATCCTTCAGCACCATAAGTTACTCCTAATAACCCATGTTTGCCTCCTGCAACAATAATATCAATTTGATATCGATTTTTATCAATAGGATCAATTATTATTGTTGCTGCTAAATTTGATTCAATTCTAAAGTAAAATCTTTCAGCGATTAGGATAATTGTCTTTCCCTCATTGGAGTTATATTGATATAAAGTATCAGTCTCTTGATTAATACCCATAATTATGTTATTTAAGTCCACTCGGTTAATTTTAAATCTATCACTTTCCATTTTTAAACTCAATTTAATTGTTTAAGCCCTTTGGTTAAAATATAATGTTTTGCAATTAAAAATTTAATGGTTGTTTGATAGGACAGATTCAGAATTAAATAATAAAAAAAAATCTATTTAAATCCCTGACAGAAAGAATCTACATTTTTAGGTAATACTGAATGATTGTATCCTCCCTCCAGTAATGCATAACGTCTTCCTTTACATAATTTTTCTGAATATTCCTTCATTAATTTGCCTAATTCTGTATAATCTTCTGGATATAAGAGATGACCCCAATCATCGATACCTTGATCAAATCCTGCGCTTGCTACAAAAATATCAATCTCCCCTAAATTTTTCATATATGATTTAACTTCTTTAATATAACCAGTTCTGCCACTAGAATCAGGATTAAGAATTTTTACTTTGAAGTTATCATTTCTATTTGTTAAAATGTTTATATTACCGTCACCCGTGTGAAGGTCAAAATCCAAGATAAACGCAGAATCAATTTTTTTTTCAGAATAGAGCTTTAAAAGACTGATACTAATATTATTGAAATAACAGAATCCCCAACAAGAATCAGCTGAAGCATGATGACCTGGAGGTCTTATTACAGCAAATGTAGGATTAGCTTTAAATCCTTCTTCAGCAGCCATTATTGCACCTCCAGCTGCTAATGAGGCTAATTCATATAGTAAAGAATTACTTTTTATATTTTGAAGGTGCCTTTTGGTGTGAGCTCTTAGAATATCCTCATCCGTTGCCGGATTAGGGGTAATAATTTCATATTCTTTTTTTTCTGAAATTACTTTCATAATACCTTCTAAACGTCCTACTGCCGCAGCTGGATCCCATGCATACTCAGAATTGTAATATTTCTCATGAAATACGATTTTCATTGTTTTTTCACCATTATTTAATTACATTTAAAAAACCATATGATGAATATTATTTTAATCATTTTAATAGATTTATTGACTCTTATCATTGAGTAAGAAAATGTCTAATGAAAATGAAATATTTCGTAATTTACAGATACATTTAGATCAATTTCCTATAGGATTACCTGCAACTCCGACTGGAATTGAAATAAAAGTTCTAAAACATCTCTTTACAGATGAAGAAGCATTTATTGCAACAAAATTAACTTGGGAATATGATCCTCTCGAAAAAATCTATAAGCGTTTAGAAGGAGAAAATTTCTCTCCGGAATCTTTAGAACTTTTACTTGATACTATGATTAAAAAAGGAACTATAAAATACAAGAAAGTGAAGAGTAAAAAGCTGTATGCAAATCTTCCACTTGTGGTCGGAATTTTTGAATATCAGGTAAATAAGCTCACAAAGGAGTTTTTTGAGGATTTTGATGAATATTTGATAACTGCATTTGGAGCAGAATTATTAGGTACCAAAATTTCTCAATTTCGAACCATTCCAGTAGATAAAAGTGTTACTTCTGATACTGTTATTTCAAATTATGATGAGATAAGGAAAGTGATTCAAAATTCTGAGGAACCAATAACTGTGACAAATTGTGTTTGTCGTCAGAGTCAAGACCTGTATGATAAGCATTGTAAACAAACTACTCTTAGAGAGACTTGTTTCTATTTTGGAACCACGGGACAATTATTCCTAGATCAAGGATGGGCGCGCCAAATTAGTAGAGATGAAGCTTTTGAAATATTATATCAAGCTGAAATAGATGGATTAGTTTTACAATCTGGAAATACCGAGCAACCAGAATTTATTTGTAGTTGTTGTGGCTGTTGTTGTGCTATTCTCACTAAATTACAGAAGCTTCCAAGGCCCTCGAGAGTAATATCCGCTAATTTTCATGCCAACATTAATGCTGATTTATGTGCTGGTTGTGGGACGTGTGTCGATCGATGCCAAGTAAATGCAATAAAAATAACTGACAATAAATCAAAAGTTATATTAAAAAGATGTATTGGATGTGGTGTGTGTATTCCATCTTGTCCTGAGGGAGCAATTCAACTTATAAGGAATGCAAATGAAACAATCCCACCATCTTCAAAACAGCATTTATATTCTCAAATTATGGCAAAAAAGCAAGAATTAAGAAAAAAATAGTGAATAGAAAATGATTAATACATCATTTTAAGAATTATTTGGATCCATAAGCGAATATAACGGATTTCTGAAAAGTGTATCCTCCTTTATTTTTAAAATTTGACAGTCCTTGTGGTAACATATTGTTTTTAAGATCAATAAGTTTATTTGAATCGTTATTTAAGGTATATCTCATTATCCAAGCAACATATTTCATGATATCCCACCACTCCTCCATTGATGAATATACAATATTAAAATCCTTTTTAGAAACTTTAATATTTTTAAAGCCTGCATCTCCCATAATCATATTAAAACCATCGATTGATTCCTTACTATAACTAATAGATAAATTTTCGATTTGATTTTTTGTTTTTAAATTTTTTAATTTGAGATATTTTTGTAATAAGGCTCTAGCGGTTTCAATATCTTGTTGTAATGCCCAGGTACTAAAAGCGGCTTCTCCCGCTGGTTTTAGCACTCTGAAAATTTCTTTCATTTTTGCATTATTAATAAGTTTGTTTGTTTCAAAATCATAAGAATCACCAAACCCAATAAATCCGCATAAAACATTATCAAAGCTATTATCATCAAACTTTAGATCACTAGCTTCCATAATATGAAATTGTACATCTCTCGCATGGATATTTTTAAAATTATCACGTGCTTGAGAAATTTTAGTAGCATTCTGATCAATCCCAACTAAATGACAATTCCCTTCTAATTTATCAGTAGCGGCAACTAAACAAGCTCCGCTTCCTGTCCCTACATCTAGAATCTTTCCATTAAATTTTAGATTTGCAAATTTAACTAATTCTTTGGCAAAATCTGACCAATAATCTAAACTTATATTTGGTAGATTGTTAGTAGGATTATCCATTGATTTCACCTTTTCTTATAATTTGTAAAATAAAATCAAAAAAAAGTTATTTAAGCCGTTTGGTTAAGATTTCTATCATATCTTTCGTCATAGAAGCTAGATCATAGGAAGGATTCCAATTCCATTCTTCTCGTGCTAAAGAGTCATCTATTGATTTTGGCCAGGAATTAGCAATTTCTTGCCTAAAATCAGGGACATATTCGATTTGAAAGTCTGGAATGTGTTTTTTAATCTCAGTAGCTATTTCTCCAGCGGAAAAACTCATGCCAGTAATATTATACACTCGGCGTTTTAATTTTGAATCATCTGCTTCTAAAATATCGATCATGCACTTAAGACAATCAGGCATATACATCATTGGTAATACTGTATCTTCTCTCAGAAAGCATGTGTATTTTTTATTCTTTATGGCTTCATAGAAAATTTCGACAGCATAGTCAGTAGTCCCCCCTCCAGGAAGAGTTTCACTACTTATTATTCCCGGGAGCCGCATTGATCGAATATCAAGGCTATATTTTTTGTAATAGTATTCTGCTAAGAGTTCTCCCGCAACTTTGGTAATTCCATACATTGTGGTTGGTTGTAATACTGTTATGTTAGGCGTATTATCTCGCGGAGTTGTAGGGCCAAATGCGGCAATGGAGCTAGGCCAAATTACATTTTTAATGTTATATTTTCTGCTAGCTTCAAGGACATTGATTAAACCATTTATATTTATATCCCACGCAGTTTGAGGCATTTTTTCCCCTGTGGCAGAGAGAATTGAAGCCATATGAAAAACTGTATCTATTTCGTATTCATAAAAAACTTTAGATAGACTCTTAGCTTCCAAGGCATCAAGATAAATTACTGGCCCTGAATTTTTTATTACTTCTGGAAGAGGAGTTTTTCTTCCTGTAGCGATTACATTATCGTTTCCATATTTTTCCCTCATAAAGGGTACTAATTCACTCCCAATTTGTCCCGCTGATCCGATCACAAGGATTTTTCTTTTAATCATAAACTATCTCATTTGTGTGTTTAATTATTAGTATAATTCATAATTAACTCCATAAAAAAAGGTTTATTCATATATGTCCCATCTTAAGACTCCTAAAATAGGATGAGTAAAACTCAAATACTTTTCAAAATACACATAATCACTTATTCGAAAAAAATTATGGTGATATTATGAAAAGAGATCCGGTTGCTTTTCTTAAGGAAGAAATGACTGAATTAAGAAATAACAACCTTGAATGGATAATAAGATATCTTGAACAAGGGTCTAAACCACATTCTGTAGTTGATGGAAAAGAAGTTTTAATGCTCAATACAAATAATTATCTAGGTTTAGCTACTCATCCAAGAATAATACAAGCATCTATTGAAGCTACAAAGAAATATGGGGCAGGTGCCGGAGCAGTACCTGTTATTGCAGGTTCATTTGATTTAACAAAACAATTTGAGAAAAAATTTGCCGAATTCAAAGAAGTAGAAGCCTCAATTCTTTGTCAAACAGGATTTGCAGTAAATTCAGGATTAATCCCTATGCTGGTTGGGAAACCTGATATTGTAGTATCAGATGAATTAAATCATGGTTCTATAATTGATGGAGTAAGACTGTCCGGGGCTAAGAGAATTATTTATAAACACCGTGATATAGGGGATTTAGAAAGACAATTGAAAGAAGCTGAAAAAGAAGAAGCTAGAAGAATCTGTATTATTACTGATGGTGTTTTCAGCATGGATGGAGATATGGCACCTCTCGATAAAATTGCGAAAGTTGCTGAGGAATTCGGAGCTATGATTTTCGTTGATGATTGTCATGGAGAAGGAGTACTTGGGGAAGGTAGAGGTATTGTAGCTCACTTTAAATTACAAGGAAAGGTTCATGTTGAAGGTGGTTCCATGAGTAAAGGTTTTGGAGTATTTGGAGGTACAGTCGCGGGTTCAAAAGATTTAATCGAATTTTGTGCTAATAAAAGTAGAACATATCTTTTAAGTACAGCTCATCCTCCTGGGGTCGTAGCTGCAAATAAGGCTTCAATAGAAGTTGTTGAAAGTGAACCTGAACATGTTAAAAAAGTCTGGGACCATACAAATTATTTTAAAAAAGAAGTTCAAAGTATGGGTTATAATACTGGAAATTCCCAAACACCAATCATTCCATTGATAATTGGCGATCCTGGCAAGGCCCAAGAGCTTGCAAGAATTCTTTTTGAGGAAGAGAATATTTATGGTACTCCAATTGTATTTCCCATGGTTGCTAGAGAACTTTCTCGAATTAGAGTTCAAATGAACGCGCTACTTACTAAAGAAGACCTAAATATGGCTTTAAGTGCTATAGAAAAAGTTGGAAAAAAATTAACCATTATTTAATTTATAATATTTTTTATCTTTTTTTTGGTTTATAAGGGTTTAGCTAAAATAGCTTTAACTCGGAGCTGATCAAATAAACTTGTCGGCATTGCTTTTATCAAACAAACTGTATCCACACCACGGCCAGTACCACCTAAACAAATAACATCCTTTTCGATATCTTTAATTAATCCCGCATCAGCAGCCATACATGCAATCTCCATACATACTTTTACACCTTGGCTGAAAATAGTTCTAAGATATTTTGCTAGAATCTCTATAGGAAGCCATTGTTTTAATGATATTCGCACACTTCTTTCAAGGCCCGCCATTGCATGAGTTCCAGAAAAAACTGTTAACCCTTGTTCTCTTAAGTTTTCCATCAAATCTTCTGAAAATTCTTGACGGCGTTCAGGTCCACCAAAATAGTATGAGTGTGTAATAATTACAATATTATACTTTTTTGGATTGAAAAATTCTAATGCATTGGAAGCAGTACTTCCAGTAGTACTTGCGATAATAATATCTCGAATTTCGAATTGATCAGCATATTTTTTTGCAATTTCTAAAGTTTTTCTTGTGTTTTGAATTCCACCTTTCTCAAAATATGTGACTTCAATATTTAAATCAGTCATATTACATCAAATTTCTTAATTTTTAATATTAAAAAGAATATTTCCTTTATTACTTTAAAATTATTATTGCTTATTTAATGAATTTTCTGAGATTTTAGATATTTTAAATAAGTTTGATATAGTTTTATAAAGATTAAAATTTAAATACATTTAATCAATTTTTTTGTTTTTATAATGAAAAATTAGGGATAGATTATGAGTGAAAGAACTGTATCATTAAAAGAGAAAATATTGTTCGGATTAAGTGGTTTTCCTGATCAGTTGACGTATCAAGCATTTACGATTTATGTATTTACATTTTATTTCGCAGTTGTCGGTCTTTCAATAATAGAAATGTGGACTGGATTTGTAATATGGGGTATTTGGAATATGTTTAATGATCCTCTTCTGGGGACTTTAAGTGAAAGAACTAAACAAAAAGGTAAATTAGGAAAACGGAAATTTTATTTGATAATTTCATTTGTTCCATTATCATTAATAATGATCCTTTTATATACAACGCCATCTAATTTTAAATTCTGGTATTTCTTGATTATAATTTTTGCCTTTGAATTGTTCTATACAATGTTTTCAGTAAATACAAATGCTATCTTTCCTGAAATGTTTCCAACTCAAAAACAAAGGGGGGATGTAAATGTGTTCTTAAAGATTTTTACATTGATTGCAATAATCCTTGCTTCATTACTTCCGACATTAGTTATTAAACCTTTAGTACCGACTACTTATCCTCCTGATCCATTGGAAGCTGCAGCAATTCAATTTAATTATATCATTTCAGGTATAATTTTAGGTTCAATTGTTCTTATTATGGCAATATTATTTATTTTCTTTGGAGTAAGGGAAAAAGAGGAACGAGCAATTGATCATGCTAAAAGACCAGGTTTTTTTAAATCTTTGAAAATAACTTTTTCAAACAGAACATTTTTAAAATTTACTTTTGGAAATATGCTCATTTGGTATTGCCTAAATATCTTATTAACAGGATTCCCATTGTTTTCTGTTTTTGTTCTTGGGAGAACTCAAGATTCATTCTTGATAGGAGTTACATTGGCAATAGTACTTATATCAGCAGCAATATTTATACCATTACAATCTCGAATTGCATCAAAATATGGAACCCGTAAAGGGTTAATATTCGGATTAGCAATGTGGATTGTTTCTTTGTTTCCATTAGTCTTTTTGTCAAATAATGAAATTAGCAGGATATTATCAATGGTAATATTCTTTGCAGCAGGATATGGATTGTCTGCAGCATTGTTTTATATTGATTTAATTCATGGTGATGTGATAGATCAAGATGCCCTTAAATTTGGTGTAAAAAGAGCAGCTAGTTATTATGGTGTAAATGCTTTCATACACAGATTTTCAATAATACTAGTAATTTCTACTATTGCAATTGTTTTTAGTGGGACCGGATGGAGCAGTTATACACCAATTCCATTAGATCCATTTTTAATTGAACTTGGATTAAAATCAATAATGTTTCTATTTCCCGCTATAGCACTTGTAGGCTCAATTCTTTTTTGGAAATATTACGATTTACACGGTGAAAAACTCAGATTAATGAGAGAGGAGTTAGAAAAACATCCTGAATTACAATAAAATTTTTTTTTTTTTAAATAATTTAAAATTATCTCAATCCTAACATTTTTCTCGCTTCATCAATATTAGCTGGCTCTCTTCCTATTTCTTTAGCCAAACGAACCATTCTTTCTACTAATTGGGCATTACTTTTAACAAGCTCACCTTTACGATAGTAAACTGTATCTTCTAGCCCAGTTCTAATATTACCACCCATGCACATTGCAATCATGGTCGTTCTTAAACAATATCTTCCAATAGTCACCACTTGCCATGTAGAACCTTCAGGAAGTAAATCAACCATATTCAAAAGATTTCTAATAGATGCAGGAGCACCACCTTTTATTCCTAACACAATGCTAAAATGAAGTTTTTCATTTGGTTTGAATACACCCATATCAATTAGTTCTATGATATTTGCAATATGACTTGTGTCATAAACTTCAATCTCAATTCCAACTCCTATTCTTTTACATCCCGTAACATATTTTTTATTGAAATTTATTGGGTTATTGAAAATTGAGTTTGTTTCCATACCTCTCATATTGGTTCTGAACTCAAATGTACCCGCATTTATAGTAAACATATCCGGTTGAGGATTAATATTCAATAAATTTAATCTCTCCTCTAGAGTCGCCATTTTAAGGGCTTGACCATATCTTCTCCCAGATTTACTTACTTTAACTCCATATTCTACCCTTGCTCCTATTCCATTACCGATTTGGGTAATAATAGGGCACTTTTCCTTGATTAAACTTACGGTTTTATTATAAACATTAAGATCTGCTGTTGCTAAGCCATCTTTACCCCTCACATGTATATGACAAACTGTAGCCCCAACTTCATAACACTCTAAGGCATCTTTAGCTTGTTCTTCAGGTGTAATCGGTAAGTTGGGATTTGACCATTTTCCGTGAGCTCCTCCTGTAATAGCAGCAGTTATTATTACTTTTTCTTCAGATAAAAGATTTGGTTTCATAATTATCCTAGTCCTTTCATATTATTTAGCTTTAAATTATAAAATGATCTTATGATAGATTTATAATTATCTTTTTCATATAATCCTCATGTATTAATTTATTACTAAATTGTCGAGGATAAAGAACTTCTATTTCTAAATTTTTTATTATAAAATCAATTTTTCCTTTTTTTCTTTGTCGGATCAATGACTAATAGAAAAATTTAGTTACTATTTAATCAATAGGGTTCTTAAGAGAACAGGGAACTCCGCAAGCGCATTTTCCACATACATCTGATAAACCTATATGAGAATAAATTCGATTATTTGCTAAACAAACTTTATAACATTTATGTCGATCAAATGAATCGAGATTTAAAATGCCGTAAACACATTTATCAATGCATTTTCTACAAGATTTATTATAAAAGTATAAACAATATTCTTTATCTTGTCTTTTTGTGACCTCAACTTTAGCAGAAGTTATTAAGCTTCCTAATCTACCACAACATCCTTTCTCTGTTATTATCATTTTGTGCAATCCAAATTTTCCTAATCCGGCAATATAAGCAACATGTTTATGAGACCAATAGCTTATTAGCTTAGTTTCGTCAAAATTGTGAGTTGCTGGGATTTTTGCTGAATCAAATTTTTCTTTTTTTAAAAATTTCGCTAAAGTTTTATTTAATTCTGTTATTAAATCATTTGTTTCAATATAAGCAATTGCCCATTCTTTTGAAGCGAGTTTACCATTAGAATTGCTTGAAACAACTTCTTGATTAAAAGGAATAAAATATGAAATGACTGTTTTAGCATTACTTAGTATTTCATTTGGTAATTTATGGTTTTCATCAACAACATGTTTTAATTGTATAAAACCGGGATCATTTGCTTCCGCAAATCCTATTATTGGATCCTCCCATTTAGTCTGAGAAGTAGTAGATTCTTTATAAGTATGGATAAATTTATTAACCAGATCCGCAATTATCTCCTTCATAATCCTTTAAATAAAAAATGTATTAATTTATTTTTTTTTTATCCAAGTGTAAAAGCCTTTCCCAGATTTCATTCCTAGATCTCCATGATCAATCATTTCTTTAAGTTTATCAGGAGGTTTATCTCTGGGATCATCACTTTCATAATAATAACTCATTTGAACTGCATATACTGTATCTAACCCAATTCCATCCATTAGAACAAATGGACCCATTTTCATACCTGTAAATGTCTTCCATGCTAAATCTATGGTTTCAATATCAGAATAACCTCCTGCCCATAGTTTTAATGCTTCTCTCCTTGCAGCATGCCACATTCTATTGAAAACAAATCCATGGGATTCTTTTTTTAATATAATTGGATGGCATCCGATACTTTCTATCCATTTTTTACCACTTTCAAAAGTTTCATCACTAGTTTCTGAGCCTCGCATTATATCAGCCATAGGGCGTGTGGGAATTGGAGGATAAAAGTGAATGTTTAGGACTCTATCTTTATTACTCACGGCATCTTCAATCTTAGAGACTGGAATTGAGGAGCTGTTGGTGGCGATTATAACATTTTTTGGGGCATATTGTTCTATTTGTGAGAAAACTTCTTTTTTCAATTCTATGTTCTCCGGGATTGCCTCGATAACTAAATCCGCTTCTTTAACTGCTAATTCCATTTCACTGTGAAATTTAACGTTATTGAATAAATTAAGTTTTCTGTTTCGTTTCAGTACTCCATTAATGTATTTTTTTGCTACTTCTAATATTTCTAAGTTAATATCGAAAACCCCCACATCATAATTATATAATGCGGCGGTTGCGGCTATCTGCTTTCCTGTAAAACCAGCTCCTATAACTGAGACCTTTTTAATTTCACGCATATAATCATTCACATAATTTTTACATTATTCAAAGCATATTATTGATAAAATAATAAGATTTGTAAATGCTACTTAGTTAATGGCAGATTTCACACATTCAAGAATTTAAAAATTTCAAAAGAAATTCTAGATTTCCTCCTGATTCTTTTAGCTTTTTTATGTATGCTGTAAGGATTGAAATAATAATTATTTGACTGGAAAATTTAAAATAAAACATTTTTAAACTTATAGAGCAATATTTAATTAAGATATATTTAATAAAGAGATGTAGAAAATTGACTATATGTTTTGTTTTAATGAATACGCAAGCAGGTTACGTAGAAACCGTTGTCCATGGTTTGAGAGAGATAGAAGAAGTTAAAGAAGTTTACCCTGTAACAGGGGGTATTGATATAATTGTTAAGGTTGAAGGTAAGGATGTAGAAACTATCGCTAAAACTATTCTGGCTAAAATCCATAATATAGATGGAGTCTCTCGTACAGAAACTCATATTGTTGTCCCACTTTGAATAATAGATAAAGAATTAGGCAAACAGGAATTACTTAAAAACTCTAAAATACAATTTTTTTTACTATTCAACTCTCTTGTATATTATAAGCTATTTTCTTGATAAAGATTTTAATACTTTTTATACAATATTGTAACTTCTGAATTTTTCTAATATAACCTTTATATCTCAATTTGATATTCATATTTAAGAGTAAATTTGAATCCAAATTTAACATAACAAAAACTCAGAAGATTCTAAAAATTATTTCATCTAAAGGCCGCTTTGGAACATGCATCTGGCCATCAGGTGTTTTCCAATACTTAAAAGAGTCTTTATAGATTTCTATTTTAGATTCTTCATCTGGGTAACCTAAACTAATAACATGCTTTATCTCATAATAATCAGGCACATTGAGCAATTCCCTTATTTTATTTCTATTTATAGAGCCCATCCAACAACTTCCTATTCCATAATAAACAGCACCTAGTAATAAGTTTTCTACTGCGGCTCCAACATCAAAATCTACATAAGTTGATTTGATATTAGTGTTTAATAAAACCACAATATATGCTGTAGGTTCTCTCCCTTTTTCAGGTGTTCGTTGCTCTGATGGTAATGATCCTGCCCAATTAACTAATGGAAACAGACTTTCTCTTATCTCAGAATTTTGGACAATAATAAATTCAAGAGCTTGAATGTTTCTAGCCATAGGAGCAACTCTGGCAAAATCTATTAATTTCTTTAAGATGTTTAAATCAATAGATTCTTGTCTAAATCTACGGATGGTTCGCCTTTTATAAACAATCTCCTCAAAATCCATATTTAAAATCCAAAAATTAATTATTCATTTAATTTAAGTAAAGTTTCAGTTAATTTAAAGAAAGATTCTTCCACATTTTTTCCTGTTAAAGCGGATGTTTCTACATATTCAAGATTAAGTCTTTGTGCCATTAGTGATGATTCTTCAAAACTAATAGCTCTCTGATCGCTTAAATCTTCCTTGTTACCTAAGATAAAACCTAATATTTCATCTTGAATGTGAATAATATTTCTTTCAACATCTTTGTACCAATTTAGGATACTTTCAAAAGATTTTCGATTAGTGAGGTCAAAAATAAAGATTACAGCTTCTGCGCCTTTATAAAAATGTCTACGCATAGCTTCAAATTTAATTTGTCCGGCAATATCCCAAATGATAAGTTTGATTTTTATTTTGTTAATTTCTACATTTTTCTCTGAGATGTTCACCCCTAGAGTAGGGATGTAGGTTCTCGTGAAAGCATCCTCAGTATATCTTAGAATTGTTGAAGTTTTTCCTACACCAGGATCTCCGCAAACCACAACTTTAAAATTATATTCAACTAGTGATTCTCCATCAATCTCCTCTTCGGGAAAAGCTTCTGAATCTAGAATTGATTTCTCTTTTTTTTGTAAATCACTTAATATTTCTGAAATTTTAAGGTTGAGTTTATTTATTTCGTAAAAAATGTCATCAGTATTAGCACCTTTATATTTTAATTCAATGATCCTTTCGGCAGTGACATTAAAAGCAGACTCAAGATAGTTTATATATTTGTAAAAAATGAGATCATCTGCTTCATCAAACAGTAGAGTTATCGTTGATATTGCTGTGCCTCCTTTAAATTTATCTGTTTCCCTCTCAATATACTTTACAATTCCTTTTAAATTGAATGAGGGAAAAGGTAATACAACTGTAGATTTAGGTACAACTCCCTGATCGGTTGTTAACATTGTAATAGATTTAATTGCTACTGACATGCGAAGCTTTTCTGATAAATCAAGAGGATTCCATAGTACTGGGATTGGCCCTGATCTTTCATTAAGTTCAGTGTAAACGATAGCTTTAATTATATCTGTAGTCATTATTAGGAAAACAAATGGGTATGTATTAGACAAAAACAGTTTAATAAATAAAAAAACTTCAAGTTATTAAAAATTTGGAAATCCAATTTTTTACCTTTCGTATTAGAAAAAATACATGAAACTCAGTTTAGCTTAGAAAAGGTATAAAGTTTATACTTTGAATATAATATTCACACAAGTAGTTTAGTTTCAGAAATTCAACTAATTCTTTAAAAGAAAAATTAATAATTTATAATCCCTAGACTTAACTTTTTTATATTTCTCCCTATAATATCTAAATTCAGTTTAATTATCATGAAGTTGTGAAGAATTATAAACGTAGAGCCTAAATTTTCAGAAAAAAAATTTGAAAAAAGGCTTATAATTATTTTTATAATTCAATTTACAGAAGTTTTAGGTTTTAGTAGTGTTTTACCAGTAATCCCCTTTCTTGGGTTATCTTTAGGCCTGAACACTCTTGAAATAGGATTGATCCTTAGCATTTTTAGTATATGTCAACTTTTTGCCAGTCCAATTACTGGCAAACTTAGCGACAGATACGGAAGAAAGCCATTGTTGTTATTCAGTCAAACAAGTACTTTTATTGGATTTATATTACTTGGTTTAGCAAGTAATGTTTGGATATTAATTGCTGCAAGATTAGTAGATGGGCTTTTAGGAAGTAATATGACAGTTAGTCAAGCATACATTAGCGATGTTACCAATCCTAAGTATCGAACTAAAACATTTGGGTATTCAAGTGCAGTCTTCGGTGCAGGCCTAATATTTGGTCCAGTTATTGGAGGTTTTTTATTATCAATTAATTTTTCGGCTCCTTTTTTCTTTGCTGCTGGAATAAGTCTTCTTTCAATCATTTTGGTATTTATTTTATTACCTGAATCATTAAAAAGAAGAGAAGACAAACTAGAGTTTAAGTTTAGAGATATAATTCCAATTAAAGAAACTAAATATTTCTTTAAATCTACTGCGATAAGGGGCCTAATCTTAGTTTTTTTCATATATAATTTTGGTTTTTTTCTTTTTATTAACACCTTTCCTCTTTTTGCTAAAATGCAAATTAACGCTACACCCCAACAAGTAAGTTTTTATATGGCTTGGATTGGTGTTCTTAGGGTGATTTTTCAGAGTGTTCTAATAAATTCCATACTGAAAAAACTAAGTGAAAATAAAACGCTTATAATTGGTATTTTCGCAATGATATTTGCTATGATCTTTCTTATATTCTCTACTAGTTACTGGATAGTTTATCTTCCATTTTTTTTCTTAGCATTTGGGACAGGTGTAGCACGCCCCATTCTTACAAGCAAATTAACTAATATTGTTAAAAAAGAGGAAACAGGCAGTTTATTAGGAGTAAATAACGCTTTAACCAGTATTGGTCAAATAATAACTCCAATTCTAGGAGGAATAATGCTACAATTTCTTCCTACACAAATATTACCAGCTGTATCAGCAGCGATATTTGTGCTTATAATTATCCTTTGGAATCGGATGATTATTTCCCCGAATGAAGAAATAAAAGAGCCCATAATAGAGATTAAAGCATAAAATATTGATTTCTATTGTAACCTTATTTCGCTTCAAAATTGAGTAATATTGCATTATTTCTAAATTATTATTCTAGGATTAGGATTTATTCGTGAAACTCAACTTTCACGAAGATATATAATCGAGTTATTATAATCGTGATTTGAAAAGTAAATTAGCAATTGTAGAAAAAGCATAGTCAACATTTTTACCTAGAAGTGCTGAAGTCTCAATATAACCAAGACTTAATCTTTCTATCATTTGATCTACCATTTCTTGAGTTATAAATATTTGATCTTTCAGATCATTTTTATTTCCAATAATAAATCCTATTAATTCTTCGGGAACTTTAACTTGTTCAATCACATCAGAATACCAATTAGGAATAGTATTAAAAGTCTCTGGTCTTGTCAAATCAAATATTAAAAATACTGCATCAGTTCCTCTATAAAACTGTTGTCTCATGGTTTGGAATTTTTGTTGACCACCAATGTCCCATAAGGTTAACTGGACAACATTGTCTTCTATCTTAAATATCTTGTCTGAAACCATCACTCCTAGGGTAGGTACGTAATTTCTCCTAAAAGCATTGTTTGTATATCGTAGAATTAATGACGTTTTACCGACATTTGGGTCTCCTACTAAAATTACTTTGAATTGGTAATCAATCAAGGTTCGATCCACAATTTTTTGACTTGGAAACGCCTCACTCTCTTGTTCAGTAGTTTCTTGTAATTTTAATTCCTCTAAAAGGGTGGAAATATTAAAATCAAGATGTTCGAGAACTTCAATATATTCTTTTCTTGTTGATCTTAATTTTTCTAACTTTGTTATTGATGGAGCGAGATTATTGAAAGGAATTGAAAGCTCATTAATATATTTGTAAAAAATTACATCATGTTGCTCCTGAAAAAGCAAAACTAAAGCAGATTGTCCTATCCCTCCCCTCCTAGATTCATCATTCCATTTTATGTACTTAATCAATCCTTTTAAATTCATTGAAGTAAAGGGAAGAATAACTAATGATTCTGGAATAAGTCCTTGTTCTCCTGTTAACACGGTTAAGGTTTTTATGCTAATATGCATTAGTTCCATTTGAGTAAATGTAGCGGGTACCCAAGCAAATGGATTAGGTCCAACTTCATCATCCATCTGAATGTAAGCAATACCTTTTACTATCGGGTGCGTCATAATTACATGAAATTTTTCCAGTAGATCAAGTTTTGTTTTGATATACTGTAAATTTTTCGGTTTTAACTAATAATATAATTTTTTTAAATAAATAATAATTGCTGAAAAAAAAAGATTTTAGATTATGATTTTAATCCAAAATACATAAACCAAAAGCTACTTAAATACCCAATTCTTACGAATATAACCCAAATTCCAGGAACTGTTAAGCCCTCTAATAACCCAAATATGCAAAAGCAAAGAGATCCTAATGAGAGATAAAGAAAATTTTTACGGATCGCTCCTGTCGATTGAAATGCTTTATAAATAAATCCCAAACCCAAGAATATAATAACCGATATCAATAGACCTCCCATTAAGTACCCGGCGATAGTATTTAGATTAACATTATAATCAATTAAATTATTTATTGGAACCGCTGGTGGAGGCGGATTGAAATTGAAAGATTGTATAGGAAATATAATTACAATAATTTCAAAGAAAATTGAGATCCCTAAATAAATAATAACAATATACAATTTCAATTTAGGAGTCAACAATTTAGCACCTATGAACATTGCTGTAACTATTACGGGAGCAAACCATATGTAGGATAATATGGCAACACTACCATTATTAGGCATATTCTGTTGAACAATAAGAACCGAAAGAAAGTCCAAAAATACACCAAAGAACATAAGCCCCGCAAGAATGTTTGCTAGTCCTAAATATGATAATAACTTAGCTTCTGTTTTTCTTGATCGATATATAAAAAATGAACCAAATATTATACCGAAAATTACCACCCCTGAAGCAGTTATTCCATCTATCCAACCATTAATATCTAATGGCAAAATTAAGACTCACCATATATAATATGTAATATTTCTAAATAATACTATTACTATTTGTTCATTATATGGTCTTCTACTCTAATAAATAAGACTGAAGATTGCAGAAATTGGTTGATTATATTTAAATAGCAAAGTAAAAAATATTTTCAGTGAAATTAATCTTTAACTTTTTCTAAAACAGAGATGATTCGGTAAATTGTAGTTCGCGCGTGGAAGGGGATATTCGGATCCTGGCTCAGATCATCCACCATATACATTACATTGCTAGCAAGGACTCCGGGAGTTTCATCTTCCCTATGAAGTTCATTAATACCCCTTTGTGCAATTCTTTTAATATTTCGAGGAACACTTCTGTCTTGCATCATTCCATTTAAAAGATATTCAACATTTTCAAAGGCTTGTTTTTCTTCATCTGTAGGTGCCCTTGGCATAAAAAATTTCACCAAAAGAAGTGTATTTAATAAATAAGCAATTAACAAGTAAAATTAATTTTATAATATAATTTTTTTGATTTTAAATAAATCTTTAGTAGATTCCGAATTCACGAATTTGTCGTATTAAATTTGGGATTGCTTCATCAAATTCTATTAATTGATTTTGGAATTTCTCGAAAGATCTCTCAAATTCTTCAATTTCACCTTGATTAATTTCTTTTACGAAATCATGAGAGATTTTTTGAATAGTGTTAAAAAAATTCTCAAATTGCTTAGTCGAATTGAGAAGGTTTTGATCCACATTTTTACCTTGCTTTCTTACCATATTACGGAGTTTACCACGGGGGATTCGAATTCTCTCGATCAATTTATCACAGTTATTAAGGAATTCATATGATTGAGTTTTATTTTCCTCATTGAGTTTCGCTTCAATAATTTCTGTTCTCCATGTATTCATTCTTCCACTAGCAAAAGTATCAAAATTCAATGATATTGAATCAATACCTTCTCTTACAAGAAATCGCAGGAAATCAGGATCATCACTTGGAGCTTGACCGCAAATCCCAACCTTTTTTCCTTTTTGATGAGCAGTTTTTATCAAATGACTTACAGATCTTCGTATAGCTTCGCTATTAGTTGTGTATTTATAATCTTTTGCTATGGGAATTAGTTTAGAACCATCTCTATCGACACCATACGTCAACTGGGTAAGATCATTGCTTCCTATTGAAAATCCATCGAAAAATTGGCAGAATAAGTCAGCACAGATAATGTTTGAGGGTATTTCCGCCATTACATAGACTTTTAGATCATCTTCTCCTCGTATTAAACCTTCTGTTTCCATTATCTCGATTATTGCTTTTCCTTCTTCAGCGGAACGACAGAAAGGGACCATTGGAATCACATTTCTTAGACCCCAATCTCGAGCTTTTTTAATTGCTCTTAATTCTAAAATAAAAGCCTGCTGAAATTCATCAGAAACATACCGAGAAGCACCTCTGAAACCCATCATTGGATTATTTTCATCACCTTCATAAATCCACCCCCCAATTAGATTCATATACTCATTACTTTTGAAATCTGATAATCTTACTACACATTCAGCAAGAGTTTCATCTGGTAATTTTTTCCATACACCTGCGGCAATAGTAGCAATTCCTTCGGCAATTTTATCAACATAAAACTCTTCTTTATCATCATAACCAACCGTAAGAGATCTAATTTTGTCTAATGTTTGTTTTAGTTTGAAAATTTCTTGATTGAATGGATCCTTATGATATAAATCACTTTTTTTAATATTTTCAATTTTTTTTCTTTGTTCCAGCAAAATATCATATCTCATTACTAAAGCTTCGAAATCTATTAAAGCATTTGGATGAATTTGAGCTTCATCATTAATTATGAATTCTAATCTTGCTAAACCTGTTCCATCAGGATATTTCCCAGAAGATAATGCCCCTTTCGGTATCCCTAAATTTACTAGTACCTTTGTTTTTGTTTGGGGGAGTTTTGCAAATTCAATTGTATCATAATCATATTCCACATCTTTCAACCAAATTCTTGGTTCTCCTTCACTACAATCAATTGTTACATATTCTAATCCGTTCCGTTCTTTCTCCTTCATAATTTGGACAATATCATCAGCTCCTACTATTGATGCGATGTTTAGTTCTCGTGAAACAATAGCTGCATGACAAGTAGGTCCCCCTCTTTCTGTGATTACACCCCCTAAATTTTGCATATATGAAGTCCAATCAGGATTGGTTTCTTCCGTTATTAAAATATCTCCTTCGCGCAATAAGTAAGCACCATTTATGGACTCAATAATTTTAATTTTTCCGTATCCAATTCTTCTTCCTATAGCGATACCAGTATTTTCAACAAATAACCTTTCTTCTTTTAATTTATCAGGATCCTCCAAAAGATAAAAAATCTCTTCCACGTCACCTTTAATACTATGAACTGTTTCAGGGCGTGCTTGAACAATATAAATTTTACCATTATTCCCTACTGCCCATTCAATATCCATTCTCTTTCCATAATGTTCTCTAATTTTTTGAGCATACTTGGCTAGAGTTAAAACTTCGTTTTCAGTTAAACAATATTTCATTTGCTTTTCTTGAGGTACATTGACTATTTCTGTTCCGATTTTTTCAATTCCTTTTGAAAAGATCATCATTTTTTCTTTTTTTACGAGTTCATGACGTATTATTCTAAGTTGATTAGGATCATGTTTAAAGACGATAAATTCATCCCCTTTTTCTACACCTTGAACAATTAATTCTCCTAACCCCCATGTACCTCTAATAACTACTACATTAGGATTACCTGAATCTGGGTCTTCAGTGAACATTACACCAGAAGATTTTACTCCTCCTACCCCTCCCGCCATTTCTTGAATGCCAACTGATAATTTTACAGCAAAGTGATCAAAACCTGCTCTCTCACGGTACATTGTGGCTCTTGTAGTAAAAACTGAAGCCATATCTTTTAGAATATATTCCAAAATTTCTTTCTCTCCGGATATGTTTAAATGTGTATCTTGTTGCCCAGCAAAGGAAGCGTCAGGAAGATCTTCTGCTGTAGCGGAGCTTCTAACAGCAAATGTTGAATTTTCTCCGATTTTTTCTATTAATTTATTATAGGCTTCTAGAATTTCATCAGCAAGAGAATCAGGGATTTTCGATTGTTCAATAACATATCTAATATTGGCACATATTTTATCGACTATTTCAACTGCCTTGATATCTTCAGATTTTAATTCATCAGATATTTTATTAATATCTCTTGCAATTAACTCTCGAAGTGAAACCTCTTTTTCTTTAATGGTATAATAATTTGTATCTAATACATAATCAAAAGCTTCTGATGTTACTGCAAACCCTAGTGGAACGGAGATTCCAAAACTTAATAGCTCTCCTAAAGATGCATTTTTCCCACCTACAAGAGGTATATCGTCCACTCTAACATCTTCAAAGAACTTAATATATCTAAAATCATTCATATTGATGAGAAACCCCTAAGAATTGGAATTATACGAATTTCTCTTAATAATAATTATTATTCTTCTGATTATAAATTAAACGTTAATAAAAAAAATAACGTTTAAATATGTTTAAATTAACTCCTTTTCGAAAACTTCAAAATCAGAAGCAGTAAATAGGCAAAAAATCACTTCTTTAATTTGAGTTTCCCCTTGTAAATACTTCTTTATGGTTGTAATCATAATTTCAGCGCATCTATCAATAGGATATCCAAAAATTCCTGTTGATATAGCGGGAAATGCAATTGAGTTAAGGTTATTTTCATCCATTAGCTTTAAACTATTGAGTGTTGCCTTTTTTAATTTATCATCTTCGTTTCCTTCTCCCATTCGAGGTCCTACAGCGTGAATTACATATTTAGCTTTGAGATTTCCCCCTGTTGTTATAACAGCTCCTCCTACAATGGTACCACCAATTTTATTGCATTCTTCTTGAATGCTTGGGCCTCCTTTCCTCCTGATAGCTCCAGCTACACCTCCTCCTAATCTAAGTTGAGCATTAGCAGCATTTACTATTGCATCCGTATCTAGATTTGTGATATCCCCTTGAACTAATCTTATCCTTGAATTCTTTACTTTTAATTCTCTCATAATAAACAAATCAAATTCATATTATAAAAAATAAGGAGTAAAAAAAAATTATTCTTCACGGTTTTTCTTGAAGATTTCATCAAGTTTAGCTTTATCTTCATCACTCATCTTACTCATTGCTTCAATGTTTTGTCGCATTAAATCCATCATTATTTTTTGAGAGATCATCTGATTTAATACAGGTAAAGCAATCCTCATTCGAGTTAATTCATAATGCATTGTTTTTGCTGTCTCTCGCATTTCTTTTAACTCTTCAGGAGTCATGCCTTCCTCACCCACTCCTGGACAATCAGCATCAACAACAATAAAATTTTTCCCATCAAACTCAAGTGGATATGTCCGGCAACTTAATGGACGATTATCATAGACTAAACACTTTTTATCATCTTTATTATACAAAGGACATTTAACAGTAAGTAGTTCTTCAATAGGAACTGCACCAAAAGGATCTTTTGGTTCTGCTTTTTCTTCTCCTTCTTCTGGAGGTGGAGCTAGTGGTTTTAAAATTAAGTCAATCCCCCCATCAGGTTTATTGTAAATGTCCAAGTAAGGCATAAAATTAGCCACAACTCCATTACGTGCCCACATTTCTAAATCCCAGAAAGTTATTGGAATCGGACCACGAGCAAGGCAACAGTCATCACATCTAGTACATTTAAATGTAAATTTTGCTTTAGGTTTATCTGTTTCGGTATCTTCATCCTTTTTTACTTCATTATCTTCTGGAGTTTGAGGTTCTTTTTCTTCATCTACCATTTATTTAATCACTTAATATATATTTTCTGAAGATCTATTTGAGAAAGAAGAATTCAAACTAGAAAAAAAATTTTATTTTAATGTTATAAAAAAAAAGTATATTTTCATGATGTCATGAAAAACTTTTCTTCATCAAATAGGCGTCCAAGATTCATTAATGCAGGTTCAATATCATTTTTCTTATGAATTCCAGTACAAACGACTTTTCCTGAATTAAATATCAAAAAAACTGACTTAATTGGCTTAGTGGACCGATAAATCAATCCTGGAAAGATTTCTGGTTCATAAATGGTATCTGGCAGTTTTAATAACACTCTATCAAGATTAATATGATTAAAAAAGTTAGCGGTTATTACAATATTTACAATTTTGGGACGAATTGAATTTAAAGCAATATTTGTTTCAATAATTTCATTTAGTTTTAAAATCAATCTATTTAATGCTATTTTAATATGATTGAATGATTTTAATCCAGTTAATATCATTTTTCCATTCTTAAAAAGAATTATGACACACTTTGGATGATTTTCTCTAATGAAAAGTCCTGGAAAACGTTCTGAATTATATTCTGTGTTTTGTATTCCTTCTGAAACTTTATTTAAATCTATTTGTTTTCCCAGATTGAGAGAAGTCTTAGCAACTATATTTTGAATAGTATATATTAAACTTCTACTATGATCCTCTGTGGCGAGGTCAATATCTGTCAACGGACTCCCAAAATGTTATTAGTTTAAAGTAAAGTCATTTAGTTATTAAGTTGGCATTCTATTTAATTATAATTCTTCCGTTTTTCTCAATCATAAATATTTTTGGAAAGATATTTGGAAAAATCTATAAAAACAAGGTTAGAAATTAATAATAAATTTGTATTTTAAACAGCTCTCAGAAATATTATAACAATCAAAATTAAATAGACTGATGATATAACCTTTCTAATAAAAATTTTTAATTAAGCTAAATTTCTACTTTTATAATTGATTTTTTTGTACATCTATCATGAAGCACATTATTTTGAAAAAAATATTCATTTGGATATTACTTACAATCAACTTATTATTCGCGTTTGTTATTGGTTTAACAATTCCCTTACTGCAAGCAGCGAGTTTTATGAATCTTGGATTTGTAATGATTCCATTATTAATAATTCTTAACTACGTAATTATAGATAGATTTCATTATTATTTAAGGCATAGAAATGATAAAGGAGATGATATAGATGCAAATATTTAAAAAATTAAGTAAAATAAAAAAACCAATTATTGAATATTACGAGCGTAAGTATATTTTTTCTTTGAGATCCTTGATAATATTAGCTATTGGAGCTCCCTTATCTGCCTATTTAATTTACTTGTTTTTCGATATGCCATACAATAGATGGTTGCATGAAATAGTGGTGAAACAGACCACATATTTTCTAAATTTGTTTTTCAATATGGGCGCAGAAGCTCAATTTGCTCCAAGTGGAATTTATGATTGGAGATTTCTTATTCCTGGCAGAACTCCGATATATTTTGAGACATTTTGTACAGGAATTCAAGCTATTTGTATTTTTGCAGGAATTATTATTTTTACACCACATAGTCAAGATCAAGATACTAAAGAAGATATTATATGGAGAAAAACGAAAGCTCTTGTAGTTTCTTCAGCAATTTTTTATGTAGTAAATATTATTCGAATGATAATACAATTAGAATTATATTATATTGGCTACGAATGGAACGATATACACGTATCAATATCTGCAGCTTCTTCCTTTATAGCTGCTATTATTGTTTTATTAATGCATAAATGGATTCCCGAATTCATTTTGTCAATAATTTATGTTGGTACTCTTGTAAGTGAACCAATAAAGCAAAAACGGAAAAAAATAGTAAAAGAAATGGTAAAACAGCAAAATAAAGTTGATCTGAAAATAATGCGTAAAGTATTAAGGATTAATAAAAAGAATTTTTTAAGAGAAATCGAAGCATGGTCTGAGAAATTTGGCTATCATATTGATGAAAAATATCTAGTAATATCCCCCAATGATGTTTCCACTTTTATTACTTTATTAATGCAAGATAAACCATTTAAAGAGGAAACGTAACTATAACTGCTTTTTAACATTAGTTTTTATTAATCATTATTTTTTCATTAAATTATGTTAGATATTGAAACAGATCAAAAAGAAATCCAAGTGGATAATGTAATATTTGGTGGCCAGCCCGGAAAAAATCCAATAGTTATGATAGCAACTGTTTTTTATAGAAAACATGCCGCTTTATTGGATGAAAAAAAGGGTGAATTTGATAAACGTATCCTAGAAAAAGAATTGAATGATTACACTGAAGTTATTGAAGATACAAAATTACAGGGAGTAATCGATGTTGTTGGTTCTTATCCAGATGCTTTAATAAAACAATGTGAATATATCGCAGATATTGTAGAATATCCATTCTTAGTTGATGGTTTAAATGATTCATCCAGAATTCCAGCTATGAAAGGGTTGAGAGAAATAGGACTCCTTGATCGTGCTATTTTAAATAGTATTGATGAAAATACAACCGAAGAAAGATTAGAAGAACTAAAAGCTATTGGAGTAAAAAATGCTGTACTATTAACATTTGGAAACAGATATATCTTTCCAAAACAGAAATTGAAATTCTTAAAAGAAACGTTAATACCTAAAGCAGAAAAAGCAAATATTGAAAATATAATTGTGGACACAGCTGTGTTAGACCTACCATCAATATCAATCAATTTTGAGACAACAGGGCTAATTAAAAAAGAATTAGGACTCCCGACTGGGTTTGCTCCGGCGAATGCGATATACGGATGGAATTTTGTTAAAAAATATGGCGAGGTTGCTCGATGTGGAGCAATTGCTTCTATAATGACATATTGTGCTTCAGCTCCTAGTGATTTTATTTTATTTGGCCCAATAAAGTTTGCAAAATGTGTTATACCTGCAGTATCTTTAATCTCGGGTGTAAACTCTTATTATCAAAAAAGAGTTAAAAGAAATAAAATATCTGAGAGGAGTCCGCTACAAGTTATTTTTTAAGCGATATATCTTAGTAATAGGTCTCCTGTATAATTTAAAAATGAAGATAGTTCTCTCTTTATCTTGTCCTTTTTGCTTTCATCATCAACTAAAAATACGAAGAACATGACATTATCTTCAATTTGAATTCTTTGAAATATAATTACTGAGTCAGTTACCTTAAAGACTGCTTCATCTTGTTTAAGAGCTTTAAATCTATCAAAAATTTTAAATAAGACAGCAAATTGAGGAGCAGATACTTCAAAAACATTAATAACTTCTGATTTTGGAATTTTAGTTAATTCCATTGCTTTATTACTGTAGTAATCAGCAAGTACTAACCCATCGGCACTCAAAAGTTGTGTTAGATAGGTTTCTGTTAATATTGAAAATTTTCTAAGATTATGGTTGATCAAATCTCTATTAGGACTTAACTTTGAGATTCCGGAAGAGAATGCACGTAAAAT
Organism: Promethearchaeota archaeon; assembly: GCA_048938855.1. Taxonomy (GTDB): domain Archaea; phylum Asgardarchaeota; class Lokiarchaeia; order Sigyniarchaeales; family SOKP01; genus Loki-b32. Next base: position 103,935 of record JBHLLT010000009.1, read on the forward strand.
TGTAAAAATCTGAAAAATACTTGTTATATAAAATTCTATATGTTCATTTTGATTAATTTCTTTTAACTTATTTTCAATAAATTCAATATTATTTTGTATTTCTTCGGTCTTCAAGAGATCTAAATCTCCTTTTGATAATATATAGACAATAGGTGTATCTTGATTGAATTCTTTAAGGACATCTTTTAGATTCTGTAGATATACAATACTTTCATCGAATCTCTCTTTATTTTTAATATCTATAAAATAAAACATTAAATCTGCTTCATATAGATAAATTTCTGCTTTATCAATATATTTCTCTCGAAATCTTTTTTGTCCTCCTAAATCCCAAAGGAATATAGTCGCCCCTAACGCTTCAATGGATTTAATACTAGCTCCTGTTGTGGGTTTAAGACCAATCAATTTACTATATTTTCGATCCACTGATAATAAAAAACTAGTTTTACCTGAATCATCTAAACCCGCAAATAAGATTTTCATCTTTCTATGTGTCGTAATTGGAGTTGAGGGGTTATGTTCAATTTCAATTATATTTGAAAGAAGATCTTGAAATTTTAGTTCTATTTCTTCACGTGGAGGATAAGAATCACTCATTTCTTTATCAAATTCATCGAAAAATTTAAAAACTACTGGTTTAATCCGATTTATATTATTATATAAAAAACTGCGTTTATTTTCTTCAACTAATATTGAAAATGCTGTAGGTACTGGAGGTTTTTTAGTATCAATTCTAATAAAATGAAAATAGGTGAGTGAAGTAGTGTTAAAATCGGGATAAGGTAAAATAGCAAAATATTGAATTTTTTCAAGATCTGTTTCCTCTTGAATAAATTTATCACTAATAAATAGACTTAAGTTTTTGATGGAAATTTGTGTTATATCTCGATAAGATAAAATAAGATGATCCTGATTCTTCCTATCAATATTAAGCTCCTTTAATTCTTTCTCAGTAACGTAATTTGGGAATGTATAAATTGGCGTAGGACCTAATTCACCATACACACTAAATATGAACCCCTTTACTATTGAAGATTTAAGTAATTCTTCCATGCTAGTAGATGAATTATTTTGTATTTTGCATTTTAAATTTCTTAAATTAATTAAAGTAAAGTTAATTATTAATAACTTTATATTTAAATATAGATGTTTCTTAAAAAAATCGCCGAAAGCATTAGGAATAATCAATATATCATAGAAAAAAAAGAAATTAATCCTATTGTACAATATATTGATAACAATTCTTTTAAAAGCTCAAAAATTTTTACTGATATTGGTGAAGATTCAGCTTCAATAGAAGAAAATGAAAAGCTAATCTTAGTTACCACAGATAGAATACGCACATCATTTATTGAGAATTTTCCTTTTGGAGCAGGTTTTAGTTCCATACTTGTAAGTGTTGATGACATATATGCATGTGGAGGAACGCCTTTAGCTGCTAGTATTATTATTTCTGTTAAAGATTCTAATGTTTGTAATGAAATATTAAGAGGAATTTGTGAAGGCTCAAATAAATTTCAAGTTCCTATTATAAGAGGGCACACTAATGTTCAAACCAAATGTTTTGAGTTAAGTTCTACCATGATCGGTGAAATAGATAAAGAGGATTATATATCTGCCGGTGGTGCTCAAATTAATGATGATATTATATTAGTGGTTGATTTTGATGGAAAAATAGGAAAAGCGAGTAAACTATATTATGATACGACTACTTTTAAGTCATCAAAAGAAGTACTTAATAAAAGAAAAGCCATGAATGAGGTAGCAAAAAATCATTTACTACATGCCTCAAAAGACATCTCAAATGGTGGAATCTTTGGAACATTATTGCAAATGATCAAATATTCCGAAGTTGGAGCTGATATTAACATTAAAACAATTAAAATACCTCCGCTTTTATCCCGAAATAAATATGATTTAGAGACTTATATTAAAATGTATTTAACTACTGCGTATATAGTAACAGCCCCAGAATACAATTCTAATAAGGTAATTGAATTATTTGAAGAATATAAATTATATGCAAATGTAATAGGCAAAATTATTGATAAAAATAATCTATTAATGATAAATGATGGTGATAAATCTATTGAAGTTATCAAATTTTAAAAAAAATATTAATGGTGTAATCAGTGTAATTGGAGCAAGTGAAATTTCTAAAGATATTCGAGAAAAAACTGTTGAAATCGGGAGATTAATTGCTAAAAATAATTATGCTATAGCATGTGGAGGACTTTCAGGTGTAATGGAAGCTGTATGTAAAGGTGCAAAAGAAGAAGGAGGTTTTACTATTGGTATAATTCCATCTATTGAGAAGACAAATGCCAATAAATATATAGATTTAGTAATTCCATGTCCGTTTTCACAAGCGAGAAATATTGTCGTTGTTCTAACTGGTGATATAGTTTTAGCAATAAGTGGTAAAGCCGGTACTTTATCTGAAATATCTTTTGCATGGATATATCAAAAACCAATTGTAGCATTAACAGAAGTAGATGGTTGGTCATCAAAAATAGCTAACCAAAAATTAGATGATAGAAGATCTGATATAATTTATGGAGTGAAAACTCCTCAAGAGGCAATAAATAAAATAAATGAATTATTTTTAAAAATTGGGCAAAAAAAAGATTTGGATTTTATAAACAATTTCTAATATTTCTGTAATTTCAAAAAGAAATAATCTCCTTCTACTTTTTGATCAATAATGCTAAAACCTGTATTTTTTGCTAAATCAATAAAATAATTAATATCTTGTTCCTTCGCAATCCAGCGTGTTCCATAACCAGTTATTACCTCTCTATCATAAATTTGGATTCTAATTAAAACAACATATAATTCCTTTTTTTTATCTTTTCTTTTGGGGATTATTGGATCCCATATTATAAATTCTCCTTTTTCTCTTAAAACTCGACGAATTTCATCAAAGATATTAACATGATCTTTATTAGGCATATACATGATTGAAAAAAAGGCTGTAACAGTATCAAAAGAATTATCAAGAAATTTCAACTCTTTTGCATCCATAACGATTTTAAGACTCTCAGTGTCTCCTGCTTCAAGAGCTTCTTTAAGCTCATTTTTTCTACGATCTATTGAAACAACATTTTCTCCTTTTAATTGACCTATTATACCTTCTCCTCCACCACCTATGTCTAGAATTCTTCCTTTCAGATTTATGGTACTTAAATTGATCTTTAGAGGGTGTGTGAAAAAAATACCCGTACCCTCTTTTTCTGTAACGAAATCTTCAATTTGTTCTTTAGTAGCATACCAATTTTCTTCAATTTTTTTTCCTTTTATCTTCCCATTTTCAAATTGATTTCTAATAGTTTCTTCAGTTTCTCCACTTGTGAACATCTTTGCAATTTCAAAAATATCATAATATCTAACATTGTCTATTTCTCTCATAATAAACCTAGCTTTAAGCTATAATATAATTTTATTATATCTTTACCTTTTAACACACCATGCAAAATCTAAATAAGGGATGCTATAATTTTTTATCTTACAAAAAGAATATATTATTTATATACCAGTTACTTTTATAACTTTAAATAGGTGAAATTTAACTGTGGAAAAAAATATAAAACAATCCATTCTTTATTTGAAAAAGGAAGAACCAACAACCCCTGTAACTACAAATAAGCTTTTATTTACTGGATTAGATTCGGCAGGCAAAACTAGTATAATTTTATCACTTCAGAGAGAATTCTCCAAAATTGCTATCCTCTCTCCAACTAGAGGAGCACAAAGGCGAGTTTTTGATTTTTTGGGAAAAGAAATAGCGGAATGGGATTTAGGAGGACAATTGGCTTATCGAATAGCCTACTTGAAAAATCCTGGTAAATATTTTGAAGGCACAGAAATTGCTATATATGTAATCGATATTCAAAACAAAGAGAGAATTGCCGAAGCAGTAAGTTATTTTAAAGATGTAATAGACCAATTTAAAAAATTAGAAATTGAACCTCCAATATATGTATTTCTACATAAATATGATCCTGCTCTTAGAAGAAGTGC
>JBHLLT010000093.1:0-2526 GCA_048938855.1 Promethearchaeota archaeon
ACTGAAGAACAGGAACATATTGCAAAATTACTTCGTAAGAAATCAAAGGTAATGGTTGCATTTGGTGCATGTGCCGTTAATGGAGGCATCCCAGGACTTGCAAATATTGCAAATCGTAAAGAAGTTTTCAACGTTGCTTATCTAGATAATCCTTCAACCAATAACCCTAATAAAATTGTTCCAAAGACATCTGTAAAGGTTAAAGAAGGAACACTCACACTTCCAGAATTTTATGACACAGTTAAAACACTGGATCAGACAGTCGATGTCGATTACTATCTGCCTGGCTGTCCACCTACGCCAGATATAATAATGACAGCGGTGGGTGCAATAGCTGAAGGTAAACTACCCCCAAAAGGTAGTGTTATTGGTCCGCTTAAATCAGTTTGTGATGAGTGTCGTTTTGAAAAATCAGAGAAAAAAATCAAGGAGATAAAACGAGTCTACGAGGTCGATAAAATAGAAGATAAATGTCTCCTTGAACAGGGAATTATTTGTTTAGGACCTGCAACTCGAGGAGGGTGCGATGCAAGATGCCTTAATGCAAACATGCCCTGTACTGGTTGTGGCGGTCCAACGCCAAATAGCCTTGATCAAGGTGCTAAGATGATTTCAGCACTTGCTTCTGTTCTTGGAATTGAAGGTGAGGAGAATATGAGTGATGCAGAAGTTGAAAAACTAATCGAGCAAGTTGTAGACCCTGTCGGTACTTTCTACAAATATGGTTTACCAAATGCTCTTATAAATAGGAGAGTGATGAAAAAATGAAAACTATAACAATTGATCCAATAACTCGGTTAGAGGGTCATGGAAAAATCAGTATTTTCCTGAACAACAAAGGAAATGTTGAAAATGCATATTTACAAATTCCAGAGCTACGTGGTTTCGAGCGATTTGCCCAAGGCCGCCGAGCAGAAGATATGCCACAGATAACCTCTCGAATTTGTGGTGTCTGCCCAGTTGCTCATCATTTTGCAGCAACAAAGGCACTGGATGCAGCGTTCAACGTTGACCCACCATCTGCTGCAAAAAAACTCAGAGAACTAATGTACATGGGATATTACATCTATGATCATACACTACACTTCTATTATCTTGGTGGTCCTGATTTTGTTGTAGGCCCTGATGCACCCGCAGCTAAAAGAAATGTAATTGGTGTTATTGAAAAAGCAGGTGTAGAGATAGGAAAAGAAGTAATCAAACATCGAGCATATGGTCAAAGAATTACAGCAATACTTGGTGGAAAAGCAACACACCCAGTATGTGGACTACCAGGCGGAGTTTCAAAGGGTTTAAACAAAGATGAAGTAAAAGACATCAAAACAATGGTTGACTCATGTATCAAATTCGCTCAGTTTTCATTAAAATTATTGGATGACATAGTGCTAAAAAACAAAAACTATGTTGATGTAATTCTCAGCGATCCATATCAACTGGCAACATACAATATGGGCTTGGTAGACAAAAACAACAAAGTAAACTTCTATGATGGAAAGATAAGAGTAACTGATCAACAGGGGAAAGAAAATGTAAAATTCGATGTAAAAGACTATTATAAAAACATCGTAGAACACGTAGAAGAATGGACATATATCAAATTCCCATACCTGAAATCTGTTGGATGGAAAGGCTTCAAAGATGGAAAAGACAGTGGAATTTATCGAGTAGGCCCATTAGGACGACTTAATGCAGCTGATGGTATGGCTACACCACTTGCAGACAAAGAATATAAACGGTTCTATGAAACCCTAGGTGGGAGAGCAGTAAACAGTACACTTGCATTCCACTGGGCAAGACTTATTGAACTATTATATGCAACAGAGAGATCAAAGGAGTTAATTAACGATCCAGAAATCACATCAGATAAAATCCGTAATCCAGTCGGAGAACCTGGTGAAGGAATGGGTGTAACTGAAGCTGCACGAGGTACACTAATACATCATTACAAACTTAATAAAAACGGACTTATCGACAAGGCAAATCTTATTGTTGCAACAACTAACAACTCTGGAGCAATAAACATGTCTATCAGAGATGCAGCGATGGGATTAATCAAAGGTGGAAAAGTTTCTGATGGAATATTGAACATGGTAGAAATGGCATTTCGAGCATACGATCCATGTTTCGCTTGTGCGACACATACTCTTCCGGGTGGCATGCCACTTGAAGTGAATATTTACGACCATCAAAAGAAATTATACAAAACATTGAAACAAAACTTATAGAGGAACTAAATGAAAACAATAATCCTAGGAGTAGGAAATCAAATACTTGGTGATGATGGAGTGGGAGTTCACGTTGTAAATGAACTCAAACAACACATCCGAGATCCAGATATTACAATAGATGAAGCAATAACAGGAGGAATGAATCTCCTGGATCTTATCCTAGGTTATGAGAAAGCAATTATTATTGATGCGGTGAAAACAGAAACCGGAGAAAATGGGAGGGTTAAACGAATACCTCTCAGTGATTTCTCCACTATGCATTCCTGTAATCCACATGATGTCTCGCTCATCGAAGCCA
>JBHLLT010000010.1:0-107262 GCA_048938855.1 Promethearchaeota archaeon
AGGGAAGGAAATGTTTTAGTTGTTGGTTCTGGACAATCAGGAATGCAAATTGCTGAAGAATTATACAAATCTGGCAAGAAAGTGTTTCTTTCAATCGGAAGTACCAAAAGAATTCCTAGATCATATAGAGGTAAAGATTTAACTTATTGGGGAATAAAACTCAAAATGTATGACAAAACTGTTGACGAATTAGATGATTTATCAGAACGTCTGGTTAGTAATGCACATGTTTCAGGTGTAAATGGAGGACATACGGTTAATTTACATAGATATGCCAAAGATGGTGTGACTCTATTAGCAAGAATTGTTCGATCTAATGATTTTAAGTTATATTTTGATAAAAATTTACACCAGTTATTAATTAATACAGACAGTTTGGAAAAAGAAATATGCCCTGCAATTGATAAATTAATTGAAGAAAATAATTTGGATGCACCAGAAGAAGAGTTGGAAGTTTTAAATGATGGATTTAATCAACAAATCATTGAAGAGTTAGATTTGAGAGAATCTAATATAAATACCATTATTTGGGCCACTGGTTATACTCGTGACTATTCTTTTATAAAAATTGATAAAAAAATTATTGATGAAATGGGTTTTCCTATTCAAAAAAGAGGAGTTTCCGAAGAAAATGGGCTTTTCTTTATCGGAACCGTTTGGTTACATAAAATTGGATCTAGTTTACTTTATGGAGTCGGAGAGGATGCAGAATATATTGTTAAACAAATCTGCTCTAGCAATTATTCTCCAACAAATAATAAAGAAATCCTAATATCTAATTAAATATATTTTTTTCACTTTTACAATTGCGGTATTAAAATTATTATTTTTATTAAAATTATTGATTTACTTATGGAAGCGCTATTTAACTTAGATGAATTATAATGAACTCATAAATTTCTATTATTTCAAATAAACTATTATTTTTATTTCTGGTATATTATAATTTATAAATATATCTTATCAACTCCTTTCCTTTTGCAATACAATTCTGCACAAGTAGTTTGAAATATTATCCGAATTAATATATTGTCTATTTCTGCCAAGCTTTACAAAAATTGGAGGTTTTAATATGGAAAACAACAAATTAGAAATAACTGCCATAATGAAGATACCAAGGGGTAAGCTTAAAGAATTCAAGCAACTCGCAGCTGAGACAATTAGAGTGACCCATGAAAAAGATACGGGAACAATTAAGTATGACATTTTTATTAATAGTGACGAGACAGAAAGTGAAATTCGGATGGTATATGAGAACTTAGAAGCTTTTCTCGAGCACTCGGTTAATTTAAGCGAGATTCTAGAAAAAATTTATATTGATTTCCCAGTAGATCATGTGAATATCTACGGTCAACCCTCACCGGAGCTTCTAGAAGCATTAAAAGGCGTTGATATTAGGGTTTATTCATTTTCCTTAGGACTTGAAGAGTTTATTGAAAATTAAAAATTTCTTTTATTCTTTCAATAGAATTATCTTTGAAATTAGAGTCTGAATTTTCCTTTCCAACCTTAGAAGGATAGGAACACCAAAATCAAATGGAAAATAGCTTTTTCATTTAAAAAAAGTATATAAATTAATATTTGATTCTAACTTAGATATGAATAGGTTGATTTTTAAATGTCAGAAATTTACGTTCCGATTGATTTTTCAAACGCTCGAGATGTAATTCCTCCTGGTGAAGATATTATTTATAGCACTATTTGTGCTGGAAAAGGCGAATTTTTAGAGGGCACCAAGAGTACAACCTATAAATGGGAGTCTCACTTTTTACTCACCGATAAAGGTGTAGCCTTCACCATCCCATTAGATGTTAGCCACACCAAAAAACAGATAAAAAATTTGAATCCAAGAGCAGAACATTACCTAGAATGGCATAATATTATTGTAGTTCCCGGTCGTACCGGAGATAAACCTGGATTTATAGTTGATAAAATAGAAAATGAAATAAAAATAACTTGTTTCTTTGAACTTGTACGAAATCCTAATTTCGAATCTGAAGAAAAATTTCAAGACAGAAAACAATTGTTTTTCGACAAATTTAAACCCATACAAGAACAGAAAAGGAATGATATAATTGAAAAATTCTATGAATTCAAAAAAGAAAATCCAGACTATAATTGGTTTGCTGAAGATAGCCGAAAAGAATTACTGAAGTTGTTTCCTATAAATAAAAGCATATACTTAGAAGTTGTTGAGAGGATTTCCAAAGAAGAAAAAGCTGCTAAAAAAGCAGAAAAACAAAGATTAAAAGAAGAGAAAAAACGGCAAAAAGAAGCAAAAAAAGGAAAATGATTACGAAAAAAGCTAAAAAACCCTGAATTTACTTTTCCATTCCAATTTCACAGAAAATTGGGACAAAATTTTAAAAGAATGTATAAATATTGCATTCTAAGATCCAATGTAATTGAATAGAAACATCAAGATATAAAAATAAGAGGTGCTAAGTATGCCATATCTCAAAATACAAATAAATCAAGACTTTGATGAAGAAAAAAAAGCAGAAATAATGGATAAAATCTCAAAACTGGTAGCAAAAAAATTAGGTAAACCTGAAAGTATGATTATGGTTGCACTTGAGACTGCTACAAAGATGGTGTTTGGAGGGACAAATGAACCGACCATATTTATGGAACTGAAGAGTGTTGGTTTACCTGAGTCAAAAACAAGTGATTTATCTGAATCATTATGTGATTTTGCAGAACAACATTTGAATGTTAAAAAAGAAAGAATATACATTGAATTTGCTGATGCAGTAAAATCAATGTTTGGCTGGAAGGGGAAAAACATATTAGAATTATTTCCAGATTAATTTTACCTCAAAAGATATAAAAGAACAACTTAAATGGGCTATCAACGGAATCGATATCGTTGGATGTGAGCTAACCCAAAATATAGCGAAAAAGCTAAAAGAAAAATAGAAAGAAAAAATAAGTTAAAAAAATTGATTAAAATTATTAATACATATCTGGAGGCATTCCCATTCCTCCCATACCTCCAGGGGGCATTCCCATTCCTCCCATACCTCCGGGTGGCATTCCACCAGGGGGCATAGCAGATTTAGCAGATGCAATCACATCGTCGATGCGAAGAATCATAGAGGTAGCTTCAGTGGAGCTTTTAATAGCTTGAACTTTGACTACAGTTGGTTCGACAACGCCGATGGAGGACATATCATCCACTACATTTCCAGTATCAAGGTCATGACCAGCGAATTTATTACCTTTTTGATGAGAGGCTCGTAATTTCATGAGAGTATCAATTTGGTCAAGTCCAGCATTTTCAGCGAGTGTTTTAGGGATGATATCAAGCGAGTCAGCGAAAACTTCGACAGCAAGTTGTTCACGTCCACCAAGGGTTGAGGCATATTTTCTGAGTTGTATAGCAGTTTCGATTTCTGGAGCGCCACCGCCGCCGACAAGTTTTTGATCTTCAACTACGTCTCTGACGACGCAGAGTGCATCGTGAATTGCTCGTTCAACTTCATCGACGATGAGTTCAGTTCCACCTCTGATAAGGATTACAACAGATTTAGGGTCTTTACATTCTTCGATGAAAATCCAGGAGTCGTTCATAATTTTACGTTCTTCGACTAGTCCAGCCCATCCAAGATTTTCTGGGGTGACATCATCCAGATTAGTAAAAATCATACCACCAGTTGCTTTTGAGAGTTTTTCAATATCAGATTTCTTGACACGTCTGACAGCCATAATTCCTGCTCTAGTAAGGAAGTGTTGAGCCATATCATCAATACCTTTTTGGCAGATGACAACAGTTGCACCAGATTTTTGGATTTTTTCGACCATTGTTCTTAACATATGTTCTTCTTCGTCTAGGAATTGTTGAATTTGTTCTGGGCTGGTAATTTGAAGTTTAGTATCAAATTCTGTTTTTTCAATTTCAATTGCGGATTGAAGTAAGAGAATTTTAGCATCTTTCACACTTTTTGGCATACCAGGGCTTACAACTTCTTTATCTAAGATAATACCTTTAATCAAGTGGGTATCGTCAATTGAGTCTCCTTCTTTCTTTTGAATTTGGACTTTTTCAATATCAGCAACCCAACGCTCATCCTCATCTTTTTCAGAAATAGCTTTAATAGCATTCATACAAATTTTAGCAAGTTTCTCTTTGGATTCAGAGACAATTTTACTTGACATACAAGTCATAGCAGCATTTTTTAGACCCTGTTCATCTTCAATACCGCTATTAATGGAAATTTTTTCTAAGATTTCAATAGCTTTATCCGCAGCTTTTCGAAAACCTTCAGTGATTACAGTTGGATGAATCTTCTGTTCTAGAAGTTTTTTAGCTCTTTTTAATAATTCTCCTGCTAGAATTACTGATGTTGTTGTACCATCACCAACTTCGGAGTCTTGAGTTTTAGCAACTTCTACCATCATCTTAGCAGCTGGATGTTGTACATCAATTTCTTTTAAAATTGTAGCACCGTCATTTGTAATCACTACATCACCAAATTGGTCAACTAACATTTTATCCATACCTCTTGGTCCTAATGAGGTACGTACAGCTTCTGCGATAACGATAGCAGCAGCAATGTTATTTTGCATAGCATCTCTGCCGCGTTGTCTTTCTGTACCTTCTTTCATTATTAATACGGGTGTTCCGCCTAATTGTGCCATTATTTTTCACTTTTAGTTAATTTAATTCTTAAATAATTTTTATGATATTTCTTTTCTTTATATAGATCTCTAAGTCATAAAATTAAAAAAGTTTACGAATTTCAAAATCTAACTATAAGACATCTGAGTTTAATTTTTTTACTTTTTACCTATGGTTTTTTAAGTATTATTTCTATAACAAGGCTAGAGATCTATCAAAAAATAATGAAATCTAGAAAAATCAAGAAAAGATGGAAGTAAGGGAATATGTTGTTATAAATGATGAGAAATTCTACATTGAGAACGATAGACTTTATATTAGCAAAGTTGAAGTAGAAAATTTTGAAGATATTAAAGGGCTTGAAAATCTTAAATCATTAAAAGAATTAACGCTTAGACATCTTGGATTAAAGAATCTAAATAATTCAATTGGAAATCTCAAATCTCTAGAGTTATTATATCTTGACTTTAATTTATTAACGGATCTTCCAGAAGCTTTAGGTACTCTTCATTATCTTAAAAGGTTGCATTTAAGGCACAATAAACTTAAAAGGTTTCCAGATTGTATTAAAGACCTGAAATCAATCGAATATCTTGATTTAAGTAGCAATAAAGGGATGAAAGACTTATACAAAATAAAAAGTCTTGAAAACTTTAAAACTTTGGATACTTTAGCTCTTGATAGAGTTGGTTTGAAAAAATTACCCGAATCAATTGGAAATCTCGAATCCTTGGAAAATTTATTTCTTAAAAATAATCTGTTAACTAATCTTCCAGAAACCTTAAGAAATCTTTCTAATTTAAAATATTTAGCAATTGGAGATAATAAGTTCAAAAAGATCCCTAAATGTATAGGAGATCTAACTTCTCTTGAAGATCTTGAACTTAGTGGAAATGATGGTATTAAAAATTTGGTTTTATTAAGCAAATTACCCCTATTATATTCCCTAGATTTAGGATTTTGCGCTTTAGGAGAGATACCAAATAATCTATGCAACTTAAAGAAACTCCGTGTCTTAAATTTGAGTGGTAATAATTTAAATCATGTTCCTAGCAAATTTGACAATTTAAACTTACTTGAAGGGATTGGAATTAGTGATAATAATTTTCGAATTTTCCCTGAAATTTTAACTCATTTAACTGCATTAAAAAAAGTTTGGTGCAGGAAATCTAATATTTTTAAATTACCTGATTCATTTAGTAATCTTGAAAATTTAAATGATTTATCCCTAAATTTTAACTATTTAACTCGACTTCCTGACTCAATAGGAGATTTAACGTCTTTAGAATTATTACGGTTAGGATATAATCATCTTGGGGGACTTCCAGAAAGTATAGGAAATCTAGAATCAATTACAAATTTGTCTCTCCAAGGAAATAAATTAAAGACTCTGCCTAGGTCAATAGGAAACCTTCAAAATCTTCATGAATTAGATCTTAGAGAAAACCAGATAAAATTTCTTCCTGAAACAATATTAAATTGTGGTTCACTTGAGTTATTGAGCCTTACCTCAAATCCAATATCTACAAGACGAGATCCGAAGACTTTAGACCTTTTAAAAGAATTAAGCGATAATAATGTAGCAGTTCTTCTTTAATTTATTTTAATATCCCATGATTTAAAAGTCAAATTAATCAAAAAAAATAAAAAGAAGTTAAAAATTTATTTTGAGATGCGTATTGGTTTTAATACTTAGCTTCCCCCCAGCATTCCTTTAAGAATTTCTTCCATTACGATTCCAGTTTGCACTCCGACGGACATTGATTCTTCGTATTGTGTAGGGTCCCATTCATCTGCGGGGATAATATACCCTAATTCATCGTTAGCTAACCCAATCTGGAATTTATACTTACCAGTCATGGCTTCTCTCAACCGATATCCTATACTGGGTAAAACCTCTCCCGGCATTGTAATGATCTGAGCTTTGCCAATATTAATTACATTGACTTCTGTCATTAGGGATCCCATCGGGGGGACGTCGGGGTTATACCAAGGTGAGGATCTTTGAAGTATACCTATACTCATTGCGTAGTAAAATACTGGGTTTTCTAATGGAACTTCAAACACAACTTTTTCTAGGTTAAATTTTTGCTTCCAACTTGGAAAATATGTACCCCAAGAATAGCTTTTGCGAGATTTTAAGGCTTTAATTGTTGCACATGCAAGTGTATTACCAATTTCTTCTGCTTTTCCGAATGTGTGCTCTTCCACATCTGGAGTTATCATTCCTCCAAGTGCTCCGTTAAAAAAAATTGCGATTCCTCCCAATTTATCTTCGATTTTATTACGTAGATAACCTACGTAATCTGCTGATATTTCCAGATTATCTGACCATAGCACTTCTGGATGACCTGCATAGTTTATCATTGTAGCGATAGTATCACCCTTTCTGCTTTGTACATTCATTACTTCCAAATTTGGATAGACTCTACCCTCATCCCTGGAATTCTTCATCAATCCAGGCACTAACGCTGAAGCAAATCGTATATAAGCACTTTCCATATTTTGATATGCATGGCTTATACATTGCTTAATTTGATTTGCTATGAATTCCATATATGGCCAGTTAACTCCAGGTGTTGGATAGGGAAGGTTCCAGAGTCCTAACGTGTCGGGTCCTGAATGTGTATGAGTGCAAGCAATTATAATATTGTCTGCGTCTATATCATATTCATCTTCTATTTCTGTTCTTATTAAATCAACCTGATCGATAAAATACCCGATTAAATCGAGTGCTACAAATACTATTGTAGTACCGTGATAATTTAGAATTAAGCACCTAGCATAAATATCATCATGAACTGCAGAAGCAGGTCTTTCACCAAGGTCTCCAAATCCAGCTAAAAAAACTGGCGATCCATCGGGATTGATAGGAATACCTTCTTCAGTCGTTTCTGGTGTTATTGGTAAAACGTATGCACCCGCTGTTAATCTCCATTGAGGTCTTCCACAAGCTACAGTACCTACCGGAATAACAGTTATTAAAAATCCGACAATAAACAAGAGGATTGACATTTTTAATTTATTTTTAGGCATAATTTCGTCACCTCTAGGATATTATTATTAGGTCTGTATTTAAATGTTATTCAATAGGATAACATCATTATGTTATGCAAAATTATAGGTTACGTTGATTTGAATGTAAATATCGTATTTAGCAATCTTATTTTTCCACTATTTCAAGAATTCAATAAGGTAGGAGACATAAAATAATTAAGTTAAGAGATAAATACTATTTACAAAAAAATAGAAGATAAGGTTATTTAGTAAGCTCTCTTCGCTTTAATCGAAGATCTTTCCCATGGCATCTTCTGCATTTTTTTGCTCTAATTGGATTTAGTGCGCCACATCTTCTGCATACAGATTTTTCCAATAAATGGTATCTCGCTATTCTACGTTTTACAGGGTCATCAATGGGCATATTGTTCAGCTCGATTTCTTTCCAGTTTCTTAGTTTTAAATATAGGATTTATAAAAGTAAGAATAATTTTTAAAACACATGATTCAAAATAAAATTTTTGTTTAGAATATGGCAAAATAAGATAAAATTAAAATTCTATGATTAATAGATCTACAAATACTTTACATTAATTAAGATAAGTTGAGCTAATATGCCACGAGAAATTTTTGATGAAAAAAAGTTTCTAGAGATTTCTGAATTTGCAATTCATTGCCGAGTTAAGCGATTAAAAGAAGTGGTGAAATTAAAATTGAGAACTAAGAAGATTCTTTATACTTACAAAACAGATCCTGCAAGTGCAGAGAGATTATTAAGAAATATTAGCTGTGATATTATAGAATTATAAGAAACGTTTATTTAATTTTATTAGTATTCTTCTAAAATTTACAATAACTTCCATATAAAACTGGTTTTCTGAAAAAGATAATTATATATTACTCTATAATTATTTTATTTTTAAGAAAATAGCTAAAAAAAGTAATTTAAACGTGATTCAAGCACTTTATATTTTTCAAAGTAACTCAAAAGATCTTATATACAATAAGAGTTTTCAAAGTGATGAAAAATTGGAGATGTTTGATTCATTCTTTTCAGCTCTACAATCATTTGTATCAGAACTTACAGAAAGCAGTTCGGAATCGTTAAATACTATTGAATTAGGCCAATATTTTGTAATTATTACTCGCATCTTAGAAATATCGTCTGATTTAGTTATAATTACTGATAAAGCAGATATAAAAGAAGTTCAGAAATTAATTCCAAAAATAAATCAAATTATTCTAAATTATCAAGATTTATTTATTAATTGGGATCGTCAGCCAGAAAAACTTGAAATGTTTGACTTAAAGATAATACAACTAATTTTGTCTGATAAAAAATTAATTGCGGGATCATCCTTAACATCTGAACAGAGTACAATTTTAAAATCAATCTGGGAACAAAAAGGTAGTTTATCTGATCAATTAAGAGAAGATTTATCAAAAGAGAGAGCAATCTTAAGTCATGAATATTTAACTGAACAAAATTTTATCAAGAAATATGAAATTTCAAAGAAATTGATTGAAATATCTGAAAAACTTCATGACGATGAAAAATTTATTGAATATCAGACAGAATCAAAGTCACTTAAAGACGAGATTAAAGACCGAAAAATTAGACTACAATATTATCTAGATAAAATTAACGAATCATTAAAATATTCTAAATATGCTGAAACATATTCATATCTCTATTCATTTTGTATTAAACTTGAAAACTTTATTAATCCCGAGCTTATAATGAAATATAAAATTCTTGCTAAACATTTACTTAACAGAGATAAATTCTCAAAAGATGATTTTAAAAAGTATCTTCAGGAAATCTCAATAATTAAAGAAGAAGTAAATGAGCGTTTATTTCTGGGCTCATAAGAAAGTACCTTAACTTAATAAGTGAATTCCCCAAAGTTATAAACCTCTTTTTCACAATAATTAGGCAATGAAACTGTTATAATTGTTTTTAAATATATACTTTAAGAATCCTTATGAAAAAATTTAATTAACAATTTTAAATAGATCTCAATTGTATTATTAAATATCATAATGAGATATAGGGAATATTTATATTGTGAAATTTTTAATTTGGTATAAAGTCAATCTGGTTTAGAACATAATGAAAGTATTACCTGCTGACAAAACTTGCATCAATTCGGGCTTTTTATGTAGCAATTGTCAAGCTAGGCTTGATGCTGGAGAGATTACTGAATTTGAGATTGAGATGGCTAAGGATTTGCTCCACTTGGAAGAAGAGGATGAAGAATTTGCTTTTCTTAAAGAAATTTCCTTCTATAAAGCAATTGATTATGAAGATTTAATAATAATAGTAGTAGGCAAGAAGGATAAATTAAGACTAACTCCAGATTTGATATCATGGATTAAAGAAACATATGAGGTTGACGAATTAATATTTATTGAAAAAACTAATAAACCTCGTCCAGTTGTAGAAGCTTTAATCAATCCATATAAGTTAAAATCTTTAAACGAGATATTCTTAGCTACAGGTGATATTCAATTCAGAGCAGTCCTTTGGGAGGAGGATAGAGAAAAAATATTATTTACTAAAGAAGAGCTTGAAGAACTAATTTTTGAATTGACGGGAAATATTACTAGAGTAGAATTTCAATAATTAAAAAGATTTATTTAACTAACTTCTTAATACTTAATAGATTTATCGTGGAAGAATATAAACAAGTTATATTAGTCAGAACAGATTTGAAAATGGGAACAGGAAAAAAATGTGCACAGTCTTGTCATGCTAGTGTAACTGCTTCTGATTTAGTACGTGTCCAAAACAAAACAATATGGAAGAATTGGAAGAATTCAGGACAGAAAAAGGTGGTATTAAAGATCCAAAATATAGAACAACTAAAAGAAATATTAATCAAGCTTGAATCTAAAAAAATTACTTATTTTGTCGTAAGTGATGCGGGATTAACTCAGTTAACTCCGGGTACAACAACAGCAGTAGGTATAGGTCCTATTTTATCAACTGAGATTGATAAAATTACTGGAGATTTAAAATTATTATAAAACCAAATTATAGGATTGAAAATTGTCTGAAAAAGAAATTGACACCTATCTTTTTTTAAGCAATGATGACAGAGAGGTAGAACGGTTTGTAGGAATTGAGGCATTTGCCACAAACTATATACCGGGGATAAAAGGAGAGTATAAGAAAAACATCAAGGATTTTATTGTTAAAGAAATTGATAAAAATGGAAAAATACTTAACATAAAAGAGGACTATACACTCTCCTCATTCTCAGAAGAATTGAAAGATAAATATACAACCTTTAATTTAATAAAAATCAATAAGGATACATTCGAAGCAATAAGAAAAATTAGTAAAACTTTGAAGATTCCTTACAACTACTTTAAATATTCAGGATTAAAAGATAAGTTCTCCATTTCAGTTCAACAAATCTCTATAAAGGGTAATTATATTGATCAATTAAAAAAGATAAAAGTAAATGACATTTTTATTAGATGTATACATCCAACAAGAAAGCCTATAAAATTGGGGAGTCATCTTGGAAATAATTTTACAATTGTAATAAGAAACTTAGCTTCAAATAAGAAATTAAGCAATCATGCAGAGAAAATTATAAATTATCTAAATGAATTTGGATTTCCTAATTATTTTGGACTTCAAAGATTTGGCAGTTATAGACCTAATTCGCACATAGTTGGACGATATCTTTTAAAGGGAGATTTCAAAAAGGCTTTTGAAGAATTTGTATCAACAACATATTCAACTGAGTCTATAGAATCAAAAACAGCAAGACGTGAATTCAGAATTAGTGGTAATCTTGAAAAAGCATACGATGAATTTCCAAAAAATTTGAATTATGAAAGAAATATGATTGAATATCTTATGAATAATCCTAAGGATTATGAGGGAAGTATTAATACATTACCGTCTGATCTTATAAAATTATTAATAAGTTCTTTTCAATCCTATATTTTTAACCGAATGGTTTCTAAAAGAGTAGAAAAAGGTATTCCGTTATTTAGACCAGTAAATGGAGATGTTATCAGCATCTTAGATGATTTTAATGGAAATATTACTCCAGTAAAATATGTTTATGGTAAATCTTACGATTTGTATTTAAACAAAGCACTGAATCTAAATCGAGCAACCATAATAGTTCCGATTATTGGGATTGATACTAATTTAGACAAATATCCGCTAATGAACTCATTATATGAAGATATTGTTAAACAAGAAAACTTCAAAAAGGACATTTTTAGCAATAACATAATTATGGAAAGAGAATTTAAGGGATCTATTAGAGCGTTAACAGTTAAACCTACAATGTTAAAAGTTTTGAAGTTCACGAATGATGATCTTAATCCTGGAAAGTATAAAATTAAAATAGAATTTTCACTTCAAAGAGGGAGTTATGCAACAATGTTAATTAGAGAGCTTATGAAGTAATTTTAACCTCAAAATTCCTTATTGTTTCAAACCCAAAAATATCAAATGTCTTTATTACAATATGATGATTTCCTGGTTCTTTATACTGGTATGAGCTTGATTTTAAGTTTAATTTTCTATTTTTAGGTGTTCTGTAAGATGACCACATGATTTTAAAACTACTTCCATTAGGTTCAAAATCTATTGCCCAATAGTCAACCCAATCAGAAAAAATGGTAACATTTTCTTTGATTTGATTTGATAATAATTCCATAAAAGGTATATTATAATCTACTAATTCTATCTCAACATTATAAGCATTCTGATGTATTCGCACTTTAAAACTTGGAGGTTCAGTGATATCAAATTTACTAACTATGTTATTATTTTTTCTTAAAAATGCAACAGGTATTGACTCCATATCCTTTTTTTCTCCATGTGCCAGGATTTTAAACGAACACGGATCTTTTTGGTATCTTTTATTCCAATTTAAAATATCATTACTTTCCCGTAGATTTAAAATTCTTTTCTTTGCTAAGTGAATTGCATAGTTGTTTGAGTCACATCCAATCCATTTTCTTCCTAATTTTTCTGCTACTGCTAAAGTAGTACCTGATCCACAAAAAAAATCAGCTACCAAATCTTTTTCATTAGTAGAGGCCAAGATAATCCTACTCAAGAGACGTTCTGGTTTTTGAGTAGAAAAACCTTGATATTCAGATGTATTTGCTCTAATATAAGGAATGTCATTCCAGAGATCCCTCGGAAAAATTCCTTCTTTTTCTATGTATACTTTTTGAGATAATTTTTTTCCATTATGACTGCCCCCTCTATAGTAAAATGTTCCTTTATCATCCTTCTTTAATGCATTTTTTACTCGAGCAGAAAATTTTTGATATATCTTAGGATTATCATTAAACGTATAATCGTCAGATTTTGAATAGAAAAGAATAGTATCATAAGACCTTATAAAAAACCTTCTTGTTTTAACTGAAGCAGCAGGATAAGCCCATATTATTTCATTTCTAAAATTCTCATATCCAAAAATTTCATCCATTATAAGTTTTATATAATGAGAAATATGCCAATCTAAATGTACATATATAGAACCTCTATAAGCTAATAATTCTTTCATTAAGATTAGCCTTTCATATAAAAAGTCTATATATGCGTCTATTCCTTTATTCCATTTATCCTTATAAGCAATATTATTGATAAAATTTCCACTTTCACCAATTTGGACTTTTAAATTGAAATCATTACCTGTAGCAAAGGGGGGATCAATATATATTAAAGAGATTTTATTCCTATATTCTTCTAATAAAGCATTTAGGACTAACATATTTTCTCCTAATATGAGCAAGTTAAACCATTTTTCTTCAGTTTTAAAATCCATTCCAAAATGAGGATAGATATCAAAAGTATGAAGAAAGTCTGTTTGTTGGCTTATTGTTAAATTATTTTTTTGTTTTTTTTTACCATTCCATTCCAAAATTACCATATATAAAAGATAGGAATGAAAAAATTTAATTTTTAATTTAACTTTTAAAATTATATTTTTTTTGAAAATAATTATAAATTGAAGCGAAAATAAGTTGGATCAATTAGGAGATTGGAGAAAAACTCATTATACTAAAGATGTAACCAAAGATTTAGCTGGTAAAGAAGTCATTTTAGGGGGTTGGGTCCGAAATTATAGAAATCTGGGAGGATTAAAATTTATCTCCTTACAGGACAAATATGGGGAGCGTCAAATTACTTTAAAAAAGGGAGTCGTTTCGGATGAAATTTTTGAGAAGACTAAAGTTAGTTATCAATATTGTATAATGATAAAAGGAACAGTAAAAGTGTTTAAAGAAGCACCAGGGGGAGTAGAGATCATCCCATCTGAAATCAAAATTTTAAATACAACACCGGAAAAGCTTCCTATAGATATGACAGGTGAAACAGTATCTGAATTAGACCTTAGGTTAAATCACAGAGCATTAGATCTTAGATCCCTTAAAAATCAAGCAATATTTGAAATTAGAGGTGAATTACTTAGATCTGTTCGGAAATTTTTGTTTGAAAGAGAATTTACTGAGATAACAACACCTAAAATAATAGCTTCTGCAACTGAGGGAGGTACTGAGTTATTTCCTATTATTTATTTTGAGAAGGAGGCATTTCTCACTCAATCTGCACAATTATATAAGGAACAATTGACTGGAGTCTTTGAAAGGGTTTTTGAAATTAGTGACTGTTTCAGAGCTGAAAAGTCTCGCACAAAAAGACATATATGTGAAATTTTTACTTTAGATGTGGAAATTTCATTTTCAACTATGGTAGATGTTCTTAAACTGTTAGAAGAAATGGTTCAAAATGCTATTAAAGATATTAGAGAAAAGCAAATGCCTGCGTTAGAATTTTTAGAAGTAGAAAAACAGACAAATATCCCAGAGATCCCTTTTCCAAGATATAGATATGAAGAAATCATTGAGCTAATAAATAATAAATTTGGTTTTGAGATAGAGTTTGGAGAAGATATTTCAACTGAAGCCTACCGAAAATTAGGTGAAGAACTCACTGGATATTATTATATTACTCATTGGCCAATGTCTATCAAACCTTTTTATATTATGCCTTCAGAAAATCCTAAATATAGCGAATCTTTTGATCTGCAAAAAGGAATGCTGGAACTGACATCAGGGGGTAGTAGAGTTCATAATAAAGACCAGTTAACACAAGCTCTTGAAGAAAAAGGACTCAATCCTCTTTCATTTAAGACACATCTTAATGCTTTTGAATATGGAATGCCTCCGCACGGAGGATTTGGTCTTGGAATTGATAGGTGGCTCACGATATTATGTGGGTTAGACGATATACGAGAAGTAGTAATGTATCCAAGAACTCCTGATCGACTTACACCTTAATTTTAATCTATATAATTAACCCAAATTGAAAAATAATGTCTAATAATTATATTGAGGATTATATTAAAGCCGGAAAAGGAGTTATTGCAGCTAAAAAATTAGCTAAAAAAATTATCAAACCCGGGCAATTATTTCTAGAGATTGCAAATAAATGTGAAGCTGAAATAATAAAAAGTGGATGTGAGTTGTCATTCCCTATAAATATGTCCTTAAATGAAGTTGCAGCTCATTATAGCCCTCCGATTGGTGATCAAACAAAAATTCCAGAAAAAGGATTACTTAAGATAGATATTGGTGCACATTTTAATGGATATATTGCTGATTCAGCCTTTACAATTAATATCGATGAGGATCCAAAGTTACAAAATTATGTTGACGCAGCTAAAGAAGCACTTCAAGCTGCAATTGATATATTT
Organism: Promethearchaeota archaeon; assembly: GCA_048938855.1. Taxonomy (GTDB): domain Archaea; phylum Asgardarchaeota; class Lokiarchaeia; order Sigyniarchaeales; family SOKP01; genus Loki-b32. The sequence goes on from JBHLLT010000010.1 coordinate 15,364, forward strand.
AATCCAGGTGTTAAATTATATGAATTAGGTGAAGTAATTGCGGAAAAAATCATTAATCGAGGCTTACGACCAATAACAAACTTAGGAGGTCATGAATTAAAACAATATAATCTCCATGCTGGACCTTTCATTCCAAATTATAAAGAAAAAATGCATAATCAAATAATTAAAATTGGAGATGCTTATGCTTGCGAGCCATTTGCTACATCTGGAATTGGAAAAGTAGATAATGGAAAAAATTGGTTTATACTTCGTTTTCTGAAAAAAGTGAAAAAAAATATGTCTTATGAGCATCTAGCTTATATGGATAAGATTGAACAGAATTTCAAACAGCTACCATTTTCCCCTAGATGGATAGAAAATAATCAAATTATACCTTCAAAAAAAATCCAAAGAACTCTTGAACTTTTTATTGGTAAAAGAATATTAGATAAATACCATATTTTAATTGAAAAAACTAATGAACCCGTTGCACAAGAAGAACATACTATTGTAATTGATATGGATGGTAAAAAAATTGTCACTACTAAAGAATGATTTTAAAAAACAGTTATCTATTGTTATTTTATGTGCTGGAGAGGGGAAAAGACTTAAGCAAATTACTAAAATTTTACCAAAGCCATTAATAAAAATTGAAAATTTAAATAATATTTCAATTCTACATCATCTTATTAATAATTTAATTAAATTGGAGATTAATAATATTGGAGTAGTTATTGGACATTTAGGAACCTCAATACACCAATTTATTTCAACGCTTGAGATAAATGAACCATCAATAAAAGCTAAAATAAATATAATTGATTCAGAGGATCAGTATAAATTAGGTCCATTATACTCTCTTTTGTCAATAACAAAAAACAAAAATTTCTTTAAATCAAAAACTCATTATCTAATTCTTCCGGGTGATACAATATTTGGTTACAATTTATTAAAAGAAGTTTTAGTTAAAGTTTCTGATAGCTTTAACACTATCCAAAACTCACCTTTAGTTTTTTATAGAAAAATTGGATTCAAGAAATTGAAAGAAACATATAAGCTAAATAGAGTAATCTCTGTTGCTGATATTACAAAATTCGGTTCAGAAACCAAATTAAAAAGAATTTCTCATTTAAAATTAAAGGATATTCCATCAAATGATATCATTTATCAATTGATTCCTATAATAATATTAAGCTATGAAAATATTAATGAAATCCACGAGTTAAATCAAAAAGTTCCACTAAATACTATTTGGAAAGCTTTAAATGAACTTAATTTCGAAGGAAAAAAAATATTTGCTTCTAAAATTGAAAGCAAATCTAATTTTTACGATATAGATTATAAAATTGATTTAATGAACCTAAAAAAAAAAAGAAAAGGACAATAGGTGCTCCGATTATTCTATTGGTTCAAGGGAACTAAAGAATGGTAATCCATTGAAGCAATCACGGAATCAAAGCTCCTATTCATTTCACTGATTTATTGGTATTATGTTTTGATGTCTCATGTTTCAAAATTTATATCTTATATTCAACAAGAGCTCAAATTTTCTAGTTTTGTCATATACCAAAATCGTGTATAGTTAAATAATATAAACACCTGCTCCAAAGTGCCGATTAAAAATATGTTAAATATATGTATCGATGTCCTAAGCACTAAAGGAACAAATAGACTAATTTTTGAGTGAAGTAAGGTAAATTTGAATCGAGGGATGTGAATCAAAAAAATGTCACAAATAAGAAAATGGTTTATTAGATTGTAATCACTTAATCGGTGTAAAAACCGTAATTTTGTATCTAATTCCAATGCAAATTGTCCTTTTCAACTTAATATATGATTATTTGAGTATTTAAATCTTCTTATTAAGAGTTAAAATAGGTTCCATGGTATTTTGGACAAATTAATAACAATTTTTTGTATTTATTTAAAGAAATATAAATATCCGAAATGACATTATTTATAAAACATGAGTATACCAATTAAGATTGAATTATTTGGAATTGGTACTATAGAAGGAAATATAATCCGACATATTGCCCCTCTTACTGCAGATGCTATAATTAGTAAATTGCCGCTTGTTTTAAGAGGACGATTTAGTTTTGGCTCAAAGAAATATTGGACATTGCCGGGAGTGGAAATATATAAAGGACCTAATTCTAAATCCACAGATATTGTAGAAAAAGGAGAAATTCTCTATAATCCAAAAACCGATGAATTATTAATAGCTTTAGAAGATATTGAAATGGCAAACAAAGTAAATAAAATTGGAAAAGTAGAATCTAACCTTGAAATATTATTAAAAGCAAGAAATGGCTTGAATACAAAAATCATTAGAAAATAACAAGATAATGGCTATTCCAAAGAAGTTAATGATTGTATTTACAGGATTTTATATTGCTGTAATTATCTATATACTTTTATTTCTATTTGTTCCAAGTTTCCAAGATTTTGTAATCAATGCTAGACAAAATTTAACAATCATAACACAAGGTTCAAATTACTTTTGGGCACTATTTATTTCATTTGGGATATGTTTTTTGGGTTCAGCATCCATTGGATTCCCAATTCCTTTTCCATTTGTTTTGTTTTCACTTTCGAATTCAGTTTATCTTAAATATAATAATCTTGGATTAGAATTGCTGCAAATACTTCAAAATGGTTTTTTTTGGCTAGAGATACTAGGATTGGCAATAGTAGGGGGATTAGGAAGCGTTTTAGGAGAATTTACAGGATATGCCGTTGGATATGGCACAAAAAAAATAGCTGAAGAAAGAAAATCTGATTTAGTTAAAAATGTTGATGGATTTGGAAAATTGGTATTAGAAAATAAAAAACGCACACCAATCTACATATTCTTGTTTGCACTGACTCCCCTTCCAGATGATATCTTATTCTTACCTCTTGGAATGATAAAATACCCTTTCTGGAAATGCATTATTCCTGGCTGGTTGGGAAAGAATTTTACGACTTTATTGTATTGTTTTTGGCCTATTTTAGTAGCCCTAGGTGCTCAAGGAATTCAAACTGATGATATTCCAAGCATAATAACAGAAGCAATATTACTTTTGGTTACAATAACAGTAATGTTTTTTATCATGTCATTTGATTGGTCAAAATACCTAAAGAAAAGGAGTCTTAGAAAGAAGGTACAGACAATTACAGAATAAAAAAATCATGCATTATTTACCATTTTCTAAACAATTCTTACAAACGAATACCGTCTTTCTTTTCTTCTCAGAGTTTTCATCATAATAAATTCGTTTATAAATGAAATTGTTACACACGTGACATACTTCTCTTAATCGGGTCTCTTCCAATAATGGCCCTAAATGTTCAAAATTTGCCATATTTAAGTAATTGATTTAGTTTGAAGAGTAATTTCAATATTAGAAACTATTTCTTTCTTTTTGTTAAATTTATTAGTTCTATTCTGGTGTTTGTATGATCTATTATTGAAGTAAGGACGACTTCCCAGAGACACATTTGAGATTTCTAATCTAGGAAACATACGACTTTTCAAAATTTCAGCTACTTCTACCGCAGTACTGATTTCTTCTCCTTCACCCTTTATCAATAATGACTTTCTCCCCCCAGAAAATGCAAAAATTGCGTCTTTTATAGACTTGTCTTTATCATTTCTATGTTTTATTATAATTGTAGTTTCATTAACCATGAATATCAATAACCGTGAAAATTTTATACTTTTATTAAAAAGAAGCTATTTCTTAATAATCGTATTATATATATAAAATTTTATTAACGTTTCTAATTTGATTATATCTTTTTATCTTTTTAAAGTTTGATAATTACTTAATATAATAAAATCATCCAAATGCTTCTAAATCTAATTTCGATCTTTTATTCAATTCATCTAAAATTTTAAAATATTCAGAACTTCTCTCTTCAAAATATTCAATAACTTTCCTTTCATCTGTGTCTAGATAGGAATAATATGGAAAAATAATATCAATACGCTTTGAAAAATCCTCCATTAATTTATCATACCATTCATTTGGTTTCTGTAATAAGCTTAGAATTTTTTTTGATAACTTTTTTCTTCTATTCTCATATTTTTCTTTATCATTTTTTCCAATCAATCCATCTAATTCATCATAAGCTGAAGCTATTACTTTTTCTATTTTTTCTCTAAATTTTGGTATACGATATGATTTTTTAAAAAATTCAGGATCCCACTCATATAAATACTTTTCATCATCCTCAGCGATATCCTCATCATCTGTAATAATAATATCTTCCTTAGGTACTAATATTAACCCATAATTCCTTTGTAACTGAGCTAGAGCTTTTTTTCGGAGAACCTCATCAATATATTCAATTTCTTTTAAAACCTTATCAATGTTTCTATTTACATCTTTTATAACCTTTTCAATTTTCTCAAGCATTTTTTTCTCTTCTAATTCACATTTCATTTCAATTAAATTATAAGATGAGGAAAGACCTAACTCAGGATCTTTTAATCTTAAACCTGCCATTCCTAGTACATGTTGACTGGAACCCTTCTTACAATGATCAAAAATTAACCCTACAGCGTAAGGATTAGGGATCTGATAACCGAGTTGAGTCATACAGTCGATAGGACTGTAAAAAAATCCAAATCCGGGGTGAGTGTGAAACCAACCTATAATAAAATCCTTTTTTTCGTCTTGAATAGATCGTTCATACACAGTTGCATCAATTTGAGACATATCAACATATTGTTTATTTTCGAATTGTACTCCTGCTCTACTGCCAACAACCATCGGAATTGCGTCTTTCACGATCACTGTTGCATTTTCTTCAATAGAGCCCACTAATATACCATATACTTCACGCCACTTATCTGGATTTTGATTGTCATCAGCATACCTTATCGCATACCCCACAATCCTCTCATATGCTTTTACTGTTAATAATACCGGTGCGTGAAAGGGGTCAATTTTTTTACTTTTCTTCATAACTTCAAAATTTAGTGCTACTTTATCATATATTGTATTAAATTTAATTCTTAATCTATATAGAATTTAAACAAAGTCAAAATATTTAAATTATATTTAATGGAATTTTTATTTAAAAATGAAAGTAATAGCAATTTGCGGTCTTCCCGGTTCTGGTAAAACAACTGCAATTGAAGCAATTAAAGATTTAGGGATAATTGTAACTATGGGTGATGTCGTTCGAGAGGAAGTTAAAAATAGGAATTTAGAACCCTCTGGAAATAATATAGGTAAAATTGCTAAAGAACTTCGTGAAAAAAATGGTCCCGCAATCATTGCTGAAAAATGTGTAGAATTGGTAAAAAGAAAGAATGAAAAAATTATTTTCATTGATGGTGTTAGATCTATTTCTGAAGTCATGGTCTTTAGAAAATACTGGACTTTCCCTATTATAGCTATTATAGTTGAGGAAGAAAAGAGATTCAAACACCTTTTTGAAAGGAATCGAAGTGATGATCCAAAGACTTTGGAAGATCTGAAAGAGAGAGATAAAAGAGAAATTGAATTTGGCCTCGATAAGGTTCTAGAAATTGCTGAATATAGAATATATAATAATTCTTCCATTGAGGATTTAAAGAAAAAAACAAGAAAAATTGTGTTGGAAATTATACAAAACTAATGAACATTATTAAACTCATTTTAAGTAATCAACAATAATCTTTGCTAATGAGACCTTACATACTTCATTATCAATTGAATCTGTTCCAATAATTTCATCTGCACCAGCCTTTATTATCTTAAATTTTGCTTGTCCTAGTAATAATGCATGACTTGCGACAGCAAAAACTTTTTCAGCTCCACAATCTTTCGCTAATTCTATCGCAGATGTCATTGTGCCCCCTGTAGAAATAATATCATCTGCTATAACAACATTTTTATCTTTAAGATTTAATGTACCACTCATTTTTATTTCACCAGTTTTAACATCTCTTACTTTTTCAAATACTTCTACTGGTACATCTTCGCCGAAGTGGTTAGCAAAAGCTCTAGATCTCTCAACAGCACCTTTATCGGGGGCTACTACTACAATATTTTGGATACTTTTTGATTTGATATAATCCGCAAGTAATTTCATAGAATCAATATTAATTGCTTTACATGAACACTCAGTTAAAACAATTGGTGCATGAACATCTACAGAATATAGTTCGTCTATTCCTAGATTATTAATCATAGTGATAACTACATTTGCGAATTGACTCTCTCCTGGTCTGAATATTTTGTCTTGGCGTGAATAAGCCAAATAAGGAATGACAGCAACAATTTTTGAAGCACCCATACGTTTAACTGAATCGATCATCATAAAAAGTTCCATTAGTCTATCATTTTGATTACCAGAAGCACTAGGTCCCGTTGATTGTACAATAATCACTTCCTTTCCTGCAATTAACGTTTCATCTTCGATGTTAATTCTAAGATAGCTTTCTCCATCTGGAAATTTTTTAACTTCAGTATTTATTGATTCAATACCGAGTTCATGAGCTATTTTAACTCCAAGAATTTGTGAGGCTGGTCCAACAATTACTATTTTTTCCAAAAATTTCACCAACTAATGTGATAATTGATATATAATTTATAATTCCCTCTCTTATAATTCTTTCAAGAATTCTATAATATGTTTAAATAGATGATCTTTATGACTTTCAAATGAATGGCCTCCATTTTCATAAACTAACACGTTCTCTTCGCTTAATCCTAAATGCTCCTTAATTTCAAGAACATTGCTAAATGGAATTTTTTTATCATCCTTGCAATGAGCAATAAGGATTCTTTCATTATTGCTTGGATTATTTATTAGAAAATATTTTGGACTTATTATTTTAGACATGTTTACTTTAAGATCACTAGGAATTTTTATTTGAACGGTTGAATAATCATATCTAGCGCAGAGAGCTATTAATTTTTTTACGCGATCGTCTTTAAAACCATATGTTAAAACTATAGCACCCCCATAACTTCTTCCAAAAAGAAAAATATTTTTTTCTAAAATTCTATTGGATTGATTCTCCAAAACCCAACTTACAACTTCATAAACATCTGAAAATATTTTTGGAGTTAATCTATAGAGTTCAAATTTATCGATATTGTTTCTATTCTCTCCATGACCTCTATAATCATAAGATAAAACATAGTATTTCTCTTTTGCAAATCTATCAATAAAATCTTTAACAAAATCGCTACCTCGATGAGCTAGAAAACCAGATAAAAGAATAATCCATGGAGCTTTTAATGGAGTGTCTGGTGTATAATAGATTGTTCCTTTCAGCTTGATATTATCTTTTATAGGAATATCAACATCTTCAAATTCCAAATTTTGCATGATTAACAGAATTGTTTATTATAGTTATATTTTTTAATCGCATTTTTTAATGTCATAAGCACTAAATTAACATAATGGATTTCATCGGGGGGTATTCCCTTCAGAGCTTTGATTAAATTATCAGGTTTTAATTTTATTGCATAATCAATTGACTTTCTTGTGATCATGATTGTCAATTGCGAGGCTATTGCAATCACTACACCACACCCATCTGTTATAAAATTAGCTTTAACAATAATATTATTCTCAATTTTTAAGTATATTCCTAGGAAATCTCCATTCTGTTCATCTTGGCTTTCTTCATATACAGTTATTTCTTCAAGAAGAGGTTTTCCCCAATTCTGAGGACTATAAAATAATTCTACTATTTTTTTACTGTGATCTTTGATATCTTTTTTAATTATTCTATTCTGTAGTTTTTTTACGAATTCATCAAATTCATTTGTCATTGTTTATCAATGAAGAGAAAATAACTTAATACATTATTACATTCTTTCATAAATAAGAATTTAATTTTTATATTCTTTATAAAACTGTGGTCGATAATTGGACTTCAAAGATTTCCATGATGGTTTGCTTTCAATTTCTTTAATTATATTTATCTTTTCAATAACGCTTATGATAACTTCAATTGTATTAAATCCATTTATAGGAGGTCAATCACAAGAAAGAGATTTAATAATTATTTTAAGTTCAATAAATATTTTATTTTCAATTTATTATATCTGGAATGTCATTAAGTTAGAAAAAGTTTTTAGATTAGAGACTAAAAATATTATAAGATTTGCTAAAAGGATAGGGATTATCACTTTAATTTATCTACCCCATGTCGTTCTATTTATCTTCCTTCTTTTTCAAAATTTAAATAATTTAGAATTTTTAATGATCGCTATTATTATTCTTATGGAGAGTTTTTTGATTGGAGTTGTATTAAAAGAAGTTTATGATATAATATTTATAGAAGAATCTCAAAGAGACACTAAAATCGAATTAGATCGCAAAAAGTATATCAAAACTAGGAAATAACCTAAATTTCATGAAAAAATTAAAGTTGAAATAAGATTGTATTATTATTTTATCTTTTGGCTAACTTCTCTATAGCTGAATCAATCATTTTTAATTTGGTAGAATATTTCTCCATAAGATCAGCAAATTTTTCAACATCGATCTCATTATTTTCTTTTAATGATTTTAATTCATTTATAGTTCTAATGACTCCTGCTTTTTGATCGATTAGCTTCTCTTTTTTACTATAGGGGATTTTGTCTTCCAATTTCTTTTTTTGGTATGATTTAAATCTTTTAATATTTAGATCTTTTGGCACAAATTTGGTAAGATAAATTATACTTTTTGGGACAAAAGGGGCGAGATTTTCTGGAATAATAATTATTGGTTCGGGATCTTGTATCTTTTTTATTTCTTCATAATCTAATTGCTCTAAATCATTTTCTTTTAGATTGTCTTTCACAATTGATAGATTTAACTCAATATTTTCTTTTTCTTCGCTTGAAAGTGATAATGTATTTAACATTTCCTCCCAAATATCTTTTGCTTTTACGAAATACCATGAAGCTTTTTGGTGTAATTTTGATACCTTCTCTTTATTAATTGTCGTAATTGAAGATTCTAAGGATGCACGTGCCTTAAGAAAGCAAGCTTTTCCCATATCATAATGAAATTGAGCTCTAATTTGTTGTTTCTTTTTCTCTTCATGCTTTTTCAAATAGAATAGTCGCTTTGATAACATACTAAGACCAGCATATAGTTTTGATGCAAAATAAATATTGTTATTAGTTTCTTCTCTTAATGCTGCAATACTCTGGGCGATAATTCTAGATTCCTCTGAATTTAACTCAAGGGTTTCAGAACTAAGAACTTCTCCCTTTTCTTTTTGATATACAACAGCAGCACTAAAATAAGCAGATGTTTTATACATTTTACTACATTCTGTCATTGCTATAATTGCATTTTCCCATTCCTCTTCTTCTTCATATTTTTCAGATAATATGGAATAGGCCTTTGCCATAATCCATAAAGCACGTGAGCATTCAAACATGATATCTTGAACTTCTATTTCTTTATTTGCCTTAGGATCATAAAAAGTGGGAGTTATATCTAATTCTTTTAATATTTCTACATGATTCTCATTTTTATAATTTATATTGAGAATCTTAGTATATTCTAATATTAAATTTAAATCATCCAAACTAAATTGTTCATCTTCTTTTTCTAAAGCATCTTCTAAATGTTTAGTTTTAAAGTGAAGATACCTTATTCTTCTCATGGTTTCTTCATCAAAAATCATATCAGAACCAGCAATTTTTCAATAAATTTTAGTTACTTAACATTATTTTATTGTTGCTTTAAAATCTTTTGATGAAATTTTTAAGTCCATTAAGAATTTTGAATAATAAGTTTCAATGATTTATTTATAAGTTTGCAGAACAATTTATAAAAAACGGTGGAAATTGAAAAAAAATAGATTATTTATTTTTGAATTTGTTTCTGGCGGTGGTTTTTCTAACACAGCTATTCCAACTTCACTTTTTTGTGAAGGCTTTGGTATGCTAAGATCGATAATTGAAGATTTTAGTTTATTGGATTTTGAAATTTATTCAATGATTGATTACAGGATATCCTTTCTATCTGAATTGATCAAGACTGATAATCTAATAGAGGTTAACAAACAAGATAATTTTATAAAATTATTTAAGGATTTAGTAAGAAAATGTGAATATGTATTTATCATTGCTCCAGAATCTTCTAACATTCTATATAATCTAACAAAAATTGTCAAGAAATATGATAAAACTATCTTGAGTACAAATTTAAAAGGAATAGAATATGGGACATCAAAACTCAAAACTTATAAAATATTTAAAAGAAATAAAATTTTAACTCCTAAAACATATGTAATACCCTATAAAAAGCAAGTTCTTGATATTGAGTTTATAGTCCATAAATTTAGTAAATTAGAAGCACCTATTATTATTAAGCCCGAAGATGGAGTTGGAGCAGAATGTATTCACTATTTTGAAAAAGAATCTCAAATACTAAATTTTTTCACAGAATATGTTCCAGATTTAGAAACAAAAAGGAGATATGTAATCCAAGAATTTATCAATGGAAGAGATTTAAGCCTATCTTTAATAGGATCCCCAAATTTATATGTAAATCCCTTAATTTTAAGTGTGAATACTCAAAATATTGATATCAAGAATAAGTTTTCTGAATATTATGGAGGGTATACCCCCGTTGAAAATCATATAGAACTTTTTAATCAGATATCATTTATTACTAATAAATTAACTAGCCTTAAAATTGAAGGTTACTTTGGAATTGATTTCATAGAGGATAATAATAAATCTACTGTTTTAATTGAAATAAATCCTAGATTAACTACATCATATATAGGATTAAGAAGAATACTAAATTTCAATTGTGCGGAATTAATCTTTAATTCTAAGTTCAAAAATGTCGATGAATTTCAAATTGATATTAACAAATTTTCTTACTTTACACGTATTGATTTTGTTATTAATAATTTTGAAAAAAGAAATTTAAAATATAATGATTTGATGCCTCTATTAATGAAAGAAATTCCTGAAATTATTACTCCTCCTATTTCGCTTAATGAAAATAATCAATTCTCTTGTTTTATTGCTACACAAACATTAGATTTAGATTCATCAAAAGTTAGAATTAATGAAATTATTACGACAATAGAGAATTTGAACTTTAGTGTCATTAAACCAAAAAAACTAATATTATAGTAAAGCCTCCATAATGAAGTAAAAGTGAAATTATTAGACTGCTTTCGATTTTTAATCCTTTTTTGACACATAAACTATATGATAAAAGCCATAAAGACCATACCTGAAAAATGATTAATAGAACTTTATCTAATAAATTAAAGACACTTAAGCTTAATAAGTCAAATATATTAAATATTAGATGAATAATAAGATAAAAAATCATTGGATATAGAATTATAGCAAAAGAAATTAAAAATTCTGTTATGCTTTCATTCTTTTTGTAAAGAAATCGAGAAATGAACTCAACTATTATGAAAAATATAAAAAAGTTTGCTATAAAGCTTAAACTGATTAATATCTGCAAAGGGATATCTAGATTATATTGACTAAAGTCGATAAAAAACAATAAGAATGAATAAAAACCATTTAATGCACAAAAAATAATTCCTAAAATGATTATTGATATTGAAATAGTGAGTGAGTATTTCTTATCCTTTTTATCAAATTGGATAAATCTCTTTGATGTTATCCACATTAATTTACGCAATATCGGAGATTTTAATTCACGATGAGCAAAATCTGGAGTTTTTATTGTTTCTATATTATTTTTTAAGGAATTATATGCGTACATTCCCAATTCTTTCAAATAATATTTCTTATCTTGTTTCTGTTCAACCAATTCTGATAATGTATCTAGATGATGGTATATTGTTCCAGTACTTACCCCAAGTTCTTTTTTAAGTTTAGTAAAAGTACTAAATTCATTCTCTCCGATAATTTTTATTATTTTTCTTCGGATATCATGACTTAGGGCATAATAATAACTTGCTTCAGCATCTCGTCCATTTGGTTCATTCTCAGGTTCATTAGTCTTATTTGAAATTCTTAATTACCCTCCGTTCGCTTTTCGATTGTCAACAACATATTTAGTATATTAATTAGTATTAATAGAAATCCTGCAATTCCCAAATAGAAGCCTATACCAGGATTAAAGAAAGAGGTAATCTCTTGCGCAATGTGATCAATAAAAAATAATACAAAAAATCCTAATCCTATTACAAATATAATAACAGACTTAACCTTTAATTCAATTTTATATAAAACTAAAATACTTGCGATCAAACAAATAATTCCGCTTAATAATGGAAATAAATACAGAAAAGAGTCTTCTATAGGAGTTACGCTAATGAGAATATATAACTGGATTAAATTATAGTCCGAGAACCATGAAAAAAATTCAGATAAGATTAAAATGATCGAACCAATTAAACCAATAATATATCCATTAAAATATTTCTTGAGTTCCATAAAATTTCAGAAAAGTTTTTATTAAAAATTAAAAAATTATAAAAATCCAAAAAGAATAATATTAAAATAAATTTCGAAAATTTTAATTTATCTTATCATTTTCAGATTAATCCGAATAAAGAATTGAGCTAACATGGCATCACAATCAAATTTGGATATTGAAACGGAATCGATTGATCTTTTTAACTACTTAAAAATGGAGATTCCGTTAGAAGACATAAAAGATTATGCTTCCCCAAGGCGTATTACTTCTATAGATTTTGTTAAAGGATTCGCTATAATTTTTATAATATTAGCCCACACAGCAAGTGGTTGGCTTGATTTCGATTCATATTATGTATATGGATTGATGTTTGCTTTACTAGATATTTTAGGACCCTCTTTGTTTGTATTTCTTTCAGCACTCAGTGTGATATTTAGTATTAAAAGAAAGGAAGGACTTGTACATCCTAAAATAATCCGAAATCGAGTTTTTACACGAGGGCTTGTAATGATAATAATTGGAATGCTCACTAACATTGTGATTATAGAACCAGGCGTGGGATTTAGGATTGCAATATATGGTTGGAATATAATTACATTTATTGGAGTCTCTCAGATTATTTCTTATTATATACTAAAATGGTCGAAATCTGTGCGTATCTCACTCGGAATTTTGATTATTATTGTTTCTCCTTCAATAAGAGCTATTCTTTATTTAGGAAAATCGGCAGGTATTCCAATTTTAAGTCCAATCATAGCATTCTTCCATTATATTATTACTTCACCAACCCCTCATTTAACCCTACTGCCTTGGATTTCAATTTCATTTCTTTCTACTATTTTTGGTGAATATATCTATGAAGCAATGAATAAAGGAACTAAAGATGCATATACTGGCTTATTTAGGATATTTTTTGTATGGGGGACGATTTTTGTTTTAATTGGTATTTTTGCATATTATCCTAATGGTTTAAATTTCTTAATATGGGAACCCGGATGGACATTAGAAACTCCTGCAACTGTGGTTGGGGGATTAAGTGAATATCCTCATTTAGTTAATCTGCTTTACGCTAATTTACAAGATTTCTTCGTGATACCTGGAATGCCAAATTTCCTAATTAGAGGTACTAGTGCTAATATGTTTTATAATCAAGGAGCGGCATTGCTGATTATATCAGTTTTTTTTTACTTTATTGATATCAAAAATAAATCCAATAATTTTACCAATATGCTAATATATTTTGGAAAAATCTCGCTAAGCTTATTCCTGATACATTTCTTGTTTATTCCCATGTTCCTTCGTCAATTCAATATTCCCTTCTTTCTAATGGTTAGTCTCTCATATATTGGGTTCCTCGGGATTTTTATGTATATTTGGATGGAATATGGTAAAGGTGTAGGCTCTCCAGAGTGGTTAATGGTCCAATTAGGTCGAGTCGGTCAGAAGTCAGGTGAAGCTGTCAAAAAAACTACTAAAAAGATGTATGCTAAAATTAAGAAACGTGAAAAGGTTAAAAAGATGGAAGATTTTATGAAAAAATTGAGTAAAGATAGTGGAGACGAATAAATTCTTTAAATCATTAAATTAATGTAAAAATTTTGAATACTAATGTATAAAACCCGTCTTTTTTTTTTAATAGCCTCTATTGTAAATCTGCTCTATTTGATATTAACTTTCATTTTTTTCTATTTTTTGGATAGTCCACTGATGAATATGAGTGAAAATGACTTTCTTTCATATTATTACGCAGGTAGCAACGTTATTTTAGATTTACCTAACTTATATAATTCTTTGCTTTCACCATTTCCTTTTAGGTATTTTCCTATTTCCGCTTATTTTTTTACTCCTTTTTCAATACTGGGATTAGAGATAGGCTATTTTGTTTTCCAAGTTATCAATTTCTTTCTTAACATATTGATTATTTATTTAATGTACAAGATCATTCAAACATATAAAAGATTTTCGAAGAACTCTAATTTTAACTACAAACTTAATTCTTTTAAAGAAATTTTTAATCGGGAAGAAAACGAATCAATTCTTCATCAATATGGAGTTTTTTTAATAGCATTACCATCGTTTATGAATTATTTTTTAGGTCAGATTAATATTATGGTATCTATTTTTATCCTTTCTTCGCTGTATTATTTCTTAAAAGGAAATGTTAAGGATGATTTTATTGGGGGGATCCTAATTGGATTAGGAATTATGATACGCCCTACTTTGATTTTATTATTACCTTTTCTATTGATACTTAATTTTAATAGAAAAAGCAAGAGATTTACATTTAAACTTAAACGATCCGTAATTAGATTGTTAGGAACCGTTATTTTAATCATGGTTTCTGGAATATATTTTATAGTTTATCCTCAAATGTTTGCTGATTTCATAAATGTTAACCTGACTGGCGAATACACCTATGCTATAGAAGGCGGTATTGAAATAAATCCATCTTTCAGTCTTACTAGGATTGTTTTAATTATCTTTGAATTAAGTAATACCGAAGTTAGTGGATTTCTGATTTTTAGTATTATATCGTTAATAATATTAATACCTATATATTTTTTGTATATCCAAGATACTGATTACCCACTTAATTTAATCAATGGTTATTTTGTTGGACTCACAGTATTATTAATTGTATATTTTGATTCTTGGCCTCACCATATTGTAGTTTTGACACCATTTATTATTTTTTTCCTGCTTATGAATAAGAACTTCAAGTTTTATGGAATGGTTAAATATCTTCATTATCTTATTGCCATACTTATGGTTGCATTCTGGGGAATCTTCTATTTGACATATCAATTCTTCCCATTTAACATTGGTGGTTTAATATTGATGATTTTACTCTATTATTGTTTAATTTTATATTATAGAAATCAATTTAGATTAAAACAATAGAAGATTTGAAGTTGTTTCATTTGATTGTTAGAACTTTTACTAATATAAAGTACAAATTTCAACGATAAAGAAGGTTTTAATAAAGAAAGTTTTAAATAAAGAAGGTTTTAAATAAATAATCCTCCAATTCTAGTAATATAGAATTTTAGTTAGGAAATTGTTTTGTTTTATTTTATTAAAATTTAACGTGGGAAGGATAAAAGATGTCGATGACAATTGAGGAAGAATTCAATAATAATGAGATTAAAAATGATGCATCTAAACGTATTGCTTCAATAGATTTTGTTAAGGGATTTGCTTTAGTCTGGATAATTTTAGCTCATGCAGGTGTTAGTTGGCTTGATAGTGATTGGCAATACGTCTATGGACTTGTTTTCGCTTTTATGGATGTTCTAGGTCCTTCATTATTCGTTTTTCTCTCAGCTCTTAGTGTTATTTTCAGCCTCAAGAGAAAAAAAGAATTGGTCTCTAAAAAAACAATTCGTAATGGCATTTTTATTAGAGGAGGAATGATTATCATAATTGGTAGTTTATTCAATCCCATGTCTCTGATGACTGCTGGAGTTACAGTTCCTTTTCCTGCTAATTTATGGGGTTGGAACATATTAATGTTTATTGGCTTCTCTCAAATTTTTTCCTACTATATCATTAAACTCAACAAGACTGCTCGAGCTGTAATTGGAATATTAATAATTTATTTTTCTCCTTGGATTCGAGATTTGCTTTATGAATTCAAGGGCACGTCTCCAATAATTGCAATATTACATTTTATTATTACATCTCCGCTTCCTCAAGTACCACTTTTACCATATCTAGCAGTCTGTTTTATGTCTACAATCTTTGGAGAGTTCTTATACGAAGCAATGATGAAAGGGACGAAAAAAGCATATTTTAAATTATTTCGCATATTCTTCATTTATGGGATTTTTTTTACTCTATTAGGAATATTCATAGTAGTTCCGAGAGGAGCTGCTTTAAATATATGGGAAAATGGACTATCTCGAGTAGTTGCTGCTCCAGCTTCGAATCTTCATGCAGCTCCAGGATTTATAGTAGAACAAGAATATCTACATATTCACTTACTCCAGATCGCTAATCAACAAGATTATTATCATTTTAATGCAATGCCAATTTTTATGGTGCGATGTACTGGTCAAAATATGTTTTATAATATTGGTGTAGCTTTTATTCTTATTGCAGTATGCTTTTATATTATTGATATTAAAAAACACACCAATGATGTTGTAAAATTGGTGCTATTTTACGGAAAAACTAGCTTGTCTCTTTTTTTGATTCAATATTTATTCTTACCTCTATATGGTGCCCAATTTTCAATTATATTTTATCCTATTGTCTGGGTTGGATATTGCGGATTTCTAGGATTACTAATGTATATGTGGTTGAAATTTTTCAGTGGTGTAGGAACACCAGAATGGATTGTGAGAAAAATCAGCCGCGGTGGAAAAAGGAAGAAAAAATTGTAACGACAACTTCTCTTTTTATAAAAAAATAATATCTATTAAGTTATCAATTGTTAGCTCTACTTGATGAACTCAAAATTCTTATAACACATTCTTTTAATAAGATTAGGCCCCAATTTTTTCCATATCGTAAAGTAAATAATTTAAATATAAAAATCTCATTTAGAGGAACAAAAAATTAGGTAGAGTATATTATAAAGATATAAATATCTTTAAAAGATATTATGAAATTATAAGCAAGCATTTTTATTCATAATTTTTAAAATTATATCACTTAATTTTCAAATAAGTACTCTAAATATTAATTTTACAATATGTGATTAATCATGAGCCAAGATCCTCAATATAGATTCAAAGTAACTCTTTTTGGGCCTGGTGGTGTAGGTAAAACATCTCTTCTATTGCGTTATATAAAAGATTTTTTTAGTGACGATCTTAAAAAAACTATAGGAAGCAGTTTTCTTATTAAGGATGTAGAAATTGATGATAAAAGTATACGTCTGCTTTTATGGGATTTAGGTGGGCAACCTCAATTTCACAAACTCAGATCGATATATTTTAAAGGGAGTAATGCTAGCATTGGTGTTTTTGATTTGTCATCAAGTCAAACCCTTCTAAAAATTCCTGGTTGGATAAGTACTATAAAAAAATCAGTATTAAAAACAATTCCTATGCTACTTATAGGTAATAAAGCTGATTTAGAACGAGATGTTGATCGTGAAGAAGCAGAAGATTTAGCTAAAAGGTTAAATTGTGAATATATGGAAACTTCAGCAAAAACAGGAGAAAACGTGGAAAGTGCATTTGAAAAGATCGCAAAAGCGTGTCTTCAAGATTTAAGCGAATAAGTAACTCTATACCCACTAATCATTAATAATATTTAATTTTTTAAGTTCATTCAATAATTCTTCTGAATTGGTAAATTTTATACCATTTATTCCTAATTCTTTAGCAGATTTTACATTATTCAATCCATCGTCTATATAAACAATTTGTTTTGGTTTACAACCTGCCTTTTTGATGGCATACTCAAAAACTCTAGGGTTTGGTTTAATTAAATGAGTTTCATGGGATAAAATCAATTCATCAAACCAATCAATAAATTCCCATCCTTTCTGTAATATAAAATCCCAGTGACTAGAATTAACATTAGATAAAGCAATTAGCTTATACTGGTTTCTATCTTTTATTTTTCTAAGTAATTCCACAACTTTAGTATTATAACCAGATATAATACTATTAAAAGCATTAAAAAAATCAGTTTGATCTAACATACAAACTTGGAGGAGATCACAAGCAAGCTGATAAAATTCATCATTAGTCATATCCCCTTGATGATACATATCAGATTGTCTAAAAAACTCTAACATGATAGGTGTTTGAGGTTTATTTAAAGGAGATTGAATAATTATACTATTATAAAAGTTGGAAAAATCTAAATCTATAATAACGCCTCCTAAATCAAAAATAATAGCCTTAACTTTCATAACAATAAAAATAGATTCTTTATGCTTAAAATAACAGATCGCATATATATTTTTTTAAATAGATATTAAGAGTTGGCTTAATGTCTAAAATAAATTCTTGTCGAAATCTTCCTGAATGGTATTGGTAATTTATATTTTGGAAAATTTCTTGTATCATCTTCAAGTAAATCTAGTAAATGATCTAATTTCACATTATTTATCTGTTCTGAAGTTTGTTTTTTTAGTCCAAAAGGTTTACCTATTAGTCTTTTTCTAATTGATATTGTTTGATTCTCTTGTTCCTTTTTACCAATAATTATTGTATAGGGGATCCATTCAATTTCAGACTGTCTTATCTTCTTTCCTACAGTTTCTTCTCTATCATCAAAATCTGCTCTAAACTCTTCTCCATTAATAATATTTAATAATTTTTCAGCATATTCATTTTGCTCATCGCTAACAGATATAATTCGGACTTGTATTGGAGATAACCATGTTTTAAATCCTGGAACTAATTTATGTTTATTTCGAATAGCAGATTCGATCAAACCCCATAATATTCTTTCTACTGCTCCAGTCGGAGAATTATGGAGAATTATTGGATATTTTACTATACCATCAGTATCAATAAAGGAAATATTATATTTTTCTCTTTTTATACCGTCATTGTCTACCATAAATTCTAATGAGCTTTCAACATCAATTTGATTGGTAGCTAAGGTAGCACTCCTGTTTTGATTAGATAATACATTTCTTTCAAATTTTAAAATATAGTAGTAATATCGTTGTTCCCATAATTCTAATAATGCAGGATATTTTTCTGTTCTTATTAAATTAATAATCCAGTCCTTATTTTCAGTATAAAATTCATTGGTTACTCGGAAAATAACAAAAGTTTTAATACCTAAGTCTTTTTCAAGTTCTCTAATTAATTCATATTGTTTGATAAACTCATCTACGGAAGATTCAATATCTCTACAAAGCGTATGCATATCTGGCATGATAAAACCACGCAATCTTCTTAAACCTGATAGCTCACCTTCTTGTTCTCTTCGAAAATCATATTGTTCATATTCATATGCTCTTAATGGAAAATAATGAGGTTTTAAATTCATTTGGGAGAATAAATCAAATAAAAGAAAATCACTAGCATATCTTAAGAGATACCTATCTTTGCCCGATTCAAGCCAATAACTTCTCGCGGGAAATCGAGCGGTTTGCGCAGTTAGTTTTTTCTTTTTAACAGTATACATTATTGGAGTATCAATGAGTATTGCCCCATAATCAATTAATCTGTCTTCTATAAAATTTTTTATTAAGTTCTTCATAATCACTCCTTTTGTATACCACCTTAAATTCCCTGCATCTGTATTGGGATCAAAATCTACTAATTCAAATTCTTTCATCATTTTTATATGAATTGGCTCAATAGCCTTATCTACTTTCCTTGAACCTAATTCAGATTTTAGAAATGAACGAAATTCTTGGTCCTTTATTTCTTTAGGAAATACCACTTCATTTTCATTAACAATATTTAGATCTAATTCTTTTCCCGATGTTGTAATAATCTTGAATACTGAATTTTTTATTTGTTCTTCTGGTTTTATTGCTAATTTTACATCTCTATACATTTCTGCCATTTCATGTCCTAAACAATTAATTTTAAATGATTTATACCATCCAAATGGAGAAAATTTAGCTTCTATTCCTCTGTCGTTTAAATTCTTTGCTATTTTTGGGCAAACTTCCATAGCATTTTGCTCGCTACTTAAAAATTTGCTTAAATGTGCCCAAGGATATACTAAGACTTTATCGATGTGGTAAAACTCACGATCTTTAATAAGTTCTACAATTTTTTTTGATTTTCCCTTTAATTCACCCTTCTCAATCTTCTGATTATACACTCTGATTTCTTCATTTCTTTCTCTAACTTTCTCTGGAAAACCAGTAATTTGTAATATTGCAGCTTCAATTTCCTCTGCTCCTTGTTTTGCTATTAAATTTGTATCATATGTATCTTGATCTTCGACAGAAATAAAACAAACGAGTATTAATCCTTCCATTTTTATTATTTCTTCTGAAAATTCCTGAGGATTACTGGTTGCTTCTTTATTCTTAACAACTTCAACATCTTGAGAGTGAATTAATAATATTTTCATGATAGATCTTTACATTAGCCTTTTAATTTGTATGATATAATAAATTCTAAATATTTTTCTTACTTTTGATAAATAATTATATTCAAAATTCAAATTAATTATTATTGAAATTAAATTCTATTATTATGAATCTTAAAAAAGCTTTTTCAGACATAAGTGAGTTATTAGAGATATTATATCATGATAGGGAAGAGATTTTAAAATTATCTCGAGACATAATTAGAGATTGTAGTATTGCTATAAAAAATGTTCATAGAAAAGAATTTGATAACTTCAATGAACGATTAAATTTAATTAAGAGTAAACATCAAGATTTAGTTATATTAGTTAATAAAAACCCTGGAATTTTCTTCAAATATTTGCAAACTCCAGAACAAGAATTTGCTGAATCTCGTGTATTTTATTCAATTATTCGAAAGGAAGAGATTCCGTCACCTTCTGATTTAAATATTAATCCTTTAAATTATCTATTAGGGTTAGCTGATGTTGTCGGAGAATTAAGAAGGTATGCATTAGACAATATAAGAAATTCTCGTGTTGAAGATTTAAATATTATACTAGAAGATATGGATGAGATCTATACAAATTTGTTTACACTTGATTACCCTACAGGTATAACTCAAGATTTAAGACATAAGGTAGATGTTGCGAGAAATCTAATTGAAAAAACAAGAGGTGATATTTCTCTCGCAATACAAATGGATGAAGTGAAAAGATGTTTTGAAAACAATATCTAATACCGAATTACCGTATTTAGAATATAAGGAATTAAAGATGAATAATCCAAAAAAAAAAGTATTAGTTGCTGGTACATTCGATCTTATTCATGCAGGACATATTTATCTTATTAATGAGGCAGCAAAACTAGGTGATGTATTTGTAGTTGTTGCTACAGATAAAAATCGAGAAATATTTTCGGGTCAACGTCCAATTATTCCTCAAGAACATAGATTAGAGATAATAAGGAATTTGAAACATGTAAAAGATGCTCGATTAGGAAGAAGTGATAATGATACGCTCAAAACGGTTGAAGAAATCAACCCTGATATTATTCTTTTAGGACCAGATCAAAAATATAGTATTGAAACACTAAAAAAAGGTCTAGCAGAAAAAGGATTAAGTCATATCGAGATTAGAAGACTTGAAAAATATTATGATAAATATGAATTACATAGTTCTAGTTTAATTAAACAAAAAATTATTGAAAAGAGTAAAGAGAATAAGAAATAGACCACATATTATGGAAGTTAAAGATATTATTTCATCAGAGAATTATGCAAATTGGTTTGCACTTTATAAACTTTGTCAAATTATTGGAAGTCGGAAATCCATTCATATAAATAGTGTTGAATTTGGGAAGATCCTTAACATATCTCAGCAAACAGCGTCCAGAAGAATAAGCCAATTAGAGGAAATAGGTTGGATCCAAAGAAAAATTTCGGGAAAAGAACAAATTATCAGAATCACAAAGAAAGGTGCTGATGTTATGCTTGCAATGTATAAAGACCTAAAGCAAATCCTTGAAGATATCTTAATAGTGGGAGAAGTTACTGAAGGTATGGGAGAGGGAGGTTATTATGTTAGAATTAAAGAGTATTATGAGCAATTTAAAAAAAAATTAGGATTTACTCCATATTATGGAACATTAAATCTACAATTAAGTGATCTTAACAAAGAATTATTGGATGAAAATTTAAAAACTCGAATGCCTATTAGAATAATTGGATTTGAAAAAGAGGAAGAAGATGAAGGAGGCTTAGTAAAACGGACATATGGATCAGTAGATTGTTACAGTTGCATTATTTCTCGTCTTGATGATCAGGACATTAAAATAGATGCTGCTATACTAAAAATTAAAAGAACCCACCATAAAAAAAATATTGTAGAAATACTAGCTTCTCCATTTTTAAGAGATAAACTTGCTTTAAAAGATGGTGAAAGAATAAGAATCGAGTTTTCTAAGGAATAAGCCTATAAATTATTTCTACCTCATAATCAATTATTTTTCTTTTTAATTGCATAAAAAATCTTTACCAATCTAAAAGTATATGTTCCTAAAACGAGGAACATAAAGATAAATAAAAATAGATTTAATAAATTGCAAAAATAACTGATTACAGAGATTACTACAAGGTAAAATAATCTTTCTGATCTTGCCATGAGTCCAATATCGAAATCCCCTTTAAAAAACACTTCAGCTCTAGCTCTTGTATAACTGATCATAATAGAAGCGGAGAAGGATATTAAAATAATTAGTTTCATATCAAAAAAATTCCAAAGTAATTGATCTTTTGAGTAAAAGTACAAGCCCAAGAAAATAAAAAATTCAGAAATCCTATCCATAAATGAATCAAAAAATCCCCCAAATTTTGATGTATTGTTAGTTAATCGAGCGATTGTTCCATCACATCCATCCATAATTCCTGTAATAAATACAAAAATAGAAAAATATAGAAGACTTCGAAAAAAACCTAGGGTAACAAAACTTATTATAGAAAAACAAAGCATAATCACTGTGGCGAAATTCGGTGTGATCCCTATTCTGATAAAACCTTTTGAGATTAGTCTAACAAGTGGTTTAAAAAGATATCTAAGTCTAAATTTTGAAGGCATTTTTTAAATAGTTTTATAGGATAAGTTAAAATATATTTCACATTATAAAATAACATAGTTTTTTTATTTTAGATATATTAAATGCATATATTAACAATTTAAACAATAAGGAGATCGAAAGACTATGAAATTACGGTTGGTTTTACAGACAAGGACAAGAAAAGATAAAAACATAATATTAAAATTTCCGATATCGCCAAGTAAACATATTGGTTTTATTAATTTTATAAATTTGGCATTAAAACAAGATATACCAATAGAATTATCCTTTGAAAAGATATCAAAAACTGGTGAACGGGAGGAAAGTAAGATTGTTGGGCAATTTAAACTAAAAGGAAAAGCTGATTCACAGTTATATGCATTAGAAGAGGAAATTCAAGATGCAGAACGTAAAAGAAAAAAAATTCAGCAAAAGAGAAAATTACCTTAAGAAATTGTTAACTCAAGTAAATATATTAATTAATTTTTCTATAATCAAACTCCCAAGTCTTTTTGACATAGAGTGAATCATTTATTGTATCATAGATAATTGCTCTTTCACTTAATCCCCCAATATCTTCAGCTTCTACTTCAATTTGATGTTTATTTAATTGATCTTTAACAGCATCAATATTTTCTTGATATGTCATATCATAATCTAAAAATAATTTTGCTCCTCCAATAACTAATGCTCTAATATTTGAATTTTTTCCTCCATGAAATATGATATTATTATACAAGTCTTTAACTCCTGTATCAATAAATGTATGAGGGAAAAGGAAGTGATAACCTTGTTTTGAAGCTGATGAAGAAGGTAACGACATATTGGATATAGCAAAAATGTTATTCACAGGATCCTTAAGTATTATACAAATTCCTGATCCTAAACCTTTTATGACAAATTTTGTTGCAAGGTCATTTTTATCAAATGAATTGATTAATCCATAGTATCCCATGGGAATATTTAGTTCCCTTTTATCGTTTGGTTTATCTATACGATCCATACGTTTTTCATCAAAAATATTGAAACTTTCTTCTGTTTCATTGCCATCTTTTGAAAATTCTTTCATTTGAACTTCATTTATCAAAAATTGTCGAGTATAATCTCCAGCTTTTATTATTCGGTGTTCAAATTGTTTTTCCTTTTGTTCTATTAATCTCTCTCTTTGATCTACTCGTTTTGTGAGCCGTTCTAAAATTTCTATGCGATCTTTAACTTCTTCTTCTTTCTCTTTAAGTTCTTTAATCAAATCATTTAATTTCTTTCTCTTTCTTTCAATTTTATTATATTTTTCATCAATATATGTAATTCTCTCTTCGATTGCTTTTTCACGTTGCTCTAAAAGCAACTCACGTTGCCGTAACTTTTTGTCCCATTGTTTTAATGAAGATATTTTTGATTCGTTTTTATTATCATTCATTGATTCTTTTAATTGATTTTTATGATGTTTAAAACCATATCGATTTATTCCGTTATTAATGTCGATGCTAGTAATCTTTACTTCTGTTTCTATATTCTCAAGTTTATTCAAATCATTGATATTTATTTCAGGTTTAGAAGTGTTTTTCTTAATTTTTATTTTAGTGTCATTTGATATACTATTAGATTTTGCTTTTATTTTTGGTTGATTATATTTACTATTAACAACTTCACTTATTCTACACATTGACTTTGTTTTAATTGGCTTAATAATCTCAATTTCAGAATATTTATAGTTTTTAAATAGATTAGAAATTTCATTTTTGAAATTAGCAGTGTGAGAAGAAAAGTTTTTTATATAAAAACGATCTCGCATATTAATTGACTTAAAATTAGTAATTTTAAGAGGAAGGGTCTCAGAGCCTCCTAATATTAGTAAACCTCCATCATAAAGCCGTGATTCTATCGTTTGTAAAAGTTTTTCTCTTGCAAATTGATTTATATAAATAAAAAAATTCCTGCAAAAGATAATATCATATTTTCCTTTTTTTTGATGTCCCTTTGTAATGTCTTCCTGAATAAATTCAACCTTACTTTTAATATCTTCTGAAAGATTAAACCTTGGACCAAAATCAGTGTCTTCTTTTGAAAAATAAGCTTTTAAATATATGTCTGGAGTTTCATGTACTGGATAATCTCCATAAACACCTTCTTTTGCAATTTTAAGAGCTGCTGGATCAATATCTGATGCTATTATTTCAAAGTCAGGGAAATTTTTATCAGCCTTCTTCAATCGGTCCAAGATCATTGCAATAGAATAGGGTTCATCTCCAGTAGCACATGGTGCTGACCATATTCGAATAATCCTATTTGAGTATTTAACATAGGATTTGATAAAATTCTCAAAATTTTTGAAAGCCTTATAATTTCTGAAGAAGTAAGTATAGTTAATAGTGAATTTATCCAAAAAAAGGTCAATTTCAATAGGATTTTCACGAATATATTTTATATAATCTTGATAGTAATTTAGATTTAAGTTTTTCATCCTAAAATCGATACGTTTTTCAAGAAATTTTCTCTGATAATGTTCAAATTTCATTCCTGTTACAGTTCTTAACTCCTCTATAAGAGCATCTATGGATGAAGGATTAATTGATGATACGGAAATTTTTTACACCAAAACGCCTGCTATTAAGATTTTTTACTCTATTACCATAAAAATGTAATATTATTAATATTTTAGGGAAGAGAAATTTGTGATTGAGGGCGTAACAAAACAGAACAACAGATTTTGTGGTAAAAAAATTTTAAGTATTAATTTTTTGAATCGTTGTAATAAAATCATAAAGATTAATTTAGAGAGATGAAACCTAGTTTAATGAGATTTTTACATATATTATATACTTGATTTTGTTGTATATTTAGACTACCGGATATTTGAGTTATCGATTTTCTTCCATCTATTTGATCATAAACCTTAAATGAATTTTCTCCTGTTAAATAATATCTCGGATTTATTTTTTTAGCAGTAGTGAAAATGGGTACATAATTATAATATTCAGGAGTTATTTCTACTGACTCCGATTCAATTAGTTTTTTTTGAATTTCAACTGGTTCGCGTTCAAAACTTCTTATCCAATCAACAACTTGATCATTATATTGAGCTTGCTCGTATTTTTGCTCCTCTTCAATAATACGTTCAATAACAGCATGGAATGATTCAAAACTGTTTAATCTTCCATTCCACTTTAAAATTTGATCGATCTCAAATTCTTTTAAAAATAAATCAGAAATTTTTTTTAAAATCTCTTGCACATCATTATGATTAGATTTTTTATCATATGTAGCAAGATAAATTAAATCAGGAATGATCTTGTCTTTTAAAAAAGAAAGCTTTAAATTATTATTCGAAAGTTTTAATTCACTTATTGTTCCTAAATCCTCAAATGAATCAGAAAATGAATTTAATGCTGAAAAAAACCCCGATACCATTATTAAATCATCTATTTCTGAAAATACATTTTTAATATTAGTTGAATTACACAAACTCTTAGATAATAGTGGTAATCCATCTTTTATAATCAGTACGTCGCAAATCATTAAACTCAGAAAAAAATCTCTTTTCTTTTTATAAAACTATTGCTGCCTTTCTTCGATTAATATATTTATGAAAATGAAAAAAAAAAAGAATTATAATACTTCAGTGATATCAGAATAATATAATTAGTCGTATAATAACAAGTTTTTAGGAGTACATTCTTGAATTTTCTTATCTTGTGAAAAACAATATGTTTAGAATTAAAATATGGAGCTGATATGTATTGAAAGCGGTAATACTATGTGCTGGTTATGGAAAACGTCTAAAACCGTACACAGATACATTTCAAAAATCTATGCTCCCTATTAATAACAAACCTCTTTTAGAATATGTTTTAAATGGTCTAATCTATGCAGGTTTTAAAGATTTCATTTTCGTTGTAGGTTATAAAAAAGAACAAATTTTGAATTATTTTAAAAATGGAGAGAATTGGAATATAAACATACAATACGTTGAACAAAAAAAGCTAAACGGTACCGGAGGAGCTTTATTAAAATGTCAAAGTGTTATAAATAATTCACACTTTTTCTTGACTTGGGGAGATATATTAGTACCTTATTCTGTGTATAAAGAAATATTAGAAAAATTCAATCAAGAACATTATAATTTTATTTTAATATCTAACTATACAGATGATCCGTTTAAAGGAGCAGCTGTTTATATTAAACATGATTACTGCATAGATATTATTGAAAAGCCATCCCAAAGTGAATCTAAGTCAAAATTTAATAATACTGGAATTTTTATATTATCAAAAGAGATTTTTGAAATATTAAGTACTCTCAAACCATCTAAACGTGGTGAAATTGAATTTACTGATGCATTAAGGATTGGAATTAAATCAAGAAAGTGGAAAGTCCGAGTCCTAAAAATGAAAAAAAATCAATTTCGAGGAGATTTTGGAGATAGAGACACTTATGAGAATTTAAAAGAAGAATCAACTTGGTTGAAAGAAATAATTAATGACAAAAAAGATTGAGAAATTTCAAACTTCTGTTCGAAATCTATGCTATCCAAAGCTCAAAAAAATACACCTTTTTATATTGGATCTTAGAAGTAATAATGAAAAAAGAAATCTATTCTGATTAGAATTAAAGAAAATATAAAGGGATTCCAAGAGTGAACCAAATTCTTGAGCGAAAACGAGTTATTATTTTCATTGATCATGCTAACTTATTCCATAATATCGAAAAATTAAACATTCGGATTAACTATTTGAAGTTGAGAGATATTTTTAAAGGGAATCATCATTTAGTCGGTCTCTTTATGTATATGGGAATCCCAGATAAGATTTTACCTAAAAAACTTAATTTTTTGAAATATTTGCAAGCGCAAGGATTTGTTATTCAACCAAAACCGGTTATAATTTCCCCGAATGGTGTTAAAAAACAGAAAGGAGTTGATATCTTTATTTATAAAGATATTGTAGAATTAGCCGAAGATGATACATATGACAAAGCAATTTTAGTCAGTGGAGACTCAGATTTTTTAGATATAGTCCGAAAATTAAAAGAACTAAAAAAGGAAATTGAAATTTGGAGTTTTAAGAAATCAATCTCTCGATTATTAATAGAAGAAGCTGGTAAAAAAAATGTGTACTTTATTGATGATATCATAGACAAAATAAAATATTAAGAAAAAAAGGTAGTAGTTTAAAAAGAATGCTAAAGAATAAAAGTTGTTTTTCTAAACAAACTTCTCCTTTATGAGAGAATGTGAGAAGAATTTCTAATTAAATCATTCGCTAATCTCTTTTCCCTTCGAAAAAAATCTTCTCAAAAGTTCTCTCTTTTTAGAGGAAGTTTTTATTTTTCTCTCTTCAAAAATTGGACTATTTAAAAAATAATAACAAAGAATTTTTATTTCTAAATATAATAAATTCTATTATCAAAATTTTAAAATTAATGGAAAAAAAATGAGTGAAAACGATAAATATAGGCACCGCTATTATTATAAGGAGTCATATGAAGCGGCTATCGGAACGTTAGCTACAGGATGTGTTTTTCTTTTTGTTGCAATTGTATCACTTGTTCTTAGAGCTATCCCTATAGACTTTATTGGACTTTCTGCATGGGGATATTGGCTTTTTATACCCGCATTTTTCATTTTTATAGGAGGATTTAACCAGCTTTACAGGAATGCAAAATATAAAAGAATTGTGAAGAATGCTCTTATCCAAAGAAATTTTCAAGGCACATACAAGCTAGAACATATTGCATTGGAAATTGGCATGAAACCAAGTATCCTACTACGTGTACTATTAGATCTAAGAAATCAGGGAGTAGTGAAATATAGTTTTGATCCTGAAACAGGACAAATTATCTTAGGCCAGCCAATCACATATACCCAAGCATCTGAATATGTTCCACCTCCTAAAAAAATTGAGGAGCCTTTAGAAACTGAAGGAAAAAATTATTGTGTTTATTGTGGTCATAAATTAGAGTCAACTGGAAATTTTTGTCCAAATTGTGGGTCTAAACTGTAATTATTTGTTTAGGTTAACTATAATTTTCTTTTTTTTTTTAAATTACTCCTTGTTAAAAATAAAATCGGCATTAATCTTGTTATTTATTCTCTCTCTCTAGCAAATATATTTGGAAATATTTATCAATTCAAAAGCAGATAATCTCAATGAAAGTTATCATCACATTAAAAAAGAAATAAAAATAAAATTATATTTAAATTTAGGATACCAGTTTTGCCTTTTTCTCAGAGTGTAGTTTCTTAGCATCTTCAGTTAATTGAGTATATCTTTCTTTATTGATTGGGAAATAACTCATTGCTATTATTCCAATAATTAAAAATATTATTGGAAATATAACCATGAGACTTCGAAGACCAAATTCTACCCCATATGTTGCTGTGCTAAGATCGAAGATATTCCAATCAGTACCAATGAATACTAGTCCTATTGAGAGAAATACAACTACATTGGAAAATTTTACAATGAAACCGTTTATTCCATAAAAATTACCCTCTCTTCTTGCTCCCGTTTTTAATTCATCCTCATCAATAATAGCCGCAATTGTAATGTCTCTTACAATTAATACTCCAGCTAACCCTATTCCTAATAAGAAGAAGAATATAAAACCTAAGAGTACTCCTCTAATAAACATGAGAGGTATAAGTGTTGCTATAAACACTATTAAAGATAATAGATAAGATCCTTTAGCACCAAGTTTATTTACTAATATACGCCATGGAAATACAAATATAGCAGCCGAAACAAAACCAGTACCAAGTATTAAAGATAATATTAAAGCATCTTGAACACCTAAACAAATAGCTCCATAAATTGGCATTAGAGTAGGTATCATATTAAATGCATACCATAATGCAAAATTCCCACAAACATATAGTCTGAACGACTTATATCCAAAAGTATATTTTAATGATTGTTTAAATGATGGAACTCTTTCATAATCTTTAGAAAACTCAATTCTTTCTTTTAGTCCAAATTTAATAAAAATAAACCCCCCTATTGCGCAAATCACTGAAATTGCCACTGCAGCGAATATATACTGTAAATGTGTAGTTCCAATAGGTACACCTTCACTGGTGTAATTATCAATGAACAATCCAGGCAATAAAAAAGCAATCAATAATGCTATCACTTGAAAAAATTGGATTGAATTATTAGCTTTTGACCTTTGATCCAAATCACGAAACATCTCTGGAAATAAACTAGTTTGGTTTAATGAATACATTGTATAGAAAAGCTCCCAAATTACAATTATTATTAAGAAGTATATAAAAGATACAATATCAGATCCTCTAGGTGCAGTAAATAGTAGTATATTTATAACTAATAGGGGAATTATACCCATTATGATGAATGGTTTTCTACGACCCATTTTAAAGTGTGATCTATCAGAAATAGCACCGAGCATGGGATCATTAAAAGCATTCCATATTGACCATATTATGAAACCAAGAGATATGAATACTGCTGGCAATTCTATTATAGAATAATAGAATGTAAATATCAGGAAAGTAAAAAATTGTAAAATTATTACATCTGTAAAGCCAGCAAAACTATAAAAAACAGCTTTTTTTAAGGTATATTCTTCTTCCACCTTGTTTTGTTTTTGAGACATAATTTTTTCCAATCTGTTTATAATTTTTAGAAAGATGAATGCAAATAATTAATATTATTTTGTTCTTATCATTTATAAAAATTCAATCTACTGAATATTTTATTATAAATTTTCAATAATATACTGGGCTACAACCAGCTATTCATATTTCCACTAAATTCAGAGAGGCTTTTTTTTTAAATACCATATCGGTTTTAAATATATCAAATTGAATTTTCTCTGAGATGAAATATAATTTCTAAAGGCTTTATCAATAAAGATTCCATTGATATATCTATTGAAAATACTTCTACACAGGCTGATCCTAATAACTTCAACCCTAATGAAATTCAACAATTTGAAAAAAATAAAATATCTAAATTACTCTCAGAGTTATTTAACGAAGTAAAGTCCAAAGAGGATTTAAACTACATATCAAATATTTTGGCAAATATTCTTAACGAGAATAATATAAAATGTCAAAGTGAGACTGAGAAAAACAGATCCCCTTTTAATATAATTAGTATTGATGAATTCAAAAAGACAAAATCTATTATCTCAAGCGCAGAAAACGAATACCTTTCCATTTTGAATGATCTTCATGCAATTTTATTAAACTGCTCTGAATTTTCAAATTCCCAAAAACTAGATTTTTGTACAAACCAACGGTATTTTATGAAAAAATATTTGAAAGAAATCTTATTTAAGCTGAAATTGGTTTAATTCTTGAGATTCTAATTACAGAAAAAAGGAAAAAGAAAAATTAAAATTTATTAAGTCTTTAAACCTAGATACATCCAGATGGCAAATGTAGCCATAAGAACTCTAACCACACCAATAGCGAGAGGGATAATGAGAATTGAGTCTAATGCCCCACATACTACGAAAATTATAAAACCAATTGATAGAAATGTAAACTTTTTCCTCAAAGTACCTGTTGCTTGTTTTGCTTTTATTGCCATTCCTATTCCTAAAAAAACTAACGCTGATACTAAAAATACGGCTACTAAAATAAAGGTTGGATGAGCTCTATTAAAATCTGCATCGATAATACCATTAGGGAACCTAAGTCCTATAAATTCAAATGATTGAAGAGGTTGAGTCCATAGAAAATATTCAAATATAACCCCTAAGACTACAAATATTCCTACAAGTATCCATTTTCTTTTAGGCATTATTAGTTCACCCCCTAAATACATAGCAAAAAACAGAGCTGGTGCAACCCAAGTATAACTTAAAAATACATAAATAACTGGTGGAGTGCCTGGGAGATTAGTATCCGTAATCAATTTCAAGAAAAAGTCAACAGTTGGGCCCAACCATAAAAAACCTACGAAAATCATAACCAAACCTGCTATCGAAAGCAGTTTTGCCTTCAATTTTATCGATTTAAAGAGAGAAAGGAAGCCGAATATTACTGACGAAGAAACTATAAGTGAAGCAGTTATTCCATCTAATAAGCCTTCAAAACCAATTGCCATTCTTATTCACATTTTTATACAATTTTAAAATTATATATTTATTTATTTTATTTTTATTTATAATTATATTTTTTTTGATAATAAAAAAATGTAATATTGTTGATTAAAAGATATATTTTTTCCACAATCTTGACTTTTTTATGCAAGTTTCTTATAGAAAAAGGATTTTAATTTCTTTTCACCAATCTCATGCTCTAATCTATATTCAATCTTCAATAAAGAATCGAATCCTTCTAGTGGATATTTATGCGATATGAAAATCGTTCCAATTTTTGCGGTACTAAATACATGTTTAAGATATTTCTGCATTGAAGGTAACAGATAGATGTAAATATAGTCATATTTCTTTAAATTTAGTAAATAAAAATCTCCTAATTTTAATTTAATATTTCTAAATAACCTTTTACTATAGGTTCCTTCTTTTTTTAACGATCTTATTCTACTATTTGCCTCATTGATTAATTTATGATTAATTTCAATTCCATAAGATTTGATCCGATGATTTAAAGCAGTAAAAATTATAACAGAGCCATTTCCTGCTCCTAAATCAATCAACTTTTGTTTTGAGTTATTCACCAGTCCAAATTTATGTTTTAAAGTCCAGATAATTTCATCTATATATTTATAATCTGTTTCTAAAAAAGGTAAATCTAATTGCGAATGAAATTTCTCAAAATTCATTTGTTTCTTCTTCAATTTACACTCATTGGTTTTTTAGATAAAATCTTGGGAGATCTAAAATATTATAATTGAAATTGTTTAATAAATAGCTTTTTTATTTATAAAAAAAAGACGTTATATTAATTCCGAGTTTTCCTAATATTAAAAGGTGTAAAAACTAAATAGTTCCAAGGTCTGACTTTAATACAATGTAACCTTTTAATATTTTAAAATTTCTTTTTATTATATTAGCATTCTAGTCATGGCAAATATATTAATAACTGGGGGTACTGGTTTTATTGGAGTTCCTTTAGTAAAAAATCTCTATAATTTAGGACATAACCTAAAGTTATTAATTAGAAAGACAAGCAATACAGAGGCCTTTCAAGATTTGAATAACATTGAATATGTTATCGGTGATATTCGAGATCTTGATAGTTTAAGTCAAATCGCAAATAAAATTGATATAATTTATCATTTAGCAGCAAACACCCAAATTTGGTCAAAAGATAAATCAATATATGAAGAAATAAATATTAGTGGTTCTGAAAACATCGCTAAAGTAGCATTAGAAAAAAATATCCTCTTAATTTTTATTAGTTCATTCTTTGCTATTGGTCCGTATAATTGTGGCGAAGAACCTCCTAATTTTGAAACACATGAGAGAGACTTAGATTATTTTATGGATTATGAAAAATCTAAATGTGATAGCACCAAATTAATTCAAGACTATAAAGAAAAGGGATTAAAATGCATTATTTTCTATCCAGGTTTTGTATATGGACCAGGAGATCTTAATTTTTATGGAAAATTAACAATAGACCTTATTTTAGGAAAACTTCTTGGAGTTCCTAAAACTTCTGTTTCCAACTTTAGTATGGCTTACCTTTATGACATTGTAGAGCCTATGATAAATGTGATTGGTAGAAATGAATTAATAGGGAATGAATATTTTTTAGGTGGTGAAACAGTCTCAACAATCGATTACTTTGACTCAGTAGCCAAAATTGCTGGAGTGAAAAAGCCAAGAAAATTCCCCTTATCGATTGCTTTGTTGTATGGAAGATTGTGTGAACTTAGAGCTAAGATTTCAAAAAATAGAACTCCTTATATTACATGCGCCTTGATGAAAATGGCGACATACGATTGGGCATATTCATCTCAAAAAGCTATTGAAGATCTAGGATATGCAATAACTCCTTTTAAAGAGGGTTTAGAAAAAACAGTTGAATGGTATATGGATTATATAGAGAAAGGAACAAAATAAAGAGTAGGATAAAAATTGTTAGAAGATGAGATGACGAGTCAAATTATAGATAAAAAAGCTTATAAGACAGAATTAGCCAGAAAATATACGCTTTTTCTTTCAAAATATCCTGAGATTTTTTCTGATTTGATTAATGGGTCAAACTTTGATTTTGCACTTTATAATTCATTTGAAGCATATGATGATGAGTCTCCGGCTGATATATTTAATGTATATCGAAATGAAAATGGAATTGAAATAAAACCCGGGAGAGCTATCGAGTCAGATTTGGAATTAGCACTTTCTGTAAATGCTGTTGAAAAATTAATCCAAACAAAAACGAAAGCAGAATATGCACAACTTTTAGGATCTTTTTATAATAATCCAGATGAGCAAAAAGGGTGGATTGACTTTACATTACATAAAAGAACGCAAACTATAATTGAGATGGGCTACGGAAGATTTGCTCAAACTGCTGGTATCCTTGAAAATGATGGTAGTATAATAAAACTTTAAAAATCTTTGTTTTGAATTTAAAAAATTAAAAATTTCTTGTTTATAAAAATGTCAAAATCACAAGAGTTAAGTATTAGAAATAAATACACTGGTGAACTTATAGGAACTGTTCCTGCAGATACACCGGAAACAGTTCGAAAAAAAATAAAAAAAGTATATAATAAGCAAAACCTCCTAAATAAAATGGATTTTTTTGAACGGGCTCAACTTCTTTCGAAATTTGCCAGTAAATTACGTTTTAAGAAAAAAAAATTGAAAGATATGATTGTAGCAGAAGGAGGATTGCCAATAAAGTATTCTGAATGGGAGCTTAATGTAGTAACTAATGGTTTTAAATTTTGTGATTGGTATTATCAGTTTTTAAAAGAAAAACCTTTAACTAGTATTGAAGGAGAACAACTCGTTAGAATAAGATATCTTCCTCATGGTCTAGCAGCATGCATTTCTCCTCGTAATACTCCCATAAGTTTACCACTCTATCAATTAGGAGCAAACTATTTAGTCGGCAATGGAGCTATTGTTAAGCCATCCACAGCTTGCCCTTTAACTATGATAGAGGCATATTCTATGATGGAAGAAATGGATTTACCTGCCCTTGAGGCTTTAGATTTGGTGATAGCTCCTGGTGAATGGGCGGTGGATGAATTTATCAAATCTCCTTTAATTAAAACTTTAATGACGATTACAGCTTCTCATACAGCAAAAGATATATTAGTTCGTTATGGAAGATTTTTGAAGAAAACTGTTGATAAATCAATGGGAGTTCCCATGTACACTCAACCGTTTAAACATTTCTTTTTTGAATGTGCGGGAAACGATGCAGGGATAGTCATGGATGATGTAAATTTAGAACAGGTGGCTAAATGGAATGCCATGGCTAGTTATACTAATTCAGGACAACAATGTTTTTCGATGAAAAGAATTATCGTACATAAAGATATATATGACGATTATATCGAATGTCTTATCAAAGAAATTGAAGGGTTAAAATATGGAGATCCCACTGACCCTGATGTAGATATTGGCCCATTGGGAAGCAGGAAAATCTTAATGATGATGGAAGTAATGGTAGCTGACGCTAAAAAATACGGGGCTAAAATATACACAGGTGGCGATAAGATAGATACTGGAGAAGAATATGGGCTATTTTATAAACCAACTTTAATAGAAATAAAACCTGAATTATGTGAAGATTTAACTAAAGCTCCATTCCTATGGCGAGAAGAAGCCTTTGGTCCTGTTCGTTCCATTACTAAAGCTAATGATATGAAAGATGCCATAAGGTTAGCAAATACTAGCAATTATGGTATGAGAGCGGTAACATACACTTCAAATCTTAAAAATATAGAGATTTTTAAGAATGAATTAGAAGCCGCAAATATTTACATAAACGCCAGACCTATGCTCGTTGATATAACAGTTTCTCTTGGAGGTATTAAAGATTCTGCTTACCCTGCTGGTTGTAAGTATTATCCACAAGAATTAGTATATGGAAAATACATTTATGACGGTACCTCAATTAACTTGGAGAAAATAAAATAGCTGTACGACTCATGGATTCTAAAGAATTATTTTCTAAATTAAAATCTTATTTTCCTCACAACACTGATTTAATGAGACATTTAAGTGTAAATGCATGTTGGGAATACATTATTACAGAAAATTCATTAAACGAAAAAATTCCTAAACTACAATATTATTTATACAAAAAAAATGAAGAACAATTAGAGATGGTTAAAAAAAATCCGGGGATTAAACCGGATTTAATTCTATATTTTACTGAGAATGCTATTTTGAAACTAATAACAAACAATCCTATAGCTGAGGATTATTATCTTCATTATCACAAAATGATGTATAATCCTCATTCTGAAAAACAAGTGGATAATAAAATCAATAAACCTAGGTTAAAACTTCTTAAACTAGGCTATCAGAAATGGCAAAAAGACTTTAAATTCTGAAAAAAACAGATTCAATATACACTTTCACTTTTTTATAAAGTAATTCTTATATTATTTTGAGACTTAATAATTTCTATTAAAACTAATATAATGAGAATTGAAAATGAATAAAGAAGAAATTTGTTATCTGGCTGCGTTTGAGCTATTAGAAAAAATTAAAACTCAAGAAATATCATCCCAAGAGATAACAGAAATTGTTATAGAAAGAATTGAAAAAATCAATCCTGTAATTAATGCTTATTGTACACCTACATTTGATATGGCAAGAGAAGCTGCCAAAAAAGCAGATGATGCTGTTAAAAAGGGTGAGAAATTAGGATTATTACATGGAATCCCCACTTCAATCAAAGATGAAATGCCAATTAAAGGAGTAAGAACAACTTTTGGATCAAGATTATACGAGAATAATATCCCCAATGAGGATGATGCATGTGTAGAAAGACTAAAAGACGCAGGAAGTGTAATTCTAGGAAAAACCAATATGAGCCCCTTTGGTTTTTTACACATAACTGATAATTTAATCTTTGGAGAAACTCGAAACCCATGGGATTTAGAACGAACTCCTGGTGGATCAAGCGGTGGGGCGGGAGCAGCTATAGCTTCTGGTTTAGGATATCTAGCATTGGCAGCTGATGGAGGTGGTTCAATTCGAGTTCCCTCTTGTTTATGTGGAGTTTATGGGATTAAACCAAGTTTCGGAAGAGTTCCTGTATATCCAACACATGGAGTACATTTTGAATCATTAATTCATTATGGTCCGATTGTAAGGTATGTAAAGGATGCTGCTTTAATGTTGGATGCAATAAAGGGCCCACATTATGGAGATATGTATTCTTTACCAGATCAATATATTAGTTATTCTGAAAAACTCGATGAAAAACCAAAAGAATTGAAGATAGGATATTCTCTAGATTTAGGATTTGCAAAAGTTCTTGATTCAAAAATTAAAGAAAATTTCTTAAATATTATTCAAAAATTTGAAGAATTTGGTTGGAATGTTGATTCAGCAAAAATTAAGATTAGAAATCCTGAAAGAATTCTTATAACATATCATTCTGTTTTATTTGGTTATGATTTAATGACTAAATTGAGGGATTCCCGGGAACTGATACATCCAGGTCTTATTAAAGCTGCTGAAGCGGGATTAACGGCTACCGTGGGTGATTTTGCAAGATCGATGTCTCGACGCAAAGCGATATTTGAGAAATTTTATCAATTTTTTAACAATTATGACCTTTTATTAACACCTACAACTGGTTTGCCTGCATTTGAACTAGGAATACTATTTCCAACTCAAATTGATGGAAAAATGGTATCACCCACAGCATGGGCTCCTCTTGTGTCAGTGTTTAATATGACTGGTAACCCCGCCGCTTCTATCCCATGTGGTTGGTCTAATGAAGGTTTACCAATTGGTATGCAAATAGTTGGAAAACGCTTTGATGATTTAACAGTACTTCAAGTATCAAAAGCTTTTGAGGAGATAGCTCCTTGGCAAGACAAAAGACCAAAATTTGCATAACCTTTATTTTTTTTTATTTTATTCTTTGTTTTTTCAAAGGTTAAAATGATTTCATGTTAGAAGTCGTAATATATGAGGAATCTCCGATTGTAATACTCTTCTTTATTAAATCCTCTAAAATGGTAAAATCTCCCACAATACTTTCTGAAGATATTATTTTTTTCAAATTGGCTCCATCCCCAATAACAGATTCAGATAAAATACATTTTTCTAAAACCACATTATCTCCAATAGATAGATTTGGACCTATAACTGAGTCTTTTATTTTACAATTTTCACCAATATAGACCGGAGGAACAATTTTTGAGTCGATAATATTACCAGAACGAAATAATTTCTCATATGTGGGATCATGGATTTTTACTTCTTCTAATAATAAACGATTTCCTGCTATTAGACTCTCAGGTCGACCAAAATCTAAAATATACTTTTTCATTTCATTGACTTTTAATTTAAAGCCTTCTTCAATTAATTGTTGAATAACAGGTGTAATGCTATGTTCTTGTCCGTTTTCTAATGGTATTTTACTCTGTTCTTCTAATAATTCAAATAATCGTGGTGTAATACTCATTCCAAACAAATAAGCACCTGATACAGCTAGATTGGATTTAGGCTTTTCTGGTTTTTCTACAATATTTTTAACACTTCCTGCTCCGTTTAATTCAATCACACCATAATATTGTGGATTCTCTACTTGTTTAACATTTATCACACCATCACAAATATCTTGATGAAAATTTAATAATATCTGTGAATAATCCTCAATAGGAAGTCTATCGCTCAAAAAGACAAAACAATCGTCATTTTGAGCAAGATCTTTAGCCAATAAAATTGCATCTCCAAGACCACTAAAGAATGGTGTATCTGCTTCATAACCCAGTGGTTCTTGCTCTCTGAAGTGGAGTTCAAAATAATCTGAATGATTATTTTTAAGATACTCCATAATTTGCCTTTTTTTATAACCAACGATAAAACAGATTTTAGTTCCTTTAGGGAAGGAATTTTTCAATTTATTAAGTATATGATCAATTAACCTTTTTCCAGCAATCTTCAAGAAAGCTTTTGGCTTAGAATATGTAAACGGCTGAAGTCTTTTACCCACTCCAGCTAGTGGTGCAATAAGAATCATTCTTTTAATTCTAAAGATGTCTAATTTGTAATATAAAAATTATAAAAATTGATAAAATAAAAAGTATTTTGAAACAATTTTATAGTTTCACAATATTTTAATTAGTTTATCTAAAGTATCATAATATTCCGCTTCTTTTAGCTTTTCCTTAAGGCTGCTTTTTAGCTTTCTTAAATAATAATTATCTGAATTTGTTCTATTTGCACCATGTATCAATTTATTCATAGCAATTCTTACTTTCTCATCTAGAATTTTTGGTGGAATTTCTTTGTATTTGTTAATTAAATCTATTTTCTCGTCATGTAGTGTAGACTTTTCCCTATTTTCTGATAATCTGGTTAATATTGAATTCAAATTTCTTATCCACATTTCAATTTTATCAATATCGCCTTTTAGATAAGTTCTTTGGTTTAACCAATCTTTAAATTCTAGAGTTTCTTTTAGAAATTTATCGATTTCAGAATTTTCACTCGTCTTTTCTGTCTCTTTTTTTACTATATCTCGGATCTTTTTTTTCTTTAATTCTTGAACTTCCTCTTTTGAGAGTTGCTTAAAGGCTTTTTCTCTTTTAATTTTTTGCTCCTCTGAATCCTTTTCATTAAGCCATTTATCTATTGACATCTTTAGTCTCAGTTACATTAAATATATTTATCATTATTTTGTTTATTATTAAGTATTTAACAGAAACGAATGTAGCTTTCTTATATTATATTTCGGATAAATTAAAATTAAGAATTAGTTTATTTAATTATTGACAAGATGAATATTAAAGGCATTATTTTTGATTTTGGTTTTACGTTATTTTATTTTGATAATCCTTCAGTTGAAAGATATTATGAATGTTTTAAAAAAGGATTAATGAAATCCATTGATATTTTGAAAGAAAAGAAAGTTTGGAGTGAGAAATTATCAAATGATTCGTTTGAAAAAAAGTTTGCTAAAAGCAGACAACATTTTTTTAGAAAGAGTATAAAAACCAAAACTGAATTTCCAACATCGTTGATTTTTCAGAGAGTTTTAGAAACTTTAAAAGAAGAAAACATTATAAATGATATTGAGCATATTGATGAAAAAACTTATAATAAATTAGCTGAGACTTATCATTCCTGTGAAGAAGATGAGTGGGAACCCTTTGAAAAATCAAGAGAAACACTAGAATTATTAATAAAAAAGCACATAAAACTCGCTTTAATTTCTAATCATCCGCATCACCAAACAATTGAAAATATGCTAAAAAAACATGATTTTGTAAAATATTTTGATTGTATTTTAACATCTGCTAAATACGGAAGAAGAAAGCCAGATCCCAATATCTTTCTCTACACTCTCGAGCAGATAGGATTAAAGGACCATGCTAATTCTGTAGTAATGTGTGGAGATGAATATGCTGATATAATTGGAGCCCAAAGAGCTAATTTACAATTTATATTGCTTGAAAGAAAATATAAATTTCCTTTTGAAAAAGAAATTAATATATCAAATTTAAGAAAAATCAGTAATATTTCAGAAATTTTAAACTACATTTGTTAATAAAAGGTAAATTTTAATGGCCCGGGGGGGATTTGAACCCTCGATATCTGGCTCCGTTAGCCCAGAAATAATAATTTATTGCTGTCAAGCCAGCGCCGTAGATAAAAGCCCTGGGGGCTAATTCTATCCATACTAGACTACCGGGCCATGTAATCCTTAAAATGTATTACTATATTATAATTATTATCTAATGGTACCTAATAGTTAAAAGTATGTCTGATCAGTATTGCGTTATATTTGATATGGATGGTGTTTTAGCAGACACTGGACCTATTCATTTTGAAAGTTGGGTTAAAATGGCAGCAGAAATTGGTGTGAAATTTACAAGAGATTTATTTGAAGAAACTTTTGGTCAACAGTCGCCTACCATTACACGTAAATTAGTAGGGGCAGATGTGGATGAAGATCTTGTGGAAAAATGGGCTAGTCTTAAAGAGAAATACTATCGAGAGATGGTAAAAGAAAAACTAGAGCCTTTACCCGGCGTAGTAAGAATTATTAAAGAATTAAAAACAGAAGGCTTTAAATTGGCTATAGGTTCTAGTGGTCCACTTGAAAATGTGGAATTACTATTATCTCGACTAAATATTAAGCCATTTTTTGATGTGATAATTACTGCAGCAGATATTAAGAAGGGCAAACCTGAACCAGATGTATTTCTTACTGCTGCAAAAAAATTAGATATCATACCAAAAAATTGTATTGTCATTGAAGATGCACCAGTTGGTTTAGAAGCTGCCAAAAGAGCAGGTATGATTTCAATAGCTCTTACAACGACCCATAATAAAGCAGAACTCATTGGTGCTAACTTAATAATTAAGGATCCAACTGAGATTAGCATTAGGGATATTAAAAATCTATTTGAATTGAGTTAAAATATCAAATAAAATGAAATTTTATATTTTTTACAATAATACTTCAATTATATTAAATTCTTAAAACTACAATCAAAAAAAGGTTTAATTTTATGGTAAAAACAAAAGTAACAGAAATGCTGGGTATAAAATATCCTATTTTCTGTGGAAATATGATGAATATTAGTTATCCCTCATTTGCCGCTGCATGTTCAAATGCGGGTGCTCTTGGAATTATGGCTTCTGTAATGTACAGAAAACCAGAAGAATTACGGGAGGCACTCATAGAACTTAAATCTTTAACAGACAAACCAATTGCTGTAAATGTAAATTTATTTCCCATGTTAAAGCCAATTAAACAGATAGATCACGTAAAGGTGATGTTAGATGAAGGAATTAAGATTATCGAGACTTCTGGTCATCAAGCGCCTGATAAATATATTCCCCTGTTTAAAGAGCACCAAGTCACTTGGATCCATAAATGTGCTGGAGTTCGCTATGCACAAAAGGCAGCTTCATTAGGTGCGGACATTGTCGAAGTAGTTGGTTGGGAAAATGGTGGTGCAACAGGACGTTATGATATTGGAACATTAGTATTGACTCCTGCTACTATTGATGCTATAGATATACCTGTTGTAGCTGGAGGTGGTATTTCAGATGGCAGGGGTGTAGCTGCAGTATTAGCATTAGGCGCAGAAGCGGCGCTTATGGGCACTCGTATCATGGCTACTCAAGAATGTCCTATACACGATAATTTAAAACAAGCTTTTATAAATGCTTCAGTCTATGATACTATGCTTATTATGCGATCTCTTAATGCTACTCATCGAGTATGGAATAATCAAGCAGCACAAAAAGTTATTGAGTTAGAGAAATCTAAAAGTAATCAAATGGACATATTTAATGCTGCTGCCGGTGCTAAATCTAAGATGATGTATGAAGAAGGCAATTTAGATGTGGGTGTAGTTTCACTTGGTCAAGGTGTAGGGCTTATTCACGATATTCCCACAGTAAAAGATTTAATTGAACGGATTATGAACGAAACCAATAAAATCATTCAAAATCTTTCTAAATTATAACTTTAAATTTAAATTTGTTTTTTATTTTAAATATTCATTGATGATCCAAAATTAACAGAATAGAATTTATGTCTGATAAAGATATTAAACAATTACTTTGGTTATATGGCCTGAAAAATGCGGTCAAATTTAATGGGCATCCAAATAAAAAAGCAATAATGGGAAAGTTAATGGCTTCTAAACCTGACTTAAGAACCCAAACTAAAGTCATAATTCCTATGTTAGATCAAGTCATAAATATAATTTTAAAGTTAGATTTAGAACAGCAAAAGAAAAAGCTATTGGAATTGGATCCTCATGCTTTAGATAAACAAGAAAAAATTGAAGAAATTAAAGAATTGCCTGAATTACCGAACCTCTCTGAATATAAAAAAATTGTTATGCGTTTAGCTCCCTATCCAAGTGGGGCATTACACATAGGAAACGCTAGAATGATTATATTAAACCATGAGTATACTAAGAAATATAATGGTGAACTTATTCTTTTTTATGATGATACAATTGGGAGTCCTAAGTCCTTGCGAGACAGTCCTAAAGCAAAATATGTATTACCAGAAGCTTATGATTTAATAAGGGAGGGTTTAGAATGGTTAGGGGTAAAATATAACAAAGTGTATTATAAAAGTGATAGATTAGAGATTTTTTATGATTATTGTGAGAAATTAATTAAAGATAATATTGCTTATGTTTGTTTTTGTTCTGCTGGTGATTTCCGTGAAAAATACAAGAAAAACCAATCAAATTGTCCTCATAGAGATCAGCCTATCGAAAAAAATTTAGAAGAATGGAATGCTATGCTTAGTAGAAAATATTCTGAAGGCGAAGTTGTTGTTAGATTAAAAACTGGTATGGATCAAAAAGATCCAGCTTTAAGAGATCAGATTATAATGAGAATTTCAGAAGCAGAACACCCAAGAGTGGGTAATAAATATATGGTTTGGCCTATGCTTGAATATTCCTGGGCAATTGACGATTATTTAATTGGTGCAACTCATATACTAAGAGGGAATGACTTAGTTAAAGAAGGAAAAATAGAAGAATTTATCTGGGATCATTTTGGTTGGAGAAAGGCTGAATTAATATATTATGGAAGAATTAATTTTGCTGATATGAAATTGAGTAAGACTGAATCTAGAAATAACATTCAGAGTGGAAAATATGAAGGATGGGAAGATCCTAGAACATGGAGTTTACAATCTCTCAGAAAAAGAGGGATAAAACCGGAAGCATTAAGAGAAGCATTATTAGAACTGGGTTTATCGCAATCAGGAATAACATTTTCAGTAAATTGGTTGTACTCGAAAAATCAAGATATTATAGATGAGATCTCAAATAGATATTTTTATGTTGAAAATCCGATATCAATGATTATTGACAATATTACTGAAAATGAGTATATTGCAAAGCCCCTATTACATCCGACAGAACCGAAAAAAGGAAAGAGAATTATAAAATGCAAAACAAGAGATAACCAATTAAATCTATTAATTTCTTTATCAGATGCAAAGAAAATTAAGAAGGATCAAGTTGTTCGGTTAAAAGATTTAATAAATATAAAGATTAATTCTATTGATTTGAATAAAAATATAATTTTTGCTTCATACCATAGTAAAGAATTAGATAGAGAATTATCAATTATTCATTGGGTTCCTCAGGATGAAAATATTGAGGTCTCCATCCTAAATCCTA
Organism: Promethearchaeota archaeon; assembly: GCA_048938855.1. Taxonomy (GTDB): domain Archaea; phylum Asgardarchaeota; class Lokiarchaeia; order Sigyniarchaeales; family SOKP01; genus Loki-b32. Next base: position 59,566 of record JBHLLT010000010.1, read on the forward strand.
ATGGTGCTTTATCAAAAGGCAAGGGTGAGTTGAACCTTTTAGAAATTCCTATGAATCAAACAATCCAATTTGAACGTTTTGGATTTGTTAATCCTATAAAATGTGAAGATAATCATCTCTATTGTTATTTTACGCATTAGATAATACTGATTATAAGAAACCAAAACATGATTTTAGCCCTTAATTTATCAAAATTTGTCGACAAATTATTTCTATAAAAACACATCAGAATATTGTGTAATTATAGATTAAGAGGATAAAATTTTAATAAATAAATAGCAATTTGTAACTCTATATAAATATTAAATTTAGTTGGGATAATATTTTTCATGCGGTATTTGCCTTGTAAAAAATGTGGTTCTGGTTTGGCGATCGTGAAAGGATCTGTAGGCCAATGTCCTTATTGCGGAGCAAAAACCCTTTATATGGAGGCAATTTACTCTTTTAAGTATTATCTATCAGAAATTTTAAATCTCACGTTGTATAAAACTGAAAAACCTGCTAAAGTCTCAGAACTCGAGAGAAGAAGAACTCTAATTGAAAATTTTTACTATAATCTTAAAGCTGATTTTGACGAATATAGACATTTAATAATTACTAAATTAGATATGATAAGCATCGATCCTTTGAAACTGTTCCACACAATTCGTACTGCTGGTAATTTTGGGATCATAATTGAGGAGATCATTTTACCTGATATAGATGATGAGGTAAATAGAAAGAAGTATAAAGAGTTCAAAGATAACTCTTTTATTATCCATAAATCATTAATCGCCTTATATTATAGTTATTTAGCTAAAAATTCATTATCTATTGAACATTGTAAGAAATATTATAAACTTGCAGAAAATAACTATCGAAATATTGTAGATTTCTGTAATATTAGTAAACTTGAATATATAAAGTCTAATATTTATAAGAATAAAGAGATTTATGTTATTCTTTCAGAATTTACTGCTATACTAAGAGGTCTTCTAAATAATAATCCAAAGTTTTATTCTGATAAATTGGAAGATTTACTTGATAGATTAATTAAAACTAAAGTAGATGAATTTCGAAAGTATAATTTATATAATCAAATCGAAAATATTTATCAGTTAGAACGTGAAACAAGTGTTGTTTTAGAAAAAGTAAAAATTGATTGTCCATTGCTGTCGACTGATAATTTAGAAGAAAACCTTATATTTAATAATGAAGAAAATATGGAGAAGCTTAATAGTGTTCGGAATTGGATTGAGACGGTTTCTGAGAGATACCAAAGATATCAAAGGAACCTTTTAAAACTACATTCTGGAAAATTAGTTAAGTACTTGGAATCTTATCGTACAGAATTTATCAGTTATAAAGACAAAAATATTCAAAAATTCAATACTTTGTTAGAAGTTATGATATTAAAAGCTCTTGAGGGGTATAACACTGAAACTGCTGAACTTTTGAATAATCTTAGTGATTTTTTACAAGAAGATAAGTTAAATGAAAAAATTATTGATAAATTTGAAATTGAGTATAACGATTTAATCCAATTAGATGATCTCTTAAAAAATTTTATCAAAAGTCTTTTCAAGAAACCTTTACTTCGAAACCTCGAAGCAGAATATTACAAGAAATTAATGTCGTTAATCTTAACCAAACATACAGAATTTGATAATTATATCTTGAAATATATTAATTATATGTTTCAACGGTTTGAAGAAGCAAGAGGTAAAAAAATTCTCACTTTAGAAGAACAAAAAAGCCAATTTAATTCAAATGTAAAGCCCAATCTTAAAAAACTTATTAAAATGAGTTTTAATCTAAATGATAAAGCTATACCATACCCTCTTTTCATAGATCTCAAAGTACAAAATAAAAAACTTAAATTAAATCACCCAGAAATTATCACAGTCTCAATTGAGAATCCTAATTTAAGTGAAATTAAAGATATAAAAATTTACTTCTTTATGTCTCATTCATTTGAATCTAAATTAGAGTTTACTAGCATTAAAAGATTAAAGTCTAATGAAATTTCAAAAATCAAGACTAAAATTATTCCAAAAAAAATTGGTAGTTTTCTTTTTATGGTAATGATAGAATATCAGCATATTAATAAAACATTTTGGATGCCTTCATTAAAGCTCGAATTAGAAGTTGAAAGAGATGAAGAACTCGCTAAATATGTTCAATATCAATTATCTAAATCAGGATTTTTACAAAGCGATATTGAAATAAATAGGATCAATAGGTTTATGAGAATTAGTATTTAAAATTAGCTTTCTACCACTTATTTTAACGATTTTAAATTTGAAACATAAAGCTTTTAGTAATTAACTTTCTTACTCTAAATAGATAATGACGGATAAAGAAATTCAAGATTCTGAACAAGAGTCAAAAATCTCAAATTCTGAGGATACAAAAGATATTAGTGATAGTTCTTGGACTTTTTGCCCTGTTTGTGGTAATGAAATACCCAAAATTCAGAAGCTTAAATTTTGTTTTAAATGCGGAACGGATCTTAAATATCTCAAGGAACATAAACAGTTAAAACCAACTGACGCAAATAGTCCTTATATTCAAACAAGGAACTACCCCCAACATGAGATTCCACTAATTTCTTATGGTCCTCTAAAAATTGAAGATGATGAGATTATTAACACAAAAAATCATGAATTATGGGGAACAGGAGCTTCTATAGGAATCTCCCTTGGTGCCTTTTTTGCTATGAATTTTGCTACGGCAGGAATTCTTGTAATAATGGTCTTCATGTCTTTTGATTTAGAGGCATTAGTCGAAATTGTCGCAAATCCATATTTCGTTGCCATTAGTTCCTTATTTGAATTGATCTTTGTATTATTTCCGGTATTATATGTAGGGAAATATCTCAGAAATCCTTCTTTAAAAAATAGGTTGGGATTACTAGGTTTTACCTCAAAAGGGTTGGATAGGAAAGGAATAGTCAAAGAGATATACATAGGTTTAGGATTTGCTGTTGCTGCATATTTCTTAGTTTTTGGAGTTTCATTTTTGACTGAGATAATCCTTGAATTTATTTTTGGAATTCAGATTATACAGGATATAAATTCTGGTGCAGGTGGCGCGGGAATTGTTTTTATACAAGGTGATATTTTAAGTATAGTTCTCTTATCTGTGGTAATGATATTAATAATTGGAACATCTGAGGAAATTTTATTCAGAGGATTTATGCAAAAAGGATTGACACGGAGTCTAGGAAGTAAAGGAGGTATAATACTAACAGCATTCATTTTTGCTATGATTCATGTATTAGGAGTAGTGCTCTTGTTTATAGATGCACCAATATATCTTCTTATTTCATTTCTTCTATCGTTTTTTCCTTATTTTGCAGTTTCAATTTTATTAGGTTTAATTTATTATTGGAGAAAAGAGAATCTGATAGCGGTCATAATAACTCATGGCGTTTATGATGCATTGACAATAATAGTAGCATATATTTCTCTTTATGGTTTCTAAAACATAAAACTACTGAATATGAATATACTACAAAAATATGAAATAAAGGCAAAAAATAATCCACCCATAACTATTGGAATGGGATTTGGAAATTTTACATTTCATAGCCAGAAAATCATAGCTGCAAGTATAGATTTTCTAAAAAATTTTAACTCTAATATTTCTATTTATGGAAAAAAAGAAATTCTCCCAAAAAGCTTAAAGCAAATTTCAGAACGGACAGAGGTTTCAAGATTAAAATTTATTGAAAGCCAAGATCCCGAAAGAGCTGCAATTGAATCTTTAAAACAAAATTCTATTCAAGCTTTAATTAGAGGGTCCTTTAGTTCAAGCAAATTTTTAAAAAGTCTTAAAGATACTCTAAATATTACTGTAATCAATAGGCTAGCAATTTTAGAAACAGTAAAAGAGGATCAATTTTTCTACGGACCAGTTGGGATTGATGAATGTAATAATGTAGAAAATAAAATTACCTATATAGAAAATGCTCTTAAGGAATTTCAAGAAATTGAGATCGTACCTAAAATAAGTATTTTGAGTGGTGGTAGGTTAAGTGATATTGGGCGAGATACTAAAGTTAACCAAACTATAAAAGATGCGATTAAAATCATTGATTCCTTGAAGAAAAAATACCCCGAGTTAATGATCTCTCACAATGAAATATTAATTGAAGAAGCTCTTGAAAATGACTCAAACCTGATTATTGCCCCTGATGGAATATCTGGAAATTTAGTTTATCGTACGTTAGTTCATTTAGGCGGAGGAAAAGCTTATGGAGCGATTTACATGGGCATTGGAAAGCCTATAATTGATACATCACGAGTAGGAGATTATTCTGAATTTTATGGCGCCCTAGTGTTAGCACTTGCTCTAAGTAACTAATTTATCCTTAAATAATTAAATACTCATTTAAAATTCATTAATTAACGTTGAATAATCTTTTTCTTCTTCCGATGCATGTAAGTACATAAGCAGTTCAGCTAATTCATTATCATTTTTCACTCCTGGAACCACAGTAGAGATTGCATTTTGAGAAAGTGTATAATTTAAACATTTAATTGGTGTTATGTCCGATGGAATTTTTTTTTTTAAACTAATGCCTCCAGATTGATATTTTGCTATAGTGACTGTACGATTTCTTTGTAATAGTTTACCGCCAGCAAAAGGTTTTATCGCAACTAGACCAATATTTTTTTTATTACAAATAGCCAATAATTCACTTCTTTCCTTAATATGGTGATTAACCATATTTATTTGTGTCATTATTATATCAAAATGACCACTCAATGCTGCTTTCTTACCTATAGCAGCATTATGAGTGCTCATCCCTAAATATCTTACTTTTCCCTCTTTCTGTAATTTTTTAGCTAAATCTAATAATCCTCCAGAAGATATTATTGATTCATATTCTTTTTCTTTAACAAACTGTAAATTAATAATATCAATATAATCCTTTCCAAATTTCGACAAATTTTTCACAAATATTTGTTCGCAATCTTTAATATTTCGTGATCTTTGCACTTTTCCATTTTCTTCAACTGAACCTAAATGGCAAGTGATAATTATATTATCTTTAAAATCTTTAATAGCAGAACAGATATTATCAATATACTCTGACACATTGAAAACAATATCAAAATAATTAATTCCATCCTCAATAGCTTTTTGTAATACAGAAACAACTGTTTTCTTAGGTTGTCTAAATAAATACTCAGTCCCTAGGCCAATCTCACTAACTTTTAAATTTGTTCTTCCTAATGTACGAAATTTCATGCTAAATTTAGTATAAAATTAATAATCTCTGAAAATTTTTGAATAAGTGGAAAAAAAAGAAAATAATTTAGATATTTAAGTAATTGCTCCAACAATTCCAGCAAGAAGCACAACTATGCCACCAATAAATACTGAAAATATTATTAAAAGAAGTCCTATGATCCCCAGAACTGTAGGAGTATACTGAATTGGCTTTATACCCAATAAAATAGGCAGAATTGAGAGTAGAATTGCAATTAACTCAATTACCCATCCAAAAGACCAAAATTCGAAAATATTAATTGCATGTAATATAGATTCTATTAAAGCAATAACTCCCCCCGCAATTGCTACAATTCTCATGAATGTATCAGTTGCCTCCAACTTACTCCATACCATTTTTTAATCAGCTTTATTTTTTATGTATTTTTAATCAAAAAGAAGATTAGATCTACTTATAAATTTTAACAAAATAATTACGATTGCATTAATATACTAAAGAACATGATCTCTGTTAATATAAGAACTTTATTGAGAATATTTTTCTATAATATAATTTTGTAGAGAACATATATACTTCTCAAGATTTAAGCTCAAAATCCTCTGTTCCACTTCACGTAGGTATGTGACATCTAAGCAATTAAACAACTCTTTCAGCTTTTTAACTGTGTCAAATAATTCAACAATTGTATTCCAATCATGTGCCCATTCATAATCTTGAATATCTTCAACTTCTATGATTTTTAATTACCTCTTTATCCTTTTTTGTTAATTATTGAGAGAATATGATAATTTATCATAAAAAGTATTTAGATACTCTTGGAAAAGTAATTTATTGTATTTTTAAGATTAGAGATAAAATCTACAATAAAATTATATGGGAGAGGGGGGAATTGAACCCCCGACCACTCGGCCCCCAGCCGAGTATCATACCAAGCTAGACTACCCTCCCTTTATTGAATGGGTATCTCTCCTTAATGTCCTCATCAAAAGCCCTTTTTTAAAAAGAGATTTTTTTAATATAGTATGTAAAGAATAGTGAAAACTGGTAATTAAATCTTTTTTGAACATAATATTATATTTAAAACCAATAATTTTTAAATTGCTTAAATAGTTTTATTTCTTATTATTCTCATCAAAAACTTATTTATTTGTAGACCTAATGAGAACTAGAAAACCTTTTTTAATTTTTTGGCCTCAATATTTTGATGCTAAAAAAAGTCGGAGTGATGGACGACGACTTCCAAGGAAATTTGCAATAGATAAAGTAAATCTTGAAGAAATAGTGAAAGCCGCTAAAAATTTAGGTTATCATGCAGAAATCGAAAGAAATTATAAATATCCTAGAACATGGTGGGAAGATCCTGGAAGAGTAATAGTAGATGCGCAAGGGAAGAAAAAAAATAAGATAATGCTCGAAATTGCTAAAGAACTAAGAAAAATACAATTAAAAACTTAGAGATCCTACAATGCACGAATTTGCCTTTGCTTATAATATTTTCAAAGTAGCTGAAGCTACAGCTATTAAATATAATGCGAAAAAAATTACTGAGGTTTTATTAGAAATTGGAGAATTAACTCTTATTGTTCCTGAACTTCTTCAACGTTCTTTTGAGATGGCCACCAAAGGTTCAATAGCAGAGGGTGCCATTTTGAGTATTAAAATTACTCCGGGTAAAATAAAATGTCGAGATTGTAATCAAATCTCAGAAGTAAAGATAACTCGGGAATCAGAACTAACAGGGCTTCAATTATTTAAATGCTCTCATTGTGAAAGTAGTAATACGGAGATTATTGATGGTAAAAAGGCAAATGTGAAAAATATCAAAATTCAAGATTAGCTAATATAAAGTCTGGAATAATTACAGAAATTATGCAAAATATTAATATACTCTGGGAGGGGGAATTACTATTAGAATCTATCAAATGGAATAAAAAAAAACTCTATGAGTTCCGATTAACTTCTGAATATGATTCTAAAATACAATCATGTTGGGAGACCCACATTAAAGAGAAACCTAATGATTATGATGGAAAATTGCTTTTTCTAGATAGTTTTCATTTCAAGAACAAAAATCTTTATTTAAATACTAGTTGTATTAGGTTTTCTACCATTACATTCATGGAAAAAAATAAAATGAGAGTACAAAAAGGAATCGGTGTCCTTGGAACTCAGTATCTCATATATTCTCCTGATGGAAATTACTTTTTAGCAGGTGAACGTGCATTAAATTTATCGTATTTCCCAGGTGCGACAACTATTCCCGGAGGGATATTAGAAATTGAAGATTTAAATAGTCCACCAAACGAGTCACTTATAAGGGAACTTTATGAAGAGGTTTCCTTACCTTTTCAAGAAGATAAAATCCTTATTGCAATATTAGAAGGCTGGAATGGAATTTCAGTCACATTTTTACTTAAAATAAAAATACATAATTCTTACAATTTTAAGCCCTATGAATCTTTATCTGCTGATAAGGATGAATGGAATAATGGTTTAAGTTGGATGTCTGTTGCTGAATTAAAAAAAAAGACACAAACTCAATTTCTTGATGGATTAATCTATTATAAATCGAAAGTAATGGAAAATTCAATGAAATAAGAAAAAGTAGAATACTTACCTAAACTAAGACACCATTAAGAACTCCATGTTGTCCAGGGCGGCTAGTAATTCTTGCATTTCCCAGTTCTGTTTCAACAATAGCTCCTTTTGTTAAAACATGCCTTCGATTCAAATCCTTCGAAGCAATATTCTCTTCAAATCCTAAAATTCTAACTTTTTTAGTTTTATTGGTGCCTGGATCTGTGATATTGATATATTGTGTAGCAAATAATTTAAGTTTGAAATTGCCTCCCATTACCCTTTGTTTTTTCTTCTTTTCTTGACCAATTTCTGTATCAATACGTGGGCGTTCTAATTCTCGTTTTCGCTTCTTTCTGAAATGCCTGTATTTCTTCCCAGTGTATTTTCTTTTTGACCTTGCTTGAGATCGAGCCATTTTCGTTTACGCTATTCGAATTTAATAATTATCATAAGGAAGGATATCTTTAAAATTTTTTTAAAATTCATCTCAATTATGATTTATTAAAGCAAAATAAATATAGACAAAATTTTTATTTAACATATAACATTAACATAGCTATATTCAATAAAATATTCTACTTTTACGCAAAATGATGGAAAATAACAATAATCTTAGGCGTTTAGATCAAGAACAGATTGAAAAAATAATTCAAACTGGCACTACAACTGTGGGAATTATTATAAAAGATGGTGTAATAATCGCAACTGATTCTCAGGCAACTGCAGGTACTTTTGTAGCTTCAAAACAAGCTCAGAAGTTATTTGAAATTAATAAATATACTGCTGCTACAATAGCTGGTGGAGTAGCAGATTGTCAATATGTTGTTAATCAGTTACAAGCCTTATCGAGGTTAAAAGAAGTTGAACAAGAACTTGTACCTGAACCAAAATATATAGCTAGGATTTGCCGTAATATATTATTCAGTGGACGTTCTTATTTTCTTGCTATGATGATAGTAGGTGGGTATTCCCAAAAAGAAAGTTCTGGGATGCTCTATGGAATTGACTTATTAGGTACACTTTATGAAGAATCAGACTATTTATCTTTTGGTTCTGGTAGTCCTTTTAGTCTTGGTGTGTTGGAGTCAGACTGGAAACCAAATTTAACAAAAGCAAAGGGAATTGAGCTTATGAAAACAGCTATAAGTGCATCTCGTGAGAGAGACGCTGGATCGGGATATGAACTCCAAATGTGTACTATAGACAAAGATGGTTATAAACAAATATAAGAACTAAGAATAAGATAATATCATTTCTCTCCAACTTTTACTGCAACTTTATATAGTTCTTTATTAATAAAAATAAAACCATTTAGCTCTTTACTTTTAGCATTCATAATTGTCCAGATTATATGCTTAAATGTTGTTCTTTCACTGTTATAATAACCTTCTATATAAGGTAAATCAATACCACTTGGATAGGCACTCCCCGGATGAGAATGAAAAATACTAAACATCTGATAATTATAATTTTTAGCATATGAATAGGAGATATTAAATATCCTCTCATAATCATCCATTAAGAAAGCGACTGGATTTTTGTGAGAAGATTCAATACATTCGAACTTATATGCGTTGTAATGATAAGAAAATTCATTCTCTCTGTTGGGTATTTTTCTTTCTTCTATTTTTCCAAAAATTAAACCACATGCCTCATTAGGAGTAGCTTTCTTAACACATTGTATAATTTCTACAACAATTTTATCATCAATATATAGAATGATATCCTTTTCATACTTCAATTAATGAGATCACCCCATTATTATAATAATGTTAGAGCAGCATTTAAAGCAGCTAATCTAGCACTTTCAGGATTATCTCCTAATCCTATAATTATGACATCATTTTTCTTAAGGTGAATTCCTTTATTATGGATAATCGAGGTAATATACTCAAAAACCTTATCTGAAACTACCTCTTCTTCTTTGGTATCAGAAAGGGAGTATGAGGGAAATATTAAGTCTTCCCCATTATAGAGTAAACAAGTAGCTCCATCACCTCCAATTTTAACAGCAGCATCTCTTTGTTCAATTCCATATGTTATTTTGTCAGTTGCATTTCTTACAAAACAAAAGTAAGAATTTTTACCTTCTGATTTAATAACAATATCCTTAATAATTGTAGAATCTCCTTTCTCTATTATAGGAAATTTCGCTCTAATTTTTTTAACAAATTCTAGGCCAATATTAGTAAGAATATGCCCTTTTATTATATTATCTTCTGTCAAAACTTTTATAAAATTTAAGTCCTCGTTCAATTTTCTGATAAGAGATTTTGCCGTCCCAGAACCAAGTGATAATTCTTTTTGCAAACGATATCTACCAATCCCATCTTTATTTTCCTCAAATAGGAAAAGAGCTAAAATAACATGGACTAACTCAAAAGATGGTTTAATTGTTGGTGAATGCCATAAAGGGTCTAATTCTTCAAACATATTACAATCAAGTATAATTAATATAAGTTTATAAAAAAATATAAATCAGAATACAATTTAATTAAATATCAATATTCCGAAATTTCAATTTCGACTTCAAAAAAAAGATATAATTATCTAATAAAATGGCGAAAAAAGAGATTAACAAAAGCCCGCTTAAAGCGCATGATTTAGTTCTTTTTAAAACTGAAGAGACGCCTAAAACAAAAGAAGTCGATACATATTCTTTTGAGAAAGTTAATCAAGAAGATAAAATCAAATTAACAACAGACTTTAGACCTTTTAGTAATCATATCCAATACTCCATTTTTATTGATAACCAAAGTTTAGCACCAATTAGTGAAGTGAAAATTAAAATAAAATTCCCTGAATTTTTCACGTTTTTAAGATATTATCCATCTACAATAAATACTCCAAATATAAAGATTGAGAGAAATGTTAAACAAATTAATTTTGAATTTGATGAATTAAATGAAAATAGCAATAAACAAATTCATTTTCATTTCACTCCAACTTCCCTAGATAATACTGGAGAAATAAGAACAATAATAACCTATGTGAATAACAAAGACACTGTTAGAGTGCTTGATTCAAGACCTACAGAAATAAAAGTTGATGGCGTAATAATTGAACCTAAAGTAGTGCCTTCAAGTTTCATCAGAGAGTTCTTTCAACAACCAGGAATTAAAAAAGCTATAAAAAGTATCGGTATCGGAACTGTACATCCAATTGATCACGAATTAATTTTTGAGATATTAGCACATCTTTTTTATATTAGAAATTTTCAGTTAGTAGCAAAAGATCCTCAAAAAAAGATATTGTGGTTTTTTGGAACAGAATCACTCATTAGGGAGGACGTATTAGTAATTGGTCAGATTATATCGAATAAAATTGAGTTTATTGCATCATCCCTAAATCATTACCTATTAATCTCACTTTTAACGCAGATTTCAATTGATTTTAAAGATCTTCTAATTTCAAATGAAATTATAACATCTAATGATGATATTTATGATTTAGAATGTAGAAATTGTGGCTCGATTTTTCCTTATTTTCCACGAAAGAATGAATCAGTTGTGTGTAAAAACTGTAATTATGAACAAGTTATATGGTAGATTTATGAATAAGGGATATATAAAAAACTTAAAATATAGATATTCGTGGTCTTAATCGTATTTTTTTATTAGGGTACAGGTAAGACAATTGGACCTATCCAATAGTTCCAAAACAAGTACCCCAAAATACCACCAGTAATTCCTCCAATTAAGATGATATATCTTTGAAATCGGGGTATATAATAAAGAGCAATTATAATAAAAGCCAAAGCAACAACTGCACTTCCATACATTAATAAATCAGGATTTATATGTAAATAATCACGAGCAATTTTAGCCTCATCCGCACTACTTGAGTTGCCCAGAAGTGTTGTATTAATAAAATACCATCCAGCATTAAAAATAAACCGGATACAAAAAGATGTAGCAGTAATGGAAAGAATCTGACCGATTCCTATAGTCTTTTCGTCTTCACTATGCATATGCCTATATTTTATAAGAATAACGGTAATACCTACAATTGATACTAACCATGAACTTATTGGACCACCCATTAAAAACCAAAATCTTTGAACTGCTGTTAAAGGACCATAATAAAAAGTGTATGCATATGCTATTCGAGCAGGAACTCCATAAATAACCGCTACGATATAGTGCCCAAATTCGTGCACAAGAGTCCCAATAATAAGAACAATAAAAAATATCCCCAGATATGTGAAAAACCAGTTTATATGTTTATGTCTATTCATTATTTCTCTAGTTAAGTAATCTTTGCATTTAGTTTGAATTTAAATTTAGATAGAATTTGAATATTGAATTATCCTATTAAAAGTTTAATGATTTACCAAATCATTTTTCATATTTCATTGAAAAAATAGATAAGAAAATTGGTGTTTAGTTTTATTTTAAGAGTTATCTAAGTTATGACTTAATCAATTAATTAAATCTTTTATTTTGATGAAATAGTCTATATATTTAACTTCAGAAACCCTAAACTCCCAAATTTTTTAAAAGGGTCAAATAGTATATTATCAAAAATTTCTTAATATAGCGTTTCAAAATTTGAATATTTTCGCCCAATCTTTTTCAATTTCGATAATATTTATTAATATGAGAAAATTTATGAAGATATTACGTGTTATATTTCTAAAATTCAACATAAATTCAATAACCGCAAAAAAGTATTAACTTTCACGAGATTGATCATCTTCTTGATTCTGAATTTTGTCGTTCAACTTTTTCTAGTTTATTCTCCATAAAATTAAGTATGAACAAAAATCTTTAAATATATAAAAGCTATATATCTATATAACAAACTCTTAAAAAATACTAAATTTCAACAAAAATTTAAAAAATTAATAATATAGTGGAGGAATAACAAATGTCTGAATATATTAGTTGGAGTCCCATTAGAAGATTAATGAAACATAATGGTGCTATAATTGTTGCTCGAGATGCAGTAGATGAATTAGTTGATTGGATGGGTCAATCAGCAACTAAAATCACAAAAACTGCATTATCATTAACAAAACACGCCAAAAGGAAGAAAGTTACTCGGGATGACATCTTATTAGCCATTAAATACTTCTAAATTCTTTAGAACTTAATTTACTAACTTATCTTTTCTTTTTTTTTTAATTACTTTTTCCTAACAAAATCTGAAATTTTTTTTTTTAAAAATTAATTTAAACACAAACATTAAAAAATTATACAATAAACATAATCTACAATAGTTTAATTGTGATTTGAATTGGATATCGAAGAAAAAATTGATCAATACTTAAAAATCAGACGTGCATTGCAACCAGCAATTATTCCCAATGAATCTGCACTCATAATTATTGATATGCAAAATTATCAAGTCAAAGAAACATCACCCATTATAGAATGGGCTGAAAAAACGGTCCCTGGTCTATTTGATTATTTTGTTAAACAAATTGATGAAGTAGTAAATCCAAATATAAATCGATTAGTAGAATTCTTTCGAGCAAACAAAATCCCTATATTCTATACAAAGTTTGCAAGCTTTAGAAATGATCGAACAGATTATTCCAATAATATACGAGCTATTAATGAAATGTCCGAAAATATGATCGGTAAATATATATTTCCATCTGTTCAAGATCCTCTTGCTGATATTATCCCTGAGTTAAAACCAGAAGAAAATGATATAATAGTAATAAAGACAACTAATGGAACATTTAGCTCAACAGATCTCGAGCATCAATTGAGGAATATAGGGATGAATACTGCAATAATTGTTGGGGTGGTTTCTCATATTTGTGTCGAGAATACTGCAAGAATAGCGTTTGATTTAGGATTTAACGTTTATTTAGTTGATGATGCATGTGCGGGATGGTCTCCAACTCTACATAATGCTGCTTTAAGAGGGATGGAATTATTCTTTGTAAGTATCATCTCTACAGAAGAACTTCTCAGAAGCCTAAATAAACAATTGAAAAAAAAGAATGAAAAATAAATTACCTTCTAAAATTCTATTTTATCTATTTTATATTAATAACATTATCTTATCCTTTAAGAGGATAGTCTAACCAAAAATCAATCAATAATGGTTCTCGTTCAAAATTAACAAGTGAAATTGATGTAGCTTGGATGAAAAATGGATTTTCTTCTGTAATCACAATTTTTTCTTTTATTATATCAAAAGCTTTATTAATTTCCTCCTTTTGGAGATACATTCCAAGTGTACAATGTGGAACCCAGGTTAAAGGAGATATTCCACCTTCAAAATCCTTAAAAAGACTAAATATTTTCTGTTGAATATTTAAAAGTTCATTAGATGCTTTCGGATTTAAGAAGATTACGCTATTTTCAACGGGAAAATATCCAATACTACTTATTTGGATTTTGAGGGGTTTATTCTCAATAGAGAACAAAGTCAATCTTTCTTTCGCAGATTGAGAATTAATATTTTCATATATACTTAAAGTAATATGCGGTTTGTATTTGGGGTCATAATGCATAGACCCTATTTTTTTATCTTTAAATTTTTTAAAAATTTGATGTATCGGAAACGAACTTTCATCATCAAAAGAAAGTACAATTGCATATGGCATAATACCTAGTTTAATAAGACCAACTAATAAATATTTTGGAGATTTACAAAAGTTGAATGAAAGAAGTTTATCCTGATATTTTTTTAATAAAGCAAAAAGGGAGATTTGGAGCAATCAAACCCCCTGAAAATTTATATGTTTTGGCTGGACCAGATGGAATTATATATGATGCGGGCTATGGAACCAAAAGAGCAGTTAAACAATTGGTTAAAGAACTAAAGGAAATTGAAAATTATTACAGAAAACAAAAAAAAGAGTTCAATATTACACGAATTCTTGTTTCCCATTGTCATCCAGATCATTTTAGTGGATTAAAGCGAATAAGAAAGAATCTTGGACTAAAAATTGTTTTAACAAAAAGAAGCAGTGAAATAATTAAAGATAAAAAAAGTTTTATTGAAACCTTTAGAACAGATGCTTATGAAGATTATTTAAGAATCAGAAAAAGAGTCACCCGGAGAATTATTAATTCTTTAAGAAATGTGGGTTCAAGATTATTTTATCATGGGATATATGGAACCTCGTATATAGAATATCCAGATGAAATTATTGAAATTAACACCAATGTCATAATAAACGGAGAGAATTGGAAAATTTTTCCATCTCCCGGACACGCTATAGACCACATCTCTCTTTACAATCAAGAGAAAGGTATTCTATTCTCGGGTGATAATATCTTAAGGACTATAACTACGTGGTTAGGCCCTCCTAATTCTGATATTGCAGAGTACATGAGTACAATCAAAAATATTGAGAAATTGCCTAATCTTAAATTAATTCTATCTGCTCATGGGAGTCCTATAGAAAATCCACAGGAAAGAATAACAGAAATTTTGACACATAGAGAAATTAGAGAGAAGAAAGTATTGGAAATAATATACAGCAAATCAACGAATGGTATTTCTCCAAAAGAACTTATTAGAGTTATTTATCCTAATAATAGCAGGTTTCTCCATCAGGTAGCAAGAGGGTGGGTTGTATTAACTTTAAAAATGCTTGAAAATAAAAAGTTGATAAAAAGAGTAGATACAAAAAAGAAAGTACTATTTTTTCCAGAAGGAACAGAAAATTAAGATTTTCTACAGGTTCAAGGAATTTATAAACTTATTTCTGAATTAATAATAAGTTTCTATTTGAAAAAAGTAATTTTAATATTATATTAATCTTACAGCGATATTATTTTTAAAAGTACTTAATCTTGAGTAATTTTAAATATGAATGAAGAACACAGAGGATGTTTAAATGGGCCATTCTTGAAGGATAACCAAATCTTATATAGAGAGTATCAAAAAAATATTGCAAATAGTTGTAAAAATAAAAATTCATTAGTAATTCTTCCAACCGGATTAGGAAAAACTATAATTGGCATTCTGTTAATAGCAAATCGGCTAATAAAATATTCAAATGCGAAAATAATTATTCTTGCTCCTACACGACCACTAGTATCACAGCACAGAGATTCATGTGAGAAATTTCTTGATATTGATGTTAATGAAATTGCCTTATTTACCGGAAAAATACCTCCTGAAAAAAGAATTCTATTATTTCAAAATTCTAAAATTATTATTTCTACTCCTCAAGTAATAAAAAATGATTTAATGAGAGGTAGATATGACTTAACAAAAGTTTCATTAATAATTTTTGATGAAGCCCATAAAACCAAAGGAAATTACGCCTATAACATAATTTCAGAAGAATATATTAACACTTGCACAGATCCATTAATATTAGGACTTACAGCTTCCCCTGGAAAGAATTATGAACGAATTCAGGAAATTTGTGATAATCTCTTCATCGAAAATATTGTCTTTAAAAATTATGAAGATAAAGATGTAAAAGACTATATTCATGACATTGACACTTTCATTAATTTCATAGATTTACCTGTCAAAATACGAGAATTAAGCTCAGTTTGGTATAATTTATTTGAAACCTTTTTAAAATGGTTTATCAAAAACAAACTAATTGCCCCCAATAAGCCATATTACTCTAAATTGGATTTCTTAGGAATTGCCCGAGATTTAACTTTATCTATACAATATGAAAAGGGAGAAGGTATAGAACTATCAGAAGATGAATACTTAGAGGCATTGTATTATAACTCGCCTCGGATCATTGATATTGTTAAGGAATACCAACTTGATATCCCCACTATATATTCATATTGTTCAAGTTGTATATCTATACTCCATGCCAAAGATTTATTAGAAACACAGGACATTTCTCTTTTTAAATCGTTTTTAGACAAAATTCTTTATAAAGCGAATAAAGATATCTTATCTGCTAAAAGAATTACAAATTCAGAGCATTTTGCCTATGTAAATTCCGTAATAGAAAGCGAAGAAAATATAAATTTATCTCATCCTAAATTGAAAAAGACAATATCAATAATCAAAGACGAACTTGAAGAATTTAACAATAAAAAAATACTTGTTTTCACACAATTTCGAGAAATGGCAGAACTTCTAAAGAATTTATTACAAACTGAATTTGAGGGACAACTTAAAATTGAAAAATTCATTGGCCAAGCAACTAAGATGGATGATAATGGATTTCCCCAAAATTTACAGATAGAACTTTTAAAACAGTTCAGAGAAGGATTGATTAATATATTGGTCGCAACAAGTGTGGCTGAAGAAGGGTTAGATATTCCCAATGTAGATGCCATTATTTTTTTTGAACCTGTTCCTTCAGAAATCAGATTAATTCAAAGGAGAGGAAGAACAGGTAGATACGCCCCAGGTAGATGTTATATACTTGTAACTGAAGACTCCGTTGATATTCCTTTTTATATTGTAGCTAGAAGGAAAGAGAAAACAATGAACATAGTTCTTTCTAATCCTAAACAATTGAGCCTAATTAAAGAATTAAACCGGAAAAATATTAAATTTGCTAATGAAAAACTACATTGCTCAGAAGTAGAAATAATTAAAAATTTCAGAGAAAGAAAAGAACAGGAGAAAGAAAAATTAGCTAATCGATCTATAGAAGAAATTATCTCTCAATTAGATGAATTCTGTGAGAGTAAAGAATATAGCTCTTTTAAACAATGCGGTGTGACATTTTACTCAGATTTAGTAAAATTTAACGAATTTGACCTGAGAAAAAAAATAATTAAAATGAAATCACTTAAAACCAAGAAATCTACAGTACAAAAAAAAAATTTAAATAAAAATTTAAAAGCTTTAATAAATATAGTTAAAATTTATGGCAGAAATGGACTCTTAGATTATGATAAATTTCAAGAATTAGCTCGTGATGAAGATATTATTGATCATAAATTTCATATCCATTTTAATCAAGCGTGTTTTTTAGGATATCTTAAGAAATCTGAGAATCGTGTGCAATTCATAATGGATTATGACTGAAGAGTATAATAAAATAATGAAATAATACTCAATTATTTTATCTTTTCTTCCTTTGTTCTTCTTAAATAATAAACTAAAACAAAAGCAGTAACCAAAATTGGAAATGCAAAAACAGTAGGGTTACCTCCACTAAATATAAATAAATAATATGTAATTGCGATAATTGAGGAAAAGAAAGCTATTATTCCGCCATATTGACTCGCAAAATTTCTTAAATTCCGTTTTAACATTTGAAGTTTATAATTACTACTTTTAATTACTTCTATTTCAGTTTCATCTAATTCATCTAATATTTCTGGATTTTCGAAATAGATCGAAAATCTTGGATCGAACTTACCTTTTAATTCTCCTTCACTGATAAGATATAACAAATGATCTTGAACGTTTTGCTTTTTAATTTTTAATTCATTATTTAGAAATCCTAATGTTAAATATCCATTCGCAACTGCCTTAATTGTCATATCTATATATGATTTTAATATTAAACGTTCAAGATTTCTAACTTTTTCAGCTAAAATCTCTGAATAATCATCAATAAACTTATTAAAGTCATCTAGTATAAATTTTGATGTTTGATTAAAATTCTTTGATAGTTTAGTAAATTCCTTAATTTTATTATCAACAATTTTGAGGATATCCTTAATCTCTAATTCAATGCTCTTTGCTCTTTTTTGAATTAAAACATTACATTTCTTGAATTCTTTGATTTCTATATTATCTTCTACTTTTCTTTCTAAATTACCAAGCAATTGACTCAAATGAATCTTCTTTTTATTAATAAGGTTTACCAATTGCTCTCTAAATGACTCATTTTTCATCAAGTTTAAATAATCATTAATCTTCTGTGTTTTATTATTAAAAAGGTTAATAAATTCATTTTTTGATTTTACATATAATTCTCTTATCTCTGGTACTAATTTGCTTGAATCACCAGATTTATTAAGTAGTATATTTATTTTTTCTTCGATTTTATTTTGAGATTTTTTCAATTCTTCATTAATTTTTTGTTGATTACTTTCAAAATTTTCTTGAATTTTTAGGTAGTTATCATAGCCTTCCGTTTCTTTGAAGACTTTATCAAAATGTGCTTTTAATTCGATGGTGAGTGAATTGAATTGTTGATTAATGAAGCTTTGCATTTCATTATGCATCTTTAGACTCTTTTTTATTTTATTTATAGCAGCTCTTTCATTTTCTAAAATTGATTCAAAATTATTTTTGGTTTCAACGAACTCGTCTCTCTCTTGATTAATTTTAAGTTCCTGTACTTTTTGATGGAACTGTTTGGGGAGCACATCTTCAAAAATTCTTAAATCATTAATTCTATTTTGAAGTTCTAGCATATTGATGTTCAAAGTCAGGTTTCTAATGCTTGAATCGTACAAGGTTAAAATTTTACCCACTTTCTCTCTATTAAATTTTAGTAAATTATTATCGATATAATTCTTGAGTTCTTTATTTAGATAATAATCATCAGTATATACTAAGATGGATTTGTCTTCTTCATTAAGTTCTGCATTGATTTTCGAAACATCAATCATATCCTTTAATCTACTTATAAGAACTTTGCAAGATAATTCTACTTCATCCTTTAAGTCGACTAATTTAATGTTATTTGTTTTTTTCTCAATAGCCATTATAATCAATTTTGATGAAATAATTCGATTGATATACTCATCTTTTAAAATAGAGATTTCATTAAGAAAGAAATCACTAAATTTCTCCCATTGAATTATGCTAAGTTCTGATTTTTCCTTAAAATTATCAATATTCTTATTACAATCATTTAATTTTTTCACGTAGATTTTGTCTATTCTATTATAATCACTTTTTAACTGGTCAAATTTCTTTATAGCATCGTCTATTGTTAAATTGTGAGATAAATTTAAATTATTTTTTGTATCTTTCAATTGAGATTTGAGATTAGATATATTTTGAGAAGTAAAATTATCAAAATCTTCTAATTTACTTCGATTTCTTTCTTCAATGATCTTATTTTTTAAAACTTTTACCTGGTTAGCAAATAATTCAATCGCATTGGACTCTAATAGGTCCAACTTATCTTGTAAATGCCGATGAAGAACGTAGAGTTTTTGTTTTTTCTTAATTTCTTGTTTAACTGCTGATTGAAGTTCTTTAATTTCACTTAATCTCTTATTTAATAATAGATCAGTCTCTTTTTTAGTAATATTAAAAGCTTCGTGAAAGGCAGTTTCTAAAATCTTGCTTTTTGCTTTATTATTGATTTCTATTATATCAAGTTTAATCTGTTCATTTATTTCTTCAATTTTTTGTATATTAGTGTTGAAAAATTGAAAACCATCAATATAATAATTGAATTCGATATTGAAATGCTCCTTGACCCTTACCCAATTATCTATAATCTTCTTATGTTTCCTAACTATTTTCTTTTCCTTAGTGGTGACTTTTTGGGAAACATTGTAAATGATATTATCATATTTTTTTACGTTTTGAGAAATGTTGTCTAATTCCTGTATAATAAGGTTCAATTGGGCATTATCAAATTCTTTTTCAAAAGTTTCACTAAAAATCTTTCTGAAAGAATCCAGTCTTTTTTGTAAATCTTCTTCAATAATCCCAACTTTTTCTTTTAAATTTTCTAACAAGTCATTTAAATTTCTTAAATCTTCTTTTTCTTGTATTTTACTTTGAAGATATGCTCCAACATCTGATAATTTCTTCTGCAAAACAGAATATAATTTGTTCCATTGAGCAATCTCAGCCCCTAAACTTGCTTGGATGTTGATATATTTAAGAATTTCATTAAAAGAACTTTCGATATTTTCATTTAAAAAATCCGCTTCCATTAATGCGTCTCTTAATATAAATTTTAATCTGTCTTTAGCATATTCAATTTCATTAATCAAAAGATAACTTTCAATTTCTTCTTTTATTTGGGAAATAACTCCGTTTAGTTTTAAAGTCAAATTATATATGTCGTTCCTAATATCTTCAAGTTTCTCTTTTTCTTCATATAATTTTTCTGTATTTAAGTTCATATCAGAGATAATAATTCTCTTTAAAAGATAGTTCAAATAAAACAAGTATTTTGTTTTAAAGCCTAAAAAAACTTTTTTTGTTCTAATATTTCCAATAAAAAACCTTTTCTCAACCATATCTTTGATGATTGGAAAGATTTCTTCTCTTAATCTTATTGGTTCATTATTAATAAGTCTATATCTCCTAGAAAGATCTGTTAAAGAAATTATACTATTATTTTTGAGTTTCTCATAGAAAATTTCCAAAAATTTTTTTTTCCCTTGGCTAAGAGTATTTATATAATTCTTAAATTCAACTTCATTGTCTACAATCTGCAAATTAAAGGTATAGTTAAGGTTAATGTAAGATAAAATATCTCCAATATATTCTGTAAACCCAAAAGTAGTCTTTAATTGATTAACATCTATATAATTTTCTTTCTCTATTTGTTTAAATATTACTCTCTCAATTTCATCAATGAATTTTCTCCAAATTAAGGATAAAAGAGCAACTAGTTTAGAAACTTCTTTTAGTTTAAGAGTCTCCCGATTCTCTTGAAGACTTAATATTTCTCCTAATTTCTGATTGATATATGAATATATTCCAGTAGGATTATAGCTTAATAGCCATGAATACACTTCAAGCGTATAACCCATCCAGAAGGTTGTGTCAATCTTATCATCTTGATTAAAACTAAATCCTCCACTTTCATTTTGTTGTTGTTGGAGGAATTGTAATTCTTTGTCTTTTACTTCATATTCAAGATCTAAGTATTTAAGACATAAAAGTCTAAAAACTAATGCAGAATCTTTTTTTCTATCATTAAGAAATGAACGAAACTGGTCTCTATAATTACGGACATCAATTCCTAAGAGCGAAAAGATTTCCAACACGTAATACAAAATTTTCGCAGGATGGCAATTTTTACAGATTTCACACTCCTTTTTCAAACAATGTAGAAATTTATTACCTTGCTTATGTGCTAAAACAAAATTTTTAATTTCTAATTTAATTTGGGTTTGTTTCTCAGAAAAAAGATACTCTTTTAGAAGACCAAGGATATTAAGGCAAGATAATGCTAAATAAGTAGAATAAATATCAGGAAGCTCATCAGAATAAGGAGACAATTTGAAACCCACGCTTTCATATTGAGAAACTTCACAATTCTTTATAAATTTAAATATTTCTTCTCTATTAGCTATTTTATCTTCTTTAAGATATTTTCGAAGCAAAAGAAACCAAAAAATTGTTTCTAAATTTAATTGAGATGTAGTTAATAGATTTTCATTAAAGTATTGATAGTAATTAATTAATTCATTATAATTTTTAAAGTAAAAACTTTTGATTTCTTTTCTTTTTAAAGTTATGAATGATTTAAAAGGCTCTTTTTTAAATTGCGTAATATAAGGATAAGCAAATTTATCATCCATAGAAGTCAATATCTAAATTACTCCTAAAACGTAATTTTATGTTTTGTTATTAATGAAAATTTTGACATTTATTCTTTTGGAATTAATAATAGCTTATTTAATAACATTTGTAAATAAAGAGTT
This sequence comes from Promethearchaeota archaeon, assembly GCA_048938855.1. Lineage (GTDB taxonomy): Archaea > Asgardarchaeota > Lokiarchaeia > Sigyniarchaeales > SOKP01 > Loki-b32. The sequence continues at coordinate 81,853 of JBHLLT010000010.1, forward strand.
TTGAGAAATCTCTTATATTTTTGGTAACTCAAAAACTAATTATTATTTAATATACCATGTAAAAAGGAATTTTGTTTAATATTCATAAGTTCATTTATTATCTTTTAACTCTTTACCTGCTACTTTCCGAAATATTTTTCTATTTAAATAAACTATTATTCCAGCAAACAACAAGCATACTATTATAAGATAGAGAAAAATATTTAAAATGCCTGGAGACTCTCCTGGCACATTTAAATAAATGTAAATTTCTCCACTCATTCCAAGGTTATAATTTGATGAAGAATCTATAGCTATAATTTGGAGGATATAAACGGTATAGAATTTATTTGGATATAAACTAATATTATCCCAATTAAAATTCCATTGGTTTCCTCCCATAAAACTCATTGAAGCATTAAATAAAAAAGTAGAGAAATTTGAGAGTTGAAAGGTTACATTTCCAAAAAGAGGGGGATTCTCATCTGTGATATTTATAATTATTGTATAAGATTTTATCCTAATTATGGTATTATTTATTTCTGGTTGAATAAATGTTATTACAGGTGCTGTAGTATCATTACTAGGACCTTGGGAAATATATAATATATGGTTATTTCTAATGTGGTCAAAATTATCTTCCTGATTATTAAAAGCAGCGTATATTTGATAATTAATTGTAGTAAATAATATTATAAAAAATATTAATTTAAAAAGTAGCACTTGATTTTGCTTTTTATGTGGTACGACCATAATTACCCACTATTTACACTTACTATTTTAGAATAAATTCTAATTAAAATATAAATTTAAGTGAAGAATTTAGCACGTTATTAGAATTCAATGAAGTTTCGAAGAATTATTTGTACATTTTATTATAAAATTAAAAAAAGAAATTTTTATAATTGAGGAGTATTGTTAAAACTCCAAGTACCTTTAATGCCTAAATTATCTTGAATTAGAGGTGATTGAATGGAATTTATAGACTGGATTTGACCTGAGGGAATGATATTTATAGAATAGTTAAAGGCATCTCCAATTGTTTGATTTTGATTCAACTGATTCCAGAAGTGGTGGAAAAATATAGAACCCGCAAAACCATCAGCATTAGTATTATCTCGCCAATACCAAGAAAGAATATCAGTAGTCGATGTTATCAATATTGAATTGGGTATATTATACCAACTTGAACCTATATTAGAGTTTTGATTTAGGAAATTTCCACTAAAACAAAAGTCTAAATTTATCATTATCCGTTTACAATTAATTTGTGAAATCAGATTAAAAAACTCAATTTCAGTAATATAGCTGTTATCTGCTTCAAAATGAAAAGTTGCATTCCCGTTTGCTTCAATTTTATTTGAACCATGATCTACCATATATATTATCAGTTGATCTTTTGCTCTTATACTTGAAGCGAAAGATCCTGATATAGAAACATTTAATTCACTTTTAAACCTACTGGAATTTACATCATTATTCTCCACATCCACCACTGCTTCTATTCCTGACCTATTTAAATCATTTGGAATTCCATCAGAAGCATCAATATCAATGATATCATCTCCAGTATGGTAAAGCATTAAAAAAATATCATCGTCATTGTATCCATGATCCTTTAAAATCCAGTAAACTTGGAGTGCTTGGGCTGGAAAGCCATCTGTATCTTGATTACTAGGAGGGGGGCTTGGTATTGGAGGTGGAAACCAATATTCAACCTTAATATCGTCAAAAAGGACCATATCTGTACCAGTCATATTACCCTCAACTGCTAAAACTAAATGTAATTGAGTTATCTCTGTTTTATTTGAAGCAGCGATTCCCGTTACGTTTAAAAAATTCCATCCTGGAAAGGGTCCAAATAATCCTGTTGACCAATCTGTTCTTATTATGTCATTACTAGAATTTAACCATCGTAATCCTATTCTGGCCCCAGCGCCTGGAGGGGTTATTACAGCGGGGAATATAGGGGGTGTATTTATGTTAGTTGTAATATTAACCCATGCAGAAAGATTATATGCGGCATATTTAAGTAACGGATGATATTTTGTCCAATTGTATACAAACTCAGTATTAACAGCTTTGGAGGTAGGTGGACTTGTTACAATTAATTGGATAACTCCTGGAGTATCATGACCTGGTATCGAGCTGTCAATTCCCCCATATTCGTTGGGGCCAAAATTTTCTGCCCATTTGGAAGGAAAAGGTTCACTATTAAACTTACCATCTTCTCCGTTATTAAAATCAGGTTCTCCATCCTTTCTATAGAAATCATTTGCACTACTAAGAATAATTGCCTTTCTCCCTCCTGGAGGCTTTGGCAATCGCATGATTGGAAGATATAATATCCATCCGGAAATAATTAATACTATAATTATAATAAATGCTACTATAGGGGTATATTTCCTTAAAATCCGTTTTAAATCCATATAAGGTCACTTATGTTTTTATTTTCTATGTAAAATGATACTAATTTCTTTAATACCTATAAAATACAATTACACGAGATTCCATTTTAAATCTTACTCTTCTCAGTTAAAAGAATTAAGTTGTTTTGAATTTTATAATTTTCTAAAAAGGTTTTTAAAAATAAATATAAAAAAAAAATAGAGAACAATACCCTCATTCTTTCATTTTCAGGATTTCTTAAAATGAAAGCTTTTTTCTTACTCCCTCACCAGCTCCGCGACAGAAACTATTAAGCTTAAAACGATTCTAAGTACATTATATCATGTTTCTCATAATTAATTTACTTCACGACTTTGATAAAAATTACTTTAATCAGAAATTAAAATCCTACAAGAAAAAAATAAAAAAAAAGTCAAGAATAAAGATTAAAATTATTTCTTAGGTTTGTCTTCCATTGTTTCCCTAATGGAAGGAATTACGAAATCTTTAGTAGTTGGCTTTTCTATAATCTCTAAAAGATCATATTCTGTGATCATTTGAAGAACTCCCATAACTTTCATGCCGTGATTATACGTTTCATTGGCATCTGAGAGATTCCTCCAACAAAACGGACATTCGGTGGTTAAGATATCTGCTCCAACAGCATTCGCTTCATCACATCGAAGACTTGCTGTTTTTATTGAAAATTCAGGATATCCAGCCCTTACACCGCCACCTGCTCCACAACACATGCTATTTAGTTTTATTCGATACATCTCTTTGAACTTTATTCCAACGTCTTCTTCAAGTTTTCTAAGAATAATCCGTGGGACTTCATACCACGCATCAATTGCTTCTTTAATTTTTCGACTATCCATCATAAGATTAGTCGATTTCTCAATCATATCTTGTTCCATATCAACTGCGAAATGCCTTCCTGTATGACAAGGATCATGATAGGTGACTACTTTTCCCTTCAATTCTTTATTGGTTTTAAATTTAATTTTCCCCTGTTCTACTAATCTTGCTACAAGTTCAAAAGCGTGTTGTGTTTTAAAAGGAAGTTTTTCACCTTCAGACATCCATTTTGGATAATCAATAGTAAATGTTCTATAACACCCAGCACAACTGAAATACACCATTTCAACATTTTTAAATGCTTCAAGATTTTTCTTCATTAATTCTTGTGCAGTATCAACAGCTCCCACCCTAAAGAATGGGCTTCCACAACAAACTTCATCAGCAACCAATGTAAAATTCATTCCTAATTGTTCAAATAATTTGGCTGTTGCTATTGCTACCTCTACTTGTCGATAACTAGCGGTACATCCTACATAGTAAGCAATTTTTGCTTCTTTATTATTAATAAACTTTTCTAAACCCGCATCTTTAGCCCATTTTAGTCGCTCGTCAGCAGCACCCCCATAGGGATTATTTCGTTCTTTTACTAATTTATCTACTAGTTCATGCTTGTCTATCATTGGTACGCCAGATTCCATGCATGCGGCTCTTAATGCTTCGATAATATCAACTGTTCTAACCTTATTTTCACATTGAGCCGAACATTGACCGCATGTAATACAAGGTAAAATAACATCTCGAACTTCTTCTGTAAATTCTAAATCACCACTTAAAATAGAGCGAGCAATCCATATTTTTCCTGCATTCCAGTAAGCTTCCCAGCCATATTCGATCCCTGCTGGACAAGCGTCGACCATTCCTTCATAGAGCACAGTTCCTTGTTTTCCAGTATATTCCCCAATTCCTTCTTTATCAGGTTCACCAGAATAGGCAAATCTACATGCTTTACAATGAATACATTTATAAATATCCTTTTTTAATTCTTGTAATCTTTCCATTCCTGTTTTAGCCATTATTTTATCAACCTCCTTATTTTATGGAAGAGCTAGTCTTCCTGGATGCATTATCATATTTGGATCAACAAGCTTCTTGAATGCTCTTAAATATTTCCAATACATACCAGCTTGATAATAAGCTTGTACGTGAATATAAGGATCAGGGCGGTAATTCAACCAGCCTTGTTTAAGTGCATATTCAGTTGTATCCTGATTCAACTCTTGAACCTTTTCCAAGTCGGATTGTTTAGTAGAATCAAAGCACACGATTGGCATACAGATTGCTTGTCTACATCGTTCAATACTTGCAATCCATATTACTGGGGGGAATCCATAATCTTCCATTTTTTTCGTATACATGTCAGCAAAATGCCCACATTCCGGCCATGGAGTATACCAAGTAATGAAAAGAAAGCCTGCTTCCCAAAAGCTATAAGGAATAGCGATTTTATTTGGCTTTTTCATTCGACTTGCGATCTGTTTAGGATGTAGTTCCTGTTTGACAATAGCATCAGGGCTTTTTGCTCTTTTTTTAAAATCTTCAGCCATTTTATCAATTTTACTAGTTGCATAATCAAGTTCTTCTTGAGTTTGTGCCCATGTTTCCCAATTCATCCACCACTGAGAAATACCAATTTCTTTATAGAAGGCATAATCGTGAGGGATTTTATCCTTGGGCCATCGAGCCATTACAAGGGGGTAGTTTCCTCCTTGAACCATAACAGTATGATGGCTAATTCCAAATTCTTGTTTAGCAACTTCAAGAGTCAAATCCTGCATATCGTAAGGATTGTCCATACCCCAAACAACAACAGTTTTAAATTTAGGGTGGGGATATATTTTCACAGCAGCTTTTGTAACTACGCCAAATGCCCCCTGGCTCCCCATAAGAAAAGACCACATATCAGGTCCTATCCCATACTTATAAAAAGGTTTAGCAAAAGGGAGAGCCCACGAACCAGTTCGTACTACATCTCCATTAGGGAATACAATCTCACCACACATAAAGTTATCTCCTTGCGGACCTACTGAAGATGTGTATAGAGAGAATCCTCGATCGATTGCATCACCCATAACTGTTGCTGCGGGTGGAGCCCCATCAGGAATTGGAGGTGCCCAATCTGGATGGTATTTATGCATATAACTCCAAAGCTGCCCATTTGTGACCCCTGGTTCTATTACACAATAGCGGTTATCCTCATCTATTTCAATAATCCTATTCATTCTGCCTAAATCAAGCAATACTCCACCTGGTTTAATAGTTGGGCATGCAAAACCACCTGATAGACCAGCAGATACAGGACTTACAGCAATCTTCTCTGCAGAACAGTATATCAAGATTTTACGTATTTCTTCAACATATTTTGGTCTAACGACAATATCGGGAATTTGTGATTCTAAACCCATTACCGATTTTGCCAGATAACCTGCAGTAATCGCTTTATTATTTGTTGCATACTCTTTACCGACAATACCAATCATAGCTTCCAAATCTTTTTCATCCGGTAATTTATAGCTCATAATTTCCAACCCATTAACTAATCTTCAACTTTTAGATTTTATTTAATTAAAATTATTATTTTGGAAAATTAAGTACTGAATTTTAAATTTTCTTATATCTTTTTCATACAAACAATGATATTTTCTTATAGAAGTAATGTTTCATTTCTATAAGTTAAAAATTATTTTAAGTAAAGAAGTAAAAATCTATAAAATAACGAGAATTCATGAAACTCCTATTCTTATTCTAATTTTCAATCGTTATAAATTTACCAATTTTAGAATTAATTTGATGTGTTGTTCTTCTCTTATCATTTGCTTTGTAATCAAGAAAAAGTTCATTGTAATCATCAATAAATTCCCAAAATTCTTCATAAATTTCTTTTGAACTCATCTTTTTTCTTTCTATTTTGTGATTTTGTGTTAAAACTTTTGGTTTGATTTCTTTTTGTTTAGCTATAGGCTTAAATTCAACTTTATCTCCATTAAAAATTAGCTTTTGGAAATAATTACCATATTTCTCCTTAGACACATTAAAAGCTTTTACACCATTCCTTAAGATCTTAGAGTTATCCTGGGGTAATTCCAAATCTACTTTTTGATAACCTCGAATTTGAAAATTCTTATCGATAAAAAACTGAAAGTGATGCGGACAAATTAAACCTTTATGAACTGAAACTGTAGTTAATTGGGTTTCTTTATTTAATCTTGAAGGTGGTATACCCACAGCATCCCGTGTTTTACAAATTGGGCATATAACTTGAATTTTATTTGTCTTGCCGAGGATAACCATTAATTCTCACATTAATAAAATAAATCTATACCTTTCAAAAATCTCTTAAACATAATATTTAAACTAAGCATTTTTATTGGTTATGACCGAATCTTTAAGTTCAAAAAAAAATTTTTCCAATTATATCACTATTTGTAATTCTATTCTGGAAAGAGTTGATATCATGTCAGAATTGGATGTTTTTTTTCACCCAAAATCAATCGCGATAATTGGAGCGTCAGATAGTTTTAAATTTGGATATAATACAACGAAATATTTATTGGAATCAGAGTTTAAAACATATCCAGTTAATATAAAAAAAAAAGAAATACATGGTCATAAAGCGTTTAAAAGTGTAAAAGATATTCCTGAAGAAATCGATTTAGCAATAATACTTGTTGGAAATGAATTCGTTCTTCAAACAGTAAAGGATTGTATCGAAAAAGGTGTGAAGGGTATAGTAATTGAATCGGCTGGTTTTGCAGAGACTGGTGTTGAAAGATTTATAAAAATTCAGAAAGAAATTGAAAATATTGCTAAAAAGTCGAAAGTACGAATTATAGGTCCAAATTGCGTAGGAGTAACAGATTTTAATAATCAATTTACAACTGCAGATATGAGTTTTGATGAAGCAATTAATGGAAAAGTAGCAGTTATAGCACAATCTGGAGTTCTTGGCAACATATTTATAGATTGGGCGACTGACAAAGGAATTGGCTTTTCTAAAACTATCACAATCGGAAACAAGGTAGATGTTGATGAGGTCGATCTATTAAAATATTTAAACAAAGATCCTGAAACTAAAGTCATTACTCTTTACTTAGAAGGCACCAAACGAGGAAAAGAATTATTAGAAACGTTTAAAAATATGGTAAAACCGGTTCTAATTTTAAAAAACGGGAAAAGCGATATAGGGTCAAAAGCAATTACCAGTCATACTGGTTCAATGGCGGGGAATAATAGAATATATGATGTCGTTATAAAGCAAAATCCACGAATTTTTAGAGTAAACAATTTTTATGAAATGTTTAATATAGCACACGTATTTGCCACTCAACCCTTGCCCGTTGGAAAAAATGTGTCTATTATTACAGGTTCTGGAAGTTTGGGAGCCTTGGCCTGTGATGAAATTGAAGAACAAGGCTTAAGCTTAGCAAATTTAAGCGAACATACTATAGCTATTATTAACTCAGTAATCCCTAATTGGGTATCAATTAAGGGTACTATTGATTTAGGGCCTTCCATATTTCAAACATTTATTCCTGTTATAAATGCGATTTTCGAAGATAAGAATGTGGATTGCGTTTTATATATTTTTTCAGTTCCTCGATGGCCACTTCAAATAATGGGTTCGATGGCCACAAATTGGGCAATCGAGCAATTTAGAGCTATTAAATTATTAATACAAAAATTTAATAAGCCATGTATCTGCGTATGCTTTGGTTCTGGATGGACATTTGATTTTCTTAGAAAATCAGAGTCTAAATCTAATTCAGAAGTAACAATTCCAATAATGAGTAGGATAAAGCATGCTGTAATAGCGTTTAGAATGATGAATGAATTCAATAAAAATCAATTTGACAGCTCTAACTAATTTAAAAAAAAAATTTACTTTTAAACTAATTTTAAAAACTGGACTCCAAATTTTTTTAATTTGACTAAGATCTACCCATAATTAAGTAAAAACAAATTAAATGAAGTGATAAAATAGTGTTCGATTTTAGTAATATTGCTACTGCTTGGCAAGAAATTGTAAACTGGTTTTTAGCCCAACCACTCTTTGCACAAGTACTTGTAATTATTGGAGTTGTTGCAGTTTTAGTGCTTGCGGTAATTCTAGTTTATTATGTCTTGAAAGGAATTGGCTATTTAATTTACTATTTGTTTAAAGGTATTTATTATCTATTTAAAGGAATAGGTCTACTGATTTATAAGATTTTTGAAGGGTTATATTACGCAATTTCGGGGAAACCTAAGCCAAAGAAATGCTGTGAGGTTCCCAATGAACAACAACCAACGCAGCAACAATCGACTCAACCTGCTCAGGTAAAGGAAGAAGAGCCAATTGTACCCATACAAAAAACTCCTCAGGTAGTTCACTCCGAAATAACTTTTTGTAGTGAATGTGGAAATAAGTTCACTGATACAATGCTTCAATCCTTATCAGAAACAGGAGTTGCATATTGTATTCATTGTGGAAGCAAGAAAACTCAAGAATACCAAATGAGTATTGAAAGTCAATAAATTTTTTTATTCTTTTTTATTTTTTTAAAGCTTTTTCAAATAACAAGACACCAAATCGTTTATCTTCATGATATTGAAATCCTATCTTCTTGATCAGATCTACTACATCATGTTTACAAAATACCTCAAAAATTTTTGTTCCTTTAGTTTCAAGCTCCTTTTGAATTGTATATTGAATTAAATCACATGCCCCTTTTGGATTTCCATAAACTATCATCCATACTTCTTGTTCTAATGGAAGCTCATAATCATGAGGGTTTTCGAATTCAATTTTTTGCAAAATAGCCTCTTTATTATAAATCCATGAACCAAGTTCAGTATTAATATATTTTAATGGAATGAAAGACCAACCAATACAAATCTCATCTCCAGGACCAATGTTAAATTCCTTATAAATCTGTTTTGCATCATCATCAGTAAGTACATCAATGTTAGGATTAATTTTGCCGGATAATTTAACATCATCAGAATTTACCATTACTAGATCCATACATTTTTTTTGTTCAAATCCATAAAACTTTGCTAATTTTATTGATGCATAATTATCAGAAGCAGTATCATATTGAGCTACCTTTACTCCTGATTTAGCTGCATATTTTACAGCATAACCTAATTGCATTTTACCAATTCCTTGACCTTGATATGAAACTTTTATTCTTCCTCCTTCTAACCATGCTACATCATTATTATATAGCTTTACACGTCCAAATCCTATTAAATTTGTTTTATCTTTATCCTCAAATGTACCATAATTCATACTTCTCTTATCTTGGAGCCATTTTTCTATAACATGAGGGACATAATCATCTCCCTCCCAAATATCTTTACTAATATCTTTTATTGCTGGAATATCAGCGATGGTTAGTTCTCGGAAATAGACTTTCATAAAAATTCCTTTATTACATCTGAATATTGAAAATTAATAATATAAAATCTGGAAAAAATAAATTCTTTATTGTTTTAGGCTTTAAAATACCTTCTGTATAGACTATAATACAGAAAAAATGCCAGAATATAATGGATTAATATGCAGGGTAAAATACCTACGTTTAAGAATATATAACCAATGTATAGTCCCATTAAGAATGTATATGCCAAGTTTATCAATAAAATAGTTAAATTCTTAAATGCAAACCATGTATGAATATGATATAAAGAGAAAACTACACTCGAAATAAGAATTACAGAAATTTCGCTAAAATTTAGTGAAATACTCAAGAAGCCGATTAAATAATATCTAAAAATTAATTCTTCCATAATTATTGTAAGAGGAAAGAACAAATATAATACAAATCTGTTGTTTTTAGTAATTAATGCGCTCATAACGTCGTGGTTTCGCATCAATTCAATATTCTCATTATTAAAAATAAATATTTCAATAAACTTCCCAAGAATTATAAGTACAACTAAACCTAATAAAAATGCTAGAATAAAGAACGGATCTAATACAGTAATAAAAGTATATTGAATATAAACTCCAAAAATCATTGGGATAAATAAGAAAAAAGAAATGACTACAATTATAGCATATTTACCTGAATATTCCAATCAATACCAACCTAATTTCCTATATTATTTAAAAAGAAAACCTTGAATTTAATTTAATCAAATTAGATGTATAAGAAAATTTAGCTAGGGTAATCATTTTTAGAACCCATAAGCGTGGTGGTTTCTTCGATCCATTGAGATAAGTCTTTATCAACTCTACAAAATGTGACAATTTTATCTATATCTCTTAATTTAGAAAAGGAACACTCTACAATTACATCCCAACCACCATATATTGGTGTAGCATAAGTAATTTTCCAATCTTCATCTGGTTCTGTTGATTTTAAATTAGTCAATTTCTCAACAACCCTCCATTCTGTCCCAATTGCTTTTAGCCGTATTAAGATATAACCCCTATAATAAATTTCTTACACCTGTAGCTTCAAAATTATTCAAATTATTATTTTTTCTAATAATTATAACCTTACTTTAAATTGGAATATATTTAAGTACTTCAATGTTTCTAATATAAATTGTTTTAATTAAAATTTATTTGGATATTACAAAAATGTCAGAAATATATAATAAATTAGAGAAAATTGTATCAAATAAATACATATCTAACGACATTTATGTACGCCATGCATATTCACGGAATGTAGATATTGTTTTACAAGGAGTTCCTGATATCGTTATAAGGCCTAAGGATGCTCAAGAAATTTCAGAGATTCTTAAAGTTGCAAATGAAGAAAACATTACCGTAGTTCCAAGAGGTGCTGGAATTTGTGAGTTTGGAGGGAGTAAACCCATTGGAGATACTGGAATTGTCTTAGATATGAAAAGAATGGATAATATCCTAAATTTGGACCAAGAAAATCTAATTGTTACTGTTGAGGCTGGAATTTCATGGGCGAAATTAAATGAATACCTCTGTAATTTTGGATTATATACGGGATGTATGGGTCCAGGATCAGGAATGTCTGCTTCAATTGGGGGTGGTATTTCACATCACTCTGTTGGTGGAGGTGGTTGCGCGAAATATGGGGCGTGTACTAATCAATTAGTTTCACTTGAAGTTGTTTTACCCACTGGTGAAATCATTGAGACCGGTTCTCAAGCAAATAAATTCTCAGGATTTCCTTTCAACAGATTTGGAAATGGCCCAGACTTAGCGGGATTATTTTGTGGTGACAATGGAATTTTCGGAGTAAAATCAAAAGTTTCATTACAAGTATTCCCAAAGCCCGAATATGCCGAATATAAAACGTTTCAACTTCCCCGTAAAGAGAGAGAAGTATCAGCTAAGATCTTGAATGAAATACGACAAAGAGGAATTGATGTTTATGATGCGATGTATATCATGGATCTAATTGTAAGAATAACTACGCAAGAAGGAACTATGCCACTCTGGAATCACTTAAAAAAGAAAAGAGGGATGATATTTTACACAATAGAAGCAAACTCAGAGATAGAATTGGAAGAGAAAGTTAAAACTTTAGATATAATAATGCAAGAAAATAAAGCGGAATACTTAGGTCCAGAAATTGTAGATGGAAATATTGCTAAATGGCATTATGTCGAACAAGGGCATTGGCAATTCTACCATAATTTATGGGGAATATTTCCTACAATGCAGCCATTAACTGCAGAATGCTTTTGTCCCATTAATACATATCCAAAAATTATGAACGATATTGATCAGTGGGATATGGAACATGATGAGGATATGCGAAAAATATTAGATGTCGCTGGTAATCGTCCTATATCTGGAAGTGGACCTATATTGCTTATAGATGGAAACAATGTGGAAATTACATGTGGCTTTACCAGTTTTTGGAGTTATTTTGATGGTGTAGTCCATGAATTTATTGATGACTTGAATCTTGCGTTGTGGAAATCGTTATTAGAAAGAGTCACTAAATATGGGGTACAGTGGTATATGATGGGAGAATTTATGTCTCAATTAATGGTGGAAATTGGTGCTTACCCAGAGGAATATTATAGTTTAATGAAATCAATCAAAAAAACATTGGATCCACAAATGATTTTAAGTAGAGGAAAATTCAATTTATGGGGTGATAAGTAAAATGAGTGAGTTAAACCATTTGAAAAAGGAATGGAAAGCTATTTTTTCTTGTATGGGGTGTGGAGATTGCGGGTTTGCCATTCGACCTGCTGTTGGCAGGTATTTAACATGTCCAGTTAAAGAAGCAAAAGGAGAAGAAGGGTTTGAGATCTATTTTTCAAGAGGACGGATGAATGTACTTAAAAGTCTATTAGAAGGGAAAATCCCTCTTAGTAAAGAGCTTGCTAATTGGGTATATCAATGTTCAGAATGTGGTAATTGTACTGAAGTCTGCCATATGACACAAAATGAGAATATTATTCTTCCAACATGTAATTGGATCGATCATATCAAAGTTTGGGAGGCATTGAGAAAAGATTTAATCGAAGCGGGTTTTGCTCCTCTTGATTCTCATGAAAATATCATTAGTTATATGAATAATGATACAATGAAAAATCCCTATGGTGAACAAAAAGCCAAAAAATTTGAATGGACGGAACAGTTCTCTGAGATAAGGGATAAAGCCGAAACAATGTTCTTTGGAGGTTGTACAATGCCTCTGAGACAGGTTGATACTTTAAAGAATATGATGAAAATTTTAAAAATAGGAGGGCTAGATTTTGCAATTTCTAAGGATGAGTGGTGTTGCGGCTCCATAGGATTAAGAATTGGGGATATTTCATCCTTTACCGATACTATGAGGCATAATATTGATGTCTATAAAAATTTGGGTGTAAATACAATTTTTACTGCATGTGCAGGATGCTATAGAACATGGAAAAAAGATTATCCAGAATTACTTGGAGAAGATTTACCATTTGAAGTAAAACATATAACAGAAATAATAGTAAATCTCATAATCAATAATAAAATTAAATTCAAACCACAACAAGAGGAAAAATTAAAAGTTACATTCCACGATCCATGCCATCTTGGGCGTCATATGGATTTTTTTGAAATCCCTCGTGGAGTCATATCAAATATACCTGGTGTTGAACTAATTGAAATGAAAAGGAACCGAAAAAACGCATGGTGTTGTGGAGCAGGAGGGGGTGTTAAAAGTCAATTTCCGGATTTAGCACTAGAAATTTCAAAAGAAAGAATAATTCAGGCTATAGACTCTGGAGCAGATATCTTAACAACCAGTTGTCCTTTTTGTATAGGAAATTTAAAGGATGCTTATGATCAATTGGAATCAGAATTCCAAGAAAAAATAAAAGTTATTGACATTATTGATTTAATAGCTTCTAAAATTTGATCGATAAAAATAATTAAGTTTAGGGCTTTTGTCTTTTCTTTCACTCAAGTTTAAATATTTTTTCTATTATTGTTTTATAAAAAGAACTCTTTAATTGAATAGAAGAAAAGAGGTTAGACTATGGCAACTAAAATATCCATGATTGGACCTCCAGCGGTTGGAAAAACAACAATAAAAAGAGTAATATTTGATGGAGAAGACCCAAATGAATTAATAATATTTCCCCTTGAAGCTACCATAGGAATTAAGTATACTGTACATGATTTTATGGATTTAAAAATTAGTTTATTAGATTCACCTGGTCAATCGCTCCCAACATTATTGGAGGATAAACAAAAACAACTTATAACATTTGGAGATACCAGTGCTATCATATATGTATTTGACTATCCAACCTGGATTAAAAATTCACAAGATATTCTTGATGATGTTAAAAAGCTTTATGAAATTAAGAAAAAACATGGATTTGAAGCAAAAATTATCTTATTCCTTCATAAAATTGATCTTCTAATTACAAAAAAAATAGGTACAATGCTTGCCTTGATAAGACGACAAATTATAAAGCAATTAGATCTTCCCGAGGAACTACCAATTTATTTCACAAGTTTGCATCCTAATTTGATTTACACGACTTACAATGCTATCTCAGATACTATAAGTAATTTTTCTAAAGATACGTCTAACTTAAAAGAAATTGTAAAGAATACTATAAGTGGATTATCTAAAACAAGTTGTTTTGTATCTAATCATGATGATAACTTAATTATACAAGAAATGTCAAATGATTTTGATACCAGTACACTGTTTTATTTATATGAGAAATTGTATCATTTAAGTAAGTCAACTGAATTTACCACAACTAAGACTAGTATTATAAGCCCTGGTGCTAAAATTTTAAATATGGTAATAGAAGATATAAATAATTATCATCCTAATTTTAAGTATATAATTTTGTTATCTGAAACTGTAAAACAAGATAATATGATTAAGATATTAGATGATTTAAAGAAAAAATTGAATCAATATTATCAATAAAAATTAATAGTTTTCAAATCAAGTCCCATGCTACGACAAGTCTATATAATTTTAAATGATAATATTATATACCAACGAAATTATGCTAAAGGTATAGATGATTCCCTCTTTACCAATGTCTATTTAAACATCAAAAAGCCAGCATTTTCAAAATTCGCAGAGGAAACAGCATCTTATGAGTTTTTTAAATATAGATTATCCTATATTACCGATAAAGATTTAGATTTATTATTTCTTTTTGTAACTGGATTAGGAGACGATTTTATAAATATTGAGCCGCAATTAAAAAGCTTTAAAAAAGAATTTTTGGATATATATGCTGATAATCTCAAGGACGACACCATTAATATAATATCTGATGTTTTTAATCCTATTGTTGACACAATTCATAGAAATTTAAAAGCAAAAATATCTATTGTAGGATTTTCTGGTGTTGGGAAAACTACAACAACAAAACTCATAAAATCAGAAGAAATTCCCATGCAACATATTCCTACTATTACAGGTGAAGTTGCAACTATAAAAATTGGTAAATTACATTTCTACTTATGGGATTTTGCTGGACAAGATCAATTCGATTTTCTTTGGGAGAAATTTATACGAGGAAGTGATGCAGTTTTGTTGATGACAGACTCAACATTAGAAAACCTCGAAAAAAGTAGATATTTTTTTGAATTAGTAAATAAGGTAGTTCCTTATGCTCGTTTGGCAGTTATTGCAAACAAACAAGATTTATCCAGTGCTATGAAAATAGAGGACATCGAACGATTAATGGGACAAAAAACTTACTCCTTCATTGCTATTGATCCAAATAATAGACCTAAAATGATCCGGATTATAGCTGATCTTTTAGATATGGATACGGAAGTATCCCCATTATTAAAACCTATATTTGATAGAGATGTTTTAATGGATAAAGCTCAGAATGCATTAGAACAGGGTAATTTTAATGAAGCAATTAATTTATTCATGAATATAAGTAATATTTGTCTTGAATTGGGAGATGATTCTCTTTCACTCGAATTACAAGAGAAAGCTGAAAAACTGCGATCGATTTTAAGTAAATTACCAAGTTCTAGTTAAATTTTGTAGAAAGATTAATACCTCATTTTTCCCAATTGGAATAATATCTGAACGAAATATAATCTGACTATCTTGATATGGGATATTAAATTTCATAACTACTGCTCTTTGAGTTTCAAGAGCTTTTTCTATGTTTTTTAAAGCGTCTGCTGCAATTGAATCTGGTAATATATTATTTATACTTTTTCCAATGAGATTTTGTGAATTTGTACTTATCTCAAGAATTTTTTCGATTTTTTTATCCAATTTAATATCTTGGAAAATACCATTTAACGAAATCCTAAAAATTGAAAAGGGAATATGGTTAAGTAATATTGCATTTTTTGCTTCACTAAGTATTAAATTTTCTTGATTTTGCATTTTTTCTATGGCTGTGCCTATCTCTAGGCCAATTGTAATTATTAATTCCATTTCTTCAACAGTTATATTGGTTTTCTCATTTAAAATCATATTAATTGATCCAATAATTTCAAATTTTGAAAATAAAGGGATTACTGCTCCATTAATAGAATTATCACCTTTAAAAAATTTTTTGGTTATATCAGGAAAATTTTCATTAAATAACGCTACACCCTGTGCAAATACGATATCATAAGGAGACTCCAATGAATTTATATTGTCATTTTGTTCAAAGAAGAATTGTGGGAGATTTCTGTGTGCCTTGATTTTAGCAATCTGTTGTTTTTTATCAACTAAATATATACAACACCCATTTAAATTTAAAAAGTCTGAGAAATAATCTACAGTTTTTTTCAGTAAATCATTAAGATCACTTGCTTGATTTGTTATACTAATAAATTTATTCAACGTATCAATTTTATCTGCATGTCCTTTAAGTTTCTCTTCTACCATATGGATGTCTGATAAATCATGAAAAAGATATTGGATAAAATATTCATCCCCCAACTCAATCTCATTTACGTTTACTTCTAAATATAATTGCTTCTTACTTGATTTTTTTATCCTTGAAATTATGGGGGGTGGCTGCTTTATTAAATGTTGAACCATAGTAGGATCTACTAATCCCTCATCAAATAATTCAAGATCTAATGCATTATTACCTATAATTTCTTCTTTTGTTTTTTCCACTAATCTTTCTCCTTCTAAATTTACATCAACTATAACGCCAGTATCGCGGTTTACTATGAAAATGGCATCTCGGGCTGCTTGAAATAAAGTTTGGTATCTTTGCTCTGCTATTTCTAAAGTTTTAAGTACTGGTTTAATAGATTCAAAATAGGAAAAAAAGAAGTTCTCAATCATTTTCAATTTAACAGGATCTGCTTTATGTTCTTTAGGTTCATAATCAAATGCAAGATATGCATCTTCAAGATTTATAAGGTAATTCGCAAAACCTTCAAGAAGCTTATTTGCAAGCATTAAACTAATTTGAGTTTTAATATCGGTAATAATAGTAATTAGGAAGCTTTCATAACCTCCTCTAGCAAACTTATTTGGTTGTTTAAAAAACAAATTTGCGGTTTTAATTTTTTTAAATATATGAATAAACACTCCTTTTGTTGGAAGTTCTATTAATGAAGGGATATCTTTAATAAGATCATTATCTAAAGATTCTGGTGCTTTTAAAAATATTTTTGGCCCAAAGAGGGGATCAAAACGCACAAGGAGTAAACCAATCAATAACTTTCACTAAACTGATATAAATAATCTCATTTTTTACGTAGTAATAGAATTATAAAAATTTAATGATATAAATTTATTTTTAAAATCAATCTAATTTCATTCCTTTTAAGAGATAAATTGATTATACATTTATTTATAGATCCAAAAAGAAATATTCTAAAATGATTAATTTTTTTCTTAATCATGGAAGATTTGAGTATTTATCTACAACCAACGGAATTCTTTGATTTTCATAAGAAACGTGTAAAAGAAAAGGCTATTGAAATAACAAAAGGTTTAAAGGAAGATAAAGAAAAAGCTGTTGCTTTATTTTACTGGGTTCAAAATAAGATTAAATATAATATGTTTACTTATTATCCAAAGATTAAAGCAAATCTTAAAGCATCAGTGACTCTTCGCCGAATGAACGGTTTTTGTATGTCAAAAGCTACACTTTTATCTACGTTTGCTCGCGCTGTTAATATTCCTGCGCGAATTCATATGGTTGATATTATTAACCATAAGATCTCTAAGAAAGTAGTAGATTTAATGGGTACAAATGCATTCCATTGTCATGCATATAGTGAATTATTTTTAAATGGGAAATGGGTAAAAGCAACTCCAGTTTTTGACAGAGAAACTTCAATAAAAGGAGGTTTCCTTCCAATTATTGAATTTGATGGAGAAAATGACGCTTTATTTGAACCTATTGGTGAAGATGGAAATATATTTGTGGAATATATTGGTGATTATGGTTCATATGCTGATGTTCCTATAGAGAAAATCGATCAAATCTTTAGTAAAAAATATTCACAGTGGTATAATGGTGATATTAGTCTTTTTCAAGAACAATTCAGATTGAAAAGAGAACCATTAACTCTAAAAAAGTAAACCATTTAGGGGTATACACTTATCCTATTTACTTATTAAGACTTATTAAGTCTAAAAAATATAATTAATCACTAATAAAATATTATCAAAGATTTAATAAAATGCCACGAGCAATAATTTTATATGAAATTGATCCATCGTTTGGACCCAATGTTGTCGCGGAATACTATTTGAAACAGGGAGATAAATTATCACCAAGTATTTTAAAGGATTTCTCAGAAGGACATGATAAAAAACACTTGTTAGAAATAACAAAATGGGAGGGTGATAATAGATATTTCTCAAAAAAAATCACATCTGAATCACTAGAAAAAGAAAACCTCTATTTGAGTTTTATATTACAAGAGGAAGAAGACTTGGTTTCTGTAAAAAGTTTATCTGCTAACGTTGAAGAAATTATTAGTCAAAACTATACAGATGATAAAAATAAAATGACTCAAATCTTGAACAATGCGATTAACTCAATTTTGAGTTTAATGGAGAAGTTAAAAGAGCCAAAAATTATTAAAGAAACCATAAATGATAGAACTAAAAAAATGCTTGACGATGGAAAGTTATCTGAAGCACGTGAACTGATTAATCTTGGAGAACAAATCCCTGAAAAACTTGCAGCTGAAGTAAAAATTGCTGAAGATTTATTAAACCAAGAATTTTATCGAAAGGCTAAGAAGAATTTTATAAAAGCTGCAGAATTGGCAAAACTTATACAAGAAGAAGAAATTGCATCGTTTTTGTTGAATAAAGGGGAACAGGTAGGCCTTTTTCCTGATCTACTAAAGGAACGCGAAAATCTATACAAAGAGATCGATAAAATATTGATTAATCTAGAAGTCAATCAATTCCAAATTTATGATAATTTCAGTGAACCAATTGAAAGATTAATTGATATTTCACTCACTTTTGAAGAACATGAGCTTGTTGATATGTTGACAAAATTAAGAAACTATACTCAAAGGGCTTCTAAATTAGCAAAAGAATTAGATAGTATTGATGAAAACGTAAGAGATCTTATAAAAAAAATTTAAAAAAGATAAAATTATTTGATATTTTCTTCATTAGATGGAGGCTCTTCAGCTACAGGAGGTTGATATTCTCCAATATCCTTGAAAATAACTTTACATATCTCCCATCCTTTTTCTGTTGGATATTTTAATGCATTAGCAATCAATTTCTCTCCCATATCATTGTTCAATTCTACTTTATGGAGATTTGGATTATCTTTGAGTATCATTTCATATTTAGCGCCCCCAGTTCCTTGAGGAACAATTAGCAATCCATAGTCAATTTGCTTTTCTGCGATTGCATCTTTTAAACGTTTCGCAGCATAATATCCTGCTACTCCAGCACTTCTGTCGAAAGTTTTAATTGAAGGAATTTCTAAACCCCATTTTTTACCTTCAGCTTCGATTAAAGCTGCTAATGTCTGTGTTTTCTTTCCAAGCTTGAATTTATACTCCAATTGTGTCTTAAACTTTTTCTTTTTTTCTTCTCCAACCATGTTTATATACTTCAACGTAGCTCCAGCAACTGATTGTGGATTCACCTCAATGGAATATTCTTCTTCTGCTAAAATATCCTCAATCGTTTTTTTAATAACTTCTCTTGGTTTGGAAAAATCAATAACTTCCTCCGCTTCCAATTCGGTTTTAGGTCTAGCAGTGGCTACTATCTCTGCTCCAGCTTTTAATAATTCATCTACTGACATTTCCTCCATAACTATTTTATCTATGAACCTTCTACAGAGTTTAATTGAATTTCTCGGATTACCCTTTGTTTTATCATAAATCATTTCAATCAATTTTTCATTTAATGGAAATAATGGATATAAGGGAGGATTTAGGTTATTATTTTCCCAAAATGCTTCCATAGATTTTGAAAAATAGATTTTTAGGTCATTTAAACTAAATGGTTTTAATTCCTGTTCAGGTTCCATTCGTGATCTCAAGGGAGCATCTGCGATTTCAATAATTCTTGGCCAAATTTCTTTCAACACTGCTATAGTTATAACTAGGCCTTTAACTTCATTATATAATCGTTTTAAAATTTCAAGGAATTTCATCTCAGCAGCTTCCCCTAACATCCTATACGGACTCTCTAATTCGTCAAAGTAAAGGATAAGAACTTTATCCAAATTTTCTGTGATAATTTTAATCATTGCAAGGCATACATCATCTTCTTCGAGTACAGAATTAATTCCTAATTCATTTAATTCCTCATCTTCTAAATCTTCTCCAAGCAGCCACCTTTCAGCAAGTGGTTTTTTATTCTTGTCTAATTGATAAGTAACAAGTGCTTTTACACAATCAGCAAATACACCAGGAAATTCTCTTATTCCTAACTGAATCACTTCATCTAATTTAGGTTTTTGGAATATTCCCTTTTTACTTCCTCCCCATTTCTTAATTAATCTATCAGATACAATATCTATTAATTCAGCTCCAAGTTCTTCAATTATACAGGTATAAACATGAAGTAAGACTCGAATACTTGCCGGAGGACTTGGAACATAGACAATCGTCCAATCTGCAGAGGTTCCAATCTTACTAGCATCTACTTCTTCTACCTCTTGATCTCCTTCTAACTTTTTCCTGTTTTCACGTTCCTTATCCTTGAATGAATGATAAGCATGAGTTTTTCCAGTTCCAGCTGAACCTAGAATTGGGATTAGTCTACTAGCTTTATCTCTAGACGTTTGTTGTACAAGTCTATATAATTCTCTATCTATGAAACCACGAGGACGTGCGATATCGATCGGATCAGCAATATCTCCTCGAGACACAAAATTAGAAAAAGGCATTATTGGGGCTTCTTGTAAGACTGAGATATACATCTCCTTTTCATCATCCGAAATTTCAGAATACAGTTTAATCTACTCTCCAATTTTTATTTTTTAATAACTTAATTTATATGTAGAATAAATTTATTAATCCAAACAATTTTTTCTAGATTATAAACTAATTAGTTTTTAGCTACTATAATATTTAATTAAAAATTTTGCTTATTAAATTTAATTAATAATTTTTAATATGATTTATTCATAAAGAGGGATGAGCTTGCCAAAAAAGAATAGAGATGATGATGAAGATGAGGATGAGGATGAAGAAAAAAAAGAACCAATTGATTTTTCCAAATTTTTTGAAGACCCAAACAAATTTTTTAGTGATCCCAATAAATTTTTAATAGATCCAACAAAACTATTCAGATCTAAAGATTTTCAAAGGCTTTTTAGAGATATTTTTGAAAAAGTAAAGGACAATTTGCCACCAGAGTTTCAGAATCTTTCACCAGAAGATATTATGAGAGAATTTACTAAGCATAAAGGTAAATTTGGATTTCCAATAACGTATGGATTTAACATTAACATTAGTCCTGATGGCAAACCAATTATTGATTCTTTTGGCAATCTCAAAGCCAAACCATATTCAGGAGAACCAGAAGTTAAAAAAGTAAGAGAACCTTTGACAGAAGTTAATGAACAAGGTGATCAAATTATAGTTATTTGTGAAATGCCAGGGGTCACAAAAGAGGAAATTGAATTAAAAGCTACTAGTGATTCATTAACTATTTCAACTAAATCTAACATTAAAGGTAGAGCTTATTATAAAGAAATTAAATTACCATCAACTATTAATTCAGATTATGCAAGAGCACGATATACAAATGGTATTTTAGAAGTAAAACTTAAAAAAATTGATAAAAAACAGACTGATATTAAAATAGATTAGATAAACCTCTTTTTACATATTTTTTATCAGTAATTTCTGATTTTTATTGGTAAATTTTGTACAAAGCTTTATTAATATTCACAACACATACAATTTTAATCAATTCTAAATTGGTTAAAAAAAAAATGTCTGAAAAAAGAGAATATTTGTCAAAAAGGGCTTTAATGATTATCGGACTTACCGCTTTAGTGGTATTAGTAATCGGATTGATTCTATATTACACTGGACTTAATGAAGCTTTTTATAGTTCGAGTTCTACTATCCAAGCTATTTTCAAAGCTATTACCTATCTCGGGGAGCCTATTGTTTTTATAATTATCATAGCTATATTATATTTAGGGTATAATAAGAATTACGCTAAAAATCTAGCTGTAGTTTTACTAATCTCTCAATATCTTAATCAATTGTTGAAATCTATTGGTCAAGATACTAGACCAGCCACAAATGTTGATGCTGGTGAAGAATATGGTTTTGTAGAGCCTTCTTATGGATTTCCCTCCGGTCATACACAAAATTCTACAGCTTTTTGGGGCTATCTTGCAAATAAATTTAAAGATAAATTTAAAAAGAATAATCTGCCCATTGTTCCAATAATTATTTCTGTTATAATATTCCTTGTTTCAATATCAAGAATGATTGTTGGAGTACACGATCTTCAAGATGTGGTAGGGGGATTTTTAATAGGTCTTGGAGTTTTACTATTAATAATATATGCTGAACCTTTTTTCTCGGAACAATTCAACAAATTAAATTTTGTTGCTAAAATAATATTAATAGCTGCGATTGCTATAATTTTATTCCTTGTTGGGACTCTTTTATTTCCAAATGCAGGTTTAGGATTAGTTACACCACCTGTTCTTTATGCTGATCATGGAGGATTTGCTCAAGTAGGAGGAGCGATATTAGGGTTTGGCATTGGTTATCTATTGGAGCAAGAATATGTTAAATATGATCCCTCTCAATTAACTAGCAAACAGAAGATATTAAACATTATTATAATGATAGTTGTTTTACTTGTCGTCTTTGTACCATTTGAATATTTTATATCAATTCCTAGTGTTTATTATCGATTTGCTAGATATGCATTAGCTACATTTGTATTAGGTTATGTAGTTCCCTTAATCTGTAAAAAAATCAATAAATAATTTATATTCTAAAATTTTTTTTTAATTTTTAAAATTTAAACAAGTAGATCAAATTTAAACTGATATTTCTACCTCTCTTCTTGCGACTTCTTCTAAAAGGAGGCGATTTACCATTTGTTTATCGCTTTCGGTCACCTTATTATGAGGAGTTATTATTTCATTAATATAAATATCGTCCCGATAAGGATGAGGTAAAACTTTTTCAAGGATCATTATCAGTAAATAAAAAAAATGGTAATATATAAAATTTCCCTTTCTTCAAGGGAGAAATATGAACTTTCAGAAATATTCTAAAAATGGTTTTGCTTTCTTTTTTCCTTCAAGATCCTTAATAGATTCCAATATTATTTTAGACAATTCCTTCTTTTTTTGAAAGTATATAGTCATTATTTTATCTAAAGTCATATTTGGATACCTTTCAAATAATGCATAATCTCTTTTTGGACAACCATTTCGCCTCATACAACAATACGAGAGAGAACCAAAACACACTAATTCGGAATCCCAATTGTTTTCTCTCGAAAAAGCTTCTTTAATTTTGATAAATTCTTCTGGATCAAGCCCCAACTCCTCCAATTTTTCGTCTCTTCTGCATTTAAATCCAAATGTCAGTGAATACCCCGGTTTACAACAAAATGTTAATGCACGATAGTCTCCTCCCATGCATAAAGGAACTGGAGCATTTTTTTCCCATCCGGGAAGGTCTCTAAGTTTATCTGGATCTAATTCTGTCAAAGTTTTACCCCATTTCCCATAGTGTAAAAAAAAAAGGAGGGCTCGGTACGGGAATTGTTCCGAAAAGAATAAGATTCTTTTCGTTTGAACCCGTCTTTCCCCAGTAGCAAGAATTATCTTACACTTCTAGGGATTCACAGTCCCCAATACTAACCACTATACAAACCGAGCCATAGTTCTTTTTATTTTTCAAATGATAAAAAGAATAATTCTAGATATTAAAAAAATTTTATCTATAATCTACTATTTTTTAACTGAATTTTAATATTTTTAAGTAAATTGATAAATTCATTTGGATAACTAAAAGGAACAGATAAATTTTACTATTATTAATTCTCTAAAACTTTAAATCAAACAATTTTTTTCCTATTATTATCTTCATATCATTTTCTAATCTAAATTATTTCCACATTTTGCACAATATATCACTTTCCTTATTAGTGGAATGCCATTTTGAGAATAATATTTCAAATCTTTTTCTATTAGAAGGATTATATTCCAATAGATTTACTCATTTTTAGATATTAGTAAGTAGGTCTTCATTTAGAAGATCAAGAAATAAGAGTTAAATTTAAGAGTCACCAGTATCATTTCACGCTTATTTATATAGAAAAAACCTATTATTTACATAAAATAAATTTGAAAACGTGAGACATATTATGTCAAGTGGAAAAGGATTAGCTCTTTTAGCTCTTTTAGTTGGAATATCGGGTTTAGGCTTAGGAGTTTATACAGTAGTGTTCCCCAAAGTGGAGACTATTTTTGGTATTCAAAACACATGGTTTAACTATGATTCAACTGGACTTGGATATGCAACCTCCCCCCCTGGGGCTGATATTGTTATAGATGCACTTACAATTAATTTTACCGTAAATTCAGGAGAATCAGTCTACTTTCTTTTCAATACCTTTGCTATCATAACTGTAGGATCACCTGGAATAATTCAGATTAACTTCTTTTTAGACGGGGTAAAAAAGGAACCTCCTACTTATCCTGAAATGATATTTGGTTCTGATGGAACTCAATATGGTTCAGTTACTCTTCAAGTTGCTAAAGTAATATCTGCTGGGTTTCATAATTTAACAGTTGTAATAGCAGGGACAGATGCGAGTAATGGGATTAAGGATTGTACTCTATTAGTTCAAACATTTATTCCCTAATAATAAAATTTCAATCTGATTATAAATCAGAATTTTACTTTTTTTTTAGATTTTTTAACTTATAATTGATTTATATTGGAATAGCTAGTTTTACAGATATTATCTTATCCTGGTACAAACCATATCTTATCTGTTATTAATATTGATCATTTTATTCTCAGCACTATATTTTATTGACTTTATTATGGTTATTTAGACCTCTGGATTTCTGATTCGGCTTAGATTGAACTCCATGTAATTTAAATGGATTCATATAAACACAAACATAATTTTAAATAGCTGCAGTTTCTTATTTGTACTAAAATAATATATTAAAGAGTTGAGATTTTATGGGAAAAGAAAAAGAAAAGGACAAAGACAAAGATAAAGAGAAGGAAAAGAAAGACAAAGATAAAGAGAAAGACAAAGATAAAGATAAAGAGAAAGAAAAAGAGAAGGAGAAAAAGGAGAAAAAAGAGAAAGA
>JBHLLT010000057.1:0-8760 GCA_048938855.1 Promethearchaeota archaeon
TCTAAATTAGATATTGCTTCAAAGATTTTTGATCCAGATGATGTGCCAATTCCTTGAATAATTGAAAAAATCCTAGCCCACGAGACTTCATCATAAGGATTTTCAATTATTCTTAAATGAGCTAGCATATCCTTAATATGAGCTCTTTCAAAAAAAGCTACACCTGCACGAACTTCATATGGAATGTTTTTAGCATTCAATTCTAGTTCTATTCTTAATGAATGAGATCCTGCTCTAATTAAAATAGCAATTTCCTCTAATTCATAACCCTCTGCTCGTAATTTTAATATCTGGTTAGCTATAAACTTTGCTTGTTCTATATCATCTCCTAAATTTATTTGATAAGGCATAAATCCCTTAGGGCGTGTAGTACGCATTGATTTCTTGAATTGTTTTTTGTTTTGCTCTATGGAATTATTTGCTAACTTTAAGATCTCAGGAACACTTCTATAGTTGTAAGTTATGGTATATCTCTTACAATTTTTATATTTTTTTTCAAAAAAGATAATGTTCTCAAAATTAGCGCCCCTAAATGCATAAATGCTTTGAGCATCGTCGCCCACAGCTATAACATTCTGGTCTGGATTTTGTTTAATAATTTTATATATAATTTCATCTTGGATGTAATTAGTATCTTGATATTCGTCAACAAGAACATATTTAATACTCTTTGCTATTAATTTAGCTATTGCTCTTTCATCTAATAATTGATTCCAATAGATTAATAAATCATCAAAATCTACTAAATTATCTTGAGCTTTTTTCTCACCATAAATTTTGAAAACCTGCTCTAACTTTTTAATCACATCGATACTATCAAATTGAGAGTATTTCCAAAGGATCACGTCTTTAATTGATTTATTACAATTAATTGTAAATGATAATATAGCTTTTGCCATTCTTGAATTTGGAAACCTTTCTTCGATTTCTTTGACATTAGCCTTTTCAATTGAAAGTTTCATTAATGCACGTGCATCAGTCTCATCCATTATTATATAATTTGCTTTTAAACCAAGCATTTTAGCATATCTTCGAATAAAGCGATTAGCAATAGAGTGAAATGTTCCGCCCCAAATTCCTTTTGGATGTTTCCCTAGAAGAGCTTCTACACGTTTAATCATTTCATTTGCTGCCTTATTTGTGAATGTAACAAGCATTATTTCACTTGGCTTTACACCTGATGATAATAATTTAGCGACAGAATAAGTGATTGTTCGTGTTTTACCACTACCTGCTCCTGCTATAATTAACATAGGACCTTTAATATTATTTACAATTTTCAGTTGTTCTTCATTTAAATCCTCTTCAAATGATATATCATTATAATTCTTGATAACAGCTGGATGTTCCTCTAGGGATTCAGCATATTCATCGTCGTAGAACTCAAAAACATACTCCTCTTGCTTATCCTTCTTCTGACTCAATTTTCGATATTACTCTTATTTTAATTTTAATTTGTTAAGCAAAGGTTTACTCCACTCTAATATATCAGGGAAATTTGCTCTTTTTTGTTCAGTATATCTATCTTTATTAAATACTATAATTTTATCTTCATCTTTTATAATGATATCTGTAAACTTATATATTGGTTCATATGATAAATGATTTATATCAAATCTCTCTGCAAATTTATCAATAGGAACTGGTGAATTATCTATAATAAATTGTAATATACGCAATGTAATTAAATCAATAATTTCTAAATCTCTTGATTCCTTCCCTACAATTTTCTCCCAACAATCTTTATATAATTTAATAAATAAATCATGTCTTCTTTCAGCCTCTTTTATCGAAATTTCCATAGTAATAAGAATTTCAGAAATCTTGGTTTTCCAATCTTTAGGCAACCATTTTAGAGAGTATGAATAATTTAAAGCCCACTTTTCATAAGGAGGATATTCATCATTTGCTAGAAATACCATATCAATTAGACCAGATAATGCATTAGTTATTAATTGATTCGCTGCTAATGGATCTCCTCTTTTAATCCATTGCAATATTACCAAGTTTCCGATATACATACATTTTCCAAAAGCTTTCGAAAGGCAGTTCAATTTTTCTTGGGCGGTAAGAACATCTTTTTCTATTAAGAGTGCTTCGATCTTATTCATTGGGTCGAATATTATTTCATTATATGATGCATCCCATTTCTTTATTAAATCCCAATCCTCTTTAATTTCTTTTTCAAATGAAAGAAATTCAATATCTACATAGCAATCTTGCCATAATGCATCACTACGAGGAATGGGCCCCAAACCAGATATCCAATTGTTATAAATATCATCTTCCAAATATATAATTAAATCTATTTCAGATAAATCATCAGCATAACCTCTACTAAGTCCTCCACTTAGGGTTATCCCAATAACTCCATTTTCTTTTGAGATCTCATTTGCTATTTTTCTGGCATTTTGTATCATCTCTTCAAATGTACCCTTTGAAGAAATCGCTCCATATGGCCTCTTGTATCTATTTCTTATACCTTTTGTATCTTTAAATAACTCCATTTTTAGGCATTTATGGTTGGATTAAATAATAAATTTTATATCAAGATATTAAAATATCTATGAAATAAATATCCGATTATTATTCAAGAATATAGAATTAACTTAAACAAGACCAACTAATATTTTAAAAGCGGCAGTTTCTTCCCCATCATCGACAGAGGTAATTGTAAAAGAAAAATCATGTTTATCTCTTATATTAGGTGCTTTTTGTGCTGAAATAAATTTCATTCTTGTATTAGTATTTTTTCCCTCCCAAATCCAAACCTTACTATCGTGTTTATCTACAAAAAGGAGAATTTTATTTGAATCTAATAATTCAAACAAAGGAACGTTTTCCTTAACTTCAATTTCCTCAAAATCTTCTAGTTCTTCATTAAGTTGATATGTAACAATCAAATTAGAATCGCTTGAATTTCGTACTTATACTATATTATAATCTTATTGCCTTATAAACTTTTAATAAAGCAATCGAATTTGTCTAAAGCCCCTTAATGAATTAAACTATTTATACTAAAAAGAGATAGAGGAATGAGCAGGTTTAATAATCGTTTTGGAATCTCCTTCTTCGCAATGTTGAAATAAGGTGTCCTCTTGAAAGTAATTGAATTCCAAATTGTGAACTGTATTCTCGAGAAAAATCAGTAACCACATTACAAATCATAATTCCCCCTTCAATACTAGTGTCAATACAAGCTTTATGTAATTGCCTTAACTGTGTAATCGAGATTTCTCTTTTCCAATCTCGAACAAATACTCCGAAAGTATTTAGTTTATTCTTTATGATAGCATCAAAAGTCCAAGATTTACCTGATTTACCTTTGAATTGTACAGGTCCTACAGCAAAATCATACTTCTCAGAAAAAACATTTTTAGCTAATTCAATTAAGTCTTTATCTCCTAATGACATGAATTCTCACGATTTATGTAATATATAAATATTATTTCTATATGGATCTGAATAATATTTAAGCTGGTATATTACAGACGTAATATGGAGGATAAATTTAAAGAGTAAAACATGAATTTTTTGACGACAGAATTATATTTCATCCGTATTAAATAATTTCAGAAATGAGTATTCTCCATCATTATCAGTTCCCTTTTTTTTTACATAGTTCACTAAATTTTGTTGTAAAAATTCCAGTAATCCTTCAACTACTTTATCACAAATTGATTCACAATCTAAATAATTTAAATCACAGGTATCATTATATTTCCTGCAAAATTTTTTCATCTGTAATGATAACCCTTGGGCGGGTAAAATTGTAATGCACTCCCATGTATCTCTAAAACCAGCCATTCGACTCGGAAAAGTTTGTTTTAATAAACTTCTTAATTCTTTTCTACATGAAATATTATTTATTCGATTGATTATCTCTCTCGCTTCTTTTTTGGCTTCAAGTTGGCAAAAGAAAACGTAGTATGCAAGGAATTTTTCAGCTTTTTCTGCTTTTTTAGGATCAATGATCCTCCAACCACTAACTTTTTTACAGCTTATAATATTCTTTTCTAAGTTCTTAAAATTTGTTGGATAAATCCAACACTGCGGAGGTTTAATCCCAGAATCATGAACTAGACATCCATTTAATTCCTTATCATAAAGGAAACATCTTCCTTTTTTTTCATCAAATCTCATTTGAAAACTGAAAATATCGTTTCTGATGAAGTCTCTCTTACTAGCATAACCTCTTTTGATGTACTCATTAGCTAATACTTTAGGCACATTAATTTTAATCGAACAGCAATCACCATTGCAAACCCTTAAGCAATCTGGGCCTATAATTGCGGATCTCATTAAAGTATTAAACTTTTTAATAACTTCCCAAAATTTGTCGTTAACCACAGTATTTAAAATCAATTTAAAGTTTTATTTTTAAACATAAAGTAAATCAATTTAAATGTTTACTACTACTTTTTGCAAAATTTTAAATTACTCTAATTTATTATTTAGTAAATTTTGATAACAAAATTTGTATTAAATTTTTTCTATATCTAAACAATACATATATGAGAAGAGTTTCGAATGTCAGAAAACTTAGTAATTATAGACATAACTGATCGCGAATATATCGTTCTCGATGGTTCACAAAATCTTAAAGAAATATCAGGTAGTGGAACACTAATTGTAAAAAATCCAACACAAAGAAGTAGATTATGGAATTTAATGTGCAATGTTAAGGAAAATTTAAATACTACAATCGAATCAAGAGAACTCACAGTTGGAACATTAAATCCTACTCAAGCATTTACTAAAGATTATGAAATAAAGGAGCTAAAAGGTTCTTCTTTAAAGGTTCAAGAAATCTTTGATACAGATAGATCGGATCCTGGTAAACTTAATAATGCATTTCTTTACAATAAAGATAATAAGTGTAGCTTAAAACTCATCCTATCAAATCCATTGAATATACCTATTTTAGATATAAAAGTAAAGAGAGATATTCCAACTTTTATTCAAGAAATTGAAATGAGGAATCCTAGCCATGGGGATGCGAGTTTAAAAGAAGAATACGGAAAACGGGTTCTTTCTTGGGATTTAACATCTTTTGAAGGAGGAAATACAGCTGAGCTTGAATTCTTCTTTACTGTGAATATTAAAGAATTATCTGCTCAAGAGCTTGGAGCTCTGAAAGTAGATTACATAATTAATAACTACAAATTGACAATGATGAATCCTGAAGTTAGAGGGTTGACAGATTCAATGAGTGGAATTGACAGAGATGAAAGCTCTCAACCGGGTATGTGGGATTGTAATGTTGAATTTATTAACGAATCGGGATTTCAGGTAAAACTCGAGGATGTAAAGGTTTCTCAAAAAATCCCTACTGGTAGTGAAGTTGTCGCATCTCAAACACCCAATAGAGTGTTAAATCCTGATGAATCATGGGATTACGATTTTCAAGTTGAAGCTAAAGATGTACCAGAATTAAGTTCTGAAATTGGTTTTACACCAATGTATGTGGTAATACCAAGAGTAAAAGGAGAAATAGTAAAAGAATCAACTGTTTACACTGTTCTTAGTTCAACAATTAATAAAGAGATAAACCCTCCTGAAGTGGATGCATATGCTAATACTGATATGACTATCAACAATATTGTCGTTAATGATGGTTCCTCACCTATTAGTAAATTTTTCTTATCAGATGAGGTTCCTCCTGACTTTATTCCTCCATTAGTTAAACAGATAAAAATTACTTTAGCTGATATTGACATAAGCTCAAGAGCGGAATTCATTCAAAAAATATTGATTGATCCTAGCGATCAAGAATTTTCCCATAAACATCAAATACTTGTTGAACTATATAATCTTGCTAATGAGTTTCTTCCAGGAAAACAAATAGTAATCTCCTATCCCCTTTTAGCAAGAAACCCTCGACCCCCTACAGAAACTAAATATATAACTCCTGTCAAAATTGATATTAATAGTCCTGTAGAAGGTCCATCATTTATTAGATCTCCTGATGAAGAACCAGAATTAAAAGTTAGGTATGTTAAACGAAAACTTAAAACCCTTAAAAGCATCAAGCCAGGCATGAGTGAAGGTGAATTTAGTATTGGTGTAAGAATACAAAATAAAGGAGACGTAGAACTAGAAAATGTCCTCGTTAAGGATATCATTCCAACAGGTTTCAGTTTGACTGAATTCACACCACCTGCGGGGGCAACTCATGAAGTAGTACAAGTAGGAGATTTATCAGAATTACATGTCAGAGTTGCTGAAATTAGTGGTGGTGCTTCAGTGAGTATTAACTATAACTGTTCAGGTACAGGAGATTATCCTCGGTCTGAACCGGTTGTTATCGTTGAAGGAAGAAGTGCTGGAGAATCAGCAAGTTCATCATTAACTACTTCAACAGGAATAGAAACTCCAAAAGCTCATGTTGCCGATTCCCAAGCTGGAAAAATTCATGAACTATTCATTGAATTATATAAAGCAATAGATCGTGCTCCAACTGCCCAAGCGTTTGGAGATATACTCGAAAGAAGAAGAGATCAATTCCCACCGGGACCTGTTCTTCACCAAATACTAGCTTATTCAAAAGAATTAAAAGCTCTTGGAGATAAAATTGTTGTAGGTTCCTTATATGATGAAGTAATGAACAAATTAAAAGAATTTAAAAACAGATACATCTGATTTTTTTAAATTTACTTATAGTTTTAATTATTTTTTTTCTCTTTTTTATAATATCGTTAAATTAAGAGTTAAAGATAGATGTTTAACTTATCAACATCCTCTTGAATCCTAGAAATGCGCTTCTTCTGGCCTCCCTCTTCCTCAAATCCTTGTATATCTTCTTCTAAATCAAGCTGTTCTTCTTCATATGCTTTTTCAACTTCCATCCCATACCTTATCGCAAATGCAACCAATTCGGGAATTAAAGAAACCATCGCTCTAAAGCTAAAAATCCCCGCTAATACAGAGAGTCTATTTATCATTTCACCAAAAGGATCTAAATCCATTTTAGGATTTTTCATTATTTCCATTATTCTTTTAAATAAAACTTCGTAGAATAATTCCTGTTCTTCTTTACTTAATTTTTCTTCTTCTTCTGCCACTATAAAAACCTTAAAATTTAAATTATAATTTTAATCTAATAATTAACTCGATTGATTAAGTTTAGAAATATTACATATAAAACTTATCAAAATTCTTATAATTCAACAAGATAGAATCGATATTGATTAAAGCTAATTTAAACTTCTAATAATTAATATTATGCTCATAATAACAATTTTACTTGTTTTCACTTTCTGTTTAAATCTGGTCGTGTACTGGGTTCTTTTTCTGAGAAATAAAAAAAAAGGAAAAAAAATCTTTTATTATAAAATATTTCCCGTTGTATGGACTCTATCTTTAGTACCAATCCCTATTATTAATGCAAGTTTTTTAAGAGTATTTTTTCCAAATAATTATAGTTATTTTGAGGATTTGTGGATTTTTTTTATATTATTTGGAATTGCACTTATCATTGTAGGGATATCATTTATAAAAAGAGCAAATAGGGTGTATAAAGTGAAATCAATGGATGAAAATAGTTCTAATCTTATTACAAAAGGAATTTTTAAATTAATAAGACATCCTATCTATTCATCATGGGGAATCATATTTTTAGGATTGGCTATTATTTCAGATTCACTCACTTCTTTAATAATAAGTCCTTTAATTTTAATCGTGTTAGAGATAAATGCAATATTAGAAGAAAAATTAATTCTAATTCCAAAGTATGGCAAAATTTATGAAAATTACAAAAAAAAAACACCAAATAGAATAATTCCTACTCCCTTAAATCTTCTTTTAATAATTGTGACTATTATAATAGTTTATGTAGGTTTTCTTAATTTTATTTAATACTTTTTGCTTTGAATGAATATTTCATAACCTATAAAATAAAAAATGAAATAATCTGTTGTAATAAATAGTAATTATAAAATTTAAGCGTAAAATTTAGTTTACAATAATTTTAGGAGAAAAAAAAATGGCAAAAAAAATTGCTTTTCTTGCTACTGATGGATATGAAGAATTGGAACTTCATTATCCACGAATTCGCTTAATCGAGGCAGGATATGAAACCGAATTATTGAGTTTACATCGGAGAGAAATAAAAGGAAAATATGGGTATCCAATTAAACCCGATAAATTGATAAGAGAAGCAAATCCTAATGATTATGATGGTGTGATCATTCCTGGAGGTACAAAGAATCCCGATTACTTAAGAAGAGATAAGGATATCTTAAATTTTGTTGCTGATATTAATAAAGATGGAAGATTGGTTGGTGCTATTTGTCACGCAGGATGGGTATTAATATCCGCAAAAATAGTTAAAGATCGAAAAGCAACAAGTTATTTTGCAATTAAAGATGATATGATAAATGCTGGAGCTGTATTTGAAGACTCTCCTGTTGTAATTGACAAAAACATGATTACATCACGAACACCTAATGATCTACCGGATTTTATGAAAGCGGTATTGAATTACCTTGAACATTAAAAATTTTTAGGATAATTTATAATAAATTGAGTAGTCAGTATAACATTTTAATCTGACTTATATCCTCTTTAAGGATTTCTAAAAGTATATTTATCTGGTCTAACTGTTTATTAATAATCTCTATTTTTTTGTCAATAAGCTCAGAATTTGACATTTCGGTTTTATCTAATTCTTTTCTCACTATTGCAAATGATCTAATATGATTTAGAATGTTTTGCATTCGTTTTATCTTAATTTGAAACAATTTCTTGTATTTTTTCAGA
>JBHLLT010000011.1:0-106399 GCA_048938855.1 Promethearchaeota archaeon
GCCATTGAGATTTTTGTTAGATTACCAGTAGGTTCAATATCTTTTTCATTTTCTTTAGTAAATCTATAAAGTGTATCTACAATTGTTGTCTTTCCTGATCCCGCCATTCCCCAATATAAGATTTTTATGTATACTTTATGATCTGCTGTGAATCGAACCATTAAGAATCTTCTCTTAAATATTAAATTTTTAACTAAGAAAAATCGTTCCTTTGATATATTTCGCGAAGAATTTAAATAACGAAATAATCAATTAATTTTTATTAAAATATATTAATAGGTATTATTATAATTTAGTATTTATAATTCCTATGTGATATTTTAACTTTTTGTTTAAACATTTTATAATGAATAGTAACATCTGTGTTTCTAATACAGTGTTCATTCAAATTCTAAATAAGTTTTACCCCTTCTAATCTTATAATTACACCATAGTATGAGTTTACTATAAATATCTCCAATATATCCTTCTCTAATGATTAAATTAATAATATCTGAGTACATGATATTCCTTCTCCCTTTGATTTTATTCTTAATTGTTTCTATAAGATTCTCTAATATTTTACAGTTACTTACTGAAAGATTTTTTATTTTATCCAGATTATTAGAAGTTTGATTCATCAAAATTCAGATTATGCTATTATTAAATTTAAAAATCTAAATTTGTAAATTAGATTAATATAGCTCTAATTTGATCTTTTTAAATTACCACATTTTTACTTTTAATCTTCTCTCTCTTTCTCTAAATAATTTTATTATACTTCATAGAAAAGAGATTCTTACTGGAAGTAATGTATCTTTACAAAATCAATAAAATATATCCCGCAGATTCAAAGCTTAAAATAATCCCAATAAAGTGATTAAAATTAGTTCATTTGAAAACGATCTTAATGAAACAGATAAATGTCCTGAATGTAAAGGGAAAGTAATTATAAATAGTTTTGAAAAAATTTGTAAGGACTGTGGATTAGTGATTAATAATTTCTTTAAAGAATCTGCTTTTGTTTTTAATGAGGTAAAAAATAACAATAGCTTAAACAAACAATATGTAGCCTTGGGTGAAAGAACAGACTTTATAGGAGGGTTAGGCTCGTTCATTGATTATGAGAATTCCAAATATTTGAAAGATAAAAATGGAAAGCTTTTACCTCCCTGTGAACAAAAATTATTTCGGAGATTAAAAAAAAATTATGCTCAATTTTTACGTATTAAAAATCATGAGACAGAATACAGAGTATTTAATATATTAAACAAGATTACATTGTATCTTAATCTTAATAAGAATATACGAAATAACGCTGCCTATTATTATAAAAAAATCATTAAATCTGAAGAGAAGGTTGTAAATAATATTTCACTTATTGCCTTTTGTATTTTTTTTGCAGCAAGAAGAGAATTCCAAAATGCCCCTATAACTATTAATGAAATTTCAAGGGCATTTCAAAATTTCGGACACCGAGTAAATCCTAGATTAATTTTAAGAGATGGCATAAGATATAAACAATATTTAAACGACGATACAATACCTCATAAAAGTGAAGATTACCTCATAAGGTTAATAGACGAAGTGATAAAACATAATTCTTTAAAAGAGAGGTTAATGAAAAAAGAAGTGATGTTGACTGAAGTTGAATTTCAAAATAATTTGATAACGAAATGCCGAGAAATTTTGAAAAAATTACCAATACGCCAAAGAGGAGGACGGAACCCTTTTATCTTGACAGGAGCAATAATATATTTAGCGGATAAGTTACTTGCTAAAGATAATAATCAAAAATCAATTCTTACACAAAAAATCATTTCTGAAGCAACTAAAATAGCAGAATATTCTATACGAGACCACTACGTAAATCTGTTAAAACCTATGTTTATGAATTGATTTACTTTCTAAATTCTATAATAGATTGTAAATTCAATTATATTTCTTTTCAGATTGTTTCATTAATATTAAATTGACATAAATAAAGGATTTGAATGTATTAAATTTTTTATACGATATAATTTTAATAATATTAGCTTATTTAGATAAAATAAATTACACTCTTTCTGCTTCTGTAGTGTAGTACGGTCAATCTATTATAGTTTTCATTATACTATGATGAGGATTAGGCATACGAGGCTCTCACCCTCGGGACCCGGGTTCGAATCCCGGCAGAAGCATTAATTTTATTAGGATTATAATTAATTTTGAGTATAATGTATAATAATAATTGAATTCAAAGGAAATATCTAAATCTTATTTTCTTTCCCGAATGATAATTTATTAAGAATGTCAAGACAATTTGATAGTATTTTTGTAAAATCTTCAATATTATGTAATTGAGTTTCATTTCTCAATTTTTTTATTACTATCTCAATTTTCTCGAGTATAACTTCCTCTAATGAAGAGAATATATCAATTTTTCTGTTATGAAGGTCTTTTCCTTGCCCTTCTTGATATTTTCCTCTTTGATAATGCTCCTTTTCTGTAACAGAGCTATCTTTAACAATTAAAACATTTCTGTTACATGTTGGACAAAAGGTATCTCCAACTTTATTTCTAAAAATTGGATTATTACAAACTGGACAAGCCATATTTAGCATTGTATTTCCAGATCTTAGAAGATCTGCCATTTTTTTTATGTTATCGTTTATTTTAATCCCTATTTTTTAATTTTTGATCCATTTTATGTTTTAGAAAGAGATCCTATATCTTATTTAATTTATTCTTTTTCTCGTATTTTTAATAAATTTACTATATACCCTGAGATTCTATTCCTTAGATGTTTTGAATCTATTTCAAGATATTTATCCAATAATCTCTTATTTATTTCAAAATCTGTAGTAAACACATTTGGATATTTAGATATTAATTCTTTCGAGACATTTTTGATTACAACAGTTCTTACTTTACCCATCTCAATTACATCTATTAATCTTTTCTTATTTTGAAATTAAATATTTGGTAAAATAAATTTTTTTGGAATTATTTGAGTTTTTATAGATTGAGCTAGAGAAATATGGTGTGAAGAAAAAATATGCAATTATACTTCCAATTTTACTAATGGTAGAAGTATTTTGTGTTATCAATTGTGTAAATGCTTTTAGTTATAGTTTAATCCTTTTTAATACAGATCAAACTGAATATTATATTGATGATTCAATCAGAATTAGTGCTTCTTGGGATTTAAACTACAATGATAATATTGAAATTGCTTATATTCAAATTCATATAGTTGATCAGTTTGATAAATTTGTATGGAATTCATCACAATATGATCAAATTGGCACTCATGAGAAGAATTGGACAGTTAATATTGAAGATTTTAATTTAAATGTTGAAAATTCTACCTTCGATCTGAACATAAAGTTTTACATATTTTATTTTCACATAGATACCGCAAGTACTATGAGTACTTATCTTGATAGTATAAATATTGAGGTGATAAAAAGAAAAATCTCATGTGAATTAGTTGGGTATAAAGATCGGATAAATCTAGGGGAAGACCTATCTTTCGAAGCTCACTTTTATGATGCAATTAATAATAGTACTCAATTTTTCACTAATCAAACAATCCAATTTATGATTTCTTTTAATGATTTAATTATCCACCAATATAATTACACTACAAATCTATCAGGTGCAATTAAGATTCAATTGTCTTCACTCATGCATTTAAAACTTGGGCTTAATTATTTAATATTTTCAATATCAAACAACAAGTTATATAACGATTCCAGAATTGTATATGATTTACATGTTGAAAAAAATGATCCAATTATAGATGTTCTTAATTTTACTAATAATTTAGGCAAAGGTGAAGATTTAGATTTAAAACTGCATTGCTATTACTACTTTAATCATTCTTATTCACCATTATCGAATTATAAATTATTAGTTGCGATTTTTAATAATAATTCATTAGCTTTTATTAGTGAATACGAAACTGATAATTCTGGAGTATTAGTAATTTCAATTCCTCAAAGCTCTTTCAGTTTCGATCAAATTTCTCAAAGTTTTAAGATTAGAGTTTCTTTAAATGAGACTCAATATGTAGATAATAAAACTATTTCTCTTGATCTTTCTTTAGATCAAAATAAGTACCAAGAAATACTTAATTCAATTCAAATTAAAATTTTCTCCTTTACCTCAGTTCTAATAATAATCTTAATATTTCTCTCTTATATTATTCTTAATAAAAAAGGTAAAAATGAGAAAATACTCACAGAATTGATTGTTAGATATTAATCCTAAGATATAAGTTAAGTAATAGTTCAAGATTTGATTTAATTTACAATTTTAAATTACGTTTTATCTTAAACATGTTCAAATCGAAAATTTTTCATTTAATTCTTAATTCCAAATCAAAATCGTGTCAAATGGATTTTTTTCAGAATATTTGAGGGTATCTTTTTTGTAAAATATAGAATTTAATGATAAAAAATTATTACTCTGTACTTTCTTATAAATGAATGTTTTCTTTAATCAACATAAAATCCCATTAAATGAATTATACACGTATGGAATACTTTGAAGAATTGTTAAAGAGAGAATCATTGTTCAAGGACGAAGCTAAACTTGATATAAATTACATTCCAAGTAATTTACCACATAGAGATAAAGAACTCTCAATATTATCTCAGCTTTTTCTAGGTTTAATAACTTATCCAAACTCAATATCCAGAAGAATCCTAATAACCGGAAAAACAGGAATAGGAAAAACTGTAACTGTAAAGTTATTTGGAAACATAATAGAAAATGTATCAAAAAAACGAGGTATAAACATAAAATATGCTCATGTGAATTGCAGAAAAGAAAGAACTAGCTATAAAGTCTTAATCCGGTTAATTCAATTACTAAATCACAGATTTCCTAAAAGGGGTTATTCATCACAAGATTTATTAGATATCTTAATTGAATTTCTTAATCGTTATAATATACATGTATTAGTTGTTCTAGACGAATTAAGTTATTTGATAAATAAACATGAAGATTTAATTTATTCATTAACAAGAATTAATGATGATAACTTTAAAGGCGAACAAAGGCTTTCAATTATCGGAATTGTAAGAGAACTCTCGTGTTTAAACAATTTAGATAATAGTACAATGAGTACACTTCAAAGAAATATACTAAAATTTAAAAATTACACTGAAAGTCAAATTTTTGACGTTTTAAAATATCGCTCAGACAATAGTCTTAAAAAAAATGTATTATCTGATAAAATGATAAAAATGATATCTGAAATTACTGCTAGTTCCGGTGATATAAGACATGGTTTGAATATTATATGGCGTTCATGTAAAATTGCTGAAAGCAAAAATTTAAAATATGTCAATGCTGAATGTGTCAGATTAGGAAACCAAGATTTACTGCCCTATTCTACATTAGACGTTTTGGAATATATGAATTCACAAAAACTATCATTCTTACTAGCAATTATAAAAGCTTTAAATAATCATGATAATTTTAGGGTATCTTTTAATGAAGCTCTGAAAAGATATTATATGATTTGCGAAAATCTTGGAATTAAACCTAGATCAAATTCTCAACTCTGGAATTATTTACAAGAGTTTAAGAGAGAAAACCTTCTAACAACTAATATTATAAGTGAAAAAATAAAAGGTAGACGGGCAATAATTGCAATTCCTGATTTGAGTTTACCCAATTTAGAAAAAAATGCAACAGAAATACTTAATTCCAAAGGACTTAAATTATGATAGATAATCCACTGGAAAAGAAAGATTTAATTGAAGATTTATTAGGGTCAAGGGCTAGAATTAAAATTTTAAAATCGTTAGCTAAAAACGATGAACTTACAATTTCATTAATAATAAAAAAGACTAAATTAAATTATAATTGCGTTTTAAAACACCTGAACTTCCTAAAATTACAGAACTTAATTCAAGAAAAAAAATTTGGTAGAATAAAAGTCTTTAGGTACAAATCTGAAAATACGAAAGCGAGGAGTTTAAAAAATTTTATTGAAATTTGGGAAGGGGATTATTAGTAAATGGCCCGTATCAATTTTATTCTTATAGTATTATATGATATTATTGTGTTTTTTATAGTGTTATACTATGATTTAAAATATCGCGTAATTTCAAATAAAATATTTAATTATGCTTTCTGCTTTGCTAGTATTCTAATTATAATGGAATCTCTTAGAAATACTAATTATTTATTAATACTTATTTTAGGAAGATTTTTTTTTTTTTAATTGCCTTTCTTCTTTCATTTCTCTTATATACATTAAGAATAATAGGTGGAAGCGATGGAAAACTAATAATTTTAATATTCTTGGTCCATCCATTACAATTTCTAAACCTATTTTTTGTTATGTCATTTTTTTTATGGTTTTCAATTGCTATCATTTTGATATTCGTTCAGAATTTTATCTTAAATTCTTTTTATAAAAATAATTGTTCCTTCTCTATTTTCCTTACCATCAATTCAAAATATTCAGGTTTTAAGAAAATTTATATCAAAAGTGCTTATAAATTCTTAAATTATACAAATTTAAGTGAACATAAAGAGGAGAAGCTTCGCTTAAAATCAAACTTATTAATATTTAATATAAAAAGAAGTAAATTTCAGATATTAGTTCAATATCGCCCTCCACTTATCTTATTAGTTGTCTTAACATACTTAATTGCTTGGGTTGTTAAGCTTGCAATTAACTATTAAAGATCCAATTAATTTTAAATTTAAGAATTTTTATTAAATTAATGAATTTTAATAATTTTTAACCGGAAAAAATAAAAAATGGAGATTGAAAAAACACGAGAAACTTCGTGGAAAATTCAGTTAAAGAATAAGAATGATAGTATTGAAATAACTTCTGTTGAAATTAGTGGTGAAGTTCGATTAATTAAATTGGCACTTTTAAATGGTGATAAGATTGTTAAAGTTAAAATGAATAAAGAAGAATTTTTTAATTTTCTATCATTAATGTCTGCCTTTAAGGATGTAGTTATTGGCGAAGAATCTCTTACAATTGAGGAAGAGTTAAAACCAATTGACGAGCAACCAGGAGAAATTCCAGAAAAACTCCCAGAATTAGATAATAATTTATACCAATTACACACGGATACTATTGAAGAAGATTTAGATAATGAGGATGAAGAATTAAATCCCGAGGAATGGGATCCTTGGTAAAAAATCTTATTTATCTAATTTTTTCAATTTTATATTCACAGAAATCTAAATTTAGATCTTCTAGGCAACATTGAGTTTCTGTAATGTTTACTCTATAAAGTGCAAATTCCCCTATTCCTGTTAATAATCCAGTTATAAAATAGCAAAAATATTTTGATTTATTTTCTAATTGTGAAGAGATATTATGAAAGAGATTTAAAATAATTACATCTTTAGAAATTTGTTTTGGTACAAAACGCCCCCACCCATGGTTACTTAATACATTACAACATTGATTTATTAAATCTTCTAAAGTTTTAGGCTTTAAATTCTCATCCCAATTTTGTATTAAATTCCATCCTGCTTTTTTACCGAGCCATACTAATAATGATTTTACACCTTCTCCATAAATAGATGATAAAATATCTATAATTTGTGGAGGAAAAAATACAAATCGATCATTATAGAGGTTATACTTACCTTTATTATATTTGAGTCCTTTTAATTTTAAATTTCTCATAATTATTATCAGCTTTTTTTCTTATATAATATTTTCTAGCATTAGTATCTGTTATAAAATCTCAATTGTCTGAATTATTCTATATAATGAAGCAATACTGAGTAATTATGTTTGTGAAAAACAATAATACAAGTCCTTTAAATAATTTCTGGAGCATATTATTTAAGAAATGTTAGAATTTAATATCTTATTATTTGAAATCTTATTAATTTTGAGTATTAGTATTTTTATTTTCATATATTCGGCACTTTCTGCTGATTTGATTACATCTTTCATTTCTTTTTTAATATTTCTAATTTTATTGATTCCGTTTTATTTATTATTAGAAAGATTAGAGTTAATAATATATATGAATAATTTAGAACATCTTAGTTTTTTCAAATTAATTTTTTCTTATTCAACACTAATAAATGTTTTTATTGGATTATTTTTAGTAGTAGAGTCTATTTATCTTAGTGGTTTTTCTTAACGATACATAATTAGATTTAGATAAAGTTTAAAACATTAATGAAAGATGATAAAAAAGTTAATATAAAAATTAGGTTTGAAATTATAATTACTAGAAATTTCTTCGAATATTTAATTACTTCTAAGAAATAATTTGACGTAATTGATATACTAAAAGTAAAAACAATAAAAATCAAGATTGTGGAATAAAAATTTATCAAATTGCTATTGCCAATTAGATTTAATGGAGAAATTAAATTAATATCTTTTGTGATTAAATTGAAAAAAGGAAATATCCCTGATATTGCTCCAATTAATATTGGTAATAGAAAAATAAAAAAAAATATTTTAAATTTCTCTCCTTTAAGAATAATTTCTAGCTTATTTTCCAGTTTTTGATGAGTACTTAAAATATGTAATACATCGAATATTTTTTCTGTAGAATAGTATGGGTTCTCTGATACAAATTTTTCGATAAGATCCAATATTACTGAATATCTTATTGAGTTTAACTCAATTTTAAAAAATTGAATCATATCAGAAAAAGAACAGTTGAAATTTAAAAGTCGAGTTAATTGATTTCTAAAAGTTCTATCTAAAACGAGGAATAAATTTTTGTTTTGTGAATAAGATTTTAGAAAAGCCTTTTCAGGAGAAATATTGTTTTTTAAATTTACAGCAAAACTCCTTAAAAATAATAAAAATTCATTAAATTTTTTTTTTTCCAAACCGGAGTAACTATTTAAGACACCAATCATGTATGAATTCTTTCTTATAAATTTACGGCATAAAAAATTTAAAATGAATAAGAATAAGGGTATAAGGACTAATAAGGAGAAGATATTAATTAATTGAAATAAAATCAAAAAACAAAGACCGATAGGGAAAAAAACTCCTATGAAAAATATAATACTAATTTTTGTTTGAATTTCTTTTAAATAAATTTTAAAGTTTTTTTCTAATTTAGTTTCTGTAAGCTTATTATGTGAATAAATCTCATCAAAATCATTGATTAACAAACCTTTTAAATATAAATTGAAATCTCTCGATGGTGTTAATACTTTCATCAATTCTTCTTCAGGAATTTCACCTTCATGAATATCAACCAAAATTTTATTAAAATGATTCAAGATTGGGAGGTTGTATTCTTTAATTAGCATTATGAAACTTAAATACAAATCAGAACTAGGTTTTAATGTTTTTTTAATTAAAGAACAATCTATTTTAATTAAATATAGTATGGCATTAATTTCCAGTTCTTTTTTATTAATATCTTGAAATATGATTAGATTGAATTTATAAGAAATGATAAAAGAGAAAATGGCTGAATATAAAAATATTATTAGAATATTTAAATTTATAATCAATATTGACAGAAACGAGGAAATTGTGAATGATATTAAGTAAATTACGAAACTAGCTCTATTAATATCATCTTTATCAACTTTATATAAATTTTTATATAATTGATCGTATCTTTCATTCAAATCCTTGAACTTTAGTTTGAGCAAATGAGAATTATGGAATTTTTTGCAAAAACTGATATAAGTTTTAAGATTTCTCATAAAATTTTTACTTCTTAATATAAATTATTAAAATTAACATTAATTAAAGTAAACCTATAGGAGATATTCAAGAGATATGTCTCAGGAGTTATCTGTTGAAAATTTTGATTAATAAAACTCTCATTATA
The DNA here is from genome assembly GCA_048938855.1 of Promethearchaeota archaeon. Taxonomy (GTDB): domain Archaea; phylum Asgardarchaeota; class Lokiarchaeia; order Sigyniarchaeales; family SOKP01; genus Loki-b32. Next base: position 9,777 of record JBHLLT010000011.1, read on the forward strand.
CTCCTTTATTTTGATACAGAGTTGATCTTCAATAAAAAATTCAAATTTAGCAATAGTAGTGTAAAAAGAAGCGTTTAAATTAATTGGATAATCAACAGTCTTTAAATAAATTTTATTTGGATTTTCAATTACGTAATTGATTCCTTGATCAATTTCATTAATAAAATACAAATATGATTCTAAATCATTTCTTCCATTTTGATTAAATTCTGCTAATGTTCCTAAAAAGGGAACAATAATAGAAGAAAAAATAGTTAGTGTGAAAATCCCAAACCCTAACAACAAGGATTTTTCAATAAGGTTAGTCATATTATTGAATATTGATTTAAAAATTTAAACCTCGATTCTTTTTCCATAAGTTCCAAAAATGTTTTAATGAATTTAGAGAAATTTTTGAGTAATAAGCTATTTTGTGAAAGAAGTTAATTAATTCAATATTCGTGATTTTTTCTGAAATTGACAAAAACTCAAATATTTCATTGTATACTTTAATCAAAGCTAAGAATTTTTCTTCTGTTAAATTATCATACTTAATTATTTCTAGAAACATATTAGTTTTACTAAGGGACTTTAACAGTACCCACTTATCTGTTTGTGGATTGTATTCGAAAATAGAGTTAAATAATTTTTCATTAGATTCAAGAGATTTGTTAATTTCAAATATTCCAACAACTTTTCTATCATTATTTTTTTTTTTCATTAAGATTAAAATATCCAAATCATTAAGACATGATTTATTTATTTTAAAATGATATAGAAAACGATTCATAAGGGAATCAATATTTTTAGAATGTATTGTTTGGAAACCTCTTAAGCCAGCTGCTAAACATTGGAACATAGCTTCAGTTTCTTCTTTAGTGAGAATTTCACCTAAGTAAATAATATCAGGCGTTCTGTGTAAAAGAGTTTTAATTTGGTTGCTTTTTGAGTATTTTTCAACCATGGATTCTTCTAAAGAATCTACTTTGTATTTTAATTGGTGTTTACCATATGAAGTTTGATTTAATGATTCGATTACATTCTCCACATAAATTTTCCGAAACTCTTTTGGAGTTAGCAAATCTAAAGCATTAATTAATGTTGTCTTTCCTGTATCAGTTTCTCCTGTAACTGTAATGTTTTTCCTATGAAGAACATTGAAGTATAAAAATGCTGTTATTATTGGATCTACTGTTCCATTTTTAAGTAAATCTTGTATAGTAAAAATATTTTTATTTAATTTCCTTATATCTAAAGCAAAATTGCTGATTTGAATTGGTTCAACATCAATGGAAAACCTACAATAAAAATATTTATTCTTAATAACAAATTTGATAATTGGATTCTTGAAATCAAGCCTTTTTCCACTATATAATCTAATTAATGCTTTAATACGGTCTAGTTCTTTTAATGTAAACCTAATTTCCGTTCGACAACGGCCATAAATTTGATGATTAATATAAATTTCATCTTTAGGAGAATCTAAAAATATTTCTTCAATAAAATCATCAATTAATAATGGAAATAATTTATCTAGGTTTAATTTTTTTATAGCTGCTAAAAATCCAATCTTCTGACTGACAGAATCTGAAAAATTATATTTGGATTTTATAACTTTCAAAGACTCTCTTTCATAGAATTCGATTAACTGTTCAATTGGAATAATCTCAGTAAGTTCTATAATACTAATATTGTCGCAAATATCTTGTATTATCTTTTCTAAGTAAAATTCCTGAGATAGTCCTGCATAGAAGAACTCAATCCTATAACTTTTTTCAATTTCATACTCATTCTCGATTATAAAAACTTTGAAAATTTCAGAATTACCAAGATTGTATTTGTCTAACAATTTCTTATCTTTACTTAAATTCTTTTCTTGGTTATCTTGAAGATTATTTAAAATTATTGAAGATCCTGAGAAGAAATACTCATAAAAACTTCTATATTTTTTGCTAAATGCATCATCTTGTTGAAAACTTCTAAATTTTTGAATAATGCTTAAATTAGCCATTTCTTTAAATAGATTTTTTATAATTATTGCTATTGTAATAGAACATTTATGGCAGATTGGATCATTATTATCAACTTTCTCTAAATCTGATAATCCTTTATCATATATGTTAAAAATAAAAATTGGATCGAGATATTCATTATCTTTAATTTGATATATTGAAGAAATTGATGGTAATACTTTGCATTTAAATTCCTTATATTTACATTTTTGCATCCTGATCTTCTCAATTTTAGATTTGGTCTTTCTAACTGTTCTTAAAACTTTAAAGTATTCAAAAAATTCTTTGAATTTACTCGAATTGATTATAATATCTTGCCATAATACTGATATATAGTCAAATCTTCGATTTCTACAACGGTATAAAGTTTCTAAAAAACAACTTACACATTTTTCAGATTTAAAGAAATTATTTTCTTTTTGAGGACAATCAAAACAATTTAGTGTTAAAATAACATCCTTTTTCCCATCCAAATTTTCTTTTTCTTTAAAATAGCTTGAATCATTTAGAGTCATCTAAACTTTTTTTAAAAAAAAAAAATTTAAATATCCCTATTTTAGCCCTATGCTATATAACTAGTTTTAAAGGAAAAAATTTATTTATTTTAAAAAATTCATTTTCAAAAGCAGATGTGATAGATAATGGGTCATCGAAAAAAGCACGCACCCAGACGTGGATCATTGGCATTTCTGCCCAGAAAAAGAGCTGTGCAAATAAAAGGTCGAGTTCGACATTGGTTTGATAGCTTAGATGATATTAATTTTCTTGGTTTTGCAGGATTTAAAGCAGGTATGACGCATATTACTTATATTGAAGACCAAAAAAATAGTCCTTATTATGGAAAGGAATTAATGAAACCTGTAACTGTTATTGAAGTTCCTCCATTAATTTTAATAGGGATTAGAGTTTATAATGCTGATGAATATGGTAAGTATATAGTCGGAGAATTATTTACAACTGAACTTAACAATTTCTTAGCTCGGAAAATAAATATACCAAATATAGAGAAAACTAAACAAAAAGATACTAAAAAAGAAATATTAAAAAAATTAAACGAGACTAGTGAGATTAGAGGTATTTTTCAAACTCAACCCTACAGAACATCAATACCTAGGAAGAAACCAGATATTATTGAAATAAAAATAAATTCAATAAATCAACCAAAAGAAGAGTTTAACTTTGTTTATAAAAACTTAGGCAAAGAAATCAAAGCTCGTGATATCTTAACTGAAGGGGAATTAGTTGATGTGATTGCTGTAACTAAAGGAAAAGGATTTCAAGGTCCTGTCAAGAGGTTTGGAATCAAGATTCTTACTCGAAAGAATAGTAAAGTAAGGAGAGCCGTTGCTTGTATTGGTCCCTGGCATCCTGCTAGAGTTCTTTATACAGTTCCACGAGCTGGTCAATTAGGATATCATCAAAGAACGGAATACCATAAAAGAATAATGCAGATTGGTGAAAATGAAGAAGAAATAAATCCAAAAGGAGGATTTATACGATATGGCAAAATTAATGGCGATTATGTATTACTTCTAGGATCTATCCCGGGACCTAAAAAAAGATTAATTAGAATAAGAAAAACAATAAGACCATACAAATCTTTTGTTGTAGGTTCTCCAGAAATAACATTTATTAGTCGAGAAAGTCAACAAAGAAGGTAATTTATATAATTCTGGTGATATTATGGAAAAAATTAATGTATATAATTTAGATGGTAAGAAAAAAGGACTTATTGATAAACCAAAAATATTTGATGTAAAACCTAGAACTGATCTTATTCAAATAGCAAATAATGTATCTCAGAGTAAAAATAAGCAATCTCAAGGAAGAGATAAAAAAGCTGGGCTAAGAAATACAGCTGAAGGATGGGGAACAGGTCATGCATTATCAAGAGCTCCTAGAATCAAAGGAAGTGGATTCATGACCGCAAGAACGGTGGGGCGCGTACCCTTTGCTAAAGGTGGTAGACAAACACATCCCATAAAAACGGAAAAAAAAATAAAAAAGAAAATTAATAAACGATTAAATAAACTCTCAATAATTTCTGCAATTTCTGCTTCTGGTGATAAAATTTGGGTAAAGAAAGGAGGTTATATCATTGATAATGTGCCTGAAATTCCTTTAGTTATTGATGACAAAATCCAAACAATTAAAAAGACATCAGGGATTTATTCAATTTTGTGTAACCTTGGATTACAGGAGAGCTTAATTAGAATTAAGAAGAATATTAAGATTAGAGCTGGAAGAGGGAAATCAAGAGGACGTAAATATAAAAAAAAAAAGGGAATTTTAATTGTAATAAAAGAAGATTTTGGAATCATTAAAGCTGCAAGAAATATTCCAGGAACAGATGTTATTAAAATTGAGAATTTATCAATTAATAATCTATCTCCCGGAGGATCAGCAGGAAGGTTAATAATTTGGACTCAATCTGCTATTAACGATTTACATAATTATGAGGTGTCTGTATAGTTGGAAGTATTTTATAAAATTATTAAAAAACCATTAGTTACTGAGAAAACTTTTGATTTAATTGAAAAGGAGAATAAATTGGTATTTATTGTTGATAGGCAAGCTAATAAGAATCAAATTAAAAAAGCAATAGAAAAAATACATAATGTAAAAGTAATAAGGGTCAATACAATGATTACTCCGAACGGAGACAAAAAAGCTTTTATAAAATTACATCCAGAATACTCAGCACAAGACATTGCGATTGATTTAGGAATATTTTAATTTTCATTTCTTTTAAGTTCATTATAATTAAAAGTTCGGATATCACTAGAATTAAGAATATTTATATTTTCTATTAATTTTATCGATTTTATATTTTGTAATTCTCTATTTCCTAAATCATTTAAAATTAATATATAAATGATATATTTAGAATGATATTTTTCGATGATTTTATAAATAATACTACTATCCAGATTCTCCAATATTAAAAAAATATAACTATCCTCAATAAATAATAGGTTTGTATTTAATCTCACGTAATCTATGTGGTTTTTCTTTAAGCATTCTTCAAATTGTTTATTCATTTCTAATACGTCTAAAGAATCAGATGAGGAATGAATATTGAAAAAGTCAGAATTATCATCTAAATAAAAGAAAATGTGATTAATTCCTAATCTCCAAAAATAATTAGCAAATGTTTTTATTTTGATATTCTGTTTTTTTAACACATTAGAATGAAAAAAATTATTAACTTTACTCTCAAGAGTAGAAATTTTCTCAATAGATTCTGATTCTAATACAAAATAAGGTGAAATTTTAATGTTTTCAGTATTATCTATTGCAAAATTGAGTATCAAATGACCCTTCTCTCTTATATTATAGACAAAATCCAAGAAGTTTAATATAAACGTACGTTTCTTGTCGATATTCTCGAAATCAACTTTATAAAAATAAAGAGCTTTCAGTTTATTCTCTACCGAAATTAAAATTGATTCAGAACTTCTTTTAATAGTTGTATTAGAACTAATAGTACGAAATATTATATCTAAAAATTTTTCTTCTAGGCGTTTTTCTTTCAAATATTTAATCGAAATATAGAGTTTTTCCAAATTTTGTTGTACAACATTAAAAGCTTTAATGATCTTTTCTTTTTCATTTTCTTCAAAATTTAGAATTAAGATTGTTTTATTTTTATTATTTGTATCTATTTGGATAGAGTAGTATTGAATTATTCTTCGTACAAGTAAGTCATTTAGAATGAATATTATTGATTTGTAGCTTAAACATTCTAAAATTGCAAATGAGACTATTTTACTCTTTTTTTTTGTACTCTTGTAGTAAATTAAACTATTTTCAACAAGATATGAAAAAAGTTTGTACTTACCTTTCTTAACCATTTCACTAATATTTTAAATATAATTTATAAAAACACAAATTTTTTCTCGGTATCTGCATTTTCCCAAGTTAAGTCAATAAATCTATTTCAGCACTTCAACACAATGTTAAACCAAAATTTAAAACCACAATAATGTTATAATAATTTAAATTAATCCCCTATTATGGTAATGAATTTGCTACAAGAGATAAAGAATTTTCTATTGAGTTTAAATCCTGATATAATAATTCAAGCTCCTTCACGGATTAATCTTATAAATCCTTTAGACGCAGTAGAAGGGGATTTTTGGATGCCTTCAGTAGCTATAAATGGTTTAGTAAACCCTCTCTCAACATTTTTATATATCAAAAAAATCGAAGACAAAAGCAGATTAAAAGTATATACATGGAAAAAAGTGATGAACAAGTACTTTTTTGAGATTAAAAGTGATGAATTAATATCAAAAAAAGACGTAATTACCAAGGCTAATTTTGGAAAGAAAAATAAATTAATTTATGCTAGTATTTATAAATTTTGTAGAGTGAGTTCACATTTTCGAAGAACATTCTTAAATTCAAATATAGAGGTTGGATTACTTACCACCATCCCTGAAAAAAGTGGTCTTGGTGGTAGCGCTTCTATAATTATTGCTATACTATTTGGATTGGCTCATTTCTTTAATTTATATAATAATTTTAATGTATTAAAAGATAATGAATTCCCGATAAATAAAGATATAATTGCAGAAATGGCTACAAAAATTGAAGATGAGAATCTAAAAATAACCGCTGGATATGGTGATAGGTATGTAATAAGCAGAGGTGGTTTAAGTTTTTGTTCTTATTATGGGAAGCTATATCATAAAAATTTATCAAATGAACCATTAGCAATCTATGACAGAATCGACACAACTTATAAATTGAATAATATCCCGATAATTGTCTGTTATTCTGGAGTACATCATGAAAGTGGGGAGATACATAGAAAGTTGAGAAATATCTATTTACAGAATAATCCATTCTTTTTGAGTAGTTATAAAAAGTTGGCTGAAATTGCCTGGAAATCTAGATTTGCAATAATGCGACATGATTGGGTGAAGTTAGGAAAGTTTTTCAAAGAAAACACAATAATTATGAACAATATTATGAAAGAAGCAGGGTTTAAAAATGGGATTGGACTAGCAAATAACATATTAATAGAAATTTTAGAAAAACACCCCGATGTTTATGCTGCTAAACTAACTGGTGCCGGTGGTGGAGGTTCCGTTTTTGCATTAATCCGGCCAGAGAAAGCAAATACAATTATAAATTATTGTCAGAATAAATTAAATGAATTATTTAAAAATATAGAAATAGATTCTTCCAAATTTCCCTCAGATTCATTAGAAATATTAAAAAAATTAAAAAATACTCAATTTTATGAAATAAAAATTGATAAGAAGGGAGTGAAAAAGTTATAATCCATTAACAATTATATAATTTATACTATCTGGAGAATTAACTTGAGTAAATTCGAACGATATAATTCAAAAGCAGATACTTATATCTACCCTCACAAACACTGCAAAAAATGTGGAACGATGATTTCAGAGGCATTTACATATTGTACTGATTGTTATAATAATTTAAAAACAAAGAAAAAAAGAAGATGGTTCAGAAGAAAAAAGAAAGAATCTTAATAGAGATTCCTAATTTTGTTTTTAAAATATTAAATATCCAACCTTCTTAATAACCAATCTCTATCTAATAAGGAAAGGAAGGAGCCTAAACGTGGACCATTTTTTTTTCCTAAAATTATTTGATAGATCAATTCAAAAAATTTTTTTGGAGTTAGATCTTGAACATCTTTGGCTATTGAGAAGATTTTATTTTGAATGGATTCTGCATTTAAACTCTCATTTTTTTCTAAATATTCTCTTAAAAGACGAATCCCTTTTATTTGGCTATATTGCATTTTTGATAATATAGATTCATCAACTTCTTCAGGAATCGTAAACAGTTCTAATTTTTTTATGATATTCTTCTTTGTTTTGGAATCTTTTTCATTTAGTAATATATTATTTACTTCCTCAATCCAGCTTGTTGTTCGAGTTAGTAATTTTTCGAATTCCTGCATGGTAATATTGACTTTAAAATCGTGACTTTTCATATATGATTTAGCTTTTTCATAAATTTTCTCCAAACTCAAAATATTTTGAATTTGGGCAAAAAATATTAGAAGTTTAAGAGGAAAACTGCTAACTTGAGTTTTAGGAATATCGTTAATTTGAGTTAAGGGATAGAGGTATTTAAAAAACATATTTTCCTCAGAATCTTCTGAAATTTCTCTATCATAATGAATATCTTCCATTCTTTTATAATAATCGTAATATTGTGGAATTTCTTCGATTCTAAAAGTAATATGCTTCATAGGATTAGTCCTTAGAATTATTGATCTATAAATACTTGGATCAGCAATTTTTAAATAATTCTTAGGAGTAAAGACATAACCTTTAGATGTGCCCATATCTTTATCCCCAAGTCTTAACCATTCATAAGGAACTTTAACAGGCCCTTCGTAATCATACAAGACTTGACACAATTCAATACCGGTATCATATGCACCTCCTTTTACGCTATGATCTTTGCCTGCAGGTTCACAAGTAGTCTTATACAGAGCCCATTTAGCAGGCCAATCAATACGCCAATTTAGTTTTAAATTTCCACTCCATATAGAAATCTTTCCAGAATAACCACATGCTTCACACTCGTATGAAACTGCTTCTTCATTTTGAAAATATCTTTTTATCCGATTAGGTCTAATAGATCCTTCATTATCTCGAGATTGAATTCTATTACAATTTTCACAAATCGCCATTACTGGCATCCACTGTTTCTGCATTTCAATAAAGTCTTCTTTATCTTCTTCTTTTAATGTAGGGATTATATATTTTTGTAAGATTTTTTTAATTTTCTCTGTATTTTCTAAGGCAATTTTTATTTGTTTTTGCATTCGTTGAGTTTTATACAGCTCATGTGACCATACTACATTTAATTTAATTCCAAAATCAGGAAACACCTCGGATAATTCATTTCCAAAATGATGAGCATAACTTTCACAATTACAATCCTTAAATGGACATGGAATCATAGAAAATGGTTTTCCTATGTGCTTAATTTGAAATTTTTTTTCAATATAAGGTGGAAAACGTTTAGCTGCATCTAAACTATCAAAGAATAATAGATTATTAACAATTTTACCATCTTTTTCAAAAATTCTTCTTAAAGCATCACATATTATTATTTCTCTCAATATCCCTAAATGAATATGCCCCGAGGGAGTTTTACCTGTGGAAAGTGTTATTTCATTGGGTTTTCGTGAGTAAATTTCTTTAACAATTTCTTCTAACCAATGAACTGGATAATATTGACTCAAAATTTCTTCACTAATTAGCTTTTACTTAAATTTGGTAATATTTTGTATTACAAAAATTTTTCTATTATGTATAATTGTATAGTTTACGTTAGAAAATTATATTTTTCATTTTTGCTTCTAAAACTTAGTGAGTTAAATATTGAGGATTGCCGTTTTAAATAAGGATTTCTGTAAACCAGATAAATGTAGTCCTTTTGGGGTAAAACCATGTATAAAGTATTGCCCTAGGGTAAGAACCGGTGATAAAACAATAGTGTTAAGCCCGGATGAGAAATCAGTTATAATTACAGAAAGTTTATGCTCAGGAGAGGGGATATGTATAAAAAAATGTCCATTTAAAGCAATTAATATAGTAAATTTACCTGATCCTTTAGAAGACCAGATTTCTTATAGGTATGGTCAGGATCAATTCTCACTTTTTCGAATGGCAATCCCTAAAAAAGGAAAAGTGTTAGGAATTGTAGGACAAAATGGAATTGGGAAAAGCACATTATTAAAATTACTTTCAAATGAATTAAAAATTAACTTTGGGAGATTTGGAGATCAAGAACCAGAGTGGAGAGAGATAATTAATCATTTCAAAGGCTCTGAACTTCATCAATACTTCATTGACCTTAAAGAGAATAAAATGAACATTATACACAAACCTCAAAATATAACAGTGATACCGAAATTTGTTTCTGGTAAAGTAGTGGATCTTTTGAACAAAAATGACGAAGGAAATCAACTGGACAACATCATAGAGAATCTTAATCTTGTCGAGATTTTGGATAGAGATATCTCAGTGCTATCAGGTGGTGAATTGCAACGAGTAGCTATTGCTGCTGCATATCTTAAAGATGGGGAGGTTTATTTGTTCGATGAGCCCAGTTCATATCTAGATGTAAGTGAAAGAATAAATATGGCAAAACTAATTCGTTCTTTATCTGAAAAAAATAAAACAATAATAGTAGTTGAACATGATTTAGCGATTTTAGATTATTTGAGTGATTACGTTTCGATTCTGTATGGACAACCTGGTGTCTACGGAATAATATCTCATCCCCAGGGTGTTAGGGTAGGTATTAATATTTATTTAAATGGATATATTAAGGACGAAAATGTAAGATTTAGAGAAGAACCTATTATATTTCATGAAAGACCACCTCAAGATTCACTATTTGATTCTGGAGATGTTGTTTTCTCTTATGATGATATTAAGATTTCATTAGGGAACTTTCATTTAAAAGCTCTAGGGAGTGAAATTCATGCTGGTGAAATAATTGGAATTTTAGGCCCGAATGGAATTGGTAAAACTACATTTATAAACTCTATTGCGAATATTGTTAATGATGTCGATGATAATCTCTCTGATACTGAACCATTTGAAGAAGATTTAAATCCAAAATTACGTGTTGCTGTTAAACCTCAATATATTAAAATGGATGAGGAAGGTATAGTCTCTGATCTCATTACGAAGATTAAATTAGCTCCTTATTTGAGTCAATCTTATAAAAAAAGATTGATCAATAATTTAAATTTAGAAAATATAAAAGAGAGAAACTTTTCTGAATTAAGTGGCGGTGAATTGCAACGAATTGCCATCGCAAAATGCTTAGCTAGTGAAGCTGATATTTATCTGTTCGATGAGCCTTCAGCTTTCTTAGATGTTGAAATGAGATTACAGGTAGCTCAACTCCTTCGAAAATCTATTGAAGAATTAAAAAAATCTGGATTTGTTGTTGAACATGATATTATAACTCAAGATTTTATAGCTGATTCAATATTAGTTTTTGAAGGGAACCCTGGACTGGCAGGTAATGCTTTACCTCCCCAAAATCTAAGAGATGGCTTTAATACTTTTTTAAAAAATATGGGAATAACTTTTAGAAGAGATACCATAACAAAACGACCTCGTGTCAATAAAATTGGAAGTAATAAAGATATTCATCAAAAGCGTATTAATGAATACTATTATATTCCCAAATAAAAAATTCAGTCATTTATGTTTAATTTATTAAATATTTTTTTTATACTCCATAATTTCCATTGGAATTTTATTAAAAAATTTAGCTGTGAAAATTTAGAATGTGAGTATATTTACTTTTTAATAAAATTATTTAAATAATATTAATAAATAATTTACTGGGCTCTATTCTAAAATATATTAATTAATTTATTTTTACTATTCAAAAATTGAATTTACAGTGGAAGAATAGGACCATATATTGTTATTAGTAATATATTAATATATTATTAATAAGTGCTGAAAAAGAAGTTAAAAGAAAAAAAATTTAATCCTTAAATTTCCAAAAAATGAGAGGGCGCCCTCTTTTTCCGTCATTACGTGAATATTTTTCAATTAATTTTCTTTTCTGAAGTTTTACTAAATTATCATATATGGTTGTTCTTGGAATTTTTAACTCTTTAACTAACTCCCTCCTTGTTAAAGGACCCTCATCTTTTAAAGTTTTGATCAAATTAAACTGAATAGGCGATAAGAAATCGTTTGATTCAGGATAATTTTCTGTTGAAGTTTTATTAGCCATTTTTTATTCCTCCACTTTTAAAATAGATTTTAAAACGACAATTTAACGACTTTTTAATTTTTCGAGTGAAAAATTTTATTCTTATAATCTAGTAAATTCAAATTAATATATAAATGATGCTTATTTATGCATTATTATCATCAATTAGCATAAGATTTAAAAAGGAATATTATCGTATTCATATTGTACAAATTTTCATTAATACAATGACTGAGACAACAAGAACAACGGTAACAATAAATAAAAGTTATATGAAATTAGTTGAAGAATTAGTTGATGTATTTGGATCTACAAGAGCCCAAGTTATCAATAACATCGTAGAATATTTCTTTAATGATAGCAATAATGATGCGCTCCTGGAAAAATTAAGGACAAGAAAAAAACAAGAAATTCTTCCTGATAAAGAAGATCTTGATAGAAAAATTAAAAAGTACCTACTACGAGCTGATAAAATTCCATTCAATGTTTTCATCGATCATTTAAATTTAGATAAGGAATTTGTAATAAAAAACTTAGATAAGTGGGGAGAAAAATATAATTTTAGCCTTCTAGATAATAAAATAGTTAAAGAATAGCCATTTTTAATAAACATTTTAAAGAAATTTTGAATTCAACCAAATAAGTTGAAAAAATCATTTGATAATCCTACTGTCCAATCTAGTAATGAAGTTACAACACCCACAATAATAAAAAAAATAAATAATGCAAAACCGACTAATAAAGCGTATTCGATAAGATTCCCACCATACTCATTTGTAAAAAATTCCTTTGTTTTAGAGAAAAATTTCTTAACATAACTTTTAGTATTCATTTCAAACCTAATTTTTCACATATTTTTATAAACTCAACGAAATTAAAATCAAATTAGAATTGAAAAAATGCTTCAACTTTTTAAGATATTTAAAATTTCCTCAAGCATATCTTCAGACGCTTGAGTCCTAGGAATCTCAATATGAAACTTTTTATCATCAAAACTTCTAGGTATAATATGAACATGAAAATGTTTAATTACTTGACCAGCTGCTGCAAAATTATTTTGCAGAATATTATATCCATCAACTTTTAAATTTCGATGAATTTTTACTGCTAATAGCTTTACTACCTTAAAAATCTCACTAAGATCATGATCGGGAATATCTTCTATATTTGAATAGTGGTTTTTAGGAATAATTATAGTATGACCGTTAGATATAGGAGAAATATCTAAAAAAGCAAGAGTAAAGTCATTTTCAAATAAAACTTTTGAAGGGATATCGTAATTTGCTATTTTACAAAAGATACAATCTTTTTGTTTCATAATTTTTAATCCATTTTTTAGTTGAAGTTATAGTTTGCTTAATTTATATATTTAAATTTAAAATTAAAAAATCTTTACTCAGTTTTATCATATTAAAACAATCAAATTTTTCCTATTTGCACTTGAACTGAGTGATTATCATGCAGTTTCAGGAACTTAAAAACCTATTAACAAAAAGATTATCTCCAAAGGACTTTAAGCTTGATTCAGAGATTTATGGAGTACATTTCGGTAAAATTAAAAACAATCAGATTATAAAAAAAGTCATGTTAACAATAGATTTGAGTCTAGAAGCAATTCATTTTGCTTTAAAGAATAAATTCAGCTTTATAATATCTCATCATAGCTTGATCAACGAAGCAATAAAAAATTTTGACCTATTTATAATAGATAAATTAACATTGCTTTCTAAATACCCAATATCAATATTTGTATTAAATTCCTCGTTTATAGCTGCAGAGGGAGGGATTTCAGATACTTTAGTTAATATTCTTTATTTAAAATTGGAAAATGTATTTGAAATTAAAAATAAAGATGGAAGAAAGATCCCTATCGGTAGAATTTGTTCAATATTAAATTATCCAAATGAAAAAACACCGATTACGTTAGAAGATTTAATTCAAAGAATTAAGAGAAACCTAGGTCTAAGTTCAGTGCCATTTGTAGGTGAACTTAGAGGAGTCATAAAAAAAATTTGTATTATGGGAGGAAGTATATCAAACACCAAACTTATAAAAAAAGCAATAAATTATGGATGTGATTGTTATATTTCAGGTAAACTTAATTACTTTGAAGCTCTTTATGCAAGAGATGTAGGTTTAAACCTTATTGAAATATCCCCTTATAAAAATGAAATTATAGCAATGAAAAAACTATGTCATATCTTAAGTTTAGAATTTCCACATGTTGAATTTGAATTATTTGAATCTAAAAACCCTATAAAGACCTATATCTAAATAGATTAAATAAAAATTTAAATTTCTTGAGAAATAAATTGAATTTAAATATTAGCATTTATACCTTATTTTTATAATTAATATAGTGAAGATTTTATGCCGATAATAGAATATAATGGAAAAAAACCAAATATTAGCCCAAATAGTTATGTATCCCCAATGTCAACTCTTATAGGGGATGTGAGTGTCAACGACAATGTCATAATTTGGCCCGGATCAATTATTCGCGCAGAGAATTCTCCAATTAATATAGGGGAATATACAACTATCTTTGACGGTGTAATGATGTTCACACGGTCTCAGAAAAGTTCAATAAATATAGGAAGATATTGCATAATTGAATCAGGAGTTACACTTTTAGGGTGCTTCTTAGAAGATTATGTACAAATTAAAGAAGGAACATTAATATACGACGAAGCATCAATTGGAGAGGGTGTAATTATTCTAAATCAAAGTCAAGTCCCACCTGGCTTAACTATTCCTGCCCGAGCAGTAATGAGGGGAATTCCTGTTGAACCAGTAAGAGAACAAACTCGTAATGATGTACTGAAACAAAAAGAAAAAGCTGAAAACTATTCTCACTTATTTATAAAAATCAAGGATCTCTTACCAAATGCTCAAAGTTATCTATTAACTTTACCGGATTTTATAAAAATAATGTTAAAAAAAGAAGAATAAAAAACTAAGATTATTTTAAACCATTAAATTTAACATTTTTACGAGTTCTTTATATCTTGAGCGAAGAGTAACTTCTGTAACTCCTACCAGGTTTGCAATATCTTTCTGGGAAACCTTCTTGTCTTTCTTTTTACATACTAAATATAGTGCTCCTGCACATAATCCTTTTGGATCCTTTCCACTTGTAGAAAATTTAGATGTAAAGCTTTGTAAAATCTTTATAGTTGCATTTTCTGCGTCAGCATCTAATTCTAATTCTGCTATAAATCTAGGGATAAGAGAAATAGGATCTGTCGAAGGAGCTTTTAAATTTAGCTCTCTAATCAAAGTTCTATAACATCTTCTAACATTTTTAGCACTAATTGAGGTTTGTTCTAAGATTTCTTGTAATGTACGAGGAATTTTTCTCTCTCTACAAGCAAAGTATAAACATGCAGCAACCATTCCATTAATAGATCTCCCTCGTAGAAGTTTCTTTTTAAAGGCTTCGATGTATAACCTTATTGCTGCTTTTTTTACATGATTCGGTAAATTAAGATTACTTCCAATCCTCTTTAACTCAGTTGTGGCAATTAACATATTCCTTTTATCCCAAGTCATACGAGAATTCCATTTAGCAGCTCTTTTCAAATCGGGGCTTTTAATATTCGCTTTATCTATTATTGTACTTAACCCCATATCAGGCAATAAAATCGAAATCGGAGATCCTGTTCTTTCTCTACTTTCCTTCTCCTGTTTTGTAAAAGCTCTTTTCCCACTATGAGAAATATCAACTATTCGCTCACTTATAACTAAACCACACTGTCCACAAACGCTTTCGCCCTTCTCATGAAGTAAAATAATCTTACCACCACATTCTGGGCATAAATTTGATAAATTACTTAAATCTGATTCAACTTCCATAATATCAACCCAATTATATTTTTAAAATTACAAAAAATTCCAAATGTATTAATATTGAAATTTTCCAAGCAAATTTTAACCCGTGTACCGAATTAAATATTATTTTGAAACTGAAAATCTATACGTGACTGAAACTCTAATATATTCTTTGATGCAAATAATATAAATATAAATATATTATATAAATGTTTCGCTCAGAATTTGACTGTATTCCTAATTTGTAACACATTTTTTGGAATAATTATATAATCATAGGAAAAATGGAAGGCCTGTATTAAATCCAAATAATATACCATCTATAACACCATTAATTAACCACATGAATGTTTTTCTTGGATTATTAATTAATCGATTGTTATTAATTAAATACCATAAACTTATTAATATTGTTAATAAAGCTCCTAAAGATCCGAATGAGAAACAATAGTAAATCGTTATTTCATGAGGAAATTGAGAAGTACTAATATCCATGATACCATTCAAATAATAAGGATCAATCTCACTAAATGTAAGGAAACTGAAAATCAATCTGTCAGGTAGGGGATCTAAAATCCAAATTAAAAAATATGTAAGATAATTGAATAAAATTCCAAAAGCTAAAACAATATAAGAACATCCTAAGATCAACCTTGGCCTTATAAATTGATCGTCCTGTTTATCTTTACTAACTAACCTAGATTGTCTATAAACACCCCTTAATCTTAATAAAGTTAGAATTCCGATGGTTAAAATGATAAAAACGAAAATATACTTTAAGTATTGACATAAAATCAAAAAGAAATTGTTGAAAGCAATACAAAAATTCTCGAGTCCGGCAATTATATTCTGAAGAACATCTTCTGCAGAGAGTAAGTACTTAATGCTTTGACCATACAAAGACATAACATAATACAATTTAATATTACGTATTTAAAGTCTACAAAATCTTTACTTTAAACTATGTTATTTTTTCACACTCTTCATTAATTACTTTCATTGTAGCATTAAAATCCTGCCACCAGTCTTGCCCTTGCTGTGAAACTAACATCGGATCTATTTTCCTAGAATCCAAACATCTAATTTCTTCTTTTTGGGCTTTAATTTTGCCTTTCCATATTTGAGAAATTATATTTTGTAAATTAATTTTAACCATTTTAATAAGTTCCTCGTATGGTACTGAGACATCTTCAGTCTTCTGTAATCTTTGTAGTTGGTCAAACTTTACTTTTTCCTTTGCCCTATTTAAATCACTACAACTTATTTTTATGGAAAAAGGTTCATCCTTACCAAATTTACAATATTTTTGAATTTCACATAAAGAACAATAACTTTCAAAACTTATCGTATAATCTTCTAAACCGACTATTGAATAATTTAAAATTTTTGGCATTGCTGATTAATATAAAATACAACCTTTTATCTATTATATTTTAGGTCAAAAAATTTTTTAAATACGATTTATTAAAATTATACATCAAAAAGCGTTTTTTAAAACTTAAATTTTCATAATTTAAGCATTCCCATTCTGGGAGAGTGGCTTAGCTTGGTATAGCGCACGGCTGATAACCGTGAGGTCGGGGGTTCGAAGCCCCCCTTTCCCATTATTTTTACCTTGAATTAATTTCAAGATTATTCATTTATTTTTTTAATTATCTTACTCTATTATAAACTTAGAAATGAAAAATATTATAATTTCCGGAACACCAGGATGCGGAAAAACATCAGTAGCAAAAGAAATAATTAATTTACTACCAGCAAAAATGATCTCACTGAATGATTTAGCAATCTCTGATGATTTTTCCTTTGAATATGATGAAGAAAGGAAAACCTACTTAGTCGATTTTGAAGTATTTTTACCTTATGTGCTGAAAAAGATTGATGAGATTAAATACACTAAATCAAAATATCTAGTAATTGAAGGACATTTCTCTGACATTATTCCAGATAATTTTATTGATTATGCGTTCATTTTAAGATGTGATCCGGATGTATTATATACTAGATTAGAACAAAAAAATTACTCTCAAGCAAAAATTATTGAAAATATTCAAGCAGAAATTTTAGGTAATTGTGTAAATTATTTTATACAAAAAAAAGCAGCATTTCCACTTTTTGAAATTAATACAGCGAATCTAAGTATTAATTCAATCGCAATGATTATTGTTGATATTATACTGGGAAATAAAGACGGAACTCAATATGAAATCGGGAAAATAGATTGGTTAGAAAAATTGTTTCAAGAAAATAGATTAGAAGAATTTTTTGACTAAACATTAAATACAAAAAAAGTGATTAATATGAAATGGGAGATCTCTGATTTTGATGCTTTAGGAAGAATTGGAAAATTAAATATAAATAAAAAGCATATGATAACTCCCAATCTGTTTCCTGTGGTTCATCCTTATAAAAATACTATTTCACCTTTAGATTTACAGAAAATCGGAGCTCAATGTGTCTTTACTAATGCTTATATAATATATCAGAAGACTCAAATCCGAGATGATGTATTAAGAAAAGGGTTACACTCACATTTAAATTTTGATGGAATAATAGCTACAGATAGTGGTGCCTTTCAAAAATATATGTACAATAAAGACAAGCTAGATATTCGAGCCTCAGATATCGAAAAGTTTCAAGAGGATATTGGTACCGATTTTGCGGTGATCCTCGATGAACCTGTCCAACCTGATGATGAGTATAATATCGCTAAAAAAAAAGTGGAGATAACAATTGAAAGAGCACGGGATAATATTTCTCGAAGATCCAAGGAAAGTTGCTATTGGTTTGGCCCAATTCACGGAGCGAAATATGAAGATTTATTAAAAGCAAGTACAATTGAAATGAATAAACTAGATTTTGGAGTTTATGCGATAGGAGGTTTGGTTAAATCTTTTTTAGACTATAGATTTGATTTAGTTGTAAAAATTCTTCTAAATGTTAAAAAAAATTTAGTTTGGAATAAACCTGTACATTTATTTGGATTAGGCTTACCTCAATTTTTTTCATTAGCAGTTGCATGTGGTTGCGACCTAATGGATTCCGCTGCATACATATTGTTTGCTAAAGAAAATAGATATTTCACGTTGTCTACAGGGACAAGGAAATTGGAGGAACTAGAAGAATTTCCATGTCATTGCCCCATATGTTGTGAATATAATCCTAAAGAAGTGTTGAAATTCGATGAAAACTTTCGAACTGAACTAATTGCAAAGCATAATTTACATGTATCTTTTTCAGAATTAAGAACAATAAGACAAGCTATTAAAGAAGGTAATTTATGGGAGTTGGTAGAACAACGAATTCGAAATCATCCCTCTTTAGTAAAAGCTTCAAAATTAATTAGATCTTATTTACCATTATTCGAAAAGCACGAGAAGCTGTATAAGACTCATGGTAGGCTCTATTCTTCTCCGGAAAGTGTAGAAAGACCTCTGATTTACCGTTATGGATCCAAATTAAAAAATAATTATAGAGTTCCGGAAAATGTAAACTTTTTAATCATTCTACCTGAATTGGATATAAAAGGTGAAAAATCTCCAAGTATTAAATATTGGTTAGAACAAATTGATAACAACACAATAATCCCCAGAAATCTACTTCATGTGGGGTTTTTCTCTGATATTTATGGAATTATACCTTTAGAACTTAGTAGATCTTTTCCTATGGGACAATATGAATCAATAGATCTAATAACAGAAAATGAGACAATGATCAGGAATTTTGAGCAAAAAATTGAGCTTTTTTTCGAGTATTACTCTCCATTTTATTCAAAATGTGGGATATTAATTCCTGAAGAAGTTACTAATCAATTCAATGAAACTGTCCAATTCTCTAAAAAAAATATTATATCTAAGCTAGTCAAGAAATTAAAATCTAATTATAAACTAGAGATTGCTACATTCAAGGAAATTAGTGCCTTAATTAACTTTTTTAAAAGTGATTGAATGACTATTTTAGACAAAATTGAGGCTTTTGGCCATGAAAATATATTAAGTACTCATAAAACTACAATTGAAATTACCAAAGTTAGTACTTTAACAAAAAAAGGAAATTGTATAGTAGGGATTAATGCTACAAAAGCTTGCTACGACCTTAGTTCCACTCTAAAAGATAAAATTGCGAAAGGAAGAAAAATAAAAGTTACTCTAAAAGTAGATGATATTCAAGATTCCTTCTATGGTTTTGGAAATAAAGAATTAAGATTATTAGATAAAGATGATATTGTCTTTCGTAAAAGTAGTTATAAATCAGACAGGACCATCCTAATTAATTGCACAAAATCATCCAACGAGATAAGTCGGGAATTAGTAGAAAGATTAAAAGTTCCGAGAAAAAAATTATCAATTATATTTGAAATAAATGAGACTGATGAAGATCAATAAAAACCAAG
This sequence comes from Promethearchaeota archaeon, assembly GCA_048938855.1. Taxonomy (GTDB): domain Archaea; phylum Asgardarchaeota; class Lokiarchaeia; order Sigyniarchaeales; family SOKP01; genus Loki-b32. The sequence continues at coordinate 29,745 of JBHLLT010000011.1, forward strand.
ATATTACTTATATTAAATTGAATAAGAAAGATGGACAACAATTCATTGATATTATAAAAAATAACTTTAAAAACACACAAACCATTAATCATAGGTTTAAAACTTTATATGAAAATGATTATGTATTATATCCCTTAATATCTAACCAAGAACTAATTGATAGAATGAAAAATGTTGTAGGTATTAAAATTAATTATGAATTTATATCTAAAATAGGAATCCCTAATGAAAATTATAAATATAAAACACTTCAAGAAGCTCTAGAAGATAATATCTCTAATATGTCTTTAGAATTAATTCCAAAATCATATGACATCATTGGAGATATCGCTATTATTGAATTCGATAAATTTAAAGCTCAAATGTCTAATATTGATTATTTAGATTTTAAAGATAAAATTGCTAAAGCAATAATTGACGTAAATACTAATGTTAAAGCGGTTTATGAAAAGAAAAGTGAAGTAAAAGGAAAATTTCGCTTAAGAGAATTAGCCCTTTTACATGGTGAAGATAAATCTGAAACAATTCATAAAGAAAATGACTGTACTTTCAAACTTGACATTAAAAACACTTATTTCACTCCAAGATTGGTATTTGAAAGACGTAGGGTTGCTTCCAGCGCAATTATGGAGAATGAATTGATAATAGACATGTTTGCCGGAGTTGGTCCATTCTCTATACAAATTGCTAAAAACCAAAATGTCAAAATCTATGCTTTTGATTTAAATCCCGATGCATACAGATATCTGAAAGAAAATATTACACTAAATAAGCTTAAAGGAGAAATTTTCCCATATCATGTTGATATTAAAAACCTTCTTGAGCCTACAAATCAATTAGGTCAATCCTTAATGCATAAAGTAGACAGACTTATAATGAATTTACCTGAGAGTTCTATTAATTTCATTGATGCCGCTTGTTTTTTAATGAAAGAGTCTGGAGGGATTTTGCATTTCTATCAATTCTCAGAAAAGCCAAATCCAATCGAAAAGACTTTGATGAAACTTGAAAATGAACTAAGAACTTATAATTGGGAAATTGAATCTATTCTTACTTCTAAGATTGTAAAGCATTACTCACCCAAATCTGAATTAGTTGTTGTAGATTTGAAAATAAAAGCTTTAAAATAAGATGCGGGCCTAGCAGGATTCGAACCTGCGACTTTCGGATTAGAAGTCCGACGCCCAATCCAGGCTAGGCTATAGGCCCTGTCGGTAGTAATTCAATGTCTTATACTTATAAAATTATCTAAAATGATGTTTAAACTTTATTATAACCTCTGATAGATTTCACCCATTTTAAGCATTTATGTAGTATTTTAAATACTAAATTATAGATTATTTTTTATGAATTTTCAAACCGCCATTTATATTGAATGCCCATCCTGTAAGACTCCAATACATTTGAATTCAAAATGCAATTACTGTTATGTTTGTGGTAGATTTTTTAACTCTCTTGAATATCATGATTTGAAACCTAAAATAACCTAATAATTTTTTATTTTTTAAATCATACTATGAAATTATTAAAAGCAAAAGAATCTGAAATCTTATTTTAAGAAATTTTAAATCAAAATATAAAAAAATTATTTAAAACTTAAGCATTTTCCTTGATATCTTTAAGATTTGCAATCATTATCGATGACGACAGTTGTCTTATCAGTAGAATAATCAAAAGGCATACCACACATTGGACACAGATCTATTTTAAATAAAACATCAAAATCTATACACAATCTACAATTAGGGCATTTAATTAATTTCATGAAACTTAATCCAAAATTATATTTTTAAACTCCACCACATAAAAACGATCTGATCAATCAGAATTTTTCAATTGGTTTAATTAGATATTCTGAGATAAAATAATATGCTTACTCATGAAAGCTTAGAGAAAAAATCTGAAAGGGAAAATATTCAAGAAACACTAAAAAAAATTAAAAACAGAAAGAATAATTATGTAGTTTTTTCCCTAGTTTATTTCATTATTAGTTTAATTCAAATTTACGTTCTCGTATATATCCCCTTGTTTCATTTCGATGTTTTAAATGTAGATAGATCCAGCTTATCCTTAATACAGAGCTTATCATATCTCGTTTTATTTTCATTCCCAGCATTGGGATTATTTTTTGATAAATTTTCAAGATATAAGAATAAGATAATTATTTTCTTTAGCTTTGTCTTATCTTTAAGCTTTTTAATGTTTATTATGTATAATCAATTTCTTCTTAGTTTTTCCATATTTTTGGTTCTATTTCTGATAAGTACAGCAGTAATTAGAACAGGAATGTCAAAGCTACTTTTAGAGGCTCCAGATAAAAAGAGTGAAAAAAATTTAATTATATTAATCAATTCCTGCTCCTCAATAGGGATATTACTTTCTTCATTTTTGTTTAAATTTTGTGTGAAAGAAATCGATTCTTTAGATTTTTGGAATGTTTTCTTTATAGTTGGATGGTTAATAACTTCCCCCTTATTAGTCATATTCGTTTTTATGAGAAAGACCGCTCTAAGAGAACCATGTCAAGAATCTTTTAAAGAGACTTTTAAAGAACAAGATCATTTGAAGTTTTTTTCAATTTTAATGATATCTCTTATATTTTTAGCATATTTTTTTTTATGGAGTGATAGATTAATAGCTTACCCTTTTAGTTCTTACGTTCTTTCCCGATTTGGAGAAGGAGGTTTTACATTATACTCAGATTTTTATGTAATTTTTACTCTTTTCAATATATTGGGTTTCTATATAGCAAAGAGACTGCTAAACAGAATAAATTTCAATGAAGATCCAACTATTAATCAGTATAAAAAATTTTTTCAGATTGTTATTTTTCTCACATTAATTTATGTGCTTAGTTTAATATTACTGCTGTTTTCAGATATAATAATTCTATTAGCTACTTATTCTTTAATTTATCTCTTAGGCGGTCTGTTTGTGGTGCTATATACAACCATCTTTCTCCAGATCTCTAGAACTGGAAAAAATGAGAATCTAAGGTATTGGATTATGTTACTATCATCTAATTTAGCGAGTATTACATTTTTACCTCTCGGCACATTCCTTTCTCAATATATATCAATGGAGATCTTAATCACAATGGTTATTTCTTTAACTTCCGTATCGATTTTATTAATTTATTTGTCAAGGAAATCTATCGGATGTGGGAATATATTGAAAAAAGAAATAGAAAGTAAATGTCAATCCCTATAGAACTTGTATAATGGGAAAGCTTTACAAAATAGGTTGTACTTCATAACCGGGCATAATATTGTTATGTATTTAGTTATTTAAAATCAGATTAAAATTTTAAATATCAATATTAATAGCATTTTTAACAATTACCAAGGAAAAAGAGAAATAGAATGTAAATGTCCAAAGGGACAATTACATAATCATTTTATGGCATTCCTTCCCAGCCTGGCATAATAATATTCTTTAGATATTCTTTTAAACTAAACGAAAAAAATTAGTCTTTATCTTCTTTTAAAAGGGCTGGATAAAGCTTCTCAAACTTTTCTGTATATAATTTATAATTAATCCAGATTTTATCCTTTTCATTCCATTTTAAATTGAATAATGGATTAAAAGAATTTAGAAAACTTAGGTCTTTATATATATTACTAAGAAGATTCTTTCCATTAGTTAAATCTGTTAAAACAATGTAATTATTTATTTCAAAATATTCAAGCAATAAATCAAATAATTTTAAGAATTCATCAAGCTCACATTGAGGTAAATATAATATTATCATCAGTCCATTTTCAAATCTAATTTGTTCTGTTAAGCCATGAATATAATATTCTCCTTCTATCTCATAAATAAAGCCATAATTAAAGAAATTAAAAATTTTTATAATAGTCTGATTTAATCCTTCTTTTACATCAGGTAAAATTAGAGAGATCTTATCTTGAAAGTTTAAATTTCTTAACTTAATATAGGGAAAAATTAAATTTTCTGCGACAAGTTTTTTAAAGTTATTAATAACTGAGTAGTTACGCGTAGCTAAGAATGATTTAATATCTATAGACCTCCAAGTGTATATTTCAGTTAATGCGTTGAAGTATGTAGACTTAAACCCAATATATTTCTCTTCAGGGGTTTTCATCATATTAAATTGCCTTAATTTAGCAAATTCTACTTTATAGTCCTGATTAAAAAGAATATTTTGCATATATATTTTGAATCGATTTGAATCATAATTCCAACCTGTAAAGCTTAGGTTATAATTAAAATTTAGAATTTGATATACTTTTTTGATTGAAAATAGACAATACTCCTGTATAATATGTTTTGTCTTTGTATACCAGTTAAGATGTTTCATGTTGGGATTTCTAAATGGAAAGATATACTTAATTAAAAAAGAGCTAGTATCATCAATGGATGTTGGATATTTAATAGTTTGAAAAGTATTAATCAATAGGTGCTTAAAATCTACCTCATTTACATTTGAAGGGCGAATATATAAGTAATATTGATCTAACCCAAAAGCTTGAAAATTTGGAATAAATTTTATTGATTTTATAAAATTTTTAAAGAATTTTTCATTCTGAACGCTCCTGAAACTTTCTGGATCAAGAAGAATAGTAGTTAATTCTTTATTAAATTCAGATAATGACCTAAATCTTTTAATATTAAAATTTTTTTGTTCATATGAAACACGCTTATTTACCTTGTTTACTAATTTAAGGATATTGTGTTCTTTTCCCCAAAAATGCTCTTGAGACGCACTCCTAATTACTTGGAGCGGTCTACTTAATTCTCCTAATTGATTTTGAATAGATAGAAAACTCTGTTCAAATAAATCTTTGGTAAAAAAAAACTCATTTCTATCGAAGTCATAAAAATCTTTGACTAATACAAAGCCAATTAAACCGCTTGTGAAATACCTATTTAATTTGAGAAGATCTTCTTTGAAAATATTATATATAATCGAGCAAAATAGTTCTTTTTCCTTAATATTTAAGAAATATGTAAATAGGATTATGTTATCTTCTTTACTAAATAAATTTTCTACTCTTTGAAAAATAACTCTTGGAAAGAATTTTAAAATCTTCTCAATTTTGTATATGACTTTTTGGGTGCATTTTAATATTAAGAGAGGGTGAAATTTTGCAAAAGAACTTACAATAATTGTCTTAATGAGTTCTGGTGAGATTAAATCTTTTTCAATAAATTTTTTGAGTATTGAATCTAGGATCTGGTTAGTAATTCTATAGGGCTTAAATTTGGCAAAAGATTGTGCAAGTTTTTTTTCTTTTGTCCTATATATTTTTTCGATCAATTTTTCATTTTTTAGAATCTGTTTCATCGATTCAATACTGAAGATTTTTAAATTCCTACATAAAGTAAATAATTCAAGGAAGTGGGAATATTTTTCTTTCAATATATAATATTTTTGAACTGAACTAAAATAAAGTGGTAGTATATCTCTAAATATGATTAATTGAATATCTTTATTTTTAAAATTTGTATTAACTTCGATCAAATTAGAAATTTTGTGAGTTTTTAAGAATTCTTGGAGTCTGAACAAACTATTAATATCAGAATTCTGTGTAATTAAGTTTTCAATTAAATTTAAGGACGTAATTATTTGTTGAAGCATATCTCCAATATAAAAAAAGCCATACATTCTATTTTTTTCCAAAAAGTTAATTAAATCCTCCTTTAGTTCCCTAGAAGCATTTATAACATTAAGAGAAGCTTTTAGATCCGAAATTAAAACATTTTCACTTTCGATGTGGTTAAGTACTTCATCTTTGAGTGATTTAAGTGTTTCTTCCCTACGTTCGAATCCAAAACCAGTAAGACTTGTTTGTCTAACTCGCTCAAAAACAATCCAATCTAAAAGATCCAAATTAATTGACTTTTGCGGTGCGTTATACTTTTTTGAGAATTCAAGTTCAAATTGATTGCTATATTCTTTATGGTTTGGATTTATGATTTTACGTAAATCGCTAAATTTGTTTCTGAAATAATTCAAATTTAAAAAATTTTTATACTCTTTCCAGATATAGCATTCTTTATTAATAGTATAACCAAAAATAAATAAATTTTCAATCAATTTTAACAAATCAACAAGATAAATTCTGGGGATTACAAATAAACAATGAATTTCTTCAGAAAATCCTTTTTTCGCCAAAAATTTACTGTTTAAAAATGGTATTTTGTCTAAGATTTTATAAATATCCTTTCGATTTAATATGGGATTAAATTTAAGAATTGAAATTACCACAGCGATGTCAATTTTATGGTAAATTGGTTGAAAAGAGGGAGATATAATAGTATATTTATTAATCCAACGTAAATTCTCACTAAACTTTCTTTTACTTAAAGTAGTTGAAATTATTCCCTTTTCTTTAAAATCTTGAAAATAAGCTTCAAATTCGTTGTAATTTTTAAAAAGTTTCACATGATAGAAAATTTCTACAAGAATTCTTATAGTTTCTAAAATTTCGTCGTTATAAAGAGATTTTGAAATTTTATATATAAATTCTTCATAAAGAATGTCATAAAAATCATCCATCTTGTCATGAATTAAAGGGATGTTTCTGCGTATAAACTCAAAAAAGAATTGTGTTGGACTTTGGGTGGTTTCTGTTGCTTCAAGTTTAAAAAATTTATCAAGTTTATCAAATTGAGATGATAAGAAGTTATAATTAATAATTTTACTACGAACTAATTTTTTCCATTCATCTATTACCTCTAATTTAAAAAGATCACTTTCTATTATTTCATGAATGACAATTTGGATAACCTTATTCTCTCTTAACTCATATGGGATAAATACTAAGTAAGATTCCCTGAGCAAGATAAATTCTAAAAGCTTTAAATATTTTTCTGAGATTTTTATTTGATTTTGATTATTTATCAATGTTCTCCTTACACCAAGATTAAAAAAATCATCTGAATATTCTTTTTGATCTTTTGTAATTATGATTGACATATTTGGATTAATTGGAGCTAAATCAAGATAATTTTGAATTTCATTCAAAAGATTACTGAAGATTTGGTTTACGTCCTTTATTATAGTCTCCTTTGGTGTATTTATCAAAATATCTAAATTTAGAGTATTCATAAGAATCCTGTTATCTTTTACCCCTTCCTTTAGTGTTTAGGCTTAAAAAATCACTCAAATACAAATTATTTCTTTATCTTCGTTAAAATATTACCAATAATCTATTTAAAAGTTTAGCAAATTTAGAGGAATTTTTAACAATATCGTCTTAATACTTAATTTTCTAAATCAAATATTAATGTCGGGAGATAGTGAAGAAGTAGGTTTACTAAATTAATAAATTGTTAACATATTGTTTTTAATAAGTGAAATTCTTTAAATTAATTTAGGATTTATATTAACTATAATAGAAAGATTTGGTTAATAAAAAGAGAGTATAGATATTGTTCAATCTAAAGATTAAGACTTACATCCATCAAAATATTCCTTATTCCTTTAATTGGAATAAGGAGCATCATAAAGAAAAATACTCTCAAATAATTTCTAATCGAGATGAGTTAAATAAACTAAAGATTCATTTTAAAAGAGTTTACGAAGGGGTAATCCCCAACAGATTATTCAACTCAAGAGAATTTCCTAGGGTATCTCAATTTAAAATTAAAGGTTTAAAGTCTGCTTTTATTAGGAGTTTCAGCAAAAACTTAATTAGATCTGGTAAAATTCGATATTATGATTCTGCGGCAAAATTACCAGGATATGCTCAAAAAGTTTTTGAAAATTATCAAAAAAATGATATACCGGGATTCCCAGGCCATGAACCAATCTTGAAAAATATTTTAATTAAGGATAGGGATGCTGTTGCAATAGAAGTCCCGATATGGGATAAAAAACAATATGTTGCAGTTACCGGCCACATTGATTTGATTCAAATAGAAAGTGATATTATTAAAGTGGTTGATTATAAGCCAGAAGGAAATTTCTTACTGTCGCTACCTCAAGTTGCTATGTATGGGCACTTAATTAAATCTAAATTAAATATTAATAAGGTTAAATGTGTTTCATTTAATAAACAAGGAGCTTGGGAATATGATCCAAATATATTGAATGAAGAAATTAAAGAATTTTTAATTTCACACCATATCGATGAGAGACCGTGGGAAATATTTATTTAAAATAATCTATTGTTAGAGTTTCTTACCTTTTGATGCAGAAGGTTCTTTTTCATTAGCGGTTTTTAAATAACCACGTATTAGAAAATAACACAAGACAAGAGCGATAAATTCCACGATAATACTAACAAAAGTAATGATTGTGCCATTATACCCTATATATCTCAAAAATATAGCGCAACCTAATCCACTCGAGGCAAAACCAACAAGTAATAATGCTTTAATTATTTGAGATAAAGAACTGAATATGTATCCGATTTCTTTTTTAATCCAAGAAAATACTGAAGCCATAAGAATCTATCACTTCTTTCTACTTTAGTAAAGTAAAGAACGTATATTTTAATATTTTTTTCATTTTAAAAATTAATTTTAAAATAATAAGTCAAATATTAGGAACAAAATTTTAAAAGAGATAAGAGAAGATTCACTTCTTACTTTTGAATTTAGTATATAATGCTTTGTCAAGGAACTTACCGATTTTTACAGCAATTTGATTTCCGATTTCATAGCGTTCACCGTCAAGCAGATTCTTTTTCTGTTCAGGAGAAGGGGTAACTTTAAGTCGTTTTACTAAAGTTTTTTCGATAATTTCATTAACAATCTCTATGGACTTTTCATAATCTGGAAGTTTTATTTCCGGTTCAAAACTTTTAATCTTCTCCATGGCAAAATTAAAAAATTCAGAAATTAGCTCAACAGGCTCTCCTTTCAATTCACTATGAAGTTTAATATTATCTGTAGCTATTTTAGTGTCTTTCTCCTGCCAGTATAACTGATTTGGGTTAATACCGGGACTAGTTATCCTCATTAGTGAACTGGTGATTCTACGTTCAATCCAATTTAGAGTGCTTATTTCTTGTACTTCCCGAATTTTTTTAGCCTTCTCTTCTTTTATTTTCTCTTTTGTTTCGATTATTCGTTCTACCTCCGCTTTACGATTTGCCTCAGAATTTTCAAATCTTTTTATGATATCATATCCTATACAATATGAAATTGGAGAGATAATGTCGGATTTTAACTTTAAATTAACAACATCTTGATATAATAAACTTGGATTATTTCTTAATTCTGACATCGCTTCTTTTAAAGAAGATTCGGTTATTCTTGCAAATATAAATCCATTGACTAGAAACGGTTGATTGTTTGCATTAAGCACAGTGACAAGTTCTTCTTGTCTTTTATTTAATCTCTTAATAATCAATTCTTCAAGTTTAACTTTTATCCATTCCTCTGATTCAGTAGTCCCATCAATTTTTTTTATTGCTAATAGGTATAGAGATCTGTCATTAGACACTTTAGAATATACTTCTATTATTCTACTCAGTTGCCTCAGAATTTTTGATAAAATATAAAAGAAAATATCCTTTGTTATTCTATTAAGAATCTCTTCAAATTCTAAAACAAATAAGATATGAGAATAATTTTTAAGTTTTAACTCACCTAAAAAGACTTTATCAATCGCTTGCTTCTTTCTAATATACTGACGAAGATTATTAATATTAATCCTTGTTTTTTCTTCCAATACTCTTATTAATGCTTGATTTTTCGCGGAATCTTGATTTAAAATATTTAGTAAATCGAATTCAGAGATATCTTCAGCTAAATTTAAAAAATTTTTAACATCTTGAGAATAACTTTCTGAAAGTGCTTTTTTCGCTAAGTATATTAAGTTTTGGTTAGGATCATTTAAAGATATAATATCCAACTTTTGTACATTGTACCTAACCATATTTCTTTTTACTTGAGCTGTAAGTTCTTCATCAACATTTATTAGATGCAGAATATTGAATACACCATATCTCTTTAGAGTATAAATTATCTCATCAAAACTACATTCATTCATGCACTGTAAGAAGTAAATAAAATCATTTGGATGTTCCTTGAGCCTTCTAATTAATGCAAATTTTAAAAAACTCAAAATTTTATTTTCAAACTGGTCATAATCGATTTTTTCTTCAAGAGCACTCTCCATTTTATAAATAAGATCTTTTTTTAGATCATTTGCTTCAATAAACACCTTCAAACCTGGTATAGATATAGGAAATTTGTTAAAGTTGTAATCAATAATCTTTCTTTTTATCATTCTTACCGGCATTGCTTCAATTTGCAATTCCTTATATGATTTAAATTCAAAATCAGTACGTATTTTATCTATAAGACGCTTTAAAGTAGCTAATTCAATGAATTTATCTTCCTTTTCTTCCAATTTTAATCTTTTTTCTAATTCAACAGATATGTCTTTAAAAGCCGCAGATTCTTCAAGAATTTCTCTTTTAACATCATTATTTAGCCCAATCATTTCCCCGATTAAATCATAAAAGTAAAATTGAGGATAATTGATTATAATTTCTTGCAATTCTTGTTCAATATGGCTTTCAAGATCTTTTAACATATGCTCTTTATGAATTTCTTGAACTTCTTCTTTTCTTTCTTCGATCAAAAAAGAAAGAAATCTATTTTCTAATTCAATTATCTTGTTTAAAAGATTTATTTCTAATTTCAAGGAATCTTTTAATAGTGAATTGACTTCATCAATTATAGTTTTCTTTTCAGTAATTTCTAAGTTTTTTGTTGAGTCAAAAGTGAAATTATCCCTATCCGTAAGTTTTTGAACTCGAATTCCTAAATTGTGGTAAATATGAATAGTGGCAGTTGCAATCAGTAAATCTTTAAAACTAGTTTTTTGACTAACAAGTTCAAAGATTTTATTTTTGTCTGCCTCTCTTTTAAAATGTGAGATTATTAAATCAACCGTCTGAAAAAATCGGAAAGTACTCTCAATAGCAGTTGTTTTTCTTTTAACACCACTAATCATAATTCCTTCACCCATTCTCTATAAACTTCTTTAAAATTATCTGATAATTCAAATCGAGCATTATTATGCCAAAATTTAAAATCTAATACATGAAATAAATCTCCGTTAAATAAATCTCTCTCTTCATTCGTTAGAGTGTGTTTTAGAATAACAGTTAAAGGTCGTGGCACTAATTTTGAAAAATATTTGAGTTCTGTATTTTTTATATAATCATAAAATGTTTCCTTGCCATCAAAGTTGAAGAAATTAAAAGGAATAAGATTTTCTTCTTGATGATTGAGATTATTCAACTCATTTTTAATACTATTTCTGACATATTTAGGAAATTCAGTATTAATACCAATACTAGATTCATAATTTTTATAAAATTCAAACAATAGATTTTTTTCTTCAGGATTGGTTAACTTAGCGATATATGTATCTAAAAATGTAAGGAAATTCTCGATATTTTGTTCGTTTCCTGCTCGCTCTTCAAAATACCCTATAAAATCATTGTATACTTCATCTAATGTCCAAATTCTTTGCGCTTCTGGCCTTAAATATTTCTTAGAATAATCTATAATCCAATCTAAGACATAAAACTTCCATTCTAAGTTTATTCCTCCTATTCTTTTTTCTAGAAACCTATGAAATCTATTTGCAAAGCTGACAGGGTCACTTATTTCTTTATCAGGCTCATCTTTGATATAACGATTTATTGTAGAATATCTTAACACATAACTTAATAGAAAATTTAATTCTGTTGAATATTTTTTAAACTTTTCAATATGATTTTTTATAATATTTATTTTAGATTCCATTTGAATCTCAGTAAATGATATTAAATCTTCTATTTTTAATTCAATTTCATTAAAAAATACATCAATACTATTATCAACCAAAGATTTAAACTCTTGTATTAGTTCTCTTTCATTAAATTTTATTTCTTTCTTAAAAAAAGATGGATGTGTTTCAATATGATTAAAGAGTAATAATTTAAATTTATCTACCAATTTTAATCCTATTATTTTAGCAGGTTTTTGTTCTTGGTTAAATTTTTCATAGGTTTTATCTGTTAATTTATTAGTTAAAGCTTTTAATCGACGATATGCAAGAAATTTCGGAAGTGATAATACAACTATATTTTTTCCTTTATTAACCAACTCTGAGAAATAGCTTAAAACTGAATTTAATTCAATTATTCTCAGATTTTTTTTTTGGGTCATCGATTGATTTATATATTTTTTAGCCATTTCCCAGATTGGAGAGAAATCCACACTTTCTAATTTCCCTTTGTTTAATAGAAAATATTCAAATTTGTTTAATAATATATCAAGATCCCCAATTTCGCCGGAACTAAGGAAGTTTTTAGAATACTCCAAAAATTTATTTATATAACTTTGTAGATCAATTAGTTTTGAATTTACAGTAGAAATTAACCATTCCGCATTATGAGGATCATGATATTTTTTAATTTCTTGTGTGATGTAATCTACAATAAAAATAACGATCTCATCAAGAGATTCATCTATAGTCCCTGTATTTGCTAAATTGATAAGATTTGTTCCCAAATTTAAGGTTTTATCAACAATAAAATTCGCACTAGGCTCTGATATTGAGAATTTAAGATGTTCAATAGCTTGTTGGCCATCATAAGAGGTCTTGATTTTTTGGAATTTTGAATTTAACAAATTAATCTCCATAGGCTTTTTATACCATGAAATCTCAACATTAGAGATAACTCTAGCATATGTATTCAGCATTTCTTGTTCTGTTGGTAGAGTTTTGCTTATTCCTATTAGTTTTTTATTCCATTTTTCTTCAACTATTTCACCATAAAGCTTTTGATTAAATCTCGAAGCAAATTTACGATATAACTGTTGTTTATTATGTTTATTTAATTCTGGACGATCTGAAAACTCTTCCACCTCAAAAAAAAGTCTACTTATATTGTTCAGTGATTCTCTTGATTTATGTATATTTAAAACGCCTGTTTCAGGTTTTAAAGCAAGTAACAAGCTTTCACAATCTTTATATTTACCAGGTATGAAAACCATTGATTGTGGATAAATATTAACTTGAGCACTCTTTTCATCAATGTTAAACAAATCAAATTCAATGCTGAAAACCTCTGCTCCGGAATAATCTCGTAATACTGCGTTATACATTGTTAAGTATTTTATAACCTCTTGGGAAAGCTCACTCACTTTTTCAGCTGTAAGTCGACCAGGTCCAATTACATCTCCCACAATAACCTCATTTGGTGAGGAATAGCCAAATATTAAAGAATACTGATAATTAATAAATTCTCGCGTTGTTATCATAATTTAAATTCAAATTTGTTTCATAATTCTTAAATTCATAAATTTAAAATATAAAAAACTTAAAACTAAACCTCGAAACTAAATTTAATGGCTTTTTAAATATTTTAAGTTTTATAAGTTTTAAAATTTATTTTTGAATACTAAATAAAGTATAGATTTAAAAATTTTAATGAAGAAATAAGAGAAATTGGTACTTCGGTAAGTAAAAAGTCAAATTTTACCATACTTAAAATTTTAGATTTGGGTTATTTGGATCGTATTAAAAACCTATCCAAATTTCGAAAATAAAAATATAATAAGACAAAAATTATTATAATTATAATAATCATTATAATATCTAAAAGCAAGAAAGGTGGAGAGATATTCAATTCGGGTCTGACTTGGGAATAAATCAAGATGATATTGAAAAAATTAGTCCTCAAATTACTTTTATAACATCGAACGCAGATATTGAGGCGATTGCACTTGTATCTCAAGAAGGGTACCAAATAGCATTTAGTGCATTACCACATTATCATGTTGATGGAGATCAATTTTGCGGACTCTCAAGTGCATTACTAATGACGGGAAGATCAACAATTCAAACATTATTTCAAGAAGATCTAAGTGAGATTATTGTTCGAGCTCAAGATGGATATATTGTAATTACCAATGCAGGGAGATTAGTCATTGTGTGTGCTGGTACTATTATTGATACACTAATGAAGACTGTAAAGGTTATGAGAATTGCTGCTAAAAATCTTTATAAAATTTTTGAAGATCGTTAGCTTAAATTATCTTTTTTACTAATTTTAAATATTATAACAATTTGTACCCTAAATCAATAGGTTTTTAAATAACTTACTATATTTAAAACAGAATAATAAGTCATTAATTATTTTTATTCATGTCGATTCTAAGAAATATAGCGTGGCAGTGGCTTTATTGGCATTAAAGCCAATTGCATTTGATATTTCTTAATCTTATTTTTTCATTTTAATATTTTTACTTCAGAATATTAAAAACTCTTCCTAAATGCGCGTTAATTATTTTGATTTCCAATTTATTAATGACACACATCTTAAGGTGTGAAAAAACGAATATAATTGGTAACTAAAATGATAGATTACTTTAAAGGAAGAATTATATTACAGCCAAATGAAATTCCAAAAGATTGGGTAAATATATTACCGACATTACCCTCTCCTATGACGCCCTTAATTAATCCGATGGATGGGAGACCTGCACCCCCAGAAATGGCATTTGCTATATTCCCAAAAGAGTGTGTTAAGCAAGAGTTCTCTCTAGAACCTACAATCCCCATTCCAAAAGAATTAAGGGAAATTTTTGCAAATTCATATAGACCCAGCCCTCTACATCGGGCATTAGGTTTAGAAAAAGAGTTAGGAATAGAAGGAGAGAAAATCAAAATTTTTTATAAAAATGAATCAACATCTCCTACTGGCTCTCATAAGCCCAATACTGCCATAACACAAGCATATTATGCTAAAAAAGAGGGACTAAGTGAATTGGTTACTGAAACAGGTGCAGGACAGTGGGGATCTGCTTTAGCTTATGGATGTTCCCTTTTTGGCCTTAAATGCACAGTATATATGGTGAGAGCAAGTTATTTCCAAAAGCCAGGGAGAAAAATTATGATGAGATGTTTTAATGCTAAAGTACATCCAAGTCCTTCAAAATTAACAGAATCTGGGAAAAAATTCCTAAATAAGGATCAAGAACACCCCGGTAGTTTAGGAATCGCCATATCTGAAGCAATAGAACATAGTATGAGAAGTGATAAAATTAAATATTCTCTTGGAAGTGTAGTCAATTTTGTTCTTCTACACCAGACTATTATTGGACAAGAAGTGAAAATACAATTAGCAAAAGTAGGTATTCAACATCCTGATGTAATAATAGGCTGCATGGGTGGAGGTTCCAACTTTGCAGGTCTAATGCTACCATTTGCAAAAGATAAACTAGAAGGTCAGAGTCAAGATATGGAAATAATAGGCGTTGAACCTCGGGCATGTCCCAGTGTATGCAAAGGAGAGTATAGATGGGATTTTGGGGACTCTTCAATGAAAGGGCCAATATTAAAGATGTACACATTAGGTCATAATTTCATCCCTAGCCCAATTCATGCAGGGGGATTGAGATATCATGGAATGGCTCCGATAATTTCCATATTAAATAATCACGAGATTATAAAAACTACAATGCATCATCAAACTGAAGTAATTGACGCAGGTATTCAATTTGCTAAAGCAGAAGGTATAATTCCAGCTCCAGAAAGTGCTCATGCTATAAAAGAAACAATTGATCAAGCTCTCAAAGCTAAAGACAACAATGAAAAAAAAGTTATTTTGTTCAATCTTAGTGGTCATGGTTTCTTTGATCTGTTAGCTTACGAAAAATATATGAATGGAGAATTAGTGGATTATGAATTGCCTACAAGTCAAATTCAAAATTCACTCAAATCAGAAGAAATGCCAAAGATTGATGAATCTCAATTTTAAATCAATTTTTTTTTTTAAAAAAAAACCATTATTAATTCAAGAAAATCTTAAAATTGAAGGATCTTTTAAATATTAAAATTGATGAATTTGATTCTTCTTGAATGTTATTTCCATAATAATTATATGTTTCTTATACCTGTACGGGTTAATAATTTTTTATATAACTTATTTAGCAAAAAAAAAGAACGAAAAAGGAGCTTTTATAAATAACTTAACAAACGGATTAATTTTCATATCTTCAATTTCGATTAATTTAATTATCTCTAATTTATATGACTTCCCAATTAGAGAGTTTATTGATTTTCCCTTAAATATTTTAATGATTATTTTAATTATATTTTTTCTACCATTATTTTACATCTTCATAACTCGAGAGAAACACAGAATTAAAAAAAGTAAAAAAAATATTAATAAACTCGAGCTTCAATCTTCTACAGAACTTCCTCTTAAATATGATATATATAGAAAATTAACACATTTTGTTGTATTAGGAATTATTTTCTTTTATTTCAGTCTAGGTCTTTTATTACAAAACCTTTTCATTAGTATGGGCTGGGATATAATGATCTTTTCACAAAATTTAGTAGTCTTCTTGGTTATGATTTCTTTAATAGGTTTACTAACCGCGGATTTTGTGAGAATATTACAACCAGAGTTTTATCCATTAAAACCAGTCAATCAACTATTAAGGGAAAAGGAACTTCATATGAGGTTAGGACCTCATATTTCCATGAGTATTGGATGTTTTTCCATAATTTTACTTTACGGTATAATTCAACCAATTGGACCAGTGATAATCTGTACTTCAATGGCAATGTCTATTTTTGGAGATGCCACAGCAAATTTAGTAGGGAGGACAATTGGTCAAAAAAATATTAGAAACACTAAAAAAACATATGTAGGATTAATTGGAGGTATGATTGCAGCTTTTCTCTCTGGAATAATTGTATTATTTATATTAAGAAATTATTATAGATTTACTATTCCAGGGTTACTACTGATTCCCTTAATCGGAATGATGATCATTGGAATAATTGATTATTTGGATTTAGAGATTGATGATAATTTAACATTTAATTTTGGTGTTTCAACAATATTATTTTTTTGTTCATTTTTAATATTATAATTAGGTATCAAAAATTTTTTCAATCATAATTATTTTTTTTATGAAAATGTTGGAAGAAAAATTAAAAATTGATAAAATATCTAAAGGAACTGTTATTGATCATATAGATGCAGGATATGCAATAACAATTCTTAATCTTACTGGTATTGATGAATCAAAAAATTTAATGACAATTGGTGTAAATGTCTTATCAAAAAAATTCAAGACAAAGGATATTATTAAAATCGAGAATGTTTTTCTGAATGAAACTCAAATGCAACAAATATCTATACTGTCACCTAATGCTACAATTTCCCTAATTGAAAATTATAAAGTAATGGAAAAGAAAAAGGTGGAGCTTCCTAAGATCATTAAAAAATTGATATTATGTGTTAATCAAACCTGTATAAGTAATTCGGAAAAAGAGCCTATTGACACGGAATTTCTAGTATTAGAAGAAAAACCCCTGAAAATTCAATGCGTTTATTGCGAACGTATATATAAATTAGAAGAAATTGTTTTCACTTCGAAAGAAAAAAAAGAAATGAAGGTAAAACAAAGAATTCAACTTTAAAATAACATTGATACATTTATAAAAAGAGTTCAAGAATTGATGAGAAATTAGGAATAAAATTTAGTAAAGTATGAAGAAAAACACCAACAAGCATAAATAAGAGAAAGAATATGCCAATTCCTGGCAGTATAATATTTTTCCAATGCCATTCTTCTTTATCATATTCATATTTTAAAATATTGAAACTAACCACAAAGGGAAATAGAAACCACCATAATAACATCCACATTAACATAAACCAACCTATCAATCCAAAGATCAAACGACCTACTAAAGCACTTAATGCTCCCGTAACTGCCCGAATCCAATATAATTTTGTTTCCCTTTCCATACGAAGATCAAATGATTTTAAAGGCCTTTTTTCGACTTGAGATAATTGTTTTTTTTGTTCTTTTTTCTTCTGGTGTAAAAGCCTTTTTCTTCTTTTTTTAATATCTATCTTCTTGCGTCTTCGCATAATTATTATTATAAATATTAATTATTATAAAAATCATTATATAATATTGATAAACTAGAATTTAAACCTAATATGATTAAACCATCAACAGAATTTACTAATTTTGACGTTTTTGCCATCGTAAAAGAATTAGATTTATTATTGTCTAATGGTGCAATTTTAAATATATATGAAGTAGAGGATATATTGATATTAAAAATCAATACTAATTTTGGAAAGAAAAATTTACTTATCAAAAAGGATTCAAGGATTAATTTAACCGAATATGATTATCCTATCCCTAAATACCCTAGCCAATATATAATCTCTCTCCGAAAGTTATTAAAAAATCGGAAAATCTTAAAAATTAGTCAACACCAATTTGATAGAATTGTTATAATTGAATTAAGTGATATTTCAGCTCAACCCTGGAAATTTGTAATAGAACTTTTCAACAAGGGAAATTTCCTTCTATTAGATGAAAAGAATAATATAAAAGTTGCTAAGAAATATAGAAAGTTCCGGGATAGAGAAATTCTACCAAATAAAGAATATATTTTTCCTCGTTCTCTTGAAGCAGATTTTTTAACTTTAAATAATGATGAATTTAGGACATATTTTTTTAATTCTGATGTAGAGATTGTTAGAGATCTATCAAGAAAAATTCATATCTCTGGATTATATAGTGAAGAAATATGTCATAGAGCTAATATTGATAAAATTATTTTGGGAAAAAATCTAACAGATGATCAGTACAATAATTTATATTCTGCATTTAAGAAGTTAAGAAATCAATTATTATTCGGTGAGACAAATGCTATTATTGTTTTTGATAAAGATGAAAATCAAATTTCTGTGCTTCCCTTTGAAATCGATATTCTTAAACAATATAGTAAGGAACATTATGATACATTTAATGAAGCAGTAGACAAATATTTCTCAAAAATGGATTCTGAAACCTTAAAAAGTCCTAAAGATCAAAAAATTGACAAGCAAATTAAAGCTCAAAAAAAAATTTTAAAAAATCAAGAAGATTATCTTGAAGAACTTAAAATTAAAAAAGATAAATATTATAAAATTGGAGAACTAATCTATGCCAACTTGAGTTCCTTAGAAAAATTAAAAACCGTAGTCATGGATGCAAAAAAAAAAGGGTACTCATGGGAAACTATTAACAACAAACTTAAAGAAGCAAAATTGGAAAATTTAGACGGTGCAGAATTCTTTGATAAGATCATACCCTCTACTGGCCAGATTATGATATGCATTAATGGGTACAGTATTAAGCTTGATTTAAATAAAAGTATAGGAGAAAATGCTAATAGTATCTACTCTAAAGGGAAGAAAGCCGATCAAAAATTAAAAGGTACAATAATTGCCAGAGAAAAAACCAAAGAAAAACTTGATAAGTTAATGATTGATCGAGAGTCAATTGAAGCAGAAATTGATTTTTTGATTAAGAAACCAAAGAAGAATTGGTATGAGAAATTTAGATGGTTTTTTTCATCTGATGAATATTTAATTATAGGAGGTAGAGATGCAACTTCAAATGAGATAATTTTTAGAAAGCATATTGACCAGAATGACTTAGTTTTTCACACGAATTTCCCAGGATCTCCATTAGTAATAATTAAAAATCCAAATAACACGCAAATTCCTATAACAACTATTAAAGAGACTAGCGAATTTGTCGCAACCTATTCAAGAGCATGGAAAGAGGGTTGGGGTGTAGTCGATATATTTTATATTAATCCAGATCAAATTTCTAAAACTCCTCCCTCAGGTGAGTTTTTACCAAAAGGATCCTTTATAGTTTCAGGTAAAAAGAACTTTATTAAAAATGTTAAAACTGAATTAACGATTGGATTATTATTCATTGAATTAGAGGCAAATTCTAAAGAACATCAGGAAATACTTTATCCTAAAATTATATCCGGCCCAAAATCTGCAGTAAAGAAACAAACTAATAATTATATAACAATAATCCCAACAAAATCTGACGGTTTTTCTAAAGGAAAGCTAGCAAAAGAGATACTTTCTACTTTTTATAAAGATATTGAAAAGGAATTGAAAATTTGGTTAAGTCTTTTATCCATAGATGAGCTCCTTCTTTATTTACCTAGTGGGATATCTAAAATAAAGACATAAATCCTATTTCAATTTTTGCAAAACAGACGTTTAATCGTTTCTATATTTTTATAGTTATCGAATAAAATTCCATCAATGCCTAAATCAACTAGAGATTTAATTTTAGATATAGGATTTTTGTATAATATAAAATCCCATGCTAAAGATTTAATTTTAAATTCATGACATATCAATATGAATTTCTTAGAAACTAAACTGGATCTTAAACTTATCATATCTGGTTTTATATCTTTCTTTAATAGGCTCTTAAAATTTAAAAGATCATTTAGAGTGAAACCTAAACCCTTTGTAATATTGTAGCATATTCGACTTTCATTGTAAACTTTCTTTATTGCGATTAATTCCTGTAAATTCCTTCCACTAAAAATACAATCATCCAGTAAGCCAAATTTGTTGACAATTTTTATAATTTTATTATATATGTTATCAACTTTCAACTCAATCATAAATTTTGTTTTTCCCTTTAAGACTTTTAATACTTCTGATAAGGTAGGGATTTTACTGCCATAATTTTTCGTTCTAATTTCTTTAATTTCATTTAAATGAAGACTTTTTAGTAAACCTGAACTTCTTGTCGTTCTATCTAAATTAGGATCATGTAAAATTATCAAATTTCCATCCTTACTCCTTCGAACATCAAATTCAATACAATTAGCACCAGAGTCTAATGCTT
This sequence comes from Promethearchaeota archaeon, assembly GCA_048938855.1. Lineage (GTDB taxonomy): Archaea > Asgardarchaeota > Lokiarchaeia > Sigyniarchaeales > SOKP01 > Loki-b32. Next base: position 50,424 of record JBHLLT010000011.1, read on the forward strand.
TTTCAAAAGCAATGATTGTATTTTCATCAAAATCAGTTCTAGTTCCTCGATGTCCTATAAATAGAAATTCTGAGTCCATAGCAGAATTTTAAAAATATCACATTCACTCTTGAATAAGAAATAAGTAGATTACTATTATAAATATTCCAATAAGAGTAAGAGTAAAAACTGAGAGATTTAATAAAGTTTGTCCAATGGATAAGAGAATGAACATAAGTAATTCTTTCCAGTTCAATCGTTTACCAACCAATTCTTTATAATTTGCATAACTGGTAATTATAAATATAAAAAACAATAAAACAACAATTACTTTTATAACCACATCAATAATCGTCCATAACAAATCTATATTCATTAGAATTGTTATTATCTCTAAATTAAATAATATTGAGACAATAAAACATATAGTTCCTAATACTGCTGATATAGTTATTGATCTATAAGCAAAAGTCTCATCGGAACGACTCTTTTCCAATTTCATCTGTTTCCCTTCCGATAATTTAGGAATTTTTGACATATTATCTTTTATATCTTTTAATTTTTTCTTTAAGTTTAAAAATTCTATAAATAAAAATACCCAGGAAAATACCCATAATACTAAATAATAATGTAGTAAACACATAAATTGTAGCAAAGAAAATTGGAAATGTTGTAGTGGAAACTGATTTAATATTGATAAGTACAATCGCACTTTTTTTGATACCATTAGGGAAAGCTGATGTATCTCCATAAGTAATATTGAAGGCATAAGCATTACCAAAATCTAATGCAGCATCATCTTTATTTGATTTATCACCTTTAATTGGTAAAGAAAATTCATAAATAGAAGTGAGGTCTTCAAGCGTAGCAGCACCTTTGCCATTTTGTTCTGTATCGATAGTGAAATCAGTATGACCAGACTCACTATGACTAACATTATAATCAAAATAACTATATTCATTTGCAGAAATATTTGTAAATTGTATAATTTTAGCATCTATAAATTCAGTATTATCCTCAGAAGAACTATTTGATATAATTAAACCTACAAATTCATTTGTACTGTGATAACCAGATTCTAAATCAAATTGCACAGAAATATAAAGATTTATTTCATCTTGCATGACCCATAAACTAATATTTAAATCATCTAGTGAAATACCTCCCTTGTAAGCGTCCCTCCATTCATGCGTTGATATATCAATATAACCATCAATTACTGGAGTTTCTCCATATTTTGAGTCTATTTCTTGTGTAGCACATTTCCCGTTTGATAAAAAAAATAGAGAAGCCACAGTCAAGTTTATTATTACAATACATGCTAAAATTCTAAAATTTATTTTCTCCAAGATCAGAAAGCCTTAAATTTTTAAATATTTCTATTTTCTGTTATGCCAAATATAAAAATTGATAATTAAAATTGAATTTAATATTTTTCGTATAAAATATCTCTTTTACAAAAAATCTGACATCTAATTCTACAAATATAAAATTCTCCTAAATCAATAATTTTTTTTTCAATTAAAAAGAGATATATAAACTATTGAAGAAAATTAGGAAACATAACAATACAGTTAAATTTGTTTAAATAAACAATAATATAGTTCAACAGGCGTTTAATATCTCTTTTAGCTTCTAATAAATTCTGGTTATTATATTCAGCGAATGGTTTAGGACCAATTCCGACTAAAATACCTGACAAATCTTTTTCCCTTTTAATGAAAAACCAAAAAGGCATCTTTTTTTCATTATCTTTAACTAGTAAAAGCATCCATGGATTTTCCGTCCAATCATCATCATTAGGACCAATGACTTTTTCAATCGTTTTTTGGGTTTGATACTTTTTAGTCATTTTTATAGTCTTTACCAAAGCATTAAAATAACTTCTTTTTATTTTTAGATACCCCCCAAAATATCCTTTAGTATCAAATAATTCTATCTCTTTTTTCTCTCCATCTGGTAATTTCAAAAAAACTTTCCAATTATTCATGATAGATTTACTTATGTTTTTTAAGTCCAATTTCTTCTATTATTATTTGTTTAAATATGTTTTTAATCTTATTTAAAGAGTCATTTAATCCTGTTGCTTTTGCTTCATTTAAATTTAAATTCAAATAACTCTCATAATAGAATTGATTTTCAATAATTAAAACTCCTGATGTATGAATAATTTGATAATTTTGAAGTATATCAGAAATTTTATCAAACATTTCTTTTGAAAAGTCATTTGTAGAAAAGGTTACTTTTATTATTTTCTCTTTATTTAAAGGATAAATTGTAAGTTTTATAGAGTTCTCTATAATTGATTGAATTATTAAAAGAAAAGGATTATGCTTTAGATCTTTAATATCTAATAATGAAAGTTTAAATTTAATACCAGATATATCCTTGATACGCTGTATTTTTGCTTTTGTTAAATTGTATACTTTCATTTTCTAAACATACTATTTGTTATATTATATTGTATATCTATTTTTTTTATTAATTCTCTTTTTTAGTGATGATATAGTTCCTGAAGTCTTAAATGGCGAGAGAATAACTTTAACTCCTTCGATTTCTTTAACAAGACTTATGGCAGAAATTATAGTCTCTTTCGTCAAGTGAGAACATCTAATAATCCCGTAATCTTCATCCATATTAAGCTCTAGAAGCCATAATCCAATTTTGTTTGCCTCTTTCAAACCAAAATATCGCCAGATTGATTGCCAAATTGATTTTAAAAGGGAATTTTTAGTGATCTCCTTTTCATTTTCTTTAATTATTTTAAAATAAATATATCTTTGTCGTTCTTTTTGATTTATTTTTAATCTCCCTCCTTAATTAATCTAACCTCTGGTTCAATATTATCGTTAAAATGTTTTTCTTTTCGCTCCAATAATAAAATTGGGTTTTTCATGAAGATTTTCTTAGCTTTTTCTAAAGAGATACCTAAAAGCGAATTGCAAATACTTAACAATGCTCTTGGATGCCTAAGATCATACAAATCATCAAAATTTCCACTAATGATACAATTTGCTTTATTTTTTAAAGCCAATTGGATAAATCTGTATAAATTTCTGAAATTCTTTGATTGAATTGTCTTGTTTGATATTGTAATTGAAGCTAATGAGAATTCTAAAAACGAATTATTTTGTTTTGTAAGTGATATTACTCCCGGAGTAAGAGTCTTAATAATTTGTGGATCAGAAAAGGAGATAATATCAACTCTTGAATCTTTCGCTGCTTGTAATTGAACTTCTTTATTAAAGGATTCAATTGAGAGAATATCAGGAAAATGGTTGTAGAATTTAATCTTATTTTTAAAATCGTCAAGATTCTCAATCCTTAAATTAATTCGAAAAAAGATATTTAGTTTTGTTTTACTCCATATTTTTTTTTTAAATTGTGGTGGAATCAACTTTGTATTTTTTTTTGGCTCTAAAATAACATTTTTAATTCTTAACTTTTCACAAAATTCTAGTTTTTCAGAAATTTCAGTAAAATTATCAAAATCTACGGGGAGCCTTGATTCAAAATATGGCAAAAATGATATAACCTCAAAAAACTATTAAAATCTCTATATTAATCTAAAGAACTGTAAAAATAAAAAAATTTTATTATAAATAAATATTAAAGATTTTAGTTTTTGAATTTATGTGAGGATTTCTCGTGGCAAAAAAAAGAAAGCTTTCAGAAATCAGAAAGAAGGTTGAAGATGGGTCTGCTATTGTATTAACAGTCCAAGAGTTAATAGATCAGATAAGTGAAGGTGAGAAAATTAAATTTGAAGATGTAGATATTGTTACAACCGCTACAAAAGGACTTATGAGTGGAATTATGGGAATTTTCTCGTTTCGTCTTTCACCACCGAAAACTTTAAGAAAATTTACCGAAGTTGATATCAATGGAATTCCAGCTTTCCCTGGTCCGTGTCCAAATGAATATTTAGGTATAGTAGATTTAATTATATATGGAACTACTCAAAGTCGTACGAAAGATAACTATTGTGGTGGTTCCTTATTTAGAGAAATTGTTGAAGGGAAACCTATAAATGTCTTAGCTAAGAGTGCTGAGGGTGAAACTATCGAAAAAATAATGAAATTAGAAGATATGCAATTTGCTAAATTAATAGGAACTAGACAAGCCATTAAGAATTACAATGCAATGATTAACTGTGAGAATTATCAAGTTAATACAATTTTCTCATGTCTTCCTTTTGAACCAGGTAAAACAGAACTTACATTTTCTGGATGTGGAGCACTTAATCCATTTCAAAATGATCCCAATTTTGCATCATTCGGAGTGGGTTCTCCGGTTCTTGTAAACGGAAATATAGGCCATCTTATGGGTCCTGGAACTCGTAATTATATTGAAAAACCTAATATGATGACAATCGCTCCTTTCGATGGAATGAAACCAGACTATATGGGAGCTTTTAAAACTTCTTATGGTTTAGAACCAATTTGTAGCTTAGCCTTACCGATTCCTATATTAAATGAAAATATTTTCAACAATTTAGCAAAATCTGATAAATTGGTTAAATTACCAATTTTAAGTCTAGTAGGACGGGAGAAGGTTGGAGAAATTACCTATGGCGATGTTTGGGACAATAACTATCTCATGAGGTTTGATCCAGATGCTTGTAAAAACTGCGAAGAATGCAAAGCTATTGATAAATGCCCTACTAATGCGTTTATTATAAAAGATAGCAGGATTTCTGCTATAGATCGCTCGCGTTGTTTCAATTGTGGCAATTGTACTCATATATGTCCCGATGCATTTGAATTAGATTTAAAAACAATTAAATTTGAAGGAGATAATCTTCCAGTTGTTTTAAGACAATCAGATAGATATGGCGCAATAAAGTTAGCTGAACAACTAAAATCAATGATATTAAAAGGGAACTTTCCCTTAAGAAAACCAATTAGTAAATTACAATTTGCAGAAGAAGTAAAATAAAAATAAGTGAATATCTTTAGGCAATAATTTTACATATTTGTTCATCTCAACTTATAAAAAACTTTATTTTTAATTTGTAATAGGTTTAAATATGTCAAGTCAAATATTTGATGGTGGCGATTTAGTTGTTAAATGCCTCATAAAAGAGGGTATAACAAAGATATTTGGATTAGTCGGTGGAGAATTATTAAGAATCTATGATGCTATTGAAAGATGGGGCAGAGACCAAGGTATAGACACAGTAATGGTTAGACATGAACAAGCTGGAGGACATATGGCAGATGCTTGGGCCCGATCTACTGGAGAAATAGGAGTCTGTCTTGGAACGGTTGGTCCAGGAGTAACACACCTAGTACCTGCTGTAGCAGCAGCTAATGCGGACTCAATTCCTCTGCTTGTTATAGGGGCACAAATTGGTCGAATGTTTGAAGATACTGGAATTTTACAAGGAGGAATTGATCAACTAGCCCTAATGAAGCCTATAACTAAAACTCAGATACAAGTTGAAGAACCTGAAGAAATTCCACGCGCAATTCAAAAAGCCATAAAAACTGCTCTATCTGGAAGAAGAGGTCCAGTTTATTTAGAATTCAGGGAGACTGCATTGGTAAGGACTGCTACAAAAGAAGATTTCCAAAAGATTTTGGAACCGGAAAAATATAGAGCATTATATAGACCTAGCGGTGCTCAAGTAGAAATTGAAAAAGCTGTTGATATTTTAAATAATGCTAAAAAACCATTAATGATAGCTGGTGGTGGAGTAATTGCTTCAGAAGCTTCAGAAGATATAAAAATTCTGTCAGAAACATATATGATACCAACAAGTACTACTATTAATGGCATCGGTTCGATTGGAAGAGATAAAAAGACATTTTTAGATTCTTATTTAATTAATAATGCATATAGAACAGCAGCCTTACAAGCGGATGTAGTTTTATCATTTGGCTGTAAATGGGATTACTCAATATTTTATGGGGCACCTCCGTTATGGAATCAAAATCAGAAAATTATTCAAGTTGATATTGATTCAAACGAAATTGGGAAAAATAGACCCATTGAAATAGGTTTTGTCAGTGATTGCAAAGCTGTAATAAGACAATTATTAGATAAAATGGAAAAAACCTTACCAAAGAGTAAAATATCAGAATGGTCAGAATGGAACACTTATTTACAAGAACTCTGTAAAAATCAATTAGATACAAATTTAAAAATCCTTAATTATAAGAAGTTACCAATGAAACCTGAACGGCTTATTTATGAAGTATTTGATTATATTCCTGAAGACGCACAAATTGTTCTTGATGGAGGGGATATTGTAGTTTTTTCTTATAAATTTATTAATTTAAAACCGCGACCTCCGCGGTCCACATTTTATCCAATATCTATGGGGCATTTAGGAGTAGGTATACCATATTCAATTGGAGTAAAAATGGCGAAACCCGAAAAACTTGTTATTTGTCTAACAGGAGATGGAAGTTTTCTCTTTAATGTTCAAGAGTTAGAAACTGCTGTAAGATTAAATTTACCAATAATAATAGTTATTGCAAATAATTGTGCATGGGGAATGATAAAGAGTAATCAGAAAAAAAGTGTAAATAAAAGATATTGTGATGTAGATTTTCCTCCAATTGATTATTCTAAAATTGCAGAAGGTTTTGGGTGTTATGGAGAAAAAATTGAAAATCCAGATGATATAAAACCAGCTTTAAAAAGAGCAATTGAGTCAAAAAAACCTGCAGTTTTAGATGTTAATATTGCATTTGAAACACCTCCTCCAATGAGCTTATTAGCTCAATATAAAAAAAATAAAGGTTTATTTGGTAAATAATATCTATCTAAATGTGAACAAATATGTCAGAAGAAAACTTTTTAAAAGGAAAAGTCGCTTTAATAACAGGTGCAGGTGGAGCTGGATTTGGAAGAGAAATGGCAAAAGCATTTGCTAGCAAAGGAGCAGATTTAGTTATTAATGATATTAATGATGAAGGGTTAGATCAAACACGCGAAATTATTCTTAAAGATTATAACGCTGAAGTTTTTATAGCTAAAGCTGACATTTCTGATTCTGAACAAGTGAAAGAAATGGCTGAGAGTGTGCTTGAGAAATTCGATAATATTTTTTTATTAGTCAATAACGCAGGAATTGATGGTGGATTGTATACCACTTTAAAACAAAAAGAAGCGATGTATGATAAGATCATGGGGATTAACTTGAAAGGTGCTTGGAATGTTACTAAAGCCTTTTATAAACAAATGAGAAGACAAAAGCATTTTATTCCAATTGCAGGAAAAATAATCAATATTGTTTCATGTGCAGGTACAGCAAATGGTGCTAATCCCCAAGTAGGCATCTATAGTGTAAGTAAAGCTGGTTTATTAGCATTTACCAGATTATGGGCTCTTGAATTGGGTAAGAACAATATTACTGTTAATGCTATTTCTCCAGGAGTATTCTTAACACCGATGTATAACAACGACCCTAAACTTATCAGAGATTTTTTGAAAACTAGAGGTGTAAGATTACCTATTGATAGAATTGGAGAAAAAAAAAGTGTTGCTGATGCCGCGTTATTCCTAGCTTCACCAGGAGCAGACTATATCACTGGTCAAAATATAATAATTGATGGCGGAATGACAATTAGTGTAAATAAATTGTAATTTTATCTAAATTTTTTAAAAAAAGATAATGCAAAGATATTAATCTATTTACCGCGTCCTTTATTGGCTCTAATACTTGGCCGAGTTTTTTCAGAACCCCATCCTCTTTTATGTAAACCTCGTGCTCTGTTTCCAGCAGAAGTTAGGCCCCGAGTTACTCTTTTTGTATGTTGTGGTTCAGATATCCATGTTATTTTTGGATCTGCTTTAATAACGGGGTGGTTAGGATCTACTAAAATTGTTTCATAGTACCAATGTTTCCCATCAGCATATACTTTGTAACTATTTAAGACCTGCATGTTTGGATATTTTCTCTGAACTCGTTCCTCAGCGATCCATTGAAGGTTCTTCCCAGTAGTATATTTAGAAACACCCATTGCTCTTGGTTTTCTTCCTCGCTTCGGACGAACTTTATGCATTCCTCCTTTTCTTATTCTTGCTCGAACTATTATGTATCCCTGCTTTGCCTTATACCCTAATGTTCTAGCTCGATGAATATTTGTAGGTTTTTCAACTCTTTGGATTGATTTACCTTTACGATATTCAACTCCGCGATACCAGTGTGGTGTTTGAAATCCTTTTTCATGTTTCTCAAACGTTTCTTTCACATAACTATATCCTGACTTCAACTTTACACTGCACTCTATTGTTTTATTATATCCTTAAAAGTTAACAGAAATTAATTAATTTTATTATTTTCTATTATGAGCAAAAATTTTAGGATGCTCTCTAACTATATTAATTAGAAACTATTTAATAAAAAGCCATGGAGAATCAGTTATAGTGAAAAAAACGAATAGAAATGGAAAAGATTCAAAAAAAGTTGAAATTGAAGATTCAAACGGTTTAAAAATTTCCTATGATAAAGACGAATTAAGCAACCAATTTCCTCATTTGATTGAGGAAATTTCAACTAAAAAGAAATCTTTAAAAATTGAATCAATTAATATGGATATAGAACCAGAAAAAGAGAAGACGCCACAGAAAACTAACAATCTTTATCTTAATGAATTATACAATCCTGGTGTAGTAGACTTTTTAAGAAGATGCAAAAGTACGGAAGACGCAATTGATATATTGGAATACTTAATGACAAGAAAAGAAATTTCCCTTGAAGATTACAATAAATATAAGAAAATCATTTCACAAGAAGGAGGATTAAAGCAACTTATTAATGAACATGGTGGCTTAAAAAGACCAGGATATTATATGAGAAAGTATTATAAAAAAGAGAATAATAATCAAGAATTAAATACTAAACCAGATTAATATCTATCGACAGATGATGAACTTATGACAAAGTTAGCTACTTGCTCGGTAGCAATGACATTGTCGCCCCAAACTGATGTCATTTCTTATATATTAAATTCCTGCTAATCTCTTTCTAAAACGAATTCCTTTCTCTGTTAAAAAATATTCATCATTATTCTGTTGAATAAGACCTAAATCACGTAAAACAGGTATCCTCCCATTTATACAAGATATAGGTAAACCAGAAAATAATTTTATAGTTTCATAGTTTTTAGCTCCATTATTAATAGCAACCAGTATTTCAATTCCCATATAACCTAAGAGATTTTTCAAATCCTCATAAGTTTCTTCGTTTTTGGGCATTTTTATCTAATCTTAAAAATATTATTTTCTGGGAGTTACTTTTTTTTAGAATTTCTGCTTTTTTTATTTTTTGCTGATCCTTCACTTTCATTTACTTTTTTTTAATCTGCAATTACGGGTTAAGATTCTTTTGGTAGTAGTTTTCTCATCCATTCCGGAAATGCTGTTGTTATTTGCAAATTAGTTTTTAAAACAATATATGTCTCGCCATTGTAGTTTAATTCTTCAATTACATCAAAACTTTTCAGGAAATCTATATTTTCCATTAAAGAATCTAAAGATTTTTTAGAAATTTTTTTTGGCAATTTATCTTTTGATATCAAACCGTTTCTTAATTCTGAAAGAATATTATATTTTTTTGGATCCGCCATAACTTGATATAATGTAAAAGCATCTTCCTTAATTTGCTCCCGGGTTTTCTTTTCATATTCACTAAAATATTCTTGCACTTTTGGGAGGAGTATTTCAATCAATTCTGGTTTATCATCAATATATTCAATAATACTATCTGGAGGTATTCTTTCAGCATTTACTTCTTTTACAAGAAGTACATACTTTTCAACTAATCCTATTTGATTAATGAAAATAAATTGTCGTTCATCTAGGATTTCAATAATTTCATTAAACTCTTTTTCTGGAAAATTCTCAACAAACCATTCTCTAAGGCCTTCTAATAAGATAGGACCTTCAGATAACTTCTCTAATGTCATAAAAATGTGTTTATCATTTAATAAGATAGCAATTTCTTCTTCTTCGGTTTTTTCCCTTGTATCCTCAATAATTAACCAGTATAGATTATCTACCCAGACTTTAATTAAAGCTTCATTTTTCCGGATACTCTCCTGATCTTCTTCCTCAAAATTATTTATATCATTTATATAAAATGCAGTATAAATTTCTTCATTTGATTGTAATTGTTCAGAAAATTCTGTACATAAAATTGAGATTTTTTCTTCATCTTCAGTAGGAATTTGCTGGTCAATAATTGTTGAAACCATCAGCATTTCTTTGTTTCCTCTAGCCCAATCAGAATGGATCTCGAAATAATAATTTAATGATTTAAGATTTTCAAAAGAATGTGTAAAAAAACCTTCACTAAATTGCTGATCCATAATATTAGCTATTTTAAGAGATAATTCTTTTTCCAACGTATCCGCTGGGTAAGAATAAAAAACAATTGGACCAATTTTACGATGAAAGTATGATAAAGTAACGATGGTTTTCAATAAATGGATCTCCATTAAGATTTAATTATTAAAATTGAAGAACAGCTTTTTTTATCTATTACCTAGAAAAAATTAATATTGAAGATTATATATTATTAAAGATAAATAAATTTATCTTAACTCAACATCTAATATCATAGAGTAATTAATTTTAGCAAATAGTATAAAAAATTTTATGGAATTTAAGACAAAATCAAAATCTAAAAATGAGCCCTATAAAATTAATCGGATTTGACTTGGATGATTGTTTATTTGATTCAACTGGTTTATCTGAGAAAGCAAGAATTAAAGGTCTCGATGCAATGATTAGATTGGGATTAGATATTGATAAAGAGAATGCTGTTCGGATTTTAAGGGAAATAGTGAATGAATATGGCTCAAATTCCTCAAAACATTACAATTATTTCATAAGAAGATTAAATCAAATGGAGGATAGTATTAAAAATATTTCCTATAATGATAGTTATAAATATATAGCAGCAGCAGTCATGGCATATCATACAGAAAAGGTAAATTCTATAAAACTTTATGAGGACGTAGAAGAGAATTTGAATAAATTAAAAGAACTCTCAATAAAAACAGTCATTATAACTGATGGAATTCCGATAAAGCAATATGAGAAAATTTTAAGACTTAATATTGATAAATTAATTGATTTAGTAGTTATATCCGATGAAATTGGTATAAAAAAGCCCAACCCAGAATTATTTAATTATTGTTTGAAAAAATTTGGAGTTAATGGCCGAGAGACCATATATGTTGGAGATCGTATTGATATGGACATAATTCCAGCTAATTTAAACGATATATATAGTGTTTATGTACATCGTGGAGGTAAATATGATAGTTATAAAGCAAATCTTTCTATTCAAGGAGATTTTCAGCCAGATTATGAGATAACAAATTTAAGCGAATTATTTAATATAATCCAAGAGATTAACGCGAAAGAAAAAAGTTTATAGTATTTAAAATGAGAGTCGCATGTATTCAACCCGAATTATTTGAAAATAGAGAGAAATGCTATAAAGAAATAGAAAATATTTTAAAAAAATTGTTAGAAACACATAAAAATTGTGAAATAATATGCCTTCCAGAAAGATGGGTGCCTTATTTTAGAGACTTAAATCAAAATTTTCAAGAACAAAGGGGAAATGACTATACCTTTATTAAAAATTTGGCTAAAGATTATAATCTCAAAGTGATATCAGGTGCAATTTGGGAGAAACGGACCAATTCAAAAAAACCTGCAATAACATGTTATTTTTTTGATGAAAATGGTGAAGAAATTGGAAGACAAGATAAAATTCACTTATATTCTTATGAACGTGAACATTTTGAACCTGGTAAGGAATTACAGATATTTAAATTACGAAATTCATATTGCTTCACAATCCTTATTTGTTTTGATATGGCATTTTTTGAAACTCCTAGATTGGCTGTAGAAAATGGTACTGACCTTTTATTTTCACCTACTCAAATCAGGGAAGATGGGATGTTAAACTGGCACGTATATCTACAAGCGCGTGCTTTAGAGAATCGAGTACCCATTGTGGCTTGTAATACCTTTGGTTCTTATTTGAAAAGAAATTTTGTAGGTAATAGTAAAATAATTTCTTTTTATAAAGGAAATATATCTCCATCTAAACTAAAAATTACTGAAGCCCCTAAAGGTAAAAGTGGTTTTGCCTTTGATGATTTAGATTTAACCTTCCCTAGAAAATTGAGAGAAATTCGTTTTAAAGAAAGAATCGATAAAACCAAAATCAAAATTAATATAATTAGTACATAAGTAAAATCATTAAGATCCTTAAAATGATATGAGTGAATCAAAATATTTTAAAAAAATACTATTCTGTGGTTTGGAGAGTGGTGGAAAGACATCAATTTTATTGTTATTAGATAAAAAATTTAGTTTATTAGCCTCAGTTAAACCAACTATAAAAGCTAAAAGAACCTTTCATACGAATTCATTATTAGGCACCACTATTGTTCGTTGGGATTTAGGTGGCCAAAAAGGTTATAGGAAAGTATATTTGGGTGATAAAAGTAAGTACTTTACTGAAATGCAATCAATATTTTATGTTATAGATATCCAAGCACCAAAAAAATTTGAGGAAGCTCTAACTTTCCTTAAGGATATTATAAATATCACTTCAGAATCGCGTCCTGAGAACTTTCAACTCTTAATTCTCCTCCATAAGTGCGATCCAGATATTAAAAATAAGAAAAATATCATTATTAACATCAAATTCTTAGAAAATGAAATTAAATCTATTTTAAAAGAAGTGAAATATTCTATTTTAAAAACTTCTATTTATGATGAACCAAGTTTATTAAAGGCTTTTTCTGATGGTGTTTTTTATGCTACTCATCGATCAAAGATGTTTCAAACCTTATTAAAAGATTATATGGGCAAAACTTACAATAGCTCTACACTTTTATTAGATCAGAATTGTTTTATAATCGCTAGTAGAAGTACTTATCAAGCTTATCAAGAAATTTGCGAAGCGATAGCCCCGAGATTAACTCAAGCTTTGGAAAAATTAGAAGAATGGGATATTAACACAATTGACATTGTAACAAATATTGAATTTCCTGAAAAACAGTCAGAGTCTCAAAAAGAAGGGATTATTTTCTTAAGAAAACTAGATATTGAAGATACTAGACTATATCTAGTTGCACTGTGTTTGAATAAGAATGTGAAGATCAAATCCTATGAATATTTACCGTTATTGGCAGAAAATTTAAAGAATTTATTAGAGGCATTTGATTAAAAATATATTTTAATCTAACGTCCATTTCTAATAATCTACTTTTTGATTTAAAATAAACCTTATCATTCAATTCATCGAAAGTTGTTAAAATTCTTTTTTTAATGAATTTTGGATAATAACTTTTACAATAAAAAATTTTAATTTTACTTCCAATCTCCTCTCTGGGGGTGGAGTTTAAATATATCTATCCAAAATCAATTTAAAAAAAGGTAAAAATGATGATTATAAAATCTAATGTAAATAAAAATTATATAGGTCCTAGAGCCCTATTTGACCCAAATTACATTCCCCCAAATTTATTATACAGAAAAAAAGAGGAGACTTCTCTATTTTCAATTTTGAAAGATTCAATATCTGATGAGTTTTGTCTTAACATCATTTATCATGGAATGAATGGAATTGGAAAAAAAGTAATAGTAAATAAAGTAGTGAACGATCTTTCAGTAAAAAATAAAGAAAATTTAAAAATTAATAAAATCAGCGTAGATTGTAAGGAAAAAGAAATTGGAGAATTAATTTTTTCATTACTAAATGAATTAAATAGCTTTTCTAATTTCAATTTTGATTATCAAAGCATCTTAAATTCAAATCTTTCTCACTTATGGAATACATTTAAATTTGTATGTAATAAAACAGATTCCCACTTGTTCTTTATTTTTAATAATATTGAATATTTGGAACCTGAAATATTTCAAAAATTCATGCAATTTAGTAAAGAAACAAATGTCACCTTAATCTCAACTGTAAATAAGTTTTTAAAACCAGGTACAATGGATTTACTATCTGATTTTGATTTTAAGCACAAATTAGAATTTTTTACTTATAATGAGCTGTATTCTATTCTTAATCAAAGAGTTCTATTAAGTTTTTCACATGAAATTGATAAGAATTTAATAAGATATATAACTGATTTAATTTGTGAAGAATATATCCCTGTTCCAGGAAAAGGAATTGAAATTCTTCGAGATATATACCCAATCTTGAAAAATGATAAGGGCTCCTGCAATTTTGACCTTCTAGAAATTTGCCAGAATGAGTTTGATATATTTCAAATTTCTGACGAATTTAACATGATAAATTATCTTTCAGAAGAAGATATATTAACTATTCTATTTTTAGATAATCTCTCAAACTTATTTCTAAAAAAAATGAAATATTATGTATCGTTTAATGAATTATTGGAGTGTTATGAGCTTTCTTGTGAATATTTAGAATATACAAAAAATAATAATGAGTTTTATAGTCTCATTGAAGAAATGTTAAATATAGGAATCATTAGACTCTCAAAAAGAACTCAGGACAAAATAAATCCTAATAAACTTTTAAATAATTTAGATAACAATTCTTTCTTTACAATAGTACATCCTAAAGAAATAAAAGTGATAATTGATACTATTTTTAACCAGCTATAAATAGATAGATTTATCGTAAAATCTGAATATTTTTAGTTTGCACAGAAGTAGTTAATTGAATATGCTTTTTATTACCAGAAAGCGAAAATCAGTTTTTTTATAATGTATATTATATATTTATAGGAGTAATCACACTATTTTTTTAATAATGAAGAGTAGAAATGGAGATAAATTTTGACTTATATTAAGAAAATTTCCATGAGTGGTTTTAAAAGCTTTGGTGATAGAACTGTAACCATTCGTCTTTCTAGTGGATTTACATGTATTGTAGGACCAAATGGAGCAGGAAAGTCCAATATTATTGATGCTCTTTGTTTTGCGTTAGGAAGGTTAAGCAAAAAAACCATGAGAGCAAAAAGTCTTGAAGATCTCATTTTCGCTGGAGCAAGAGGAAAAAACCCTTCACAAAGAGCATCTGTAACCCTTTATTTCGACAATTCAGAAAATGTATTTCCAGGTGGAACTAATGATTTCGAAATTACACGGACTATAAAGATTGGAGGAGGGGGAGGTTATAAAATGAATGGAAAAAAAGCTACAAGACAACAAATCCTTAATGCTCTAGCAGCAGCTAATGTTGATCCTGATGGAAGTAATCAATTTGTTCTTCAAGGAAAAATTGTAGAATTAACACATATGAATGCAGAAGAACGTAGAAAATTTATAGAAGAACTTATTGGTCTTCAAAAATATGATGAAATGAAAGATTCTACACTAAAAGAATTGGAAAAAGCAGAAAGAGATTTAGGACAATTTGAAGCTATTTTTAAGGAAGTTTCAGCTCAATTGAAAAAAGTTGAAAAAGAAAAAAATGACGCGCTAGCATGGAAAGAATTAGATGAAAAAATTAACTTCTTAAATTCTCAGTTAATAGCGTTAAAAATTTCAAAACTTCGACAAGAAGAAGAAGAACTAGAAAATAAGATCGAAATTTCCTTGAAAATTATTGAAGAATTGCAAGAAAAAATCAATAGGCAGGAAGATGTCTTAAAACAAGAATCTCTTGTAATGGATAATATACAAAAAACAATTATAGAGAAAGAAAAAGAAAGAGAGGAGATCGCTGAAAATATAACTCAAGTAAAAACCCAAATTTCATCAAGCCAGACTACCCTCAATTTAGCTCAAAAATCTATTGAGAAATTATTTAATGAAATTGCAAGTTTAGAGAGTAAACAAATGAAACTTGAAGAAGGGCAGACTTTTGACTCATTAATAGAAGATATCTCTAACGAGATATTAGATTATGAGACCCAAATCGAAGACACTAAAGCTGAAATTGAAAAAAGACAACAAACCCAGGCTGAATTAGATCTTCAAATAAAAACTACAGAAGATGAGAATTCTCTTTATAAAGCAGAAATTTCCAAGATACAGCAAAGTATTTCATCTAATAATGCTCAAATTAAAATGCTCAGAGGAACTATTAAAAAGAATGAAGAAAAGAAGCAAAAATTGGAAACTGAGCTAGAAAAACTGAAAAAGGATGCCGAAAGCATAGATGAAGCTATAGAAGAGACAAAAAAGGCAGAATCAGAAATTAGAAAACGAATAGATGAATTAAATGCTAAAATCTCAAAAGAAAATCAAAGTCAAAAAGAATTAGAAAGCAATATTAATAATCTTCAAGCAGAAAAAAATCAAATAAATTCAAAATTAATAGAATTCCAAGCAACATTATCATCCTTAAACACAGAAATCACAATGAATAAACAAAGTATACTGGAATTAAATCAAAAAAAAGATGCTATCAAGAAGAAGATAACTGAATTAAGTAAAGGTAGAGACGCTGAAAACGCTGTAAAAGAATTATTGAAAGAAAACGACATACTTAATAAAGAATTAAACCAATTAAAATTGAATTTGAAAGAACAAAATTCAATATATAGGAAAAATGAACAAGATCTTGAATTATTGAATATGAAGAAATATTCATTCGAGTCTGAAATCAATGATAACAAAGCAAAAATAGACACTCTTAATACAGAACTAAAGATACTTTCAAAAGAAAAAACTAATTTAGATAGAGAAAATAATGATTTAGAATTAAAGGTAAATTCTTTAGAGAAAAATCTTACTACTACTAGAAAAGAATCTGAAAAGTTTAATATCAAAAAAGAAAACATTCAGAGACGACTAGAGGAGCTTTCACAAGAAAGAGAAAATCTTTCTTTAAAAATTGAATCCTCCGAAGAGGAATATGAGAAAAATACAAAAGATATAACGGGAATACTTCAGATTTTAAATATGCTTACTCAAAATATTAATATTTCAGTCGAGTCAATAAAAGCAAATATCCAACAATCAAATGCAGATGCAATTGAATCATCTGCAGAAGATTTTAAAAAATTTATTCTGGACATACTTGATATTATGAAAACTGTAGAAAATATTGGTACAGATGAAGAAAAACATGCTGAAATGACTGAAATGATTAACTCTATAATGCAAACTTTAGAATTATTTACTGATAATGCTGATACTACAATTGATCAATTAATTGAAAAAGTAAAAGAATCTGCAGATGTTGAAATCCAATCTTCGACAAATACCTTTGATAATTTTGTTCAAGATTTAATGGAAATTCTTGAAAATGTGTATCTTTCTTTAAGAAAATTAACATTGTCAAAGAGTCAAGAATTATATAAACAACTGGAAGAGATCTCAGCTAGTATTAAATCCCAAACTGGTGATTACAATAAAAATGAACAACTGTTAACTGAAACTAGAATCCAAGAAAAACATTTTTCAGAAAATCTTTCTTCGTATAATAAAAGGCTTGAAGAAATTGGAAAAAGAAATTCTGAATTAAACCAAAGAATCAAAAATTCAGAAATTGAAATAAAAGAAAGAAGTGAAAATATAGATAAAAGGCAGATAGAATTCAATAACATAGATTCTGAAATCAGTAAGTTGAAAGAACTTAAAGATACATACTGGGAAAACATATCTAAAATCCAAGATGAGATTGACGGAAAACAAAGTGATTTAGAAATCTTAAGAGAAAAGCTTCAGGAATTACACGGAATTCAAAATTTATTTGATAATATTGTAGAAATTGATGATAGTATAGAAAAATTAAATAATCTCATTGAAGAAAAGAAAAACATAATAATTAATACAGAAGAAAGCATTAAAAATAATCAAGAAGAACAAGATTCCTTACAGAACAAGATAAATGAGTTAGTTATTCGAAAAGAAAAATTTTGGGAAGTAACTGAAAATTTAAGAAAAGAGATAGATGCTGAAAATAAAACCCTTGAAGATACTTTAGACCGTTTAAGAGCACTTCAAAATGTAATGAGGATTATTAACTCTATTGAAGATATTAAAAAAGAGAATATTGATGCTAATGATAGAATAAAAGTATGTCAAGATGATATTCAAGGATTAAACACCCAAGTTGAAGAAATCCAAATAAAAGTAGATCAAAAGCAACAAGTTATAAATGAATTAAGAGATAATAAGTCTCAAGAGCTAGAATCTCAAAAAACAGCTCAGAAAAAATTAAATAAGTTGAATAAAGATTTACAAAAATCTCAAGGTAAACTCAATGAGCTAAATAAAAATAAGGAAAGAGAACAGAAGATAATAGGGCTTAATCAAGATATAGATGATACGAAAAAACAAGTTGAATCCATAACAAAAGATTTAACAATCCTGAAAGAGGATTTAGATAATCAGAATCTGAAGAAGGATGAAAAACAAAAAGAGATTGATAAATTTATACAAGAAAAGGATGAATCATGGAAAAAACAAAAACAGTATCAAAGAATTATAACAGATTTAAAATCTGATTTATCAATGGAAAATTCTAAAATAAATAATTATGAATCCAAAAAATTAATGTGTACTGACCAAATAGAAACCTTATTTCAACGATCTAAAGAATATGGCTCATTACCTCCAGTGACAGATGATCTTGCTGAAGCGGAATTACAATCTGATATTGTAGAACTATCACAAAAGAAAAAAACTCTTGAACCGGTAAATTTAAAGGCAATTCAACAATATGACACCGTCAAAGAAAGATTTGATGAGATAGATATGAGAAGGCAAACAATTCAAAGAGAAAGAAAATCGATCCTAGACGCAATTGATAAAATTGAGTTAGAAAAGACTCGAACTTTTATGAAAGCTTATCATGAAATTAATCGGGAATTTTCAAGAATATTTCAGAAATTATCTCCAGGTGGTTCAGCTAAAATGATCTTAGATAGACCTGATAAACCGTTTGAAGGAGGTATTTCTATTGAAGCAAGACCAAGAGGTAAGAAAATTAGTTCTCTAGAAATTTTAAGTGGGGGAGAAAAAACTTTAGTTGCGTTATCTTTCATATTTGCGGTTCAAGAATTTTATCCTGCTCCTTTTTACGTAATGGATGAGATTGATGCAGCTTTGGATGGTCCAAATGTTCACCGTGTTTCAATGGTCATAAAAGAGTTTGCTTCTCAAGCCCAATTTATGGTTATATCTCATAGAGAAGAAAATATTGTAAACGCAGATAGAATTTACGGTGTTTCAATGCAACAAAGTGGAATAACTGATATTTTTAGTGTTGATTTAGAAGAGGAAGCGAAGCGCCTTCTTGAACTAGAAGATGTCGAGCCAACGATTACAGAATAATTAATTTACATATATGGTGATAAACAATTTCAGAAAATGATCAAAATTCTACTATAAAATATAACTTTAGTGAGTGGACAGTTAAAGATCTTAGAGAATTTGCTTCAAAAAATAATATAAAAATACCTTCTAAAGCCAAGAAAAAAGAAATAATTGATTTCCTTCAAGAGGTTGTATCACATCCAGAATTTACAGATAGATCACAAGATATTGAAGAAGTGGAGGAAGAACTAATTGCTGGATTTGAAGATGAAGAAGATCTTGCCTTATTGAGGAAAGAAAAGCTCGAACTAAAATTCTGGCAAAAGCCACCTTTTTCAAGCTTATTAGATTCGGAAATTGCAAAAGAATCAGAAATTGCGTTTTATGATTTGGCAAAATTAGTTGATGAATTCTTCGATCAGATGTTACATGAAGAATTGATAAATTATAAAATCTCGGGTATAGCTCTTAAAACTTCAGCAGTATTGCATCATTATAAAATTTCAAGCATTATAAGGGAAGAGGAACAAATTCAGAAAAGAGAAGAACTAGAGCGTTTAAGACAAGCGCATGGTAGAACCATACCTAAAGCATTACCTCAACCAATTCAACCTAAAATGCAAATAGCCACCAAAGATGAATTATTTGATGCGATGAGATCTGCTATTATAGAAGTAATGCAGAATAAAGAAAAATTAAGAAGAAGACGGATGAGAAAGGAGGAAATGAATCAACAAAGAATTCAAATGAAATCTAAAGCGCAACTTCCTAAAGAACTTCTTAAACATATAAGTGGAAGAGAACAAACAGTGGAAGAATTACATGAATCATGGTATAACCGAATTAAAGCTACGATTAATCTTAATAATAAAGAAGCTTCTTTTTATGAATTGGCTGAGATTATTAAGAATGAAGAAAAAAGTGATATTGGAAGGAAATTTGCTTTTGTTCGTATGTTTCTAGCATTAATGTTCTTATCAACAGGTAATAAATTAAATTTATCTCAAGATGAAGATTTTCAAGATTTTAGTGTTAATATTAGATAAAAACAAAATTTGAATAAATCAACTGTAAAAAGGGTGATTATTTGGAAGAAAATCATGAAAATAGCCTAGATGAAAAGCAAGAAGAAACCTCAGAAAATGAAGTTTTAGACGAAGAAGAAAATGGAATACCCGAAGAGACAAGTTTAAGCTCTGAAAATTCCTTGATAGAAGATATTGAGGAAGTTGAGAATATTGAAAATACTAGTTCGATCGATATCACTTCAGAAAATGAAGTTTTAGACGAAGAAGAAAATGGAATACCCGAAGAGACAAGTTTAAGCTCTGAAAATTCCTTGATAGAAGATATTGAGGAAGTTGAGAATATTGAAAATACTAATTCGATCGATATCACTTCAGAGACTGAAGTTTTAGACGAAAATTCATTAAAAAACCAACTAAGGATTTTCCATAGAAATTTAATTGAAGCTTCTTTATACGCCGCTGGAAGTCCCCTTACAATAGAAGAAATATCAACGAAATTGGAATTACCTAAGAAAGAAGTGGAAGAATTAGTAAATGAAGTAGCTTTTGATTACCTAGAACGTAATACTTCTCTCGTTATTGCACAAATTGGAGATAGATTTCAAATGCAAATTAGACCAGAATATACAGAAAAAGTCTCTAAATTTGCCAAAGGTGGTGCCATCGCAGAAAGATATTTGAGAACTTTAACAGTTATTGCTCTAAAACAACCTGTATTAAAATCACTGATTATTAAATTGAGAGGTACTGGTGCCTATGAACATGTAAAATATCTCTTAGATAATGGATTTATAAATGCTGTAAAAAAGGGAAGATCTCATGAATTAACCACTACTGATAAATATGCGGATATGTTTGGTTTACCAAAAGATAAGACTGAATTGAAACGGGCTATGATTACACAATTAGGAATTGAAGAAATTTCAACTAGTGAACCTCAAGAAGAAAATAACGTCCCTAATGATATAGAACCTTTAGATGAAACTGAATTTACACAAGAAAATGAAGAAGGAGAAGACTAAATAGATTAAAAAAAATTTACTTAAAAATGTAAATCATAATATCCAGATCTTCAATATCTGCTTTTAAATCTGATTTTTCATTAATTTTTATTTCCTGAGATTTCTCAATTATTTCTAAATCATCGATTCTTAGTGTATTTTTAATATCCTCTTTTAGGGTATCAATTTTTTTCAATATATCTCTATCTGAGATTAAAATGACTTTTCTAATATTTTGGTTTAAAGGTATTTGAAGCTTCGATTTTTGCATCCTTAGATTTTTAATCATTTCAATCATTAATTTTCCATTATTAGCAGAATCTTCTGAGATTTTCTCATAGTTCGATGGCCATTTCTCTAAATGAACAGACTTCAGATTTTTAAATTGTTTATAGAGAATTGAGTAAATTTCTTCGGAAATATATGGCATTATGACCGAAAAGGTAGTTAATAATTTATAAAAAAGGTTTAATATATTTTTTAAGGAACTTGTTCTTGTATCTTCATCATCAGAGTAGAATTTATGCTTTATAGCTTCAACATAATTATCACAAATATCATTCCAAAAAAATGTACGTAAAATCATAACAGCTTCATGCCAATTATATTCATCAAAATACTTCGAAACAAGATCCAATTTTTTATTAAATTCAGAAAAGAAGTAACTTTCAATAGGTGAAATTTGATTTAGATTCACATCAAGGTTATCAATCTTAATTTTATTCAGGTTCAAAAATAAAAATCTATAAGCGTTCCAAATTTTTGTTAAAAATCTTGAAGCGCCTATTAATTGTTCATAAATTCTCCTATATTTTTTTTTAAATTTATCTTTTGGAAGTTTCTTCATCTCCTGCAATATAAATTCATTTGAAACAGCTTGTTTGGTTTGTAAGTCTATCCAAGTAAACTCAAATGGATAATCATCTCCCAAAGAACCCATCGCAGTCCAATAACGGATTGCATCTGAACCAAATTCTGGCATCACTTCTTCTGGTGCAATATAATTCCCGAGACTCTTTGACATATGTCTTCCATCAGGGCCAGCAACCATTCCATTTATCATTGCTTCATAAAATGGTGGTTTACCCGTTAATATTTTACATCGGAATAATGTGTAAAATAACCAAGTTCTGATTATTTCATAGCCTTGAGAACGGTGAACTTTTGCATCCATATAAGCTCTTTTAAAGAATTCTTCATCTTCTGTCCATTTTGAAATTTCTAAAGGTGTAAGGCTAGAATCAATCCAACAATCACACACATCTTTTTCACCGACAATGTTTTTACTTTTACATTTTGCACATTGCTTAATTGGTGGAGATTTTTCAACTGGATTTAATGGTAGTTCCTCTCTATTAGGCGGAATAATCTCACCACAATCCAAGCAATACCAAAATGGAATAGGTGTCCCAAATAGACGCTGACGTGAAATAACCCAATTCCAATCTAATCCTTCTGCCCAATCTATTAATCGTTGTTTTTGTTTTTCGGGGTACCATTTCATAATTTCTCCAGACTCAATTATTTCCTTTGTAAATTCCTTCACATTTATAAACCATTGATAAACGGGGAGGTATTCTATTGGTTTACTACAAGATGATCGTTCAGAATGAATTATTAAGTTATGCACATAATCCTCAATTTTTACAATTAATCCTTTTTTATCAAGGTCTTTAACAATTTGTTCTCGTGCTTCTAAAATTGTTAATCCTTGATATACAGAATTTTCATTCATATGACCATCTTCAGTAAAAATTTGAATCTCATCCAAATCATACTCAAATTTCCATTTGATATCCATTTCATCTCCATATGTACAAACATAAACAACACCTGTTCCAAAATTCATATCAATTGAGGGATCCATATAAACACGAACGGTTCTATTAGTAAACGGTATTTCAATCTTGGCAGCAGAAATGTCAAAATACCGTTCGTCATTAGGGTGAACCATGATTGCAACACATGCCTCCATATATTCAGGACGAGTTGTAGCTATAGTGATAAACTCATTTTCTCTATCTGCAATTGGTAGTTTTATATACCACAATTTTCCTTGTTCTTCTTGATACCCTACTTCTGCTTTTGCTACAGATGTTTCACAATTTACGCAAAAATGCGTTGGAAATTTATCTCTATAAAGCATACCCTTCTCATAAAATTCTAAGAGTGAAATTTGGACTTTTCGTTTGTAATCATCATTCATCGTTCTGTATGTATATTCCCAATCAGTTGAATATCCTAAATCATCTAATTGCTTTGTCATATTCCCTATATTGTTTTCTACCCATTCTCTGCACTTATCTAGAAAATTATCTCGATCATCTTTAGAGATTCCATAATTTTTTGCAACTGCTAACTCAACAGGTAATCCATGACAATCCCATCCCTGAGGAAAATATACATTTTGACCTTTCATTCGACGATATCTTGCCACAAAATCAATCCAAGCATAATTTAAGTACTGTCCAATATGCAATACTCCACTTACAAAGGGAGGTGGTGTATCAATTGTAAACATTTCATCTTTTCGGTCTTTATCAAATTTATAAATTTTATTTTCGTCCCAATATTTTATCCACTTCTCTTGAACTGTTTTGAAATTGTATCTTTTTGGGTAGTTTGTTTCTTGTGCCATTTAAACTCCTTTTTAGAATTGTATTTTTAGAATGGACCTGACGGGAATTGAACCCGTGACCTCTTGAATGCGAATCTTGGAACTAAGCTTTCTGCTTAATAAGATCAAGCGATCTTCCACTGATCTACAGGCCCAAACTTATTTTTTATTTTTTAATATTCTAAAAAATAGAATACCTAAAATTCTTTATGATTTGGGATTATTCATGGATTTTAAAAAAATTTTTGTCAAATATTAATAAATTAGATATTTGATATAATAAGATTTGACTTAGAACTCTGTTCGAGCAATTATATCATCTTGAGCACTTTTCGATAATTCGTTAAAAAGAACAGGATACCCCGCTATTCTTACAACTAAATTCGGATAATTTTTAGGGTTATTTTGAGCATCACATAGAGTATTCCTTCCAATTACATTAAATTGAATATGATAACCTCCATTTTCAACGAAAAAACTCCTGATTAGTGGCAAGAAAAGCTCAGATCTCATTGTTTTTGGATGAAAATTTAATAATGTTGAGTTACCATTTGTCATTAACTCATTTTCTAATTTCATTATTGAATTTAGGATTGCTGTAGGACCAGATTTTTCCCTTCCGACGGTTGGTCCAACTCCATTTGAGAGAGGTTCTCTTGATTTCCTACCATCAGCTGTAGCAGCAGTAAACACTCCAAGAGCCAGATGAAATGATGTGGAATATATCCCTGGATTATAGGTGCCTCCACGATAATTTTTATATTTAATTAGTTCTTCACAAAATAATTTTGCAACTTCAGATGCAATTTTATCAACATAATCATTATCATTGCCAAATTTAGGAACTTTGTTAATAAACAACTGTCTCCATTCTTCTCCCTTTTTACCTCGATATGTTCCTCGATAATTTTTTGATAACATTTGGGTTATTTCTTCATAGGAAAGAAGTTTTTCCTCAAACACTATTTTTTTAATTACTGCTAAACTATCAGCAACAGTAGCTAATCCAATTAATTGCGTTGTTGTGAAATCATAAATAGCACCTCCTTTTGTAATATCAATTCCCTTTGCAATACAATCATCTATTGTTGCAGATAAAAAGGGCTGAGGGGTAAGCTCTGCTGTTGCTTGTTCTAAAAACCTCATTGTCTCAACTAAATTTTTTATAAAATATCTAAGTTGGTTTGCTAATTCATTCCATAAATCTTCATAGGTGGTGACTTTTTTTGAATTCTCAATTCCGTATTTCTTTTTTGTAAACATGTCAGTTCCATTATTTAGCGTTAATTCAAGACATTTTACAATATTTAACTGAGATGCATTTGTGCATCCATACGACTTGTATGGGTGCCCTGGTTCCACACAACCTATCGGAGCATATTCTTTTGAATCTTCAAGCGAATAACCAATATTATTTAACCCTGGAATCATAACTAAATCATTGAATAAGGCAATGCTAGTACCCTCTTTAATTGCTTCTCCTGCCTTTATAATTAAATCATCTGGTGTGTTATTATTAATTCGGATAGAAAATGCGGGTTGAATTGTTTTTAACTGATAATAAGAATCTAAAAATAGATATGACAATTCATTTGTTACATCTTTACCGTATCTATCAGTTCCACCTATAGTTAGATTTATCGCAATTGGAGGACCCTCTCCCGCAACTATTCCTTTATGGAGAACATAATTCCATAATGTTGATAGTTTAAGATAAAAGCATTGAATGAGAAATTGTACTTCTTCGTCAGAAATTTCTCCACTTTTTTTGTCATTACAATAATAGGGATATAAGATTTGATCGAGTCTACCAATACTTATAGCAAATCCACCATCTTCTAAACCAGAAACTAATCGAGTAAAATATATTAATTGTAGTGCTTCTTTAAATGTTTTTGGAGCATTACCTGATATATTGGAACAAATTTGAGATATTTCATTTAGTTCCCTTTTCCTTCTGGGATTTGTTTCACTTACTTCCATTTTTTTCGCTAAGTCAGCAAATCTATTGATAAATCTATTTACACCATTTAGAACAATGAGAATAGAATTTAGGAAATTCTGTTTGTTTTTATCGTTAGAAACCTCCTCCAGTTTAATTTGAGTTTTATAAATCAAACCATTAAACCCCTCTTTAAGAACATTTTCATATCCCGGGAAAAAATGACCCACTCCATTAGTTAGGTTTACATCTACAATATATGGCAAATTTAACATTAGATCATATAATTCAGGGCTTAAATATGAATCAAATTTAGATTTTACAGTCTCTTCCTGAGTTTTCCAAAATGGAATAATTTTATTCTTAATAATTTCCTTATCTTGTTCAGATAACAGAAATTTCTGAACTTCTCGTGTACTATAAAGATCTAAATCTAAATCTATCGTATCTATTCGAACTTCAGGGTATAACGGTGTTCCAACTAATTTAGTACACTGGTTTCCAACTATAAACTCATCTTCCCAGATTTTTATTGTCATATTTGACAATAAATTATCTAGAGCTTTCGCAAATCGAATATTAGAAGGTTCCCCTTTTGTTTTTTTATAAGATTCCGTAAAAAGTTTTGCTCTTTCGATACAGATTTCATGAGGTTGAAGGATCACTCTATCCTTCATATCTAAAATTTTATCTTTATAATTGGAATAAGAAGTGCTTTCTAATTGCATTTATATCCCTTATTATCGTCAATTTTTAGTCTAATTAACAATATAAATGGTTTAAGTAATAAATGTTTTTATAATATTTTTTTATAGAATTTTAGTAATGGGAGGATTTAAACATACTTCATCAAATCGTTTTTATTCCTGGGAGAAAATAATAAATTTTCTTTTTCTATAGCTTTAAACCTTTTAATAGCAATGTCCAAATATTCCTTATTAAAATCAATTCCAATAAAATTTCGATTTAAAATACTAGACACTATTCCTGTTGTACCAGATCCTACAAAAGGATCCAGTACCCAATCACCTTCATTTGAAGAAGATGAAATTATTCGATTTAATAATTCTAGTGGTTTTTGAGTGGGATGTTTACCAAATTCTTTCTCATTCTTAGGTAATAAAGGAATGGACCAAACACTTCTCATTTGCTTATCCTTATTTTTCAATTTATCTTTTGGGTTATTCCAAAATTTCATTTTTTCATAATTAAAAGTATGATCAGAATTCTTAGATTTGCGTGCCCATAATACTATTTCATGGCTATGGGTAAAATATTTACATGATAAATTGGGAGGAGCGTTTGGTTTATACATAACTATATCATTAATAATATCATAACCGTTTTTTTCTAGGAGATAACCAACTTTATAGATTATGTGTAGTGTTCCGGATATCCATATACTACCATTGCTATTTAACACTCTTCTACACGATTTTAACCAAGTATCTGTAAAATTAATATCCTCTTCGAAACCTTGTGATTTATCCCATTCTCCTTTATTAACAGAAACCATCTTGCCCGAACTACATGTTATCCCATTATTTGATAAAAAGTAAGGAGGATCAGCATAGATTAAATCAAATTTATTACTTTCAAATTGATCTAGGATATTTAAAGCATCTCCATGATATAAAATGAAATTTTTCTCTTCAAAATAAGGATCTATCATATTAAACTAATTTTCACTAAGAAATAATCCAAAATTCATTCAAGCAAGTTAAGAAAATATAATGTCTTTTAATTATTAACTTTAAAGTTTAATATTAACAAACACTTAATATTCATGTAAGGAAAACGTTAATTTATTTATATCACGTTGGAGATTTAACCATGATAAATAAACAAAGATTCGAAGAATTATTTAATCAACATGTAATTAAAGATATTTCTGAAGAACAAATTGACATTGTACTTTCAGGACAATATGGTAAAGCCTTGGAACTATTAAGAGATGCAGAATCGACCGGATTGTTTCCGGCGCTTGTAGGGCCTCCCGGGGTTGGAAAAACAATTTTGTGTAGGTATTTTGCTAGTTTAAGAGCGAAGGAGAATAAAAACAAAAATTTTCATTGGTTGACTATGGATGAGAGTATAAAACCTTCACATTTCATTGGTTCCTTTGATCCGGCAATTACATTGAAGAAAGGATTTGTATTGGAAGCTTTTAATCCTGGGCCATTATTAAATGCTATGCTTGAAGGAGGTACTTTCCTAGCTAATGAAATTAATAGAGCTACAGAATATTCTCAAAATACTTTATTAGAACCTTTAGAAGAAGCATCTATAGGAATTCCTCACCTAGGAAGAATAAAGGCGGATAGCGATTTCTTTTTTATATGTGCGATGAATCCAGAAGAATTATCTGGGACTCATCGGTTATCTGAAGCTTTAAAAGATAGAATAAAGGTCTGGATTAAATTAACTTACCCAGATAAATCAACAGAATTAGATATAATAAGGATTAATTTACCTGAACATTTTATTATTGAAGAATCAGAATTAGAATTAATATATTCGATCATTAAAGAAACTAGACATAACAAAATTGATATTGAAATCCCTGCTTCAATTAGAGCAGGAATAGCAATTGCAAAACTACTAGCAAGGAGAAGAATGATAGAAAAAGAAAAACAACTTAAGGAAAAAGAATCTGTATATATTTATCTATCTGATATTGCTCGTCACGTTTTACTTGGAAGTTTAAAACCAAAACCTGGCGTAAAAGTCGAAAACGTAATAGAAAACATTATTCATAAGACTTTAGGAGGGTAATTGATTGGGTGTATTTCCTGAAAACCCATGTGAGTTTGCTGTAGAATTTATAAGGAGGATGAGAAATCATCCTGATATAGTCCAAATGCCATCTCCACGGCAAGTATTATCAATACCAAACTTGATTATCTCAAGATATTATCGTAAAGGAGCAATTACGCCAAATGACTTTATTGAGATAAGCACTGTTACCTCCTTTCCTGATAATCAAAATTTAGCAAAAGATATTGCATTTGAGATTCTCTTTCCAAATTATAAAAAAAACATTGTAAAAGCGCTATTTAATGAGGATGAGGTTGATGAATTAGAAAATGAATTTAAGAATTCAAAAATCAAATCAGAATTAGATCAATTACAGGATCTAATTGACGAGATTGAATTATCAAAAACTATGGATACAGATTTGTTTCAAGAAATGGAGCAATTCTTAGAAGATTTGAATCAAAAAAGACATGAAGAACCGTATAAGTCAGCACTTAATTTCTTTAATGACGATTCAGATTTATATAAAGAACAAATAACTTCATTTGAGAAATTATTTGAAGAAGCAACAAAAAGAATGCTTCAGAAAATAAATTCCCTTGATCCTAAAGATCTAAAAGCAGGTATTAACTTAGGGTTAGAAAATTTGATTCAAAATCAATCATTGAGGGAATGGGAAAAAATTACAAGTAAAGCACTTAAAAATCAAAATATTGAACAGGATTTAAATAAATTGCTAAAAACAGGGAGTTTAGAAGATTTACTTCAGTCTATGAAATTTCTAAAGGATACTGATGCCATTTCTAAAGAAAAATATAAAACATTGAAAATGGAACTTCAAAATAAGATTGAAAATTTAGATCAATTATTTCAGTCTGCAAAACACTTAAGAGAAACACCAAATTTCAACTCGGATAAAATTTTAAACAACAGCATGGAAAAATCATCATTTGAACATAATTTTAGCCTGGCAAATTCACTTGATCAATATTTTGGTACTGATCTAAGAAGTTCGCTATTAGAAAAATATGACCAGCAATTCAAAAACTCCCAAATGAACCTTTCACTTGAAACTTTAACAAAAACAGCATTTGCAAACAAATCATGGAACTCATTATTCAATAAAGCTCTTAATAATGCAATTAATGATGCATTAAACCAAAATAAAAAATTTGAAGCTTTAAAAACTCTGACTCATCAATTACAACAGCTTGCAAATAGCTCACCAAATATGCATTGTAACCAAAAAATGGCACAGAATCTACCAAAACTTACTTCTTTAACTTTAGAATCTTGTGAAACACCATACCAATTAAAAGATGCAACAGAATTCTTAAGGAAGATTGGATTAAACCCAAAATCAGAATTAATTGAGAAAATGGGGAAAAAACTTCAAATGGCTGAGGATGAAATTTTTGAATTAATTGAGCCTACATACCAGTTGTTGAAAAAATTAATTGAAAAAAATAAAGCTAATTTTCAGAGATTAAGTAATTTAATGAATCAAATCAAAGATCAATTAAATTTTGAGAGGATAAAAGAATTAACTGCCAGTGCTTTAGCTTCAGATAATAGAGATGCCTTAGGTGCTCTTGGTAATTTTAATTTAAGTGATGCATTAAGAAGTGCTCAACAAATTGGAGGTCAGGAGGGTGAAAATAAAATGATATCTTGTCTATCAGCAGGTAGTGGAGAAAATCTACTTAAACAATGGTTTATGCATCGAAAAAATTTACAGGAAACAACTAAACAAAAAGTAAAAGAACTTGCCAAAAAAATGTTGATTGAATTAGGTATTTACTACTCAAGAGCGCATCTAGGTAGTTCCACTACTGGACCAATTCCAATTAACATTGTCAGACCGTATTCAATAGGAGATGATTTTGAAAATATTGATCTTGAGGAGACAATAAATAATATCTTAGAAAAAGGTAAAGAATTGGATCATATAAAGTATGATGACTTTTTTGTTTTTGAAACTGCTAAAGGGTTAAGAACCGCTTGCTTTGAGCTTGATATCTCTGGAAGTATGACAGGAGACAAACTTACCTATATGAGTATTTGTATAACAATGCTATGCTATGGAATGCGTAAAGATGAGTTTGGTATCTCGTTCTTCGAATCAAATACTCATGTTTTGAAAGCATTAAACGAAAAACTCGATTTAGAAAAATTAGCAGATGAACTTCTTTCTGTTTCAGCTCGAGGGGGAACTAGAATACAAAGTGCTGTTGAGTGGGCAAATAAACAATTTAAAGACTATTCTAATTCCCGGGAAAAATTAAATGTTCTATTTACTGATGCAGAGATATTTGATCTTAAAGAAGCAATCACAGAATTAAGAAAAATGAGGTCTTTAGGAGTCGATTTCATATTAGTTTGCCCTGAAACTTCATTTAATTTAAAAGACGCTAAAAAAATGGTAAAAGTTGCAGGTGGTCAATTGCTTACAATAAAAGATTGGAATGATTTTCCCAAATTAATATCAGAAATAATAAAATCAAGATTTTAAAAATAATGGTAAATAATTCAATTTCAAGTCTCATAATTGATAAATTTGGCTTAAATTTATATCAAAAATCTCTCAAATTTCTTTCTAATAAAATTAATTTAATTGATATTGAAGAAGATCCAATACTAATAAGGAGTCTTATTTTAGATAATGAAAGAGAGTTCCATCTCATAATAGATGAAAAGAATTATGAGATTTTTCATGATTGTCCATCATTTCTAATTCATTCTGAAAAAAACAAAAAAATCTGTGTTCATTTAGTAAAATTATTATCAATAATTAAAAGTAGTCTTACTCAAAGGATTTTAGAGAATTTTAAGAGTTATATTTTAACCTCTGAAGATTTAGGTTCGCAAAAAAAAAGTAAAAGCTTTTTATTACTTGCGAATAGATGTTTTCAAAGTGATAATTGCGTAGAAGCATTAAATTATTTGAATAAAGCAATTTTTAATCAATTTGAAACTGAAAATATAATTGAAACCTATTTGATCACCGCAATTGACAATAATTTATTTATAGAATTTTTTGAGTTTCTTCAAAATGGATATGAAAATGATTTAGGCCAATACTTTCAGGAATTTGATGATTATATTGAAAGAGGGTTTAAGAAATTCTTAAACACCATCTCTAAGTACTCGTTTTTTAATCTTATTAAAATTATTGAATCTATAAATAAAATATTAGAGTTTAAAGAAATTTCGTTTTTAGTTTCTCACTTTAATAAATTAAAAGCATTGATAAGTAGTACAAATTTAAATAATCAATACTTTTCTTACTACTTAATAAAAAAGTACTATTTTGAATTAATTGAGCTTAATCCGTTATTTAAAGAATTAATTTCTGAAGATTTCGTAAAATCTCTAAAGAACACTCTATTAAACTATTTTTTTTCTGAAATTAATAATTTTTGCATATTTGAAAAATTAAAATTATTGAAAAAACAATTTGGAGTTATAAGTATTCCGAGAGAAGAATATTATGATGAATATAAGAAGTACAAAGTTGAAATAAAGGAACTAGAAAAAAAAGTCTACTTGAAAAAATTTGCTTTTTTAAAGTTGTTAATGGAAAAACATAATATTAAAAGAGCTAAAGGAGATTTTAAAAAAAAAAGAAACACATACATTGTAAATCATGATGAAAGCAATTTAAAAAATCCAGTATATCATTATATAGTCTCCCGAATTGGCTTTTTTGGATTAAAAGATCAAACAATAAAATCTTCTGAAATTGGAATCAATTATTTTATAATGAAAGAACTATTTTTAGATGATCTTAGTAGTTTTCAAGACGTTTATTACTACAGACAACAATTCTGGGGAGAAAGTGATGATTATGAAATAAAACCTATTGAAGGCATATCAATTTTAAGTAAAAAAGCAGATTATGGCTATAATCCTATTCATAAAGATTCAGAAGATGTAATGGTTATTGAATGGGACTTAGCAAATAAGCCTATTCAAGGTAATCTTGTAAATGCATATGGTTCACAAATAATTATCCCGGATTATAATAATCCACTATTTCATGACTTAAAACCATTTGATCTATGTTACTGTAAAAAAACACCTATTAAAATTGAAAGTAATATTATTAAAACTATTAACGTAATCACAAAATGCTCATTTAAAGATGCTATCAAAAGTATTGCTAAAGGCATGGAATTCATAGAAGGATTTTACCCACTATCCCTTATTAAAGCAGTATTAAATAAAGACATTAATCCTTTTCAAGCAAATGAAAAAGTGGTTAAAAGTTCTGATGCGTTATTTGTTCCAAACTATAATCTCTTTGTTAAAGCATTTAAGAAATTCTTACTTAACTACATTTTTAAAGAAAAAGAATACATTTTTGGACAATTGAAAAAAGATATTGATATTAGTACAAATCAAATTTTAACTTTATTAAACTTAAATAATGAATTAGCTGGATTGGATTTACCTTATACTCAAATATTAAAAAGATGTCTTAATCCCAATGTCAATTTAAACGAATTTAAATTAAATTTTTTAAATGAAATCCATTCTATTGTCAAAAAATTATTAAATTCTCCTACACTGGGAAGTACACTTATATTCGACTTGAAAAAATTGCAAAATA
Source organism: Promethearchaeota archaeon (assembly GCA_048938855.1). Lineage (GTDB taxonomy): Archaea > Asgardarchaeota > Lokiarchaeia > Sigyniarchaeales > SOKP01 > Loki-b32. The sequence goes on from JBHLLT010000011.1 coordinate 83,590, forward strand.
CCCCGTTTTTCAAATATTCTAATAAAATTATTGGGATTAGGAAAGATGAGTTTGAATCTACTAAAATATTCAGATTACAAAAAAATGATAAGTATTCTTATGACTTATCTGAAATCAGCAAAACATATTATGGTAAAAAGATTTTTGAAATTCTTCAGTATAATGAAAATTTAATTATTAAACCTGATAAATTTAAGACATTTCGCGATTATAGCTCTAAATTAAATCTGAAAATAACGATTATTGTTAAAGATATTTAATATTTTAACTTACAAATTAGAGATTAGTAAATATTTGTATCATCATTTTTTTTATTAATGCATAAATTTTATTTACATAGAATCTGAAAGTTTAATTGATAATCAGAAAAACAATATATGAATATGGTAAAAAATAATTTTCAACACCCTTCAAAGGACATCACTGAAACTAAGGGTACTATTCTTAGAGGAAAAACAATATGCATGTGTTTAACGGGGTCCGTGGCGGTAATTTCCTCTCCTATTGTAGCTCGTGAGCTTATGAGAATAGGAGCTGAAGTTATATGTGTTATGTCAAAAGCAGCAACAGAATTGATTAACCCAGCTCTAATGGAGTGGGCAACAGGAAATAAAGTCATCACAAAACTAACAGGAGCAGTTGAGCATGTTTATTTAGCAGGTGATAGACCAAAAAGTGTAGGAAAAGCCGATCTAATTCTAATATGTCCTGCAACAGCGAATACAATATCAAAAATAGCCTGTGGTGTTGACGATACGCCTGTAACAACCGTGGCATCAACAGCATTCGGCTCATCTCTCCCAATTGTAATCGTACCTGCTATGCATGAGAGTATGTATAAGCATCCTATTTTAGAAAAAAATGAGAGACAATTACGTGAATGCGGAGTAGAAATTTTAGGACCAAGGATCTCAGAAGGTAAAGCTAAAATAGCTAAAATTGATGATATTATTGATAGAGTCATAGATTTATTGGTTACAAAGAAAGATTTAGAAGGTAAGAAAATTCTTATTAGTGCCGGTCCCACTAGAGAAGCCATAGATTCTGTTAGGTTTGTCTCTAATAAGTCATCAGGAAGAATGGGGATTGAATTAGCTAAAGAGGCTTCCGCTAGAGGAGCTGATGTAACATTAATTGCAGGTGAATGCTTGGTAAAATTACCAAACTATCTGAAAATAAAACATGTGGTTTCAATAGATGATTTCATAAGCGCTGTTAAAGAAGAAATTTCATTAAATAATTATGATTTTTTTATTTCCGCTGCCGCCGTGAGTGATTATAAACCCATTGAATGTATTGAGGGGAAAATTTCTTCTGATAATGTTGAACAACTACAGGTTAATATGAAGTTAACACCAAAAATAATAGATGTAGCAAGGAAAAAAGATTATAACTTATTTATTGTAGCTTTCAAAGCAGAGACAAATGTATCAAAAAGTGAATTAATAGAGCGAGCGTATAACAGACTCCTTAAATCTGAAGTGGATTTAATTGTTGCAAATGATATTGGAAGAGAGGACATAGGTTTTAGTAGTAAATATAATGAGGTATTTATAATAGATAAAAATAAACGTATTACACATGTTGAGAGAAATACTAAACGATACATCGCATCGAAAATAATTGATGCAGTTATTGAAGCTTACCAAAAAAGATCTTCATAGAATAATGAATTATTGACTCTAGTTATGGATAATCTGATTTTACTCTCTTTTTTTCATGAAAATAAATCCAAATATTTAAATATTAATTTATTTACTGTAAACAGTGAATAAAATTATAAATCTCGAGCAGATATTTGAAAGCTTTAGAATTTAGATATATATCTAATATCTTATAGTTTTTTTAATTAGGTTGCTAATAGATTTATATATATTTAAAAATTTTTGTAATAAGGTTAATTGAATAATACATCATACGAGTGCGTCTAAAATTACATCAAAAGAAGAAGGTAAAATTAAGCAAGGAACAATAGCAGAGTATATGCGTAAGCGGACTCAACTAGTTGGTTTTGAATTTGGGTATTGGAAACATGTTCAATATTGTGCAGAATTTATTGATAATGCCTTGGACGCTATTGAGAGTTTTCAATGGAGAGAATTGAAAAAATCAGATTCCAAAATTAAATTTTCTTTAGATCAAGAATTATTCTTAGAAAAATTCTCTATAATTGACACTGTAAAAGAAGAAAAAAAATCTCAACATCTGAATAATGAGGCTAAACACACATTAATGCAAGAATTAGGTATTGAATCTGAAGATCAAGAACAAATTGAAATTCAAGAAGTAGAAGAAAAAGAAGAAGAATCTGAAAAAATTGCTAATCAAGAAGAATTAGAAGTAGAAGAAGAAGTTCAGAGAATAATTGATGATATGCAGGGAATCATTAAACCTGTAGAAAATATAATTGATGTAGAACCAATAGTGGCAGTTCGTATTAGAGAATTTGAAGCACCATCATTTTTAACTTCTGAAATTAGTCAGAAAAATATCATGAGTTATACGTTTGAGATTTTTGATAATGGAACAGGAATGTCTAAAATTGATCTAAGAAAATTTGGTAGATATCTTGCTTCATCTAAGTCCATGGAATTAAAACAGACAAGAGGTAGTCAAGGATTTGGTGCTCCAAGTGCATTTAGTGATGCTCAAAATACAACTGGAAAACCTGTTGTCACAGTATCGAAATCCCCTGATACTATTTATGCAACCGTAGCAGAATTTTTTACTACTTCCAAAAATGAAAAAAAGTATTTAATTCATCCTACTGATATTGACAGTTTTTTTCTTCATGGAACCTATATTAAATTAAATTATTTAAATGTAAAATATGTCAAAGGCTATGTAGAGAAATACATTGAAGAAACCGCATTTATGAATCCCCATGTTACTATCATTTATATTGATCCAGATGGGAAAGAAAAAATTTATCGAAGATTAGCAACAGCTTTCCCAGATGAGCCTAAATATGCTAAACCTCATCCTTCCTCAGTTAATATTGGAGATCTTCAAGATCTTATTTCAAAATCTGAGAATAAATCAATTTCTGCTTTTTTACAAGATAATTTTGTAAGGATGAGTTCAAGAACAGCAAAAGAAATCGTAGATATTGCTGAAAGAGATTTGCAAGATCAATTAAAATTACTTATACTAAAAGATGGGTTTACTAATCTAATTCAAAAGAAGACTGATGAAATAAACTATATGACTTATGAAAAACGAGTTTACGGACGATCTGATAAACCCAGAGATAAGTTAATAATTTATCGAGTTGAATCTGAAGAGTTAAAAGAGGAGTATTGGAAAGAAATTTCTGAGTATAATAAGTTAATTAAAGAATCTGAAAAGATAAACAAAGAAATAAGAAAATTAAATGACCGTATTGAAAAAACTGAAACTCAAAAAGAAATTAAAAACATTGAGAAAGAAATTCGGAAGTTGATAAATAATATAGATGAAATAATAAATCAAAAAGATAAAATTAAAACAAATTTAAATACACTATTTACTGCTTCAAAAGAACAATTAATCGAATTAAAAAAGTTGAAAAATAGAACAGAATCCGAAGATCTCATAAATAAGGTTCTTATTTCTAAAGTCAAACCTATTGAACTAACAAAAGAACAATTTAATTCTTTATTCCTCGCTTTTAAATCTATTAAGTATATGGCTCCTCCTACAGACACAGCAATTCCAGTGGGTGAATCAACTTTAGAAAATACTTTAATTAAAGAAATTGGGTTAAGAATCTCAGAAAATGTTGATGATTTTGCCGGACCTATTGAAAATATTACACAAATATCTGAATTAATTCATAAAGAAAAGCAAAAGACAATTCAAGAAGAAGGAGTAAAAACTGATAGTAATTTAATCTCAAGTATTTCAATTGATCCACAGGAAATCATAGATTTAAACTCAGAAATATTGGGAACTATTGATATTATTGATGAAGTATCAGATCACCAGCAATTAAAAACAACGATTAATGATCTTATTTCATATTCTGATATTGAATCTATTGATTCTTACAATAGTGTATTTGAATATTTTATCGAGAATTTTACTAAAGACGATGATTTTGTCGCAGGAGAAACAAGAGCACCTACAAGTGGAAAAGGCTTAGCGTACGTTGTAGAAGCTGTAATGGCTTATTCGAGAAATTTAGAAGTTCCGAAGAGGTCTAGGGATGTTTTATCAAGATTTGTAAATAGAACTCCAAAATTAAGAGATAGTGCCGATTGCGCTATTACTAAAGCAGTTCAATCAGTTAATTGGAAAAATTACAATCTTGATACTTATGATAATAGCTTACCAAAGGGCCCAATAAAACTATTAGTTAATGTTTCAGGCCCTTTTGTCCATTTAATGTTTAAATCTCAATCAAAAAATGCATTAGCTGATGATGAAGAATTAATCAAAGAGATTAAATATTGTCTTGAAGCTATAGGACGAAGATTGAGGATATATCTCAATAGAAAAGCAAGTCTTAGAAAAATTGAAAAAAGAGCTAATTTAATAGAAAAATATATACCACTGTTTGTTAGTAGCCTATTTAATATCGCATCTCAAGGAGAGAGTGTATATAAATCTAAACTTAACAAAAAGGAATTGGAAGATTTAATGAGAAATGCAATTGGTAAAAAAACTCCTCCTGTAACCAAACCTGAAGAAGTTCCGAAAGTTAAAGAAGTGGTACTCGAGAAAAAAGAAATATTAGAGGAACCTAAAGATTTACAACCAGTAGTTAAGAAAGTAGAACCCAAAAAAGAAATATTTACAGAAAAAACTCTTAAGAATTGGACTAAAAGTGAATTAGTGGAATATTGTAAAGAAAATAGTATTAGTTTATTATCCAAAGATACAAAAACAATGATAATAAATAAAATTTTAGATTCATATAAAAAACCTCCTGAAATAAAACCAGAATTGATCAAACCTCCAGAACCAATTAAAATAACTCCTGAGCCTATACCTGTAAAACAAACTCAGCTACCAATATCTAAAGTACAGGCACCAAGTAAAATACCTCCCAAAAAAGCACCTTATAAACCTAAGCCAACATCAGTAAAACAAACACAAACTACACTACCAATTATTACAACTGAAAAAGTGCTAAAAGTATTATCAGATAAATGGCAAACCATTAGCCATCTCATTTTAAAGTTAAAAATTAAAGATATGATGGATGCAAGATACCTTCAACATCAACTTAAGAAATTAGAACGTGAAGATAAGGTTCTTGTTGAATCAAAAATGGGTAAAAGACAATGGAAATTAAAAAATTAAATAGGTAAAAAAAATGGAAGAAAAACAAAATAATTATGACTTAGAAGCTACAAAAGAGCTGCTAAAAGAATATTTAGATAAAGAAACGGAAAAAAAAGGAGTACAACTTCCTGAAAACACAGTAAAAGTTGATGATCTAAATAGAAAGGATACTATAAGCCGATTATATAAATTAATAGATGATATTATTGCAAAAATTTACAGTACAGGAAGACCATCAATAGAATTGCCATCCAGAACTAGTGCTAATATCATATGGGATGAAGAAAATGACTTACTATTACTAGGCAAACAAATTATGGAGAAACAATTTCATTCACTCACAAGCGTACAAGATATTACAAGATTAGTAAAAGTTTTAGAAATTATCCATGAGTTATTAATAAAAAATAGACATAGCACCAAGAGAAAGGTCTACTACATGGATGTCAATTTATTTAAAGATCAAAAGAATAGTGATAAAAGTATAGAAGATGCAGCAACTATGCTTTATACAACTCGAAATGCAACTCATATCGTAGCTAATCCTAGAGGTTCTTGTGTGGGAAGATTACGTATTAGAGATAATAGAGATGTTATTGATCTTGAAGGCTTGGGAAGTGGCGCGTGGCAAATATCTCCAATGTTAGATGAAATAGAAATTATCGAATCAGATGCTGAATTTATATTAGTTATTGAAAAAATGGCTGCAATGATGGATTTAACTGAAGTTCGCTTTTGGCGCCAATACCCTTGCATATTAATAACAGCACAAGGTGTGGGTAATGTAGCAACTCGTATGTTCTTAAAGCGATTAACCAAAGAATTAAAATTACCTGCATTTACATTGGTTGATAGCGATCCTTATGGTCATTATATTCATTCAGTATATTTAAGAGGATCAAAACGCTTAAGTTATGAAACACCTTTTTTAGCTACTCCAGATATTAAACTTCTTGGAGTGTTAACAAGAGATTTAGATACATATCAACTTCCTAAAGAAGTTAGACTTGACATGACAAAAGAAGATTTAAAAAGAGCTAATGATATGGTAAAAGAGGATTTCGTAAAAAAGAATAAGAAATGGGAAGAAGATATAAGATTAGCTATTAAATATAAAATTAAAGCAGAAATTCAAGCTTTCTCTTCAAAGGGTATTGAATTTTTAACAGATAAATATTTACCAGAAAAATTGACAACTGGTGATTGGATATGAAAATATTTTACAAAGAAGATGGAGGAGTAATTCAATTAATTGAGATAGAAAAAATTCAAGAATGGCCAATTGAAATGCCATTTGTTTTTGTTGAATATATTAAAAGTAATAAATTGAGAACTTATAGAGATGTACAAGTGGAAGCTGAAATTTCCGCATATCTTAATGAAATTTTAAATAAAATAGCAATTCCAAAAGTTCAGCAAATTTTTGAGGGATCTGACAAGGATGAAATTCTTACTACCCTTTCTATTTTTGAAGAACTTTCAGAAAATAATTCAAGGGCAGTTATACCTATCCAAAATTTATTGGAAAAATTGACAAGCAAGAGTGATAAGAGAATAATATCGCAATCTCGAAAGGTTCTTGCTAACATAAAAGAATAATTCCAAAAATTAGTAATAAATAAAAATTAAAGGAATTGAGAACTATTCTTTTTTAAAAGTTAATACTTTACGAAATTTGATATTAATGAAGTGGAAACAAGAAAGTTTTAATGAATTTATAAAAATTCAAAATGTAATAGGTATTTTTGATAAACCAATAAAACTTGCTTCTGGTAGGTTATCTTATTGGTATGTCAATTGGAGGAAAATAACTTCAGATGCCTATTTACTTGATGTATTGACAGATTATATAATATCCTTTATTAGCTGTTTAGGTCTAAATCCAAAATGTTTTTATGGTGTTCCGGAGGGGGGAACAAAACTTGGTATTATTACCCAGTATAAATGGGCAAAAATGCAAAAAAATTTTAATCCTGGTAATTATCCAATCTCAATGGGTAGAGGTAAACAAAAAGAACATGGAGATCCTAGAGATAGATTATTTATAGGTTTGCCTGAAGGAGAAGTTGTTATTCTTGAGGATGTTGTGACTACTGGAGATTCTTTAATCAAGACGATACAAAAATTAGATGAACTAAATATAAATATCATTAGCGTTATTATATTAACCAGTAGAAATGAGTTGAGAGATGATGGAACTAATATTAAGGATATAATTTTACAATATGATATCCCTTTTTATGCAATGAGTAATGCCATTGAATTATTACCACATTTGGAAATGAAAAGTGAAATTAAAAATAATATAATAGAATATTTTAAGAAATATGGTACACAGGAAATTAATTTTTAAAATTTTAATTTAATAATCTTACTATAAAGATTAAGATTAAAAGAATCCTCGCCATAACTTTATCATTCTGTATAGATTTTGATAAAGAATTTTTTCAGCATTCGTTAATCTCTGTTCATCATCTAATGATAATTCTGCCATAGAAAGTTTTAATAGTTTCAATAACCGACTATCAATAATATTTGAAGAATATGAAATATATCTATCTAAATCTACTTTTGGTTTAATATTTTTATCAATTTCATTTACCATGAATCTTTTAAATTCTTTTATTTTATTTAAGAAAAATTTATTATTTCTTTTTTTGAGCTTTGAGTCATCTCTTTCTTCTATAGCAAATCTTTGGACATCAATACTATCACATTTATCTGAAATCGCCACTTGCAGAATACCCTTTTCAATGAAGGGAACAGCTGAAAAAAGCTTTAGCTTATACCTTTTACCTTTTTCAAATGGGCCAAAAGGCTCTCCTAATAGAGAAAAACCTTCAAAATCCTTTATACATTCTGTAACAATCATTTCGTGCAAAAAAATAAAGTTTAACCGAATTAAGGAATTAGAAAAGCTTTCATTAACAACTTCCAATAAAAAATTCACCATATTTAATAAATAAATAAGCCTTTATATAATATACAAATGCAATATAAGAGAAATAAACATACTATTATTTTATTAATAATATAAAAACAGTGTGAAGATATTGGTAATAGAGATAATACTCCTTATTGTTTTTCTAATCTTCTTTTCAATTGGATTCTATATCATATATAAACAAGTTGCATTAGTTAAAAAGGGAGAATTCAATAATAAAGACCGAATTCAATGTATTATATACGGTCTTATCTTTGGGTTATCAACAATGGTAGTATTTGCAGTTGCAGTAATATATGCATTAAATTTGGGGAATTTACCAACATTAGAAGTCAATCCTTTAGCACTTCTAATACCTTTTACTATTAGTTTAGCATATATTTCATTTTATCCTCTAATTGATTTCGTTTTTATCGCACTAAGCAAAGAAACAGATGAGGGTCTTACACCTTTTCATAAAATTATTAATGCGAAAATTATCAATATTTCGAGCAAAAAGGTTATAAAGTTAATTATAGCAATCATTTTTTACATAACTTTGTTTATTTTACCTCCTATCATCTTAGCTTTCCTAGGTATACCCTTTATTATAAGTTTAATATCTTGGATGCTAGGATACCCACTAATGATCTTAACTTTTTATGGATCTAAAGGATATATTGCCGGTATATCAAATGCATATTATCATATTCCCGATATTAAGAGATCTATATTCTTAAATTTTGAAGACAGTAAAAGAGGTATGAAGCAATTTACATCGAATCCTATACATTATATTATTTTAGGAGTAATGATTTTTGTATTCGTTTGGGCATGGATATCATTAATTCAGACTGTAGCCTTCTTTTTCACCCAAAAATTAGCCATATCAACTATGTCCTCTGTTTTTGTTTTTGTAACTCTTCTTTTTGGAATATTAGGATATTTCACAAGATTTTGGGGGAGAAAAATAAAATATCGAGGAATTGATATTTACTTTGCAGCTTTTTTAATAGCTTCAGTAGGAATTAATGTACTAGTTAATTTCTTTATTGTTAATCCTTCTATCTTAGAGGATGTTTTTAATGCATGGGTTTTTACTAGCGAAATTAACCCCCCAAATCATATATTATTAGCTTGGGCTGCTGTGATTGAAGAGATAGTTCTAATTACTTTTATTTCATACTTTTTTTTGGCAAAGAATAACGACTTTGTGTTAAATATTAAATTTTCCAAGATTACACAATGTGGACAAACTTTTGATCCTATTCCTTTATTTACTTTTATAAAGCATTCTAATCCTAAAATAAGAAAACATGCATTAGAAACTATAAATTTAATGTTTGAACGCATTCCATTAAAAAATAATGCAATTCTTAATGATTGGAGGTTTAAAAACTCCATATTAGATGGAATATGTGATTATGATAAATATTCAAGAAAAATATGTAGTCAACTTTTAATTCAATTAGAAAATGATGTTCCAGAAATTACCCTACCTTGGGTAATAGAAGCATTAGAATCTCCAAATTATGATAAATGCATCTCTATTGCAAGAACTCTTCTTAAAGCAAACTTTACTTTTATAGAAAGAATCCCCCAAGAATTAATTCTTAATCTAATAGAAGATTCTGAATGGAGATTAAGATTAATTGGGTTAAAAGTGCTAAGTAGGAAAAAGAACGAGATAAATGAAGGAATTTTTAAATTAATAGCAGAAAAATTAATAAGTGACCCAAATAATGAGATTGTGGTTGAAACTCTTAATCTTATGGCTGATATATCTTATAATCTTCCTATTGAAATAATTATTGATAAAATTTTTCATAATAATGATAAAATTAGTGCTGCTGCAATAAAAAATATAAGAAATCTCAACATTAAACAAATTAATCGTAAGCTATTATCTAAGTTTATCCCTCTAATTAAAAATCCATCAAGTTCTGTAAGAGCCTCGATTTTTGAGTTACTTGCTAAAGTTGGGAATTTTAAAAAAAATGATGTTCCCCTTTTACCATTTTTAGAAGGTTTAAATGACTCAAATGAAAATGTAAGAAAAGCTGCTTTAAACGCTTTAGAAAAATATTATGAAGAACAGCCCGGTTTGCTAGATATTGATAATATAATTAGTAGTATCGATCCGAATAACTTTGAAATTTTAAACAATGTTGTTAAGCTCCTTGGAAGACTATGGAAATATGATCCAGAGAAGATTCTAACTACGTTACTAATATTTATAAAATTTGAAGACGATAGATTAAGAGAAGATATTTCAGACATTTTAACCGAGAATTATAGAAAAAATCCTGATTTAATACTTCAAAATGTAATCAGAGTACCGGATGTTACCACTTATATCACTAAAGGAATTATATCAGAAACACTAATAAAGATTGGAAAAACAGATCAGAAAACCGTTATTCCTCTTTTATTGAACTATACTATATCTGAAGATGATGAGGTAAGACTAAATGCTCTTGAAGCTATTGATGGCTTGATGGAAGAATTCATCGATAACTTAGATGTAAAACCAATTATGTTAGTATTACAAAAAGATAGAAATATTCAAGCAAAAAGGAAAGCTTCTGCTATAATTTCAAAAATAGCTCAAAAAGATCCATTTTTAATAAAACCATTTATTTCAGAATTCTTTTCTACGATCGGAGGCCAAGACTCAAAAGTGAAGGTCGTCCTTACAAAAACTCTTCTCGAAATAGCAAAAAACTCACCAGATATTATTCCAATCGACAACATTTTAAGTTTACTTAGGGATAATGATTCGACTATTCGTGAAATGTGCGTAAAAATTTTAGGATTTGTTGGACATAAATTTACGACTTCTGCAGTCAATGCATTGATAAATATTGCTTTAAAGGATGACGATTGGATTGTAAGAGAAGCAAGCGTATCAAGTTTAGGTAAAATAATTGGTCATGTTGATGACAAAGAAAAAATCATTGAAAAGCTTATTTCTTTACTAGAAGATAAGCAAAATTGGGTTCGTTGGTCAGTCTTAAATATATTATCTGATATTGATGAGATTAATGCTTCTCATATTCCATTTACTAAATTATTAGTTAATTTAAAAAGTACTGATTCTAAAATTAGAGAAGCATCCGCGAGATTAAGTAGAATTTACAGCGATGAAATTGAAGAGTATTTTGATGAATTACTAAACAGATTAGGGGATGATTCAGAAGATGTTAGATCCAGTATGATTAATAGCATTGTTGAGATTATTAAAAAAATTGGGCTTAATAGAATTTTAACCAAATTGTTAGAAAATTTAAGTGGAAAAGGATCTATGGCGACTCAACGATCAATTGCATTAATATTAGGCCGAACAGCAAAATATGAGGATGAAAAAATAAAGAAAAGAGTAATTTCCCTTTTAAAAATACGTTGTGAAATGAGTCAAGATCCAATCATTTGTTCTATATTGCAAGAATTAAAAGAAGAGTAGAATAAAACCTTTTTATTTTTTAGAGATTCAATAAATCTCACAACAGTCTCGATTTTTTTATAGATACTTATTTACTCTTTAATAAATACGACATTAATATTGGGGATTAAAAAATTCCCAAAAATAATTTTGAATATTAAAATAAAATTTTAATGTTTTTATCATGACAACCCCATTATCAACACCTAGTCAACCGATTAATAAAGTACAACGTTTTGAGGATTTTTATCGGTTATTTCAAGAAAGTCCTGGTGAATATAAATATCAAGATCAAATAAATGAGATCTACGCTAAAGGAGGAGATACATTAATAATACTTTTTGAAGATTTATTAGCGAGTGATCCTGATATTGCAGAAATGCTTAGAAAAGATCCTGAGGCAATACTCGAAGATGCTGTTGAAGCATTTAAAAATTTATTGAAATTTCAGGGTGCAAAATTAACTCATAAGAATAATTTTGTAAGAATTACAACAAAGGATAAAAATAGCCCCTTATTTCTTCCCTTACGGGGTCTAAGAGCTAAAAATATAAGTTCTCTCGTTTGGTCTAATGGTATCCTAGTTAGATGTTCTACAATAAGACCAAAAATTATAAAAGCCTCATTTGAGTGTAATTTATGCGGAGCTCAATTTGAAGTCATTCAGTTAACCTCAAGAATAAGATGGCCAAAATTTTGTACAAACAAAAGGTGTAAAGCAAAAGCACAAACAGATTTTCGATTAATATCCAAAAATTCAGAATTTATAGATTGGCAATCAATAACAATACAAGAAATACCAGAAGATCTACCACCTGGAAGAATTCCTAGATCTGTTCAGGCAATTTTGACTTATAATTTAGTTGATACTGTAAAACCTGGTGATAGAGTAAAGTTGATGGGTATTTATAGATCGGTTTTAGCTCAGTCAACGAAAAGTAATAATTCTACATTATTTAAAACCTTCTTTGATATTAATTTTATAGATCCTGAGGATAAAACTGATGATGTCATTGATCTTACTAAAGAAGATAGGAAAAAAATTGAGGATCTATCTAAAGAGCCATTTATTCAGAAAAAAATTGCCAGATCAATTGCTCCTGATATATATGGGAGAGAGGATCTTAAAATGGCATCAGCTTTAAGCTTATTCGCAGGAACAAGAAAGAAAAAACCTGGAGGAGGTTATAAAAGAGGAGACATCCATGTATTATTCGTTGGGGACCCAGGAACTGGAAAATCAGAGATCCTGAAGAGTGCCATAGAAGTTTCTCCGAGAGGGCTCTATACTTCTGGTAAGGGGTCAACAGCAGTAGGTTTAACAGCTGCTGTGATTAAGGATAACGACACAGGTCAGATGAACCTTGAAGCAGGGGTTGTTGTGCTCGCAAATGGAGGAGTAGCAGCAATAGATGAATTTGACAAGATGGATACTGCAGATAGATCTGCTCTTCATGAAGCAATGGAGCAACAAACTGTAAGCATTGCTAAAGCAGGAATTGTTGCTACATTGAAAGCCCAAACTGCAATTATAGCAGCAGCAAACCCTTATTCTGGAAGATATGATAGATATAAAACTCCTACTCAAAATATTCGATTACCACCATCCTTGCTCTCTCGATTTGATTTAATTTATGTTGTGGTTGATAAACCCAATCCAGCAGATGATGCACAAATGGCGGAATTCATACTAAAGAATTCCATGTTGGATCCAGAAGAAACTCTAGAAGAAAATGATAATTCTATCGCGCCAATTTCAAGTGATATTCTAAAAAAGTATATCAAACACGCAAGAAGGACTTGTATTCCTGTATTGTCTGATGAAGCAAAAGACAGAATAAAAGAATTTTACTTAGGATTAAGAGGTCAATATGATAGTGAAGATGCAATTATCTCAATATTAGCTAGAAATTTAGATGCTTTAGTTAGACTCAGTGAAGCATATGCTAAAATGGCTTTAAGAAAAAACGTTCTTAAAGAAGATGTTGATGAGATTATTAAGTTATTTAAAAGGTATTTAAGGGATACTGGTTACGATGAAACAACAGGAAAAATTGACATGGATAGAATTTTTGTTGGTCAATCCAGAAGTAATCTTAACAAATTAGAAACATTAATGAATAGATTGAAAGAAATATTTGAAGAAAATAATTGGAAAGCATTAGAGAAATCTAATGTGATTCAAATTCTAGAATTAGATGAGAATTTAGATAAGAGGTTTATTGAGAGTGCATTGGAAGAATTACTAAAAGAAGGCACACTATATGAACCTAAAAGTAATCAAATTAAATTTACAAATAAAGAAATTTAATTCAATTTATACAATACATGTTTAGATATTATTTTGAATGCGTTCTCAACATTCTCTCCAGTTTTAGCAGATGTATGTATTGTTGAGATTGCATTAATTTCTTTTCCTATAGCCTCAATCTCATCTTCACTTACTTCATTTTTTAAGTCGTTTTTATTAGCGATTAAAATGATTGGTGCCATTTCGCAATATAGTTTTATATCTGGAACCCAAAACTGTTGAATTTGATCAAATGTAATCTTTCTTGTCAAATCTCCTACAATAAGGACTCCCTTTGCTCCAACATAATAAAAACGTCTCATATTTATCCAACGTTCTTGTCCGGCGATATCCCATAGTTGAATTGTTATTTTGCCGATTTTATTAAATTCAATTTTTTTAATGAAAATATTAGTACCGATGCTTGATCGGTAATCTTTGGCAAACTGTCCCGACACATACTTTTTAACTAGACTTGTTTTACCAACAGCCGGTTCTCCCACAATTATGATTTTTAAGGAAGTAATCTTGATTTTTTTCATATTTAACTAATTTTATGAAGAAAATTTTATAAGTATATATGTAAATAATAAAATAATTGAAGTTTAAAATTATGGATATAAATTCAGAATAGAAAAAACAAGGGAAAGATCTACAATATGACAACTGGAATAGTATATGACGATATTTACTTAGAACATAATATTGGTACTCATCCAGAAAGCCACAATAGATTAATTGCAATCATGGATTTTTTAAGAGAAAAAAGAATGCTTGAAGACCCAAGCTTTAAAATAATCAAACCTAGAAAAGCCACACTAGACCAAATAAGATATGTCCATAGCGAGAGGATGATAAAAGAAATACAAGAAATCTGTGAATTAAGTGCTAAAACTCACCGTCTTCAATATATTGATATGGACACAATAGCATCCCCCTTGACTTATGAAGTGTCCTTATATTCTGTAGGTGGTAATTTACAAGCTGTTGATGAGATTTTAAATGGAAATATAAAAAATGCATTTGCTTTAGTAAGACCTCCTGGACACCACTCTAATTCTCAGCGATTTGCTGGATTTTGTATATTCAACAATATTGCTATTACAGCAGAATATCTTTTTAGAGAAAAAGGGATTAATAAAGTGGTGATTATTGATTGGGATTGCCATCATGGAAATGGCACGCAAGATATTTTTTATCAAGGTTCTAAATCAGAATTCGGTGAATTAGTGATATTTAATTCTCATCAATATGGTTATTTTTATCCAGGATCAGGGAATTATGATGAAATAGGTACAGGCAAAGGAGCAGGTAAAATAATAAATTATGCAATGCCAGCTGGAGCTGGTGATGATGCAATTCCCTTATTTTTTAACGAAATAATCGCTCCTATATGCGAAGAGTTTAAACCTGAATTTATCCTAATTTCTGCGGGTTTTGACACTCATTGGACTGATCAATTAACCAATATGAATTGGACTTATCAAGCTCCCGCAGAATATTTAAAAAAAATAAAAATATTAGCACAAAAATATGCAAATGATAGAATTTGTATAACTTTAGAAGGCGGATATGAATTAGATAAACAAGCTCGGGCTGTTTATAATTGCTTAAAAGTTCTCAATGATGAGGATGATCGTATGATACAAGAAGATTCAAGATCTTCAGGGCACAATCTGCTAGATTATCTTAATAACAAATTAATTCCCGCTTTAAAGGATGAATTAAAGCCATATTGGAAATGTTTTTAAGATATAACATACAAACACTTTTATATTTACATTTATGCTATAATCATAACTACACGTATAAAATTAAAGAAAATTTTTTTAATTTAATTAAACAATAAGGAGATTAATATGTCGTATGAATATGAGAGAAATGATGAAGAAAAAGAAAAGAAAAAAAAAGAGCCTTCTTTTCCATCAATGCCTCCTCCTTCGATGACACCATTAACACCACCTCCCTCCATGCCTCCTCCTTCAACAACGCCTACTATGACACCTCCCCCTACGTTACAACCTCCAACTCCTCCTGTTTATGAACCTACACCACAACCTTATATGGAAACTACAGGTCTACCAATTAGCCAACCTATTCCATCCATCTCCACAGGTCCTTCCCAAGAAGATATTGATTCTATTTACACCCAATTGCAAGAAAAAGATTCAAGTTTAAGTCAATTACAATCGCAAGTTAGTAATTTAAGCAGTCAAACTTCCCAATTGAATGCTCAACTTCGAGAAAAAGAAAATCAGGTAAATAGGTTGACAAATCAATTACAATCAATACAATCATCAAATGAAGCTTATCAACAGCAAGTTTCCCAACTGACGGAACAAAATGCTCAATTACAAGCCCATATACCGGGATTGGAACAGCAAGTTCAAGAATTGCAGCAACATAATTCAATTTTACAACAGCAAATTGGCCCATTACAAGCACAAATTACAAAATTACAGGAAGAAATAGTATATAAAGAAAGACGTATACAGGAACTTAAAGAGCCAAAAGCAGTCATGCCTTCTAGTTTAGCTCAAGGGATCACAAGCCAATCTACGAGTTATAGTACTACTCCAACTATGTCAACAACTCCAACTATGTCTACAAGTCCCTCATCAACAGCAACTCCAGCACCTTCGATGGGAGCTGGTAGAAGAATATGTCCTAACTGTGGTGCAAGTGGTTTTGCTGTGAAAGAAGTTGAGGATAAAACTCGGATAATTAGTTACATTCCCAAACCTATATATGCAAAAAAGCTAGTATGCACTAAATGCGGATTTGAATTTTAAATTAATCAATTTTACTTTTAAATAATAAAAATTTTTTAGATCCCTCTTTTTAAGTACATTACTTAAAATTACATATTATATAAGAAATGCATAGAAATTAATTACATTTTAAATACATTAAAGTACTATAGAAAAATTATATTCAAAGATCCAAACACTTTAAAAAAAGGATTGGAAAATTATATATAAAGAAATTATTATTAATATTCTAAATTTTTTTTGCTAAAAATTAAATCTTTATTTTTATTGATACATGTCAGATTTTAGGGATGAAATATTAGGAACCGGCATTAACAAAAAAAGAATTATAGGAGTAGCATTAATCGCAATACTTTTAATTGGTATTTTTGCTTTCTCTATGACTTTTTTTAGTTTTCTTTTTGGAACCCAAAGACCAGATCCTAGTAAGGAAAAAGATGAAACTCCTTGGGAAGATGTTGATCTGGTAGAAACACCATATCCTTTTGATGAGGATTTTTGGCAAGATTTATTGGATCAAGTTGATGATCCTTCCACTCTCCTTGACATGCTTTCTGAGATGTTTGATGGAAACATAGATAATTTAGATTTAGGAAACTTTTCTCAAGGTTTACTTGATCTTCTAGCTTCTGGAGCGGGAGAGATTGAGGTTTTTAGAGTTTTTAATGATACTGCTCCATTTAGTATGGATATAAATAAAATGTCAGATGTTCTTTGGAAATATGAATGCTTTGATGAATATACTGGCGACGGTTGGACATCCAACGCAGTGGGCGATCTTTATGATTTTTATTCTTTGGGTGATTATCTCGCAAATTATTTTCCTAATCCAGAGCTCCTAAAAATTAAAATGCCATTATCACCTAACATGGGAGCTAATTCAATGACAATTCCTACTCTCTTTCCAAGACCTTTTGTGATTGAAAATCTTGTTTCAGCACCTAATTTAGATCCTACTTCTCCAGAGTTATTTAAAGATGATTATAATTCAACTACTTTAAATCTCTTATTCACTTCAAATAATGATGTAAATATGACATTTGACACGTTTGGATTATATAATTATCTACCCTCAAATGATTATTTAAATACAACTTGTACACTTGTTACTAATCCTACACCAGAATATTTGAGCTTGCAAAATAAATACTTACAATTACCTCCATCAATTGCTGTTTATAAGGCTAATAATCCATATTTTTCATCTCATTTTGATGTTCTGAATAGTATAATAAAGCCTAATGATCCAGCTTTTTGGGCTGCAAATAAAATCCGAAACTATTTACAGACTCAATTTTCATTTCCACTAAATCCTGCTGACTTCAATCCTGCCCCAGACGGAAGAGACGTTGTTGATTGGTTTTGTGAAACTGAACAGGGATTATGGTCTGATTTTGCTTCAGCATTTTGTGCTTTTGCTCGTTCTTTTGGAATTATATCTCGATTTGTTGACGGTTTTAATAGTCTAATGATTGAAGATGTTTGGGATGATGATTTAGGTCAATGGGGATTTGCTATTAAGTACAAAAATCTATATAACTGGGCAGAGATCTATGTACCAACTGATATATATGGAAATGGGAAATGGGTGCAATTTGATATTTTTGATAGCTATGGCGGTGGTGGAAGCCCAATAATCGGGGGGAATTATAATATTTCAGTATCAACCGATCAAACTACATATAACCGACCAGATACTGCAACTATCAGTGCTATTGTTAGTTCAAGCACTAATCCTATAAATAATTTAACTATAACTTTCAGAGATTATACAACAGGGCGAGTATTAGGACAAGATGATACAGATTTAAGTGGATTTGCCTCAATTCAGGCTGATTATAATGATTCTGAGATAGTTGGTCCTCATTTAATTGAAGCGAGGTATGACTTCTTTAATGCAGGTTATAATCTTACAACTATATTAGGAAACATAGCAGTTGATTTGACAGGCGTTAATCCTGGAGAACTTAATATTTCAGATTCCCAACCAGATATTACCAATATTGGAGGGCTTGTATATGATCCAAAAAATGGTAAAGGAGTAGAGGGCCCTAAATTAAATATCCGGTTATTTAGAAAAGGAACAAATAATGAAATATCAAATCCATTTACACCTTCAGCAATTAATGCTACCTATAATGGAAATTTCAATGATTTCTTGGATCTTAACTATAATAATGCTGGAAATTATGAAGTAAGAGCTGATATTAACGGTACTTGGTGGATTGACACACCTTTTGGCACTTACTCTTATTCTTTATTATCTCTTTTATTCCAAGTTCCCTATTATTATATGACTAATTCAAGCAACAGGCTAGATTTCAATATTACAAAAGCTTTAGATGTATGGTTTTATATTGATGGATTACCGTCAAATTATCCGAATTTGCCTCCGAATTATGTAAGTGTTTCTAGATCCCATACTTTAAATCTTACAGCTCAAGTAGTTTCAGTAAATTTAGGACCGGTTTCTAATAAGCGTGTAGATTTTTATGATTATTCTAGAGGTGATATTCTGATTGGATCTGACATTTCAGATGCAAATGGATATGCTTCAATTTCTTATCCTGTTTTAGATTTTAGTGCTACGGGACCGAATTTATTATATGCTAGAATCGGCTTGCAGGAAAATTATTCTTATTATGTCTTAAATGAAGAACCTACAATAAATATTATTTCAGGACCAGCACCTCAAGTTATAAACCGCACAGGTGGTGGATCCACATATTTTAATGTTGTAGGAGAAATATATGATAGTACTAATAATTCACTTCCTATAAGTTTCTCTGAAATTAGACTCGTATTGTTAAGAAGTGGAGCAGATTATTCATCTTATTTAATCCCATTCGATGGTTATCCCTATCAAACTAATAGTACAGGTACATTTGATCTATCCTTTGGTGTAGCTCCAAATACACCTCCTGGTAATTATACACTCAGATTAGATTTTAATGGTACCATCGATCTTTCATCATATCCTTATTCCTTCCAATTTAATTTACCATTCATAAATACTTCTATATACTTTAGTAATGATTTACAAATTGATGCTCCCGCTACTTTACAATTTAACTTTTGGATAAATGGAATTCCCTCTAATGATCCTTTTAATCCAGTCATAAATCGGTATGATGACCTAACTCTCACAGCGTTAATTCAATATAGTGGTGTACCAATAGATGATGGAGAATGGGTGTATTTTTATGATATAACTCAAGATAATTTACTACTTGGATCTGCTCAAACCATCTCAGGTCAAGCTCAAATTATATATTCAACGGTTTATAGTACAACTGCAGGTCCGCACTTGATTTATGCCACCTGGAATAATAAATATAATTATTCATATTTTATTTTAAATGCCCCAATCAATGTAAATCTTGATATATGCCCACAACCTAAAGAAGTAAATCGTAGTGGAATAGATGGTAGAAATTTCTTAATTCATGGTTATCTTAATGATTCACTAAACGGAAATCCTATTAAATTCGCTGAAATTAATGTTTTTATGTATGATGGACCAACAGATGTCTCTTTTTATTTAAATTTAGAATCGGGAGCTCTACAACTTGGGTATTCTGGAGAAATTAATCTCATTTATTCAGTTTTAAGTTCAACTCCCGCAAAGAATTATACCTTACAAGTTAATTTTAATGGTTTATTTTTCTATACAAATCCCAATTATCCTCAATTTTTCAATTTATGGTATATTAATAATTTTACAGATACGGCTCCTAGTTTATATGATTTAAGAGTCATTGATCCATATGATGTTGATATAAATTTTTTTGTTGATGGAAATCCAACCCAGTCATTTTATTCAGATATAAATCCCCCAGAGATATATAATCGTGGTGTTAATATTAATTTCAGTGTATATATTCTTCAAAGTGGGGTTCCAGTTAGTTCTGGTACAGTTTCATTTATGGATATTTATACAGGTACTCCACTAGGATCTACATCAGTAATTAGTGGACGGGCTTTTGTATTAGCTGATACTTCCGGTTGGCATGCGGGACTCCATCGAATAAGAGCTCAATGGTCTGGATCTGGTACAATAAATATGACTTATATAGTAATCAATGAATATGTTAATATTTTTAGTAATATAGATCGAACTTCAATTTTAAGAAATGTTGATAATTTCATTGTTTCTGGTTCAGTTAGAGAAAGTGGTGAATTTCTAAGAGGTTTAAATCTAAATATTGTTTTATTAGATAATGCTTTCTCTGATGTTTCTGGTTTATATTTAAATGGTGCTCAAACATTAACAATTAATAATGATGGTACTTACCAATTTTTGAATGCAATTGATCTCTCTTGCCCACAAGGAGATTATTATATCAATATTACTTTTACTGGAGGTATAAACGCTCCAGGAATAGCTATGAGTGATTTTATGGTTCATAATAGTAGTTTATTAATCTCTATTGATATATTAGCAAGCACTTATATCGTAGGAAGTTATGAAACTAATGTTGTTAAAGATGATTGGTATTATGGTGATGAGTGTTATGTATATGGGAATTTGTATTGGGATAACGGAACAGTAATGGCATTCATGGAAATTAATGTCACTATAAGAGATAGCACTGGTGTAATCTTAGCTACTCAAGTAGATTTTACTGATATCAACGGTTTTTTCAATTTAACGTTTATTGTCGGAGCTTGGGATGATGATACTGAAGTTTGGGTAAACTTCTATCCTAGTGATCCAGCTAATTTTGGTATCCCGGAGGGATTGTATATTATCGAAACAGAACAACAAGTGTTTAGACAGGTATAAAGACGTAAGAAAAAGGGTGAAAATAAAATAAAATGAAAAAACTGAAGATTCCTAAAAGTTTAAACAAAAAATCGAAAAAAATTGGAATCTTAATCATTATTTTCACAATTATCCTTAACTTTGTTTCAATTAATAACCTATTTTTTAACAAAAACACCGATATTACTAATCAAAACCCCAAAATATCAGGTTGGTTATGGGCAACATTAGACCTTACAAATCCTTTGGAAGTTAATAATTCACGGTTCACTCACAATGAGCTTATTTCTGTAAAGGGACACTTATATAATAAAATTGATAAAACAAATAAAACTGGAGTTAACGTTGCAATTGAAATTGATGATGTCGTTGATATGGGTTATACAGATGTAACTGATTCATGGGGTAGATTTGATATTAATTATATTATTGATCCCTTAATGAATGTTTATTCAAGTCATAAAATAGAAGTTACTGTAACAGACACAGAACCAGGAGGCCCTGGTAGTGAGATTGAATACCACCACTTTTATAATATTTATGTTAATGCTACATCATATTTTGATATACTCTCGCATGATGACATTTCAACTCCAAAATTAACTGAAGAAGATTTCAATTTAAATGGTTACCTAAAATTTGATAATGGAAATGGTATTTCATTTGTAAATGTTAATTATTATTGGCTCAATGGGCCTTCAATTGTCTCTCAAGGTTCTTTTTTTACTGGTGCAACAGGTTCACTACCAAACATGCAGGTTCCTATTACAGTTGCAAGCCAATTGTCATTAAAATTTAATTTCTCTGATTCCCCAAATATTGATTACTCAGAAGCATTAATTACCAATATTAAAGTATTTTCAGATATAACTTGGAATTTAGATATTGACTATAATACTAGAGAAAGAGCTAGATATGAATTAACTGGTATATTATCATCTAGTACCGACCCCACATTAAAAATAAGTAATCGAGACGTTGAAGTCTATTTTAATGGAACTCATATTGCTACGGCTACAACAAGAGCAGATGGCAGCTTTACATCTAATTTTCAAGTTCCTGATGGTAATGGAACAGCGTCAATTCAAGTCAAATTAGTTGATTTTGCTGGAAAGGATTTAAGATCACCCATTCAATACATACTCGTGGAACAAGCGCTTCCATCAAATAACGGATTAGGTGTTTTACCTCCTTTTTTGATTTTTTCTTTAATTTTCTTTCCACTTTTAGCAGGTGTAGTTGCAGGGTTAATAGTATTTGGATATAAGTTCTATAAAAAACAAGAAAAAGAATCTCGAGTGGCTAATATACCGCTTGAGTCAAAATTTAAAAATCTCAAGATCCTTAAAGA
>JBHLLT010000031.1:0-31318 GCA_048938855.1 Promethearchaeota archaeon
GCTGGAGAAGATGGTTATATTGATTACAAAGTACTTATTAAATTTATTATCCCTTACCCTGGAGCACCACTACCCATTGTATTGGGTGTCTGGGATAATTATATCTCTTGTAATATTCATGGTATTGGGTATGGTACCTTAACAGAATATTCGGCTAATTTTGGCTATACACCTGGAGCAGAGGCAATGGTAGAACTTCACCAAATCTGCCTCTTTAAACCTGATTTCAAAGAGGATCATCCAAAATACGACCCCCTTTATGGTGACTTATGGCCTGTGGAGACTGTTGAAATTTATGAAATTTAATGGAGAAAATTAACAATTGAGGGTTGAAATCTCTAAATTAACATATAGATGAGGAAATTACTGGTTGGATAAATAGCTTCTCGAATGACCACACATATTAACCAGTTATTTTCCCGTCTATATACTTTTTTATTTTTTATTATATAAGATTTTAAAAGGGAACTTTTTTCTATTTAATGACATAAACAAGTTTTTGACCTTTTTGCTCTTCGAGATTGAGCTCTCGTCTAATTGCATTTCGGACTAAATATCCACCAACATGCAAGATGGAATCCTTGAGTATAGAATCTTGATCCATTGAAGCATTACAAGGATAAGCATGATGAGCTTTACTTATTCTTTCATTCAAAGAGAGATCTCCACTTTTTCCATTTTTAAAATATTTTGATTTTAATTGCTGGCAGATATAATAAGTACTTCCGCATGGAGCACTCTGAATGACACAGGTATCTTCAATTGATTCACCATCTTTACTTAATAGAAATGAGACAATTGGTTCTCCAATTTTATAATAATCAATAAACTCATCAATAAAATCATGATTTTTTGTCAAATGAAACCCAACTTTGTTATAATCATTTGATTCCTTACTTAAGGAGCAAAAAGGTTTAGGAAAAGCAGCCTGAATGCCATATTTCTCGAACTCCTCTAATACTTGAACTTGAAGTCCAGCAGGTACCCATTTGGGATCCTCAATTGGGACAATTACAGCTTTTACTTCCCTCTTTTTTAAATAATAAGGAAGACCAGAGAGTAAATCTTGATGGATTCCAACCACCATTAAAAAATCTATTGGAGGAAGGTTTTTAGGAAGATATAATTCTGGTTCTTCAATGAATTCAGGAACATTTTCTCCTACTTTTTCATAATAATAGATTGAATTAGCAAAGCTCTTAATATATTCACGACACTTATCACATTTAACATTTTGTTCTAAAATTTCACATGCTTTACAGAATTCTTCATTATTAATGAGATTGCCAACAAATTTCTGAGTTAACATCTCAGTTTCTGTTCCGATGCCGTATAGTACTCCCAATTTATATGTTTTATCAGTCAACATAGAAATGAAATAAATAATTGTTTTTATTTGTATTTTTAATACTTCATAAAAAATATATTACTTTAGCTGAACATGTTCAATTTTACAGTGTTCTAGTATAAACTCAAATTTGTAAAGTTCGAAGGTTAATCTTCAAAAACTGCTTTAGTACTTCTACTTTCCTCAATTTTGACTTTTATTTTTTTGTTCCCATATGTCTCTTTTAGTTTATTGTAAATATAATTTGCTAAAAGTTCACTTGTAGTTGCGGGTAATGGTAAAAAGAATACATCTTCTCGGGGGAACACATATCGCTTAGAAGATGTAATAACTTCTACAGACTCTTTTTCCTCTTTTATTTCTAATTCATCAGATTGTGTCGGTATTAGAACATAATGATCCATAGGTTTAACAATAGCCTTTAAATTTTCTTTTAAATCATTAAAATCTACAACAAAATGATTTTTATCAAGATCGTTACTCATTTCTACAGAAACGTAATAATTATGGCCATGCAAACGTGTGCATTGAAGAGGTTCCTTTAAAAAATGACTCGCACTAAATTTTACTTCTGAGGATTCTACAATTACTTTGTATCCCATAATTTGAATACCGCCATCGTAAATTTTTTTGGTTTCACTATTATTGTTTTGCAGAAGCTCTTTGAACTTTATATATTTTTTGTTTATAAATTTGATTATATTTGTTAGGTAAAAAGAATTTGGTGTTTTTTTTTTAATTTTCTTTATTAATCAAACCAAATATCTTATTATCTCTCCAGTCTCCATCAATAAACTCATGATCTTTTAGATGCCCCTCTTCAATAAAACCAAGTTTGTTAAACATTGCTACTGAACGAGTATTCGTTACACTGACCTCAGCAACTATTTTATATAAATTTAAAACGTTAAACGCATAATCGAGTATCATTTTCGCAGCTTCTGTACCGATACCTTTTCCCCAATAATCTATTTCTCCTATAAAGATTCCGATCTCTCCTCTACGATAAGGTGCGATAATTTTGAGTAAACCAACCATTCCTATTGGTTTTTGATCTTCTTTATGCCAAATTTCAAACCATATATTTTTTTCATCAGGATATTCTGGAAACCATTCTTTTTTTATAACTTCGATAGTTTCGGGAATATAAACTGATAAAAACTTTCCTATCCTTGGATCATTTATCCATTTCACATAGATATCAACATGTTCCTTATTTTTTACTAATAAATCTATGTTCATTCCTTTTAAGAAGATTACATTTCCCATTTTCTTTTACCTACTTTTATTTATTCTAAATTTTATTTTGTTTTCTTGAATTACCATTTTATATTTTATTTTTAGAAACAATAAATATGAAAGAAGCTTTCATAAAAATAGATTATACTAAATCAATAATATACAACAATAACAAATCATTTATATTTTAAAATAGAGATGAGCTTTACTTTTTACGAAAAACTTGAGAATGCCCATAACATGGAATACAAGAAATTAGCAATTACAGGAGCCAATGGATATCTAGGACAACATTCTATAAAAGTGGCTATTCAAAAAGGATGGGAGGTTGTTGGAATTGTTCGAAGAGAGGATGCTGCTAAAGAAGTAGAGTCGCTTGGAGCTAAACCTGCAATTATAAAAGAATTCAGTATAGAAGCTCTAAAGAAGGCATTAGTTGGTTGTAAAGCAGTTTTACATTTCAGAGGAGTCGTATGTGGTTCTAAAGAGCTTTTTGAGAAAGTCAATATTGAAGGAATGCATACATTAGTTAAAGCTGCAGAAGATACAAAGGTTTCTCGAATTGTATTCCCCTCAGGACTGGGAGTTGATAGATATGGGAAAGAGGAATGGGCAAATGACGCCTACTTTTATTCAAAAAATAAAGCTGAATCAATACTAAAACAAGCTAAAGTTCCATATACTATTTTTAGACCTTCCTACATCTTAGGTTCTAATGATGAATTAATCCCAGAAATGGTAAACCAAATTGGAAAAGGTGTCATATATGTAGCCGGAGATGGTAAAATTCCGATGCAACCTATATATGTTAAAGATGCCGTTGAAGCTTTTTTAGCTGCTGCTGATGGAAAAGCTGGAAATAACCAAATATTTGATCTCGTGGGTCCAACAATTATAACAATGATGGATTTGATTGATTTGGTTGTTAAAAACATGGTTAATTTAGGCTTTAATATTCCACCTCCACGAATTAATTATGTTAGTTATGAAGCTGCCTCAGAAGTACTTGGAATTTGTAAAGAAATGGTTGATGTTATGAGATGTAATATTACTTCAGATGGTAATATCGCAGCAGAAGCATTAGATTATAAATTGTCAAACATTAATGATGCTATAAAAGAAGCATTATCTGTAAAATTGGGTCTAGACAAAAAACAATGGAGAATGAGTGCTATAGTATTGCTATCTGGGGGAATCGATTCTGCTGTTGCTCTTCACTGGGCATATCAAAAAGGCTATGATATTATAGCTCTTTCATATAATTATGATCTACGCCCCGAAAATGAGAAAAAAGCAGCTCAAAAATTAGCTGAAAATTTGCAAATTAAGTTAATTGAAGTCCCATTGCCTTTTATAAAGGAATCAATTGATTTACGTATTGACGGATTTCCTGTTCCAAGTGCAGTTAATACTCCCGAAGGATTCATTCCCACTCGTAATCTTATTTTTTACTCTATAGCAGGATATTATGCTGAAGTTTTTGATTGTGAAGTTATTATAGGGGGGCATATTGCTATAGATCCAAAAGATTTTCCTGATGCATCCCCTAATTTTTTCAGATCTCTTGAGAAGCTTATCAATAAAGGAAAACATGTTAAAGATACATCTCGAAAAAAATTATTATTTCCATTAGCAAAAATGACAAAAATGGATGTCATTAACCTTGGAAAAAAATTAAAAGTTCCCCTAGAATGGACATGGAGTTGCTATAGTGATGGAGACCAACCTTGTGGAAAGTGTAATTCTTGTCGTAAAAGAAATGAAGCGTTATCAAACTTAAATTATTCCAATCTGAAATTTAATTTATAATAAATATAAATTGAATATATTAAATATAATTATATTAAAACTAAATATATTAAAATCTGTAATAATATCATATAAATATAAATATAGAATAGTAGAATACTGATCGAAGCATATGATTGATAGTGACGAATTATCTTCAACTGAAGAATCTCAAATAATTCAAGTTATATGCCCAACTTGCAAATCTAAGAAAGAACTCCGAATTCCTACAAAAATTATAAACCAAGCTAAGCATTTAACAACCGTTTCGATCCCATCAGGCCCTGTTTGTAAGCATGGATTTCAAGCTTTTGTTGATAAGAATTTTAAGGTCCGAGGATATCAAATAGTTGATTTTGAGTTCTCTCACATGGAATTCTTTGAAAGTACAGAAGTTAATGAAGCAGAACCAGATCATCCTACTACTAAGCTTAGTTCAATGCCGTTGTTCCAAGAGATTATCAAGTTATTAAGAGGTTTCGTTGATGATAAGGAAATCCTCGGTTCAGGTATGTTTACTACAGATGGACACATATTATATTCTTCACTTCCAAGTAATACTCTATTTTCTATAATGAAAGAATTTGAAGTCAGAACTGAGAAAAAATTAAGCAACTTAAAGAAAATGTATTTAGAATTGGAGAATAATCAAAAGATTTGCGCTTTTTATATTGAAATACAAGAAATGAGATTTGCATTAGTCTTGTTTTTCTCTCGTATCGTGAAACTTGGTATGGGTAATCTTTATTTAAATGATTTAGTAAAGGAGATAAGAAAATTAGAAAAATAAATCATGATACTAAGGCTTCTTTTCTAGTCTTTTCCTTATAATTTAGACTCACCCTCTATAAATAGTTATAAATATAGCTGTAATTTTTTGCTTATTAAGAGTCAAAATTAAATGTTCATCTATAGAAAATGGATCTTCAAAAAGTACAAACCAGAATGATTAGAGATTTAATACCTCAAATCCCCGAACTTAACCAAAAGAATATTCAAGTAACTGAATTACCCAGTAAAAAGAATTCTGTTATCAACGTTGTGTTTGAGAAAAAGCCTTCTAAATTACCGAATGAAGTTGTTATTAAAATTTTTCATACTAAAAACATCGTTCATGAAATAAACATCCTAAATAGATTGAAAAATCAAAATTTCCACGTTCCACGTATTTTATTCTTTCAAAAGCCTTACCTAATCCTTGAGAAAGTTAAGGGAATTAACTTGTGTGATTTTATCAATGAAAAATTGAAAGGAACAGAGAGTCTAGATGAATTGGAAACTAACGTAAAAAATACAATTATTAAAAGTATAGAAAAGCTTGCTGAATTTCTTGCTCAATTCCATGAAAAGAATTTTGTTAGAAAAAAATATAAAGTTAAAAAGAAATATGTGCTTTGTAAAGGCGACACTAGACTAAGAGATTTTATTTTTGATTCTGAGAATGGAATTTTATACGCAGTTGATTTTGAAGATTCGTATGAGGGAAATCATCTAGATGATTTAGCTTGGATTTGCACATCTCTTCTCGATACTGATCCAGGTCTATTTGAAATGGAAGAACCGAAACATAAAATGGAGTTAATCAATATATTCCTAAGAAAATATTACCAAAATAACGTTAGATTTCCTTTTGAATTCAACTACTTAGCTGAAAAAATAATAGAGAATTTAAATATAGTTATTGAAAGAAGAAATCTCCCTTTTGGTACTTTTAATAAAGATAAATTTGTAGAAAATATTTCTAAAGAAATTTAATCCTTTTATCGACTTTCTAAATATCAAAATTTAATAATACTTACACTATTATTTTATAAGATTTTCAAAAAACTTTTTTTATAGGAGAATTAATTATGAGTCTTACCGATACAAAATCGTCTTTAAAGAAAATACTGTCGATTATAGAAGAACTCAATAGATTAAATTCTGATTCTGTCCCTAAATTACAAACTCAACCAAATAATCTACTTGAACAAATTGGAAAGCTTGAAGAATCTAAGGCCAATGACTTAAGAACTATTGAAGCTAATGATGATGAAATCAATTCATTGAAAAATAAAATTTCTCAAAATCAAAGAGATATTGCATCCTTAGAGGAAAGTAATGCTGAACTAAATAACCAAAGACAAACTCTTATCGACAAAATCCAAGATGCACAAAATGAATTAAATGAAACTCAAACAAAAATAACAGCACGAAGAGAGGAAGTAGCAACTCGGAGCAGTCGATTAAGTGAATTAGAGAACAGAATTTTAGAACTGCAAGATATTCAACAAAAGTTCGATAATAAAATGAAAGAACTTGAAACTCAACTTAAAGAAGAATATGTTAAAAAAGAGAAATTTAGTAATTCATACGCTATACGAGCTGCTGCCATGAAATCTTTAATTAAAGCAGGGTATATACAATCTGCTCAATTAAAACTTATACAAGCACTACAACCTAATACAACTATTGAATTGAAGGGTATTGCTCAAGGCATGGGACTTAGGGAAGATGTGGCGCGAAGTATATTGTCAAAAATGATTCAAAAAAATGGACCAATTGAGTATAATGAGGGAGCAGGAACAGTTACCTTAAAAGGGGAGGTTGATTTCTAATGAGTTCACACGATATTTTATCCTTAATTGAACAATTTGAAACAGCTTATGATACGTACTGGCAAGTACTACAGAAACAAAATGAGGAGGTTCTTTCTCAATTAAGAGAAGCATGGCGTTTTATGCAAGCAGAACAAAAAGAAGAAGAAAGTATAAAAGAAAAATTAGCTTCTCAAAATTCTGAATTAACTGAATTAAGAACTAAATCCGAAGAATTAGATAGAACCATAGATGGATTAAAAGCTAAAAAAGATGAGTTAAATTTGAAGCTTTCTGAATTAACAACTAATTTGGAAACTAGCATTAATGATTTGAAAAAACCAGCCTTTGAACTTACTCAACTTGAAGAAAAACTTAGCTCTGTAAATGAAAAAATTACTGTTAAAGAAGAAGAGAAGACAAAACTAGATCAAAAAACTGTTGAAAATGAAAATAGAGAGTTAGAGTTAAAAAGTACTTACCAGAAAAAGATGGATGAACTGGAGGCAAAAATAGATCAATTACGACAGCAAAACTTCTTTACATCATTCTTAATTGAAAACTCTGATGAAGAAATTCATGAAGTTGATATAATCGCTACAATCATGGATAAAGGAGAAGCAAAGCTAGATGATTTAAAGAAACTTCTTGATGTTCCTCCAATAATGGCAGTTAGAACAATTAAACAGCTTGCAGTTAAAGGAATACTTAATTTGGATGAGTCTAGTGGAAAAGTAACTTTACCTTAAACTTTTTTTTAATCCTTTTTCTATTTTTATTTTTTAAATTTAGACCTATTATTTAGTTAAAGACGTCGTATAGACTCGTTTCACTTTTTGACCGATGGTCATTAAGTGACCAAAGATTTAAATATGATCATATATTTTATTTATTTAATGACCCTTGGTCAATTAATGAACACAAGTCAATTAATAAGCATAAGGTAAAAAAAAAATGAATTCCTCAAAACAAGAAAAATTAACTCCAACAAAAGCAAGAAGAGAAAGAGAGAAGGAACAAAGACGTGAAGACATAATTGAAGCGGCAGAAAAGTTATTCCTCTCTCAAGGTTTTGAAAATACGACAATGAAACAAATAGCTAATGAAGCGCAATATAGTAAAGGGACATTATACAATTATTATGACTCTAAAGATGACTTATATATTGCAATTGGAATACACGCATATTCTTTAATAATTAATTATACTAAGCAATTAATCGAGAAAGAAGGACCTGGTATAAAACAACTTATGGCAGTGGGATATGCATATTATAAATTTTCTAAAGATTATCCAAATTATGCCTCAATTTTCCACGATATTGGGACAAAGCTTCCTGATATCATATCCAAGCCAAAAGCTGAGCTTTCGAACACTGAAAAAGAATATCTTGATATGAGTAATAAATATCGGGACCTTTTTGTAAATGTATTAACTGAAACAGTAAAAAATAAGGCAATTCGTGAAGATAAATCTCCTTTCATGATTGGTTATGTACTTTCGACAATTACAAGAGAATTAATCGAAGATTTAATGAATTCAAAAGATAGAATAAAGAAAATATTTAATTTGGAACCCGACGATGTTATCAATTTTACCTTTGAATTGATTGCAGATGGACTAAAACCAAGGGAACAATAAAAAAAGAGGTCTAAAAGAAAATGGTAAAAATTTTAGTTGTATATTATTCTCTCACGGGAAATACTAAATTTATCGCAGAAACAATAGCAAAATCGATAAATGCTGATATTCTAAAATTAAAACCTGTGAAAGAACTCAATGCTGAAGGAGGAATGAAATATTTTTGGGGTGGATATCAAGCTACTATGAAAATGAAACCTAAATTGGAACCATTCGATATCAATCCGCTCGATTATGATTTAATATTCATCGGATCACCTGTATGGGCTTGGAGACAGTCTCCTCCAATTAATTCTTTCTTGAAAAAATTTGATCTTTCTGGAAAGGAAATAGCAATTTGGATGTGTGCTGCAGGAAATGGAGTAAAATCAATGAAACGATTTAAAGATGCTCTAAAAAATGCTGATATCATAGGTGATATTTGTTTTCAAGAACCTTTACAAGCAGAAACTGATGCAGTTAAAGAAAAAGCTGTAGCATGGGCAAGAGAAAATCTTCAAAAAACAATAAATTATGAGAAAACGTTGGGTTATGAAACAGAATTAATTAAATAAATTCAAAAGAAAAGTGAATAACTATGACAAATCTTATAAAAAAATATCCTCTAATCAGTTATTTTATAATTGCATATATATCTACATGGTTATTAGTAATGCCATTAGTTTTAACCGGTTTAGGTATTTTAAATGTGAACATAATTTGGCATTTTTTAGGACCATTCGGTCCAACAATTTCTGCAATTATTGTAGTATATATATCAACCAAAAAAGAAGGACTTATAAGATTAAAAAATTCAATTATCAAATGGAGAATCGGTGTTTTTTGGATTCTATTTTCTGCTCTAATTATGCCAGTTTTCTTAATTTTAACCCTTTTATTGAATTTTGCTTTCACAGGGAATTTTATTAATCTAGGATCTTACCTTGTCAATCAAGGAATTACTAACCCCTTGTCATTTATAATTTGGATATGGGTTGGAGCTATTTCTTATGGCGTTTTCGAAGAGATTGGATGGAGGGGTTATGCTTTACCTAAGTTACAGGAAAAATATAATCCATTAATATCAACAATAATCCTAGCATTTGGTTGGGCAATTTGGCATGCGCCTATGTTTTTTTATAGATTCAGTATAAATATGCTATTTGGATGGCTCTATGGGCTTTTTCTTGGAGCAATATTATTAACCTTCATTTACAACAGCACTGGTGGGAGCACACTAGCAGCAATTCTATTTCATATATCTAATAATATTTGCTGGTTATTTAACATCGCCGAAATTCAGATTTATTTAACTATAATGCTAAGTATCCTTGTATTTATAATTTTGATTGTCTGGAAAAAGAACCTATCTGTAAAACCAATAGATTTAATGGAAAGACAATAAAAATCTAAATTTTCTTTTTAAAAATTTTAATCAATACCAATCATTACGTTTGATGCTTTGATAATAGCATAAACTTTCTTTCCTTCCACCAAACCTAGACGTTCAGTAGAACTTTTTGTAATAATGGAAACAATTTCGATTCCATCCGCAATTTCAACGACTATCTCAGAATTAACAGCACCGGGGGTGACTCTTTTTATTTTTCCGTTTAATACATTTCGAGCGCTAATTTTATTCATAATATTTATAAGATTTTTTGAAAATTTAATTCTCTGGATAATAAATTATTAATTTTAGGATTATAGAAGAATTTGTTAAAACTAATAATAATCAACCGTATTCATAACCTTTTTATTATATTTAAAATTATATTTTTCGTTATGTATACTCATACATATCAATAATTTTTGAATTAAAACAAACTCTATAGATAAATTTTAAGATCAAATATGTCGACAAGAAAATCATTAACAACAATATTAGGAGAACACAAAACAGCTATAATTTTAGCTGTTATAATCATTGCAGGGGGTTCTGTTGGCACATATTTTACAATTGACTATTTGAATGCTCAAAATCCAGAAAAAATAATATTAGCAACTACTACATCTACATACGATTCAGGATTGCTAGATTATTTACTTCCAAAATTTACTGAGCAGACAGGAATTCAAATCAAAGTATTATCAGTTGGTACAGGAACAGCCATACAATATGGTAAAGATGGGAATGCAGATGTAATTCTTGTTCATTCAAGATCAAGAGAGAATGATTTTGTTAATGCTAGTCTTGGGGTTGGTAATATTCCATATGGTATTTATCGTGCTTGTATTATGTACAATGATTTCATAATTGTTGGTCATTATTCTAATCCAGCAAATCTATTACCTGGAGATAATATAACAACAGTAATGACAAAATTAAGAGATGCTATTGATGCTGGTAATATGACATTTTATTCTAGAGGTGATAATTCTGGAACTCACTCGAAAGAAAAAGCATTATGGGCAGAGATAGGTGTTGTTGCAGCAACAAGGTGGGCAGGTCAACCAGATAAATATACAGAAACAGGACAGGGGATGGCTGCTACTTTATTAATGACTTATGAAGATGATGATCCAGCTAATGAAGGATACACACTTATAGATAGAGGGACATGGCTCTCATTTAATGATACTTATACTTCTTTAAATATTCTAGCAGAATCTGTTGTTGGTGAGGATTATTTACTCAATCCATATGGTGCCATTCCTGTTAATCCAGTTTTATATTCACATGTAAAATTTACTTCTGCGAGTAGATTTATTGGCTTTCTCACATCTCAGTATGGACAAGATCTAATTAATGCTTATAAAAAAAATAACGCGATCTTGTTTCATGCCGACTTTGGATCTTGTAATATCAGTACTAGTTGTGACACTACTGATGAGGAAATCGCAATATGGACTCCCTTTCAAGCAGAATTTGCAGGTCTAACTATTTAAAAGAATTTAACCATAAATTATAATTTTAATATATTTTTTTTAAATGAAACAGGCATTAATGATTGAACTATGGCGAATGATATTATACAGGGAATATTAGAAGCCCTAAGATTGATGTTTACGTTTGATCCTGAATTATGGAGTGTGATTGGTACATCTTTCAGAGTGTCCCTAACATCGACCTTTATAGCGGCGTTGATTGCATTACCAATTGGATCATTTATAGGTTTAAGAAAATTTAGAGGGAAAAAAGGATTAACAAACTTAATAAATACTTTTATGGGATTTCCCCCTGTAGTAATGGGGCTAATAGTGTATTTGTTACTCTCTCGAAATGGTCCATTTGGTTCTTTGGGCTTATTATATTCCACAACAGCTATGATCATAGCTCAAATTCTTTTAGCAATCCCAATTATTATGGGTACAGCTAAAGCTGCTATTGAAAGTATAGATCCTGCCTTAAAGGAAACCGTCCTCTCTTTAGGGGCAACTGAACGTCAATTATGGTGGGAGTTAATCAAACAGTCAAAAAAGTCTATTATCGCAGGATTCCTTGTTGCTTTTGGTCAAGCAATATCGGAGGTGGGTGCTGTTATGATTGTAGGAGGCAATATCCGATGGGAAACTAGGACATTTACAACTTCTATTGTACTTCAAACACGTATGGGAGAATTTGGAATGGCAATTGCATTGGGTGTGATTCTTATAGCAACTTCTTTTATTGTAAATTACGGAATGACTCGATTGCAATCCAGAGCTGATTAGAATGAAATTAATTGAAGTTAAAAACCTGAGCAAAGGATTTTACAAAGAAGACAAATCAATTATTGAAGTTCTTTCCCATATCAACTTTTCAGTTAAAAAGGGTGAGTGCTTCATTATAATCGGTCCGAATGGAAGCGGTAAAACTACATTATTAAGATTAATCGGTTTGCTTGATTTACCAACAGAAGGGAGAATATTTTATGATAACCAAGATTTAACAAAAATCTCTAGTACTATGAAAGTGAAATATCGAAGAAAATTCTCCTTTGTTAGGCAAAAGCCAGTAGTTCGAAGTACAACTGTATTTAATAATATTGCTTATGGATTAAAAATACGGGGTATCAAATTTAATGATTATAAGGATTCTATAAATCAAATGATTGAATATATCGGATTGAAGGGTATGGAAAACAAAAATGCTCATTCACTATCAGGAGGAGAAATGCAACGTGTAGCGATTGCAATGAACTTCATTATTGAACCCGAGCTTTATCTATTAGACGAAGTTTCAGCTAACCTCGATTCGATGAATACTAAATTATTAGACGATTTTATTATGAGAATAAAGCAAAATAAGGAAAAAACTATTATAATGAGTACTCATGATCCCCTCGAAGCGATTAAATATGCTGATCGCATTGCTGTTCTCAATAATGGGCAAATAACTCAAATAGGAACCCCCAATGAAATATTTATTGCCCCAAAGGATGAGTTTACTGCTTTATTTGTTGGTTATGAAAATATTTTATATGGATTTGCTGAAGTTGATAAAGCAACTGGGTTGTCTCAGATTAAAGTTGGTGATTTAATTATAACCACCTCAAGTCAACAGGAAGGTGAAGTAAAAGTTTGTATAAGACCTGAAAGTATTGGAATCGTTAAGGAACCTGCAAAAAATACAAGTTATAGAAATACATTCAAAGGTACTATTGAAAATATACGTGAGTTGGGTAACATTTGTCACCTAATTGTTAAATGTAAAACTGAGAAATTTTTAATTACAATAACTGAATTATCACGTAAGAATTTGCAGTTAACATTAGACTCTGAAGTATTTATCAATTTTAAAGCCACAGATGTTAAATTATTATAAATAAATTTTTAAGAAATTTCAATTTACAATAAAATAAGATCGATATGTTTATAAGAACAGAAAGAATTTTTTAAGACTTCAAGCTAAAATGATTGATATCTCTGAAAAAGACACAATTTATAGAACGGCAACGGCATCTGGAAAGATCAAACTTAAGAAAGAAACAATTGTCAGAATAAAATCTAATAATGTAGAAAAAGGAGATGCTCTTACTATTGCAAAAGTTTCAGCTATTAATGCAGTTAAGAAAGTACCAGAATTAATTCCATTCTGTCATTCAATTTCAATAACAAATATTAAATTAGATTTTGAAATTGAAGAAGAAGATATAAAAGTTATTTGTAAAGTTAAAAGTATTGCTAAAACTGGAGTCGAGATGGAAGCTTTAACTGGAGTTAATATTGCACTTTTGAATTTATGGGATATAGTCAAAATGTATGAAAAAGATGAAAAAGGGCAATATCCAAATACACAAATTTTCGATATTAAAGTCGACAAGAAAGTAAAAGGTGCAGTGTTTCAGTAGAATGAAGGACAAAAGCAATAGGGAAATTAAACACATCAGATTTTCTATTACTTCCAAATGTAATTATAATTGTATTTATTGTGACCAAGAAGGATTTATCCCTAAGACTTCTGAACTAACAGTAGATGAGATAACTAAATTATGTAGAATCCTAGCAGAAATTTTAAACGTCACTAGGATCAAATTAACGGGAGGTGAACCGCTATGCCGCGAAGAAATCGTACAAATTATAAAAAACATTTCTAATTTGAATCTATATAAAGACATCTCCATGACAACAAATGGTTTCCTATTATATGAAAAAGCAGAAGAATTATATAAAGCTGGATTAAATCGAATAAATGTTTCTCTAGGATCTCTCAATTCAGAAACATACAGAAATATTTATGGGTCAGATTCTCTGGAAGTTGTTTTAAAGGGGTTAAATCGGGCAAAGGAAGTTGGATTTAATCCAATTAAATTAAATTTTGTCATAATGAGAGGGATAAATGATAATGAATTAGATAATATGATTGCATTCTGTGGAGAAAATGGATACATCCTACAATTAATTGAACTACATGAAGCTTCAGAAGCGGTGGGGGGGAATGGTGAATTTTATAAAAAGCATTATGTAGATATAAAACCTATTATAGAAAATCTTGAATCGAAAGCTGAACAAACCATAATAAGGGGCTCCATGCAAAACCGAAAAGTCTTTGTATTACCTAATTCTGCTGTTGTTGAAACAATTACACCTAGTCATGAGTTTTGTATGGGATGTACAAAACTTAGAGTCGGGTGCGATGGAAATTTATTTGGATGCTTGTATCGTTCAGATCTAGGAAAAAATATTAAGGACGCGATAAGAAACCATCATTCATTATCAAAATATGAACAAATTGTGAAACAGGTTGTTGATTCTCGAGAGCCTTATTATTAAATAATTTAAAAATATGATTATATGATTGTAGAAGTACTCTATTTTGCTGAGTTTAAAGATATTACCTCTAAAGAAAAAGAAAAAATGGAAATAAAGGACACTTTAGAGGATTTATTGAATTTATTATATGAGAGATATAATTCTTTTCAAAAATTAATATGGGATGAAAATACTCAAAGAATACATAATTTAATTTCAATCATAATTAACAATCAAGCAATTTATGAAAAAGATCCATCAAAAATAAATTTAAAGGATGGAGATACGATTGCCTTTTTATTGCCCGTTTCAGGAGGATAAAAATATGCCTTTAATTGAAAAAAATGTAGAATCTGGTATTTATAATAAAGGGGAGATTGATCTTGAAAAAATAATTAAATCACTAAAAGCGGATCCAAATATTACTAAGGCAGGTTCTATACACACATTCACTGGGATCGTCAGAGATAATTCTCTTAATGGTAAACCGGTCATCAGCATGAAAATTGACGCATATGATGAATTAGCAAATAAGAGTATTACTAAAATTTGTGAGACACTAAAGCAAAACGATGGGATAATTGAAGTTAAAATTATCCACTTAAAGGGGGATTTTGGACTTTCCGAAGATTTAGTTTATGTTGTAGTAGCATCAGCGCATAGAAAAGAAGGTTTTGAAGCGATTAGTAATGCAGTTGAAATGTATAAAAAAGAAATTGCTGTGTGGAAGCGAGAAGATTTTACTGATGGTACATCTGAATGGATCCATTAAAAATCCTAAAGAAGAATGATTAAGATTATATGAATAATAAGTATTACTGAACAAAGTGATTGTTCATGAAATTTCTTAAAACTATTAGCGTAAAAGAGTTTAGACAAGTACTTAATTCTATACAAAGGATAGAAACGGGAGAAGAATTAATCAGTTTAAATGATTCCTTTAACAGAACAATTTCAAAAGATATAATTAGTAGAATTAATGTCCCACATTTTAGAAAATCACGAATGGATGGATATGCCGTCATGGCAGAAGATACTTTTGGCGCGGAAGAAGATAACAT
This sequence comes from Promethearchaeota archaeon, assembly GCA_048938855.1. Lineage (GTDB taxonomy): Archaea > Asgardarchaeota > Lokiarchaeia > Sigyniarchaeales > SOKP01 > Loki-b32. The sequence continues at coordinate 15,807 of JBHLLT010000031.1, forward strand.
AATTGAACTTGAATTAGTTGAGATAATTCAAGCGGGAGATATACCCCAAAAAAAGTTAAGTCAAGGCCAATGTTCTTATTTAGCAACAGGAGGAGCTATCCCTGAGAATTCCAATGCAGTATTAATGGTAGAATTTACAGAAAAAAGAGAAAATAAAGTTTTAATTTCCAATGCTGTCTCGCCTGGAACTCATGTTATTGCAGTTGGGCATGATGTAAAAAAAGGAGATGTTATAGTTAAGAAGAATTCATTAATTAATTTAGCGACCATAGGTATTCTTGCTTCGTGTGGAATTAAAAAGGTTCCAGTATATATTAAACCAAAAGTAAGCCTAATAAGCACAGGAAATGAATTAGTTACCCAAGATGTAAAAGAACTAGATATTGGTAAGATTTATGATGTAAATTCCTTTGTTTTGACAAGAGCTATTGAAAATACAGGTGTTCAACTAAGCTATTTAGGGATTGTGAGAGATAACTATGAAGATTTAAAGAATAATATTGATAAAGCATTAAATGATAGCGACATTGTCATTTTATCAGGAGGTACGTCAAAAGGAGAAGGGGATTTAGGCCCTAAAGTTTTAGAAGAATATAAAAATATTGAAATTTTTGTTCATGGAGTAAAAATAAAGCCAGGAAAACCAATTATTTTCGTAAAAATGGAAAAAAAAATACTATTTATTTTACCTGGTTATCCTACTTCTGCGTTAAGTTGTTTTTATGTATTTATTGACAATTTTTTAAGAAGAATGTCTGGTTTTCCTTTACGAGATAAATTTGCCAAAGAATTAGTTACGGGTGAAAGAATTTATAGTACAATCGGTAGGCATGAATTTAAAGCTGTTAAGATTCAAGAACAAGACGGAATAAGCAAAATTTTTCCTATTAAAACTGGTTCGGAAGCAATAAGTACGATATTTCAAAGTGATGGTTATATAGAAATAGATGAACTAGAATCCGTAATAGAAAAAGGAGAATTAAGAAAAGTATTCTTCTTCTAATAAAAATTAAATAATATAAGGAAGAGTGATAAAAATAAAAGAAACCCACAAAGTCCCTGATGAACATAAAAAGAAGGCTCCTCAAGAAATAAATCTAGCTTTAATAATTGTTAGTACTAGTCGATATAATGAAAAAAATACTGGAAAAAGAACTTCAGATAAAACAATTCCTAAAGTTGAGCAATTATTAAAGGATGAGCAAAAGATAAAATTAGAATTTAATAGTATCATTCCAGACTCAGAAGATGAAATAAAACGAGTAACATTACAATTATTAAAAAATCCTAAAATTGATGCAATAATTTTCAGTGGTGGTACAGGTCTATCACCGAAAGATATCACGTATGAAACATTGGAACCAAGGTTGGGAAAAAAATTTGATGGATTTGGAGAATTATTTAGATCTCTTTCCTACAATGAAATAGGTTCCTCTGCTATGCTCTCTAGAGCTACAGCTGGTATTCTAGAAGGCAAAAAGAAAAATGTAGCAGTTTTTTTACTTCCAGGATCTCCGAATGCAGTCCGGTTGGCCCTTCAATATATTCTTATACCTGAACTGGGTCATATTTTATATTTAATCAATAAGGAAGAGTGAAATTAATGGAAAAATTGCATAAAATTGGATTTTCAAAACTAACATCTTTAAAAGCGGCTATAGATATGCTATTTTCCAAAATTAAGATAAATTCTTCTGAAGAAGTGGAAATAAACAATGTTTTAAATAGAATTTTAGCCATGGATGTTATTAGTAAAATTGATATCCCTCCTTTTGATCGTTCAGCTATGGATGGCTATGCTATTAAAGCAGAAGACTCATTTGGGGCATCTCCTAAAAATCCAAAAAAAATTAAATTGATTGGTAAAATCGAAATTGGTGAAACTGCAAAACTTAAAATTAATAAAAATGAAGCAATAAGAATTTCTACTGGTGCTCCGATACCAGAGGGTTCAGATACTGTAATAAAAATTGAAGATACTGAAATCAAAAACGATATAATTAGCCTTTATGCATCTCTAGTGCCAAGAAAAAACGTATCAAGAAAAGGGGAAGATTTTAGAAGTGGAATAAAAGTTTTACCTAAGGGTATAGAACTAAAAGCAGAACATATAGCTCTTTTAACTTCACTAGGATACGATAAAGTATCAGTAAATATAAAACCAGAAATAAGCATTTTTTCTTCTGGAGATGAATTAATTGAACCTGGAGAATCACTGAAACCTGGAAAAATTTATAACTCAAACACTCCAATGATTTCAGCTTTAGTAAAATTATATGGTGGTATAGTACTTAGAGGCGAATCAGTACGAGATGATAAAGAATCGATCAGAATCCGATTAATTGAATCATCAAAAGACTCTCAAGTAATAATCTTTACTGGGGGTACATCTGTCGGTACTAAAGACTATCTACCTGAGATTATGAATGAATCAGGGATGATTTTAACTCATGGTGTTGCTCAAAGGCCGGGAGCACCGGTTTTAATTGGTTATTTGAGTGATACATTAGTATTCTGTCTTCCTGGTACTCCGGTTGCTGCTTATGTTTCTTTTTTAAAAATTGTAGGACCAGCTATAAGAAAAATGTTAGGGTGTAAAGTTTTAGATCCAAGGATTAAAATTAACGCAAAACTTAGTAAAGACGTTCCTGTTCCAAGTTTAGGATTTGTTCACTATCTAAGAGTCAGTCTAGAGAGATCTAGAGAGGGTATTATAGCTAATCCAGTAAAATTAAGAGGATCTGGGGTTATAAGCTCATTAACTTTTTCAGATGGGATTGTTGAGATATTACCACATCAAGAAGGTTTGAAAAAAGGTGATGAAGTAATAGTAAAACTCATGCCAAAATAGTTAGAATCTTAAATTCTTAATTTCTAAAATAAAAAATTATTTATTATTTATTAGTTATAACTAAAAGACTTATTTTTTTTTATTACATTTTAACTATAGATTAATTAATTTGAGTATTATACTATGGCTATATATATAGATTTAATTACTCCAATATTTTTAGCCTTCCGAGAAGGTTTGGAAGCAACATTAGTCGTCGTTATCATTTTAATGTATTTAAGAAAAACAAATCAACGTGTTTATAATAGATATGTTTATATTGGGGCAATATTGGCAATCTTTACAAGTATACTTTTTGCTATTATTTTCTCTTTACTCTTTGGAGGTTTTACAGGGACTTTAGAACAGCTATTTGAGGGGATTACATTTGTAATCTCTGGTATATTGATTGTCACTTTAGTCTTATGGGTAAGTAAGGAAGGGCCCAAGATGAGAGTAAACCTGGCAGAAAAAGTTGAACAGTCAATTCAAAGAGAAAAAGTTTTTTCAATTTCTATATTAACATTTGTAATAATAATCAGAGAAGGCATTGAATTAGTTCTTTTATTATCTGGAACTGCATCTATAGGTTCTATCAATCAACTTACAATAATCCTAGGATCTATGATGGGATTGGGAATTTCAGGGATTTTTGGACTCTTGACATATTATGGTATAAGAACAATTGATATATCCAAATTCTTTAAAGCGACTAACATAATTCTAATTTTCTTTGCTGCTGGTTTAATTACTTATGGTGTACATGAGTTCATTGAAGCAGGGGTTATTAATCCTATCATAGGAGAAGTTTGGAACATTAAACAAATTTTGCCAGAATCGTTTCCTGATGGCAATCCAGCAACTCCCGAATGGCTTGAAATAATAGGTTCATTATTAAAAGCGTTATTTGGTTATAATGCAAATCCTTCACTTTTAGAAGTTATAATATATCCCAGTCTTTTAATTTTAATTGGTTTAGTATCTCTAAAGTTATGGAAACGAACGAATTCAGCTGTTTTGATGAATTTAGAGAAACAAAAGAAAATTAAAATTATGTTAGACTAATTATTTTATTTTTTCGCAAATCTTAATTTAAATTTAACTTTTTTAAAAAAATCTCGCACTTACAGCTTTATAATGGAAAATTATTTTAGAAATGGTTAATTCTGATAAGTATGGTTGATGTTACCACTATTGTGGAAGAAATACAAGGAAAATATAAAATAATTGGTAGAACGGAAGAGTTAAGAAAGATCGTTTTAGCTCATGCAGTTGGTAAGAATATTTTATTGGAGGGAAACGTTGGAGTAGGTAAAACAACATTAGCTAGAGCTATTGCTGATTATTATAGTTCTGAAGATTCAAATTTCTATAGAGTAGACTGTAGTGAAGAACTACTTCCTCATAATCTTGTAGGATACTTTGAGCCCCCTTTAGTAATTGCAAAAGGTTATATTGAAGAATCATATAAATATGGGCCGTTAGCATTAGCAATGATGAATGGTGGGTGTTTATTTATAAATGAAATAAATCGGATGCCAGAAAGTACTCAAAATTCATTATTAACATCTTTGGATGAAGGTATTCTTGAAATTCCAAAATTAAAAACAATAAAAGCTCACAAAAATTTCTTTGTTGTAGCAACTCAAAATCCAGCCGCTCATGTAGGAGTAACAGTGTTAGGTGAAGCATTAAAAGATAGATTTATTTGGATTAATTTGGATTATCAAAGTCCAGAAGAAGAAATTTTAATAATAAAACAAGAAGCTCAATTGAACAGTGGAAATGCTAATAAAATAGCAACTATCTCTCAAAATATCACTCAAATAACAAGAGATAGTACGTCCATTCGCAGAGGTAGTTCTGTCAGAGGAGCCATAGACTTAGCTACCCTATTAAATCAGTATGATAATGACAATAGTAGTAAGAATTGGGTTGAAGCTGCTGTGATGGCATTGTATAATAAAATTGAACTTGAAGACGGATTGACACAATCCAAAAAAGAAGTCATTACTAACATTGTTTTGACCGTTTTAAACAATTCGGATTTTCAATAGTCAATGATTTCTCTGAGGATGATTCTGAGGAGATTGAGAAAAGGCTGCATGTTAGACTTACTGATAGTCGCCCAGATAAGGAAATATTAGAGTATGAAATTATTAGGAAGAAACGGAAAAAACCTGATTATTATAAACATTTAGCAAATACCTTGGACTATAAACAAATAAAAGAATTAGCATATTTGGCAATACAGTACAAAAACATTGAAGCTCTAATGGGATTACTTAAATCTAATGTATATGCTGCAACTGATGCATTAGATACTGAAGAAGGAATTAAATTCTTTTCAGAAAAAGCTACCGAAGCAGGTGATTTTATGCCAGAGGTTTATTTCTTTATTCGGCGTCCAATTTCTGAAAAATACAAATCAATTTTTAGGCGTTTAGCACGCCAAAGTATTTTAAAATTATCTTTAAAAATAACAAGCAAAGGAATAAGAGGACAATTTAAAAAAACTGTTCCTTATTACAAAATAAGTACGCCCGAATTCAGCATTGATGAAACTATTCAGCATAATCCTTTAAAAATATTTGAGAAGAATATAAATTATAAAGATATATATGGAATTGAAAGAAAGAGACAAAAAAGGAAAATAGTTTTAATATTAGATACTAGTGGAAGTATGTATGGACGTCTATTATTAAATGCCGCTCTTACAACATCAGTTTTGGCTTATAATATGGAGAAAGAAGACTATGCTATTATATTATTTAATTCTAATGTGATGGTTATGAAAAAAATTAATCAGAAAAAACCTATAGCTACGATTATAGATGATATACTGGATTCTGAAGCATCAGGATTTACCAATATATCTCTCGGTTTGGAAAAGGGCTTAAAAGAATTAAATAAAATGAAGGATAATAGAAAAAATCGGTTTGGCATTTTAATTACTGATGGGAATTACAATCGAGGAGAAGACCCAATTACTTTAGCAAAAACTTTTCCAAAACTTCATGTTATAGGAATGCCTGCTGAAAATGATGCGGATCAAGGCATAGAGACGTGTCGAGAAATTGCCAATGCAGGAAGTGGAAAATTCTATGCTGTAAATGATTACAAAGAAATTCCACGAGCCTTAATAGAACTTCTCTCTCAAACATGAGAATTTTTTAAATTCTTATTGAAGAATAAGATATAAAAAAATTTTTAGTTATTTCTATCCTATTTATTAATAATGATTTAATTATGATGAGTGGTATCATTATTATAGTCCACTGAAATTATTCAAAATTCAAAGGATTCAAAATTCAAAGGATATAAAATTCAGTATAAAAATGTGAGATCACATTGACTTTCGAAGAAGCAGAAAAACCCACTTATGTTTTTAAGATATGTCTAGTCGGATCTGGGGCTGTAGGAAAGACATGTATAGCTCGAAGGTTATGCTTTAATACCTTTGATGCGAACACACAGTTAACCATTGGAATAGATTTTTATACATATGAGATCCCAATAGTAGTAAAAGGCGAAAAAACTTTTTTAAGACATACAATTTGGGACTTTGGGGGGCAAGAACAATTCAAAAGATTATTTAATTATTATATAGATGGAGCTAATGGTATTTTTTTAGTATTTGATTTATCCAAAATAGAGACATTAGTAAAACTAGATTGGTGGATGGAACAGTTGAAAGAGCATGACTTATTAAATCGACCAAAAATCTTGATTGGTACAAAACTTGATCTTATTAGTAATACTAATAAAAAGTATAAAATTGATGATTTAGTTATTGAACAATTTCTTAGCAGACATAATGAGAAAGATTTTGTAAAGACATCTTCAAAAGAAAATATAAATATACTTCTTAGTTTTAAGGAAATGACTAGGAAAATCCTTGAAGCGCATAAATTAGATTACGATGATTTCATTTAATCTTTAATTAGGAATTCTTGAGGAATCTGTTGCCCATATCCTGCTTCTTTGAATTTCTGACCGTTTTCGGCATATAAATTAGTACTCCATTCATTTAAATTCTTATTAGGATACTTCTTCTTTCTAATTGCTGGTATTCCCGCATATAAACTAAAATTCTCTGCCTTATCTCGTAATACAGAACCCCCTGCTAAGACTGAACCAGTTCCGAGTTTGGCACCCATCAAGACAGTTGCATTTATCCCAACCATAGAAAAATCTTCGATTAAACAAGGACCATGACACATACATGAATGACCTAACCTCACATTGCTTCCAATTCTACAAACTTCATTAGGTCTCGAATGTACTACGACATTTTCTTGAATACTTGTTCTTTCACCTATAATAATTTTTCCCCAATCTCCTCTCAGCACAGCTCCAAACCATATATTTGTATACGCTCCTATCTCTACATCTCCAATTATTACAACATCGGGAGCAACATAGGCGGAAGGATGAATCTTAGGAATAGTTCCATTATAAGGGCTTTTAATAATCATTCAATCTCACATTAAAATAAGGATATTTAAAATATATTATGTATCGTAGATAAAGCTTATCTTAATAATATTCAATCTCCTATAAGTCCTATGAAATTCCCGAAAAACTTATTTAGAAAAATATGTATATCCTTATATCACGTAAAAATAAAAATATTGCTACTATATATAAAACATTATTAATTAATAGTTTATAGCTTACTTCCTTTATTAGGGATAACCTGTTAACATATTCTTATACATAATAATGGTGTATTTCAACTGCAAAAAATACCTGATTTCTTGTCTGAATTAAAAACTGCCCACCGGTTAATACGAATGACTGTTGTGGGAGATGGAGCTGTAGGAAAGACTACTTTAGTACAAGCTCTATTAAAAAAAACTAAAGAAAGTAACCATAATCATTCAAATGGTATATTTTTAGAGGAAAAAAAAATAAATCGTACTCCTTTTATGGAAATTGAATCTTGGAATTATAAAGACTTGGTTTTTCAATGCTATGATTTAGCTGGACAAAGAACTCCAGGTATGCATCCATTAGATGTTTTAAGACATCAAGTCCTCAAGTATATTGACATTTTTATTTTCGTATTTTCATTAGATCGGTACGAGTCGTTTGAAAACCTTAATAATTGGCTTCGAATAATGAATAATGAATATAATATTAAAGATTACAATCCTGGTCTTATTTTAGTGGGTAACAAAGTTGATTTAGAAAGAAATGTTTCACGAGAGTTGGTACAAACTTTAGTAGGAGAAGATAGATTTTTCCATACTTATGTAGAAACGAGTTCCATTTATGGAATCGGTATAGAAGAAATATTAGATAAAATCGTTAATATTGGTCTAAAACGCTTGAATTTATACGATTAGGAAGTTTCTATTTACTTTAATTTGTTCTCATCTTAGAGAAAAGTAGATGAGGGGAAGGAATGACCACAATTAATTGTAAAATATGTAATGAAATAATACAGTTTGATCCTAATAATTCTGAGACCTACTTACACAAAACTGAATCAGGAAATCCTATGATTGGAAAAATGTTTACAATCAGATTAGGTCATTTTACTGAGGCAGGATCTTCTCATATAAACGTTATTGTTATTGACGAAAATGGAGAATATCGAGCTCATAAGGATTACTATGAAGAAAAACTCAGTATAAAGGGAACACCAGATGCTTGGAATAAACTTCATCGTTATATTCCTTTAGAACTTAGAATGTATTTGCCTTTAGCAAGTGAGGAAGATAAAATTATTTTAGCTACAACACCAGAACCATTAAATAAAACACCACAAGAATGGTATGATTGTTTAATTGATTTATGGCAAAATAATTCTGATAACCAATTAATCACTTTTCTAGCCGTAAAATGGGGTTTTATAATTGGAAAAGGTAAAGAACTTATAAAATATACATATAAACCCACTTCTTGGAGCTATCCTATATATTTACGATTACAGGCAAGGTTTTCACCCTCATCAGAACTAATTCAAATTGCTAAAAGAATTGATTTCACATCTGCCCCATTAATCATTCAATTAGAGGAAGCAATAGCAAAATCTGAAGTTTTTCTTAGGTTGAGTGCTTATGAACTTTTAGAGGAATTGTATAATCGTTGCCAAAAAAAGTGGGGAAATCAGACTTCTATAGAAATCAAAACAGGCTTAATGTTTTTACAAGGTTATTATGGATTTAGATTATATTTTCTAGGAAAAATAAACGAGGCATTAGAAATTATAGAACCTGTCTTTAATTTTGGACAGATTTTAGGAAACCGGGAAATAACAATGGTTGTAGGAAACTTCTATGCTGCTGTCAATCAATCTAGTGGAGATTTAGAAAAAGCTTTAAAAATTTTTGAAATTGTATTAAGGGTTAGTGAGGAGATGGGAGATGAAAGAACTAACGCCGTTATTTCATCGAATATGTCAGTTATTGAATCTAAACAAGGATTATATGATAAAGCTCTAAAACGTCAAAGAGCAATATTGGAACTACCAATAGTGCAAGAAGAATTTTTTATAAGAAGTTCTTTAATGAGTATCATAGCTGAAACTCTTTTTATTTCTGAAAAATATGATGAATCACAAGAATTATGCAAACAGGTTCTTGCAGAAGAAAATATTCCTACATATTATAAACTCGACCTTCTTTCTACTCTTAAAAGAATTGCAGGCAAAACAGATTCTCTTGAACTGATTGATTTTGTTAGAAATAATATGCCTGATGATCCAGAATTTTTAGAATCACCTGTAGGTGATATATTTAGGCATGATCTGGAGGCTATAGAAGCAGAATTAAAGAGCAAATGGTCAATTTTAATTGAACACCTGAATGAAGAAAGAGATATTATGTTTAAGAATCAATCAGTTGAGGATGCTAGTGATATTGAAATTAGACTTGCTGAGGGATATTTTAAGTATTTTCAAGAAACAAAAAATCTTGCGCACTTAAATCATGCATATAACCATTTAGATTTAGCCAAAACTATTGCTATTGAAAATCAAAGTTATTTGGATCTTTGCAGACTTGTTATACTAAAAGGATTATTAGCAGCGGAAAGCAAATTATCAGAACAAGCAAAAATATTTTTTGAAGAAGCCTTAAGAACCGCTCGAGATTTTAATTTATCAGGTTTAGAAAATGAAATAAATATAAATCTAGAACAATTAAGTAGTGGGACAATTGAAAAATCAGCCGATTCGGTCTTGCGAAGGATGTTTCAAAGATTAACCTTCCGAAAGTCTGAAGAAAAAAAAACTACAAAGAAAAGTACAATTTATTCTATGTTTATAGGCACACAAGATTCTGCTTGGGAAGTAATTTTGCAAAATGAAAAGAGCGGTTCGCCTCAAGATACCGAATATCTTATTGGAATTCATGATTTATGGGCTAATGTAAAGAAAAAGATGTTACAACAACAAATTAATTATTTCACAGTAAGGCGAGGCGCAGTATTAATAGAAAATTCAACTCATTTTCAATTAATCGCTTTATGTGATCAATTGGATTATTTAACTAGGTTAACAATTCAAAATCTCCTACCAGAATTGGAAGAATTCTCTTTTAGACACATTCCAGAAGAGTTAGAAGATAAGGTCATAAAAATACTTAGTAAAGACATTGGTAAATTTTCTAAAGTGGAAATTTCTTAGAAATTTTTATTATTATTCTTAACACTATTTTATAGATTTCTCAAAAAGAATTTAAAATATATCCATAGGTATTGCTTTTTCAATTTTACTATCTATTTCATCAGTTGGTTTTTTGATACATCCTATTTTAATCATAGCATCGACTCCCGTTGGGCTTAAAATCTTTGTAATATCATTACAAATTTTTGAAGGCCCATTTTTTGTTGAGCCTGTGGCAAAAGCAATGAGTTTTTTTCCTATTAGGTTAAAGTTTGTAATTTTTAACAAAAATTCTCGGAATTCTTTCGCTATATTATAATAATGTGTAGGTGAACCTAAACCTATAATATTAAAATCTTTAATTGAATCGACGTTCTTAAAATCTATATCTTGATACATCTCAACAGTTATATTCAGAGATTTTAGCCTTTTTACAATTTTTTCAGCTAATAATTTAGTATTTCCAGAACGCGTATGATATATTATAACGGCTTTTGACATAATGAACTCTCCTCTTTGGAATTGTGTAAGAATTCTGTTTTTCTTCTTTAAAAAAAATTTCCTATTTTAATTTTATTAACTGTGATTTTCAGAAAAATCTAAATACCTCAATATTAATCAAATGAGAAAAGGTGTTAACTTTTGAAAAATAACTGAAATGTTTTTTTTACAATTTTCTTTTGATGAATTAAAACAAATAATTTATCTCATGGATATATTTACTCATGCAGTTGTTGGAGCTTTATTGTATATACTCTTTTTAAGAGATGTAACTTTTGATTATCTTCCTATAGCTATTTTTTTTGCAGTTTTACCAGATTTAGATATTTTTTTAATTCCATTAAGAAGAATATTTAAATCAAAATATCTTGATCATCGTGGAGGTTCTCACTCATATGTTATGGGTATAATGGTATCTGCGTTTTTAAGTATTTTTTACTCAATTTTTAGATCTAAATCATTTTTTATAACATGGATAATAGGAACAGTGTTTTATGGACTGCATGTATCCATGGATCTACTTACGACTACAAAAATACCGTACTTATATCCGCTTTCTAAAAAGGAACATTGCTTTTATGTTGAAAAGGCAGGTAGTTTTTTCACCATGGTAAACTCCATATTTTTAATCCTTCTTTTAGTACTATTGTTTAATTTTTCTGCTGATTTAGCCCTAATTCGATTTGTCCTTAATCTTTATACTGCCTTTTTTATTATATATTACTTTTATCGAATTGTGTCGAAAGTTTGGTTCTCTTCAAACCTCAAAGATAATCAAAAATACTTTCCCAGTATTTCACCATTCTCCTTTGTTATTTATAATCAAAACATAACTGAAAATAATATATTATTAAAATTAGAGAAAAAAAATCATTTTTTAAAGCCTAAGGAGATAAGCAATATCGATTTTACTCTGAACCACGAGGAAATGATTCTTTTCGAAAAAAGTATGGAATTGTTAAAGAAAAATTACTATTACGCAAAATGGACTTTATTTCCAATAATTATTAGGAATAATGACGTTTTTTGTGTGAGGTTTTACTTCTTAGAAACGATGAGGCGCAAAAGTGCTTTTTATATTCAGTATCATTTTGGTATGTTAACTCACCAATTAATTAGCTATAAGCGTGGTTCTGGCCCTATTCAATCCCAATATGGCTAAATCCTTAATCTCCTGTTGGTTTAACAGTGCTTTTTTCTACTAATAAGACTGCCGTTCGAGAGGGAGCTCTCGTTCGATGCATCACACCCATCGGAACTGTAAAGCCTTGATTCGGTTTGAGAAAGATAGTTTCTTCATTTAAATCAATTAAAAGGACACCCTCGAGAACAAAAAAAAACTCATCTTCGTTATCATGTTTATGCCAATGAAATTGTCCTTCGATGACTGCTAGCCGAATAACAGAATCATTAACCTCACAAAGAGACAAATTTTGCCATTTTTTTGTACAGCTAGCTATTAATGTTGAAGTATCAATAACTTCCAATGGTTTAAATTTAATATCAGGATCAATCGAATATTTATTATAATCACTCATCTTTAATCTCCCTATAAAAGTAAGATAAAACTCATACTATATATTGCTTTTATGTTATTTCAAGACATTGAGCCAAACATCTTTTCACACAAGCATTACAATTAATACACTTTTCAGGATTTATTAAGTCAACTTTCTTATCTCTTTCATTAAATAGATACAAATTTCTAGGGCATACTTCAATACATATTTTACATCCAATACATTTGTCTCTCTCGAGAGTAATTTGTCCATAAGGTTGTAATTTATATTCACCAAACAAAAACTTCATTTTTTTTTCCCCTTTCTTCCACTTTTTAGCGCCTAATTCACTCTTATAAATTGGAGTTAATCCATGAAAATCTTCTGCCATAATTAATGAAATTAAAAGAGAAGATACTATATTCCAAATTAAATAGAAAATGTTAAACACAATAAATAGATTGAATAGAACAATGATGATAAGAACAACCCCTTCATAAATCCATACTTTTGATTTTCCCGTTTTAGTATGAAAACTAGGCAAAATTAGCATAGTGCCATAAATAATAGTAACTAAAATTAAAAGAGTATCTAAATAAAGGATAAGAGTTAAAATTGGCAAAAATATAGAAGAAATCCAATAGACTGCTGAAAGAAGAATTGTTAAAATAAAAAAATATAACGTCCCCATTTCTATTCTTTTAGTGATTGGAAATCTTATCATTCTCTGGGCTTTAGATTTAATATATCCCTGTTCTATAAAGGAAGGGATATCTTTAGCATAAACGGGCCCAAATTTTACATCCCATCCGACTTTTTTTTTAATAATAATGGGATCTATTCCAGAAGCACTTAATTGAGGTAAGATTAAAGTTTTATGAGATACCAGATCATCTATTCCACTAGTTTTTACAATCGATAAAACAGAATCAGTGTGAAAATCGTCTCCACACGCTCCACACCACACATTGATTCCTTTGGAAGGGGCAATTAACAAATAACAATCAAGGTTATTAATTGCCTTTAACACCCGCTTCACAGTTAAAATGAAATTACATGTTAGAAAAACTGGGCTTTCCCGTGTAGGATTTCCGACTTTTACTAATGTGGGTTCTACAGGAAAACCAGTCCATCTAAGGAAGTAACTTAAAAATAATTTAAAAGATTTTTTTACACTCATGGTCCAATCATCTAACTTAATTTGTAATATTAGATCATTTTTTTCAATCGAAATAACTTTAATGTATCCAATAAATAATACTTTTCTTCAATTAAAGAGAAATTATGATCTTCAAGTCTTTGTTCAATATTTTTTAAATAATTAGTAGTTAATTGTGATTTAAAATATGTAATAATTACTAAGGGAATTTTGATAAAAAAATATACCACTTTCTTCCAAAATTTCTTAGGTTTTACCTCATCAATTAAAATAAATTCTCCATCGTCAGTTAATATTCTATTAATTTGGTCCAAGCAATAATTTTGTTCATTTTGATAAAATTCACTAAACGATAAAATAGCCGTTATTTTATTAAAAGATTTATCAGAAAATTTCTCATCTAATTCAATAACTGGCATTTTAATAATTTCAATATTCTCAGTTAATCCTTGCTGTTTAATATTATGACTTGCTACTTCAAGCATTTTTTCTGAATTATCAATACCCGTAACTCTTGCTCCTTTTTGTGCACATAAAATTGCTAAAGTTCCAGTTCCCATACCAATATCTAAAATCTTCTCATCCTTTTTCACTAAATTATCAGCAATATGATTTTTTATTTTTGATAACCTCCCTAATGTTAAAATCTCAATTCCTTTATCATATTTTTCTGCTTTTTTTTCTAACGCTTTCATATAAACATATGACATGTGTGTGAAAGAGCCTCGATTTAATTTTTATAATGATTTCAAGAGAATTTTATATATCTATAATTATTAAAAATTTGTGTTTAAAATAATATAAATTTTTTTAAATAATCCAAAATTATATTATGTTGAAAAATAAATAATCGAAATTCAATTTGGGATGTGGAAAAATATCTTTGCTGGCTTAGAAGAATTGTTTTTGACTATATCAAAAGACAAGAAAATTCCGAACTATTTCATTCCACTTATAACAAATTTATCTTTATAATAAAGAGAAAAGCAGTAAAATTTTATTCTTTTTTCTATAGATATTAAAAATTTATACAGTCCTTCTGCTAATAAAATTTAAGGAAATAAAGGAATCTTCTGCGTCTAAGCTAATTAAAAGAGCAGAAGCTCTAGTCCCGGATTTAAGCAATCACATTTTAGCCCTTGACATTGCCACACCAATTACAATGTACCGATATACACTAAACCATCAAAGAGCGGCAGTAGGATGGTATTATACATAAATTAAATCATGGAAGTAAAAGGTTCCCTTTACAAGAGGACTATTTCTAGCGAGACACTGGACTGGTCCTTCAGGCATTCCAACAGTAATACAATCTGGCAAAAACGCAGTAGAATTAATATTAACACATGAAAATTAAATATCGTATTTCTTAATTATTAATAGCTTTACTTAACTGCTTAATACTATTGTTAATATACTTCTCAATTTCTTCTTCAGTATGAGGTGGCGTTAAACAGTGCAATTGAAAATGGATTTTCTTATCTATAGTAAATACAGGAACAAAAATTGCCTCATAAGTTGGTGAAACTCCTCCATATAGCATTTTAATTGTGAATCCTTTAGATGCGATGAATTCATTGAATTTATCTAGTGAGCCAAGATTGGTAATCCATATGCGATTACTATGTTCTGTTTCTAACGACATCACCTCAGCGAATAACTCAAATGGAACTGCTCTCGTAATTAGCTTAAAAGTTTTAAATACTTCATCACTATGTAACCCCTTTACTAATTTCTCTTGATATTCACGAGCAATGTCCCAAAAGGAGGATTTGTTTTTATATTTTACCTTAACCTCTATTCTTCCTGCATATACTCCTACTGATTCTCCAACGGGATACGCTAATTTCTTTCTTAAATCAACCGGATTATAAATAGCTGGAAAATCTGGGAGAAACATGGTGCATA
>JBHLLT010000032.1:0-30663 GCA_048938855.1 Promethearchaeota archaeon
ATGGGTAGTGGTGCTCCAGGGTAAGGGATAATAAATTTAATAAGTACTTTGTAATCAATATAACCATCTTCTCCAGCCCCTAGTATTGCTTGTGCTTCAGGTGTCAAGCCAAAACAATAAAATATTAAATCATAAATATCATACATAGTTAAAGGCGCATTCTTTACATCCAATTGTAAAGTTACCAAAGCTGTTCCATCTGCTAACTCTCTTTCTTTGATATTTCCATCAATTATAGTATCTCCACTTACTAAACTATTTTCATACACCATATCTTCAACAAATGAGCCAAAACCGCATATTTCATTGTCACAAGGCCAAGGAAATCCCATTTTGGCTACATAACCAGTATATGGGCTTACAAAATCAGCGAAAGCCCAATTTTGTTCACCCCACCAAAAAAAGTTCCAATTAGGAATTAACCAATCATCTAATGGTCTCTCAGTTACCTTACCTTCGTTTGCTGTTACTACTGGTATAACACTGAAAATGAAGATTCCTAATAATCCCAGAATAATTAATTTTGGTAAAATCTTGGATCTATTCATTTTTCTATCAACTCAAGTTCTTTTTCTAAATTTTTTTTTATTTTTTTTTTTTGTTTGTTATTATAGCAGTTGAGATTTTTGATTGAATTAATTAACGTGCCATAACACATACTGAGTAGAACGTTTCGTATTTAAATGTTATGATCAAATTTAAATATCTTAAATCGTTATGTATTATATAAGAATGAGGATTAATAACGTTCAATATTAAATGAAAATGTTTAGATTAATATAATATATTAATAAATATATCTTAACCAAATAAAAAATATTTAAATAAAAATTTAATATCAAAATTTTAAAGGAGTCTGAGAAATCGAGTGGATAAGAAATTTAGTAAAAATTTTGAAGAAGAATGGGATAAATTAATAGCAAAGCATAAATTACGTTTTGATATCTGGGCTATCCTTGAACTTCATAATGAATTGAATGTTACTCAAATTACCCATTATTTAGAACATAGTAAATCTACTGTTGCTAGACATCTTAAGCTGATGGAGAATGATGGTCTGCTTTTATCTAAGATTGGTGATGCAACAGTAGAAGGACGGATACCTCCAAAAATCTATAAAATTAATCCAAAATTTAAAAAAAAAGAATTAAGGTCTGATGAATCAGATCTTTCAAAAGATCCTGAGAAACTCACACAATTTTTCAAAAGGGAAATTAATAATTACCGAAATTTAAGTTATAACATTACACAGTTATTAGATTACTTAGATCCATTATTAGATCTTCTTCAAGCGCAGTTAGGAGATATTAAAAAAGCCAAAAATACTTATGATAAATATCTCTCATATATAGACGAACCCATCTTTTTATATTTTGATAAGAAACGGGCTCAGAAACTTATGGATCTAAGGACGGAGTATGTTTTCAAATTACACAAACTGGCTATGGATGAAGAATTAGATGCTGTAGAAGCATTTGTATATTTCGATATGTCTTTACCTCTTGCTGGTCTTTTTGAATTAAGAAGAAAAATTAAGCAAGCTCGAATAGATAAGGAAGTGGCAATTGAATTAGAACCATTAATCAAGAATTTTTAGATTTTCTCTCTTTTATCTCATTAATTATGAAATGAGAGCAGCTATTTTATTTTTTCAATCCTTTAGTTGATCAGAAAAAAATATAATCAAATAAATTTTTAATAATTGGTAGAGGTATATAAATATAAGAAGTTCAAAATCTCGAAAAATTAAGAACAAATTGGAATCTTACTCCAAAAACGCAGATATTTAAAATTAATTACTAGCTGAGGGCAATTAATGTTAAGCGAGTTCTCTAAAATTAAACAACTTAAGGATGAGAGTAGATTTAAGGAAGCTCTTCAAATTATCAATGAACTGGAAAAAAACCATAATTTTTCAATAGATGAAAAATTTGAACTTTATCTTCTCAAGCATTCCCTCCTGTTTGAATTGGGGTATATGAATGAAGCTTTCACTTATTTGGATTTAGCAGAGGAAGAAAGAACTCATATAAAAGATAAACTCCAAATCTTCGATTTTCTCCTTTTTAAGATTAAACGTTTATTTATTCACGAAGAGAACGATGAGGCAATTAAGATTCTTACGAAAGCTGAACGAATTCTTGAGACAATTAGTAATTTGTCATTAGTAGAATTTAAAGAGAGATATGCTTCTTTACTTCTAATAAAAGGGCTATATTATCTTAAGATAGGAAATAATGATCTTTCTATTGAATATGCTCAGAAGGTTTTAAAAATAGCTAAAGAAATTAATGATGAGAGGCTTAGATTACAAGCTTTTAAGTTATGGTGTTTTAATTACGGTTTTAAAGGTGATCATAAAAACGCTCTTAAAATTGGTAAAAATTATTTAGAATTGGCTAAGAAAGTAAATAATAAACAAGAAGTTATTGGTGCTCTTAATTCTTTGGGAATGACTCTCACTGAAAAAGAGGAATATGAACAAGCTTTAGACTATTTGGAACAAGGGTTATCAATATGTGATGAAATTAATAGTTTTAAAACAACCGCAGTTCTTACTTCTCTTTTTGATTTATATTTAAAAATAAACAATCTTGAAAAAGCTCAACAATGCCTAGTTCGTATAAAAAAGATCAAAAATCAAGTAAATCTAAAGTGGTTCGAGGATGCATATCATCTTGGAGAGGCAGAGTTCTTGAAAAAGAATTCTCAATGGATTAGCCAATTTAAGGCAAGAGAGATATTTAAGCAAATTATAAATGAAGAGGGTACATTCCTTGAATTCAATTATGTTGCCCTTATACAACTTTGTGATTCATATTTAATAGAATTAGGCAACACAAATAATCTAAGAATATTAGATGAACTTCAACCTTATCTTACTCAATTAATGGATCTTGCCATTAGTCATCAATCTTATTGGTTACTTGTTGAAAGTTATTCATTTCAAGCTAAACTGAAACTTATAAATTTCGAATTTGGTGAAGCTATAAAATTTTTAGATCAAGCTTTATTAATAGCAAAGAAATACGGTCAAGACAGAATGGGCAAGCATATCATGAAAGAACGGGCTGAATTATCAAGAAATTTAATTAAATGGGAAAGATTAAAAGATACAGGAGCATCCATTTCAGACCGTATGGATTTAGCTCGCATTGATGAACAGATCGAACTTTTGCTTCAAAAGCGTAGATATTTAAAAACTATTAAAATATCTCAGGTATAATAGTGATTTAATTTATAATTTTATTAAAAATAAAATTATTTTTGAAAAATCATTTAAAGCCTTCCTACCTAAAGTGATTCTTTTATAGTCAATAACTGTTAAATTCTAATTGAAGTTTACACAATCGTTACTTAGGTGAGAAAATATTACTACAATAGCGTGTTCATCATCTGTTTGTGAATTAGAGGAGGATGTAGAGAAAGCATCTTTTTTTGAAGAAAATTTCTGGTATTTCATTATTCCTGCAGCAATTTTACTTGGAATTTCCATATTATTAGATTTTACTTTTAAAATTGGATTAATTGCTCAGATTCTCGCAATTGCTTCAGTTCTTCTTTCAAGTTCAGGAGTTGTGAAAGAAGCTATAGAAGATTTGAGTGAAAAGAAAATAACGGCTAATTTATTAATGCTTATTGCAGGTGTTGCATCATTTTTTATATTACATGGTCAAGAAGGTGCAACTGCTCTATTATTATACGCTATAGCTGAAAGACTAGAGGTAATCACAACAGACAAATCGAGAAACGCTATTAAAGAATTACTGGAACTTGCTCCTGATGATGCATTATTAAAATCGGAAAATGGGTATGTGAATGTCTCATCGAAAGAAGTCAAGATAGGGAATATCGTCGGTATAAAAGCAGGTATGAAAGTTCCACTAGACGGTGTTATTATAAAAGGGAGTTCTTACTTTGATGAAAGTGCAATTACAGGTGAGTCCGTTCCAGTTTTCAAACAAGAAGGCGATGAGATTTTTGCAGCTAGCTTAAATACTGATAGTTTTATAGATATAGAGGTAACTAGAGAAAGTACAAATACCATTGTTGCTCAAATAGCTGAAAGTGTGAAAGTTGCTCAACAAAATAAGAGCAACCATGAACGATTTATAGAAAAATTTGCTAAATATTATACTCCTATTATTCTTTTAGCATCTATTTTAGTAATGGTTATTCCTCCCTTATTTGGTTTCAATTTTTACAATTGGTTCTATCGCGGATTAGTTCTATTAGTAGTTTCATGTCCCTGTGCTCTAACTCTATCTACACCTTTAGCAAATATAGCCTCTTTAACAAAACAAGCACGAGAGGGGATTCTGGTGAAAGGTAATAAGTTTATCGAAAAACTTCAAGATGTTGAGGCTTTTGCATTTGATAAAACAGGAACCCTTACTGAAGGTAGATTAAAAATATTTGAAATTTATCCTTATAACGGTGCAAATAAAATGGATATAATAAATATTGCTGCAAGTTTAGAAGCTCTTTCTGAGCATCCAATTGGAAAAGCAATAGTGAATCAAGCAAAAGAGATGCAATTAAAATTCCAAGCTGTTGATGATTTTGAAATCATAAAAGGAAAGGGTATTAAAGGAAATATAAATGGTGAAATATTTTACGTTGGGAGCCAAACTTTTATTGAAGGATTGAATTATGAACTTCCTGTGGATGACCTTAAAGATATTCAAACCTCTGGAACTATTCCCATTCTATTAGGAAACCAAAAACATTTGCT
Organism: Promethearchaeota archaeon; assembly: GCA_048938855.1. Taxonomy (GTDB): domain Archaea; phylum Asgardarchaeota; class Lokiarchaeia; order Sigyniarchaeales; family SOKP01; genus Loki-b32. The sequence continues at coordinate 4,736 of JBHLLT010000032.1, forward strand.
AGGAATAATCTCAATTCGAGATGTATTAAGGGTTTCTGCTCCGATCCTAATCAATGGATTAAAAAAGAGAGGTTATGAGACTGTATTAATTTCCGGTGATAATCAGAATGTATGTAACTCAATTGGAGCATGTTTAGATATTGATCAGGCTTATGGTGAACATCTACCAGACCAAAAGCTTGAAGAAATAAAGAATCTAAAACAAAAATATAAAGGAGTAGCTATGGTAGGTGATGGCATAAATGATGCTCCAGCATTAGCTCTTGCAGACTTAGGGATTGCTATTGGAGCCTCTGCTACTGATATTACCTTAGAAACTGCGGATATCATAGTGATTGGGGAAGATTTGAAAAAAATTCTTACCTATGTTGATCTCTCTAAAAATACTAATAAAAAAATAAGACAGAATATATGGACTTCTATTCTTGTTAAAATTTCATTTGCTATCTTGACAGTTATTGGTTTTATGACTCTCTGGTTAGCAGTTGGTATAGGAGATATGGGGGTTTCTTTACTAGTTTTACTGAATAGCCTAACTATTTTCCGTTATAAATTTAAATATAAGGAAATCGCTAAAGAAGAAGTAGAAAGTGAAGCCAAAATGATAATATGTGATAACTGTAAAACAAAAGATATTATACCGCAACATCATGGAAGAGATATGGTTCAGAAAGGAGATAAGTTAATTTGCTGGAAAAATATTCTTAGCAGTGAGGAGTTGGAAACTTGTAATGAAGAATTACCACTCCACTGCCCTTATTGTAATAATAAGATGGAATTAAAATAGTATCTTGATTTTTCTCATTTTCTATATTTAATATAAATCTTAAAGATAAAATTACTCTATAAAGAGTATAAATATCGTATTTTTTTTATGGATTTATTTACCAATTAGTGCTTCAAATTCTTCTAAATTCCTAATATTGTTAAGTTTTTTATCTTCTACTGCTTTCTTAATATAACTTTCATCATACGCAATTACATTGGTCAGTAATTCTAATGCTTTTGCTTGGTTATTTCTAAGTGCTTCTAGACAAGCAAGATTATACATAACATTTAAATTACCAGGATCTCTCTTTAATGCTTTATTTAGATATAATTCAGCTTTATCAAGATCACCTGAGATCAAAAATAAATTTCCAAGGTTGTTCTGAACATCAGCAACATTAAAGGAATAAGATTTTGGATCTTTGCTTGCAAAGATTTTAAAAATATTTAATGCTTCAATATAATACTTTTCTGCTTGCTCAAATTTTTGTAATTTGGCATTTACTAATCCCAGGGAATTTTGGATAAGTGCAATATTATATGTATATACCTCTGGATTGTTCTCTGCTAATTTCTGAGAGATTTGTAAAGCCTCAATGAACATTGGTTCTGCCTCCTCAAATCTATTTAAACTAGCATATAAATCTCCAAGATCTAAAAAAGTTAGAACTAACTCGGGTAAAACTTGGTCAGGGAAGTGTTCTGCTAATTTTCTTTTTATTTTTAACGCTGCACGGTGCATTTCTTCTGCTTCTTCAAACTTCTGTAATTCAGTATAGGTGATGCCAAGATTGCTTAAAGTCTTAGCAATATCAATTAAGTACATATCATAATAAATCTTCGCCAATTTTCTGTAATTATCAATAGAATCAATTGTACCATCCTTAATATCCTCTAATAAATCTAAATCAATACCAGCATTCCCAAAATCACTTATAATTGGGGGTTCATCAGGGAGATATATTCCATAATACTTTTTCATTAAATCATTATATGCCTTTAAATCATCGATATATGACTTTTCTATAGTTTTATAATCTGTTGAATGAAAATCTGGTGAATGTACATCGTAATACTGTTGTTCTAATTCTTTATATGAACCCAATGCATCATTATATATCTTTTCTGCCTCTTCGAACCGTCTTAAATCAACATATAAGGTTCCAAGGTTTTTTTGAGTTGCAGCAATATAAGGTAGATAAATTTTGTAATATTTTTCAGCTAAATTTTTGTATATGTCTAATGCATCAAGAAAAATTTTCTCTGCATCCTCAGAGTTTCCTAGAATAGAAAAAAGATTACCCACTACTATTAGTATTGGTGCTTTATATTTATCTTCAAGTACAAATAATTCTTCTGCAACATTTATTAATCTTTTATGTCGTTCGTCCAAATCCTCAATACTATTGGCAATAGTTAAAAATTCATTTACTATATCTTCAGTTGGATTTATTTTTGCCTTATAAAGTAAAATTTCGATTTGATCTTGGACATTATCCTTGAGTCTTCTTAACTTTTTTTCATAATATTGTATTATATTCTCATAATTTTTGTTGTCAGCAAGTGGTTCTAGAATAAATTGTACTTCTTGAAAAGAATACTTATATACATCTTCTTTACCTTCTATTTTCTTAAGGATTCCTGAATTAATTAAAAAATCGATAGATTTTTCTATATTTGGAAATCCGCAGCATGTTTTTATGGATCCCCCATCAATATTAGTAATAATTTCCATATTAATTAGTGCCAAATTCTTAAGTAATTCAAAAGCAGTAGGATTTGACGAGAAAACATCTTCAATGATTTGTATATATAATTGGAAAATTTGTTCTTTATTTATGTTTGGGTTAACAAATTCTAATTTTTCGAAGGTAATCTTTTTATAATTCTTTTTAATAAATTTTTCTATACCCTTATGACCTTCAGGAAGCTTTTTAATAAACTCCAGTACTTTGTTAGGATATCTTATCGTTAATCACTTCTAAGTCATGTAATTAATATTGTTAAATTTCATTCTTTCATATTTAAATTTACTTAATAGTGATTCAAATGAGAGGTAAATTTATAAAGTGGTATTTTTTGATATCTCCCAAAGCTTTCAAAATGAGGTAAAGAATTAAATAATAAAATAGATGATCTTAGATTACCTAATTTTTTAATTAATTTATCTAATTTCTTCATTTGAAATGTTTACAAAAAGAGTTGAAATATATGACTGAAGTTCGAAAACATATTTGGATAATGCCCTTTATTGGAAGTATAATTACAGCAATTAGTCTTTTTACACCAACATTTTTATATCCAGGAACGCCTGTTCCAGGAAATATGATAATTCGTTTTATGAATGGTTTTTATTTAATTGTTGGAGGAGGGTTTCCTGTACCATATTTTGTAGGAATACCAAGTTTAATGATTGTTGGAATTGGGAGCATGATATTACTAGTTATTTCCACAATCATTTTGTTTATCTCACCTCTAACTCATAGAAATAAACAAACACCAGGTTCTTGGATAGCTCTTAGTATTTTGCTTATTGGAGGGACAATTTTTTATATAGCTGGAACTGAATTAGGTTATTTCATATATCATCTTATTAATTATGGCACGCCAGCTAGCTTTTTTCAAGGAGCTATCCCTAGCTTTGCAGTTATAGGGCCATTTATTGGTGGGGGATTGTCAATTATAGGATTTATTATCGGTAAAACTGTAGGGGGAGTAGAAAAAGTTGAAATAAAGCCAATTAGTAAAGCAGAACCTCCCGTTGTACAAGAACAACCTCAAGTTATAGAGGAAATAAGCCCATCAATTTCGGAACCAATCGAGGAACCTCATATGGTGAATTTCTGCCCTGTGTGTGGGGAAAAAATACCTGAAGCCGAAGCTAAGTTTTGCCCTGGATGTGGATATAATTTAAAATCGGAATAATTAATTTTTTTTTAAAGTTTTTTTTAATTTATGATTTGTTATTATTTTAGTATCTTTCCTGTTTCCAAATACCATAAATACAGATCTAATTCTGCCATATTTAACTCTAATTCATTTCCAATACTTTTTAAGACTTTTTCGATTTCTAAATATTTCGATTTTGTCATGGCTTTTGGTTTCTCTATTATATTATATTTGACCAATAGATCTACAATATGAAAATCTACAATTGCATACTCAGTATATCCAATATTTCGAAGAAAGTGACTTGCTTCTTTGTAGCCAATCCCTTTTACATTTTTCACTATCCATTCTCGTAGATTCATATCATCATTTCCTGATTTAATGATGTCCTCCAATAGAACAAGCTTATCTCGTGCTTTGATAATAAAGCTAGAACGAACATTAGGAAAACGATAACCTAACTCTTTGAACTTTTTTGCCAATTCAATCTCAGAAAGAGTGAGGAAATCATCTCCAATGTGATCATGCACCTCAATACATTTCATGGCACTACAATTAGCTGTCATTATGCAAAAACATAATTCTTTAAATATTTCTTCCTTTGAGGTCTCTTTAATAATACTAAATTCCAATAAACGAGAAACAATACGAGGTTTTACGTCACTATGTTTAAGAATTCGAATTTCATTGAGGAGTTCTTGCATGGTTTCTAAAAGAGTATTCTAATTATAAAGTAATCAATAAAATTTTTAGGAATTTTAAATAATTATTATTAAAAAAAATAAGTTATATAGATTCTTTACTATAATTTCTGCGGGAATTGCCAAGTATGGTCAAAGGCGATGGGCTCAGAACCCATTCTCATAGGAGTTCGGGAGTTCAAATCTCCCTTCCCGCATTTGATCTATATAAAAATCAAAATAATAATATACTAGGATAATTATATAGTAATATAACTTGAAAACTGATTGACGCACATTATGCCCGATGATAAATTACCAGATCTAGATAAAGAAAAAATAATTGTTTTTCAATATAATGATGAGTTAAATGAATTTCAAGAATTAGAACTAGCAGATGATATTGAAATACCCGAGCTTTTGGATCCCGATTTTGTTCTACTTTTTGTTGATCCTTCTCGTTATAGAGTGTGGATTTGGCATGGGAGTAATACTACAACAAGGATGAAATTTATTGCTGCTAAATTAGCACCCAGTATAAGGGACAGGTATGGAATTGGTTTTAAAATAAGTGCTGTCGATGAAGGTAATGAAACAGTAGGTTTCAAAGTAGCAGCAGGTATTGAAAAAGAAATTGAATATGTAGAAGCACAAACGGGTCCAGCTTATGAAGGAACTGAACAAGATTTAGCTTTACTAGAAAGTCTTTCAACAGAAAAAATTTTATATCTTCTAGAAAAAACAGGTATCCCTGAGGGATTTGAACGAAAAATTGTTATAGTGAATAATAAAATTTATGGATACAAGGAATACGATAGAAATTATTTGGGTTCAGTTATTAGAGAAAAAAAGCTTTTCCCTTTAAGAGAAGAAATTGAAGATGGTCCCTATCTCGCAGAAGATTATGTCCCAAGAATGCTTTTTTCCTACAATAACGTAGTATTAGTTGAATTATTACAAAAAACAAATAATAAACAACATAAAGAAGAAAACAATAATTAATTTTAAAATTATAACCCTTTAAAATAACGTAAGAATGTCTCATGAAAGGCGTAGTCCTCCTTCAAAATACAGGACTTCAATAAGAAAAAGGCGTAAAAAAAGAAGAATTTTTGGAATTATTTTAACAATTATTCTTTTTGGAAGTATTCTACTAGGTCTAGTTTTAATAGCTCTATAGACGCTTTAAAATGGTCTCAATTCATTAAATTTATAATTTTAATTCCTTTCCCTTAATTATCACATAGAATTTGAGAATCAAATTGAAATTTAAAAAGATTGACATTATCTTCATAGTTTTACTTATCATATTAACAATAATCTCAATAGATCTCTTATTAAATGAATCACATAGAGATTTAATTGAAAATATTTCCATATATCCTCCATTTCAGGATTTAGGTTCAGGATTACTAATTACTTTTTTGGTTTGCTTGATTGGAAATTTGCTTCCCGTCCCTACTCCTTATACTTTTGTAGTTTGTTTTAGTGCTGAACCATTTCTGCAAATTCATTTTTTAATTCCACTTCTAGTTGCATTTATAGCTTCCTTAGGTTGTTTGATAGGTGAGATGGGAGGCTATTTTGTTGGAAGAGGTGCTGCTGAAGTGATTTCAGTTGAAAGGAAAGCTAATCTTAATAAATATCAGCAATATTTAATTGATCATCCTAAAATCGCCCCTTTTCTACTATTTTTGTTTGGGGTGACCCCATTAAATGATGATATGATTACAATACCATTAGGTCTGATAAAATATGATGTGAAAAAAACAATATTTTGGGTATGGCTTGGAAAACTTGGATTAATGCTAATTTTTGCTTATAACTTGTTAAATATATGCATCTTCTTAGGAGGAGAAAATTGGATATTTAGTATAATTACCTTGTATTTCGTAGTTACTACTGTATATATTATGCTAAAAGTAAATTTTGTGGATTTACTTAATAAATTAAGAAAAAGGAAAGAAATTGATAAAGAATAACTTGAATAAATGAATTTTATTAAATCATTACATCTTTACCAGGCAAAGATACTGTACCTGCCCTTAATCCCTCTGCTTCCATATAATATTCAAGAGTTCGTTCTTCTACTTCTTTAATATAAGTTAGAAGTTTAGACTCAACTTCAGTTGATATATCTCTTGGAGTAAATCCATTCAATATCTGTTCTACTTTTTCTTTAGCAGATATAATAATATCTTTTGATCCTTTTTTACGCCAAGTTGTTCTCCTATCTCTATTGGTAAGTTTATGAATAGGCATATATAATTCTTGTTTCATAAATTTTCTTGTATGTCTTTCAGCTAAATAGTTAGAACCTGGTTTCTCGCTTGTAGCTACTTTTTTTATAGTTTCTAATCCAATTGTTTCTTCGTTTACATTAATTCCTTCCACCGCTCTTCTGACCATACCTGCTAATTCATCATCAATCACGAGTAATTCTAAGGCTTCAACAAGAGTTGCTTCATAGGTCCCAGCACATGTTATGTAGTTTATACCTGCTTGAGCTGCTAGCAAGAGTGTTTGATATCTTTCAAAACCATTTTGGAGATCAAGTACTTTTGAATCGGTAACTAGTCCTGGTCCACGCGAGGGAATATTATAAAATCTAGCTAATTGAGCAATTCCAGCAGTAATCAGTCCTGTCTCAACGCTTCCCATGGCTGAATTACCAGAACGCATATCAGTAATATGAGACACTGTACCATAAAATATAGGCGCACCAGGATTATAAATTTGAGAAAGAACTGCTCCTCCTATGATTTCTGCATTAGTCTGAGTTAGTAAACCTGCAAGAGTAACAGGAGCAGAAGTACCCGCTAAAGCTTCAGGGGGAATAATCGTAGGTTGTTTATATTTAGCGAAAATTTCAAATCCATTAGTCATAATTTGAGGAAAGTGTAAGGGGCTTGTTGGACTAAAATAACCTACCAATCTGGGCCTTTTAATTAATTCTTCATCTCCTCCGACAACTATCGATACCATATTCATCATATCTTGTGATGCTAATCTACCAATACAACCCATTCCGTACGGTTTTTTAGTATTTTTTGCCCATTGATAAATACAATGAGCATGTATAGCAGTATAAGATATATCATTAGGCCAAATATCTAAATTAGAGCAACAAATATTGTCTAAATAATCTACAATTCGGATTTGCTTAATTGTATCCTCCAAGACAGTTTTTTTAACTCCACTTTTATGTGTTGGATCATAAATTTTTACTGGAGTTCCTATTGTAGCAAATACCATACTTTCCATATTTATTCCAAAACTAAAACTTCCATCTGGACCATATAAGCTAAATGAATCGGGTACTGTTTTAAGGCGTTCTTTAACAAGTTCTTCAGGAAATTTAATAAACTTCGAATCAGAATTTGTTTCAGCTCCATTTTTTTCAAGTAAATCTCGTGTTTCTTTAGAATCTATTTTAATGCCCACAGAGGACAAAAGCTCTAAAGATGCTGAATTTATTAATTCAATTTCATCTTTTGAAAGTAATTCTAATTTTTTCATTCTCATAAATATTTCACATCATATTCTTTTCATTTAAGTAATTCTTGTACTAAATTTACTGCTTCAATAGCATCGTCAGCCCATCCATCTGCACCAATTTGATCAGCCCATCCCTCCGATGTGGGAGCACCACCAACGATAACTTTAAATTTTCCTCGTAATCCTCTTTTGTCTAATTCTTCAATAACTTGACGTTGAAAGTCCATTGACATAGTTAATAAAGATGAAAGTCCAATCACTTGAGCATTAACTTCTTCAGCTTTATCTACGAATTTTGAAGCAGGAACTTCTTCTCCTAAGTTATAAACTTCAAATCCGTTCGAAAAAAGGAAACTCCCAACAAGATCTTTCCCAATACTATGAACGTCTCCCTCTACCGTCCCAATAACTACTATCCCCGCAGTTTCTTTGGTTTGACCTGATTCTTTAATCGCAGGATCTAAAACTTCATCAATTGCATTTTTCACTACATTAGCAGATCCAACTAAATCTGGTAGAAAAATTTCTTCCTCTTCAAATTGCTTGCCTATATATTGCATAACAGATCCGATGATCTTTAACAAATCTACAGCTGTGGCTTCTTTATTGTCGAGAATAGAACGACAAATTTCTTTCAGACCTTCCTCATCCCACTCTATAATAGCTTCTTTAATTTTTTCATCTAAAGTCATTTTGAACTCATTAAATCATGTTGTTTCTTCTTTTTTATAATTGAAATTATGTAAAAAGTTTTATCTATATATTTAATATTGAAAAGCCATGCCAAATTTACTAAAATAATTTAAAAAGATAATGTGAAAGTTATGCCAGAAATTAAAAAATCTTTTCAAGAAATAAATAAGGAGAACCGTAGTGAATGGGATAAACTAAAGTTTGATACTCAATTAATTCGTGCTGGCGAAGATCCGTATCCTGAAACATCACATAGTATTCGAACACCTATTTATACTTCAAAATCATATACTTATTCTTCTTTAAGTGAATTAATGAGTAACCATTATCATTATTCAAGAACAGAAAATCCTACGGTTTATGCGCTAAACTATAAATTAGCAACGCTTCATAAAGGAGAAAGTGCGATCTCTGTAGCATCTGGAATGGCAGCAGTACATCTTGCATGTTCAAGTATTTTGCAACAACGCGTTGAACGTATGCGCCCAGATAAAATTAAAAAAAAATTCCTAGAATCTAGACCTGAAGAGTATCCTAATATAATAATTCATACTAATCAGTATGTTGATATTTACCGTATTCTTACAAAATTATACCCTCAAATGGGATTTGAGTGTAAAAGAGTTAATCTTTGTGATTTAGCTGAAGTAAAGAAAAATGTTGACGAAAATACTAAATTCATTTTTCTAGAATCACCAGCAAATCCTTCCATTGACGTTATAGATATTGAAGCTTGTGCAAACATAATTCATGAAGTGGATGGTAAATGCATAGTTGATAATACCTTTGCTTCTCCAGCACTTCAATGTCCTCTTGAATTAGGTGCTGATCTTGTTGTAGAAAGCCTTACAAAATATATTAATGGGCATGGAGATTGTTTAGGTGGAGCCATAATTGGCCCAAAAAATGATATTCAAAATATTCATTTTTTCTGGCATTCAATGCAAGGTCCTGTATTAAGTCCATTTAATGCATGGCTTATTTTGCGAGGAATTAAAACGTTAAATCTTCGAATGACTCGTCATTCCTTAAATGCAATGAAAGTAGCCAGTTTTTTAGAAAGACATTCAAAAGTCATAAATGTGGCATATCCGGGATTAAAATCTCATCCAGGTCATGATATAGCAAAAAGACAAATGAAAGATTTTAGTGGAATGATTGGATTTGAACTGGAATCAGTAGAAGCAAGCAGAAAATTTATAGAACTTCTAAAGTTAATTAAAGTTGGAGTATCCTTAGGTGATTTAACCTCTTTAATTGAATATACCTCAATTATGACAGGGTTAGAACTCGCACCATGGGAACGCAAGGCTATGAAGATTTCAAATACTCACTTTCGATTTTCCGTGGGATTAGAAGATCCAGAGGATATTATTGCTGATTTAGATCAAGCTTTAAAACAAATTTAAGTTCATAAAGTTAAAAATTATACTATAAAAAAATCAATTAAAAAAAAATTTACAATTATGAAGTTAAACAAATTAGAAGCGTTAACACAAGAAGAAATTGAACTCATCCATGTAAAAACCCTTGAACTCTTAGAATCTATCGGAGTGAAGGTAGAATCTCCAGAAACTCGCAATTTTCTCAAAGAACATGGATGTTTTATAGATGATGAGAATGAACATTATATCAAATTTCCTGAAGATCTTGTAATAAAGCATCTTAAAACTGTTCCTAGTTCTTTTTCATTGTGGGGTCATGATGCTTCGTTTGAGCTTAACATTGACACCCAAACTGTCAATTTTGCAACAGTTGGAACCCCAGTGAGAATATATGATCCTGAAAGTAAAAAAGGAGTTCGAAAGACTGTCTTGGAGGACACAATTAAGCAAATCCGCATTGTAGACGCATTAAAGAATATTCATTGTAGTCATGTGGACGTCTGGCCGAATGATGTCCCATATACTGAACTTCATTGGCATGCTATAAATGCTTGGGCACATAATAGTACTAAACCTTACGGTCTTGGCTGCCTCGGAAGAATAGCATCCCAAGATATGATGAATCTTCTTTCTATTATTGTAGGAGGAGAAGAGGAACTTAAAAAAAGACCTCGACTCATCGGCTTCTATAATCCGACTAGTCCTCTAATACATACTCAAATTTTATTGAATGGTCTTTTTATCTTTGCAAAATATAATCAACCATTAATTGTGGCTCCTGCTGCTAGTGCTGGCTCAACAGCACCAGTAACTTTAGCGGGATTACTTGTCCAAGCTAATATGGAAACTTTATCTGCAATTGTGCTTACTCAATTAATTAATCCAGGAGCACCAGTTTTTTATTCTTCGATGTCAGCACCAATGGATCCTTCAACTGGAAATGTTGCGTGGGGTTCCATAGAAACTGGTTTAATTACAGCTGCTACTGCTCAATTAGCCAGATTTTATAAAATACCCTCAAGAGGTCCTGGATTAGTAACAGAATCTAAATGTTTTGATATTCAAAATGGTCAAGAGCGTTTTATGACTCTTTTCTGTGCTGCTTCTGCAGGAATAAATTATATTACGTGTGCTGGGACGTATGAATCTTCACTTTCCGAGGCCTTAGAACTACTTATAATTGATGATGAATTTTGCAGTATTGTTAAAAGAGGGCTGGAAGGTATAAGAGTTGATGAAGAATCACTAGCAGTTGAGCAAATAAAACAAGTTGCGACTTCACAAAAATCATATTTAAGTTTAAAACATACAGCTAAAAACACTCGAAAGGAACTTTTCGTACCTTTACTTGCTGATAGGGACAGAAGGACCATATGGGAAAGAGCAGGTGGCAAAGATATGATTGCAAGAGCCAAGGAAAAAATAGATAAGATTTTAAATACTCAAAAAGGACCTGATCTTTCTGAAGATGTTGAAAAGAAGTTAAAGAAATACTATGAAGTGGTTTCAAAACGTACATATGAAGAATATCGAAGACTTGAGGGATTGGAAGATTCTGATACCAAAATAGATTTACCCACTTCAGATGAATAAATTAAAAAAAAAAGAAGTTTAAGCTGACTCTACTTTTTCTGCTTTTTCTTTATGAAGCTCTATTAATTTTTTTTTAATTTCCTGAACTTTTGATTTTGAAAAAGGATAAAAGTAGAGGCAAATTAGCGAAATCCCCAATGCTATACCAGGAATAACAATAAACAGGAATCTGAGAGCAAAAGTTTGATCAATTAATGGATTGTAAACTTCCCAATCACTTTGGACAAACACAATCCCAATTGTTACAATTGATAAAATCATCGAGAGTCGCATAAAGAAGTTAGTTATTCCAAAGAATGCTCCCTCACGTCGTACACCTGTCTTTAACTCATCATCATCAATGACATCAGCAATAATAAGGTATATAAAGTAGAGCATACCGCCAAATCCAATACCCATTAAAATTGCTATGATCAATACAATTTCATACACTGCAATAAACATCAATGGTAATGACGCAAAAAAGTACGCAACAATAGAAATTGCATAACCCCTCTTGCTTCCAAGTTTAAGATCCAACCATCTCCATAACACAACTGAAACTGCTCCAGCAATATACATTGCACCCATTATCAAAGAAGTATCAAATGCATCAATATTAAGTACATTCCTCCCAAATATTTGTACTAATGTCGCCAAAAGCAATAAAACATATTCATACAAAAAAAACATGATAGTATAAAGTACAAATCCCTTGTTTTTCATTGTGTATTTTAAGCTTTTTACGAATTTAAACTCGTGTTGATAGTCAAGTTTAAATTCTTTTCGTTCAGTAACTCCCCATTTTAGAGAAACTATTAACGATGCTGCTATAATTATTGAGGTAATAATTCCGTTCATTAAATAGGTTGTTCTTGTCTCTGCAGACATAAGAACTAATCCTGGTACCAATGCAGCAAACAGTAAACCTACAACAGATAGTATTTGTTTAATCGTATTTACTTCAGATCGTTCTCCAACTGTGGTATAAAGTTCAGGGAATAGGCTATCATAGGGGAGAGCGATCATAGTATAAAAAGTATCATAACACATTAACATTATAAGTAAGTATACAAAAGTTAGAACGTCATTTCCAGTGGGGGGGAGCCAGATAATAATTTCCAATATTAACATTGGAATTAAGCCAGCCATTATGTAAGGTTTTCTGCGTCCCCACCGAGTGTGAGTGCGATCTGATAAATATCCGATTATAGGGTCATTAAAAGCGTTCCATATCGTCCATAATACTGCAGCAAGCATATACCATCCAATGGGCAATCCTACAACTGTGAAATAATAAGTAAAAACATAGATATTAAAAGCAGTATTTATAAACCATTGAGCAAAACTTCCTAATCCAAAACTCCATTTTTGACCACGGCTAAATCGTTGTTCTTCAGTCATCCGTAATTTAACACCTATAACTAAAATTTTATTGTGAAATTATTATTTTTTAATATACCTCTATCTAAACTTTAATAAATATTAATTTTTTAGAAAAAGAGAAGACAAACAAGTCCAATATAATCTCTATAGATTACACGGAATATTTATATCTAAGATTTAGAATATTTTTCAATAATATAATTTTGCAGCGACCAAGCGTATTTTTCGAGGTTTAGAATCAATAGTTTTTGCTGAATTTCTCTTAAATATGGAACATCTAATCTTTTAAACAATGATTTCAATTGATCGATAGTATCAAATATCTCTACAATAACTTTCCAATCAGAAGCCCAAGCTTTATCTTGTGGATATTCTAAAACTTCCATTTTTATATCCTCGGGTTATCCATGAAAATTCAGACTTATAAATCTTTAGATAATAGAGAATTTCTAAAAAAGAAAAAAATATTGTTAAAAATAATTAAATTATGCTTCTTTTACGTTAATTACCACAGTCTCAGAAATATTTTGCATAATTCTTACTCTTTTTTTAGAATCTCCAGAATTTTTAATAATCCCAATAAGAAAATCGATTATTAGAAAAGGAGAACTCTTAAAAACGTTATTAATAGCATAATTTCTTGAGCTCGTTGGGCTTAAAGTATTCTCATCTACAGTCCTGATTTTCATGGCCATTTTCCCTACAGTTTGACCCTTTTTACCAGTCTCAAAGCCCCAGAAATATAAAAAGCCGAGCATCCAATCAAATGGAAATGAAACTGTCCACCAGCCACCAAAAGGATTAAAAATATTAAAAGGTATCCACGAAACAAATATAATAAGTGAGATTGAGGAACTAATTAAGCCAATGATGATGCCATCAATAATGAGGGCAACTAATCTGCTCCAGAATCCTGCATATTCTACTTTACCTAGATCCTTTTTAATTTGTTCTTCTTTTACGCCCAAATCTGTTCCACAGAATGGGCAAAAAGTTGTAGATGGTTCCAATTCATTTCCACAATTAGGACAGAATTTTACAGACAATCTGTTTTTACACCATATATTTTAACTTTGTATATTTGATTATTATTTTATTTATATCTTGGAAAGATTAATAACTTCTGGAGACCAATTTTATTAGAAAAAAGTTTATAAATACATCTGAAAATTACTTTCGATAATATCTTTTGTCTCCTTAAACTCTGAAACATTAATTAATTTATTAAGATCTTGGATTTCAGTTAATTCATTTCTATATTTTTCTTTAAATTCTTTAGCAAATTTATCCATTAATTTTTTTAAAACTATATTTTTACGATTAGTAATTATTACAACAGCAAATCCAAGATTATCATAGTTAACTATAATATCTGAGTTGTCTGTTTGAAGTACATCGATTTGATCTTTAGGATCAACAAATTCAGAGAGAATATGGTTGATTCCTATTAGAATATTACCCCATACAGTTGAATCAACTTGGCTATTTTCAGTTTTAAATTGATAGGAATATAATAAAATCCCTGATTTATGGTAAATATTGATGTAATGAATTTTATTTGTTAGTTCTGAAAACATTTCAGGTTTTCGTAATATCATATAACATATTGATAAGATATTAATCCACAAAGAAAGAAAATGTAATTCTCTAAATAACGACACTTGGAAAAAAATATATAAAATGTACATTAGGAAGGGGATGGAAATGATAAATGTATTAAAAATTAATGCTTTCACTGAATCTTTATTTCTTGCTTTTATATATATCATATAGGAAAATAAGAAGTAAAACAATAGTGAAGATAATTGAAATACTACTATTATTACTCCAGTGAACATATCGAATGAAAAATTAATTATTGAAAGATCACTAACAAAAAAAGGTGGTGAATTAAGTGAATTAACTGATATTTGAACTGAATTAGGGGAAAAAAATGATCCAATTAATAACCCTGCCAAGGTAGTAAAAGTTAAAAAAGGAAAAGACGGAATCTTCTTAAATTCCTTTAAAAAAGAATAGATTAAAGAAGTAATAAACAAAGAGATAAATCCAGATATTAAAGATATTTTCCATAATAAGATATTGACGCTTTCAGAAATCAAAAGGAAAACAGACAACATATATAAAGAAGAATAGATCAATACAGCGTTGAAAATTGCTAAAAAGTTTAAAATTGTTGAAATTTTAGTACCATACTTATTATGATTTTTAACTATAGAAATCAGACTATAGATACTTACACAAAAGGTCGTTATAAACCCAATAATTATTATTAAAGAAATTATAGACATTTTAATTATTCACAATATAATTTATTTAGTTCTACAGATGATCTGATTTCAACAAATAACCCAAACTTTTCAATTATATTATTATTAATGAATATAGAAGATACCGTTATAAATATAATTTTATTTATTATTGATAAAGTCTCATATCATTTTAATAAAAATTAGTAATAATAGAATATTTTTTTCAAAACTAAATGATCTGATTAATTTAACTGTTTATTATAAACGGTTCAAAAAACTCCAAAATTATATCTTTTGCATTCCTAAATTCTGAAGCATCAATAAGACCTGTCAGATTTTTCAATTTCTCTTGATTCAAGTCAGTGAATTTCTTCATAAATTTACTCACAGCTTTATTAATAAAAGAATTTCTATGATTAGTAGTTAATAATAAAGCATAACCATGTGTATTATCATATTCAAATATAATATCTCTGTTCTGCATTTTAATAAGTCCTAATTGATCTTTTTTGTTAATAAAATTTGAAAGAATATGGTTAATCCCTATTAAGATCGATCCTTTTAAGAGAGATTCATCGGTCTCAGTACCGGTTTCGAAATTATATGAATAAAGCAGAATTCCACTTCTATGGAAAATAATAAAATCATAAATTTTATTTGTTAGTTCAATGAACATAAATGGTTTTTTAATTAAATAATAAGAAACAAAAACAGCACCAAATATGTAAAAAGTAGCATAAAAATATTTTATAAAATAATTTTTTGTAATAATATATGTAGAAAATAAGATAATAATAACACAAAACTCAAATGTAAGAGTACTTAACATTTTTTTTGATTTATTATCTCGTATATTTGAATAAAATTTTATAATATTATAACACAATACTCCAATAATAACTATATTATAACTAAGAATCGAAATAAGAAGCACTAAATTCTGAAAGTTAAAAAAATAGAATCCATAGCTTAAAGTAATTGTAAATGAGTTAGGTATGAAGGCTAATCCTAATATAATCCCCATAAATAGTGAATAAAGGAGCATAGATAAAATTGCTTTCTTTTCATAATTGATTACAAATCTCTGAATTAGGCTCAACATACTTAATGAAAAAACCCAGAACAGTATTGTAAAATGCCATAAAATAAGAGCTTGATCTTCTGTAAAATAAATCTCCGAAGATAAAAAGAAAAAAGTATTAAAAAATATTCCCAAAACAATATAAATCAATCCATTTAAAAAAATATTTAATTTACTCCCAAAATTCTCACGCTTTATATATAGAGAAAAGATGCCGATTAAAGAGATAATAACTGAAATTATAATCAGAATGATATCGATTATCATATTTTATCTATGAATTCCTATTACTCAGTCAAAAAACATATAGATTAATATTATTTAAATTTGATATGTTTTAAAATGTGCTTTTACAACATAAAAATTCTTCAATTTTAAAACACATCTTATAAATTTAATAGCTACTATTAAATTGTAAATAATAAAAATGAAATATTCTTATTATTTAAATTTAAGAAAAGGGATTCACTTTTCAATTCCGTATGAAAGAATTTATTGATTATTTGGAAAAAGAAAATATTGTCGGACAACTAAAAAAACTCTATAATTTTAATTCAAGTGAACAAAATAATTCTAAATCCCTAACTAACATAATTAAAAAACTTTTTTCGTTTGATTCTTACTCTGGTATACAGATTGAAGATTCAGATATATTGACTGAAATTTATGAAAAGATTAGAACGCATCAAGAAAAAAAAAAGTATGGTGAATTCTATACTCCACCATCAATAGTTAAGTATATCCTAAATAGAATTGGTTATAATGGTTTTACGTCAAAAAAAATAATAGATATTAGTTGTGGTTCTGGAAGCTTTCTCATACAAGTAATTAGGATATTAATTAAAAAACATCTTAAAACTTATAATAGAGAACAGATTTCTGAATTAACTGTTAATGAAGCTAAAAGTATTATTTCAACCATAAAGGATAATATTTTTGGTATTGACATTAACCCAATTGCTTGTATCCTATGTCAAATTAATTTTTATTTCACCCTGTTCGAAATCTTAAATCATATAATATCTTTTGAGCCAGATTATCGCTTACCATGGTTTAATATAAAGAATTGCAATGCTTTAACGATGCATAGTGAAAAAAAATATGATTTTGTAGTAGGAAATCCTCCTTATTTATTCATTAGGGATATTCCCTTTGATCAAAGGTCAATTATTGAAATGTCAAATTTTGATACAAATGATGGTCAATATGACTATTATCAAATATTTATAGAACTTGGGATAAAAATGCTAAGACAAGGAGGTATTTTAGGATATATCGTTCCAGATTCGCTGTTAGCACTTTCAAATCGTTCAATTCTTAGAAAATATATATATGATAAAACAAAAATCAGAGAAATTTATCATACTGGTCCAAAATTTAGTGATCCTATTGTTTCAAATATTATTATAATTTTGGAAAAGGAAAATAATGCATCAGAAAGAAAAAATAACTTAATTAGGTTGAAATACGCAAATCAATCTGAAGAGGTTCTTCCCCAGAAAATCATAGAAAAATGGGGCTATAAATTTTTAATTCATTTAAATGAGATTGATATTTTAATACTAGATCAATTAAACTCAGATTTTCCTAAATTAAAGAATTTGCAGGATAAATATAATGTAAAATTAATATTAGGCAGAGGGGTTGAGTTATCTAAAACAGGGAAAATAATTTATTGTGAAACCTGTAATAAATATTTCCCATTTCCTCAAAAGAAATTCAAATGTGATATTTGTAATTCAACTTTAAATGAAGAAAATAGTGAGAATATTATTTATGACGATATCCTTACAATAGAAAGGCAGGATAACTATCAATTATTTCTATTTTCAATTAATAGATATCAGATAACTCAATATAAATATATTGACACTTCTAAGCTTGGAATTAATTATAAAGATTTCAATCTTTATAAAGATAGAATAATAATAAGGCAGATTAGTCAGAATGGCAAAATCTGTGCTACCTATGACAATAATTTATCTTTGACTTCTCAGTCGTTTTATAATTTAAGTATTAAACAATCCCCAATTCGGGAATTTAATAATTATTACTTATTAGGTCTAATCAATTCAACCCTTCTTTCCTATTTCTTCATTAAATCATTTGGAACGTATAAAAAATTATTCCCAAGAATTCTAATTGAGAAAATAAAAGATTTCCCTATCAAAGTTCCGAGTTCCAATAAAGAAAGGAGTATTGCTAAAAAAATAATAGAAAGAGTTAAACTTATTCTAAATCACTTAGATGATTTGGAAATACACCAAGAAGCGATTGATTCTTTAGTTTTTCAGTTATATCAGATATCGGAAAATAATCAGAAATATATTATGAACTATATGAAAACTCTAAAAGATTGAATTTTAGCTAAATTATTGATTTTTTTTTTTGGAATTGTACGTCTTTAGTATTTTATCCCATTTATCGGCTAGTTCCTCAAGATTCGTCCTTCTAAAAAGTTTAACTGCACGATCTAAGATATTAGCAATATTTTCCTCTATTTTCAAAATGTCTGGATCAGTAGATGAAGATTCTATCATAATTGAAAAATGATGAGATTTGAATTTAAAATAGAATGGTATGTAGAACTTGACTTAGGTATGATTTTAATATTATCTAAATACCTATATTTATATTATTTTTGTATTATCTAAGAATTTAATAATAAGAAAAAGTTTAATACAAATGGAACGGCTTCCTAGAACTAATCTACTGAAAGAATTTTTGCAGAATTATTTCAAAGAAGTTGAAGGTCTTCTAAGTGTAGCTATATGTGATCACATTCTTTTATATTGGCTATAGACTTATAGAAAATCTTTAAAAATCTACTTTTTGAAGGAATTTATTAATTTTTTGTATTACAGATATTATAATTTTATCAAGAGTCTAGAAAAATTATTTAAATTCAGAAACAAATATTTATGATATTTACGATTTTAGTAATACTTTATTTTACTTAATTGTAAAAAAAGGTGAATAAAATACAAACACAGCGATCTCCATATGATTCTAAAATTTGGTTAAAATCATATGATGAACATGTTAAACCAAGTTTGGAATATCCAAGGGAAAGTCTTGGTAAATTATTTGATAAAGCAATCTCAAGATACCCCAATAGAGTAGCTTGTTATTTTATGAAAAATAAAATAATATTTGAAGAGTTTCGAAGTTATGTATATAGCTTTGCTACTTTTTTACAGAGAAATGGCTTAGTTAAAGGTGATAGAGTGGCGATTATGCTCCCAAATTGTCCTCAATACATGGTAGCACATATCGGGACGTTAATTGCAGGCGGAGTTGCTTCAGGATGTTCACCCCTTTTAAGCCCAACTGAAATTACTTATCAATTAAATGATTCTCAAGCGAAATTCTTTGTTACTCTGGATGCGATTTATGCGAAAGTTTTAATAAAGATATTGGATAATGTGCCAAATCTTCAATCAATTATCACTACTAATATTGCTGATTATATGGGACTTCCTGGCGCTCTAGTATTCATTGGAAAATTAGCAGGAAAGATTCCAAAAGGAAAAGTTAAACCATATCCCGGAAAAGATGTAATCGATTTCCAAGAAGTGATGAAAATACAAAAGGATTTTAAAATTCCTGATATTGATATTGAAAAAGATCTAGCTCTACTTCAATATACAGGAGGTACCACAGGGCTTCCAAAAGGTACAGAACTAACCCATCGAAACATTATTTCAAATATGGAGCAAATTATAACTTGGATTGACAGAAAAGTAGCAGGTGAGGGTGAGATTAACTTATCTGCTTTTCCAATGTTCCATTTAGCAGGATTAGCAATGAGTATGGTTACACTTTACATATCTGGACCACAAATTTTAATTGCAGATCCTAGAGATACCAAACACTTAATTAAAGAAGTAATCGATAAACATCCTAGTATAATGGTTAATGTACCGACTTTATATTTATCAATAAAAAACAGTCCACTAGCAGATAAAATTCCTGAATCCGCTTTAGATAGATTGGAAGTCTATATTTCTGGTGCGGCTCCATTCCCTGCTGAGGCAATTCGTGATTTTGAAACTTCGATGAAAGCAACAAATAAACTTATGGAAGTATATGGAATGACAGAGACATCTCCAATTTTAACTATGAATCCTTATCGTGGGAAAAAAAAAATTGGGACAGTTGGTATACCAGTACCAGATACCGAAATTCGAATTGTTGATGTTGAAACTGGGAAACAAGTTGAGCTTGGTAAACCTGGTGAGATAATTTGTAGAGGCCCTCAAGTCACTAGGGGGTATTACAATAAGCCAGAAGCAAATTCTAAAACGATCATTGATGGATGGTTTCATACTGGTGATGTAGGCGTTATGGATGAAGATGGTTTTATTACAATTGTAGATCGGACAAAAGATATGTTAATTGTTAGTGGTTATAAAGTGTATAGTGTTCATGTTGAGGATATCTTAACAAGGCATCCTAATGTTGAAATGGTTGCTATCATTGGTCTTACAGATCCAGAGCGCCCAGGCAGTGAGACTGTTAAAGCAATTGTCCAACTTAAAGAAGGCATCCAACTAAGTGAAAAAGTTAAAGAAGATTTGAAAAATTATGCTTCTGAACATCTCTCAAAATATGAAAATCCTAGAATTTGGGAATTTAGGGATTCACTACCCTTAACTACAGTTGGAAAAGTTTTGAAAAGAACATTAAGAGAAGAGATTGAAAAGAGTTAATGAATAAATTTCTATTTTTTTTTTAATTCCATTTGTTTGAATTCAACATCATTTTTTTAATCCGTGTTTAACTAACATTATTAAATCGATAAATTAATAATAATTAAAAGAGGTTTTATGAAATAGTACTCAAAATTGTATGGCATGAGATTTTAGCTACGTGAAATACGCGTGGATACGTTATGGGTTTTTCAATAAAAGAGCTTACATACAAAGGAAAATACCTCATTTATTTAAGTGAACAGGAATTAACCGGCCCTTGGTTTAGTTTTAAATTAGAAGGAAAAAAGATTGGTACAATTCCAGTGATCCTTAAAAATATTGAACCTACACCGATTTATAATATGGTTAACACCAGAACAGGAACACATATAAGTAGAATCACTCTTGATTTCAATATTACAGCGTATTTAAAGAAACTGGTAAAAGAAAAAAAAATATCTCCAATTCCGTTAGAAAAAAAAGAATTTGTTCGTGTATACAAGGATATCTTCAATCCTCGTAAAGTACCATATATTAATACATTTTTCACGTTAAAAAATATATCAGATTTTGCACTGAAAGATTTTTCGATGTATTTTGTCTTTGATTTTGATATAAATGGATTAGCGGGATATGATAACGATCTCTCAGGTTATGACAAAGAAAATGATATAATTTACCAATATGACAATACCGGTCTATATGGTGGATTCTCTCCCATTTCTAAATCTACCAACTTTGAATCATGTTTAACTAAAGATTTTACAGTTGATCAGAATAAAATGAATCTTTCCAATACGCTCCACAAAGGACCTGGAGAAATTTTATCTGCTTTACAAATTGAATTCATGACTATAGAGCCTGATCATACATTTCAAACTGCTCTCGTTATATCTGGTGGAGAAAGCAAAGAAGAATTATTCGAAAATATTAAACAAGGAAAAAGTAACGCTATGAAGCATCTTCATCAAGTAAATAGGTCTGTAAAATCAGACCAACGAAATCTTCAGGAAGAAGCATTTATTAAAATTAATCTCCAACAAGCCGAAGATTGTAAATAAAAAATCCTAAATAATGACTCAAATAAAAAAACCATTTTGGAAAGTTATTTGATGAAAACTCTGCTCGAGAAGGATTTTTTAAAAAAAATTGATTATTTAACCGATTTCATATATTTGGTAGTTAAGATGAAATATATTTCCTTCTTCACTATAATCTTTTATAGAATATAAGACAAGTTGAACTTCTTGTTTTGTTACTACAGGGAATTTATAAAAAACAGAGTTATATTTTAGAACCTTGGAATTTTTTTTGTATTTCTCTATAAAATCAAGGTGTTGATTTATCCTATCATTATTTATATCATTATTTAATTCCTTAATGGTTTCTATGTTTTTTTTAAAGACATCTTTAAATTCAGATTTCAATTCATACCCGATAGAATTTCTACCGGAAATCATTGCTGCTATTGAAGTGGTTCCAGTTCCCCAAAATGGATCTAGTATAATATCTTCAAATAATGAAAACATATTGATCAAGCGATAAGGAATTTCCAGAGGGTAAGATGCTGATCGTTCCCTTAATTCAATTTGATTATTACTATTGAAATTAAGAGTTTGAGAAATTCCTCTTATATCATCCCAAATATCTGAAAACCACTTATTTCTTTCTTCCCAAAAGAAGGCACTATAATATCTATTTTTTAATTTGGGTTTTATATTCCTTATATTTTCTCCCTTTCTAAAAATTAAAATATATTCATGTTCAAGGGTAACATATGCGTTAGGGGGAAGCATACCTGAGCCCATAAATTTATTAGGGCTATTTGTTGGTTTTCGCCATAATACACCAGGTAATTGTATATAATTTTTAGCTAGAAATGTATTAGCTATTTTGATATGATTCGGAAATAATTGAAAAGATTTTCCAATTTTTCTGGTAGCGTCTCCAACATTTATACATAAAATCCCTCCAACTTTTAAAACTCGAGTAACTTCTGCCCACACTTTATCCAGCTCCTGATGCATCAAATCAAAGGCTCTCTTTCCGTCTCCGTTCTCAAGTGTATGCTTAATCTCATTGTTTAAAGATGAAAATAATGGATCCCACATTTCAATCATAGGATACGGAGGTGAAGTTATAATTAAATCTATAGAATTAGACTCTAGTTCACTCATATCTGATGAATTTTTAAAAAAAACTTTATGAATAGTATCCATATTTGATGATCAAAGATTAAAAATTCAAATTCTATATATCAATATTTTATTTAAAACTTATGTAAATTTTTATCAAAGAATAGATAAAGACAAGTCGTAGCACCGAAAATTTTCACATATTCATATTGAATACTTAATTATTTTAATATATAGGGGAATTTAAAATTTTTAATTTAATAATTGAATAAAATATCCTATGATTCTCAATTTATTATCAAATCGATTAAAATCTGTTATAATTCCTTTTAATCCAGATCCATTATGATAAAAAGTTTTATCAAATTTCATATTTACTATTCCAGAGTTTCCAGGAAGGATTTCATCTCCTTCAGTAAATTTGAATGGTGTAGATTTTAAATCTACCAGCGCATTATATTGAATCCCATTTCCTGGCTTTACAACATTATCCTTAGGTTTATAAAATTGATTAATAAAGACCCTTGCCTTAATTTGGTGTTCTGATATGAATATTCCTTGATTAGTTAAAATGTTATCTCTACTGATATCTTCTGCGGAAATATTACCCTTTAATGCGAGACCTACTCGATCACCTTTAATAGCCGTCTTAAAATCTCGATCATGCTTTTGGATACTTCGAATAATAACTTTTTTACTAGGGCCATCATACCCCGTTAATTCTAACATTTGGCCAGTGCTTATTTTTCCTTCCTTGACGATTCCTAAAATAACGGTTCCAATACCCTTTACTGGAAAAGCGTGATCTATTAAAATTTTCGTAATTCCATTAATTTCGTTATTTAATTCTTCAGACCGTGAATGAAGTTCAATTATTTTCCTTTTCAACTTAATGTAATCTTCTTTAATCCTTAAATCGATTAATTGTGTATCTTTTAAACTAGTTGTATCTAGAATTTTTTTTACTTTTTCCTTAAAATCTAATAATTTCCACTCATTTCTAGAAGTAATACCAGAAATTACTACTAACTCCTGAGTATTATATATTTGGTGAAATAAATCCATCCCCACAATAATTTCTCCTATTATAGAGTTTAAACCAATATCTAAATCTAAAACCAAAAGATGAATATTAGTTAAGACCAGTGTTTGTAAAAAAGGTTTAATTTTATTAGGATAATCTAAAGGAGTCAATGCACAAAATACTTGGTTCAGCTCTGCATCAAGTCGATTGTAAAATTGAATATCTGATTTTGTACCTGGTGCACCTAATGCTTGTCCAATAAGTTTATTATACTCTAAATTTGCTCCAAAAATTCCTACAATAAAATTATGTTCCACAGATTCACTCATTAAATCTAAAAAATGTGATGTGAAACTAAAGTTTTACGACTAAAAAGGAAAACTTTAAATTTCACATTTTTAACCATGATTTTAAATTCTTTATTCATCCATTTAAAAAGATTAAAATTAAATTAACTATTATTTGAATATCATGGTTAGAACCGCAATGGTTAACCAAGTTATTTTGATAATTCTTGATGATGTTCGCGCAGAGCATTTATTTAAATGGATGAATGAGGGAAAACTTCCAAATATAAAAAGAATAGCTGATAATGGTATTGCATGTGCTAATTGTGTTACTTCATATCCTGCTATAACTTTTCCTTGTTATGGTAATATAGTTACTGGCTCATATTCAGGGTATTTTCCTAAAGAGGGAAATGGAGTTCCAATGTATCACTGGTTAAATCGATCAGATCCTCCATCAAAGAGTAAAAAACCTCCTTTTATTCGTAATTATGGAGAACGATCGCAATTATTAAAGGTCAACAAAGATATTGGAAAAAATGTGAAGACTATTTTTGAACAGTCCCTACAAGGGAATAAATTAAGCTCAAGCTGTTTTTTGTTTCGGGGAGCGTATTTTGTTGCAGCAAAAAATGTTTTTGATGTAGAGGGAATCTTTAATAATATTAAAATTGCATTTGAGCATCCTCAAAGTTATTTCCCAGATAAGGAAGTTCCATTAATCAGTGTAGGATATATTTTCCAAACAGATGATATTATGCATAGGAAAGGATTCAATGATAACAATTATATTAATTTAATTATAAAATGTGATAAATATCTTGGATCTTTAATCGATACACTTAAAAAGATGGGACATTACGATTCTACAGCAATAGGTATCATTACAGATCATGGGAATTATCAAGCAAAAAATTTTTTTGACCTTGAACCATTCTTTCAACAAAAAGGACTAGTTCCATATGTTCCTGAAAAAGGAAGTGGAGATTTTGATTGTAACTTTGGCTCAGTTGGCTTCTTTAATTTTCCCGGAGAAACATGGCACCATCATCCTTCCATTCAAGAAATGCAAAAATTTAAAGTTAGCGGAAGTGGAAAAAAAGAAATAAATCTTTTTAAAACTTTATGGGAGATTCCAGGAATTAAATATATGTACTATAGAGATAATAAGAATACACCAGAAAAAGGAACTATTCATATTGAATATTTTGAAAATGAATCCAGAAAAAAATACCATGGATTGATTGATTATCGAGGTTTTGGGAAAGATCAACAAACAAAATATAGCTTTGAAGGTAAGGATTTTTATCAATATAGTGAAAATGAAATTACTGCAAAGATTCTTGATAATAAGTATCATACTTTAGAAGAATGGTTAGAAGCCACAAACACTATAAACTTTCCAATATTAATTGATCAAATTCCAAGATATTTTAAAAATCCTAGATCTTGTGATATTGTTGTTTCAACTTTAGGCGATTATTACTTCAATTATGAACACGGACATACTGTAGGAGATTCACCATTCTCTCATGATATTGGAATTAGAGACTCTATGATTGTGCCATTTATTATTGGTGGTTC
>JBHLLT010000058.1:0-6034 GCA_048938855.1 Promethearchaeota archaeon
ACTCCAAACATCAAATTATCTGTTTCTGCTTTATAGCCAAATTCAGGTGTATTTGTTTTTCCCAATATCACAACACCAGCATCTCTTATTCTTTTAACAACCGCTTCATCGTTTCGAGGGATATTATTTTCGAATAATAATGATCCATAAGTAGTTCTAATCCCCTTAGTTTCAGTTTCATCTTTAATAGAAACAGGAATACCATGCAATAAGCTTATCTTTTCACCTTTTTTGATTGCTTCATCGGCATTCTTTGCCATTTCTCGAGCTAAATCAAATTTCGGAGTACAAAATGCATTAATTAAGGGATTTATTTTTTCTATCCTTTCAATAATAATTTCAGTTAATTCTATTGATGATAATTCCTGATTTCTTATTTTTTCTGCCATATCATAAGCTGACAAGTAACAAATTTCTTCTTTGCTCATTTCTAACATAAATAATACACTTTGGTCTATAATTTTATTTTTATTACATAGATTTCATACAAAATTGTACATTACTATTAGATGTTCATTATATATTTATTTATTATTAATGTCGTCAGAAAATTTAATTTCTTAAATTCAGAAAAAATAATTGTTGGGATTGATTACTTAATATAACTTATCATCAAATTAAGAAAAGAGTAAAACTAAATGTGTGAATTTAAAATTATAAATGAAAATGATGGTTCTCAAATAGCAGAGGATATTTTGATATTATCATATACAGAGAGCAATGAATTAGTTTTAAAGGATGTATTAGGGATGGGAGAAAAATTAGATTCTGCATTAATTTTAGATGTTAATACAATGAATCAAAAGTGTGTTATACTCCAACATCCATTGATTAAAGAATTTATTGGTTTAATAAAGAATATCAAAGATAATAATGTGAGTTCAGAGCAAATTGACAATTTTGAGAATAGTCTTGAAAAAGTAAGAGAAAAAAATTAATTGTTTCCTTTTTTCTTTGAGATAGACTTTCTATAATGAATGGTAATAATACTTATAAAACCAAGAATTGTAAATGATACAATATGAATTTCATATCCTGAGATTGTTTCTGGTCCTCCAGATTGCAGAAGGTTTGCTTGAAATGGAATAAAACCGTTTTTACTTATGGTAAAAACAAGACCATCTGTTTCTATTTGAGAATAAGGTACCTCAATTGTTCCATTTTCGTGTGTTTCACCTTTCCAGAGGAGGTTATTATTTTTTGAATAGGTGACTACAGCTCCATTAACTGGTTTACCATCAGCAGTCACATTTAAAATCATTCTATTGGTATTGTTATTAAATGGTTCTTGAATACTCACATTTAGTTGTTTTGGAACAGAAAGCCAGATTGGAATTTCTGGATCACCTAGCAAGTTAAATTGTTTTAGAGTTTTATTTCCCCATTCCGGATATGGATTAGGCTCAAGAGAATACAGACGATCCTCAGCATAATCTGCTTTAGCCAATGCTAAAGCTTTCCCCGGTTGATTATATTGAAAAAGCTGTTCCCAAAAGCGAAAATCCAACCCATCAATAAACCATCCTCCATGATCACGTTCATACCATTGATCTTCTCCCCATACTACATAACTCCCTGCTACACATCCAATTGCGACATTTTTCAAAAAATACTCAGCAACGCAATCCTCTGGATAATCAAAAGTACCTACGGAACAGCTGCCAATATAATATAATCCTAATTTATCCTCTTCATTGAGATCAGCAATAGTAGTCTCAAATAGAATTTCCCACGTCATTTCATCTATGGCAATTCCGTCTCCAAAAAAAGGATCTGCGGTATAATCAAAAAGCAGATCTCCATCATAATCTGTAATCCATTCAGATATACTTATTCTCTCAGGCCTTCCATGAGCAATGATAGTACCAATACTACAACCTTCATTAATAGCATTTTTAAGATTAGTGTATTCTAATTCTGCATTACAGGAATAATTAGAACCTTTTATACCTTGAGTTTGTGCAAGAAACGTATTAGTCCAATTATCTGGTATTAATGTAGTATTTATAAAATGATGAAGTCGATTTGCATCACATTCCCTGTAATCTACTTTATTATCATAGTTCCAATCACTACTATATTGAAGTATAGCACCAGCAAATAATGCATTTGTCATCCAATCTCCAACTGGAGGATTTTTTTCATAATCTAATATTCTTTGAACTAAATTTCGCATTTCTGTTTTACTATTAGCTGGTAAACGTCCAATATATATCTCGACCTTATAATCAAACTTTTCTTGAGACCAATCATTATCTATATCTCCATAATAAGAATCGCAACAAACAACATTACCATCATAAGCATAACCATCATCACATACAATATATTTTGTAGGAACATGATTATGATCTCCCGCTAAAAGAACCCATTGAGTATTGTTATTAGTATAATAGTTTCTAATACAATTTTTAATTTTTTCAGGGAGATTCCCTCCTGAATATTGTTGTTCAATATCATTAATAATTTCAATCTTCGAAATTACACCTTTTTGAGTTTTCCATTGAGCTAATGGTTCAAGAATATTCCTAAATTCCTCAGAAGTTATAATTAAATAGTCGATATCTGAGCTAACGCCAGACAAGCTAATTGAATATGAATTTATAAGACGTAGTTGGTTGATAGTAATATTTATACTGCAATTTGTAGCGCAACCTAAAAGAAAAAGGATTATAAATAACAGTTTGGATTTTTTAACTATCATCTATCTTAGGATTGCATAAAGATATTTATATCTTTCTCAACTTTTTAGTTGAAATCAATGAATTAAGTTAATAACTAAATGTGCAGCAGATTTTGTAATCTCTTATTAGAAAAGAGAAATAAATACAGTTTTCCGTTAACTGATTCAAGTATCCCAACTTCAAAAATATTTATTAAAAGATACCCTATCGTACTTATATTGATAAAAATCATTATAAGTTTGTTTTAGAATAACCAGATATCAAAAATAAAATAAAAAAAAGAAGCGAGAAAGTCTCCTGATTTTCTCCTGTAAATTATTGATAATTTCTTATTTACCTTTTTGGCGGAAGGATTTCAATCTCGATAGATGAGACGTTACTGTTAGTTCCATCTCTATTTGTAATTGTTTCGGTCCCAATCTGAATATCACCATAGCTGCTTCCCGATACAAACTTATTTATTAAAATTTCAGCTACATCTACAGCTCGAGAAATAGATCTACCTCGAGCAAGTAGTCTAACCGGTTTATCGTTTAAAACAACCATAGCTGCCATCACATAGGCCATCGATTTCTTTCTGCCAATAAATACCTTTGAATCATCCTCTTTTTTGGCCAAAATCTATCACTTTTTCCCTAGCTATATTAACAATTTCTTTTTTATGGTTAGATTCTTATGTTTTCCTTAATTGCAGTTTATCTTAAGTTAATTACCTATAGATAACTATGTTGAATAAACAAAGTTTAGATTTTAATGTTATGCAATTTCAAATTTATATTTTCAATATGTTATAACAGAATAGATTAAAAAAATATAATAAAAATAAAAATAAATATTAATTATACCGCATCCCATCCTCCTTTGGCTCGAGCCTCTTCGATATCCTTGTCTACACGTTGCTTTAAAGCTACATAATCAGTCTTAGCAACTCTATTCAATGGAAATTCATCTAGAAATACAACTAAAGAGGGTCTTTTATATGCAGCCATACCTTTACAATGAGCGTATACTTCTTTTTTTGTTAAATTTTCTCCTTCTCGTAGTTTAATATAGGCTACAATACCTTCTGTGAATACTTCATGTTTACCCCCAACAATTCCAACAAATTCAACTTGTGATAATTCAGCAATAAAAGCCTCTACTTCAGGAGGAAAAACTTGAAACCCTTTAGGTTTTAACAGAAACTTTCTTCTGCCTGAAAGATGTAATCCACTCTCATCTACATATCCCATATCTCCAGTATACAAATATCCATCAGAAGATAATGTTTTGTTAGTAGCATCTTCATTACCAAAATAACCAAGAAAAGTTTGTGGTCCATTATAACAAATTTCACCAATTTCACCGTGGGGTAATTCATCGCCAGCAGTTCCATCATCTTTCATTGGATTTCTTATCGTCATTGGATAAATCTCAAAATCATAACCTAATGTATTGATAAATTCTTCAAATGATAAACCTGGGTGTGTATATGAACAGAATCCTGAAGTTTCTGTCAAACCTAAACCAGTAAAAAAGTTTGGAGCCATTGTCGACAATTTTTCCAGAAATGGTCTATCAACAGGTTGACCAGCAGCTATAGCATATTTAAGTGAGCTTATATCATATTTATCATAATCTGGTAAGCGCCATTCCATCACAAATAACGCAGGGATTTGTCCCATGATCGTTACCTTATATTTTTGAATTGCATCAAGAGTCTTTGCTGGATCAAAAACGTGTAATACTACACAGGTCGCTCCTTTGATAAGTGGAGTCATAAATTGTTCTGTTGTACCCCCAACATGAGAGGGTGGAAGATTTACTAACATAATATCGCTTTCTTCTGCTTGTAGACCTTTTGAAAGACACATATTTTGACAAGTAATGCCTTTATTTGTCAACATAGCTGGTTTTGGCCAACCTGTAGAGCCTGTTGTAAAAATAATCATAATAGGATCATCTTCCCCCACTTTTGCACATTCTTCAAAAAACTCTCTCATAGAATCAGGATTTTTCATAGCATCAATTATTTCATTTTTCGCCTCTTCAGCGATTTGGTGTGCTGGAAGTATTCCGGATCGATACTTATCATCTGGACTACTGAATTGGACAACATATTCTAACCAAGGTGTATTCTTTTTTACTGCTGCTCCTATCATCCCAAAATTAGCAGCTGAGGTTTTTCCAAGGTGGCAATACATCTTACACTTTGTTTTTAATAAATTTAAGTTCTTCATAATTTCTGGTGGCTTTAGTCTTAAATCCATCGGAGTCCACAGAACTCCTAACTTAGCACAAGCATAACCTAATATAATATGTTCATATAAGAAAGGTAAGGAGGTTGCTAATATATCTCCTTTTCTGAATCCCATGTTATAAAGTTTGAACGCCATTACTGTAATTGCTTCTGTGAATTCTTTGTAACTAACTTCTTTTCCTGTGTCATATATTATAAACGCAGTTTTATCGGGTTTTTCTTTGGTCCATTTTTCGATTATGCCGCAAATAGTATGCGGATGTTGATTAAATTCTTCCCAAGACATTCTTCTTTCACTTAAATTATAATTGAGTATATAAAATTAAGATGATTGAATAAAAAAATGTTATATAATTAGAATTTTTCTCTAAATTCATTAATATATTTCTCCTTATCACTATACTCATACCAAGCTGAGCCAATTTTTTCTAATTCGTACGCATCTTTATATGATTTATCAGCCAAGTGATTGCTACATAACTTTATTGCATTTAAGACTGTTTGATTTTTGGTAAAAAGAAACTTTGCTCTATCCAATGCAACTTTCAATAATTCTTCTTGATTTTCTACTATTTGATCTATTAAACCTATTTCTAATGCCTTTTCGACACTTACCTTTTCAGCAAACATAAGCATCTTTTTTGTCCAAGGGATTCCAATTACTCTTGTCATCAAAACTATTATCCCTGTACCGGGAAAGACGCCTAAATTTATCTCCGGCATCATAAAAAAACTATTTTTAACAGCGATTCGATAATCAGAAGATAGAGCATAAGCTACACCATCTCCCATTGCTTTGCCATTTATGGCACATATAATGGGTTTTCCATAGTATAATAATTCTTGAATAGATGCTGCTGTATTTTCATATTCTTTTACGGCCACATTATTACTTCCATCAATTTCATCAATATCCATCCCTGTGGTAAAAGAAGCTCCATTTCCGGTTAATATAATACCTCTAATTTTTTCTGAATTTTGGCAAAACTCTAATACTTTTTTAAGATTCTTTGCCATCTCAGTAGTAATCGCATTTCCTCTATGAATTCTGTTTAATTTTATGATTCCAAACTTTTTTTTTATTGAGAATTCAATAAAATTCCCAAATCCT
>JBHLLT010000058.1:6134-7758 GCA_048938855.1 Promethearchaeota archaeon
TTCTGGCATTTGAAAAAAACTGTCTTTAGTAGCAATTCTATAATCACAACATGTTGAAAAGACAACTCCTTCGCCCATTGTTCTTCCATTTATTGCAGAAATAGCTGGTTTTCCATTATATAATAATTTACAAATATTTGCAGCAGTTCCTTCTAAATATTTCACCGCCTTATGATTACTTCCATCAATAGCACCTAAATCAACGCCTGTACTAAAAGAATTTCCATTATTAGTTAAAATTAGTCCTCTAATTCTCTCGGACTCTTGGCAATATTCTACAGCTTTTTCTAAGTTCTCAAATTGTTCAATATCAAAAGCATTTGATCTATGAAGTCTATTTAAAGTAATAATTCCAAATCGCTTTTTTATCGTGAAATCTATAAAATCTCCGAATGGCAAATTACTTGAAGACATAATTTACATTAATTTTCAATTAATAAAAAACAATAATATATTGATTCAATATAAATGAATTATAGAGACTTTAAACTTGATGAAAAGCAATAGATAATTTAATAATAGACACATGCCAGTTCACATTACAGAATTTTTAGAGGAAAAGTCTACTAATATTAGGAAAAAAGACTTAAAGAAATCACTAAACTTAAAGCAAGTTTTTATAACAATTAATCAGCATCTATATGGAAAATTAAAGTACACAGATACTGATACAAGAACGCGTTCTAAACAGATAATTAATCTTCTCTTTTGTAAATTGGTTGATGAAATTAATAAAAAGCCAGAAGAAGAA
The DNA here is from genome assembly GCA_048938855.1 of Promethearchaeota archaeon. Lineage (GTDB taxonomy): Archaea > Asgardarchaeota > Lokiarchaeia > Sigyniarchaeales > SOKP01 > Loki-b32. The sequence continues at coordinate 6,886 of JBHLLT010000058.1, forward strand.
GTAGAATTTTGCGTTAAAAAGGGTGAGTCAAGTAAAAACCTTTATTCTCGAATTCAGAAATTTTTTATCAAAAATGTAAGAGAAAAATATCCGGATGTAATGGAAATAAATGAACAGATCACATTGAACGAGGAACTTATTCATTTAATTATACAAGAATTACAATATGTTTCACTTCTTCAATCATCCAAGGATATTTTAAGTGATGCATTTGAAATCTTTGTAAGTAAGATTTTAAAGGATGAGGGTGGACAGTTTTTTACACCGCCTAATATCATTAAATTTATGGTTAATTACTTAAGTCCTGAAATTGGCTCTAAGGTTTTGGATCCAGCATGTGGGCATGGTGGATTTCTACTTGAAGTGAAAGAAGTTTTATGGTCAAAATTGGATTCAGAAAGCAAAAAAATTGAATCAATATCAAATCTCTATGGCATAGATAAAGACTTATTTTTAGCACGAATTAGCAAATTATATTTAGAGATATTGAGTAATGGAAAATCAAATATTTTTTGTGAAAATTCTTTAGAACCACAGAGTTATAGGACCCAAACTCAGCAAATCATAAAGAACGGTTTTTTTGATTACATATTTACTAATCCTCCTTTTGGAGTTAAGATTCCTATTAATAATAAAGAAGTTCTTTCTGATTATAAACTAGGACATGTTTGGAAAAATACTAATAATAAATGGGAAATGCACAATAAATTAGCAAAGCAACAAGCACCCCAAGTTTTATTTATTGAAAGATGTGTTCAGTTGCTTAAATATGGAGGGAAATTAGCTATAGTCCTACCAGAAGGAATTTTTGGAAATCCTACAGATCGATATATCTGGGAATATTTGACTTCAATGGGCAAAATTCTAGGTATT
>JBHLLT010000002.1:0-460779 GCA_048938855.1 Promethearchaeota archaeon
ATGCTAGAAGTGTTACAGCAAGATTATGTGAGGACTGCGAGAGCAAAAGGGTGTAAGGAAAAGGCGGTAATACATAAACATGCCCTTAAAAATTCTATGATACCCACGGTGACCGTTATTGGGTTAAATGTGGCAGGTTTGTTAGCGGGAGCAGTACTTACGGAAACAACATTTGGATTAAATGGAATGGGTTCATTACTAGTACAGGCGATCAATTTGATAGATTACTGGTTGATAAACGCAGTTGTATTTATAATAACAATTATATTTGTAATGGCTACTCTAATAACAGATCTATTATATGCGATATTAGATCCACGAATTAGATTTTAATTTTAAATTAAAAAAAAAAGATGTGATTAAAAAAAAATGGAAAAACCTTATGAAATGGAATTAGAATTAGTAACAGAAGGAATTCCAGAAGAAGAAAAAGCATCAAAAAATGTGATTTCATGGGCCTTTAAAAACCTAAAATTCTTATTTCTCCCAGGATCTAGATTAGATGATTTAACACAACGAGAAATTGAATTTGAAAGAATAAGAGGTAAGAGAAAATTTATTCGACGATTTAAATCAGTTTTAACAATCACAGGTATCGTTATCGTGTTTACAGTTGTATCTATAGCGGTTTTCTGTCACTGGCTTTCCCCCTATACTATGGGTTATGTAACCGTTAGTCATCCTGGAGCATGGAGTGCCCCATCACCTGCTCACCCTTTGGGACAATCAGAATTAGGGTATGATGTGCTATCAAGGTTAATGTTTGGAGCGCGGTCATCTTTATCCGTTGCTTTACCAGCTATTATGTTAAGTGTTATTGGAGGTATAGCAATTGGTGTAATTGCAGCTTATTATCGGGGATGGATTGATTCAATTCTCATGAGACTTTGCGATATTTTATTAGCCTTTCCGGGATTAATTCTTGCTTTGGTAATTATTTCCATTGTAGGGCAGCAAATTGAGTATATAATGATAGTTTGGGGTGTTTTGGGGATACCATACTATGCTAGATTGATTCGGGGTAATGTGTTACAAGCAAGAGAATTACCATATATTCAAGCAGCAAGAGTTGCAGGGGCAGGAAATTGGAGAATAATGTTTCGACATATACTACCTAATGTGATTCAACCAATAATTATTTCATTCACATTTGACGTTGGATCATGGGTTCTAGGTTTAGCTGCGCTTTCATATCTAGGGTTTAGCGACCCCAATATGATAGAATGGGGTAACGATATTAACTTCGCAAGAACAAATCTATACTCTGCACCATGGGCTTCTCTGTGGCCTGGATTCATGATCTTGCTTACAGTATTAGGCTTTATGCTTCTCGGTGATGGTTTAAGAGATGCTTTAGATCCTAGATTAAAAAACTTATGAAACTTTAGAATTACAAATTGTTAAATTAATATTGAGTAATAGGAAAATGAAACAAGCAAAAGAAACACAAACTATAGATGTTATGCCAAATTTAGCTTCTGAAAACGAAAGCACAATTACGAAAAAACCAGCTCTACTTCAAATTAGAAATCTTAAGACATATTTTTATACAGAGGAAGGGGTTGTAAAAGCTGTTGATGGTGTATCATTTGATATGTATGAGGATGAAACTCTTGGACTTGTTGGTGAAACTGGATGTGGCAAATCAGTTACAGCTCTTTCTATATTACGTTTAGTAAGAGTACCCGGCAAGATTCTTGAAGGATCTGTTATATTTAAGGGAAGAGATCTATTAGATCTAACTGAAAAAGATATGAGGGATTTTCGTGGAAAAGAAATTACTATGATTTTTCAAGATCCTTTAAATTCACTAAATCCAGTTATATCAGTCGGCAAACAGGTATCAGAAGTTTTCTTTCTCCATCAATCAGAAGAAATGAAACAAACCCTTGATAAAAAACTCTTAGAAAGAAAAAAGAAGTTAGAGAAAATAAAAGACCTTAAAAGCAGAGTGGATAATAAAGAAAGATTGTTATCAGAAGAAGAAAAAATAGAAATTGAAGAACAAATTGCTGAACTTAAGACGGAAGCAGCTCATATTCCAAATATCAAGGATGTGGCATTAGGAAATGCTAGTCGAATAATAAAAGAAGTAGGAATCGCAGATGCTGAAGATATATTAAAAAGATATCCTCATGAATTAAGTGGGGGTATGAGGCAAAGAGTAATGATAGCTATGGCACTCTCATGTAATCCTTCTTTACTAATCGCTGATGAACCTACTACAGCTTTGGACGTCACCATCCAAGCTCAAATACTGGATTTAATGAAAGAATTAAAAACGAAGTTTCAGACTTCAATTCTACTGATTACACATGATTTAGGTATTATTGCAGAGTTATGTGATAGGATTGCTGTTATGTATAGTGGAAATATTGTAGAATATGCAACTGCAGTGGATTTATTTAAAAATCCTCGCCATCCATATACTAAAGGCTTAATTGCTGCTATCCCTAGTATCGAAAAAAGAGATAGTGAACTAGAAACTATTAGAGGAATGGTTCCTAATTTAATATATCCTCCCTCTGGATGTAGATTTCATCCAAGATGTGATTATAGATTAGAAATTTGTGATAAAATAAAACCAGTCTTAACTGAAATTGGAGATAAGTATTTTATTGCCTGTCATCTTTTTGATTCTAAGTACAAAGATTCACCAAAATTTGATTGGAGCAAAAAAGAAGAGGAATCCTATAAAATATAAAATTTTTAAAATTTATGAGGTGGGAATAAAAATATGACTATTGGAGAGGAAGAAGTTAAAAATTTTAAAACAGAAAGAACAAAAAGTTCAAAAGTTGATGACGTTATTTTAGAAGTTAAAAATCTCAAAACTTACTATCCTATCGTTGGAGGATTATTCAAACGCAAAATGGGAGAAGTTAAAGCTGTTGATGGTGTATCCTTTAAACTCCGAAAAAGAAGAACTCTAGGATTGGTAGGAGAAAGTGGATGTGGAAAAACAACAATTGGTAATACTATCTTAGACCTCGTACAGAACACAGAAGGTGAAATATACTATGGAAACAGACGTGTTGATCCAGGAAGAGTAAAAGGATTATGGGAAAGATTAGCTCAAAGAGTAAGATCCTTATATCTTCCAGGGGTAACCAATATTTATAAACCAAGATCTACAGAAATTAATAATTTCTTTAGAAAAACTCCCCCATGGATGAGGAAACTTTATAAAAGAGCTATTAGGAGAGGAACAGAAATATTTGAAGACTTCATGATAAGAAAATTTTTTAGGAAAAGAGTTCAAATGGTTTTTCAAGATCCAGATGCCTCACTAAATCCTCGTTGGAGAATTGTAAACATTATAGGAGAACCTCTCCGTATCTTGGAGGGAATGAGTAAAAAATCTCAAATTAGACAACGCGTTCTTGAACTTCTGGAAACTGTATCCATGAAAGCTGAACATTTAGATAGATATCCTCATGAATTTTCGGGGGGTCAAAAGCAAAGGATCGTAATAGCCAGAGCTTTAGCATGTAATCCAGAAATTATTGTATTAGATGAACCTACTTCCGCACTCGATGTGTCTGTACAAGCCCAAATTCTAAATCTGTTAAAAGAATTACAACAAAAATTCAATTTATCTTATCTTTTTATAACTCATGATTTAAGTGTAGTACAACACATTGCTGATGATATTCGAGTTATGTATTTAGGTAAATTTGTCGAGGGGGGTTCAATAGATGAAGTTTTTTATAATCCCACGCATCCTTATTCTAAAGCACTATTATCCGCTCGTCCTACTTTTGATCCCAGTTCAAGGCGGAATAGAATTATTCTTGAGGGGGACGTCCCAAGCCCTATTAATCCACCTGCTGGATGTGCATTTCACCCAAGATGTCAAGAAAAAGGTGAACATGTAGGATGTGGTATTGATAATCCAAGAAGAATTCCCCTCGGTGGAACACATTTTATGATGTGTTTACCATTCAAGAATGAGGAAAAATCCTATAAAGGGATGAAATATATATCTGATTAAATTTTTTTATAAATCTTTTCTTTATTTTATTTTATTATTGAATTTTGGAAATTAAGTTAAAGGAGTATTATCTTTAATATATAATGATGGCAAAAAATTCACAAGTCTTTATTCTCAAAACTACACCCAAGGATGTACTTCAAGATTATAAAAAATTAATGCAATTAGCTAACTATACAAATATTTTCAGCCAAAAAGAAAAAATAATTCTTAAATTAAATCTTAGTTGGTCAAAATTTTTTCCAGCTTGCTCTAGTCCGCCTTGGCAAATAGAGGGAGTATTAAAAACTATGATAGAAGATGGCTTTAATCCTAAGAATCTTTTTACAGCTGAAAATAGAACAGTAGTCACAAATATTGAAAAAGGTTTAAAAGGAAACAAATGGGGACCACTTATCAAGAAGTATGGTGTGTGGTTTGTGCCTTTAACACGAATTTCCTTTATTCCATATGAATCTTTACGATCTAAATTTCTTTCATTGAAAAATAAGACCTTACACGCATTAGATACAAAGATTTTTCCGGATGGTTTTCTTATTCCTAAGTTTTATGTAGGAAAACCTATAATACATCTCCCCACAATGAAAACTCATGGGCATACTGGAGCCGTCGGAGGATCATTAAAAAAAACAACTGAGGAGATGAAGCATGGTGGTATAACATGTGCTATGAAGAATGCTTTTGGAGGACTTTTAACAAAAAGGAGACATTTCTCACATCAATATATGTCTGAAGTTTTAGTAGATTTATTAATCATCCAAAAACAAATTCATCCAAACATTTTAGCAATTGTCGATGGAACTGTATGTGGTGATGGGGCTGGACCAAGAACAATGATTCCTCGAATCAAAAATTATTTACTTGCAGGTTATGATCAAGTTGCTGTTGACACAATTGTTGCAAAAATGATGGGATTTGAGCCTCTAAAACTACCTGCTATCAAATTAGCTCACGATGAAGGTCTGGGATGTGGAGATTATGATCAAATTGAAATTATTGGTGAAGATATATCTCAAATAAATTGGAATTTTAAAGTCAAGCGTAGTTTAGTAATTTGGGGGGATCAGATGGTGCGTAAAGGACCATTGCAATTTCTTTATCCTTTATTTCGAAATGAACTCTTTTTCTTAGGACCAACTTATGCATCAATGATCTATCATGACATGTTTTGGTACCCCACAATTGGCAAGAAAAGAATTAAGAAGTTTTTCCAAACTGAATGGGGTAGTGTGTTCCAAAATTATCCTAATAATTAAGAAATCTTTGCATTACTATATTCATCTTAATATCTCACTAATTCTCTTAATCTCTTAATATAATCAAATTCTCTTTTTAATACATCAATTCTTAAATGAATTAGAAATTCTATAGATCCCCCCCTGCCTAACAATGGAGATCTAATAATATTCTGCACATAAAAACCATTCTGAATATTCCAATGGATTAGATCATTGAGAATTTGAAAAAGATGATCAGGATCTTTTATAATGTTAAATGTTTTATTATAAAAATCTACTTCAAAAACAGGTTTTATCAAAGCTATGATATCACTATTGGTTTTGAGTTTTTTTTTCACATTTGGTAATATTTGCTTTATAGAAGCAAAAGTTATGTCGATAGTACAGATGTCCAATTTTTCCTCAAGACGTATTAACTCACGAGCATCCACACCTAACATTGGAATTATGACTCCTTTCTTTTCCTCCTTTAATAATGATGGGTGAAGTAAACCAGTAGCCGTATCAATTACATATATTTTTGAAGCACCATGTTTTAATAAACAATCTGTAAATCCACCTATCGATGCTCCAATATCGGCACATGTCTTTCCTTCCACTAAAATTGAAAAACTCTTTAGGGCGGCTTCTAATTTTAATCCACCGAGCCCAACATAAGGAAAATCTTTTTTTAATAGGATTTTTGAAGAATTATCAATTCTTTTACTTGGTTTTATTAATTGTTTATTATCTACAGAGATTAATCCATTTTTAATAAGCCATTTTGCTTTAATTCTGCTTTCAGCAAGACTTCTTTTTACTAATAAAACGTCGATTCTTTCCTTCATTTTTTGTTTCTATTAAGTTTTCTGTTTTCAATTTTTAGTGCTAAACTCAAACTCAATCTACTAATTTGTATTTTTAAGGATGCTTTATCTCGTAATTTTTTATAAACAAACCGAAAACTAAAACCCATGAGAATAAAAGCAACAAAAATAAAAAACCAAATATTTATCGGGTTTAGGCTCTCAAAAAATATAAAATATAGTAAGTTATGGCTTAAATAAATAGTAAGAGAATAGTAAGAATAATAAAATAATAATTTATAACTCTTTTTTCTTTCAAATATATTGTAATTTTCTAATAATAACAATAAGGAGAGGAGTAGAGTATCTATTCCAATAGAGTAAAACATCCATGAAAAGGATTGTCTTCTTAAAAATTCAGGAAAATTAAAAAACAATCCAAATAAAATCAAAACAATTCCTATTAAAATTAAAGAAATTAATTTCCTTTTTGTCATATCTTGCTTTTTATGATCAGAACTATTATTTAGATATGATCTAAACATAAAATCTCCAAAAACTGTTCCAAACAAAAAAAAGGGAAAAAAACTAAGTAATGGATCTTGATCACTACCATGATATAAGATATAATAGAGGATTCCAAAAAAGTTGGAATTACCTTCATAAGGGTTCAAAAAGCTTATTAAGAATTGATTACCTATGATAATAAATATTCCTAGAACTATCCTGAAAATCTTAGGTGTATAGAAAAGAGGCCAAATCATAAACATAGATACAGCTACTGTTAACAAGACAAACCATGTCCATATATAAGAAGGACCCTCTATGATTGTGGTTGGCAAATTATAAATTAATGCTACCAAAAAAATGAGAAAAGCTCGAATAAAATGTGAATTTCTCGTAATTCTTTCATTAGATTCGCCAGATCCTTCTGATTTTTTTTGTTTTAGCCTGAAAGACAATGTGATACTCACACCAGATACAAATAAAAAACCAGAAACCCCGATAGAATCTAATATCATTATTGTAACATTATGTAGCCAAGAAGAACCGCTTGGTAACCACCAAGCTATTAGATGGTTTATAACCATCCAAGTCATGCATAAACCACGGAAAATATCTATGCTTTTAATTCGCTTCATATCAATCTCATTTATATATATTTTTGATATTATATTGTAAAATTAATTAATCGTGGCAATCAATAACAGTTTATTTTCTATTAATTTATTATATTTCCGTAAAGAGTTTCAGAAGAATTGCTTAAAGATATTTGATTATTTAATATTTTTTCTACTAAATCTTTCAAATTAATTGAGGATTCATTAATTTCAGGAGAAATTCCTTCATTTTCACCATTAAAATTTAACTCCTGATTTTTAAACTGATTCAGAATTTTGGAATAATTAGATTGATTTATTTCAATTCCTTTTCTCAAAGCTAAAATCAATGCAGAAACTTCATGCTTTGTTTTTATTCTCTTTCTTTTATCTTTAATCTTAGTTTTTGATGATTTAGATTCATCAATCAAGAAGATTTTCATACACTTTCTCTTGCCAAAGTGATCGTAGATCATCTTTAAAAGGTCAATAGTTAATGGTAAAACACCACTCCCGAATTTGAATTCTAACTTTAAGCTATAGGGATTATTTTTTTGGAAACAATCTACCTTATCAATAATAAATTCAAGGAATTCTTTTTTGTCAAAAATTGTATGGGAAATCAAAAATAGATCATCCAAAAATATAACAATTCCAATTTGTTTAGTACCGGGATCTACAGAAAACAATAGATCTGAATAATATTCTTTATATTTTATCTTATTAGCAGCGAGTGCTTTTAAAACATAATGTTGAAAATTTTCATCATAAGAGTAAGGCAGAATTTTTACTTTATCATTATATTTCTTAATTTTATACATTTCTTCTGAGGTAGTAAGAATAACGGATGGTAATTCTGGTATTTTATCACTCACATTTAGAACATCAAAGTTAATATTTAATCGAGTTAATTCTTTATTAATTCTATAAAAAAAATTTAGGTTCTCAGTTCTAATATATAAAATTTTATTGCTCAAATTATAATTATAAATATTAGATAAAATTAATAATTTTTAATTACATGAAATTTCCAACTTTAGAATTAAATAAATATTTTAGTTCTCAACATTCTTTAAAAGGCATTTTTTCCGTGTTTGGGGATTTTGGTGTTGGAAAAACAACTTTTGCTCTCCAAACAGCACTCAATTCTGTATGTCAAGGAAATACCATTATATACGTTTACACCAAACCCAATTTCCCCTCAGAAAAAATTTTGTTGATTAATAAACATTCTCTAGATCTTTTAGATAATATTATATTTATTCAGACTACAAGTTTTACAGAATTAAGTAGCATTATTTTTAATTTTGAATTTCTAATTTTACATTACTTAAATAACCATAAACCTAAACTGGAAATGATTATAATTGATTCTATAACGAATTTATATCGATTAGAATTAACTAATAACAAAAAAGAGATGAATTATAATTTAAATTACAAGTTAAATCAGATGTTAGCTAATTTAGCATACTTAAACCAAAGTTATGGAATTGAAATTTTAGTAATAAATGAAATAAGTAGAAGAAGCTTTGATGATCTCATAATAGATGTGGAAAGTGGTGGAAATGTTATGAAATATTGGATTAATTATAATCTAAAGATTAGTAAAACTAGTAAATTAAATGAAAGAAAGTTTTTATTTAATAATTTATTTGATAACTTTACACTTGAATTCATCCAAATTATAAGAGAAGATGGATTTAAATGAACAAAAAGGAATTGATTTCATATAATCCTGGCGCTTTTTTATAAAATATTAAAAAACTTCAAATGTAAATGCCAAAAATTTTGCAAAATTTAATGTTTTTGATATATTTATTTAGTATAATATAATGAAACAAAAAGATCTAAGTTTAATTAGAGAAGGTTCTATCAAATTTTACATCCATAATATTGACATAAATTCAATCCCCTCAAAAAGTATGAATGTTTTTTATAATAAAAGGATGGAGATAAATCGCGACATAACAAATTTAAGTATAAATGCTTATAAAGAATTATATCAACAAAAAGATCTAGTAGTTATAGATTCTATGGCTGCATCGGGAATAAGTGCTATTAGAATCTTAAATGAATGTGGAGAAGTAAAAAAGCTTTATATTAATGATATCAATCCAGAAGCAGTTAGATTGATTAAGTTAAATCTAAGGATTAACAATTTAGATAAAGAAACAAATCGATACTGCATTACAAACAAGGATGCAAACTTCCTTTTTTCTGAAATTGCGAGTAAGTCAAGTGAAAAGCAGAAAAAACCAAATATAATTTCTATTGATCCATTTGGAACCCCAAATCGCTACATTGATCCGGCTTTTAAGGCAATACAAAAAGATAATGGATTAATGTGTATTACCGCTACTGATACAGCAGTTTTATTTGGAGTAAGACCTAAGGCTTGTATAAGGAAATATTTATCAAAACCTCTTCACAGTGAATATTGTAAAGAGCTTGGTGGACGAATTTTAATCTCTTTCATTTCCAGAATAGCAAATATTAATAATATGGGAATTACTCCCCTTTTAACATTCTATTCGGGTCATTTTATAAGATTATTCTGTTTAACATTTAAAAATAAGAAAGAAATTTCAAAATTTTTTGAAAAATTGGGATATTTAATACATTGTAGTAATTGTGGTTATCGATCTACATTTAAAAACATCCTATTAATTCCCAAGAAATGTCCTGTATGTGATGTCGAGGAAGATCTTGATTTTGCAGGACCAATGTGGATTGATAGACTACATGATGAGTATTTTTTGAAGAATATAATCAATTTAAACAGCAATTTAATATATCCTAATCAAAAAAAAATTGACAAACTTTTAAATTATGCTGTTGAGGAAAACAAAATGCCGATTTCCTACTATAACGTTCATAATCTCTGTCAAAACTTAAAACTAAAAAGTGTTCCGAAAATTAAAGTTATTATTAATGAAATTAGAAATTTGGGATATCGGGCTTCGAGAACTCATTTTGATTTTTTATCAATAAAAACAGATATAAATCTCCCTACGATAAAAAATATTTTAGTTAAATTACAAAATTAATTATATCAATTAAAATCGTTAATTATAGAGATTTGCATAAACAAGATTCTTTTTACAAACAGGCAAAAAAAGAAGGTTATCGGGCGAGATCAGCCTATAAATTATTTGATATTCAGAAAAGATTTAACGTTTTCAAAAGAGCTTACTATATATTAGATTTAGGATGCGCACCTGGTTCATGGTTACAAGTTGCTAAAAAATTTGCTGAAGAAAATATAGATAAATATAACGATCAATTTTATCATCGGGATCATTATAAAATAATGGGAGTTGACATTCAAAATGTAACCCCAATAGAAAATATTTATATTATTAAAGCAGATCTTACAAAACGGGAAATACAAGAGGAAATCGATTCCTATTTTAAAAGTAAATTAGATTTAATCTTATCAGATGCATCTATAAAAAAGATAGGTAATAAATTCACAGATCATATTAAACAAATTGACTTATGTAATAAAGTATTGAATTTGGTTGAAAAAAACCTGAAATACAAAGGCAATTTAGTCATTAAAGCATTTCAAGGTTCTGATTTCAATGATTTCACAAGAAAAATGAAGAAAATGTTTAGATTTTTAAAATCATATAAGCCCAAATCATCAAAAAAGAAAAGTAATGAAATTTTTCTAATAGGTTTAAACAAAATCTAGCTATATATTTTGCATTCGTGATTCAATCTCATCAAAATTAATATTATATTCTTCTCCTTTTGACACTACTTCTATCCATTCAGTTAACCATGGACAATGTTGAGGATTAAATTGGTCTAGATTAGTATCATTACATTTATCCCTAAAGGGACAAACAAAACATGGCTGTCTTGAGAACATATTCCATATAAAATCTTTATTATTTTTATTAATTTTTAGAATCTGGGCTTCTGCTTCAATTTCCTCAAGTGCAAAGATATGTTTAGTCCACGAAGCATCAACTAATTCTCGTTTCATTTTTATTTTTGACTGTAGAACTAAGAATTCTAATATTTCTTCTAGATCATTGCGTTGCATATTACTTAGTTCCATGAGTCTATTAAATAATATATCTTTTTCTCGATTTATGATCGAAAGAACTGTTTTTTCATCTTTTCTCAAATTTCGGTTAAATTCTTTCTTTTTTTCTTCAATTCTTTCAATTCTTCTCTCAACATCTGACTTTTCTTCTAAAGGTCCTTCAACACGCTCTTTAATTTTACACTTGTGACGAGATAAATAAGCAAAACTTTTCCCACAATAAGGACATGTTTCTTTTTTCTTCTTTGCCATATTTTTTTAAGTATTACAATAATTTTCTAATTATTAAATTATTAATTTTTATAATTAAAAGCACTATGATATAATCTTTATGAATATTTTAAAATTAATCTTTCGATTTTGTTCAATTTTCATAGAACTTCTTAGTGTATCTTATATGTGTAAAATCAAAGTCTATTTATATTGAAAATTTCAATAATAAAGTATAATGTCTATTAGCGAAATATTAGAAATTAAGGATAAACAAATTAAAAAAAAAAAAGAAATTCTTAATGCTTTAAAAGCTATTCAAAAATACAAGGACATTTTAACAACAGGTTCAAAGAATTTTGATGATGTATTAGGTGGTGGTTTTAATTCACTGACGAAATATCTAATCTTTGGAGCAAATAAGACTGGAAAAACCCAATTGTGTCATCAATTATGTGTTCAAGCGTATATTCAGTTCTCTAAAATTTTTGAAGATCAAAAACAGAGACGACAATTTATATATTATTTTGATACAGAAAATACATTTCGTCCTGAACGGATTAAGGAATTACTTCTAAATAGTGATATTGAATATAAGGAATTACTTAAGAAAATCATTGTGTCAAAAATTATGAGTAATTCAGCTTTACTGTTGTCATTAAAAGAATTTGAAAAATTTATAAAATTGAACCCTATCACCATACTAATTATTGACACAATAAATAACCATTATAATTCTGAATTAGCGAATAAGGGAATATCTCCATATAATACTAGAAAAACATTTATAAAAATATTAGATAAGATTAACCAGTTTACCAAGGATTATAATTTGATTACCATAGCAACAGCTCAAGTAATCTCAAATTTAAATCGAGAATCTTCCATTAGAGCATTACCAAGTGGGAGTCAATTATTAAATCAGTACTTTTCGGAATATTTATATTTAGATTATAAAGAACAAGATAAGAGATATGTTCAATTAGTTAATTCTTTAAGATTACCTGAAAAAAGGTTACTCTATAAAATTACTTCTTCTGGAATTCAAGATTATAAATTTTGATTTATATCTAAAAATTCTTCTATTGAAAGATTTGTAATATCTTTCAATAAATACTCAGAATTAACGAATTTAATTTCATTGTCTATTTTATTTCTTATCCATTTTATTAATAATAATGCGTAATTTAGCTTTTTAATTTTTTCAGGACTTGCATTTTGACTTTTCTCTATATTCAACTTTGAATATTTACCTATTATGTTTCCAAAATCCATTCCAATGAGGTATATACGGTGAAATGAAGAAAGTAATGACTTTATGAAAAAAAGTATTCGATCCCCATCAGTAAATCCTCCAGGATTGACTAAATTTATGTTTGGCTCTACTTGGGTTGTACCTATTATATTTTTAAATTGTAATATTTCATGCTTGAATAACTTCAGTGTTTTTAGATTATCTCCATGTGCATGAACAATATTAAAGTTTGCCCAATGAAACTCAGATTTTGATATACCATCCAAATCAGTAAATATTGCATCGATCTTAATACCCTTTTCTTTTAATAGAACCGAAGCTCCATCTGCAGTCAAATTTATAAATCCATTGAAAAATTCCAATCCCTTTCTTTTCAATATAATTTCAATTGTCGATTCTAAAGATGGACCACATCCATAAATAATCACTATGTTTTTCGATGATATTTGAGCTTTAAATAAATCTAGTACTTGTTCTAGGTGCCAATTCTTTTTTTTTTTAAGTAATGATGATAAATAATCCCGAGACTTACAATCCTTTTGATAACTAAATTTAAAATCTTTAATTATCTTAAAATACCACTCTTTAAATTCCTCATAGAAATCAATTTCTTTCTTTATTTTTATAGCCAACTTTTAGATCATTTAATTGAATTTATCTGAATAATAAAATTTTAAATTATTATCTTAATTAATAAAAAACATACGATATAATTCAATTTTATTAGAAAACATAATTAAGTTAAAAAGAGTTAGATAAAAATGACTAAATGGTTTACCAAAACTCATCAATGGTTTGATGATGCGACTAAAATGGTTGGAATTACCCCTTATGCTGCAGAACAGCTTGGAGAAATCAGCTTTGTTGATGTGGAAGGCTTAGAAGGTGCTGAACTTGAACAAGTAAAAATGGACGGAGACGAACCTTCAAGTGATCCAATTGATTGCACTGTTGAATCAAGTAAAGCTGTTGGTGATATTTACTCACCTGTCAGTGGGAGTGTAACTGAAATTAATTCAGATTTAATGGATGAGCCTGAAAAAATAAATGAAGATGCTTTTACAGCCTGGCTCTTTAAAATTGAACCATCAAATTGGGATGCAGAAAAGAGCAATTTATTAGATGAAGCAGGATATAATGCATTTATAGGGTAGTAAATGATTAAGTTTTAAATTTATATTTTTTTAAAAATACTTTTTCTTTTTTTTGTTTGTAAAAAGGAATTCAATGGATGTATAAATTAGAGTAGTAGTATCTATATTTATTGAATTGTCCCTGCCTTAACACCAATCATATACTGAAGTAATATAAATGTTAAAACGATTATTAACAATCCAATTCCTAAGATCCAAATCGCCATTTTTTTGTTATAAACATATTTAGATGCTTGATAGAGCATTATAAATCCTGTAGAACAAAAAAATATCAAAACAGAGGCAACAATACTTTCTATAATATAACTATCATGTATATCTTGAAAGATAAAAACAGGATCTCCTTGTTGTGTAGCTCCTAGTGCGGAAGGATCTCTTACTATTAAATAGACTACACCCATCTGAAGTATAAATAAGACTATAAGGATAGCTATTATGCTTAAAGATCTTGACGGCATTGGAAGAGAAATTCGTGGAAGATTCATATTTGGAAAGTTAATTTTTGGCTTTCTTAATGAATTTCCGAAAATCCAAGGAGTCTTAGTTCTGATTTTTTCCATAACTGTTTCAGAACCAATTATTTCCTCTTTCTTAGATGTGTTTTTTTGCATAAATTATGAAATAATTATTAAATTATATTTATTAACTTTTTTAATTAATTTTGGACCATATGTGATTTTCTAACTTATCCTTTTAAGTAAATTAAGTAATACTTTCCACACATTTGCAACAGATTGAACCTTTAATCTTTCATCTGGAGAATGAGCGCCTTCATTTGTAGGTCCAATTGAAATCATTTCCATTTTAGGAAACTTTTTTTTCAAAATTCCACACTCTAAACCAGCGTGAATAGCTTTAATTTTTACATCACCTTTAAAAATCTCCTGATAAACATCCTTATAATTAGCTAATAATTTAGATTGAAAATTTGGTGTCCAACCAGGATAATCGGAATCTTTTTTTATATTAATTTCTAAATTACTTAATTCAAAAAGAGTTTTAGATTTCTCCCAGATTACATATTTGAAATATTCACTTAAACTTCTTTGGCTTAATTTAATTATAATTTTATCGATTTCAGTATTTATTACACCAAAATTGGAAGACGTGAATACTAGATCTTTTATCCGAGGGTGCATTGAGATGGGACCGTTATGGAGTAAATACATTATATTTAAGAGATTATCTTGAAGATTTTTTGACATTACAACTGTATTGGGATACCCTTCTAATTCTTTTATAGATAAATCTAAATTTAGTTCAATACCATCAAAAATAACCAAGATTTCATTAAAAAGGTTATAAATAAAGGTTAGAATCTCTGACTTCTTGCTTTTTTCAACATAAAAAATAGATGAAGCTTCTCTTGGAATAGCATTAGTTCGATTACCTCCATCAATTGAACAAATTCTGAATGAATATTTTTCATTTAACTCCCAAAGAATTTGTCCGATTATTTTTAATGCGTTCCCTCTTCCTAAATGAATATCTACTCCAGAATGACCTCCTAATAACCCAGAGATAAAAATCTTTATTGGTATTAATTTTTTTTCTTGAACATTGATTTCTATAGATTCTTTTTTTATATCAATTATGTGAACTAAACCACC
Organism: Promethearchaeota archaeon; assembly: GCA_048938855.1. GTDB lineage: Archaea > Asgardarchaeota > Lokiarchaeia > Sigyniarchaeales > SOKP01 > Loki-b32. The sequence continues at coordinate 15,407 of JBHLLT010000002.1, forward strand.
TGCACATCCTATGGTTACAGAATCATCCTCTTCAGAGTCAAGGTTTATAAGAAAATCTCCATCTATAAAATCATTTTCAACCGCAAAAGCACCCCGTAAGCCTTGTTCTTCATCCACAGTAAATAATAAATCTAATCCTAATGAATTGAAATCCAATTCTCCTCTATAAATCTTTTTCATTAGAGTTAACATATAACATATTCCTACTCCATTATCTGCGCCAAGTGTTGTTCCTTCCGCTGTAATCCATTTATCGTTATCAATTTCTTCAATTTTTAACTTTAATGGATCTTTCGAAAAATCATGAGTCACAGATTCATTCTTTTCACAAACCATATCCATATGGCATTGTAGAACGCAATTCTTTATTTGTTTTGCTTTAGTGGGAATACTGATTAGAAGATTTCCAATAGAATCAGTCTTATAATTAAAGCCAAAACTCTCTGCTTCTTCTTTTAAAAATGTTCTAATTTTCCCTTCATGTTCAGAACATCGAGGAATTTTAGAAACTTTTTCAAAATATTCCCAAAATTCAAAAGGTTCTCCTAACTCTTTTAAATTTGGCAAAATTATCCCTTTTAATCAAAATATATATATTAATTCAATTATAATAATTATAAAATAACACTAAATTCTTTATAACTTTATTTAAAGGCTAATCGAATGAGCTGGAAGGATCTTTATTCGGAAGTAAAGAAACGAAAAATGGAAGCACTTAATAAAAAAGATGTAGTGCAAGCTGTTGAAAAACATGGAAAAATCTTAGCAGTTAATGGGAGATATGAAAAACCTAAAAAAGTAATAGAACACATGTATGCATCATTAAAAAAAGTCATTAGAGAAAAAGACATTTTGAAAGAAGATTTATCTCAATATGATGTTTTACTTATTGGATGTCCGGGGAGCGATATACCACATGCATCTTATCCAAAGGTTAAAGATTTTGTAATGAATGGTGGATGGTTAATTACAACTGATTGGGCTATACAAAGCATTGTTGAAAATATATTTCCTGGCTTTATTCGCTGGAATCGCGAAAGAACTGCCGATGCAGTAGTTGCATGTCAAATTATAGATCCAAATCATCCTTTTTTGGAAGGTGTACTTAGTGAAATTCAACAAAGCAAGTGGCAAAAACAAACAGTTAAAAACACAAAGAAAAATGAGTTTAGATGGTGGTTAGAAACAAGATCTTTTCCAATACAAATTTTAAACCCTCAAGATGTTAGAGTTTTAATTGGTTCTTGGGAAATTCAAAATAAATGGGGAGAATCTCCTGTCCTTGTTGAGTTTGATTACGGTAAGATGGGAGGACGAGTAATCCATATGATTAGCCATACTCATTTACAAAAAGGTGGAACGAAAGGAAAATATGCTTCAGCTCTAATCCTTACAAATATTTTAGACGAGAAAGTCTCTCAAAAAATGGGGATTTCAAAAAAACCAGCGCCGGGTTATGTTTCTAATTGGCAAACATCGTTTACCTCACCTCAACAACAATATCAACCACCTCTTGAAGAACAATGGGTTTCACCAATAGAACAGACAGATTATTTAACACCATCTACAGGAGGGAGTGGTTTAACAGAGACTTCTCAAATAATTGAAGCAAATGTAAATAGTACAGACTTTTCATATACTAATAAATGTGCATATTGTGATTATGACTTTACTGAATATAAGGGAAAAATTTATCTTTGTCAAGCCTGTCATGCACAATACCATGAAAATTGTATCAACTCCCAAATTAATGAAGGTATATGTAAAAAGTGTGGTAGAATTTTGCTCTGGTAAAAATTGAAATTACTTTAAGGATGAAAAACAATAAAAAATAAAAAAAAGAATATATAATTTCTGATTATAAAAGTTAGTTTTCTATAATTTCTATTGCCTCTTCAGAACATTGAGTTTCACAAGCCCTGCATCCTACACAATCTTCTCTGTTTTCTTCAATAACATTTACTTTACCTCCCTCAGGTTCACCAAAACATTCAGAAGGGCAAACTTCATAACAAGTACCACATCCACTGCATGCGTCTAAATCTATTTTTATTTCGAAGGACATAATTTTTTAGCTCCTTATTGTACTAATTTCTTATTTTTTGATTATTATTATAATAATACTAACTTAGATAATAATATAAAAAATTTAAATTTCGTTTTTATTAAGTTAAATTATCAAATAATTATTATTTTTTTAATATAAATCGAATTGCATAATTTCAAATTATTAATAGACATTGCAAGCTAAAAAACTCTGGACTTATAATTATAATGAACCAATTCTAGGTTTTCAATTAGCAGATATTAATAATAATGGACAAGTAGAAATTATTACTTATAATAAAACAGGAAATATATTTTTTATTTCCCTAGATGGCCATTTAATACATAAAGAATCAATTTCAAAAGATATACCAATATGGCATTTAAAAGTATTTAATATTGATAACACTGGAGAAAAAATATTAATTTTAGGCGGAATGGATGGAATATTAAGAACTTTTAAATGTGATTTAACATATAATTTGCACAGTTTATGGACCCATAAGTTTTATTCATCAATAAGTGGAATCCTTATAGAAGACATTAATGGTGATGAGATTAATGAAATCATTACATTTTCTCTCGATAAAACAATAAGGATTTTAAACCCTTTAAGCGGAGACTTAATTTGGGGACAAGTTTTTCAAGATGGTATTGGAGATGTAGCTATTTTTAAGCAAAATAAAAATTTAATTCTAGGAGCAGGAAATGACGGTACAATACGAATTTTTAATGGTCTTGATGGAAAACTAGTATGGTTTAAGGAATTTTCTGATAAGATGCGATGTGTTAATTTTTTATATTCAACTAAAGGATTGGTAATATTATGTGGTGGCGATGATAAGAACTTACATTTTATAGATGAAAAAACACAAAATGAATTCAAAACAGAAGAATTTGAAAATTATATATGGAAATGCAAATCTTACCCCTCTCAAAAATGCTCAAATGCTATAATTAGTTCTTACTCTTTTGATTATTTCTATGATTCAATACCAATTGAAGATATACAATTCTCATCAAAAATTGTATGCATTAATGAAAATCTTGAATATAATTGGGAATTTATGGGTTTAAATACTGAATGCCTTAATATCATTGATAATTTTGATAGAATTATTATTTGTGTAGGTACAACTAAAGGAGAGCTTATAATAATAGAAGAAAAAAATGGGGGGATTCTTTTCAAAACAAAATATGAGGCATGTTTAAATTCTATTCAGTTTAATGTGGAAAAAAATATCTTATATTGTTCCTATGATGATGGTACTCTGAGTGCGTTCGACATTACAGAGATTGTATCTTAAAAGAAAAGGGCTCACTACTTTTTTTGAAATATATACTTATATTAATAAAATGGAAAAAAAAATAAAAAATTGAATTTATTAATCTTCTTCGGAAGCTAATTCCTCCTCTAGCTCCTCGAGTGGGACAGGCGCAGGAGTTGTCAACATACTATATCCAATCCAAATGGCAATAACTGAAATTAAAATTACAAGAAGCCACATAGGAGCAACAACAAATAATCTCCAATCAAGCCAATCAATACCAAATAAACGAGCCCATAAATCCCAATTAGGGTTATTAAAAAGAGCATCCATCATCAAATCGACAACGCTACCCATTGTATAAATAATTGCGATTAAGATGCCCACTACCATAACTATAGCCCCAATTATCTTATCTTTAGCCATTTTTATAACCGTTTTAAATTTTATTTTTTATCAATTTTATTTTAATTCTGAAAGAAGTTAAGCATCTAATATTTGCTTAATATAATTCTAAAAAAATTATTCAATTAAAACCATTCGATCAATATTAGTTGATCGAAAGAATGATATTATGATGATAAATAAATAGAAAATATAGATGCAAGTAAAAACTTAAAAATTGGTATAATTAAGTGACATTTTAATGACAGAGGAAATGGAATATGTTCTAATAGTTGGTTCAAGTAATATGGACCTAAATATTTATTCCAAACGTTTTCCTAATCCCGGAGAAACCGTGACAGGAGGATTTTATAAGCAATTTTTGGGAGGAAAAGGGGCCAATCAGGCTATAGCTTCGACAAGATCGGGAACTAAGACTATTTTTATAGGAAAGGTTGGTACTGATTTATTTGGAGATCAAATGATTTCTAGATTACAAAATGAAGGTGTAATTACTGATTATATCATTAGAGATTCCTTAAATCCTAGTGGTGTAGCATTCATACTAATTGATGAAAACGGAGAAAACATGATAAGTGTGGCTCCTGGAGCTAACGCTAAATTAAATAAAGAAGATATAAATAATGTAAAAGAAGTAATTAAAAAAGCAAAAACAATTGTAGTACAAATGGAAATTCCTATTGATATAATTCAACAAATTTTTACAATAGCATCTCAGGGAAAAACTCTAAAAATTTTAAATCCTGCTCCATTAAAACCAATCCCAATTGAAATTTTACAGAATATTGATATAATAATACCTAATGAAGGCGAGTTATACAGATTACACTCACTTTTAAATCTCAAAAATTTAACAGGACAAGGAAAGGAGAAGATCTTACAAGCAGCAGAAGATATTTCAAATTTTGGAGTAAAATTTATTATAGTTACCTTAGGGAAAAAAGGTTGTCTAATGTTTCAAGGTAAAGATAAAGAATATTTTGAAATTGTTTCACCAAAAGTCAAAGCGGTAGATACTGTTGGTGCTGGAGATTGTTTTATTGGTGTTTTAGCAAGTTTATTAACTAAGGATGAGGAAATATTAACTGCAGTTAAACTGGCAACGATAGCTGCCTCAATTGCTGTTACCAGAAAGGGTGCTCAGGATTCTATACCTTTCTTAAATGAGATTCAAGAAAAATTTAATAAATTAAAAATTTAAAAAAAATTAAGAGATTAACTTACTTGATGCAATTCGATCTACCCAGTCAAAGAGGAACACCATTAAGGAGAAATAAATTTCAGTGGCTAAAAATAGAGATTGAGTCAAATAAATTAGATGATATTTTCCTTGTCAATGGAAATTCCTTTTATTTTAAGGGAATTTCAAATTCAAATTTAAAAATCGCACCCAATTCTTACTATATGGTAATAAATAAAGGAATAGACTTAATTAGGCTCAATTTTAATCAAGATATTACCAACCATGAAATAATATATGATCCATATAAGTTTGAATCTTCAAAGAAGATTAATCTTGATGCTAGATTTTTTGAGCAAAATTATGATATACCTAAGGGCTATATTGATACACTTTCTAAATGGTATAGTTTTAAATTTACATATCCAAATTATAATTTGATTTTTTTAAAACCAGAATTTGGGCTTTCAATTCAACTTCATCACCACAGAAATGAATCTTGGGAAATTATTAAAGGAAAACCAATTGTTCTAAGTAAAAACAAATTGTATTATTTTGTGGAATCTAGTTCAGTTTTTCATCATCCAACAAATACATACCATACTATTATTAACCCGAACAAAAAAGTAGATAAATTTATTATTTTAAGAGAAAAATGGGATGGTTATTTTGATGAGAATGATATAGAAAGAGTTTATAATCCTAACCATTATCTATGACTTTTTGTAATCATACAAAAAGTAGACAAAAAACTCTCCATAAATTATAACTGAAAGGCAACTGAGAATCTCTTCAAAAATTCAACCTACACTTATAAGTTTTATGATTTTTGCTAGCTTAACCTAAAAGTTTAATTTCAATTAAACACTTAAAACCTTACCGTAATATAATATACAAGAAAAAAATTACAGAATAATATAAATGGAATAAGTAGATTGGTTAGAAAATGGCTCCAGATGAAGAATCTGATGAAAAAATATCAGAAGAAATGGAAGAACAACCTCAGAATGAATTAGAAAAAGACTCAGATTCAGAGAAAGAGACTGAAACTGAAACTAGAGATGAAGTTGAAGAAGATTTAAGTAGTAGAGGAGAAATAGATACAGAAGCAGAGTTAGATCGGTTAAGATTCAAATACAGAGGGTATACTCTTGAAGAATTGAAGAAAATGAATATGGATCAGTTCATTCAATTATTACCAGCGAGAGCACGACGATCTTTAAAACGAGGTTTACCTCCTAGACAAAAGAAATTACTCGAACGATTAAGACGGGCTTATAGAGCAAAAAAAAGAGGAAAAGATCTACTTACAAGAACTCATGTAAGGGATATGGTAATCTTCCCAGAAATGGTAGGTCTTAAAATCGGGATTTATAATGGTAGAATTTTTGAAGTTGTTGATATAAAACCAGAAATGATAGGTCATTATCTGGGAGAATTTTCAATAACTAGAAAACGGGTACAGCACGGATCACCGGGTATAGGAGCCACAAGAAGCTCAAAATACGTTCCATTAAAGTAATATTTATAAAAAAATTGAGTTGATTAATAGTGCCAACTTGGGGTTATTCCTTTACAGAACAAAAGTATGATATAGATAGAATAGCAAAAGCATCTGGTAGAGATATCAGAATTAAGCCAAAACAAGCAAGAGAAATTTGTGCCGTAATAAAGGGAATGAAAGTGGATCAAGCAAAAACCTATTTAGAAAAAGTAATTCGGTTAGAACAATCAGTACCTTTTAGACGATATAAGAAGAAAGTAGCTCATAGAAGCGATTTAAAACAATTTAAATGGTATGCTGGGCGGTATCCTCAAAAAGCAGCAGCAAGAATTTATGAAATTCTCACATCTGTAGAATCAAATGCAGAATATAAAGGTTTAGACATCGATCTCTGTAGAATTATTCATGCTGCAACACATAGAGGAAGAATAATAAAAAGATACGTTCCACGTGCTCGTGGTCGTAGTACTGCAAAATTTAAGTACTTATCACATGTAGAAATTGTCATTTATGAATTCCCAAGTTAAATAAAAAATGGATATGGATAATAATAAATTGTAGATAAATGAGAAAATATGAGCCCATTAGTAAAAAATTTCATTGAACAAGGGATTAAATTGATGCAAATAAACGAATACTTACGCTCAGAGTTGATTCGTGCTGGATTTGCAGGTGTAGAGTTACAACGTACTCCACTTGGAGTGAGAATAACGTTGAAGACAAGTCGGCCCGGACTCGTGATTGGTAAAGGGGGAAAACGTATTCAAGAGATAACAGACGTTTTACAAGATAGGTTCGGTTTGGAAATGCCTCAGATAGAAGTTGAAGAGGTTGCAGAACCAGATCTTGATGCTCAAATTATGGCAGAGAGATTAGCGTATAGTTTAGATAGAGGAAGACACTATAGAAGAGCCGGGTATTATATTTTAAGGAAAGTAATGGATGCTGGGGCACGTGGAGTGGAAATTATTATTTCAGGAAAAGTCACTTCTCAAAGGGCAAGAACACAAATCTTTCGAGCTGGTACTATGTCTAAAAGTGGTCAACCCGCTCAAGAAGGGGTTGATAAAGGTGTTGCTCAGTGTATTCAAAAATCAGGTGTATTAGGAGTAATTGTAAAGATAATGCGTGCAAATACAAAAATGGGAGATGATATTAAAATCAATGATAAACTTTTATCAAAAGCTCAAACAGAAAAAGTAGCAAAATCTACAAAGACACGAGCAGAATATTTAATAGAAGCAAAAGAAGGAGTATTGCCTAAAGAGGATAAAGAATTACTTGATGAAGTTGATGAGGGAGAAATATCGGAGATTTCCTTAATCCCAAATAATGAAGATGAAGAACAAGAACCATAAAAGGAATAATATTCAAATAATAATGATGTGATGAGGTATGGATATCTTAACAGCCAAAAAAATACGCGAAATGGATGATAGAGAAAGAGAAAGAGCTTTAATTACTTTAAGAGAAGAACTCATGATGCTTTATTCAATGCAAACCGGAGGAGGACTTTCGGATAACCCTGCTAAGTCAAAAATATTAAGAAAGCAAATAGCAAGATTACTTACAATAATGAACGAAGAACGATGATGGAAGATCCAAGATTTCTGATATACCATGATTTGATTGGCATAAATACCTTTGCTAAACCCAAATCAAAATTAAAAGATAAAAAATTCTTACATATTGGCATTGTGATTGACGAAACAAGAGATATGATAATTACAGAAAAAAATGATAAAATTAAGAAGTATATTAAAAAAGATTATATATTTAGGTTTGAAATTTCACACTTCATGGATGATGAAGTGAAATATCATTTAGAAGTAGAAGGTAATAGAATAGTCGGACTTCCTGTAAATAGATTAAGAAGTCTAAAGAAAAAGAGATGGTTAAAAATATGAGTCGAAATATTGGTATCCCTGGTGTTGTACCTCCTAAAAGTAAGGCTGAAGATTGCAAGGATCAAGATTGTCCATTTCATGGTACTACAAGAATTAGGGGAAAGATTACAAAAGGAATCATCGTAAGTAAAAAATCAAAAAATACTGTCATTATTAGAAGAGATTATGTTCAATTTATTAAAAAATATCAAAGATATGAGCGTCGAAATACAAGGTTAGCTTGCCATTTACCAGAGTGTTTAATACATGAAGTCGAATTAGGAGATCTAGTAAGAATAGGAGAATCTCGAAAATTATCTAAAACAAAATCATTTATAGTATTAGGGAAGGTGGTTTAGTTGGGTACCAGAAGGAAAATGGGAAGAAAAACATACATCAAACCAAGAACAAGTTATGGATTATGTAATGGATCAAGGATTATCATTACTGATAATTCTGGAGCAAAAATTGCTCAAATCATTAATGTAGATGGTTTTAAAACCCGACTAAGGAGATTACCAAAAGCTTCCGTGGGTAGTGTATGTACAGTCACAATAAAAAAAGGAAAACCAGAATTAAGAGGTAATATAGTAAAAGCTGTAATAGTACGACAAAAAATGATTTACAGGCGACTAGATGGCTCTAGACTCTGTTTTGAAGATAATGCGGGCGTTATTATAACAAAAGATGGTGAGGTCAAGGGAACAGAGATAAGAGGCCCAGTCGCAAGAGAAGCAGCTGAAAGGTTCCCAAGAATCGCCTCAATTTCATCATTAATAATATAATTGGATGATTAAATATGAAAGCTGAATCACGAAAACCAAGAAAACAAAGAAAAGCTCTCTATAACTATAGTAATAATCAACGGTCAAAATTGCTTAGTACAAGAGTAGCAGATTTTCTCCGTGATGAATATGGGATTAAAAAGCTTCCCCTTAGAGTTGGTGACCATGTAAGAATAACACATGGCGAATTTACTGATTTTGAAGGTGAGGTAATTGAAATCACTAAAGATCAGCGAGCTAAGATTAAAGAAGCGCAATTTGAGAAAACTGATGGTACTCAATTTCATCCTCCGATTCATATATCAAATTTAATAATTACAAAATTTACTAAAGAGAAGAAAATGGATCCATGGCGAGCAAATATGATTGAGAGAAAAGCTTTATATGGATTTTATAAAGAAGAACTAAAAGGTCCAAAAAAAGAAAAAGAGGTTGAGAAATAAAAAATGACTAGGCACGGTGGTCAAAAAGTATTAAAGAGACTTAATACTCCTGCTTATCTACAAATTAAAAGAAAGCACGGGACATTTTTTGTAAAACCAACACCAGGTCCTCATTCTAGCAGATTTTGTTTACCTTTGCTACATATCGTTAGAGATTTACTTACTATTGTGGATACCCACAAGGAGGCTAAAAAGCTTATTGGGTTAGGTTATTTTAAAATTGATGGGAAAATTGTAAGAAATAAATCATACCCCGTAGGATTGATGGATGTTATATCCATAGACAAAATGAATAAATATTATAGAATTTTACCAGATTCTCATCATGGTCTAATACTCCATGAAATATCTGAAGAAGAAAGTAAATATAAATTATGTAGAATTAATAATAAAACCACTGTCAAGGGAGGTAATATTCAACTAAATCTTCATGATGGAAGAAATATTTTGATTAATATTCAGGATCCAAGAATTCCTAAAGAAGACAAATACAAGAGGATGGATGTTCTTAAAATCTCTATTCCTGAGCAAGAAATTCAAAAAATATTAAAATTTAAAGAAAAAAATACTGCTATCATTATGTCTGGAAAAAATATTGGACAAGTTGGAAAAATTATCAATATAGTAAAAAGATTTGGCCCCAAAGCCAGTACAGTTTCAATTCAGCATAATGGTAGTCACACAGAGACATTATATGATTATACATTTATTATTGGAGAAGAAAATTCTGAGATCAATTTACCTATTGAAAGCTAAATAGATAAAATTAGATGTGAAAATTATGTCGAGTAAAATACAAAAAAAGACACCAGATAATCTCTCAAAAGAATTTGATGAGAAATGGAAAAATCCAATGAAAAGGCCATACTTAGAAAAAATGGTTCTAAATATTGGTGTCGGAGTTGGTGGAGAGGAGTTAGAAAAAGCAGTAACAGTTTTAGAGACTATTGCAGATCAAAAAGCAGTAAAAACAGTCTCAAAAACAAATGTAAAAGAATTTAATCTAAGAAAAGGCCGTCCAATAGGAGCAAAAGTAACTGTTAGGGGGAAAAATGCAGAAAAATTGCTAAAAAAATTGTTAATAGTCAATAATAATAAAATATTAAGAAAAAGTTTTGATGATTATGGAAATTTTGGATTTGGAATTACTGAACATATTTCTATACCTGGGATTGAATATGATAATAGAATTGGAATATGGGGATTAGATTGTGTTGGTAGAATAATAAAACCAGGTATGAGAGTAAAATCTAGAAGAAAATCTCGAACTAAAGTTCCTAGTCATCATTACGTATCGCGTGAAGAGGCTCAATATTTTTTAAAACAAAATTATAGTGTTCAAATAGTAGACAAGTTAGATTTAGAGTTTATATGATTAAATAAGGTGAAATAAGATACCACAAGGCAAGCATTATGGAAAAGGAGTTCGTGAATGTAGACGATGTCATACTCATAGAGGTATAATTAGACGCTATGGTCTATATATTTGTCGTAGATGTTTCTATGAAATAGGAAAAGATATTGGATTTAAAAGATTTGAATGAAAATTAAATTGGAAAAAATAAGAAAAGGGTGAGTATTAATGACAAATACAATAGCAGATGCATGTTGTGCTCTTAAAAATGCAGAAAAAGCACGAAAAACAGAAGTAGTGATAAGTCCAGCCTCCAAAGTTCTACAACAAATTTTCCGAATATTTCAAAGGCATGCATATATTGGTGAATTCGAAAGATACGATGATGGACGTCAGGGTAAATTCAAAATTGCCTTATTAGGTAAAATTAATGATTGTGCGGGATTAATGAGGTTAAATTATAAAACCTCTCAGTTTGAATTATTGGAAAGAAAATTATTACCGGCACCCGGATTAGGATTAATAATAATGACCACAAATCAAGGAATTATGACCATGAGAGAAGCGGAAGAAAGGAATATTGGTGGTCATACATTATGTTATATCTATTGAATTATTATAAAGTGAAGAATTTATGGTAAAAATAGCATTCTTTAAGGAAGAATTGGAAATTCCCAAAGGAGTAAAAGTTACTCTGGAAGGTGGCCATAATATTAGGGTAAAAGGTCCAAATGGAGATATTACTAAAGATTTCTCACATGTCAGAGGTATTTTGGTTTCTATCGAAGGGAATAAAATCAATTTTTCTACTAATTTTCCAAAAAGTGGTACCCTTGCATTAATTAAAACTATAGTAAGTATTATAAATAATCTAATAATTGGAGTTCAAACTAATTATAAATATATATCAAAAATCTGTTATTCACATTTTCCTTGTAATTGTGAAGTCAAATCCGATAAACAGGAGATTCATATAATAAATTTCCTTGGGGAGAGAGCTCCTAGAAAAGCAAACTATCCTAAAAATGTAGAAGTGGAAGTGAAAGGAGATGATGTATACTTCATCGGGCCGGATAAAGAACTATTAGGGCAAGCTGCGGCAAATGTTAAAAGAGCTTGTCGTATTAGAAAAAAAGATCCTCGAGTCTTTCAAGATGGAGTCTATTTATATAAAAAAATGCTAGGAGAAGAAGTTATCTGGGAAATACAATAGATTGAGGTTATTATTATGGCACAAGATAAACGATTATTGGAACTTAGGAAAAGAATTAATAAAAAAAGACCTTCGTTTAGGCGAGTTGAATCTTGGAGATATAAAAGGGTTTCAGATTCATGGAGAAAAGCGAGAGGAATTGACTCAAATACTCGGAAGAAAAAGAAATCGGGGATTAAATCACCTACAGTTGGATATAGAAATCCAAAAAAAATAAGAGGTTTACATCCATCTGGTTATGAAGAAGTCCGAGTAACCACATTTCAAGACTTAAAAAGTTTAAATAAAAACCAGCATGCAATTAAGATCTCTAGTAGGTTAGGATCCAAAAAACGTATTGCTCTTATCGATTATTGTCAAAGAAGAGGATTTAAGATATTAAACCTTGGAATTTCCCAAAAAGAACTTGAAAGATTAGAAGCAATAACCGAGGCACCTCTATCTGATATGGAGGATGAGGAATTTTTGGATATTGATGAATTAGAAGATGCTTTAGAGGGAGAATAATATGAACTTAAAACCACAAAAAAGAATGGCTGCTGAGATTCTCAAGTGTGGTGAGAATCGAGTCTATTTTGATCCTTATCTAATTGAAGACATTTCATTAGCTATAACACGTGAGGATGTTCGTAATTTAATAAAACAAGGAGCAATTCAAAAAAAATATAAACAAGGTAATTCTAAATACAGAAAAAATCTTCGCCATGAAAGAAAGAAGAAAGGAAGAGCAAGGGGTTTAGGTAGAAGAAAAGGAACAAAATATGCTAGAACGCCAAAGAAAAGAGCTTGGATAAGGCGAATTCGTCCAATTAGAAGAGAGTTGAAAAAACTTCGGGATCGAAAACTAATTACTAACGCCAATTATCGAAAGTTATATAAAAATGCTAAAGGTGGAATGTTCGTTAGTGTAGCACAATTGAATAGATATATTAAAGAGAAAGAATTAATAAGACGAGGAAGAGGACGATAAATATGGCAAGAGGACCAAAGTATAAAAGAGCAATGCGACGTCGTGATGAGGGTAAAACAGATTATCACAAGAGGTTAAAATTACTAAAATCTAGAAAATTAAGAGTAGTGGTTCGAGCAACTAACAATCACACAAGAGTTCAAATTATTCAATCTAAATTAGGAGGAGATAAAGTCTTAATTTCCGCTTTCTCAAAAGAATTACCCGTAAAGTTTAACTGGAATGCAAACACAGGAAACGTTCCAGCAGCATACTTGACAGGGTATTTAGCCGGGATGAGAGCAAAAAGTAAAAATATCCAAGAAGGGATTTTTGATTTAGGCATTTTTTATCATAGAAATCGAGTACTTGCTGCGTGTAAAGGAGTAATTGATTCAGGAATTAATATTCCCTACCGTGAAGAATTTTTTCCAGAAAATTTAGAAGATAGAGCTAAAGGTACTCACATTGAAGATTACGCAAAAACTTTAAAATCTAATGAACCAGAAAAGTATGAAAAATTATTTTCTGGTTACATAAATAAGAATAAGGTTAATCCACAGAAAATTAGCCAACTTTTTTCAAATTCATTAAAATTAATAAATAATAAAGCTTAAAGAAGTGTAAAACAATGAGTCGATTAAGAAGTGTTGAGGAGGAATGGTCTCCTAAAACCAAACTGGGTGAACTTGTAAAGCAAGGGCTCATTACTCTAGATAAAATCTTTCAAAATAATCTTGTGGTAAAAGAAAAAGAAATTATTGACATTCTCTTGCCACAATTACGTGAAGATGTTATCACAATTCGTATGGTACAAAAAATGACTGCGAGCGGTCAAAGAAGCCGATTTAAAGCAGTTGTAATTGTAGGAGCAGACGGTTTTCTGGGGGTTGGGGCATCAAAAAGTAAAGAAGTTGGTCCTGCTATCAGAAAAGCTATTGATAAAGCAAAACTATCTGTAGTTCCTATTATGAGAGGATGCGGAAGTGGGGAATGTGGGTGTGGTGGCACTCATAGTATTCCATTTAAAATAGAAGGAAAATGTGGCTCTGTTAAAATGCGGTTAATCCCTGCTCCTGCAGGAGTTGGGTTAGCATGTGCGGATAAAGTCAAACAAGTATTAAGATTATGTGGAATTGAAGATATTTGGAGTAAAACTTTTGGTGATACAAGAACAAGTGAGAACCTAGTGAAAGCTACGTTTGATGCCTTAAAGAATGCACATAAATTAAATGTTAATTTGTAAATACGAGTGGTGTATAGATGGCTATGGCAAAAAAAAAGTCAAAAATTAACGAGATGGAATCAATCCCGAAACTATATTTTGCAATTCGTATTCGAGGAGCTCCTGGGATGAGGAGAAAAATATTGGATACATTAAAAATGCTCAGAATGCATAAATTAAATCATGGTGTTCTCATTTGGGGAACTCCTTCATATAAGGGAATGCTTGTTAAATGTAAAGATTATATTTCTTATGGAGAAATTGATGAAAAAACCTTGATCCGATTATTAAGAGTAAGAGGCAGAATCGAAGGTAATCAAACTTTAACGGAGGAATACATAAAAAACCTTACTAAATATAGGAATTTCAGAGAGCTGGCAAAAGCTTTGATTAATGGAGAAATTCAATATCGAGAAAAGGATATATATAAAATTAAACCAGTTTTTCGATTACATCCACCCAGAAAAGGACATTGTGGGACGATAAAGAAGCATTATAATGAAGGGGGAACCCTCGGCAATGTTGGAATTTATATTAATGAATTAATTCATAAAATGCTATAATCTTAAGGTGAGTAATGATGACAAGAAACTTTCCTAAAAAAGTCCGAAACATGAGAGGAAGACGGACTCATGGGTATGGTAGAGTAGGTCAACATAGAAAGACTGGACAAAGAGCTGGAAGAGGAAAAACTACTCAATGGAAAAAAAGCAAAAAAAGTTACTACTTAAAGCAAAAAGAACTTGGATTTCCAGATCCAGATTGGGACTTGGGAAAGAAGGGTTTTAAAAGACCACAGGATATAACCAGAATTTATCAGGTTAATACGATAAATATTAAAGACTTAGATAACAAAATAGATAATTTAGTTTTAGATAAAAAAGCAGATAAATCTGGAAATACCTATAGTATAAATCTGAATAAATTAAATATTCAAAAAATACTTGGGCGAGGAGAAATAAATAAGGTAATTAATATTACTGTGAATAAAGCTTCTAAAAAAGCGATTGAGAAAATCCAAGCTGCTGGGGGTAAAATTACCTTATTATCGCAAGCAGAATAAATCAAAAGTTAAATTATTTTCCAACTAAGAATTTTTTAATTATATTACCTAAAAGAACATAAAATGGAAGCTGCAAACATTGATGAAAACGATACCGATGATTCTGATACTAAGAGAAAAAAGAATCATGTTTATTTAATAATTTGTATAATTTTAATGATTGTCTTAATGCTCCCTTCTACATTAGCATTTTTAGCCATATTTTAAATTATTACTGATTTTAATAAAGCATCTTATTTGCTAATTGGATTAACCCTGGTAATATAAAAATAAATCCAAGTGTGTTTCCAACAATATGTACAATTGTAAATATTGCACCTGTAAGAAAACGAGCTATGAATTGATTAATGGTCCCATAAGTTAAAACGTCAATTAATGTAGAAATAACCTGAAAGTTTAAAGTCATAAATGCCCCTATAAATCCTAAGATTACCATAACTGAAAATTTATACATATCATCATCAAAGTTTATTATTCTTTTTTTTATAAATAAAGAACTGATTATTGCTCCCGATAATCCGATCAAAGAATAATATCCTAATTGGAATGCTAAAAGGGGTAAAGGAGAAGCACCAAAAGGATTAAAAAAGCAAAAAATAAATGAACTCAAAAACCCTACAATCACTCCATCTCTTTTCCCTAATATAAAACCTGATAAAAAAATAGTTAGAGTAAATAGCTCAATATTAGGAATTTGAACTAACAAATAGCCTAATACTATAGCTAAAGCTATGAAGGTGCTTATCAATGCAATTCGAAAAGAAGTCCTTTCTAACCATATTGAATGATTTACCTTTTCTTGTTCCGTTTGTGTTACTTCAACTTTTTCAATAACTTTTTTAAACTCAGATTCTAACTCCAATATTCTCAGATTAAGATTTTCAAATAATAGTTATGATTAAAAATGATAGGGAATTTAAAAATATGTAGGATAACTTATCCTATGACAAATTTGTCTAAATATTTAAACAGAAAAGAAATCTTTAAGGTTTGAAATATCAGAATTTACCGATTTAGGCTTATTAAAGTAAACCTCATTTGGGTAATTTCTAATCGAAAATTCAGCTAATTGAAAAAGAATTTTATTAAGTGCTCTTCCTTTCTGTGTTAAACAATACTCAATATTTACAGGTGTAGTTGAAATTACTAATTTTTCAATTAATTTTGATTCAATTAATTCTTTCAAGCGCAATGATAGCATCTTGGTGCTAATTTGAGGATTTGATTTTAAAAATTCTGAAAATTTTTTTTTTCCTTTAAAGAGATCTCTTATTATTTGCAATGTCCATTTTTTACCTAAATAATTCAATGCTATTTCAATCGGACAATTTTTCATATTACTCAAATCTTCCCAAACTTCCAATTTCCTCACAATATTACAAATTAGTTACTATTTAGTTTAAATATTATAATTCTTTGTTACTATTTAACACTTTATAACATAATGTTATAAACTTTAATAATTGCTTTATTGATCCTTTAAAATGGAAAACATAATTTTAATTAAAGAAGAATTAGATTGCGACATTAATTTCGCCTATAAAATGTTTACGGTTAATAATGCCTTAGAAAAATGGTTAACTGAAGAAGCAAATGTGGATCCTAAGCTTGGGGGTAAATTTGAACTTTTTTGGGATCCAAAGAATAAACAAATAAACAGTACAATCGGTTGTAAAATTACTGGGATTGAAAGAAATAGATTTATTTCATTTGATTGGAAGGGTCCAATGGAATTTCAAAAGTTTATGAATACAGCTGATCCTCTTACTCATATCATCGTATTTTTTTCTGAAAATAGTAATAATCCATCTAAAACGATAATATATCTATTCCATACAGGTTGGAGAAATAATGATGAATGGCAAGAAGCACGTAACTATTTTGAAAAAGCTTGGTCTAAAGCTTTACAAGGATTAAAAGAAAGAGTTAGAAGTAAAACCATATAACTATAAGGTCCTATTTTTCAACCTCTTATTTTTTGTTATTAGTGGAATTATCAAATATTTTTAATTTTAACTTATGAATATAACCATCACTTCTAGATACATTATTTTATGAATAGAGGGTTAAAATTCCGTAGGATAAATTACCATATCTTTAAATAAGGTGTTTCTTTCACAAATTTATATTTAGGAGAAATGGTAAGCTATCCTAACATAATTTAAATATTAAAAACAATACTCTGAATGACTTTAAAAGTATGAAGAATTTAAAAAAAATTATATATTTCATCGCCACATTAGTTCTAATCCAATTAATCTTTTCATCATCAGTCCCAATTGTTAAAGCTGATAACACAATCGCAGATTCATATTATCAAAATCTTGATTTTAATCGTACGTATGTATATGAAGTATCTAAATTCGGAGATTCAGTAGGATGGTACAACTTCACCCCTTGGCCTGGTAATTCTTATGAAGGAGACTGGAAATCTAATACTGGTGGTCAAATATGGATTAATTTAACTGGATTTTATAAAAAGGATTCAAACGATTGGGGAAATGTATTTGAAGATCCTATACCTTGGTATGATCTTAATATAATAGAAAACAATCTAGGTCTTCTTAATATAAACTTCACTTTGAATAATAGATCCAATAGTGAAGTCGCAAGAGCATTGACTCTTGGTTTTAATAATTTTCAATCAGGTTTTCTAATTCCAAATGCTAATCTTACACAAATTAAAGAACTTGCGACACAGCAAGCCGATCCGGGGGGATTATATGATATTGTTGGTAAGATTGAATTAGAAGAAACTTATAATTTCCTTTATATTGGTTTTAGCCAAATAGGTGGTAACCAACAGACTGATTTAATCTATGACAAAAAGTCTGGGCTGTTAGTTTGGGCAAAAACTAGTATTTTTGGATACTTACTCGAAATTCAATCTTTAAACTTTACTCTTGATTATGCTTCAAGTTTTATTTATAATGTAGACAATTTTGGTGGAGCAGTTGGTTGGTATAATTTTACGCCATGGCCAGGAAATTCATATGAAGGTGATTGGAAAACTAATTCTGGTGGACAAATAATTGTGAATTTTACAGGTTATTACGATAAAGACCCAAACGATTGGGGTAATATTCTTTATGGGCCCATTCCCTGGTTTGATATTGAAGTGGTTGAAAACATATCCAGTATCTTTTTAACAAATTTTACCCTTAGTAATAGATCGAATAGTGAACTAAGTTGGGCTCTTACTCTTGGATATAACAACTTTCAACCAGGTTTTCTTCTTCATATCGTGAATAACTTGACCAGTGTAAAGAAATTAGCTCTGCAAGAAGCATCAGGATTTGTTAATGGATTAGTAACTATTGAAGAAACAGAACTAGCAATTAAGATTACATTTGATCAAATTGGTGGAGGTCAAGGGACTTATCTAATTTATGAAAAACGAACAGGTCTTTTACTCTGGGTAAAAACATTTGTAGGTAGCTATCTACTCGAGATGGCTATTAATGAATATACCCCTTGGGAGTTTGATGGGGAAAATAATATAATTCCAAATGATCTCCTGCAAAAGGCTTTACCCTACATAATTATTTCTTCAATTAGCATCATCTTAATGTCTACATCAATGATCATTTCAAGAGTAAATAGGAAATTCAAGAAATTTAATAAATTTGTCTTGATTGCAATATTAGCAAGTGCTAGCTTTACTTCATTTTTTGTGTTCACATCTAGTATAAAGATAGGAGAAGTAAATGAACCTTTGAGAAATGTTCAAGATATTTCATTAGTTGTTGATTATGGAAATGGCACAATAAAAATGTGGGAAAACTTTGAATTATCAAATTATAATACTACAGCATTTGATGCTTTAAAGAAGTGGTGTAAAATAGAATATACTGATTATGGAGATATGGGAATTCTAGTAGAATCTATTAATCACCTAAAAGGAAATTGGCGTTTTTCAATAAATGATGAATTTCCAGGAGTTTCAGCAAATAAATATAATTTACAGAATGGAGATTTAGTAAAGTGGATTTTTGGATAAGCATCTTTTTTTTTAACTTCTATAGAATTAAATAGAAACTTGAAGAATAAGTGTAAATAATTAATATTTCATATCTTTTGTATCAATTTTTTTCAAAACAGGTTCCATTTCTCTGAATGCTTTTCTAATTTTATGAAAATAGTAACCTAATTTATACCCCTTCTTACAATTTGTAAATAACATGAAATTATTATCAGCAGAACCAACTAGAATAATTGTATACCCTTTAGTTCCTCTTATTACAATATCTCTTAATTCACCTTGTTCTAATCCTTGACTAATCTTTTCTCCTAAAGAGATTAATGTAGCTGGACTTGCACTATAAATATCCCAAACAACATCAGCCGTCTCAGAACTTGCAATTCTTAACCCAGTTTTTGAGACTACTGCAGTTCCCTCTAAATCTGTTGACGCTTCAAGATTTTCTAGATTCCGCATTAGCTCATCTAGTATTTCTTGGCTAATATCAATTTCAGATTCTTTTGCTTTTTCCAATTTAAACACCTTACTTATGATAATATTAATTTTTAAGAATTTAAATGTTTTTTAGTTGAAAGCTTCTTAATTCTTTGAGGAATACTGGATCTCCTTTCTTTACATTTTTATTTTCTTCCTTTATACCAACAATAACCGCACCTTTAGTACCAAATGTGTTTAAAATCTTAGTAAAAGGTGGTTCCAATACTTTACCAATAAGTTTTTTTGCACCAATAGTGCTTTGAGCTAAACCAGTACAAATAATTCCTTCAGAATGTTCGGGATTTTTAATATTTCCTCTTTTAATTTTATATCGGTAAAACGTAGGCGGTTTATTATAAATTTTCAATAATTCTGCTGATCCTAATATTCTTAAAGTAGTTGGAGGTAAATCTAACCGACTTAATAACATGAATGTGCTCTCTTTTCTTATTAAAACCTTTTCTTTAAATAAAACAATCGCTTTAAATCCTCGATCTTCTTTTGATCCAGTTGTTTGGATCCTTTTTCCATCCAATTCATAATATGGATAGATATATCCTGTCGTAGTAAACATTCCAATAGTAATATGCATTTGAATCCCAAAACTTGTTTTAGGTTTGAATAAGGGATTATTATTAACCTTAACTTCGATTATCCTGCAATTTTCAAAAGCATTAGGATTTGATGTTGCATAACAGCCTCTATAAACTTTCTTCCAATCAATTCCTTTAATATTAATTCCAACTCTATCACCTGCCTTTGCTGTTCGAACATTTTGGTGGAATATCTGGATATTTTTAACTCTGCCAGATATTTTTAAGGGTACAATTTCTAGATCTTGATTTAGATTTAATTTACCATTTAAAATTGTACCAGTTAAAATAGCACCCAACCCTTTTATTGGAAAATGATGATCAATAGGAATAATAGTATCTCCTTCGATATGTCTTTTAATCTTTAAAGATTCCACAATCTTTAAGATTCCTTCTTTTAATTCCTCAAATCCTATTTTATTTTTAGCAGAAACCGCAAAAATAGGTATATTATAACCAAAAGAAGTTGTTTCAAAAAATTCTCTAGTTTTTTTTATTTCTGCATCAACATTACCGCTGAACAAATCAATTTTATTGAGAACAACTATGATTTTATCGATTTTAAGAGATTCTATCATAATAAGATGCTCTCCAGTTTGGATTTGAGGACCTTTGTTAATATCAATAACGATTATAGCACAATCTATAATTTCTACAGAAGATGCACTAATTTTTATCAAGTCAGCATGACCAGGACCATCTACTAACGTAACTATGTACTTATCAAGCAAGAAGCTTGTAAAACCCAAATCAATAGTGATCCCACGTTCTCTACTTTGAGGATGTGCATCAATTCCTGCTGTAGAGATTATTTGACTAAGTACTGAAGCAATTTTAGTTTTTCCCGAGTCAATATGACCAAATAATCCAATGTGTATCGGAATTTTATCCTCTATTGACATCCTATTTTAATTTCTTTTTTAAATATAATTAAAAATGATTTTCTTATAAAATGAATTTTTTCATTTTAAACCTATAATTCCAAACAAATATTTATTAATCCGTTTACTCTATATTAGAAATAATATCTTGTTATAAACAAAATTTGGTTGGATTATGATTCAATATCAATTGAATTAGATTTTACCCCTAAATTCATAATCCCAGTATTTTATAGGCTTTATGTCTAGTATACTCAACCTTGGAAGATAGTAGAATATCTTACGAGTGCTTAACTCATCCATTCCCTGTTTTAAAGATTAACATCATCACAAATTTGAATCTGATTCCTTATAGCATTATATACTGATGTAAAGCTCCATTAAAGTTAAATAATGATAAATAAATATTATCAAAATTATAATAAAAAGGAGGTGAAAAAGTATGGACATAAAAAGAGCAAAGGAATTAACTACTGAATTAGCAAGTTTAATAGATCATATTGATAAAGAAGTTATAAGCGAATTTAATAAAATGAGTGAAAAACTGCAAAATGAGATAAGGGTTAAAGTTTTAGCAATTCTGAATGAATTAGACATTAGATCTGGAGAAGTAATAGACTTCGGAAGCTAATTTTTAATTAATAGAAACTGATTACAAAAAACTAATAAATTTTTTTTATTATATCTATAAAAAATTAAATGAGATTTTAGAGAGAAATATGAAAAATAACATAATAATTCTTTTAAATATTGGACTCTAATAGACTTATAATTAAAGTTTTATTTTTCTTAAATAAAGGATATTAAAATAACTTCAAATTGATGGATTTATGAGTAAATTTTGTCCATATTGTGGCAATCCCGTAAAAGAAAGTGATAAATTTTGTATTATTTGTGGTAAACCTCTGCTTACTGATATTCCTAAGCGAGAAAAGAAGCCAGAAATACAGGAAGCTAAGAAAGATGAAAAAGTCAAGCCAGTTGAAAAGAAGGTAGAAATCACAAAAGAAGAAGTAGAAGAAGTGGCTGATGAAGAACCAATACTTGTTAAGAAAAGTGTATTTAAAAAAACTAAAGAAACAGGAGATGTTAAACCTCTTCCAGAAGAAGTAAAAGAACAAATGGTTTATTACATAGAGTATAATGATCTCCAACTAAATAAAAAGGTTTTAGTTGAAAAATTAACTGAACTTTCTAAATCCACTAAAGATCCTAAATATGAGTATGATCAGAATTTTAAGAAAGAAATAACATTAAAATTGGAAGCACTAAAAACTCTAATAGACGAATTGAAACAGAAAGAGAGTGTAATCAAACAAAATTTAGAAGAACCTTTCATAGTTCAAAGGATCACAACTGATATTGATACTAAAGTATTCCAGCTTGAGAATTTATCAAAAGAACATAAATTACATAAAGTTGATGAAGAGACTTTTGAAAAATTAAAAGAAAAATATAAACAAGAAAAATCTGACCTAGAAAAACAGAAGGAAGATTTAATAGCAGGGATGAAATTATGGATTAAAGATTTGAAATTAGAAAAAGCAGAATTAAACAGTGAACGAAAACTTAATAAAGGTAGATTTCATGCAAAAGAGATAACAGAGGAAGAGTTTCAGAAGAATGATAAAGATTTTGATTTGAAAATAAAGAAAGCAGACACAAAAATAAAAACCCTAGAAGATTTAACAAATTAGGTTTTTTCGTAAAAATATTTTATTAATAATTATTATTATTCTTGATAAACATGAGAAATAAATTACTTGCGATTATAATCCTACTAATAGCACTGTCACTCATCGTGATTGGTATAGTTCAAGGGCAAAACTTAATAATAAATTCTATTTATGAAGAAATGGCCTTAGTAGCTTAATATTCCCACTTTCCCTTTTTTGCAAGCGCTGAATTATCTAAAAAACCTTTCTTCTGAAATATCTTTTCTTGTGATTTTCTATATTTATTTGCAAGATTATAATGAGCTTTACACAAATAAATCTTATGAAAAGCATTAGTTTTAAATTTCAGACCTGCTTTCTCAATAAATTTTTTCCAAGAGTTTTCAGAAAGTGATCGAACAACATTTTCACGACAACCTTGAATCGAGCAAATTCTATTTTTGGCTGATCTGGTCAAATCTGTTTTATCTTTAATCTCTTTCGGAAGTTTCATAGTTAAACACTTGTAAAAACTTTATTAGAATAAAATATTATGTTTTTTAATATAATATATCTTAAAATTTTTGCTAAAACAGATGGATTCAGCCAACTTAATTTTTAATAGAGAAATAATTCAAAAAGCTTTATATCCTTGTGAATCTCCATTACGCGTCTCTATTAAAGATAGTTTTTTCACTAGTTCTGCTGTTCTTTTTACTATAATTCCATATAAGAATAAACCTTATGAACTAGTTCTAATTCATCGCTCAGATAAAGGAACAAGACATCGGGGTGAAATGTCATTTCCTGGAGGTAAGTTTGAGCCTCAATATGATAAAAGTTTAAGAGACACCGCATTAAGAGAAACAGAAGAAGAAATAGGAGTATCTCGTGACAAAATTAATATTTTAGGTTGTTTGGATGATTTTCCAACAATGACGCGTTTTATTATCACTCCATTTTTAGGTACAATTGACAAAAATCAAGTTTTGATAAGAGACGAGAGAGAGGTTCAAAAAATTCTTAAAATCCCGATTGATTTTTTTACAAGCAAGATACATTTTCAAGAACAAGCCGTTGATATTGAAGATAAAAAGTTCCCAATCTTTTATTTTAACTATTTTGATAAGGATAATTCTCAAAAATATACTGTATGGGGCGCAACTGCCTACTTAATTGTATTATTTATTGAAAAAATTTATGAAGTCACAATGTCAAAATTAGGATTAGAACGTTTTAAACTTGAAAAAATTAAACATCTGAAAGAATATATTAAATATAGAAATCAAATAAAAAATAAATTCTAGATTTTTAATATCTAATTTTCTGTAATTTGGATATATACTCTGGACAATTTTTACATTCTGGAATTTTACATAAAAATTGAATTTTCGGAAGTGTACATGACAGAAAAAAAGGACATTCTTCTAAATTTAAATCAATATTTATTTCTATATTACTAATCATAGATATTCACTCATTCATTCTTATTTTACTAGATTATAATTCAGTATTTATAAAAGAAAAAACGGTGAATATTTAGTAATTCAATATTTTAAATAGTCTAATTTTGAAATTGTTATAAAATTAAAACTAACAATATCTAGACTATATTATTGCCTCAATAAGTATGAACCCATAATTTTTTGATAAAAAGTAATAAGAAATATCAATAATCTTTCTTAATTTATTATACTAATCAAAAAATAAAATTGATTAAATTATGAAGTATAGAAAAATGGGATCTCTTAACTGGGATGTATCAGTACTTGGATTTGGTGCTATGAGACTTCCCTTGATTGACCAAAATACTGTTGATGAGAAAGAGGCAATTAGAATGATCCGTTATGCTATAGATAACGGAGTGAATTATATAGATTCAGCTTACCCTTATCATCATGGGACAAGTGAAATAATTGTAGGAAAAGCGCTTCAAGATGGATATCGAGAAAAAGTTCACCTGACAACAAAATTACCAATATGGGCAGTGAGAAAAAGTGAAGATTTTGATAAGTATCTTCAGGAACAAATCGATCGACTACAAACTAATCCTGACATATATCTATTCCATGGATTAACAAAGAACCGTCTGGAGAAAATTAAAAAGTTAAATTTAATTGACAAAATGGAAAAGGCAAGGGAGGAAGGATTTTTCAAATATATAGGGTTTTCATTTCATGATAATTTTGAAGTCTTTAAAGAAATAATTGACTATTATAAATGGGATTGTTGCCAAATACAGTTTAATTATCTTGATATAAAATACCAGGCAGGTATTAAAGGAGTAGAATATGTGGGTAGTAAAAATATTGCTTTAATCATTATGGAACCAATTCGAGGAGGAAAATTAGCTATTTCGGAGAACGAATTAGATTCACGACCAGATATCAAGAAAATATTAGAAAAATCAACCATTAAAAGAACAATGGCAGATTGGGCTCTACAATTTGTGTGGGATCATCCTGAAGTCTCTGTAGTATTAAGTGGAATGAGCTCTATGCAACAAGTCAAAGAAAATATCGATTCCGCGAATAGATCGGAAGCAAACAGTTTATCAGCAGAAGAATTGAATACAATTTCGGAATTAAGGAAAATTTATGATAAATATGATCTTGTGCCATGCACTAGTTGTAGGTATTGCCTCCCCTGTCCTAATGGAGTGGCAATTCCGTGGATTTTTAGACTCTTGAATGAATTAGGATATTGGGGTGAACGACGGAGAGATTTGTTAATCTCTTTTTATAATAGATGTGCAAAAACACAAGAAGAATTTGAAAAAAGACTCTCTGAAGAAGAAGAAGTTGAGGGTGCGGCAAGTCTATGTACGAAATGTGGTGAATGTCTTGAAAAATGCCCTCAACAAATTGATATTCCGGATGTTATGGAGAAGTTAAATGGAATTTTTGAAGAAGGAAAAGAAATCTCAGAGTTTTTCTATTAGTTATCTTGAGGTATTTATCGTTGTATTATTTATAACCAAAAACTTATTTTAAAAAGATAAATACTTTGAATTAGAAACAAGCAATTTTTATGGCCCTTGACGGTTGGAGTGGTCTCTGACGCTGGGCTTCAAACCCAGTTATCCTGCGGAGGGATAGGGGTTCGATTCCCCTCGAGGGCCGCCAATAATAATTAAAGTGTTTTTTATGGTTGATTTTAGCAAAATTATTGATTTTTTTAATAAAAAGAATATACCTGAAAATATGTTAAATAGAGGTCAGCTTGTTTTAAATGAGTTTTTAAGACCAATAAAAATATTTTTTGAACAAAAAGCTGCACCCAAGGATCCTTGGACTGATGAACAAATAGAGTTCCTTCTTCAAGTTTTATCAAATATGGACACAGATAAAGACATTAATGCTGCTAGAGTAGGTGAAAGAGAAGCAAGGATTGCCTCAAAACTACATTTGAAGACTTCAGCAGGATTTTGTCATGGTGTTGGAAGAAGTGGCTTTTTAACAGCTGCTCAACCAAAAGCACCAGGAGGCTCAATAATGTATGAATTATCAAACTATTTAGCTCGAAATATATTGAGAGAAAATGGGTTACCAAACATAAAAGATGCTATAATAACACCTGTATGTACAGGAATGTCATTAGCATTAGCATTAGGAGCTTTAAATCCTTGGCAGTGTGATAGTAATTCGGTTTATAAACGAACTGTTTTAGTTCCCCAGATAGATCATAAATCACTTTTAAAATCAATTAACCTTATGGGTTTTAAGGCAAAAATAGTTCCAGGGAAGATTTTTGGAGATGCTGTAAGAATACCAATTGGAGATATTAAAAAAAATTTAGACGAAGATTGTTTTGCAATTATCTCAGTAACTAGCTTTTTTCCACCTCGAGAACATGATGATATAAAGGAAATTTCTAAATTTGCAAAAGAAAACAATCTTGTGCATATTGTCATTAACGCATATGGGGTTCAAAGTCCAGAATGGATGAAATTGATTCGTTCAGCAATAGATGCAGGAAGAGTAGACGCTATTATTCAGTCTACAGACAAAAATTTTCTAACACCCGTAGGAGGAGCAATAATAGCATCACCTATAAAAGAAAATATAGTAAAGATTAGCCAAGCATATGCTGGTCGTGCTTCTGCTACTCCAGTTGTGAATTTTCTAATTTCAATCTTATCATTGGGGATCTCTGGTTATCAAAAGTTAATTGAACAACAACAAAATAACCGTAAAATTCTTGAAATAAAACTCAGAGCAGTTGCAAATAAAATAAATGAGAGAATACTTGATATTTATAATCCAGTTGCAGTCGCATTATCATTGGAAAACATGAAAGATGAGCATCTATATGCTCTTGGTGGAGCATTGTATAATTTAAGAGTAACAGGACCAAGAGTATATAATCCAAAAGATAATATATTTGGTACCTGTTGTAGTGATTATCTAACTCCATATATCGTAATGAATGCCGCAATTGGAGCAACTGAGAAAGATATAATTTCTGCTGTAGAGAGATTTGAAAAAGCATATAATCAAGTAGTTCAATCATAAAAATATATCAAATTTTCTAATATTCTATTTAAACAGAAATGAAAATAAATAAAAACTATAAGTTCTATATTTTACTATAAATTATTTGAACATTTTAAAATCATAAGTTAGGGTTCGTAATGGAAAATCGACTTTTAACTCAATTTAATAACGTCATTACTTCTCAATGGCTTTTTAAACAATTAGAAGAAGAATATGGGTCCTTGAGCCCTCGAGAGTTATTTGAATTAGCTTACCATACATGCAATTCAGTAACAATGAGAAACATTTATATTAAACAATCAACAAGCGAAGATGTAGGGGGTTCTAAAGCTGTTTTTTATTCAAATAGCAAGAAATTTATTGCCATAGAAGGATTAGATAAATCACTAAAAATAACTAAATACTTTAGTGAAGGAACAACAGGCGATAAAGTAATCACAGAAATTCACCCTTTGCTAAAAAAGAGAAAAGAATTATTCGCTAAAAAAGATGCTGAACTTAAAACCCAAATATTAAAGAGCATTTTAGTTGAAAGAAAACTTGATGAATGCGCAAATTTAGTTATGTTGAAAGGAATAAATCGAAAAATATATTTTGCTATAGGTGATGCTAGAGAATCAGCTGCTGTTGTTCCAATATTTATGGAGGCTGAAGGGGCCAGTTTAGTTCAATTAGCTTTAAATAAATGGATGGAAACTTCTCAAAGATTAGAGCAAGAACACAATTTTCCCGACAACCTTGTTCCCGGAATTCTCAAAAACCTTACACAAATAAAAAAGTGGCTTCTTGATCTTATTAATTCAAATTTAGATAAATAGGACTTTATTTACTCCTTTTATTCTTTCATTATCTCTATGATATAATTCTAAGGTAAGTAAAGATAACACAGAGGCATATATAAAAAAACGTAAAATAGATGTTTCACGATCAAATTTCTTAAAAATTAACATAATCTGCTTTAAGTTAATATTTGAAATGGGCCATCGGGGATTTTCATGCTTTTTTTAATCAATCAAGCTTTTTGAACCCCGGATCTCAGGTTTTTACTTTCTCAGACAATTTTACTTAATGTATGTCCGATGGTCATTTATAAGACCTGCGCTTGTTGACCAAGCACCTAAACCTTGTTAACCAAGCTAAGCAAATGGCCCAAATCAATTGAAATATAAAATTATTATAAACTAATTAAATCAGAAAAAAGATAAAAATTTTTTTATTGGAGTACTCTGTTATATTTATAATTGAAGTGATAAAAAGAGAGATCTTTATATCAAAAAATAAAAATTGAAAATGTTGAATTAATATGGCTGAAATGTTAACAGATTTGCTTCAAAATATCTATAAAAGGATTGCGCAATTAGGACAATCTATTCAACAGCTTAACGAGTCTATTAATAATCTAAATCAGAATATTGAAGACAAGATTGCAAAATTAACCTCAAAATTAGAAGAATTCTCTAATGAGATAAATCTTACTCAAACTAAACATATTGATGCTGTAAAGGAGATTGGAGCAGGAACAACTGATGAATTAAAAGTAATCCAAGAAGGATTAGGTTTAGCTGCTTTAAAAAACTTAATTAAAAAACTAGAGGATTTTTCCAAGCTTTCTGAAGGTGTTCTTAACCAAGATACTGTAAATTTACTATTATCAGAAGCAATTGATTCTGTTAAAAGCCTTAAAAAATCTATTAAAGAAGAAGAGGTAATGGAATAAATGGCTGAAGCTTTATTAGATCAAATGATCCAAAAAATAAATCAGATTATGGCTTCATTAGATGGGACAATAGCTCAGATTAACCAAATGAGAGGTTCAATTAATCAGATGAGTCAGAATTTCTCTGAACAAACAGTAGCTATGACAGAAAATATTAGATTAATAGTAGAAGTCTTAAAACAATTTCGTGTGCAATCCACAAAAAGTCTTACTGACCTATCCGATGATTTTAATCAAAAAGTAAAAGAACTCTGGGAAAAAAAATCTATAGAAACAATAACGGAAGAAGAAAAGAAAGCTATTGACATTATAAAACAAGCATCTAAAGCAGTAACAGACAATCTTTATTTTGCTCAATTATTGAATATAATTCAGAGTATAAGAGAAGAAACCAATAGGATAATTAGTGCTAGTCAATAACAAATTTTTAATTTTTTTAAACTTAGTTTTAATTTAGTTCAGTATTATATATATAAAAGGTGTATAAGTTTAAATGCCAACAGGTTCTTTCGTTATCTTACTTCCCACTGAATCAGATTACAAAATTTTAGGCTATTATTTTAAGGAAGGAACATCTGGTTTTGAAATAACAAACGATTTATTTTTAAGATTAAACCTTGATCATTCAAAGAACGAATTTAATCTGCTAAAAATAAAGGATCTTCAAATTTTTTCATATATTCATAAATTTAAAGGAAAACTATCTCGAAACGCTTCAGGAATTATAATTGGGCTATTATTAAACGAAGATGATAAACCAAATAAGTTTCGATCCTCTCTTAAAGAAGCAGCAGAAGCTTTCGAGATTCCTAGTCTCAATATTCTTAAGAAATCAAAAGAACAATTTGAAGCGATATTAAAAGATGTATATTTGGAGCATTTAGAACCATTAATAGATATTCTTCAACCTGACACATTGAAAAATAGTATTATTAACATTACAAAATTAATGCTTAGTGGTGGGAAAAAGGAAAGAAAAATTGCTCAGGAACTTTTGGAAAAGGTTGAAAATGGTGAACATAACAAAATCTCGGAACATTACAATACTGCTGAGAGTGCTATGAAATCTTTAGAATATGAAAAAGCTGCAAAATTTTATAATAAAGCGGCAGAAATTGCAGAAGGTCTCTATATAATGGATATCGCAACTTCTCTTAAAGAAAAAGGTAATTTTTCCCAACAGATTCCTGATTTATCTAAAGAGAGAGAAAGAATTGTGCAAGAAGCGAGAAATGCTCTAAGAAATGAGGATTTTCATACAGCTTACACTTATTATAAAAGAGCGAGTGAAATTTCAAAAAAATTGATCCAATTCGATAAAGAAGAAGAATATCGATTAAAAGCAAAAGCTTTAGAAGATTTTTATAAGATCGATGAAAAATATAGAAAAAATAAATAAACTTCTCTTGTATTATTTTTTATAAATATTATCTATTACATTGGTTGTCTTTTTTCTGAAATGGCGGAATTTAATCAAAAAATTATATGCTTACTCACTGATTTTGGCTTAAAAGGTCAACATTATGTTGCGAGTATGAAAGGGGTCATGTTAAAAATCAATCCTAATATAAGAATAGTCAATATCACCCATAATATTACTCCGTTTTCAATAATCGAAGCATCATATATTTTAAAATTAACTTATATGCTTTTTCCTGAAGGATCAATATTTATAATTGTAGTTGATCCAGGAGTTGGAAGTTCACGAGAAATTTTAGCAATTAAAACAAAGTCAAATCATTATTTTATTGGACCTAATAATGGAATATTTTCTGGTACAATTGCTAACAATATAGAAGAATGTATTGAAATACAAAACGATTATTTTTTTAATAAACCAATTTCGAATACGTTTCATGGAAGAGATATTATGGCACCAGTTGCAGCACATTTGATATCTGGTGTTCCATTAAATAAATTTGGACCTCAGTTTGACCAAAATCTTATAAAAAAATTCCCATTTAAATATAATATTGATTTCAAGAATAAGATTGTTCAATGTGTAATTCAATACATAGATACTTTTGGAAATATAACAACAAATATACCAATAGCCAATAATAAGATTCAAAATAGTGAAATCACCTTAAATGAAGGAAAAGGAATAATTGTTGAAATTGGGGAAAAAATATATGAAGGGCATTTTACAATAAATTTTTCAAGTGTTCCAGTTGGATCAATCTTATTTCTTATTGGTTCGACTGGATTTCTTGAAATTTCAATGAATCAAGGAAACGCCTCTAAAGAATTGGGATTAAATACAGGAGATATAATAAAAATTAAATTATAGAGCGAATTTTTAGGTATGGAAAAAGAATTATTAGCTTGTATTGATAAAAAAAATAAAAAATTTTTACAATCTGGCCAAGTTTCAAAATATATTTTTC
Source organism: Promethearchaeota archaeon (assembly GCA_048938855.1). Classification (GTDB taxonomy): domain Archaea; phylum Asgardarchaeota; class Lokiarchaeia; order Sigyniarchaeales; family SOKP01; genus Loki-b32. The sequence goes on from JBHLLT010000002.1 coordinate 46,916, forward strand.
CCGTGGAAAGAAAAATAGCCCATAAAAAAAAAATTAGTCATTTAATTACTAGATTCTTTATATTGTCCGTAAAACCAAATGGTTCTCAATATTATTTGGTGCAAAAACGTGGAAAAACAAAAGAAACTTTTTCAGGTTTTTTCACCGATTCATCTTCAGGACATGTAAATTGGGATAAAAATTTAAACCTAAATAAAATTAGGCAAAACGCATTAAGAGAACTTAAAGAAGAATTTGGAATCCCTATATCTGAAGTTAAGAGAATGAAGTTTTACGATTTAAATACAGAAGGAGATGAAATCGCATATATATTTATAGGATGTGTTGATATAAATACTCCATTAAATCCAGATGAGAATGAGTTGGATGTTAAGTTTAGTAAATTCTATAATAAGTCCGAACTTGAAGAACTCTTGGAAAAAGAACAATGTATCGATTATTCAAAAGAAATTTGGAAAAAACTTTTAAATATAAACATTTTCACACTCTTCAATAACAAACCTGAGTACTCCTTTAGAAATAAAAATTCAATTGCTTTATTCATAGGAAGATTTCAACCTTTACATCATGGACATCTTTATGTTATAAAGCAGATTTTAAAATCTAGGAATTTTCTTAAAATTGGAATTGGTAGTTCTCAATTATCCCATACTCTCAATGATCCATTCACATCTGAAGAAAGGAAAATGTTTCTTATTAAAGCCCTAGAAAAAAGAGGTATTTCTTCAAGTTCATATGAAATATATGATATACCTGATATTTTTAATGCAACTAAATGGGTAGATCATGTAATTTCGATAGTTGGGGAATTTAATTCAATTTACTCTAATAGTGACTGGGTAAGAGAATTATTTTCTAATAAAGGAATTAAAGTTGAGAAGAAATTATCAATTTTTAATAAAAAATTCAGTGCGTATAATATTCGTAGATTAATTTCTAAGAATGATAAAAAGTGGAAAACTCTAGTACCAAAAGAAGTAGTTGAGCTTATTGAAGAATTCAATGGAATTAATCGAATACAATCTCTATATGAGAAAACAGGTAATTTATAATGTCACATGAAATCTTAGAAATTGATGGATCCTTAGGAGAAGGTGGTGGTGCAATACTTCGAATAGGAGCAGGATACTCAGTTTTGTTTGAAAATCCAATTCGAATTAAAAACATAAGAGCTAATAGATCTAAACCGGGATTAAGATTACAGCATTTAATTGGCTTAAAAACCTTATCTGAATTAACAAACAGTGACTTGTCTGAATGTCAGATTGGAACCACGCAAATAACATTAAAACCTAAAAGATCAATTAAAAGTAATATTGATGTCGAAATTGCTACTGCTGGTAATCTTGGTTTATTACTTCAACCTATTCAAATTGCATGTTTAGGTTTTAATAAACCAGAGAAAATAGAAATAAATATGAAGGGAGGGGGGACATTTGGAAAGTGGGCTCCAAGTCTTAATTATCTTCAGCGTGTGACATACAGTATTTTTAAAAATCACGGATTTAACATTAATATTGATATTCAGAAACATGGTTTTTATCCTAAAGGAGGTGCTGCCGTAAAATGTACTATAAATCCTCCAAAAAATAGTCTTAAATCGCTTAATTTGGTGGAATTAGGCGCTATTGATTTAATTCAGGGAGAGATTATTTGTACTGAGCATTTAATTAATAAGAAAGTATGTGAGAGAATAAAGAAATCTGCAGAACAACGAATTGCAAAACAATTACATCTTGATGGTAAGATCGACTATAAATATGTACAGTCCCTAAGCCCTGGAGTAGGTCTTTCTCTATGGGCAAATTCAGATACAGGAGCCATAATTTCTACTGGAACCATATTAGGAGAACGAAATATTAGTTCAGAAAACCTCGGGATTATAGCAGCTGATAAACTTATTAAATATATTAAAAACAAAATTCCTGTTGATAATTATCTTAGCGATCAATTAATTCCTCTCATGGGATTTATTAAAAAACCTTCAAGGATAAAAGTCCTAGAGGTAACAAATCACACTAAAACAAACCTAGAATTGATAAAATTATTTTTGAATAGAAATTATCAGATTAAAAATGAAAAATCTCATTCCATAATTGAATTTCTCTAATTGACAAATAATATTTATAAATAGAAAGTTTTAATCAATTATTTATCAAAAGATTAGAAGAAATTTATATAAGAATATTTTATTATATGTTTATTATAAAAATTATTAATATATTCACATAAGAATGTCTCAGACAGTTGCCGCATTTCAGCGATGCCCAAGATGTGGAAATGAGAATACAGCTGATAGTTATGCCTGCAATTTCTGTGGATTTAGGTTGAAAATAGAAAGAATTGAAAAAATTAGGTTTTTTAGGAGATATGAGGCAGAATGGACAGGACCTTACCATTGGTATATGAAGATTTTTTATCTTTTTGTGAATGCACCAAAAGCCTTTCACGATATCAACCATAAAAGAAGTAAAGCCCCTGGATGGTTAATTCTTCTATTTTGTTCTTTGTTATATGGATTAATGGGTTTAGCAATTTTCTCACATGTTAGTATTACAGGAATTCCACCTTATACTTTTGGTCATTTTCTTTATGGAATTGTTTTTTTCGCATCATTTTTTGTATTTGGTTTTTGTTTTCAATTAGTATTTTTTTGGTTTTTAATATGGGCATTTAGTAAAAGTGCTAATTATGCAGTTGGATTCACAGATAAATTAGAAAAACGCTTTGGTGGATTAAAAGAAGAAAAAGAAAAATATAAAGAAACAGAAATAAGTCCATTTAGTATATATAAAGGTGGAACGATGCTACAATTAGAAGGAGCATATAAATTCAGAATGATGTTATGTGCTTTTACACCATTTTTAGCAATAAATGCAATTAAGATTTTAATAGTTGTTCTTGGATTCCCTACTGTCAATGATGTTAATCTTGATCAATTATTTAATGCGCCAACTTGGGCAGTTTTGGATGTAATCGATGCATTAACTCTAGCTACATGGGTCCCAATTCTAATGACACTCGCTATAAGAGAATTAAGTAATTCTTCTACTACGCGTGTATTAATACCTAATATAATTATAGGTGTAATAGTAGCTATTATATTCTATTTCCTACGTCCAACATTATTTGGTTAAATTTATTAGCTTTCAATCAAAACGAAATATTAAAATCCTCATTTTTTACATATTTAGTTGTAGTATGACAGAAGAATCTAATACTCCCGATATTGAATCAAAAATAGAATCTGAACTATTTGCTTTAGTTAAATCAATTACTAATTTAAATATAAAATATCAAAAAGGGGTTGTTAATCAAAATTTCTTTAAAAAAGCTTTAAAGACGACTATGAATAACTTCATAAAATTAAATTTCACTTTAGAAGAAAATAAAATTCAGTTGGCAGATCTCCTCAATAGAATGGATTTTACTGAAGAATATAACTCCGCTATAGAGATCATTAATCGAGTTTCATCACTCAATATATCAGAAGAAAGTATTTCTCCAAAAAATCATACATTTTTAGAATTACCAGGAATTACTTCTGAAATAACAACGTCTTTCATAACTCTGATGGATGCGTTAACGCTAGAAGGTTTATCAAACAACAATTTAATAATAAATTTATTTGAGGAATTAACTGATAATTTAAGTAAATTCCCGGGATTAGATGATATTCTAATTAGGGTTGAATCAGTTCAAACCAAAACGCTAAATCACACCAACCAATTATATTCAGATTTACAATTGAAAGAAAAATTAATAGAAGATTTATATCAAATTTTCAAAGATTTTCAAAACAAGCTACGGGTAAATTCTTAGGCAAAATAAAAAAATTAATATTTTTTAAGAAATTTCATTTTATATAATTTAATTATTGAATTTCTAAAGAAGAGCATAAGGTAATTTATTATTCCACGTCCAGCATTACGATCTAAATCTCAAGCACGAAAAATTGTCAATACACCCGGGAACAGAAATGTAACCCATTATTGGAGAAAAAAACCAACAAAAGCAAAGTGTGCAATATGCAAAAGACCGCTTCAATCTGTTCCAAGATTGAGACCTTCTAAAATGATTAAAACTCAAAATACAGCCAGAAGGGCAAATCGAACAGAAAGTGGAAGATATTGTGCAAAATGTCTTCAAACATTAATAAAAGAGACGGTTTGGAGTCAAAAAACATCTTAGAATTTTTAAATATTTAATTCTTTTTGTGGAAAAAATCTTAAGTAGGTTATTTCTTAATTCAATTAGATATTACGTTAATATATTTTCATAAAATGATCATAACAATCTCAGGACTCCACGGAACTGGCAAATCTACTATTGCTAAATTAATTGCTGAGAAATTAGGAATCCAATATTATAGTACTGGCCAAATTTTTCGAGATCTTGCCAAAGAAATGAATATGACTCTAGAGGAATTTACTAAATATGTCGAAGAAAATCCCGATATCGATGAAAAACTAGATAATAAAATAATTGATATTGCTCGCAAAGGAAATATAATTATTGATAGCCAATTAAGTGGTTATATCCTCAAAACCATAGCAGATTTTAAGATATTATTGAATTGCTCACTAGAAACAAGAATTAAGCGTATGGCAGATAGAGATGATAATGACTATGAAGAAAAGGTCAAGGAGACAATGATTAGAGAAAAATCAGAATTGGAACGATTTAAACGTCTCTATGATATAGATTTAAACAATCAAGAAGAATTAGACCAATTATATGACCTTATTATAGATACAGAAAATCTTACAATTGAAGAAATTTTGGACAAAATTCTGTTGTTCATAGAAAAAAAATAATGTTTCTGTTTTTCAAAAAATCGAAAAAATTTTATGGTTATTTTGATTTTTAAAATTACTAAAAATGTTATATGTTTACTGGATATAGTAAACTCCCAGTAACGTAGAAATAATTAAAAATAATTTGGTGACAAATTATATGAGCGTTTATGATATTGGAAGATTATGTGTAAAAACAATGGGAAGAGACGCAGGACATTATTGTGTTATTGTTGATGTAATCGATAAAAATTACTTGCTTATTGATGGTTTAAAGATTCGAAGAAGAAGGGTAAATTATAAACATATTGAACCAATTGCAGAAACAATTAATATTAAAAAAGGAGCTAAACATGAAGAAGTCGAAGCTGCAATAAAAACTGCTAAATTAGAAAAAAAAATGAAAGAAATAATGTCTATACCAATAAAGTAGCTTCCAGGTTAAAATTCCAAACAAAATTTTTTATTTATTTTTAATTTGCAACGGTTGCCTAGCCCGGTATATGCATGGTGCATAAACGCACCAAGTTCGGAACGGCGCCGGCTTGGAGTGGAAGTTATCCCAGAAAGCCGGTGTGTGAATGCACTCGGGGGTTCAAGATATAAGAAAATACTTCTTATAAGAATAAATCCCTCCCGTTGCGCTTTTTTCTTCATATTAACTATTTGAGCTAAACATCTGGAAATTCCAAAGATTTTGCTTTTTGACCAGCAAACATTCCTCCCATACTACCAGAAGCTTGACTTTGAAGTTTGAGAAGCCTTTGAACAATAGTGTTAAGTCCTAAAGAACAAAGGAAATACCATGCGGTGAAATTTATAAAACGAGGACCTGCTGCGATAAACGCGCCAATTAAGGGAACATCATTTGCATTCATAGGAGACAATGCAACAGCTTTACCAGTAAATAATGTATTTACAAAAAAAAAGATAATGATCATTGGAAGAAATGTTACACAAGCTGGCTTCATTCTTTGCAGAGACATCCTTTGTTGAGTTTGTTTAAACATAGCATCTTTGCGTTCCCATCTTTTTCGAGCCTTTCTATAGCGTTCAGGGTCGATCTCTGCTAATTCAATTATTTTTTGCTTCTCTTCTTGATGAGCTTTAATTTGTATCTGTTTGCGGTTTAATTCATTGGTGTCTACCAATAACTTCGTTAAAGCTGCAGTAATTAAAGCTGTAGTGACAGCTAATAGTAGAACAGCTAACATTGAACCTGGGGGAGTAGTAATAAAGTCCAAAAAGGCATTTTGTAACAACATCTTTATATTTTAATATCTCGAAATTATTTTAAAGTTTTCATTTAGTATTTTTTTTGATAATTTTCATCTAAAGCATTTTATATTGTCTGCTAGCAGAAATTATTTTACTGAACACAATAATCCTAAATTATAAGTTTACTTTTTTTTTTTTTATCTCTAGAGATATTTTCTACGCTCAATTAGAAGAAAACAACTGAACCGTGATCTAATCCATTCCTAACATTGCCCGCAAACCGGGATACTGTGAGGCAGCTAACTCCTTTGATATTTGTTCAGCATATTGGTGAATTATCCCTATAGCTATAAGAAGGCCCGTACCAGAGCTCAACGCACCTAGAGTATCTGCGCCAAAACTGAGACTAGCGATAATAAAGCCGTTCAAAATGACGAGAGTAGGTATATATCTTTTCAGGATTCTTTCGATTACCTTAGAGGAGCTTCTAAATCCGGGAATCTGCATTTTTGAATCTATAATTTGTTGAGCGATATCACGTGGCGCCAGGCCTGAAACTTCGACCCAGACACGGCCGAGCATTACACATAAAACTATAAATATCGCTAAATAAATAAATCCTCTAGCTGGATTTAAAATAAAGTCATCTATTCCCCTTGGTGGAGTAAGTAAATATACTAGTCCTCCCGTTGGAACAAGTTGGGTGCCTTGAGTTGATCCACCTTGTACTTCGTTAAATGTGCCTATCAAGTTAACCCAGAAATCGGGGATAAGCCCCCCATTCTCAGCACGTATTCCAGAATGTGGACCAGCAAGTAATTGTGCAAAAAATAATATATTTGCATACAATGCATTGACTAAAATAACAGGAATGTTTGAAACATAAAGTAATTTCATTGGATATTTACTTTTAAAGCCTCGACTACCACGATATGCCAACGGTATCTCTACACGCGTTGATTCGAACCAAATTACAATAACAAAGATCACAATGGTAGTAATTACACCTAATAGAGACGGATATCTATTACCCGCACCAAAAACTCGGATAAATAGTGTGTTTAATTGCCCTGCATTGTCAGGATTACCATCAAACAATGCTTGAAAGAATGCTATTACAACCCCTCTAGCTAACCCATCAGCAGGATTATCTGTTGCCGTAGGTAGGGGTGTAGGAATAAGACTAAAACAGTTCCAAAAGATTTGTCCAGCAATACCTGCAGCTATGAACAAAGAAACACCACTTCCAAGCCCCCAACCTTTTTGGAGGACTTCATCAAGTAAGATGATAACAATTCCTGCAAAAAGTAATTGAAAAAACACAAAAAATGCTCTATCTATAGCTAATGGTCCAAAAGCTCCACCCATAATATATGCTGTAGCATTGAAGATTGTTAAAAATATGGAAAGTACTTTTTGTGCTCCACTAAACATTGCTCTATCATATGGATCAGACATATTTACTTTGATTATTCGAGAACCAAGAAGTAATTGCATAATTAGTCCAGCTGTGACTATAGGACCAATACCTAATTCTGTTAACATTCCCCTCTGACTAGCAAGGATAACCCTTAGCCAATAAAAATAATCTGTTGATTGTTGAATATTTACACCATAGAGGGGAACATTGCTCATAAGTAAGTAAATTATCAAAACAATAGCAGTCCAGATAAATTTCTCTTTAAATGTAACTTCACGTTGTGGCTGTTTTATTTCTGGCATTATTTTTACAAACGGAGTGAAGAATTTAAGGAACTTACCAGGCATTTTTAATCAGGAATATTAATTTTTTCGATTGTATTATTTTGAGTTCACTTGAGCAAATAACAAATTCTAAAAAATGAAATGTAATAAAAAAAAAAATAGATTTTTAAAAAAAGTTTACTATTTGAAAACGGAATTTTTATGATAACCAAATAGTCAATTGTTATATTTAAAAAAAAATAAATAAAAAATATTAACTTCTTTGAGATTGAAAATATAAATATCTTCAATAAATGGGAGTTTCTTAGAAGAGACTTCCAATACCGGTAGGTTCTTCTTCTTCTGGTTCTTCTTTCTTCTTCTTTTCTTCCTTTTTCTCTTCTTTTTGAGCTCCTTTTGGAGCAGCAGCAACAGGTGCAACACTTGCAGATTTTATAATATCTTCAATCTTTGTTCCTTTTAAACCCGCAATTAGTTTAGATATTTCAGTTTTATCAATTTTAGCACCCGCGGCAGTTAATACTTTTTCTACGTTTGATTCGGTAATTTTACCTCCAACTTTATGAAGTAATAAAGCTGCATAAATGCTTTCCATTTTATTTAACCTCTTTTTTATTTTTTTATCATTATTTTTGTATTTTTTAATTTACTTTTCAAAAAAATTATAATTTATCCAAAGAGTCCTCCAATTCCAACGTCTTCTTCTTCAGATTCCTCTTCTTTTGGTTTTTCTTCATTGTCTTTAATCTCTTCTTCCTCAGTAAGAACTTGAATCCCCTCCCCGAAGATAATAGCATTTAGGCTATTTGCTTCAGAAACAGCTTTTCGAATATAATCTTCGGACATATCTTCTATAAAGTAGGGCATCTCAAATAGAATGGCTAATGCTTCTCTATAAGCCTTTGCAAAATCTTGTCTAAAATGTTCTATATCCATATACAAGATATCTTCGGGTACAATTTCACCATCACTCCAAGCAAAGTGAATTTTAATCAAGGATTCTATCGGAGTAATTCCTAATTTTTTCAAAACTGCTGCCTGTTTTACGTCTACAATATCACCCGCTTTATGTGTTCTTGTATCCTCTCGAACGTGAATAGTATCATTCATAATTCTGGTTGGTAATCGTAATGTCATATTCAACTCACTAATAACTTGCCCTGTTGGCAATCCAGTATCCCCCGCAGGAACCCAAATATCCACGGGGGTGACTTCATTAGGTTTTGCTGGAACCATCCACTCGTTTTCAAGGAATATATTCTTTAATTCAAAGATATCAAGATTAGTAAAAACTAAACTCGATTGACCTGGGATATGATTAACAAATTCATCTAAATTTTTCTTTTTAGATTCGTTTTTGAATTGTTCTATTGCACGGAGTTGAAGAGATTTTTTAGACATTCTAAATACTGCTTTTCCTCTTAGAATTTTCCGCATTGTTTGTATTTGCATATCGTTAATATGAGCAACTTCGATCACAATAACATTTTTATAATTTTTAAATAAATCAACCAATTGATTAATTTCATTTATTTTCCATTGTGGAATATGCTTATTTTTAATCATAAGTTTACACCCCTATTGTTTTTAAGAATTCTTCTGTTACTTTAACAGGTGTCCCCATTGTAGACTTTAAATACATTGATTTAAAATTATTGAATCTATGAGGCATTTGATCTGCTATAAAATTCACGACAGTTTTCATATTTTCAAATAAATGTTCAGAGTTCATAGATTTTTTTCCTATCTTGGCAAATATAATAGGTTGCTTTTTCATCTGAATTCTAATAATTTTTTTATATCGTTCATAAGCTACTCTTAATTCATCTGGACTGGAAATAATTCCATATCCTGTAGGGAAAGGTTTGGGTATTTTACCGACGGGACCAAGGAATCTTGCTAGGTATCGAGCAACATCTCTCATCATTTTATCTTCTACGATAAAAAATTCATACTTTTTGGCAAACTTTTTCTTAATCTTTTTTTCTTCGTTATTTAAATTAACTAAACCATCTGAATCAATGGTATCAATACCTAATTTTTTTGCTTCAAGCAATATCTCATCAGAAGCAATCACACAAATATTAGGTTTATCATTTACAGTGATATCATTAGATAAGATAATTTCCTTATCAATTCGGTTTTTAGGATCATTTAAATTAACATCTTTAATATTAATAATTAGGTCAATAGATTCATCAAATTTTCTAACTTTATCTTTAAAACCATCTTTTTTTATAACTGAAAAGTCTATAGCAGCATTTAATGACTTTCTTAATAATTTATCATCTACTTTCAATTTTAATCATTCACCTCTTATTTTATCATCATACTCTCCATTGTCAATTCGTTTTTGAATAATCCTAGGATCCTCTCCTTCTACTGTTATACCTACTGACAATGCAGTTCCCAGCACTGTTTTTACTGCCGCTTTATAGGTCTTATCCAAAAATTTCTCTCTTTTACCTTCGACTACATTTTGAATTTGCTCAAGTGTCAAATTGCCAATTTTTTTCTCAGCTGTAGCAGATGTACCTTTTTCAGCACCAACTTCTTTAAGCAACAATGATGCTGTAGAGGGTGTTTCAATGAAAATTTCAAACTGTTTTGTTTCTGGATCGCATTCTATTCTTACGGGTACAGTTAATCCTTTAAAAACCATCGTTTGCTTGTTTATCTCGTCCACTACGTCTTTAATATTTATACCTGTGGGGCCTACGGAGGGGCCTTTACCATTGCTTGACAAAAGCGATATGCTTTATGTAATAGGCGGCCCTCCTGATGCATTTGGGGTCTAATCGAAACGATTATTAAAGATATACACTCCCACCAGTCACAAGAGCCTTAACAATAATTTTACCTTTATCACTCACATATACTCACCGTTTATAATTGAAAATCTTTGTTAAAAAAATATCTAAAAAAATATGAACGCTAAATTAATACAAATTTCTTTCCAATATCTTTAAATATATTGAAACCGCTTTAATTTGCGTCCTAAGTTTCTTAGAATAATTTTTTTAAACTTAGTGAGTTTTAGAATTAAGCAATATTAAAAAATTTTATCTTTCAAAAGGAGACTTTCAAAAATAAAGCAAAAAAAATCATTAAGGAGTTTGAAAAGTTAACCTCTACAACAAAGTCTTCTTCCAAATTCGAGATTACACTTATAATATTCTTCAGACAAAATTTCTTTTACAGTATCATAATCTAAATTTACTATTTTAGCTATATCTTCAATAGCGTTTCCTGGAGTGGATATTAATTGACAAATTTTTTTTTTAATTTCTTCAGTAATTTCTACGGTCATTATGGTAGATTATTGCTTTTAACTAATAAATTTAAGTAGTAAATTTTATAATTTCATCAACAATCTTGTAATTTGGTAAAATTAAATCTGCTGCTCCACTTTCGGCGGCGGCTTTGGGCATCCCATATAATATACTTGTTTCTTCAGATTCAGCAATTGTTTTACCTCCTTCTTGCTTGATTGCCTTCAATCCAGAAGCCCCATCAGTTCCCATTCCTGTCAGTAAAATACCAAGCGTTTTTTCCTTATATACTCGAGCTGTTGAAAAAAACAATACATCGACAGAAGGTCTACAAAAATTCACAGGCTCCCCTTCATAAGTTCTTATACAAGGTTTATTATCTTTAACAATAACTTGCATATACATATCTCCGGGTGAAAGATAAATTATGCCTGATTTTATCTCTTCATTGTTCATACCTATTTTTACATTGGCTTTACATATATTTTTTAAAGATGTGGCAAATTGTCGCATAAACAGATGGTTTAGATGCTGTACGACTAGAATTGGTACTGGAAAGTTTTTAGGGATCTCACTAAGAATCGTTCTTAAAGTTCTTGGACCACCTACACTCGCCCCTATTACTATTATTTTTGTCGGTACAGTTTTTATGGTAATCGGAGAGAGATCTAAAAAGTAATCCTCTGATCTTTGTTCTAATGACCTTTCTAATTCTATATAGGGGCCTCCCTTTGTTTTAATTTTTACTTCTTGGCTTTTCTGAATAAAAATATCTTTACTTAATAACCTTATTTTGTTATCAATTTTATTTACTTTTGCGATGTCTGCCATAATGATTTTTGAAATTAATTTGTCTTTAATAGTTGGAATTACCTCCTTCCATATTCCTTCAGGTTTAACGATATAATCATAAAATTTTAGAATAAGGGGAATATCAAGAGAATCTATATTGCTAGGATCTTTATCAGATAACACTATAGTAGTAATGTCAAACTGCTTAATTATAAGATAAAAAGGTGAGTACCAGGTTTTATTTTCAAACTCAATGTCGAGTATTAATAAATCAGGATTCTTGCTTTTAATTATTTTAATAGCTTCTTGTTCATTCCGAACAAGATCAACTACTTCTGTCTCTTTATGAGAAGAAAGCATATCAGATAGTAGAGTTCTGCGGTATGCTGACTCAGAAGCTATTAGTACTCTTTTAGGCATCATAATATACGTTATGTTCTACAAAAACTAATGAAATTTTTTCTTAATATATATTCTGATAATCAAAATAAATTAGGATAAGACCAAATCTGGAATGTTATTGTTCAAAATTAGTTTTCTAGAACAACTTTATGTGTAATTTTTCCGATTTTTTCTATTGAGGCTTCAATAAGATCTCCCGGTTGAATTGGTCCTACTCCATTCGGGGTTCCCGTTGCTACAATATCATCTGGAGTGAATGTTATGAACTTAGAAAGAAAGGCTAGGACCTCCGGAATTTTAAAAATCATATGTTTTGTATTTGATTGTTGACGAATTTCTCCATTTATTTTTAAGTTTATGCTTAAGTTATGAGGATCTACAATTTCATCACGAGGAACGACACGTGGTCCGATAGGTCCAAACGTGTCGAAATTCTTACTTCGATACCAAGGCAATTTAATATTTCGATCACTGATTTGCATTTTTCTAGCTGTAATATCAAGAAAAATTGTATATCCTCTGATATAATCATATGCTTGTTCTGGTTTTATATTTTTACAGTCTTTAGAAATAATAAGAGCTAATTCCACCTCATGATCGACTTGGTTATACTCCTGATTATTATATAGCAATTTTGGGTAAATTATAGGATTTCCTTCAGTGATTAATGTATTTAAAGTTTTTACAAAAAATATTGGTTCTTTAGGTATCTTTGAATTCATTTCTCTGGCATGTTCAATATAATTGCGTCCAAGGCATATAATTTTAGATGGTTGAATTAATTGATTTCCAATCTTCATAATTTTTATCCGTTTCCGAATTATTAAAGTTAAATCAGATATTAATTTAAAATATGTTTAAAGTTTAAAGAAATTTATTTTCCTATTGAAGAAAGGATTACAAAAAAATTACTAATGAAATTGAAAATAATGAATGAAAAAATAGTAGACACTGAAGAAAAAAGTTTATTTCAGAAAAACTTAACTAAAAAGATAGCTTTAACAGCTATTTTCATAGCAGTTGGATTAGTTCTGAGCTATATCAATCCATTTGCATACTTTCTGATAGCTGGCACAAGAATCAATCCTTTTGCCCACTTTATTAATGCTATTACTGGTGTTCTTATTGGCCTCACCTTTTCATGTATTACAGCATTAGGAATAGCTAGTCTCCGATTTATCCTTAATATCGGGACAATTCATGCATTTCACGGAGGAATATCAGGAGCTCTAGTAGTTGGAGCAGTGTCACATCTCCTACGTAAAAAATTTCCCAAATATGTTGAATTTGCCGCATTTTTTGAACCAATAGGAACTGTTTTTATTGGTGGAACAATCGGACAATTAGTTGCACCAATTGGAACGATTTTTGCAATTGATGGATTTCTAACATATTGGGGTTTATTTGCTATGAGTTGTATACCAGGTTCTCTACTGGGTTATGTAGTACTATCTATTCTTGAGAAAACCGGTATTACTTGGAAAGATTTCTACGATTAATATAATAAAATACAACATTACATGATATATGATATATAAGAAAGAAGATCATTTCAATGGTTTAATAGGACATAGTACTCTGCTTTATGGTGAAACTAATACTAAAAAAACTTTTTTTACTTCTAAATTTGTTCAATATCTTATTGAAACAAAAAAAATCGTACCTAAAGAAATATCCATCTTAGACTTTGCTCCTCCAATAACTTATATAAAAGATATCAAAATTGGCGGTAAAATCAAAGATTTTTATGAAAGAAGTGTTGTTTGTAATAATATTTATTTTGAAGGTGAAATAATCCCACCTCGGCTAAATGCACGAAACATACATGAACTTTTTAAATTTTCATGTCATAATTTTAAAAAAACATATAGCATTTTAAAAAAATTCAACGACAATCCAACAGATATATTGATTATTAACGATATTTCCATTTATCTTCATATAGGGAATAAAAAATTAATTCTAGACTCAATAAAAAAAGCTCATACCTTTTTTGGGAATTCTTATTACGGTTCTTCAATAATAAAATATTTTACTCCTCACTTTAATTTAAGAGAAAAGCGATTAGTTGAATATTTGATAAAAAAAATGGATTATGCTTATTATACAGAATAGAACTAATATTTTGAGACAAAATAATTTTAATTAATGCTCAATTAAATTATCTACAAAAAAAAAATAAAATTTTATAAGATAATTATGAAAAAGTTAATATTATTCGGGCCCCCAGGAGCTGGTAAAGGAACTTTTAGTTCACAGATTAAAGTAGTTATACCTCAAATCGTTCATATAAGTACTGGAGATATATTTCGTGAAAATCTAAAAAATGAAACTCCTCTCGGATTAAAAGCTAAATCGTATATGGATAAAGGCGAATTAGTACCTGATGATGTAACCATTGAAATGGTGCGTGATAGATTAAATAAAGAAGATGTCAAGAAAAATGGTTTTATTCTTGATGGATTTCCTCGAACTTTACCTCAAGCTGAATCATTATCAGATATAACCGAAGTAGATTTGCTCCTATTATTACAGGTTTCTAGAGATATTATATTTAAAAGAATTTTAGGTAGGTATGGTTGTAAATCCTGTGGAGAAATCTATAATAAATATACCCTCCCTCCGAAAGTTGAAGGAATATGTGATAAATGCGGTGCTGAGATCAAATTTGAGCAAAGAAATGATGACAATGAAGAAACATTAAAAAGTAGATTAGACGCATATGAAAAAAATGCTAAACTTCTTATCAAATATTATAAAAAAAGAGGGAAGCTGAAGAAAATCGATGCAACCGATACATTAAGTTATACTGAGGATGAGATTAAAAAATTTATAGGATTATAAATTTCTTTTTTATCTTAATACTATATCATGAAATTTAATATATGCATTCCAATTCCAATTAGAAATCCAAGTATACAAGTAGTTCAACCTATAATTGAAAGAGTATTAAAAACTAATGCTAATTTAATTGAGTTAAGATTTGATTATATTACGGATTTCAAATCAATTTCTATGGAATTCCTAACCAGCCTGTCTAAAATTATTTCTCCTCAGTCTACTATTATATTTACTTTCAGAGATCCATCTGAAGGAGGACATGTTCAAATTCAACAAGAAGATCGCTTCAATATTTATAAAATGTTTATTAATGCTAAACCAGATTATATTGACATTGAAATGGCTTTAGATAATAAAATTTTGGATGAGTTGATAAACCTAGCTCAGCAAAATAGAGTGAACTTGATCTTTTCTTATCATGATTTTAGCAGAACTTTCTCATTTGAAGAAGCAAGAAATTATATTCTAAATTTCGAATCTAGATTGGCTCAGGAATTACATATAGATCAAAAATTGTTTGAAGAGCTCATTTATAAGATAATCTTCACCGCGAATACATTTGAGGATAATCTAACTCCATTAAAACTTTGTAAAGATATCTCCAGTTCTAAAAAGAAAATTATATCTTTCTGTATGGGACCATTAGGTGTTTTTTCTCGAATTATTTGCGTTATTACTGGGTCATATTTAACTTATGCTTTTCTAGAAGAGTCTGAAAAGACAGCAGAGAGTCAGATTCAGATTGAAAAAATGAAGGAAATTTATGATTTAATTTTAGATTAGCTCTAAATTCTTCATTTACGAAAATTTTAATTATGAAGATTAAAAAAAGTAGATTTTTTAAATTAATATATGGTTGTTTATTTTGCCTTTTTATTCCATATTTATCAACCCCCAGTGCAAATTCCAATTGTAATCAAGCAAATTGTAAATGAATCGTACAAACCAATAATAGAAGCTTTAAAAGATAATCCAGATGCGAAACTGGCTCTTAATATAAACGGAACTTTAACTGAGCAACTCCACGATTTTGGGTATGACGATTTGATTAGTCAAATTGCTACTTTAGCCTCCAACGGACAAATTGAATTTACAGGCTCTGGAAAATTCCATCCTCTACTTCCTTTGATCCCTGAACCTGAAGTCAAACGCCAAATTAGTCTTAATAATGATACAAATCGACATTTTTTTGGTAAACATTATAATCCTTCCGGATTTTTTCCACCGGAAATGGCTGTATCTGAAGAAGTATTTAAAACCGTGAAAAAAGCAGGTTATAATTGGATTATTATGAGTGGAATTGCAAATACCTTACCAGAGTTTCCTACAAACTATATATCGGTTCATCCGAATGGATTAAAATTGATATTTAGAGATGATTATATTTCAATTGACTGTGCTTTTGATAAAATTGATAATGTTGATGAATTTATTAAGCGTCTATATTATAAGCACACATCTGAGGATTATTATGTCATATTAGCTATGGATGGCGAGACTTTTGGACACCATGTTAAACATGCGATAAAAAATTTTTTAATTCCGTTATTTCAGGCACTTCCCCATAGAAATGATGTAAAGATATGTACTATCTCAGAAATTATAGAAAAATTTCCTAAAGGTTTTACTCAAGTTCCACGAGATTCAAGTTGGTCAACAATGCCATACGATATCGCTACAGATGTTCCATATCCGTTATGGTTCGATCCCCAAAATGAAATCCACATTGAACAGCATAAATTTTTCATGTATGCACTTACATTAATCCATCTTTCGACTAAATATCGCGATGCTATGGATGACGAGAAAAAAAGGATATTTGATAATGCTCGAAATCTGTTAGATCGGGGAATTCATAGCTGTCAGCAATGGTGGGCATCGCGTAGACCTTTTTACAGTCCAGATATGATTCTGCGTGGATTAAATGAAGTATTAATGGCTAGCGTAAATGCAAAACGTAGCATACCTGAGAACGCACCAGATATTAGAGATGCAATGGAACTTATAATGGAAGATATGCTAAAAGCACAAAATAAAATTGTTTTATCTTTAATTTGAAAACCTAAATAGGAAAAAAAAGAAAAAAATCAGAATTTAATCTTTTTTGAAAATATTACCACAATCGCCGCACTTCATATTTTTTGCATAGACTGGCGTGCCCTGCTTCAGCGGTAAGCTGAAATAACTTTACCTATACTATAGTAAAGCACGTTTTTCTTGTCTGATTCTTCATGAAGCTTACGTGGATTCTCATTGCCACATTGAGGACATTTTACTCTTTTGAATTCAGGCATAATTTTTCCTTAACTCTGTTATTATTATTATGAATAATTAGTAGGGTTGACAAATTTAAATTTAGGTTTTTAAATTAGTGTTTATAGCAACCTCTCAACCAGAAGTTTTTTAACTCCTATTTTATTACATGTAATTGGTGAATGAAAATTGGTATCATATACAAAGAAAAGACCATTTTTTGAATATCTCGATATTATAGCAGTAGTTTTAAATACAATTGTTTTAGTATTTTCAATCCTCATCATTCAAAGCAATGCAATCTTATTAATTGTTAATTTTATTTCTTTAGCTATTCTTTGGGTTTTAATACTTTTTACATATTTAAAAAGAAATCCTTACTATATAACACCTATTTATGGAATGATTTTATTTGGTGTGGTTCTTGCTTTTGGTTTATTAACACTACCTCAGTTTTATTCTTCCTTATTGTGGGTTGGATCTCTCTTAATTGGGATTTTAGATCTTATTTTTGTTGCATTTATGATAAAGGGTTCAGGAAGTTCAGCAAGTAGAGTTGCCACAGCGGGTGGTCGTGTATGGACTCTGGTAGAACCAGGGAGTGATACCCCTTCCTACACAAGAGGAGATAGGATTGATCGTAAACAAAAAAAAGCAATTCAAAAACAATATCATATGGCTTGGATTGTAATGATTTCTGCTATCTCACTACTTACAATTTTCTTAACATTTATACTGTAACTTGTTTGTAGAAGACAAGAATCAAGTCCACAATTCTATTAATTTTTTTTGCTGAAGTATCAATTACTAAGTCTGCAGCAGACTTATATAATGGTTGTCTTTCAATTAAGAGTTTCTTCATCTCTTCCAAGGAATCCTCTTTTTTTATTAAAGGCCGGGACTTTTTCCCATCTTTTATAACACGCTTGTAAATCTCTTCAATGGAGGCAGTTAATAATATAATATAACAATTTTTTTTTAAATTCTCAATATTCTCTGGATTTGTTACAACTCCGCCTCCACAGGAAATAACTACTTTATTCATATTTGAAACTTTTTCACATATAGAAGTTTCGTATTCTCTAAACTTTTCTTCACCTTCTTCATCAAAAATTTTAGAAATTGATTTTCCAACTTCTTGAAATATAAGTAGATCCATTTCTATAAATTTATAATTATTTCCGAGACGTTTCACTAACGCTTTACCAATAGTTGTTTTTCCCGTTGCCATAAAGCCAATAAGAGCAATTGAATCCTTGGACATATCAAATTGAGTTAAAATTTTTATAATTTATCCTAAAGAAAATCCATGTCTAGCTATAGTGCCTTTTTTAATTTGGAGATAATTACCCGCTATATAAGCTGGAAAGTTAAATTCTCCCGGATTTAAAATTTCATTTTGCACATAATTAACGTCAGAATGTGTAGCAACCACTTTACCAAAATAACAAACATGTGATCCAAGTTCTATCCTTTTTATTACTTTACATTCCATATTCCATGGAAATTCTTTTATCATCGGAACTTGCACAATTGAAGCTGTTTCTTTAGTCAAGTTCAATTGTTTCCATTTATTTACGTCTCTTCCTGAACGCGTTCCAATATAATCGGTTTCTCTTAATTGAGCTATAGTTGGATAATTAATTACAAACTCACCATGTTTTTCGATTAATTTATAAGAATGTCGTTTAGGTTGAATGGATACAGCAATAATTGGAGGATCAAAACAAACCTTTCCTACATATGCCAGTGTTATTAAGTTTGCTTCCTCTCCTGTTCCTACAGAAATTACTGCAGCTGGCATAGGAAAAGTAGAGATTTTGGGGCTAAGAGATATTTTTTTCATCTTAAGCATATAAAATAATTTTAAATTAAATAATCTCACTTTTTCCTATAAAACTATTAAATAATAGAGGATTAGTAAATAATCAAATTTCATTAATTATAATTTGGTGATTAAGAATTATAATAAAGCATCGTGGTTTTGAACCTAAATTCGATCCCTCTGTATTTATAGCACCTACAGCTGCAGTCATAGGAAAAGTATCTATTGGGAAAGATTCAAGAATTATGTATGGTTCAGTTATTGATTCAGAGGGTTCTGAGATTGAAATCGGCGAATGTTCAATAATATGTGAAAATGCTGTCCTTAGAGCCTCAGCTTCAGGAAATCAGGAATACCCGATTGTTATTGGTGATCATGTATTTGTTTCACCACAATCAACCTTAATTGGCTGTAAAGTTGAATCTAATTCATATATAGCAACGGGGGTAACCATCTTGCAGGGTGCTATAATACAATCTGGAGCAGCAGTTGCTGTTGGAGCTTTTGTGCATGCGAATACAGTAGTACCAGCGAATTCTTTTATTCCACCTAATAATATAGCAATTGGTGATCCTATCAAAATTTACCGCCCAAAAGATCAGGAAGCATTAGCTAAAGCTATTAAATCTATTGAATTTGCGAAAGTGGCATTTAATATTGATGCGGAATGGGAAAATCGCTTTGAAAGGTATAGACAAGCTACACAGGTAAGATCAAAAGAATTTGAGAGTCATTTTGATGATGAAATAATTGAATAGATAGAAAATGAAAGAGAATAATATTATAACCGCTCATACCAAATTATTATGTATTATTGGGTACCCAATTGAACATTCCTTGAGTCCAGTAATGCATAATGCTGTCATCAAAGAATTAAACCTTGATTATGTTTATTTAGCATTTAGAGTTTATCCTAATAATTTGCCTCTTGCAGTAAAGGCTTTCAAAACTTTTGACATTAAGGGAATCAATGTAACGATCCCTTTCAAGGAAAGAATCCTAGGATATTTAGACGAAATTGATCCAATAGGAAAGAAAATCGGAGCAGTTAATACAATAAAAAATGAGGATGGATATCTTATAGGGAAAAATACTGACGCAGAGGGTAGTAAAATAGCAATCTTGAATTCAGGTTATGATATTTCTGGAAGGAATGTCTTAATATTAGGTGCGGGTGGGACAGCAAGAGCGTTAAGTTACGGTCTTGCAAATTATATTAATAAGATTACTATAGTAAATAGAACAGAAAAACGAGCTGAAAAACTTGCTAAGGAATTGAACCGAAATTTTGGGATCGATGTTGTGTCAAAGAAATTTTTAACAAGTATTTTAAAAGAAGAAACGAAAAAAGCTGATTTATTAATAAATACAACACCAATTGGGATGTACCCAAATGTGGATAAAGCACCGATCTCCGCAGAATTTTTACATAAAGACTTATTTGTTTTTGATGTAATCTATAATCCCCTGGAAACTAAGTTATTAAAAGATGCTAATGAATTCGGGTGTAAAACCTTGGGAGGTTTAGATATGTTAGTTTATCAAGGTGCTACTGCATTTGAATGGTGGACAAATGAAAAGCCAAATCTTAATTCAATGAAAATTAAAATAGTCGATTTTATTAAACAAAGAACATAATTTTTTAAAATAAAAAAGGAATTAAAAAAAAGGGAAATTAAGATCGGATTGAAGTTCCACAAAGTGCACAAAACTTAGCATCAGTATCTCTATCTAATTCAGATCCACAATTATAACAAAAAATAGGTTTTTCTTCGCCATTTTGGGGTTCTACAATAACTTCTTTAGCTTGTGGAGGATTTATTGAACTAACTAATTGGTATGGATTTTCTTTTGGCAGAACCTCTTCCTTCTGTTCATAACAAATTGAATCACAATGAATACAACGCGGTTTATGCTCTTTATCTAAGTAAACGGCCACATAAATTAACAATCCAATACCCCCTGTGAAAATTAATAATATAATTGCTAAACCAACGTTAAAATCGTTGTTTTTTGTTAATACTCTTTGATTACATTTTGGACAGTACATTCTACAATCACTTTAGTTAAAATTTTTTTTTACTTAAAGAAAAGGAGATTATAACTGAATTAAAAAAAATTGGAGTCCAATTTTTAAAGTACCGAATTTAAACGATATTATGAGAGAGTATTATAATTCAACCTTACTACCACAATTCTCACAAAAATTTGTACCAGCTTTTATTTTTTCTCCACAATATGCACAAAAATTAGGCCTAAATCCTAAAACTTCTTCAGTTGCGTTTGAAGGCGAAATAGGTGAATTATTTTGAATTTGAGGCTGAGTTTGGTAGGTATAGGGTGTTGGAGTTTGAGAAATTGGAATTTTGTTACCACAATGAATACAATGCTGTTTTGGTTTACTATAATGAATAGCAAGGTAAATTATCAAGCCAATTCCTCCTGTAAAAATTAATAAAACTATTGCGAGACAAGCATCAATTCTCTCACGAACTAGTAATACTTTAGTTTGACATCGGGGGCAATATCCCGTTTCTTGGTTCATATTAAATTCTTTTGACTTATTATCTTTCTTTTTATAATTAAAAATAATTATTATAGGTTTCTATTCTTGTATAGTGGTTCCACAGACGGGACAAATGGCTTCTTGGTTACTTATTTCTTCTTGACAATAAGGACATTTTATTTTATTATCTTTTTCAGATTGTTCTTGTTCAATTGTTCGAAGGATTCGATTAATTTGCGTCTTGGGATCTGGAAAGTCTTCTTTCGAATTATAAAATTCTATTCTATTTTTACATGTTGGACAAATTCTTTTTTTGAGGATAAAAAAACGATAAATTAGAAATGGAATCAATGCCAAACCTAATGAAGAAATAATAGTAAGTATCCAAACATTAAAATACATATCATTCAAAGCCCTTCTTCTTGGCTTTAAAACTTCTTTCTCACAGATAGGACAGAAGGCAAATTTCTTTCTCACAACTATCACAAGAATTTAAAAGTATAAAAAGGTAATTGACCCCATTTCTCTCATTTTAAATAAGAGTAATCAACCAAATTAAATTTTTTGTTAGGTTTACATAAGCATTAATTTGTTAAAATTTTAATAAGATAAGGTAATTAAAAATAAAAAAAATAAGTGTTTATTGTTAATTATTTAATCAATCTATAATGGAATTTCTTATAAAAATATAAATACCGATTTGATCTGATGCAAAAACCAATATTTATTGTTCTGGAAGGAGGAGATGCAGCAGGAACAACGACACATAGCCGTCTTCTTAAAGGTTTTTTAGAAAGCCAAGGTTTTAAGGTTCACTTAACACAAGAGCCTTCTCAAAGTAAAATTGGAAAACTTTTAAGAGAATTTTTGAAAAATAAAGATATTCCTCCTAGTACAGATGCTTTATTATTTGCTGCTGATAGAGATCTTCATTTTAACAATGAAATAAAAAAGAAACTAGAAGAAGGTTTTATAGTCATCTCTGATCGATATATAGAATCTTCAATTGTATATCAATCTGCACAATCTCATGAAATTTCAATTGGATGGGTTAAAAAAATAAATAAGTTTGTAGGTTGGCCTGATATAACTATAATTCTAGATATTGAGCCAAAAATTGCCTTAGCTCGAAAAGAAAATCAAGATCTGGAAAAATTTGAAGAGATATTATTTTTAGATAAGGTAAGAAACCTATATCTTCAGCGTGCTAAACAAGAAAACTATTATGTTATCAGTTCGGATGACATCATTGAAATTGTCCAAGAGAAAATTCAAAAGCTTATTATTGGAAAATTAAATACATGACCTAAATTATAGAATTAAATAATAAAACATATATTTTTCAAGAACATACGAGATATAGAATAACTGTTATCGACAATCAAATTTCTGGTCTACTAATTTTGAAAACTAGAACTTCTTCACTAGACAACATTTTTAACATTAAAAGCTTATATGAATATGTCAAGAAGTTCAGTTTTCCTCGATTAGCTGGAACGAGTGGTGAAAAAAAGGCAGTTTCTTTAACGATATCAACATTTAAAGATATTGGATTTAAAGAGGATCAAATCCAAGAAGAGCATTTTAAATTCTCTGATTTTTATTCTACTACACTAATAAAGCTTATAATGATTATTAATTTAACGTTTTCCTTATTTATTTTGATGTTTATATACATAAACCTGTTTATTACTATTTTTTTCGGTGGGATAATGCTACTCTTCGTTCTTTTAATTTTAAAAGGTTTAAAGCATCCCGAAATTACTGGTTTTTGGGGAGAATATTATGGAAAGACCATGTTAGCTACAAATGTTTTCGTCAACATACCAGCAAAGACTTTACCTAAAAAAGATGCTGGAAATATTATAATCTCTGCTCATCTAGATTCTAAATCACAGACTTTTAAGACTTATTGGAGAGTTATTTTCTACAAACTCTGGTTATATAGTGGAGTTTTTCTTGGTGGATTTCTTATTGCTTTATTTATTCATAACTACACGATTGTAGAAATAAATCTGTTACTTTTAGAACTTGGGATATGGATATTTACAATTTTAATCTCAATTTCAAATATATTTTTAATTTTTTTAAATACTCATAATTATTCTCCTGGCGCGTTAGATAATGCTTCTGGAATGTCTGTTGTATTTGAATTAAGTAACTTTTTCAACAAACATCCACTTCATAATTTCAATTTATGGATTTGCCAATTTTCTGCTGAAGAACTAGGAACAATGGGCTCTAGAATTTTTGTAAACAACCATGAACAAGAATTTATAAAAGGTAGAGTGTTCCAAATTAATCTAGATATGATTTCATGTTTAAAACAACGCAGAAATCAAGTAGAATATCTTAAATCATATGGAATTTTACCAAGAAAAAAAATTGCATCCCTCCTCAGCAAATACCTAGAAAAAGCAGCTATTGAAGAGAAAGTAAGGATCAAAGGATTCCATTTATCTACAGGAGCGCATACAGATTCTGTTCCATTTCATCAAAGGAAATATGACTCCGTAGACATTGCTACAAGAGCAGCAGCTAAATATGCCCATACTAAAAATGATAAGCCTTATAAAGTTGATCCACGTGTTCTTCTTGATGCTTGTTTAATCATTCGTAGAGTTATTTTTTCAATTGATGAAGATTATGAAATTTTATGTAAAAATCAAGAATTGAAATGTGAAGAAGGTTAATTTATTAAAGAAGTAAACATTTGATCGAGTTTTTACATTAAGTCTTCAATTTCTTTCTGAATTTTTTCAATATTTCTCTTTGATTTTAGAAGTAATTGTGTTTTTCCATACTTCCGAAACCATCTATTAAATCTTTCTCGAATAGACACTTCTCTTGTACCTGCCATATGTTTATCAGCTAAACATATGATTTTTTCTTCTAAAGTTAAAGGTAAGTAATTCTTTTCAGGTAAACCTACTTTTTTGGCATCTTCTTTATCTAAACCTCCTAAAATATGCGTTTCACAGATTCTAGCGAGCTTATTTGAAAATCCTCTTTGCTTGAGGATTTTACCTCCTATCAAAGCATGTTTAAAGCCATGAGTTTTTGTTCGACCTATATCATGAAGTAAGGCACCTATTTCTATTAAATTTATATCAACTTGAACTTTTTTTATTTTGCGAGCAATTTCAATAGCTTTATCAGCAACTTTTTCTGAATGGCGTCTAACAGAAAGCGGAATTTTCAATTTCTTTAATAGTTCCAATGCAAATTCTCGATCGGGTAAAATTTCTTCTTTATTAGCCATTAGTTTTTATAATTATTCAATTCACTTTAAGTTTTAGATATTAGTAAATTTAATTTATAGAAGTTCTGACTAAGATCCTTAAAATTATTAATATTTAATTTTTAATCTATGTTATAAAAATAGAGTATTTCACTAGAATTCCTCGTAAGGACCACTAATTAAACCTCCAATAGATCCTCCTATTAATACACCAATAAAGGCACTAATAATCCCTCCCAAAGTCTCGATTAATTGGTTTCCTGTGAATAATGACATCAAATCTACTTGAGAAAAAATACTTAAGATTATCCAAATTGCTACAACTATAACAACGATTATTGAACCAGTTATTACTCCTCTTCTAAATCCCTTTGCGATTGTACCTGAAATATATCCAATGAAAATCCATGCTAAAATTTCGGGTGCAAAAAAACCAAGGATGGTGGGAGTTCCAGTAATAAAAGAAATCATATCAAAATCAAAATTTGCTCCAACTAATAATGAGATTGATCTCAATATATCACTTCCTGCATATAAGGCGATTTGATTAAGAATAACCGTCATATTAAAGAAAAAGGCAGAAAAGAAACTTAAAATAACCCCTAAGATAATACCAATAACTAATCGCTGAGAAGCCATTATTTATACCACCTTTGAAACTAAAATATTCTTAAATATTATATTCCAAGAATTATAATAATAATTAAAATCATTTTGCACTATTAATACTTTAGTTCTTAAGGTTTTACAAAAATCTACTCAATAAAATATTAAAGTTATTATGTATTCAATATTATATTCTTGAATTCGT
Source organism: Promethearchaeota archaeon (assembly GCA_048938855.1). Lineage (GTDB taxonomy): Archaea > Asgardarchaeota > Lokiarchaeia > Sigyniarchaeales > SOKP01 > Loki-b32. The sequence goes on from JBHLLT010000002.1 coordinate 72,577, forward strand.
TGAATGGTAAAAACATATAATTAAAATTGCGTTAAAAAAAATTATATAAGGCTACAAACTTGGCTCGAAAGAAAAAGAAAACAGAAGAAACGGAAGATAAGAAAAAGGATGAATTGATAGAGGATTTTAGTGAAGATTTTGACATTGACTTTGAAGAAGATCTTGATCTGGAAGAAGAACTTGATCTATTAGATACTGAAGATATTGAAGCCGGAATTGAGGCAAAGGAACAATTAATTGATAAAGATGAAGAAAGAAAACAACTATACCTTAGTTGTGGTATTCACATTGGTACAAAATTATTAACAGGAGATGCTAGACGATTCATTTATAGACAGACAAATTATGGATTATATGTTATTGATTTAACACAAACAGATGAACGACTACAAATTGCAGCAAAATTCTTAAGTAAATACGTAGAAGAAGGAAGTGATAGAGTTATTGTCACTTCAGTTCGACGTTATGGGAAAGAACCAGTTAAAAAATTTTGTGAAGTTTTAGGTTGTAGAGCAGTTACTTCCAGATTTATTCCAGGATCTCTTACAAATCCTATAATAGATACTTATATCAAGGATGCTAGTGTAGTCGTAATTGTTGATCCTCACGCAGATAAAGTTATTTTACGCGAGGCAAAATTAGCTCGAATCCCTGTAGTAGCTTTATTTGATACTGATGATACTCTTGATGGGATAGATCTTGCCATACCGGCGAATAATCGAGGTAAAAAAGCATTAGGTTTAACATTTTGGCTTTTAGCAAGGCAAATAATGCTAGATCTTGGTAAAATATCAAGTGAAGAAGAATTTCCATACACTTTAGAAGAATTTACTTCTAAAATTGTTCCTGTATACCGCCAAGACCAATAATAGTTAAAATTTAAAGATTTATTTATTATTAATTTCGCTCTCAAGTAAGTTTCTGAATTTTAAAAGAATAATCTTTTTATTTTTGAATTATTGATAAAAAATTTTTAACCATTATTGGTTTTTCATTAATTAAGTATATTGTTTATTTTTTGTTGATTAGAATGAAAAAAATAATCTCATTTTCTGGAAAGGGTGGAGTTGGTAAATCCACACTACTCGTTTTAATGCTTAAATATCTTCTTGAGAAATCTAAAAATCTCGATATTCTCGTAATTGATGCCGATCCCGATGCAAATATAGGTGATATTATTGGTAAAGAAATTCACTTTAAAGAAACCATTGGGGGTAAAATGACTGCTCTTAAAAAAAAAATCCAAAAAAGACAAATCCCCCTTGAAGTATCCAAAGATCAAATTATTGAATCCGAAGTTTTTGAGGCATTAATTGAAATGGATGAGTTTGATATCTTAGAAATGGGACGCGGAGAGGGTAGCGGGTGTTATTGTAGTGTGAATAATACGCTGAAACGAGTAATTGACGTATTATCCAAAAATTATGATTATGTACTTATTGATGCTCCTGCAGGATTGGAATTTTTTGCTCGGAAAACGGGACAAAACGTTACAGATTTGGTTATAGTAAGCGATCCCTCCAAAATGGGTATCCATACAATGAAACGGATACTTGAAGTAACAAGTGAAGTCGATTTAAAATTTGAAAACATTTGGGTACTTGGAAATCGCTTTCCCGAAAACTCTATAAGAGACATTTTAGAAAAAGAGGTAGCGGATATCGGAAAGGAACATGTAAAGCTTCTAGGTTTCATTTCAAATGACGATGAGATCAGTAAAATGAATATAATCGGTGAAAATTTATTACACTTACCAGTTGAAAGTCTAGCTTATAAAACTGGAAAAGAATTATTTGCCAAAATTTTATGATATTATAAAAATTCGTTAATTTGTTTATTTCGAAAACGTTTTTCTACTCCTCCTCTCATACCAGGAAGTTCAAAGCACTTATCAGGTATCATTTTTTTGAAAAAACTTTGATTTTCTCTTTCAGATATAAATTGCGAATTATATAATGTTTCGAAAATTTCTTTACCTGAAAATTGGATATCATTGAAATATGGAATGATTAGTCTATTTTTACTAACATTATCCACTACCTTTTTTAGAGGTAGTTCAACTTCTTGAATTTTTCCTCTTTCATCGATAAAGCTAGTCTTTTTATCATATTCATTATATAAACAAATGATGCATTGGGGCCATCTTTGATGAAAGTAGTATAAAACTCTATCCATGACTCTGTGTCTTAATAAAACCACCCCATACAATACTCCACGATTAGTTATTTGAGTTCTAGTGAATTGCTTTGCACGATACGCTTCAGTTCCTATTTCTCGCATCATTCGATTTATTTTTTTAGCAAATGAAGACCCAGAATTGCGAAAAATTACTTCCGGTACCTTTTTTATCTGATTAATATGATATGGATAATAATTATTATGACGTGACAAATTTTGAATTATTTCTTTATGGGAAAATCCTTTAGCTCTCCCTATAACCTCCATCGGATCTTTTTGACAGCCATTTCTCATGAGTTTTAACCTAATTATTTTTAATAATTACGAAAAATTTTGAAGTGTGGTTTGCGTATTCCCATTAATGATAAGAAAGGGATCAGCACGCTTCAATACTACACCTACGGATTGAAGATCTTTTCTTTTTTTAAATACGAATTTTTTAGCTCTTAAGTTTATTATTCTTTTCGCAGAAATTGGTCCTATCCCAGGAATTCTTAATAACTCTTGATAAGACGCTTCATTAGGATTTATAGGATTATGATCTTCAAAGTATTTACGTGCTAAATGTATTTTTGGATCACCTTGAGGTAGATTTCCTTCTTCATTTAATATCTCCTCAAGATCATTTAATTTGTAATGATAGATTCGCAATAACCAATCACTTTGATATAATCGATGCTCTCTAGATAGCGGTGCTGCTTGTTTACTTCCTAAAGGTGTTCCTTCAATAGGTATAAATGAAGAAAAATAAGCTCTTCTTAGATCAATCTGTTTATAACCCCAATCTATCCTTCTAAGTAATTCACAATCAGTTTCATTTTCAGCAGCTCCTATTACAAACTGAGTTGTTTGGCCACTATTCAGTATTGGGGCTCCGTCCCACCGAAATTTTTTGTACCCATTATCTCTACGATCTTTAATCATTTTCTCTTGGAATTTCAGCTGTTTATCTTGCTTTAAGTCCTTCATGACCTTTAGTGTTTCTTCATTATGATTTGTACGAATCTGCTTTAACCAACGCTGACGTGTAATTATATCCTTATTATAATCTTTTTGTTCAGCAATTTCTGCAAGATGAGATTTAGAAGAAGCTTCCATATTTATTGAAATACGATCAGAAAGAGTAACGGCCTCTTTAAGAAGAGATTGGCTCACTCCCGGTAAGCATTTGAAATGTACATATCCTTGAAAATTATATTTAAATCGAAGAAGTCGAATGGCTTCAAGCATTTCTTCTGTTGTTGCATCAGCGCTACCACACACTCCTGAAGAAATAAATACCCCCTCAGCGACATTCATCGAATAAAGTTTCATAAATGTACGCGCATATTCTTCTGGTGTAAAACTCAACTTTTTTTTACAATTATGAGAGAAACAATATTTACAATTATAGATACATTTATTGGTATAAAGGGTTTTAAATAGACTCATACATCGCCCATCAGGAGTATAACTATGACAAATACCACCACTTTCAGTAGCACCAATCCAGCTTTTTGATTCTCCAAAAAGTTTTGGGTATTTATCGGTGCGACTAGAAGCTGTGCTAGCACAGATATCATATTTTGAATTCTGTCCCAAGATACGAATTTTTTCCAAAACAGAAGGCACTTTACCCATCAACAAAGTATTATTGACATACCAAAATTCGGTATATAAGTTTAAATCTTAAAATTTTACTTATAAAAAGAGAGGGATAAAGAATTTTCAAAAAATTATCAATATCAAAATTTAAAATTGTTTTTATTTTATCAGATTATATTTAATACATTTTAACAAATATAGAAGAATTTAATATGCCTAAATACACTGGTGGAGAGATAATCTCCAAATACTTAATAAAAGAAGGGGTTAAATATGTAATTGGAATTCCTGGTCATGGAAATCTTCCTCTTGTAGATGCATTCTTCGAAGATAGGGACAAAATTCAATTGATTCAGCCTAAACAAGAAATGTCTGGAGTCCATCTTGCTGTTGGTTATTATAGAATTACTGGACAACCACTTTGTGTTTTTACATCAATTGGACCTGGTGCGATTAATACAGCCATCGGAGTTGCCGATGCATATGTTGATTCTTTCCCGTGTCTAGTTATAACTGGAGATACACACGTTCATATGAGAGGAAAAGGAGTGCTTCAAGAAATTGAGAGAAAAAAAGATTCTAGTATGCCTAAAATTTTAGAACCAATTGTAAAACGCTCTTTCGAGGTTGATATGGTAGAACAACTAGCAACAATTATGCAGAGAGCCTTTAATATTATGTTAACAGGAAGGAAAGGACCAGTTCATATCGATCTTCCCATGGATGTACAAGCGAATTCTATCGAAACTGAGATTCCGAACCCTCTTGAGAGAAGATCACTTGGACGAATAAGGGGAGATCCTATGCTAATAAAGAAAGCAGCACAACTAATTAAAGAATCAGAAAGACCCGTTTTATTCATAGGTGGAGGTGCGATCGATTCAAATGCTAGTAAAGAAATTAAAGAATTAGCTGAAAAAATCGGTGCTGCAGTAGTAGTTACCATGATGGGAAAAGATATTATTGATAATTCTCATCCACTTTATTGTTGGTCCGCAGGTTCAAAAGGTACCACAATAGGATTGAAAATGACTTCAAACGCTGATGTTATTCTCGCAGTGGGTTGTAGATTTGCAGATGAAACTACGAGTTCATATAAAGAGGGAGTAAGTTTTTCCATTCCACCAACAAAATTGATTCATATTGATATAGATCCTTATGAGATTGGAAAGAATTACCCAGTAAATGTAGGAATCGTAGGTGATGCAAAAGCGTGTCTTACTCAAATTTTAGAAGAATTATCAGATTATTCAAGGAATTATACGAATTCAGATTACTTTAAAGAAATTCAAGAAGAAAAAAATAAGTGGTTTAAATTTCTTGAAGAAAATCGATATGATTCAAAAACTCCCGTTATGATCTCTACTGTGTTAAGAGAAGTAAGAAGCTTTTTTGATAAAGATGCTATTATAGTAACAAGTTCTGGAAATGTACAAGCTCAAATGCTTCAAGAATTAGAATTTTATGAACCCAAGACGTGTCTTACTGCTGGAGGCTTCTCAACAATGGGGTATAGTGTTCCAGCAGCAATTGGGGCTAAACTTGGAACAATTGATATTGGAAAACCTAATCGCCAAGTTGCTACCTTAGTTGGAGATGGAGATTTTATGATGACTATTTCTGAATTATCAATGGCAGTTCAATTAGGATTGAATAATATTTTTTTCATTATCCTCAATAACCATGGTTGGATTGCAATAAAGGATTTACAACAAGCTGCATTTGGTGTAGATAGGGGTTATGGAACTGCTTTTGAGGATAAACTAGGAAATTCATACTCTCCTAATTTTGCTAAAATTGCTGAAGCTTTTGGGTGTTACTCTGAACAAATTTCCAAAAAGGAAGAGATAATCCCCGCTCTAGAAAGAGCCAGTAAATCAAAAAAACCAGTTGTAATAGAGATTCTGGTAAATCGGGAATACCCCTTTACTGGGTCTCCAGCTGTTGGTTGGTGGGATGTTCCAATACCAACTTATTTGAAGGATCGAAGGAAGAAATATGAAGAAGAAATCAAGGGAGAAAAGATTTAATCTTGATAAATTGAATATTCTTTATCTAATTTCTTTTTTAACGAGCTTGGGAAATTAAATTTTTCAGCATAAAAGTTGAATATTATTTCATCTATAAATTTTTGCTCTTTAGAATAATCATAATTTAAATTTCTCTTTTTCTCATTGATAATTGAAGTTACAAGGAGTTCAATTTTTTCTTTTATCTCTTTTTCAGGGACAATAAATGGTAAAGCATGGATTCCGCTAATTTGAATACTATTGGTATTATTAATAATACCTTTTGCTAAATAATTATATAAAGAACTATTTAACAATCCTAGTACATATAGAATTGAAATTGATTGATCTTTAATAATAAAACCAATAGCTTTATTTGAATCCCAATAACATCCAGTTGGCATATAGCGTGCTGCCAATCTTGAACTAACTCCACTTATAATTAATCCTTCCTTCTCAAAGGGCACATTTTTTGGAATATCATATTTTTGTATTGACTCTTTTCTCCAGTCTAAAGCCTCCATTATTGGTCTGTAATATTGATCTCCCCCACCTCTTTTCAAATAAGGTTTCCACGGATCTGATTCTAAATTTTGTTTATTAATAATTTTAAATTTTTTTTCATGATTCAGAATTTTATTATTTCTCTCTCTAAAAATATCAGCTAATTCTAAACCATCTATAGCAGCTATAAACTTTTTATTATTATGTGTGTGCATACCAATATATCCACGTAAAAAATCCTCTAATTTAGGTGCGTTTTCAAATAATTTTAGAATTTCTTCTTCGACATTAGTAAAAAAAATGTTAAAAGGTAGAGAGTTATATTTTATTTGTTTTAAATTTTTAACAATCGGCGGATTATAATAGTTTTCCTCACTAATAATCCGAGGAATTATTCTCATAAGATTATTTTCTCTCATAACCTTATTTTTATGACCAGTGCATTTCTGTAAAATAATAATAGCTGGACTTGTATTTACGTTTTGATTAGAAAATAAATTCTTTGGCGCTAAAAGAATTTCAATAATTTTACAACTATTAAGGATGAATTTTCTTAATTTTTTATGAGTACTTAGGGTAAGAAACGAATCACTTGTTATAAATCCTAATTTTCCTCCTTCTTTTAATCTCCAAATACTATTTATGATAAACATAGCATATGTCTCATGAGCATTTATTCTTCCATAAATTTTCTTTAACTTAATCTTATTTTTTCGAACATATGCACTAGCTTTATTTAGATATGGGGGATTTCCTACAATAAAATCAAATTTATTATAAGAATCAGGGTATAGGGTAAGAAGAGTATCCTGTATTTTAGAAGAGACGCCTAACTTTTTAATTCCATCTAAAAAACTCGAATTTATATCAAATGCAAATATATGCCTATTATCTATCCCCATCTCTATTAGTTTTTTAATAAAAATGCCGGGTCCAACACAGGGATCTAATATTATATGTTCATCTTTAATCTCCCCTAATCTTGATATTATATATTCAACAGTTTGAGGAGGTGTTAGAACTACTCCTAAATCCTTACTCTTGAATTCAATTATTAATTTGCACTCTCAGTATTTTTAATATCATCATCAATATCTTTTAATAAAATTGTATAGAACTCACACAGACTTTTTAATATTTTAATATCTATTTTATCTACATCATCATGTATAGAATGTACATAACTATGAACGCTTCTATCACCAGCACCTAATCCTTGGAAGTCTTTATTATAAAGAAATAATCCATCACTATACAATCCGATATAAAACTTTCGAGTCTTTTTCTCTAAAATCATAATCTCATTATTTTCTCTTATATAATTAAAAACTTTATAATTTTTATTATTAAGAAGACCATGATCCCATATATTTATTTGATTAGCAAATGAGTCAAAATTAGCAATAAAAGTTTTCTCTCTCTCAAAATCCTTTATATATCGATAGAAGTTTCTTACTCCCATTGTACCAGATTCTTCAGCACCAGTAAATACAAACCATAAATTATAATTCTTTAACATGTTTTTTTGATTAGAAAAATAGTGTAGTATTTCTAAAACACATGACATCCCAGAAGCATTATCTATCGCTCCATTTGATTTATTATTTGTTCTATTCAACCAAAGGAAAAATGTAGCCATGATATTAAGACCTATAACTAAAATTCCCAAAGTTTGTAATACTATGATAGTAAGGGGTAATATAATAAAATGTATTATAGTAATAATAAGACCGAGTGGATATGTAATTACCCAAAGGTAATATAAATTGATACGGAGTTTAATTGAGAATGTTTGTCCTTTTGAATCTATATGAGAGAAAAGTAAAATATTATAATCTGATCCTTCAACCTTATTTTTTGAGGAAATTTTTACATATAAATTCTGAGAATGATATTTATGTCCTATCTTAATTGTCTCAGGAGCTCTTGTAAATATGATCAAAAAGATTATAAAAATTAATGTTAACATTAAATTTGCTAGACTAAAAATAATATGCAAATCTAAAAATAGTACTAAAAGTAGCCAACTTAATAATGTTAAAGCTATTTTGGGATAAAGTCTTGAAAAAAAAATACTAAAAGAGAATTCTTGAAAGCTTGGAGAAATACCTTGATTTTCTATTTTCTTCTTTACAAGATTAAACGCTTTTTTCTCAAATTCAGTTCCAGATAACCTTGGAAATGAAAGTTCATTTAAATTTTCTAATATTCGATTCTGATCAATCAAAATTTTAACCTTTATTGTAAATATGCTCCATATTTCGCAGAGCTTACGATTTTTTTATATATATTTAAAAATCCTGATGTAATCTTATCTTCAGGTTTTTTCCACTCATTTAATCTTTTCTCTATCTCATTCTTAGATATTAATAGATTTAATTTTCGATTATTAATATCAATTTCAATCTCATCTCCATCTTCAACGATTGCAATTGGCCCTCCTTCAATTGCTTCAGGACAAACATGTCCAATACAAGGACCCCTTGTAGCTCCGGAATATCTCCCATCAGTTATCATTGCAACTGAATCTCCTAAGCCCATGCCAACTAAAATTGCCGCAGCAATTGATAATTCTCTCATTCCAGGAGCTCCTTTTGGCCCTTCATATCGTATAACTAAAATATCTCCCTTTTCTACTTTCTTGGATATTAGAGCTTCATTGGCCTCCTTTTCAGAATCAAACACTTTTGCGACACCTTTATGATATCTCATTTTTGAGTTAACAGCACTTTGTTTGATAATAGCTCCCTCAGGTGCTAGATTACCTTTTAAAACCGCAATACCACCCTCACTTGAGATTGGATCTTCTATGTTTCTTATAATCTGATAATCATTGTATTCTATACCATCTAAATATTCCTTAAGAGTCTTATTAAATACGGTCTTTGTTGTTAAATTAAGTAATTTTGATAGTTTTTTCATCAAAACTTTGATACTACCAGCTTCATGAAACTCTGAGAGAGTATATTCCGAACTTGGTTTAAACTTAGCTAATAAGGGAACAGATTTACTAATTCTATCAAAATCAAAATGGTTTAAATCTATATTTATCTCATGGGACAATGCACATAAATGCAAGATTATGTTGGTTGATCCACCAAATGATAATGCAACCTTTATTGCATTTTCTATTGAATCATAAGTGATTAAATCTCGAGCCCTTATATTATTTTCAATTAATTTTATTATCCTTTTTCCAGTATCTATGCATAATCTTTCTCTTTCTTTGCTAACTGCACTCATTGTCGCACAATCTGGCAAAGAAAGTCCCATTGCTTCAACAATACATGCCATAGTATTTGCGGTACCCATCATATTACAAGCTCCAGGAGAGCAACATGTTTCTGATTCTATAAGAAGGAAATCGTCCTTTTTTAATAAACCTGCATTGAATTTCCCAATTGCCTCTTTAATATCAGATGTAACAAATGTCATACCTTTAAGTGGTCCCTCCTGGAAAGTTTTTGGAATCATTATTCCTCCAGTTAAGAAGATAGTAGGCAAATTACATCTAGCAGCAGCTAAGAGCATCCCTGGGATAATTTTGTCACATGAACATAACATTATCATTCCATCAAAATCGTAAGCTTTAATTGTAGATTCAACAGACGCAGCTATTATTTCTCTTGTGGGCAAAATATAATTAGAGAAATTACCCGAATTAGCAATGCCATCACAACATGCTATTGTATTAAATTCCATAGGAGTAGCACCTGCTTCTTTTACTCCTTCTTTAACAAATCTAGCTAATCTATTTAAATGTATATGACCAGGATTGATTTCATTCCAAGAATTTACAATTGCTACCCTTGGTTTCTGTAAATCTTCATAAGAATAACCACAACCATAAAAAAGAGCTCTTTCATATGATTTTTTTAAATCTATTTCAATTCTGTTAGATGACATCGAGATCTATAAATATATTTAATTAATGAAATTTCCTATAATAAATCAAATTCTAAGGGATTAATTAAATCTTTATATATGTCCTAATCAAATTTTTATTAAACCTACAGATGATACTTTTTGAGTTTGGAAATTTATCAAATTATTATTTTATTATTAATAGGATCACTCGTGGGAATTAGTATTAGTTTTGTTGGTCAAACAGGTCAAGGTGTTGTACTTCCCATAGTATTATTATTGACTGGAGATCCTTTTCTGGCAATTGCTATAAATTTATTAAACGATTTAATTACGTCTGTTTTTGTTAGTATCGGATACATAAGAAAAGGAGAGCTAGAAATTAGGAAAGATACTTTTATAATTATTATTGTAGCAATATTCATTTCACTTTTAGGAGTTTTTATTTTGCTGATTACACCCATAGGAAATATATATGGATGGTTTATACCACTATTCATTGCAATTTTGGGTTTTGTTTTTCTTTATCGTGGATTTCCTACAACAGAAACCTTAAAGAAAACGGCTAATAAACTCAGTTTAAAATTTCAAAAAAAAAGTATAATCAATGAGGATATCAAAAAAAAAGATATTGAATCTGATTTTATATCTTCAAATGATCGACAAAATATTCAAGGTTTTATCCCTTTTGGGTCACGTCTTTTCTATATATTAGCTTTTATTTTTGGTATTATTATAGGGATTAATTCTGGATTGTTTGGAGCAAATTCAGGTTTTATTATTGTGCTTGCTTTAGTTATTATCTATGGATATCCAATAAAAAAGGGCGTTGGAACTGCTCTAATTTTAAGTATTGTAATATGTCTAAGTACCTTCATTATTTATCAGATTTTTGGAATCTTGATCAAGGGACAATTTTTTTTTAATTTGGAAATTTCTATTTACTTAGCAATAGGATCTATCATTATAGGAATAACAGCTTCATTATACGTACAGAAATTGTCTGCAAAAACAATGGGAAGAGGAGTTGGAATTGTGATTTTTGCTTTAGGAATAATATCTTTGATTTTTTATTTTATCTCGTGAATCTATTCTATGTATTAGACTTTAATATTTGATAATATTATAAGGATTTAATATGGATAAGTTTAAAGTAGGAATAATAGGAACAGGAGTTATCTTTGACCTTAACATATTAGGGTATTTAGATCGAGATGATGTAGAAATCACTTGTTTATGCAATAGGACTTTAGATAAAGCTAAACAAAAACGTGAAAAATTTGGTTTAAAAAAGAATATTTCATTTTATTCTGATTATAAGGACATGATAGATAAGGAGGATTTGGATATAGTTGAAATCCTTTTACCCCACCATCTCCATGCTGGAGCTACTATTTATGCAGCTCAAAAAGGAATAAAAGGGATTTCAGTTCAAAAACCAATGGCATTAACTTTAGAAGAAGCCGACGAGATGATTAGTGCTTGCAATAAATCTGGCTCAATTCTTTCTATATATGAGAATTTTATATTTGCTCCTCATATCATGAAAGCAAAAGAATTGATAGATAATGATTATATTGGGGATCCCTCATCAATTCGGATAAAGACTGCTATAGGTACTAAGGGGGGTTGGAAAATCCCCGAAAGTGCTGAATTGTGGAGAAAAGATCCAAAGAAAATCGGTGGTGCATCAGAAGGGTCTCCAATTCTATTTGACAATGGTTGGCACGCTTTTTCTTTAGCCTACTGTTTTTTCAATGAGAAGATTGAAAAAGTATTTTCATGGACAGATAAATTCCAAGGTTTAGATGCCCCTGCTTACGTGATGTTTAAATATAAGCAAACTCAAGAACATTTAGTACCTCAATATGGAAATATGGAATTTTCGCTTATGCCAGACATGGATTTCTCGGACTCTAAATATTATCCCGTTGATGAATTCATAGAAATTATTGCTAGTCGCGGTATAATGAAAATAAATCAAGGTACTTCAATAGGAAATAAGATATCAAACTCTAAAATTTTTCCTCCTATCGCAATCATAAGAGATGGTAAAGTAGAAATCTATAATGACTTTGAAAAAGATTGGAAATATAGTTTTATAAACTCAACTAATCATTTCATTAATGCTGTAAGAAATAATGAAAGACCAATACTATCGGGTGAACAAGCAAGATATATATTAAAATTTACTTTAGCTGCAATAAAATCTGTTGAACAAGGTAAGGTGATATTTCTTGATTAGTTACATCATTCTACTAAAGTATCTTTGTTATATTTCAATTCTTTATGTTCTAATCCTTCAGTTAATCCTTTTTTAAAATCTTTTTTTATATTTTTTAAAAAATTTCTAAATGAAGCTCCCTTATCATCAATTGGATTTTGTACAATACAAGATTGATCCTTTTCGCTATCAACAGATAAATCCTCCCAAAAAATAATTCGATTTTGTTGATAAGAAAGATATGGAAGTTTAGCAATTATACATAAATCTCTACCTTGCGTTCCGGTATAAATTGGTTGTCCTCCAGTTTTTAATACGTTAATAAAATGCTCTGTTGAGTTTATAAAAGAATATCTCCAATCCCTTTGCAAATCTCCTCCATATGTTATACCTTCTTTTCCTGTGTAAACTACAATTGGTGCGAACTGAGGAGTTTTAGATAAATAATTACCTCCAGAAGTGCATTGATTTATCCACATTATACCTTTTGTTCCTGAAATCTCAATAAATTCATCACAATCATAATAATTACTTGGATGATATAGATTTGGAGAAAGTGTGAACTGCATAGAACCATATTTAGGTGGTTTATTTGAGTTCTTTCTTGGATATTTCCAGAAAATAATATTTGGGGAATCTTGAACTCCAGAAAAAAAATCTATCCAACTATATACACTTTCAACCTTATCCTCACCCATTAACCACAATGCCATAGAAAATTTATGTATTCCATCATCATAGATCCATGGTCCTCCACCGCATAAGTCAGTTTTACGACGCCAGACAAGACCTGCCTTATCTCTTGACATACTAGGGCCTCCAGTAGCTACGGTATTAATTCTAAAATTCAATAGGTCTCCCAATATACCTTTTTCTAATAATTGTTTTACTTTTAAGTATACTGGGTAGAATCTAAAGTTCTCATAAAGTTTCAACTTTACCTTTTCTTCTCTACAAACTTCAATCATTTTTTCACAATCTGTAATGGTATGCGCTAATGGTTTTTGCACTGAAATTCCAGAGACTCCTGATTTAGCACAATATTCTGTCATTGTTGCATGAAGATAATGTGGAGTTAGAATTTCTACAATATCTAAATCTTCACTATCTATCATTTTACGATAATCTTTATATACTTTTAACGTTCTCAAGCCCCAGCGTTCGAGTTTCTCTTTAGCATTATTAATATTTGTATCTGCTACTGCAACAATTTCTGTATCCTGTGAATAAAGATATCCTAAAATGTTTAAATTAGCAATATCACCGCAACCTATTATTCCAACTCTCAGCATATTTCTAAAATTAACATTTAATATTTAATATTCTATTAAATTGGCTCAAAATTATAAATCTTTATGAAATATATTGTAATTTTTCAAAAATCTTTCATTTGATTAGATTATGCATATAATTTGTTGTAAGAATAAACTTTTTAACAATTATTTAACTAAAAGAAGTGAAATATTAGATAGAGAGGTAAAAGATTTCAAAAATAAATGTCATTATGAACCCTTTTTCATTATTAATAAAACCTGTCTCTGCAGATTGTAATCTTAGATGCACTTATTGCTTTTATATAGATCATCTAAAAAAGGTTGAGAAGAAGCCTCGGATGTCAGATAAAGTCTTAGAAGCTGTGATCTCAAGTTACATGCAGATAAATCAAAACAATTATTTCAATTTTGGATGGCAAGGTGGAGAACCTACATTATTGGGATTAGAATTTTGGGAAAAAGTAATAATCCTACAGAAAAAGTATGCACCTAAAGGTGCAGTTATTAGTAATGGACTTCAAACCAATGGAACTCTTATCACTGACAGTCTAGCAAAATTTTTTGGTGAATATAAGTTTCTTTTGGGCGTTAGCCTTGACGGTCCCCCTTATCCACATGATTATTACAGAAAAACAATTAGTGAAACACCAACTCATAATTTAGTTATGCGTGGTATAGACATATTGAGAAGATATAAGGTTGAGTTTAATATTCTAGTTTTAGTTAATAATGTAAATGTTAAGAAAGCAAGTGAAGTTTATAATTATTTAAAGGATAATGGATTTAATTATCATCAATATATTCCATGTGTAGAATATGACAAATTTGGAAATCCGCAAGCTTTTTCTATAAATGGAGATGAATGGGGTGCTTTTTTATGTGATATATTTGATCAATGGAAGAAAGAAGATATTAATCAAATCTCCATTCGTCTTTTTGATTCTATTTTAGAATATTTAGTTTATGGAAAGTATAATGTCTGTTATATGGGATCTAATTGTTGCCAATATTTTGTTGTTGAATATAATGGAAATATCTATCCCTGTGATTTTTATGTCCGAGATGATTTATTATTAGGAAATGTACTTGAAAATAAATGGGAAGAGATCTTAAACTCACAAATTTATCTTCAATTTGGTCAGAGAAAATCCAGTTGGAATGAAAATTGTAAAAAATGTTCATATTTAAATTTATGTCATGGAGATTGCCAGAAATTTCGGCTTGTAAATCAACAAAATTCTCATTTCTTAAGTACATTATGTGAAGGGTGGAAAAAGTTTTATACATATGCGCTACCTCAGCTAAAAATAATTGCACAAAATATTAAAAATGGAAATAAAGTAATTTCCTCAACACAAATAAAAGCAAAAAAGATTGGGCGTAATGTATTATGTCCTTGTGGGAGTGGAAAGAAGTATAAAGATTGTTGTTTGAGATAATCAAGGGCAATTTATAGAGCATTTATTAGGCGAAAAGTTTGAGTGGATTTGATGGTAAATTCGCAAAATTAAGAATTTTCATATTCTTAATTGTAATAAAACCATAGGTGTTAATAAAGTCTTTAAAGTAAGAATACTTTTTTGGTTTATTAATTAAAAGATTTGATACTAATTTGAGTAATATTTTCACAGATCTCGCTATTGTCGGTATCACATTCTTCTACATACTTTTAACTATTTTTATCCCACTTATATTGTATAAAAAAGGGAAGATCTCTAAGTTTGCGGCAAGAAAAGTAGTTCATATGTTTGCCGGTTTAGCAATTCTGAGTTCTCCTTTTTATTTTTGGCCATTCTGGCCTACAATCATTGCAGGTACTTTAACTTTGTTTGTTTATTTTAGCTCAAAAGAATCAAAAGTAAAGCAGTTAAAAGAACTATATGATGCCATCTCTGAAGAGCAAGAAGATGGACTGAAACGAGCTTTCCTTCAAGGACCATTTTTTTATTGCCTTTCAATAACTGCATTAGTTTTTATTTTTGGAATATTTTCTTCAGAACATTTTTATTTTCCAATAGCTGGAGTTTTAATTATGATAGTTGCTGATACTTTAGCCTCAGTTGTAGGAAAACGCTGGGGAAAAATAAGTCTTTGCTTACCATGGACTAATTCAAAGAGGACACTTGAAGGTTCTTTAACATTCTTCTTTAGTGCGTATCTTTTGTGTTTTCTCTCATTTTTTCTGTTTGGTTTATTAATTCCCACTTTTCAAGACCCATTGTCATTTCCGGCTATTTTAATTGCTTCATTAATTACTAGCGCTATTGCAACAATTATAGAACTAATATCTCCAAGTACTTATGATGATTTAACTGTTCCCTTGGGTAGTACATTAATTATTTATCTATTAACTTTATTTTAATATCATAAAATTTGGTTTAAATTTCATATAATTATCAAAATTATAATATCCCATATCATGGAAAACATACAAAAAACTTTTGACGTGATAGTTGTTGGTGCTGGCACTGGAGGTACTACTGCTGCTAGATTTGCAGCTAAAAAAGGGTTAAATGTGTGTTTGATTGATGGAAAACAAAAAGAGAAAATCGGGGATAAAATATGCGGTGATGCTGTAGGAAATGAAATTTTTGATATTTTACAAATAAATCATCCTAGAGATGAAGAATTATCATGCCATATAAAAGGAGCGAAATTATATTCACCAAATCAAAAAAAATGTATTACATTAGTAGATCCAAAACAAGCAGGATATATTGTAAATAGATTAGAATTTGGCCAAAGATTATTGAATGAGGCTCTCGATTCTGGAGTAAATCAATTTTTGGATAAAACGATGGCATTAGAATTACTTTACAAAAATGGAACAACAAGTGGAATTAAAGTTAAATTAGCAAATGGAGAAAAAGTGAATTTATCAGCAAAAGTAGTAATTGATGCAAGTGGTTTTTATTCTCCTTTGAGAAAGAAAATTAATAGTAAAATTATAGAAAAAAATATTTTAAAAGAAGATAGTATTCTATGTTATCGTGAAATTGTAAAAATGGAAGATCAACAAGTTCAAGATCCTGAATACATCACAATAATTCTCGATCAGGAGAAAGCTCCAGGAGGATACATCTGGTACTTTCCAAGAAATCAATGTTCCGTAAATATTGGGATTGGTACATTTATGGAATATGGAGGAAAAGTAAAAGAATTCTATAAAAAAAATGTATTTCAAGAATATGTGAAAACTAGTAATTTTGACATTCTTTCCTCAGGTGGAGGGGTTGTTCCAGTCAGAAGACCTCTATGGTCATGTGTGGATGATGGATTTATGCTTGTAGGAGATGCAGCATGCCAAGTTAATCCTCTTCATGGCGGTGGGATAGATCCCTCTATGAGGGCAGGATATCATGCTGCAAACTCGGCTATTATGGCAATAGAAGTGGATAATAATTCGATCAATACATTATGGGAATATAATCATAAAGTGATGACAAGTTTTGGAGCAGAATTTGCCTCATTAGATTTATTAAGAATTGTTCTTCAATCACTCTCCAATGCCGATTTGAATTTTGGTTTAGAACGTGATTTATTAAGAGGAGAAGAAATCTTAGAAATATCCTCAACTGGAGGGTTAAATTTATCTTTAGTTGACATGGCTGTCAAGGCATTTAAAGGAATTTCTAATCCAAATTTATTATTAGATCTTAACTATCTTAGGATAAAAATGAACGCTATTTCTAAACTATACAAGAATTTTCCCCTAAATTTAGACGGATTTCCAGATTGGAAGGAAAAGGTCATTGAAATCTATAATAAAATTAAAAAAATGATTATAATTAAGAAAAAAAGTAAATAATCATAAAGATGTGAAATAAATGGTTGATATTGTAATTGATGAATACATTGAAAAAAGTACCTACGAATATATAATTAAAAAAATTAATAATGAAGGAGCTTTACATTTTTCATTAATTGATCCTGATCCATTAAGACAAGGCCCGGCAAAAGCAGCAAAAATGGCAAAACATGCTGAGGATGCAGGAACTGATGGGATCTTAATTGGAGGTAGCACTGTATTTGATCAAACTTTTGTGGATAAAACAATTCAAGCAATAAAAGATAAAGTAAATGTGCCTCTTATAATATTTCCGGGAGGAATAAGTAATGTCTCTCAATATGCTGATGCTATTTTATTTATGTCATTGTTGAACTCATCTGATCCTTATTTTATTATCGGTCAACAGGCACTTGCTTCATATACAATTAAATCGTATAATTTGGAATATATTTCAATGGGTTATTTAATAATCGAACCTGGAGCGACCGCAGGCTGGATTGGAAAAGCAAATTTATTACCTAGAAATAAGCCCAAACTAACTGCTGCATACGCTTTAGCAGCTGAAATGATGGGTTTTAAACTTCTCTATTTAGAAGCAGGTTCTGGTAGCGAAAAAGTTCCAATTGAACATATTAAAACATGCACTTCAGTTATAAATATACCGATAATTGCTGGAGGAGGAGTTGAAAATGAAGAGGATGCGAAAGCTTTCGTCGAGGCAGGAGCAGATATTGTTGTTATGGGAACATACATAGAAAATCATATCTTAAAAGATAATGGAAACTCATTAAAAGCTATTATTGATGAGATTAAAAATACAGGAAAAACCCAGAAAAAAAATTTCTCACTATTATAGAATTGAAGCAATTATGAAACTAAAAGATACCATTGAAATTCTTCGTCCTATTAATGATCTAATGGGAAGCTTAACTGTAATTATTGGTATCTTAAATACCAGATCAGGTATTGAACCTATTATCTTGATTTTAAATGGTGTTTTGGGGGTTCTAACTTACTTCTTTATAGCTGGAGGAGGAATGGTAATAAATGATTACTATGATATTGAAATCGATAAAATAAATCGCCCTGAAAGACCTATACCGAGGGGGGCAATTACATTAAAGCAAGCAAAATTTATATGGATATTAACTGTTTTAATCGGAATTATAATTGCTATAATTCATAGTATTTTGTTTAATATTGGATACTTAAATATTATTATCGCTGTTTTTTTTGCATTTATAGGCTGGTTATATGCTGCCTGGGGTAAGAAAAGCGGATTTATGGGAAATATTATTGTTAGTGTCTCCTTTTCGATTGGAATGGTTTATGGGGCGATTCTGAATAATTCTAATGTGCCTCCGTATATATATTTCTTCTTCTTGACGTCATTTTTCCTTTTACTTTCTCGAGAGGTTATTAAAGGATGTGAAGATATTGAAGGAGATAAAAATGAAGGTGTTAAAACCTTAGCAATTCGGATTGGAATTAAAAAAGCCACAATTTCTTCTCTAACATTTGCTGTGTTAGCAGTAGTTTTCTTCATTTTACCCTATTTTACTAACATTTTAAATCCTATGTTATTCTTGATTTCTATGGTCTTCGGCATTGCTGTAGTTGTATATACAATTATATTAATGTTAAAAAGCAATTTAGAAAGAAAGGATTTTAAAAGAATTAGTTTACTACTAAAAATATCCATGTTTCTTGGTTTAGTTGCTTTTATCTTTGCTAGCTTCTAAAAATTTCAAAAGCCTATTAAAATCTTTTTTATCAACAATATCTCTGAATTTAATTTTGGATTTTTCATCGATTACACTATATGGAAAAGTCTGAATTAACTTTCTTGCTTGAGTTAGCCCTAAATATTTTCTAGTATAATCTGCATCAGAATATTTGTATGTTGTGAGGAATTCACTATCTAATTTTGCTCTAAAAGCTTCTAATATAAAATTAAAATAATCTTTGAGTAATTTCTGATCATTTAGTATCATCTCTGGCTCAATAAATAATTGAATTGGATGAGTTCTATAGGTATTTCCCGATACATAAATTCCATCAACTTTAAAATCTTCAGCAATTATTCCTAATCCGACTCTTCCATTATAAGAACCTGTATCAACTGTCCGAACATATAAAATGTTTGACATAATTTTTTTTTTAAAATTATCATTAACATGAAGAATTAACCTTTTATATTCACTATTTTGATAGTTATTAGCATCTATCGCTATTATTTCATTTTTTCCCTGATTTCTCATTACTTTATCCCTTAATAAATAATAATTTACATTCAACGGCTTTTGGGCATAGTATCTCTTAAGAAATTCCTCGAATTCAAAGCCAGCTCGGTATTTAAATTCTGGTTTAAGTATATATCTTTTTTCAATAACATCATTTTGTTTTCTTATTTTAACTCCATTAAATTCCACCTTTTCAGACTTAGGCTCTCCTTTTCTTTTGAAGAAACCAATACAGATATTTGTTCCTGTGTATTCAAAGATTTTAATTTCGAATATTATCATTTTGGAAATTTTATAGTAATTAAGGAAATCTTTCCGGAATTTATTAGAAACAGATGCACCAAATAGGAAATTTGATGGTATTATGTAAATTATATTTTCAATCTCATTTCTCAAATCATTAATCATAGCAATTTGGTATAAATCTTGATAACCATTGTTTTTACCTTTAAAAAGCGTTAAATGTTTTTGAGTTTCTTTGTGCTTTCTAATATAACCTAAATATAAATATGGGGGATTAGTTATGTGAAATAAAGGAAATTTTGAACTTTTCAGGAATTTAGGAAAGCTTTCTAAATTATCTCGTAATTGAATATTTTCCTCGGCAATTTCTGGTGGGATACCAAAATCTATTGCATTATTAATACATTTATAAACCATTTCTGATTGAACATCAGATAAAAAAATATGTTCCTTAAAAAATTGAAGTCTCTGTTCAATTGGAATTGAATCTAAAATAGGTAATATTAAATTTCCTTGCCCTGCAAATAAGTCAATCCAGGTAAAATCCCATAATTTTGTTTCTATTTCAGGAAATATGTATTTTAAAAATATATCTTTTGAAGTTAAATGAATCCCTAAGGATCTTCGATGTTTATTCTCTTTTATGTCCTGTATCTTCTTCTCCATATGAGTTAGTTTTATTAGTAATTAAGTCTCAATAAGTTTATGATTAATTGGATTATAATGATATTTTATCAACTTTATACTTTAGGGTATCTAAATCTTGAGCAAATTTTCCTGACAAACTTGCCATTATTAATAATATTTCGTGGAATATATGCCATTACTTACTATTTCAACTACAAGGATCGCAATAACGAATTAGAAGGAGAAGTAAAATTATTCACAAAATTAGAGAAAATATACTTTAGCATTAAACAAATTTCTATAATTCTCTTTGGAATGACATATTTTCCAATAACAATTTTTATATGTTTCTATTCGCTATTAGTGAGCAGTAACTTTATTAAACAAATAGGAGAATTTCTTAGGTCAAAACCATTTAGACTATTAGCAAAACTAATTAACTTTCTTGCTCCTTTAATCGGAATTATCTGGTTTCTCTTAATTGAAGTCGACTATTATTCAATTGCGGCAGTTGGAATCAGTATATTAGTCTATTTAAATTATGGGATAAAAAATTCCACTCTTTCTCTCCCTAAGTTAATAGCAAAATATAATAAAAGATATTTTAATAAATTCCCCAAAATTACTCAAATTGTACTAATGTTTTTACTAGTCGCAACACCAACAACTATTTTCTCTTTATCTGCTGCGTATGCCCCTCCGGATAAGAAGACTTATATGATTGAAATGCGGGATGGTATAAGATTAGCTACTGATGTCTATTTTGCTCCAGGATCATTTGGAGCACCTCGACCAATTATTCTTATTAGAACGCCCTATGGCAAAAATGGAATGGATATATATAGGACTTTCTACTCTACACAAGATTATCATTTAGTTATGCAAGATTTAAGAGGAACCTATGATTCTGAAGGAGGTGCTAATTTCTTAATATTTTCTAAATCATATCAGGATGGCGTTGATACTATCGATTGGATAATGGATCAAAGTTGGTGCAATGGTAAAATTGCAAGTGCTGGTGCTTCAGCTCTTTGTATAAATCAATATTTTTATGCAGGAATGAATCCAGAAGGACTCGTAGCCCAACAATTGTGGTTTGGAACACCGGAACTATTTGATCATGCAATTTATCAAGGATCTTATCATCAATCCCTAGTTGAAACATGGATAGAAGGTGTTGCTCCTGATAATTTCGATCATCATATGAATACTATATTTAATTTATTCCCAAAAAACGAAACTTTATACAACTCAACATCCTTATCAATACCTATTGGACCACATTATTCGAACGTTTCTGTAGCAGGAATCCATGTTGGGGGATGGTATGACCACTTTCTTCAAGGCACTATTGATGGTTACATTGGATATGATGATTATGGTGCTTCTAGTGCTCGTGGAAAGCAAAAACTAATCATGGGCCCATGGACACATGTTAACTTGTTTGGTTCCACTAGACAGGGAGAATTAACATATCCCAAAAATTCAGTAGGTTTTGATTTAGCATTTGGATGGGAACAAGACGTTTTCAATTATGCTCTTTTAGGTAAACCCACAGATTGGAATGAAGCTAGGGTCGCTTATTACTTAATGGGCGATGTAAATACTACTTCAGACGATTGGAATTATTGGAGATATGCATATGATTGGCCACTAGATTATGTAGATGATAAGTGGTATTTCACATCTACAAATGGTATAATCAATAGTACATTGCCAGTATTAAATAAAAACTTTAGTTATCTTTATGACCCTAGAGATCCAGTACCGAATAGAGGCGGACAAAATGAACCCTTCGATATTGAAGGACCATATGACCAGAGACCTGTTGAAAATAGACCTGATGTAATTATTTTTGAAACACCGGTTTTGACTGAGGCTGTTGAAATTGTAGGAAGAATTTGGGGTAATTTATTTGTGACTTCAAACTGCACAGATACAGATTTCACAGTAAAATTAACTGATGTGTACCCAAATGGGCATTCTATGTTAATAACTGATGGTTCTCTAACAACTCGCTCAAGATATAATTACACTACCGATGTGTTTATGTCTGGAAACACTTTAGATGTCTATGAATTATTAGTTGATTGTTGGTCTACAGCTTATGTATTTGCTCCAGGGCATAAAATACGAGTAGCTATATCGAGTTCAAATTATGCACGCTTTGCTGCAAACCCAAACACTGGAGCTCCTTTTGCCACTAACTACTTGAAATATAATTTAGCAAATAATACTCTACTAACTGGCCCAGATTATCCCTCATGTATAATATTACCAAGATTAGTTAATATGAGTAGTACACACTTTTTATTTTAATAAATGAAAAAGTAAAGTAAAAAAAAATAAAATTTTAACCTCTTTTTTTATATTTTTCAGCTTTATAGATTTTATAGAAGTCTTCAAGAGTACTAAGTGCTACTAAAGCTATTAATAAACCTGTAATTCCTCTAAAAATTCCATAAAATTCTGGTGCAAGTCCTATATTGATAAGAGCATCTCCAGGTTCGTTTACAACTAGTATTGGAAATATTTCTGGTCTATTCATCATCAAGATTATAACTGAAATTGAAGCGAGTTTTACACCAATAGTAATTCCATGAATTACCTGATGAGCGAACATTTGGCGATTTCCGATTAATCCTCGATTTAAATTTAAAATCCCTTCAAATAGCATGAACATACCTGCGAACTGTAAGTATAAAAGAAATTCTGGGTCAATTAGGCTTGTTATAGCGGGAATGGGTTGTGCTATTAAGAAAACTCCGAAGATGATTCCAAGTATGCCACCGATAATTTCTCCTACTGGTTTTATAAATGGTTTCGTTGGCATTTTCCTTATCTCTGAATCAGGAATTCCTTGTTCACGAGCAATTTCAAGTTGTTCTCTATATTTTCCAAGCTCCTTTTTTGACTTAAAATCTTCGGGGAAATAGCCCTCCATCGATAAAGCTACGAAAATTACTGTAATTATAACAAATGTAATTAGTATTCCAAGTTGTATCCCCTGAAACATATTTCCAATAAATTGACCAAAATTGGTATTTCCAAAAACAACATCCAAAACTTGTGTTATAATAACTATTGTAACAACTAGAGCAAACACTCCTCCTAAGACTTTTAAATAAGTTGGCCACATCTCCTCAGTGATATAATATTTTGGTGTTCCGCGGCGTTTATATTCTTTCGCAATGGTTTCTGGTTTTCCCATATGAGAAATAGCCATTTCAACATTCTCTATTGTAAGTGGTCCCATTCCAGATAATTCTTCAGCTTTACTCCATATATGGTCTTCAAGTTCAGCTAGAACCTCTTTATGTTCCTTTTTATCCTTTAACCATTCAGGTAACTTCTTCTCCACTTCTTTCAGATATTCTTTAATTGTAAAGTTCATTTCTTTTTCACTCATTTTTTAAACCTCTTTCTTTTAATTCTTTTTCAATATTATGTCCACATACATCGCAAAAACGAAGATCCAAATTTGAAAGTTCGATTTTGTTAGCGCACATAGGACAAAACAAATATTTTTCTGATTTCAAATCAACTTTTACGTCGAATAAAGGAGCAATTGCTTCAGTGAGTTTTGAATAAAACCCCGATAAATAATTAAAGATTTTTAGGCCATTTTCTGTAATGAAATAAAACTTTCTTCGTCTCCCTTCACTTTCTCTTTCTGGTTTTATTAACCCATCTTTTTCCAGTTTACGTAAAATTGGATATAATGTTCCTTCTTCGATTACTAGCATATCTTCGGTTTTTTTTCTTAGTTCAGTTAAGATTTCATATCCATGAACTCCTTCACTGCCTTTTTCGCTAATAATAGAAAGAATACATAGTGTTGATATTCCTCGATTGATCTCGGATTCTTGTTTTTCAACATATTCTCGAAAAAATGGTGATGCAATCAAAGCACTAGAATCAAGTTCTTTTACACGTTTTATCATATTTTTTAACTCCTTTGTATTAATTATATATTTTTTTGACAACATATAGTATCTTATGAATACTATATCATTCACAGTATATAAACTTTACTATTCAATTCAAAGTGTTGCTTCTTTAAAATTTAAATTCTCACCAATTTTTACATATTAAAACCTAAATTTTTGATTAATAAAAACATAAAGATGCAACAAAAAACTATACCAGTAATAATAGGAGCTGCTCAAATAACTCAAAGCAAGAATGTGGATAATCCACTTGATCCCCTTAATTTAATTGCTCAGGCAAGTTTAAAAGCTATTGAAATGTTTAGGGTAGATGGTTTGCGAAAAGAAATTGATACTATTTATATGTCAACAATCTCAAGTTGGATATATGACGATCCTCCTAGTGATCTAAGTAAACTTCTAGGTATAGAACTCTCACATAAATATGTTGCCCCAATAAGTGGCAATGTACCTCAATCGTTAGTTAACAAAGCTGTTAAGGCAATTTCTAAGGGAGAATGTAACGTCATCCTCATTGCAGGAGGTGAAGCTTCTTATTCTACTTATCGTTCTAAAAAAAATAAGATTAATCTAGATTGGCCAAAGCCACCACCTAAAGCAGTAGATAAAGCTCGTAAAGCAATTATCTTTTATTTAAGTCAATTTGAAAACCAATATAAATTGACTAATCCAACTTTCATATACGCACTAATTGAAACTGCTTTGAGGGCTTCATTAGGCAGAACTTTAAAAGAACACTCAGATTCTATTGGAAGACTGTATGAAAAATTTTCAAAAATAGCATCAAAAAATCCTTATGCTTGGGAAAAAACTCAATATAATGCAAAAGATATAATTACTCCTAGCACGGATAATCGAATGATTTGTCATCCATATACAAAACGCATGGTGTCAAATCTATATGTAGATCAAGCAGCTTCAATAATTATTACATCTGAAGAAATAGCCCAAAATCTTGGTATTGATCCCAAATTTTGGGTGTATCTAATGGGAGGTGTGGATCTAGAGAATATTTTTTATTTGTCACAACGTCCCAAATTGTATAATTCCCCTGCAATTAGAGAGGCGTCGCGTCTAGCATTAGATCAAGCGGGTCTTAAACTTAAAGATATCAATGCTTTTGATCTCTATAGTTGTTTTCCTTGTATAGTTGAAATAGCCAAGAGAGAAATTGGTATTGAAGAAGATGATCCCCGCAATTTGACACTAACTGGAGGACTTTCCTTTTTTGGAGGCCCATTCAGTAGTTATTCAATGCATTCAATTGTTTCAGCAGTTAACCTTATTCAAAAAAAACCATCAACGAATATAATGGTATTGGCGAATGGAGGTTATAATACTGCCCAATCAATTGGAATTTATGGTAATAAACCTCCTGCTAAAGGTTGGGATGAAAATGATTATGAAGAAATACAAAACTCCATGATTAATAAATCCTTACAAGCACCTGTAGTTAAAGCATATGGAAATCTTACAATTGAGGGTTATACAATTATACATGATAGAAAAGGTTTACCTGATTATGGCGCAGTGATTGGAAGGTTAGAAAGCGGTGAACGTACTTTTGCTTCTATAATTACAGATTCAGAGACTTTTTTGAGACTTGAAAAGCAAGAACTTGTTGGAAAGACCTATAAAGTTGTTTATGATAATGAATTGAAACGGAATAAGCTTTTAATCTAAATATTATATATTTTGTTTTTCATTTTTTAAAAAATATTATAATTTAGATCCTTTAATAATCAAAAATCCATCAATCCATATCGCTCCTTGCCATTATCACACGTTATTATACGATAGGAGCCTTTAAGTCTGTTCTTGGCGCCTGTTTATCAAAATTTTTCTCTTTATACCAAGAATAAATCCCTAAAGCTATCAGTAAAAAAGAAAATGCTAAATAACCCCCCCAAAAAGTTAAACTAATAATAAACCAACCAACACTAGCAACTCGGTTAGAAATAGCAGCAAACGTAATACCAGTCAATGATATTACCGAAGATGTGATTCCGCAAATGATGTCAAAATATATTGATGCTCTTTCGTCCTTAACGTTATCTTGAGAAGTATGTGTGCGTGTTGTCATTTTTCAGAATACAATAAAAATACATATTTTTACATTAGTGTCACCAATAATGTCAAAATATGGAAAACTGTTATTTAAGTCTTATGTCTTAGCAATGTTTCTCGCCTCTGTGAAAAGGATACGATCTAAATTTAAATATGTGAGCAAATGAAATAACCAAATTGACATAATTTTTTTCTTTTTTTTTTAAATTAATATTAAGCTGTGATTAGAAATTTTTTTTTCCTATTCTATTACTCCTCAATTTATCTAATAAATTTTTGATTTAAGATTCTTAGTCTAATTTCTTTTAACAAAATAAGAAGTTCTATATCATATATTTCTGAGTTTTTAATTAGAAAGGTCGACGCTAGTTACTGTTATCTACTAGATCAAGATGAAAAATATCATATTCTCTAAAAAAAAAGATTTATAATTTATATCCTTAAATTTAAATAATCAATTATTCGAAAACTAAAAAAATAAAAAGACTTAATTTATAAATTTTATATAGGAGACGGGTATTGTGTATATTTTGAATTCAGTTTCCGTGTAAGAATAAATTTAATATTATTGAAATGTTAATAAAATAATAACAAGGATAATATAAAATGGGCCAAAAAAATTCGTATATGGAATTTATGAATCCAATTTATCTTAAATTGAAACATAATGGAAAAAGCCTTTATGACACACTTACAAAACCAAAAGTTGTAAAAATTTCAATTTATATAAGTCTACTTACATTTTTACCAGGATTAATCTTAGGAATAATAGTTGCTATAAATTTTGGCCCTCCTCCTGTTTATAACCTTTGGTTCAATTGGATAAGTGATTTAGGTTCTCTTCTATATACACCAGCTCCTTTCATTTTAGATTTGACTTGTATAATAAGTGCTATATTTATTATTCCCTTAATCTTGAATTTAAGTCGTTTATACAGCTCTCATCAGAACTATAAATTAGATAACTCAAAAAAAGAACATTATATCATCTTGTTTCGAAGAATCTTTGGATATCTTGGTGTCACTTCTCTTTTTATTGGTGTTATTGGTATGTTTTTTGTTGGAATATTTAATTTAGATTGGTCTCCTTTTGATCTGCATTTGTATTTCTCTACATCTGCTTTTGGTGGATTTGCAGTTGGAGCTTTTTTTACTGGACTAGCAATTGTATTAAGGAAAAGAATTTTTCCTAAAACTGTAGG
The DNA here is from genome assembly GCA_048938855.1 of Promethearchaeota archaeon. Taxonomy (GTDB): domain Archaea; phylum Asgardarchaeota; class Lokiarchaeia; order Sigyniarchaeales; family SOKP01; genus Loki-b32. The sequence continues at coordinate 100,336 of JBHLLT010000002.1, forward strand.
CTACTTTATGATATTTGGACCATCAGCAGCCTCAATAATCTTTATAATTTGTCCTGCACCATTAACAAGACAGTTTCTTGAATGGATTCTTATGTTTAGCTCACTAGCATGGTATTATGTTGTTGTATTCATTACTTTACAAAAACTGAATACACTCCTCTTCTTTAATCCTGATTTCAAATGGTAAAGATTTAGCTTCTCAAAAATATTTTCTATCTCTCTTATTAAGTAATAAAATAAAGAAGCTAAACATATATTTATTTGAGAAAAAATCCAATAAATGCATTTGAAAAATGGACTCCATTAGTTTTAATTACATTTAATGATTAATTCAAATCATAGTTATTGAAATATCATGTATACAAATTATTTAAATAAATGATTGAAAATGAGTTATTCTGAAAATGAGATTATTAATAACTATCTCACACAGGTATATAAAAAACTTCCTGAATGGCTTAAACTAAAAAAGGAAGAAGTTGATAAAATTTTAAACGATTTAGAGAGTCAAATTTTAAGTGAGGCAACAAATATCAATGGAGGGCAAGAACCTTCTGATGTAGAAATACAACAAGCTTTATTACAAATGAGTACTCCAGAAAGTATAGCAAAGGTATACAAGCTTCGAGGTACGCCAAAACTATATATAACTGAGGAACTTTTCGATTTTTACATAAGAACTATGCTTTTTTTCTTTATAATTGTCATTGGAATAAATATTATTGTTTCAATTTTTAAGTTTATATTTATACCTCCAAACTGGTTGATAACTCTTGGAGAAATGTTCTCAGGAATGTGGATTGGATGTTTGATAACAGCTATATTGATCACAATGCTTTTTGTATATTTTTCTATGCAAGGTTTTTTACCAGAAGATTTCGGTGTTATTCCTTCTCGATTGGCAATGATCTTCCCTTTTCATATAGCAGAAATGGGACTACAAGAAACTAGAGAATATACCAAAGCAAAATTAGAAGAAGCAACCCAAAAAGCAAAGGAAACAATTGCAGAAGCGCGATTACGTGTGAAAGATAAAGTCGCGGAAATAAAAGGGATCACTAAAGAAAAATTAGAAGCAGCAGAATTAAAGAGAGAGCAAAAGTTATTAGAAGCGGAAATCAGGAGACAAGAAAAGCTAGAAAGAGCTAAACAACTAAGAGAAGAAAGAAAAGAGGAAGCAAAAATAAAAAGAGAGATGAAAAAAAAGCAACCAGTTACGGTTGGTGAATTGATATTTGGTGCTATAGGGGGTCTTGTATTTGGTTTATTTATAATTATCCAACCTTTTGCAGGAATTTCTGGTTTATTCGATCCTGAATTCCTAAATTGGTTAAAGTTGTTTGGATTGATCATAGTTATAAGCGGTCTAATTTATTTGATTCGATTAGCTATAGGAGTTAGAAATAATACTGGACAGCAAGTAATGTTAGTGATCGAAGCTTTATATTCATTGGTTGGTATACCTCTTATGTTAATTCTCTTAAATAATCCTGGAATATTTCCGATTTCCTTGTTTACAGGAAATCTAATTACAGTTATTCCCAATGATCCAACTAATTTGGCTTACATTATTTATTTCTGGGTGATAATTGTAATAATTATTGCTATATTGGGTTCCATGATTGGGAAATTTTATAAAGTAAGCAAGATCCAAAAAATTAAAGCAGATTTTTATTAATGATTTTTAAAAATAAACAAAATCTTTTTTTTTTTTCATATTTTAAAAGAAATGTATTTTACAAATTGTTAAATATACATTTGAATAAACATGGAATTATCTGAGGATCTGAATACAAAACTTGAGGCTCTTTTAACTTTTCTAAAAGAGAAAAAGATCATTGTAGCATTTTCCGGGGGCGTAGATAGTTCGCTTTTAGCATTTCTTTCTAAAAAGTATGCTAAAAAGACACTACTCATAACTGAACGATCAATACTTTATCCTGAAGAAGAGATACGAGAAGCTTCTCAATTTGCTCAAAAACATGGGATAAATCATATGATTATTGAACGAAATCCCTTACAGGATGAAGAATTTCAATGCAATCCATCAAATAGATGTTATATTTGTAAAATGGGATTATATAGTGATATTATTGAAATTAAAAACTCAAAAAACTTTGATTTAATAATAGATGGCTCAAACATTGATGATCTTTCGGATTATAGACCAGGGCTGCAAGCTTTAAAAGAATTGAATATTTCTACACCCTATATTAATTTTAAAATAAATAAGAAAGAAATAAGGGAAATAAGTAAATATTACAACTTGGATGTTCAATCTAAGCCTTCAATGGCCTGTTTTTCATCTCGTATTCCGTATGGTCAAACAATCAACCAAAAGAAATTAATAATGATTAGAGAAGGAGAAAAATTTCTTAAAGAGACTTTTAACTTAAACCAATTAAGAGTAAGATTACATGAACCTAATCTTGCTCGTATTGAATTCTTAATTGAGGATTTTAGCACAATCTTAACAGAAGACAATTTAAATATAATTAAAAAAAGATTCAAAGACCTTGGATTCACTTATATAACAATTGATATTGAAGGTTTTAGATCTGGTTCAATGAATGAAAGTTTAGATTTAAATTTGAAATAATTCCTTACTCTATTATTTCTGCTTTTCTATATATTCAATTATCTGTATTCTTTTATTTAACGCTTTTAAGGCAGCTTCTTCAATATCTTTTTCCATCAGATTGAGAGATTCAGGTGTCTCCTCTCCAATCTCTTGCTTTATCATAGTATAAGCAGATTCCCGGAATTTTGGAAGAATTTCTTGTTTTTCCAGTCCCTGATATGTAATAAAAACTTGGTTTGAATCATCTACATAACCAATTTCATTACATTTAATATTGTTTTTAGTAAGATCATTTAGTATTTTTCCTGACACAGATTCAGAACAGTATATTAAAAGTGAATCAAGGGAAACTCCTAAATAATCCACTCCAACTTTTTCCAACATGTTTAAGACAGCGGAATTGACAAGATTTCTTACTTTTTCCTCAAAGATATTAACACCACAATTAGCTTCATAATTAATTTCATATAAATCCCCTCGCAAACCACCATTAGTGACATCACACATAGCTCTAATTTCGTCTGTATAGTTAGAGTTTAGAATAATTTCACAAGCCTTAAGGAATTTGATATTCATTGTATCTTTTACAACATTATGATGCCCAGAGTATATTGCAGTTGTTGTGATTGTTCCGCCTCCAGCACCTTCAGTCATAAGTATTCTATCCCCTTCTTTTATATTTCTTCGAGCAAAAAGCTTTCCTTTGGCAAGACCAATAGCAGCGATTCCTCCTACAAGTCTATCCCCAATAACCATATCGCCTCCAATTCTTAATGTCGATCCTGCAGTAATGGGAACATGAGTAAGTTCAGCAACTGTAGAGACCCCTGACATAAAATCAAAAAGTTTTCCTACATCTGCATCGTCACCTAAATGAACATCAGCCATAATAGATATTGGTTTTGCCCCTTTGACATACAAATCTCTTAATGCTGCTCTTGTAACATGGAACCCGCATATAAAGGGAAAATCACTTAACCTTGAGTGTATTCCTTCCATTTTAGAGGCTATTATTAGATCATCATGAGTATAATTTGTTCCATCAAAAAAAGATACATTAGATAATCTTATTGCACCTGCATCATCTAGAGAGGTGGGTGCTAAAAAAGGTTTTTTATCCGTTTCTGATAATTCAGCAATTAATTTATGAACAAAAAAATCTCCTGCACCTCGACAACCTACTCCCTGTTTACCAATAGAAACATTTGCTCGATTTATATCTAATAATTCTTTTATAAAAGGATTTTTTACCGAACCTATATCACTATTCCGACATTCCTCTAATATTGCCTTTGCATATTTGATTGCTAAAGATGTCTCAATATCTTTAAAATCATGATATTCTTTTACCACTCTTTGAATAATATCTTGTTCAGAATACCCCTTTTTTATCAAATTTCTTGTTAAACCTTCTAAATCACTCAATTTAATCAAACCTTCTAAATTGTAAAATTTTATAACTAAAAATATATGACTATCTAATCTACAGTTAATGTTTTTGATAGATTTCTTGGATAATCAGGATTAATTCCACGTTCAATAGACATATGGAGAGCAAGTAATTGTAGTGGAATTACAGCTAAAATCGGTGAAATGAGATGTGATGATTTTGGTATTTCAAAATAATCACCTTGTTTTAAGTGTTTATCTAATCCTTTAATATGCTCACCGATCACAATTGGCCTTCCATCTCGACATTCAACTTCTGAAACATGAGATGTAATATAGTATTTATCCTTAGGTGCTACAATATATATAACTGGATAACCATCTTCAACAATACTTAATGGTCCATGTTTAAATTCAGAGGAATACATAGCTTCTGCTGATATATAATTTATTTCACGTATTTTTAAAGCTCCTTCTAAAGCAACACCATGTGTTATTCCATATCCTAATAGAGATATGGCATCTGTTTTTGACAATTCTTTAGCTAGTTGTTTCGCTTTTTCAACACTATCATTAATTGTCTTTTCGACTAATTTAGAGATATCATGAATTTCTACTTTAAGTTCTTCAAAATCTTTATTAGATAGATTACCCTTTTTATGTCCAACTCTAGCTGCTAAAATAAGAAATAATAAAACTTGATTAGTGTAAGTTTTTGTAGCTGCAACACTACGTTCAATGCCAGCACCAATATAAGCATAAGCTTCTGACATTCGTTCTACAGTAGACCCGGGTACATTTATCATCCCTAATATGTGGAACCCCTTTGGTTTTGCAAAATTGATTGTATTTATGATATCCTTTGTTTCTCCACTTTGAGAGACATTCAGTATTACCATCTTGTCTTTAGGTTTAATATTCTTAAATTCTTCAAAGAATCTCCCACCAATCACTGGGATAGATAGTACACCGGCTAAATTATTTAAATAATAAGAACCAACATTACACGCATTAAAGCTAGAGCCACAGCCAACTAAATACGCGATATCTGCATTTGCCAGTTTGTCAACTAACTCATCTAATACATCACTTTCTAACCCATAAGCTAGTTTTTCAGTTGCATCTATTTGTTCATAAATTTCTTTAGTTAAAAAATAATCATATTTTCCTTTCACAGCTTCTTCTGCAGATAGGTCAGTTGCTCTAGGTTTTCGTTCAATTTCAGAACCATCTTCTGCACTATAAATTTTATATTTATCAGCTGTTATTTCTATAATTTCTCCATCATTTAATGGAACATATGTATTTGTTAACGGTAAAATTGAGGGAAGATCCGATGCTATATAATTTTCCTCTTCACCAAGTCCAATAACAAGTGAAGAACCCATTTTAGTTGCATATAATGTTTCAGGTGTATTTTTATGAAAGCAGATAAACGCAAAAGCGCCCTCCATTTCTTTAATACCCCCCATAATCCCCCTTACCATGTCTTTTGTTTTATCATAATGCTTTTCTGCGGCATGAACACAAATTTCACCATCATTTTGACTTAGTATGTTATGGCCTTCATTCTCAAGATTTTCCTTAGTTTGATAAAAACTAACAATATTCCCATTATGAGCACCTACTATATTTTTATCACAATCAAAATGAGGTTGTGCATTTAATTTACTTGGTCTTCCAAAAGTTGACCAGCGTAATTGCCCAATACCTATATTTCCTTTCATTTTATCTAACTTTAGAGCTTCAATTACACTCTCTACAGTGCCCATATCTTTTCTAAGATCTATTTCACCATCTAGATATGTAGCTAAACCAAGACTATCATAACCTCTATATTGTAATCGTCTTGCTATTATCAATAATTTCTTGGCTATATCTCCCTTTCTTGCTACGACACCAAAGATACCACACATAATTATCACACTAATATTAAATCTTCTAATAATCTAAAAGCTATGAATAAAAGTATATAATAGATTTAAATTATTTTGAAAATTCTTATTAATAGTTTAGAGTTCCTTTTAGTAAAAAAGAAAAATATGGCCTTATTAAAGATAACAACCCCTTGTCGCATTCATCTTTCCTTAATAGATGAGAATGGGTATACTGGAAGAGTGGATGGTGGTATAGGTCTAATGTTAGACCGTCCTAATGTAATTTTTGAAGCTTCTAATAGTGCTAAAGAATTTAAAATCGAAGCACACAAATATTACCGGGAATCAATAGAAGTCATTAATGAAATAGCTTCCAAAGTGTTCAAACGTTATAATATTAGTAATAAAAATTTTCACTTCAATCTTAAAAGATACTTTCCCTCACACGTAGGTTTAGGCTCAAAAACCCAATTATCTTTAGCTATTGCTACTGCCATTACGAAATTGAAAAATATAACTCATTTAACTCATGAGGATATAACAAAACTAGTGGAAAGAGGAGGCACATCTGGAGTTGGATGGAGAGGATTTAATACAGGAGGATTTATCTTAGATGGTGGACATGATTTTGGACAAGGAAAAGAGAAAGAAAGTTTTTTACCTTCGTCTGCTTCAACTTCAGCTAATCCTGCCATGACAATCTTTAGATATAATATACCAGAACATTGGAGATTTGTGCTTGTGATTCCTAATGTAAAAAAGGGAGCTTTTGGTGATGAAGAAATTAGTGTCTTTCAAAATTATGCTCCAATTCCCAGAGACGAAGTAAATGAAGTTTCACATCAAGTAATCATGAAAATTTTACCTGGTATTATAAAAGGAGATTTAGAATGTTTTGGAGAAGGATTGAGAAGAATCCAGAGCATTGGATTTAAGAAAATTGAAATTGACCTACAGCATGATAAAGTTAAAGAATTAATTAAATTTTTTGACGACTATGGGTTAAAAGCATATGGTATGTCATCTTTTGGACCAAGTGTTGTTGGTATTGTGGAATCGGATTTAGAAGCTGAAATATTACTTAGAGAAATTCAGAAAAATCAAAAAAATGTCGGAGGTCATATCTATATTTGCAAACCTAACAATACAGGAGCCAAAATCGAGTTTATAGATTGAATTTCTATGTCATTCCCTCACGATAAAATTTATTTTTCACCCGATTTAAGTAAAAGAGAGAGAGCATGCTTTGAGACAGGTATCAAACTCGGAGCTTTATACCATATTCTTAGCGGAATCCCTATTCGAAATGATGAAAACGTAATTAGAGCAATAGAAAAAGGTATCGAATCAGCAATTTCCTGCCAACCATTTGTAAAATTTGTAAAAATACATTTTGACCGCAATAAAATTTCTGGGTCTAAAGAATCTGCATTTGATTATGATGAGATAAATGGCAAAATAATCCAAGCAGAATTAAATATTGAATATGAATCAATTCATGTAGTAGCTAAAGTACAATGGGTAGATCAATTAGAATATCCACTGATGTTTATTGAAAAGATTTATGAAAAATGATCTGCATATTGTTTAATTAATTCAATAGCTTTAAGTGCATTTTTATTTCTTCCAAATCTTTCAACATTTTTACTATTATCTGATATTTTTTCACAGATTTTAGAAATCAGATTCACATCTTTATTTTCATATGCAACTTTTAAACGTGTTGCTAAAATAATAGATTCTAAAGCTAAATTTTCTGCACGATTAAATAATTTATGAGATTCCTTGAGTTTTTCATGAAAAATAACTTCTAAGCTAAAAACAGGGAAAATAAATTCCCCTAAATCACCTTCTTTGGATTTCTGAAATTCTTTCGATACTTTTCCTATCAGAATACCCCATGCTTTTTTTATAAAAGGGACGGTTATCCTAATAGATTCTAAATATTTTAAGTTATAATAATCAGATGGAAATTCATCAAATCCTATTGGAGAGTCCTTTTCCTTCAAAGCAGCTATTGCATATAAAAAGACATTATCAACAAAATTAATAACAATGATACTATTTTGTTTTAAATTTTTATAGGTAGTGGTATTATAAAAAGGCGACATCTGAATCTGATTCCTTTCTATTACTCTAATACCCATACAAGAAGCATTAGGTTTAATTATAGCTCCATCATCGGAGATGGAATAAGATGTGGCAATAATTTCGTACAAACAATCTTTCTTCAGACCAAAATTTTTTAGATCAAAAGTCATTGGAAAGGATAAAATCCTATTTTTTTTGCTAATACTTATTTATAATTCGAATTTTGTCACTTTTGGTAGTGTTTCAATTTCGGGATAAATTTTACCTACAACTAATGGAGAACTATTATAGATCTCTTCAATTTCAATAATTCCAAATTTTATTCCTCGATATTTTTGGAAACCTGTAAAGGTACCTTTTACTACTTGACTCGCAAAATCAAAATTCATCCCAAAAACCGCTACTTTAGAATTACTTGGAATATTGTACAAATCCTCTTTTAGTACTGAAGGAGGGAAAACTAATCTATTATGATCAGTTGCTTGAAGTTGTATGCAAGGGATTATGATCGGATAACCATCTGAGGGATTAACATATCCAATTGCGCGTATACCAATAGTCGCAGTAAATAAATCATATCCAATAACATTTAACCGCTTTTCTTTAAGTTTGGTTTTTGCTCCTCCTTTTCCTATAATATTTTTTATAACTCCTTTTACAATTCCAAATAAAGGCAAATCTCTAATTGAAGTAGAAGCGATAACTTTATTGTAATATGCAGTGTGAACCCGATAATACGTGAAATATCGAAATAAATCAGAATTATTGAAGAACTCTAAATCCTCTCCTTCTGTTGTTGTATGAGTGAAATCTGCTTTTAGTTGAAGAAATTTGAACGGCATATCTGCGGTCATATATAATATGCCCTGCTTTGGGTTTCTTTTAACATTTTTTTTGCTAGTTCCCTCTGTAAAAGCGCCCCACACAACTTTATCTTTACTTATTATACGATTCATAGCAATGAACGTAATGTGAGGCCACCCACGTTCATCTATAGTCCCTAATAACTTTAACATCATTCCAGGTTGCGTAAATTCAATTGCTTTTTCTGAAGTTACTGACGACCAATCATAACCTATAGTTTTTTTACCCATAATTGACATCTATTTATCTAGTTTTAAAAGTATATTAATTATTTTTAACATGTTGATATTTTTGTATCTTCATTATTTTTTTTAATATCAGTTTTTTCTTTTTTTGTTAAACCAGACCACTTTACGTTTTTAACTCCGGTAGATTTAGCTATTTGTAGAAAATGCTCCATTTCTTCTGAAGATAACAGAGAGTAATTATCAAGTGGCCAATCTATATTTAATCTTTCATATTTTGTTATACATAAATTATTAAAAGCTAATAAATCCCAGCGTTCAGGAATGTTTCTCAAATTATTTACTATAAATTCACCGATACCTTTGATATTAGCATCCTTTCCAGTAAAATTTGGGATAATAGGAGTTCTAATCCACATTTTTTTGTTGCTTTCTTCAATAGCTTTGGAAAACCATATAGCATTGTCTAAAATCAAATCATTAGCGACTCCCGTAAACTCCCTATGTTTTTTCTTATCAATTTCTTTGATATCAAGAAGGACCAAATCTACATATGGTAATAAGTTCTCATAAATTTTTCTTGATGCATATCCACAAGTATCTAATGCTGTTGAAATACCATTATCTTTGCATTTTTTAAGAAACGCCAAAATAAAATCATATTGTACTGTTGGTTCTCCCCCAGAAACAGTAATACCTCCCTTAGATTCTGTATAATATATTTTATCCTTATTTATTTCATAAAATAAATCTTCTAAGTTCCACCATTCTCCAAACATATGTAGAGCAGTACTAGGACATTCTTCAACACATTTTCCACAACCATTGCATATTTTTCTATCAATATGCATTCCCTCTTCATTTAATAATAATGCGTGTAAGTCACAAACTTCTATACAAGATCTGCATGTTATACACTTATGTTTGATCCATTCCAATTGAGGTTCTTTCAAAATTGATTCTGGATTATGGCACCATACACACCGCAGTGGACACTGTTTAAAAAAAACTGTTGTTCTTATACCAGGTCCATCTTCTGTTGACATCTTTTGAATTTCAAAAATAAAACCATTAACTGAAATGGTCATTAATATGAGTCACCAATTAAAAAAAATATAGATAAGATAAAAAAATTTACATTCTATGAGATTCTCGAGCAATTATTTCATCTTGAAGCTCTTTCCCTATTGCTGTAAAATAAGCATTATATCCTGTTACCCTAACTAATAAATTAGGATAATTTTCTGGATGCTTTTGCGCATCTTTAAGTAAATCTACATCTAACATGTTTACTTGTAAACAGGTTCCACCATTTTCAATGTAACCCTTTAAATATGATTTAAATTTTTCTTTATTCTCTGGATCTCTAAGAATACTTGGATTAAATGTTATTGTATGGCTCGCTCCATTAGGAAGGAAATTTATATATTCTCCATTGAGAGATTTTCCACCAATAGCAATACCCACAGAATTGGTAACTGCTGTAGGACCTTTTTTATCTACTCCATCGCTAGGGCAAATTGCATTTGATAAAAATGTTCCTGCTTTTCTGCCATTAGGAGTCGCAATTGTAAGACCTGCATCTGCTCCAGCCCAATAGTTCCAAGATAGCATTCCTGGTCGGAACTGAAAATGTGTAGGTGTCTTATATTTCCATGTTTCTTCAGACCAGACTTCCATCACCTTCCTAGCCATTTCATCGGCATCATCTTTATCATTTCCATATTTTGGTGCTTTATTTTTTAACATAGATTGCATAACAATATATTCATCCCCCTCAAAATTATGGACAAGGGCATCCTTTATTTGGGAAATACTATATTTTTTATCTTCATAGACCAATTTCTTAATTGCTAATAAAGAATCTACAGTAGTTGCAAATCCAACACCTTCAATTGTAATAAAACGTAATTCTGGTCCTCCATTTCTAACATCCAAACCCTTTTCAATGCATCCTCGAACTAAAGTTGATAAATATGGAGTTGGAATGTAATTTGCTCGAGTTAGTTCAGACATATTATACACATCTACTGTATATTTAATGATATGTTTAATTTGCTCTTTCCATGCATTCCAAAATTCATCCCAAGTTTTGAAGCTTTCAGGATCTCCCGTTTTTGGCCCAAATTGTTCTCCATTCTTTGTCCAAGGCTTTTTAAAGTTCCCCGGCATGTTTTTTCCGTTCCATAATGTCAGTTCGATGCTCTTAACCAAGTTTGGATTACAATTAACTGTACCTGATCGATCATTTCCCTGCATAGTATTTTCTAAACATCCCACACAAGCATAATTCCAAGCCTTATCTTTTGAAATACCTTCTCTAAGTAATCCTGCTATAGCTCTTTCATCAAAATTTATTAAAAATGGCGCTCCTTGAGATTTTGATATTATTTCAACAATAATATTTAGAAGTTTCTCGGGAGAATTTCTATGTAAGCGAATATTTGGTTTTGGTTCTAAAATTGGAGACCATTCGTCAATTACTTCCAAAATTGTATAGGTTAATTCATTTGTAAGATCTTCTCCATCATACCCACAACCAGATAATGTCATTAACTGTCCAAAACCAGAGGTAATCCCCTGCCTTCCAACCATTATCTGAGCGTCATATATCGTGTTACAATGAAACCAAAAGCAACCTAAGATATCCTTAGCAAATTCTTTAGTGATATTTTTCTTTTCAATCACGTCTTTTCTATAAAGGGGCCATAAATATTGATCAGTCCTCCCAAAAGACATTCCTGCACCAGGATATGATTCTTCAGCAATTGTTAACATATGAATTAACCATAATGATTGAACTCCTTGCCAAAAGGTTTCTGCGGGCTCCCATGGGACATGTTCCAAATTCTTAATCATTTGTTCAAGTTCTTTAACTCTTTCAGGAGATAAGGCTTCTGATTTTAAACGTTTGCATTCTTCAGCATATTTTTGTGCTAATTTCTTTGGAATTTGAGCAGCTCTTATCATTGCTCTAAGTTCTTGACCTTTAAAGCCTTTCTTTTCTTTTTGGTTTAATTGTTTATACCTTTCTTTGGCGTCTTCATAGACAAATTTAAATCCTTTTTTTATTATTGTTTCATAATCTGGAATAAGATGACCCCCAGTAGCACCTAAATTTCCAAAACCAGAGTTATGAAATTTGAAGACTGCTTTTCGATTCTTTAAATTTTCCTTCCAATATTTCTTAGCTTCTTTTTTTGTAAAACATTTACTTAACTGTGTTTGAAATCTTCCCCCTGCTATCAAATCATTCTCTGATATAATTTCTTGTGGAATATAGTCCAATAAAGCTTTTTCAAAGAATAGGATTCTACGTTCTGGAAGGGATAATTCCCAATAATTATCATCTAATTCGATAGTTGGAGCCATAGATCTCATTGAACTTTCTATTGTTCCCTTGCCTTTATTCCCTAAATATAAATAAGATTCTGGAACAATATACATATTTGTTTCCTCAAAAATTAGATCCCAGTCTGTACCAGTAGTGAATGGCATATACTGATTATTCCATTCTCGTTCCACTCCCTTAAAGTAATAATCTCTAAGCCATTGAGAACGAGGGGAAAGATCATGAGGTTTTGCGATAGGAAATTTCGGTTCTCTTTTATAACCTGCATGGTCTCCATTAATTTTGCTCATTCTTTTAAACCTAATTAATATGATTAATAATAAATAATACTTGATCTCTTATTAATTCAAGAGTCCTTTTTTTAAATTTATTTAAACCAAATACATCTTTATAATTTCAATTTATTTTTAATAAGAATTTTCATGAAAATGAAAATAAAAATTAATAAAAAAAAAGCTGACAATAAAGATTAAAATATAAAAAATCTACTTCATTAATTTTTTGCCTTTTATCATATACTTTCTTACAGTATCGCCCGTTTTTTGACGCCAATTCATCAAACGTTTCTTCATGTCAATTAAAATGTCTTGATATTCAACATTTTTGATCAAATTCCTTAACTCAAATGGATCTTCCTTCAAATCATAAAGCTCGTTTAAATCCCCGTCATTCCAAACGTATTTGTATTTATCTGTAACAACTAATCGTCCTACATGATTAGACCAGTGACCATGGGTTTCACACATTAAATCATCACGCCATAAAGCATCTTTCTCTTTACATAGTGTTAATATACTTTTACCATCAATAGTCTCATTAAAATTTGTACCAGCTGCCTCTAGAAATGTGGGAGCTAAATCAAGATTACTAACAAGTTTATCACATTTATCCCCATTAGGAAAATAATCAGGATAACTAATAACCATTGCAATACGTATCATCTCTTGGGGCATAAAACTATCTTTATCGAAATGACCACCATGGCATCCAACAGTGTCACCATGATCACTTGCCCATATAATTATTGTATTATCTGATATACCCAACTCTTCTAAGGTATTAAGAACCATTCCGCCCGCTTCGTCAATAAGAGTTTGTTGAGCATAATTTAATGCTAAAATTTTCTGCCATTCTGTCCAAGATAAGGGATTTGGAGATATTAATTTACCATTTTCACTTATGGGGTAATGATGGCTTAATTTATATATCTCTGGCTTATTTTCTAAATCATCTCGAAAACTGGGAAGCTCAGGGATATCTTTCGGGTTGTATAAATCAAAAAATTCTGGAGTAGCAAAATATGGGAAATGTGGACCCCAAAAATCTAAGCGTAAATGAAATGGTTGGTTTTTATTACTTTTTGTTATTTCATGTAATTTTTCACAAGCTAATGAAGCTAGAAAGAAAGCTTCATGAGTTTCTTTAGGTGTGGTCATTATTCCTGTAGTTTCCTGAGACAATATTTCAAATTTAGGATTGTGAAGCGCACCTTCTTGTATTCCAAGAGCTTTTGTATAAGGGTGTTCTGGCCCTAAAAAATTCTTTTCTATCTTTGCTTGAATAAAAGGAAGGTTATGCTTTTTTAAATATTCCCTATATTCATGTGAAATATATGGATTACCATACCTAGAACCACTACTATATCCTTCGCATTGAAAATCGAGGGCACTACCCCTTCCTGCATGCCATTTTCCATAATAATAATTTTTATATCCCGCATTGGCAAGAATGTTCAAATAAACTTCCTTATCATATTTATGATTTGTTTCATTATGAATTTCACCATGATTATGAGGAAATAGACCTGTAAGCATAGTCCTCCTTGCTGGGCCACATAATGGACAAGCTGTATATGCTTGGGTAAATTCTACACCGTTACTAGCAAGTTTTTCGAAATTCGGTCTATGAATTTTAGGACCCCCAGCCATTTTACCATGACCATAAAATGCTTGATGATCATTTAGAATATAGATAATGTTTGGTCTTTGGTTCATATTAAATAGCTCTAAATTAAATTATTATATTAAAAATTAAATTTGTAATAAGTTTTTCAAATTTTAATTACGTAATAGTAAAGAAGACAGGTTCAATTGTAAAAGCATTTCAGTAATAAGTTTCTCTGCTAAAAAATAAAAAAAGAAATAAAAAATCTTAATTTATTTAAGCCTTGCTTCAGAAAGATGAAGATGGTCTGTTTCGACCTCTACAAAAGCCTTAAATATCTCTTTTACACGGGGATTTTCAGCTTCAGCAGCAGCTTGTCCATAAAACTTTATTGCGCGATCCTCCCTACTATGCGACTCTTCTAAATTTGGATTATATTCGGCCGCACATTTATCATATTTTGGGAATTCAACTGTATCCAACTTTAAAATTTTCTTCCAAACCATTGCGTGTTCCTTTTCAACCTTAGCTAATATCTTAAATATTTTTTGTCCATCTAATTCTGGTGTCCTATTACTAGCACATTTATAAAAAATATTATTAGAAACTTCCACTTCTAAAGCTTTTTCAGCATTAGCTTTATCTTTTTCATTTAATTCGACTTCCCACGCACCGGTATCATCATATTCTGTAGATTCTACAAAATATTTTTTATAAGCACCGCAAAATGGACATCGACTAGGCGCCTCTTCTCCAATATAAGCTTCTCCACAGATTTCACATACATAAACTTTAACGATTATTTTCTATCACCTTTTATGATTTCAATTTTAATTCAAATTACTAAAAAGTAACACAATTTTTATAGTTTTAAGTTTAATTCCAAAAATAAAAGAGAGTAAAAGCAATTATTAAAAAAATATAGAATATAAAAAGAATTATAGCATCTCATAAAATGTACCAATAGATTTAGTCTGATTATCATTGAATAGAGTTCTTGGAATTGACCCAGGATCGAAAAGTTGGGATTTTTTTGGTTTAGAAGATGATAAAATAATTTTAGATACATCTTTACCTACAAAAGAACTTATTAGTGAACCACAAAAAGCGATTACAATAATTAAAACTGTAGAGGATATTAATTTAATGGTTGCTCCAAGTGGATTTGGGCTTCCTTTAAAAAATGTAGACGAGTTAACCGAACAAGACATATTTTTCACACTACTAAAATTTGATCAAAAGGAAAAAGACAAATTAGTTGGTCTTGGAGAGGTTTTAAGGTTAATTAAAGCTCAAAATATTCCAGGTATTATTGTACCCGGAGTTAAACATTTACCAACTGTTCCAAAATATCGAAAAATAAACAAAATTGATATGGGAACTGCTGATAAAATTTGTACTGCAGTTACAGGTATTAGGGATCAAATGGAAAGCTTTAATATAGCACCTCAAGATACGAATTTTATCATGGTTGAGATAGGTTACGGATTTACGGCAGTTTTAGCAATAGAGAATGGGCAAATTATTGATGGAATTGGGGGCTCAAATATAATGGGTTTTCGTGCATGTGGGAGCCTTGATGGAGAACTAGCTTACCTAATTAAAAATATCCATAAAAGAAATATCTATAAAGGTGGTGTAGCTTATATCTCAGGATATTCTGATTTGAGTCTAAAAGAAATCACTCTTTTAGCAGAGAAAGACGAACAGACTAAAATTGCCTTAAAAGCCTATTTATCGAGTGTGAAAAAAGCTGTTTTTGGTATATCATCTTCATATTCAAATAAGGACAAAATAAAAGAAATATTATTGGCTGGAAGAGGTGCAGGGTTAGGATATTTTAAAGAGAAAATGATCCATGGTTTAAAAGATGTTGCTCCTGTAAGAGTAATGAATACATTTAGTCAGATAGCAAAAAGAGCGGCACAGGGAGCCGCTTTTATCGCTGATGGAATTTTAGGTGGAAGATTTGAGCCAATTATTAAAAATTTAAAATTACAAGAAGCATCTGGTTCAATTTTAGATGATATTTTTATTCCATTCGAAAAAGATAAGCTGATAAGTGATTTGGATTAAACTACTTATAATTACTGGTCAACAAAGTTATAATACAATAGAAAACATCGTAAAATCAATAAAGCAACCTAAGATCGATATTATTAAAGCCCCAATATCAATATCAGCATTTCTTACTAAAGATATCACTTCCAATATTCTTAAGCAATTAAATATATCTGATTATAATTTGGTTTTACTGCCTGGATTTGTACAATGGGATTCTAGTATTTTAGAAGACAAATTTAAAATAGATATAAGGAAAGGACCAGAATTTGCATCAGACTTACCTATTATCATCAAAAATCTTAAGAACCTTCAATTATCAAATACAATCCCAGCTAATAGATTATTAGAAATTTCGGGGGAAAATAAATACTCTGAAATCGTAAAAGAGCATTTAATGCATGCCAAAAATCACTTAGGCTCTCATACATTTTATATTAATGAGAAAAAATCTAATATTATAATTGGAAGGAATTTACCACCTCCTGTAATTGCTGAAATCGTGAATTGTACAGAAAAAAGCGACGAAGACATTCTAAAAAAAGCATCCCATTATATTAATTCTGGGGCAGATATAATCGATATTGGTTGCGTAGCTAACAAACCTAATTCCAAAAGAATCAAGGAGATCATTAATTTAATTAGATCGAAGCATAAAATCTTATTAAGCATCGATTCGATGACTCTTGAAGAAATTAATGCTGCTGTAGAAGAGGATATTGATCTTATTTTAAGTTTGGATCTTGGAAATTATAAAAATTTATTGAACCTACCTAAAAATATACCTATTGTAATACTCCCTACTAATATAAAAGAAGCATACTTTCCGAAAGATCCTGAAACAAGAATTCAAAATTTGTTTAATTTAACAAAGGAATTATACGGTGAAGGTTTTAAAAAATTAATCGCTGACCCTTTACTAGAAACCCCAATAAACCCCGGTATTTGTAACTCTTTAGAAACCTATTTTTTGTATAAAAAGAAAATTACTGAGAATAAATACAAAAAATATGAATTGCCATTATTCTTTGGAATATCAAATGTAGTAGAACTTATGGATATTGATTCTGTTGGAATCAATGGACTTTTAGCGAGTATTGCAATCGAATTAGATATGGGCATTCTTTTTACAGTTGAACATAGTGCAAAACTAACGGGTGGCGTTAGAGAATTAAAAGAAAGTGTAAAATTAAATTATTTAGCAAAATATAAAAAAACTCCTCCAATCAATCAAGGTATCCAAGTTTTTAAAGCTAAAGCAAAAACAGATCAAAAAATGCCTTTTATAGACGAAGAAAACGCAATATTTATAAATAAATTGATACCTGAATATGTTCTTGATAATAAAGGCTACTTTAGAATTTATATTAATCATTATACAAGGAAAATTTATGTTCTATTCTACTCAATGGATGAAAAATTAATAACAACCATTATTGGAGAAAATGCAGAAGCTTTAAGCAAAAAAATAATTAAATCCGACTTAACTGATAACATATATCATTTAAATTACTTAGGAAGAGAATTAAAAAAAGCAGAAATTTGTTTATCTCTCGGAAAACCTTATATCCAAGATGAAGAATAACTCTTATTCCTAAACTTCATTTACTATTCTCCCTTGGGAATTTAATGATTTTGGAATCTTTAAAATTTCTGACAATGTAGGGCTTGCATCAATCAATTTTTTAGGTTTATTCAAAAATATACCTTTTTTAATCCCAAGGCCACTCCTTATGAATGGAGCACTAATAGAAAAATTATTCAATTTTGCTGAAGGGTAAATAATTTAAAATTCTAAAAAATTAATAAATTTCCCCTACATATAGAAATTTAAATAATTATTATACTTATATAGCATACCTCGTTGAAGTATACAATCTCAAATGGTTTGATATCATGATCCCTAAAAATATGGAATCATTTCTGAAAGAACATCTCCTTAAAGCCACATTCAAGGCTCGACTTAAAAAAGAGGATGGAAGATGCTATTTAGAATTTAGCAATTTAGACGTTCATTTATTATCTCAATTAGGGATAATAAGCGATAATGTTGGACCCCAGCTGGTTGCTTGTATATGGGATGAGAAATCATCACTAGAAATTGGTGGATATGTAATTGTTGACTCTTTAGCTGGAGGACGCCCATCAATGGGGGGAATTAGGATGTTACCGGATATTACTCCTTCTGATATTCACAATCTGGCAAGAGGTATGACATTAAAAAATGCAGCAGCAAATCTTCCCTATGGTGGAGGAAAAGCGGGAATTGTAGCAGAACGAGGACTCTCTTTTGAAAAACATACTGAAATAGTTCGTGGTTTTGCTCAATTGATTCGTCGATATAAAGATATATATCTTCCCGGACCTGATGTCGGGACTAATGATGCTGATATGAAGATAATTGCAATTGAAAATGGTTTAGATAATGCTCTTTCCAAGCCTGCTGATATGGGTGGAAATCGAATTGATGAACTTGGGGCTGCTGCGGGTGGTGTTATAATCGCTTTACAAACATTATTAGAAATTATGCCAAGATTAAGAGTACTTCCTCAATTTGCTAAATTGGAAATTCCTGAAGTAGAATCTCTAACCATTTTGATTCAAGGATTTGGAGCTGTCGGAGCACATGCAGCTCATATGTTGAAAGAGCGATTACCCACTGCAAAAGTTATAGGAATAAGTGATTTAGAAGGATATTTATATAACGAATCTGGATTACCTATTGATGAGCTATTCACATTATGGAAAGAAAACAAGCTTGTTACTAATCTCTATTTTAAAAATCAAATACTTTCAGAAGGATATAGACATCCTACTAAATTTTCCACGAATGCTAATAATCTCCTGCTTGAAAATGCTTTTTGTATGATTCCTGCTGCGCCAGTATTTAATTACTTATGTGTTAGAAAATCTGAAAATCCTTCAATGACTGTTGATCGAATGGGAAAATGGGCAGTTATTATTGAGGGAGCGAATACATACTCTCCTGACCCAAACAGAAAAGCTTCTAGAGTTAGGATGGAACAAATAGTATATAAAGAAAAAGGAGTTATGATAGCCAATGATTATCTAGTTAATTCTGGAGGAGTTATCTTTGCTGCCCAAGAACGAATTTTAAGAACACCGGATCATTTGCAAATTCCAGAAGAATTCTTAGGTAAACGTGAAGTAGTTGATAAATGGCTGAAAGAACATGCAAAAGATTTTGCTGAATTATCCAAACAACGTTTAATAGCAGGGGAAGAATATAGAGAGAATGTCATTCATAATAATATGATTGAATTAGTTGATCTACTATCAGCAAACCCTGATATATTACCATGCATAGCTGCCGAGCAAATAAGTCTTCAACGTCTTACAGCTAAAGAAAGTGAACGCACAGCAAAAGATATTATGATTCCGCTTCCTACAATAGATGTTAATAGTACCATTCAAGAAGCAGCATCTTTAATTATTGAAGGTATGAGCGATCTTATTGCTGTGCTCTCAGAGAATAAACTTGTAGGAGTAGTTACAGATTGGGATATTACTAAAGCTACAGCTGAGGGGAATATTGAAGCCACTCTCGATAAAATAATGACCAAAAATGTAGTAACTGCTCATCCAAATTTCACTATTCTTGATATTGTGCGTGAATTAGAGCAATATCAAATATCTGCAATGCCAGTTGTTGAAGAAGGCATTGTTTTAGGAAAAGTTAGTTCAGATTTAATTGCTCAACGTTATGTGTTAGATTTAGTGCAATCCCGAGCTCCTCATTAAAAGATTCTCTCTAATTATTATTTTTTAATAATATTTTAAGATATTATAAATAGTATCCCGTTGAACTGGTTTTTTTCCCGCTAGTTTTATTATATCGATTATTTCTTTTGGAGATAGATACTCTCCAAATTCAGCACCAGCGCTTCTTGAAATGTTCTCTTCCATTAATGTTCCTGAGAAGTCATTAACACCATAATTTAATGAAACCTGGGCAAATTTAGGTCCTAATTTGACCCAACTACATTGAATATTATCAATATGGTTATTCAAGAATAGTCTAGCAACACAAAACAATTTTAAATCATCTATCCCATAGCTAGGTTTTAAAGGATAGTCATCAAGTTGAGATAAAATGGGATTTTCTTTCACGAAAGGAAGTGGAACAAATTCAGTAAATCCATGTGTCTCTTTCTGAATATTTCTTAAAATTTCTAAATGCGTTACCCTATCACCTAATGTCTCAATATGTCCATACATTATAGTTGAAGTCGTAGGAATTCTTAGATTATGAGCAGATGTTATAATCTCTTGCCATTGGGCCGTATTTACTTTATTAGGGCAAATTATTCTTCTTACAGTATCAACTAATATTTCTGCAGCGGTTCCTGGGATTGAATCTAATCCTGCATTTCTTAATTCCTTTAAAGTATCTTCAATTGAAGCCTTATTCAATTTGGACAAATAAAATATTTCTTGGGGAGAAAAAGCATGAATATGCATCTCTGAATCAATTTTTTTGATTGTTTTGAGAATATCTAGGTAAAATTCAAACTCTAAATCGGGATTTATACCACCTTGTATACAAACCTCAGTGCAACCAAAATTCTTTGCTTCAATTACTTTTTCTCTAAGTTGTTCTATTGTGAGTAAAAAAGCATCAGGATGAGTAGCTGGTAAGCTAAAAGAACAAAATTTACACTTTTGATAACAAATGTTAGTAAAATTTATATTCCTATTTATAACAAAAGTTACATAATTGTCCTTTTTTTCATAATTAATCAGATCTGCTAGATATTGTAAGGCAAAAAACTCTTTTCCATTAACTTTTAATAATTCCAAAGCTTCATTTGAACTTAATTCCTCAGAAGCTAAAGATTTCTTTAATATTTCTTTTATATTCTGTTTTATTGATCCAAAGTTTTGAGTATTAAACATCTAAATTCATATCATTTATTACTTTTCTAATATTTTCAGGACAAAAATGTTCTTTTCTAATAAATTTATCATAGATAGGGAGTCTCTCTTTAAGTGAATACCCTTTATCTTTACAAATTTTTAATAGTTTCTCGATTTGAGGCCATTTATTTGCAGGATTTATATAGTCTATTGAAAAAGGAGATATGCCTCCAAAATCATCAATACCCATTTCGATAAACTCTTCCTCTAACCCACTGATAAGATTTGGTGGTACTTGAATAGCTATATCATTTTTAAAAATGACTCGAGCAATTCCCGTAATTCTAAGCATATCTTGAAATGAAATAAGCTTTTTTGGTTGGTATGGTATACCTTCCTTTTTTACAAAATTTTGTAGTATAACTTCTTGAATATGACCATACTTATCATGAATCTTTTTAATCAAAAGTAAATCCCTTATTATATCTTCAAAAGATTCTCCTATACCGAGTAATAAACCTGTAGTAAAAGGAATTCTCAATTTTCCAGCATTAGTAATGTGTTCTAATCTTTTTTCTGGTAATTTTCCAATTGAATGTTCATGAACTTTACTCTTATTAAATAAGTCCATACACGTACTTTCAAGCATCAACCCCATACTCGATGTAAATTTCTTCAAATCCTTCATTTCATCATAAGTTAAGAATCCTAAATTAATATGTGGTAAAATGTTAGAATCAAGTAAATAAGTACAAATTTCTTTTATATAATCCAACAGATTTGAATATTTTAACTTTTCTAATTCATTCTTTACTTCAATAAAACTTCCAGGGCGTTCTCCAGACATTAAAAGTGCTTCTTTACATTTGTATTGGAGAGCTTTTTGACTTAATTCAACTATGCGATCAAAATCGAGTAATGTAACATTACTCTCCCCTTTTGATTTATGGATTTTATAATTATAATAACAATATCCACACTGATTAACACAGTAATTTGAAAGGGAAAGAGTATAATTTTTAGAATAAGTTATTACTTTTTTTTTAGCATCCGGTAATTGATCTCTTACTGACTTTGCTTTCTCTTTGATATGTTTCAATGTGAGCTTTTTAAAACTTCCGACAGTACTCATATAAACCACTATTTAATCTTCTTGTATTTTAAAACCAAATAATTATCCCTATTTAAAATTTCCATCAACTTATACCTTGGTGCTTGAGCCATAGTTTCAAATCCATCACCATCAACAAGACTGATAGCATCTTTCCCACCAATCATCCATGGAGCAATTAATAACCGTATTTCATCAATTAAATTATTTTTAATAAAGCTCCAATTTAATGTACCTCCTCCCTCTAATAAAATTCTTTGAATACCCATATCGTAGAGTTTTGGCATTACATTTAAAATATCTACCTTCTTATTACTACCAGATTTTATTATCTTCACACCTCTTGCCTCAAAATCTTTGATCCTTTCCGAAGAAGCATCATTGGTCGTACATATTATTGTAGGGTATATATCTGGTTGAAAAGTAATTACATTAGATTCAAGAGGTATAGAAAGATCACTATCGAATATCACCCTATAATATCCATTATGCTCATAGAATTTTATATGAAGTTTAGGATTGTCTTTTATTATCGTATTCTTTCCAACAATGATTCCATCTACTTCGGTTCTAAGTTTATGGACTTCTCCCCAATCTTGATCATCAGAGATCTCAGAATCCCCTATTTTTGAAGCGATCTTTCCATCAAGAGTCATTGCTGAACTTAAAATAATATACGGGCGGTTACTTTCTTTCAAATGCGAGTTCACCTTTAATATAAGTTCTTTTAATGTTTTCTGACTTAAGTCTTTGAGTAATTAGGTCAAGTATATTATTGGAATCTACTTTGGATATATATAAATTTGGATCAGATAGATTAATTACAAAAAAATCAGCATATTTTCCTTCTGAAATTGAACCAAACTCTTTTTCAAGATTAAAATTCTTGGCAGCATTTATCGTTATCATTTGTAATAATTCTTTTGAGGTTAATTGGGGTTCTTTATTAAAACCACACAAAACTCTTGATATCCGGTAAAAGTATCGCATCTCTTCTAATAAATCAGTATTATTTACCATTAAATTGTCTGTTCCTAATGATATTGGGATCTTTAAGTTCAATATTTCACTAACAGGAGGAAATCCAATTCCAAAATATCCATTACAACGAGGACATAAAACAAGTGATTTATTATTTTTTAATAAATTTGTCAAATCCTCCCTAATAAATTTCGTTCCATGGACGACTATATCAACAATATTATCTTTGAACAATTCATTTATCGTATTAATGTTCCGGATGTTTTCAGCACAGTGACAAGCAATGATTTTTTTAAATTTCTCCTTCGCAGATATTATTAATTTTTTATTGGATGAATTTATCTGTTTATAACTAGACAATCCAACTCCATCTGCTAATTCAAAAACAGAATCTATTTCAGTTTCATCCATGAATCTTCCCAATATCAAGAAATTAATTAAACTATCGGAAAGTGCATATTTTAATATTTTTATACCTTCAACTCCTTCTTCTCTAAAATCGATGAAATACGTGATACCATTTGAAAGCATTTCTAAAACTGCATTCTGAATTCCTTTAATTTTAATATCATATGGGATCTGCCTTAATAATCTATGTTTCAAACCAAATGGAGGCTTAACAATATCCGTTAATTCTTTATTAAAACCTAGTTCTTTAGCAAAGTTATCTCCAATATGGACATGAGAGTTAATAAAGCCAGGAATTAATAATGAAGTCTGACAATTATGAGTAATTTCTATTTGCCTAGAAATATTATCATAAGAAATTTCAATTATTTTTCCATTAGAATCAATTTCTAGATTTATATTCTGCTTTAAATCTAAATCCTCACCAAGTAAGGCGTAATTACAAAATAAAGATTTTTTTGCCATTAAATCTAAAAAAATCTAATTTTAATTGAAATTATTATTTATATTATTCCAATCCTTTTAAACAATAGAACAAAAAAAATATAATTTATGAGATTGGTGTCTTAAAATTCACGAATTTAAAACAGATTTACAAAATTCTGGTTCTGTAATAGATATACCTATTGACAAAGTGGGAATTGTAGAATTAGAAAAAAAAGTGGAAATAGTTCAAGAGAATAAAAGATACTCATTTTACCCTAAAATTTCAGCACTTATTAATCTTCCTGCTGAACAACGTGGTATCCATATGTCTCGTACCTCAGAAACTATAGAAGAAGTAATCAATGAAGTAATATTTAAACCAACCCCGACTATAGAACTTGTTGGAGATCGTATTATAAAGAAGTTAATGGATCGGCATCCTTACACTTCTAAAGCTGAAGTTAAACTTGAGGGTAAGATTATAGTACAAGTTAGAGAAAATAATTCAAGAATTATCCAAAAATCTTATGAAATTAGTTCTTTTGTAAAAGCTCAACGATTACATTCCGGGATTATTGATTATAATTATTTTATAGGAGGTAGTGCTGTTGGTATGACAGTATGTCCCTGTGCTAAAGAACTTTCTATGGAATATGCAGAAGAAGTAATTAAGTCCAGAAAAGATATTAAAGTATCTGAAGAAGACCTTAATAAATTATTGAATATTCTTCCATTTTCTTCCCATAACCAAAGATCTATAGGTACTATTATAGTCCAAATTAAAGATTTAGACAATCATAAGATAGATGTTTTAGATATTATTAATATAATAGAAGAATCTATGAGCGGTAAAATTCAATCTGTATTAAAAAGACCAGAAGAAGCGGAATTAGTGAGAACCGCTCATTTAAAACCTCTCTTTTCTGAAGATGTTATTAGAGAAATGGCAAAAAATTTCATTTTAAGAGATTTTCCCAATCTTGAGGACAATTTCAAAGTAAAATTTAAAATCGAAAGTTTAGAGAGTATTCACCCTCACAATGTGTTTGCTTCTTTAAAAACAACAATTGGGGACTTAAAAACGAATTTAAAAATTCGAACGTAATTACTGTCTTTTCTTTAGAAGATCTTTATAAACCATAGTATAGGTTTTCACACTAATAACTTTAGGATTTCTTCTGTAATTTAATGGAATAGGAGCATTACATCGGGAGCAGAGGCCAGAAGTTCTGAGCCAATCTTTAAACTCATCAGCATGAGCAGGATACCTACAATTTGGGCACAAAATTATTCCTCTTCCATTATCTTTAGGATATTCTGGTAATCTAAAACAGAATATGCATTTAAAATCCTCTATTGACAAATTTGCCGCTTTTGGCCTATATAATTTCAAGTTTACTTGTTTTATGCTACTTTGACTTCTTCTAATAGGTGTTCCTGAAGTACGTTTGCTAGTTGTTCGAGTACTCGTTTTAACTCTAGAACTTCTAGATTGTATTTCTCCGTTAGGAGTTGATCGTGACGATTGAGATATTGTTCTTGATGTACGAGTAAGTGTTCTAGATGTAGGAGTTGGAGATGTTCTCGTTCTAGTATGAACACTTTGTCTCTGGGTTCTAGGAGTTGAATTTCTTGACGGTATTGTTAACTGGTTTAATCTTTTTGTACGTTGTGCTATATAATCTCTGGTTAATTGTGGTAATTGGGCCCTAGATCCAAATAATCCGGGTACAATTAATATGAAGATTGTACTAACAAGAATTATTAAAAGATTAAGATCAATTAGAAAATGTAGTGGAACCAAAATTGATCCATAGAAATCAACAAATGAAAAAAAACCAATCCAATATATAATTATAAAAAGAATAATTGAAAGGCATAAAACATAGCCAACAGTACGCGCTTTAACGGATTTTGTCCCAAAATATATTACACTATATTTTTTAAAACAACGATATAAAGAGATTGAGCCAAATAATACATACGGAAATCCGAATAGAATACTCCACCAACTTAAGTATAAATTTGATCCCTCCAGTAGATTTTCTCCTAATAATCCAGTAAAATTACCCCAAATCGAATAAAATATTCCGATAAACACAGGACCTATTATAAAAAAAGCTGTATTATGTGGTGAATTAAATTCACGATATTGTCTAATATTCTTAATAACCTTAATAGAATAAATTAACCATATTCCAATTAATAACCAACTCACAAATACATTAAATGAATTTACAATGGAACCATGTATAATACCAATTATTAAAAATATTGCTAATGTTATAGCTACAGCTTTAAATTTAACCACGTTCGAATTATCACCCTGATTTTAAGATTTTACATTTCATCATATTCGAGATATATTGCTTTTCCTTCAATAATTGGATATATAAAATTTAACAAATCGGGTAATGTTCGTACATCTAATGATCCTTTTATTCCATATATCAATGGATACCATTGTTTTGTTTTTTCTTCTACTCGATAAATTTCAAAACCTGGTTCTGTCCCGTCAATCAGATAGGGATCAATGACAAGTGCAACAGCTTCAGGATACCATTTTGTATACTGGTTATGAGTATGAATATCATCATTAGACATAAAATATCCATAAGAAGGATGAGAATGATACCATCCACAAACAAATTGTTTATTTTTCCTAATTTCATGAAAAGCTCTTTCGTGACCAGATAACTGGTTTCTTGGATGTTTTGTTTCAACAGATACAGCATTTCCATGTCCAAGTGGAAAAGCATCTTCAATATGTAAGATTTTATTTTTTTTATCTTCTTTTGCTGCTAATAAACCTATTACTTCAACCCATTTACTCTTTGGTATTTTTGAGTTTGCATACTTTAATGCATGACTTGCAATTTTCAGGAAAGCTTTAACTGATATTAAAACTTCTTTTGGAGTATCCTCTTGATCATTTTTCTTCACAACTTTAGCTATATTAGTAGTAGGCTGATTTATCTTACTTGAAGTTTTTGGAGGAACTCTATTCAATTCTTTATTATGTTGACTTTCTTCTAATAATTCTTTATAAATCTCGTCTAAAAGTTCTTGTTTTATTTCCTGTTTTAGTTCATCCTTAATTTTTTTTTTAATTACATTCTTAACAGTTTCTTTAATATCATTTTCATTTTGCATTAAAAAGGCTCACCACTTTTTATTTGCGTACTTTTTAACAAGATTTTTTACTTTTTTCTCAAAAAATTTTTGATTTTTCATCATTTCAATTGCCGCTTTTTTATTAAAAACATCTGTTGGATTAACGTATTTACCCCGTGTGTTTAACATAGCAATTATGGCTTGTACAACGGTAACAGCTGTTTTTGAAGGACTCCAACCCCCTTTTTTTCCAACCAAGGAGGGATCAACTAATGCAAGACAAATATTCCTTTGTCCTTTATACTCAGATGGTTTTGGCCAAAAATTCGGATGCCATATTGGAGTATGCAACCTTACAAAAGGAGGTTGTTTTGGATATTGAGCAGGGAATCTCAATTCTAATTTAAATAGACCACCTGCATAAACAGTACCCTTTGGGCCTTTAAAAGAGATAGCTAAATGATCAATACTCTTGGTTTTAGGATTAAATGGTTTTAATTGAACAATGCTTCCTTCTCTATGCATTTTCTTTAATCCTGCAAAATCCCGAGAAATCCGACTACTTCTTATACTCATTTTCTTAACCGTTTTTATTTTTCCTAATTTTATATTAAAAATTTTGTCTTAAATATTTGATTTTTCCAAAAATTTTAATTTAAAACCTCTTTTGATTCTATTTTTATTTTAATTTTAAGGTTGCAAAAATTTCTTTCCCTTCAAATCCTGCAATCGTGATAAATTCGTGATTTCTTAACCCATTTTCAATGGGATTCTTTTCTAAATCAATTATCTTGATATCATTGAAATCTAATAAAGTTAGAATCGGCTCAGAATCTGGGTCCTGTTTAAACCCGTTTTTCTTTAATATTTTAATAATATTTAAACATGGTGATTGAGGATTCATTTTTATAGATACTCTGCGAACATTTTTACCACACTGAGAACACTCTGGATTTCTTTTTTTTTCAATATGGTAAAATTTCATAGTGATTCCATTAAAAATTACATATGATTTAATAGGTTCACCCAATCCCTTATGACCTTTTTTATAATGAATGATTTTTATCACTTCATGTGATTGTAAAGCAGATATTACAGCATTTATCGTAATTATACCCGGATCATGCCTATCAATGATTTTAACAATGTCATCCCTCGTATATTCGGGTAGGAAGTTATGTTTGTTTACTAAATCATTGGCAACCTTTTGAATAAACTCAATATCATTTACATTTTTTGGATTCGGATCTCGATCAAATTTTTCCTTAAATGCCATATCCCCTTTAAAAACACAATGAATCCTTTTGCGTGGGATTCCTACAACAGTACAAGCTGCCATCTCGTCACTCTCTGCTACAGGTAATGGATTACATTCATAACAAGCATTTTTATATGGAAATATTGTGTATATATGCCCATGATACCCAGAAACTCCTCCGTCTACTAAAGGTTTTTTAAATCTAATACATTGAGCATTTAAATTTAGGCGGGCATTCATTGAATCAAGACCCCCAACGATAACATCAGCAGCTAGATAAAGTGCAGGATCCAATCTTTCTAAAGAAGTATGATATCCATTTACAGTAATATTTGGATTAATTTCTTTCAATTTTCTTGCTGCTACAACAGCTTTGGGTTCCCCTAACTTTGCTCCTGTGAAAAGCACTTGCCGATTCAAATTTGAATGTTCAATGATATCTAAATCTATAAGATCTAAGTGGCCAACACCAAGCATAGCTAAATTTTTAGCTATCTCACAACCTAAACCTCCAACTCCAACTATTAGAACTCTTGAGTTCTTCACTAATTTTTGAGACCATCCTTCTAAACGAAATTGACGATCATATAGGTCTCTTTCTTCAATTGATAAATCCTTTGCAAAAAAATCTGAATCCTTATCCAATTTTAACACCTTTAATATTTATAAAAAAATAATAAAAAAAATTGAAGGGCATAAAGCCCACTTATTATAATTTATGAAGAAAGTTTTAAAAGTTTACCCTGCTGTACTAGCAGGAATTAATAGAATATCGTCGCCATCATTAACATTATAATCTCTTAAAACGCTGTTTTCATCCATGGTAACACCACCAGAAGATAAATGAAAGTCATTAGGATCAAGACCATATAAATTTCCTAATGTCTGCTTGATATCACTTACATGATTGCTGTCATTCACCGTTAATTTTTCTTTTTTTTCACCAGGACCAATGGTAGACATAAAGTATAATGTTAGTTTCTTTCCACTTGAGGGGGTTTTAGAGGCAGGAGTTTTAGATTTCATTGGTTCTTCTCCGCCTAAATCTTCATCAAATTCATCAAAACTCATTCATATCACTTCAAATTTTTTTTATTTTTTGATTTTAATTTTTTAAATTTAATAAAATGGCATTAAAAAGGTATAATAAAACCCTTTGGAATAATTTTGAAGTTTTAAAGATCTAATTAGAAATTACTTAGAGAAGAAAAGGATCTTAAAGAAATCATATTATATATTGTATGAATGCCTATCAAAATATATAAGACACATAATATTGTTATAGAGAGACTTTTTAAATATAAAAAACTTCACATATTTCAAGTATCGACTCATGAGTTCTCTGGTTAAAGCGGAATCTATTGTTCTTGAATTGGTAGAAGAGTATTTGACTAAAAAAACCTTCTTTTCAATCAGAGAAATTATATCATATATAAGTAATAGAGTCAGATATAATCCCAATATAAATGAAAATAGAATAGAACTAATTTTAAAGGATTTAATTAAAAGACGTGTTATTATTCCGGGAACTCGATTGATGAAAAATAATATAATAGAACACCCAAAAAGAAACGAGATCTTTAATTTTATTAAAAAATATCCCTCTAATATTAATGAAATCATGAGAGCTCTAAATATCGGTAGCAATCAAGCATTATGGCATTTATCTTGTCTTGAAAAATTCAAATTTATTAGATCAAAACAAATTAATAACCATAAAATGTTCTTCAAGTACGACTCAAATCCAGAACTTGACCCATTATTTTATTATTTGAAGAAGGATATCGTTCAAAATATAATTAATTTTCTGAAAAACAAAAATATTCCATTTAAAATTACAGAAATTGCAACAGGCTTGAAAAAAAATCATAGTACAATTAAAAAATATTTAGATATTCTTGTAGATCTAGAATTAATAAAAATTGAAAAGCAGCAAAATAAAAAAATATTCAAATTAGATTTTGAGAAATATTCTCAAGTTATTAAATCAGTTCAAGGTGCATCAAATTAAAAACTCCAAATTTATTCCAATCCCATTTAAATTTTAAATTATATATCTTAAATTTAGAAAATAATCTAATTTAAAAATCATGAAAAAGAATTATAGAATTTTAGTGATTATTGCTCTTTACACCGTATGTATATTATTCTATGCATTATTTTTCCTATTTCATATACAAAGTGTTCCTATATTTCTTTTTCTAACTATCGGTAGTGTTGCTGTATTATCAACTGGGACAATATATACGGTTATACAATCTAAGAGCAGTCAAGACAAAATATTCAAAGAAAAAAAATCCTTTGTAAAACAAAAATCAATTCAAACTAAACCGATCGATATTATAGAAGATTATATAGAAGCGATGCCTTCAATAGAAACTTATATCGAATCAGAAGAAACTTGCAAGGACATGCCCATAATGGATAAATTTGTCTTTTCAATCTTCAGTAAAGAAGAATTAGAAAATATAAGCTTATTAGATTTACCCAAAATGGAAAAAATACAGTTTATTAGGGAACTACTTTATTACGACCATAATGAGAGAAATGGATTAATCGAAAATATGTTGAAAAACAAGGATGAAATTGAAGGAATAATAAATTATACCCCGCCTACAAATCCAATTGAATTGGAAGATCAGATCCGCCTTTATGTAAGATCTTTACTCGAGCCAGGTGAGAAAACAAAAATAATTATTGTTGATACTTCAGATTTCATCATTATTATCAAGGAAAAAATTGCAGTATTATTTGATTATAATCTAGAAGATTTTCTTTTATCTAGTGGAGGAATTTTGTTAAATGATAACTTACTAATAAAAGATTATGAAATCGATGATGATGATGAAATTGCCCTAATTCCCGCAAGGAAGGCAAAAAAATAATATAGACCCCAAATACTTAACCAGCAACACTTGCTGGAATTAAAAGTATGTCATCCCCATCAGAAACATTGTAATGTGATAATGGATTAGTTTCCTCCATAGTTACACCACCTGATGATAAATAAAAGTCAGCAGGATCTAAGCCAAATAAATTCGCCACAGTTTCTTTTATGTCTCCAACAAGGTATCCATCATTAACAGTTAATTTTTGCTTTTTCTCTCCAGGACCTATAGTGGACATAAAAAATACTGAAATCTTCTTCCCTTCCCTAATACTTTGAACAGTTGGAACCTTAGATTCAACTACTTCTTCTGGAGTCTTTACAACTGGCTCCTCTCCTTCATTATCAAATCCTTCATCTAGATCTTCATCTAGATCTTCCAAATCTTCATCGAACTCTTGTTCATCAAACTCATCATCAAATTCCTCATCAAAATCCATAAAAAAACCTCAAAATCTTTGATATTATAAATAATTTTAATAAATCTTTAAAAAAATAATAGAAACTAAATTATATAAATAGATTTAACTAAGATTAATTTTTGCATAAAAGTCATACAAACACTTTAGAATCAATATTAATATGAATTTATTAATAGAGTAAATTATGATATGAAATATTATGAACGATGAACAAATTCCTAAATATCAAATTCGGGAAAAGACTCCAGATGAGGAATTAGAAAATATCCCCGAAAAAAAATTAATAAAAAAGTTAAAAAAGGAACGAATCAAATTAGATAAAGAAAAAAGTGAATGGGAAAAAGTTATTCACCAAATTCAGGATTACAAAGATAGTGTTGAAGATTTAGAAAAGAAAAGAAAAGAAAAAGAACTCAAAATAAAGTTTCTTCTAGATCAAAGAGAAAACTTGAAAGAGGAATTAGCGACAACTAATAATCTAATAGAACAACAGAAAAATGAATTAGCTTCCAAAGAAAGGCAATTTAGAGAAAAGATAAGGAATAAGAATGAAGAATTGAATCGCAAAAATGCTGAATTAGAACAATTTCAAGACAGATTAGATAAATTAAGAGATGATATCGCAAATCAAAAAAAGAATTTAGAATGGGAAAAAGAGAGAACAGAAAAACGAATAAAGGAAATTAAAACAAAAATTCCAGGTATGGAAAGAAGAGAAAGCGCTTTAGAAAGAACGATTAATGATTTAGAAAATAAGTTACATGAATTAAAAAGTGAGATAAATAATTTACAGAGAGAAAGAGACAATCTAGATAGAGAAATCAATAACTTAAAGAGAGAAATTAAAGATGAGAAAAATCGATTTTCTGATGAAAAGCAAAAACTTAAAGAAGAACGAGAAAAAACTCGCTATAAAAAGCAAGATTTAGACCTACGGACTCGTGAACTTGATAAAAAAAAGGTCGATCTTAAAAAATATAGAGATAAAGCAGAAAATGATGTAAATAATTTAGATAAAAGAAGAAGGCGAGAAGAAGCAAGATTAAAAGAATTGGAAAAAAAAATTCCAGCAGCGGAAAGTAAGTATAATTCATTAAATCGCAAAATTCCAAATTTAGAGGAAAAATTTAATAGATTAAATAATGAATATAGTAAATTGGAAAAAGAAAAAACAAACCTAGAAAGGGAAAAAAGTTTAATAAAACGCGAAAGAGACAAACTAGAAAAAGATAAACAAAGATTTCTAGATGAAAAAAGAGAATTTGAAAGAGAATTGAGACGAATTAAATCAAAAACACCTTCAATTAAGACAAAAACGCCTTCTAATATCAAAACTAAAACTCCTTCAAAATATTAATCACTAATTTTGTGAATTTCATGAGGATTGCTAAAGCAATTGAAGGGGATTATATAGAAACGATAGATGATAACTTATTTTTTGATGTGAAAGGAGTACTCCATCCAAATGATTATATCATTAGCTTTATACGATTTTTTCCACATCCAGATGGCGAAAGAAAAAGAAAAGGGACAAACTATAAAAAGCTTTATAATCTAAAGGAAAGATATGAATTTTTAAAGAAAAACTTTCCTAAATATCTTTTTTATTCTGATGAACTAGATTTAGAGATTCAAGGAGTTAAAAAAGATGAAATTAAGAAAATATATACTCCAAGACATTTCTTTAAATATTTAAACAAAAAGAAATCATTATCCCCCAGTGAAAAATATTCTATGGACTTATGCGAATTATTTGTTACAGAAGGAGAGATTTCTGAAAATTCAATTGGAATCACGGGATCTATTATGGTTGGGCTAAATACTGAATATTCTGATATTGATCTAATAATATATGGTACAGAAACAAGTATTAAATTCCAAGAGAACTTGAGTAAAATATTCAAAAAATCAAATAATTGTCGGAAGTATACTTTAGATGAGTATAAATCACATTACACTTGGAGATTTGGTGGATCGGATATTTTATTTAAAGATTTTCTGAAAAGTGAACAAAGAAAGCAACATCAAGGGAAATTTATGGATCATGATTTTTTTATTAGGTATATCAGAAGCCCCAATGATTGGAAAGGCAGTTTTTATGATTATAAATACCAAAATCTTGGTAGAATCAAACTCAAAGCAGAGATTATCGATTCTAAAAATGCTATCTTTACACCATGTTCATATAAAATAAAACCCCTAAAAATTTTTGAAAGTAATATTGAATTAGAAAAGTTAAATATGAGAGATATAAATGAAATTAATTCATTCCGAGGCCGCTTTTGTGAGCAAGCAAAAACAGGAGAAATTGTTTTTGCAGAAGGTAAATTAGAAAAAGTCATTTTTAAAAATAATATTGAATATTATCGAATATTATTAACTGATCAAACAAAAGATAAATTACTTATTTTGAATTGAATCCAAATAATTAATGCTTTATTAAAATCTTTTTATTGAAGTATTGTCTTTTATTACTCATGGATACTTTTAATGCCGATCTCCATATTCATAGTCCACATTCAATCGCTGTATCGAAATCGCTGAATTTGGATACGATGATAGAGACCTGTAAGAAAAAGGGGCTCAATATACTTGGAACAGGGGATATTTTACAACCAGAATGGTTTAAATACATGAAAAGTAATTTAGAAAAGCAAATAGATGGATCCTTTCTATATAATGACGTTTTTTTTATCCTTCAGACAGAAATAGAAGATCTGGAAAGTATTCATCATGTAGTTTTATTTCCTGATTTTAATTCTGTGGTTGAAATTCAGAATAAATTGAAACCCTATTCTAAAAATATTTTAGATGAATGGGGCGGAAGACCTAGAGTCAACTTATCTCCTTCCGCTTTAGTAGAAATAATAACTGATTCTGGGGGGATAGTAGGCCCTGCCCATGCTTTTACTCCATTTAAAGCAATATTTCGACAAGGAAAGTTTGAATCTCTTGAAGATTGCTATAAAGGGGCATCAAAAAAAATTAACTTTATTGAATTAGGCCTTTCTGCTAATACTGATTTAGCAGATCGGCTAGAATCTCTGAAAAATGTTTCCTTTCTAAGTAATAGTGATGCCCATTCGCAAGATCCACGCTCACTTGGAAGAGAATTTAACAGATTCGAAATTGATAATCCTTCTTTTGATGAAATTTTATTAGCTTTGCAGAGAAAAAATAGGAGAAAGATATCTCTGAACGTGGGTCTACACCCTAAACTCGGTAAATATTATAATATGTTTTGTAATAAATGTCGGAGAAGGATATTATTTAAGAAAGTGAAAAAAGAAGTGAATGCCCTTTTTAATCAATATTCTATTACTAAAAATTTTGTCATTTACTCCTCTATTGATCCTATTTCTTCAAGATTAGATTATTTAGACCAAGTTTCTAAAAATAAGATGATCTGTCCAGCATGTAAAGAGCAATCTAACAAAAAAGCTAAGATAAAATTAGGAGTAAGTGAAAGAATTGAAAAAATTTCTACATTTCTTGAACCTAATCATCCAGATCATAGACCTCCATATATTAATGCTATACCCTTAATTGATATAATTCGTGCTGTGAAAGGAATTAAAAGTACAAATAGTAAAACGGTCTTAAATGATTACAACAGAATAATTAAAGAACTTGGAACTGAATTTGAAATATTAATCGATACTCCTATTACTAAAATTAAGAATTTTAATAAAAATATATCTTCTGTCATAAGTGCTTTTAGAAATAATGAAGTAGAGTACACTCCTGGAGGAGGAGGTACAT
Source organism: Promethearchaeota archaeon (assembly GCA_048938855.1). Lineage (GTDB taxonomy): Archaea > Asgardarchaeota > Lokiarchaeia > Sigyniarchaeales > SOKP01 > Loki-b32. Next base: position 135,867 of record JBHLLT010000002.1, read on the forward strand.
ATGGCCAAATAAAGTTTGATATCTAACTGAGATTTAATTTGTTTAGAGCTAGATATAATCATTAAATATTAAATTCTAAATCTAGTTTTATTAGATCTCCACATGTATTGCAGGTGATAAATTCGAAAACCTTTACTGCTACGGTTAATAATTCAAGATCTTTTCGGGGAAATTGATTTCTAAATTTCTTTTTGTAACCACAATTTGGGCAGCTGAGTATCGCTCTTACTTGAATTAATTCGCTTTCTTTTGAAGCGCCAATAGCTTTTTCGCTACTGTTTTTAGTATTCTCAATTTCCAAGTTTTATACCCCCAAGCATGATAATCAAGAAAATTTAGGTTTATAAATTTATTCTCTATAATGTTTTTTCTGCTTTTTCAAACGAAAAAAATTATTTAATATATTATTGTCTAATACGCTTAGAAATTAAATCGAAAAATGTGAGAATAGATATTTCTACCGTATTATCTTCGTATTACTTTCTTATATTATACTGATATCGTTCTCGTATTATAATATATATAAATCATTTTTTGTGATGATTTTTCATGAGTGATGATATTTTTGATTTGGTTGAATTGGCTAACAAAAGATCTTCAGTAAGGGAAAGATTTAATGAAATTGCAAAAAATAACCAAAATCCTAATAATAACCCCAATTGTGATGATGATAAATTTTTAGCAGACTTATTAAAAGTTCTGAAAATAAAAACTTATGTAGTAGGCGTTGGTGGAGCAGGAAACAATACTGTCTCGCGATTAGAAGATATGGGTATCAATCATGCTGATACCATAAATATTAATACTGATGCACATGATTTATACTATTCCAGCTCAAAACAGAAAATACTAATAGGAAAAGAACAATGTAATGGACTTGGTTCTGGTAATGATCCAACAATTGGAGCTAAAGCAGCAGAAGAAGATCGTGAAAGATTAAGTCAAACATTAAACGCAGATATTATCTTTTTAACATGTGGTTTAGGTGGTGGAACAGGTACAGGTGCAGCTCCTATAATTGCTGAGGAAGCGAAAAAAAATAATGCTATTGTTGTAACTTTTTGTTCTCTTCCTTTTATGTCTGAAGGTAAGCAAAGATCGGCTAGAGCTCAATTAGGATTAAGAAACCTTGCTCAATATTCTGATTTTTTAATTCCTATTCCCAACGATAATCTCTTAGAAATTGTTGGAAAAATCCCTATGATAACTGGATTTAAAATTATGGATGAAATATTAATTAGAAATATCGGTGAAGTTGTAAATCTAATTAATAATTGCGGTTTAGTTAACATCGATTTTGCAGATGTCAAGAAAACACTTCTGGAAAATCCAAATGGAAAATATCCCTCTGGTTTAGTAGGAATCGCCGAATGTTTAGGAGAAGAATCAGATTTAGTTGAAAAAGCAAAGTTAGCCCTGAATAATCCTCTTTTAAAGCCAGACCCAAGACAAGTGAATAGATGTCTGGTATCGGTAACAGGAGATCACACATTAACATTATCAAAAGTCGATAAAGTTGTATCAACTATTTCAAATGAGATTCCTGAAGATGCTCAATTAAAATTTGGAGTCCAAAACAAACCAGATATGGGATCAAAAATAAAAATAATGGTTTTAGCTAATGGTCCTGTATCTCCATATGTACGTGCTGCTGTGGATTCAGATATCGATTTCACACCAACCAGTATCGTTGGTTTTTAGAATAAAGATCAAATATATTTAACTATTTTTCACAAATTATTTCTTCCTTAATTCATTTCTTAGTACAAATTAAAATCATGATATAATGGGTAGTTAAGGATGAATCAAAAAGAAATGCCTTTAGAAGAGCTTAAAAAAGAAATTTCTAATTTTTTAGATAAAAGGAAAGTTCTAGTACTTTGTACTTGTAATAATAATATTCCTCGTGCTACTCCGATGGATTTTTATACAGAAAAAAATAGTTTCAATATTTATGTTGGACCTGCTCCAGGAAGAAAAATAAAAAATATAGAAGTTAATCCAAATATTAGTATAGGTATATACACACCAATGTCAGAAGGAAAAATTCAAGGAATGCAAATAACTACTTCAGGAACACATAATTTGATATTTTTAAAGGAGGGGGATGAAGATTTCGATAAAGCCCAAAAAATTGTACGAGGAAAGAGGAAACTAATTTTAAAGATAATTCCTGAAAAAATTGAGCTTTTAGACTATGATTTTGCTAAAAAGGGCTATTCAAGATTACAAACTCTAAATTTATAAATTCCACATTTTAGTCTTTCGAATATTTTAACTAAAAATTAATGTATATAACATAGTATAGCCTAATGTAAAGAGAAGGTGCAGTGATGCAAAAAAAGCTCCATTTTTTAACAATCTTCTATAATTTAAATTTTTTACTTTATATTTTTTTGCCATTGAAAGAGTAAGAATGTCACATGCAGAACCTTGGGGTAAAAAATTTCCTGCCATGTTAACACCACTTATAAAAGCAATAATGATGGGATTAGGAAAAGCCCATTGCTCTGAGAGTAATGCAAAAATTGGAAGCAGAATAATGGTAACAGGTGTACCTGCTAGAAATGCAGATAGTAGAGATGAGACTCCTAATGTTATCAAAACAGCAATGTATATGTTATTATTTGAAAATGCCACTAATCCGGCAGAAATTAAATCCGAAAAGCCAAAATATGATAAAGAATTTGATAAAATAAACAAAATCGCAAACAATATGATAATTCTCCAAGATACTTCGCTTTTAAAATCTGAGAAATTAATTTTCTTTGAGTGAATAATAAGAAGAAACGCAGCAGCTAGGGTGGCAATTAAAGCAGGTTCAAATCCCAAAATCATTAAAACAAACATAATAACCAAAGTAGCAATAGTTGTTGTAAAGAACTTTTTATCTTGAATTACAATTTCAGGTTCAAGCATTTCTAATAAAATTTTCTTGTTTCTTTCAGTAGGCTTTTCTTCCTTTTTCAATATCAATCTATCTATCAAAAAAAGGGTTAATACTAAACTTAACACAAATAAAATGCTCATATTAGCAAAAAAATCACTAAATCCCCACCCAAACTGCTTTGAAATAATGAGGTTTTTTAAACTTGAGATTGGTGTAAGTATAGCACCGATATTTATTGTAATTGTCATTCCCATCATATATGTACCAGCAGGTATTTTTAAAACACTACATGTTCTATAAATTAATGGAATTAATATTAATGAAAGAGTTAAATCTTCAATAAAGGCTACAATTATTGCCGTAAATAGACATATCATGTAGAAGAATAACCGATTATTTCCTTTTGTAATATGGATCAATTTAATAGCTAAATATTCCAAAACTCTATCACTTGTAGCAAAAAAGACGACTATTTGCATTGCAAATATGAAAATTAAGGTGTTAAATTTAATAAATCCAAGAATTTCAACTTCATCAACATTAGCGATAGTGATCATAAATACTACAGCGATAACTCCTATGATTAACGCTATTGGAAAATAATCGATCTTATCTTGCGAAAAAAAAGCCATCAAAACCGCAAATAAAACCAAGATTAAAATTATTGCTAGTACATTCATTCAATTAAAAGAAATGGTTTTTATGTTAAAAAGTATCACTTAGATACAAATTTCAATTATTTGCGATTATCAAAAACGATGTATACTTTTTAAATCCAAAATTCTCATACAATTTTTGGGCAGGAATTCCATCTGTAACAGTTAATATCACTTTTTTATATCCCTGTTCATATGAAACTCCTAAAACTTTTGAAAGCAATGCCTTACCAATCCCTCTCCCTTGGTATTTTTGTATAACTCCTATATCCTGAATTATTACTTCATCTTCCTCATCTCCTTTTTCTATTAGACAAAATCCAGCGATCTCCCCATTTTGGTCAATTGCGATGAATGAACATTCTCTTAGGAAATATGTCTTAAAACTTGCTTCTAAATATTTTAAATAAGAAGGAACTGTATTAATTTCATCCCAAAAGGAGGAGTCAGGATGATCCTTAAATAATTCTACACTAGTTTCCGCTATTTTTAAAACATAGTCTTTCTTAAATTCTGTGAATAAAAATGCTTCTGGTAATTCATATTTCGGTTTGAAAGAATCTAATTTATAATTCATATTATGCCTTTTAACTGTCTTAAAGCCTAATCTTTTAAATGGCTTAGACAATAAATCTTCTGGAAAAGTAAAAGCTGCATTACGAAATCTTTCTATATTATATGTTTGCTTTAAACATTCAATCGCTGCTTTTAACAACATATAAGCTAATTCTTCCCTATTTTTAGTATCTATAATGAAGAAATGCCTTATTAGGAAAAATTCATTTTTAACAAGACGAGTCGTTATGAAACCCATAACCTCATCATCACATCTAATTTCAAACGAGATGTATGCATCACTCTCAGATTTAACAATACTCTCAATCCGCTCAAACCAAACATCAGCTTCTTTTATATTCTCTTGAACTGTTACTGTGAAATATTCAACCAACGATTCTCTCAGTACAGTAAGAATTTTTTTATAGCTCTTCTCTGAATATCTAATTTTTCTTACTTCATACAAAAAAATTCACTATTAAATTTAATATAAAAAAAAGAATTTTTATTGGAATTAAAGCATCATTTTGATAGCTTCCTCAGCATCCAATAATAATTCTGGAAAGTATCTGTAGCCCTCCACTGTGGCATATAAATTATATCTTTTTACAATTGCTTTCATAGTTTCCTTTATTTTATCATCTGGGAACTCATATATGGCATATGTCTTATAATTGCCATCTGAAGCCACTAAAGTCCAGTGGTGTATCTTTTTTAGGAAATCAGGATAAGCTGGTTTATTTTTTGACGTATATGCCTTCAGTAATTCTTGCCCCTTATTTGGAGGATAAAAAGCTGTTACTAACATATGCATTTTGATTTCTACCTCTTAGAAAAGTTTTAGATTTTAATTTTTGTAAGTAAAGAATATTTAGATAGTATAAAAGCTTTTTCGGTGGACAAATCTTAATTAGGTTATTGCTTTTAAATAAAAGTATAATTAGGAAAAAGTATAATAAAATTGTTAAGAAACAAAAAATTAAATAAATTTGATATTGAAGAATTGTAATTCATTATAATTTGTTTAGATTATCTTAATTTGATCAAAGTGCTCTCAGAAAAAGAAAAGTTAGGACTGAAGGATGCTTATACTGATAAGGAGTTAAAGCAAATATTTAAAATAATAGCTTCTAAAAATCCTGATGCCTATTTTCCTACCAAGGAACTTAGAGAATTAGGTTATATAAGGAAAAATTGCGAACGTTGTGGCACATATTTCTGGACGATACTTAAGGAAAGGAATGTTTGTGGAGATCCTGCCTGTGCTGGAGGTTTTCAGGTTGTAGTGGATAATCCTTCTAAAATAAAATTATCTTTTATTGGAGTTTGGGAAAAAATAGTTGAGATTTTAGAACCTCGAGGTTATGTTCCAATTAAACGGTATCCCTGTGTAGCTCGATGGAATCCAACCTCTGAATTTACAATTGCATCTATCTCAGCTTTTCAGCCTTATGTAATAACTGGAGAAATAGAACCTCCTGCTAAAAAGCTTGTAATCCCACAATTTTGCTTAAGATTTAATGATATTGAAAATGTAGGTATAACTGGAAGCCATTGTACTGGTTTTGTAATGATTGGCCAACATGCTTTTGTATCTCCAGAAGAATGGGATCAAGGCCAACTTTTCATGGATATACATGATTTTATTCATAAAGGAGTGGGGCTCCCTTTAGAAGAAATCACTATTCATGAAGATTCTTGGGCAGGAGGTGGTTCCTTTGGATGCAGTTTAGAATTTTTTAGCAGGGGAGTTGAATTATTCAATCAAGTATATACTATGTTTGAGCAAACTCCGCAAGGGCCAAGAGAACTAAAACTTAAAGTTCTTGATATGGGTCTTGGCCAAGAGCGAGTGGCATGGTTTTCACAAGGTACACCAAATATATATGAAGCCATTTTTCCTTTAGTTCTATCAAAACTAAGAGAAATAACTAAAATAGATTTAGATTTAGAATTATATAATCGATTTTCACAATATTCTGCATATCTAAATGTGGATGAAGTAGATGATATGGATAAGGCTTGGGATCGTGTAGCAAAAGAATTAGATATCGGTGTAAAAGAACTTAGAAACAAAATATTGCCTATGACTGCTCTTTACTCAATTGCAGAGCACTCACGAAGTTTATTATTTGCCATAAATGATGGAAAATTGCCTTCTAACGTTGGAGGGGGTTATAATCTGAGAGTCATATTCAGACGTGCTATCAGTTTTATTGATAAATTCAAATGGGACATAGATGTAGCGGATGTATGTATCTGGCATGCTAATGAATTAAAAAATATATTTCCAGAAGTTTCTGAACATTTAAATGAAATTCGGGAAATATTAGATGTTGAAAGAGAGAAATATTATGCTACTAAGAAAAAAGCAGGAAAGATTTTAGAAAAAATATTGAAAAAAGGAGAAATCTCTACTGAAACACTTATAGAACTTTATGATTCCAATGGTATAAGTCCTGACATGGTAAAAAACACAGCTAAAAAATATGGGATAAAAATAAACATTCCCGATAATTTTTATCAATTAGTGGTTGAAAGACATGAAAATACTGAGCAGATTCATGCTACCAAAAAAGAAATTGAATTAGACTTAAAAGGAATCCCAGAAACGCAATCTCTCTATTACAATGACTATACTAACACTTCAAATGAAGCAAAAGTATTGAAGATCATTGATAAGATGGTTCTTTTGGACAAAACAGTTGTATACCCTACTTCTGGTGGGCAACTTCATGATGTGGGTAAAATAAATGGAATCCCATTTTCTGACGCATTTAAACAAGGTAATTATACTATTCATGTTCTAGATGCTAAACCTAATTTTAAGGAAGGAGATATTGTAAAAGTGGAAGTTGATAAAAATTGGCGCCGTCAGCTTTCTCAACATCATACTGCAACTCATATTGTGAACGCAGCATCCCGAGAAGTTTTAGGGAGCCATGTAAATCAAGCAGGAGCTAAAAAAACCCTAAAAAACTCTCATTTGGACATCACTCATTATGAACAAATACCAAGAGAAAAAATTCTTGAAATTGAAAAGAGAGCAAATAAAATAGTTGAAAAAGGAATAGATCTAAATCTTAGTTTCATCCCTCGTGCAGAAGCAGAACAAAAATATGGTATGACAATATATCAAGGAGGAGCCGTACCAGGAAAATTATTAAGGATTGTTGAGGTACCAGGAATTGATGTTGAAGCTTGTGGAGGTACACATTTAAATAATACATCAGAAACAGGTTATATTCATATTACAAAATCACAAAAAATTCAAGATGGCATTGTAAGACTAACATTTACCGCTGGTAAGGCTACCGATGAGTTAAAAGAAAAACATAAAAGAATACTTAATGAATTAAAAGAGATCCTAAATGTTGACCGTAAACAACTCGTACCCCGTGTAAAAGAGTTATTTGAAAAGTGGAAGAATGTAAATAAAGCACTAAAATCGGGTAAAGCAGATGATAAGGATCTTACATTAAATTCTTCGGAAACATTTGAAGGTGATGTTCTTTCAGAAATTTCTCAATTTTTAAATGCTAAAAAAGATGATGTTCCTATCAAAATTCAAAAGTTTTTTGATGAGTGGAAAGAAAGAACCCAGAAATTATCAGAAATCAAGCAATTATTTAGCGATGAAAAGATTGAAGAACAAATAGGAAAGGCTTGGAATTATAAGAATGTTAAAATTATTTTTGAATCTATAGAAGGATTAACTCAAAATGATGTAAAAAACTTAAGTCAAAAGATCTTAAAGAAAAATGATAATATTGTGGTGTTTATCACAAATCAGAGTGAAAAAGGATTAATGCTTATGGGTATGGCAGGAAGCAAATTATCAAAGAATTCAGATATAAATGTGGGTAAGATTGTATCATATACGGTTAAACATTATGGTGGTAAAGGAGGCGGAAAATATGATTATGGACAAGGATTCATAACTAAAAAGGGAACAACCTCTTCAGAAGTTTTAAAGTTCGTAAAAGAAAAAGGTCTTAAACCTTGAAATAACAAACACTATTCTTATTTTATACAATTCTTTTTTTAAGGTATTTTTTCTATATAGAATATATAGACTTTATATATTATTATCAAAACGCTTAAAACTCTAAATTTTTTATTTTATTAATAAGTGAAAAAGAGAAACTATATATAAAAAATATTAAAAAATGTTTAATCAATATCTATTAATCTTACTAGAACAAAAACAAGAATATAAAAAATTAATGGAAGCGGTCGGTGAAACACCTCTTAAGAAATCTATTGAGTACGTTCTTAAGAAGATTAATGCTGATATTGATAAAATAACTCAATTAAATCAAATTGAATATATATATTAAAATTACAGATTTGGAGAAAAAAAATGAAAACTATATTTTTAGAGTTTATATGTCCACAATGTGGAGAAAAACGCTATGTTAATGTTAGTGGTATTTGTTTTGATTGCAATAATGAAAATAATCTTTTAACGGTAGCAAAAAAGCGTAAATTATCTCATAAACTCGATATTCTAGAACAATCTCTTAGTTTAGAGAATTATAAATAAAGCTTTTTTTGTTTTAAAATAAATTTGAGTTTTATATTCTAAGACATTTTATTTAAGATTTTTAATCTTATCAAAAACATTTTAATTTTGTGCCAATTAATAAATTTATAAATTTAGAAAATCTCTCTTAGAAGTTTTATATTTAAGATTGGTGTAGTATTATGGTTAATGTTGTTCATATTAGCGACCTACATTATGGATCGGAGTTTGTCCCCGAATATATGGAAAATATTATTAATTATGTAAAAGAAAAAAAGCCGGATGTTGTTATATGTACTGGAGATATAGTACATAAAGGAAGAGTAGTTCAAATTAGAAAATTTCTGCCTTATTTAGAACGTATAAAAAAAATCACTAACTTTTTAGCTGTCCCAGGAAATCATGATGCAAAAAATTCTGGATTAATATTCTTTGAGAAGCTTATAGGTCCTAGGCGCTCAAGGTTAATCCTTGAAGACAAAGATACCATAATCGTTGGAGTTTGTTCTGCTAGAGATGATATGGCTGAGGGAATGCTTGGTGACGAGCAACTCGACTGGATTGGCCGCCAATTTAACAAAAATTTAGAAAATAGAATAATTGCATTACATCATCATTTAATTCCAATTCCCATGTCTGGCCAGAAATTCACAACGGTTCGAGATGCAGGAGAAATTTTAGAATTAACACAATTATTTGAAGTTGATTTAGTATTGATGGGACATCGCCATGTTCCCCATGCTTATACAATCTCATGGAGGAATTCGTTTAGTACAACCTTCCTATATAGCGGTACTTCAGCCTCAAACAAGGTACGTGCTGACGATACACCAAGTTTTAACCGTATCTACCTTGAAAAGGGTGATTTAGAAGTTTATATGGTGAATTCAACTAATCTTGAGGAGACATTGTTATTAGAGCGTAAAGAAAATCATACTGAATTTATTAGACCAAGAAAAACTAGAATTGAACACCTGCTAGCATCAGCAGTATGGGATGAATAAAATTATGTCTAGACCTATAACCCCACTCCTTACTGTTGATGCGGTTATTTTAATAAATAATAAAAGGGACTTAGTTCTGATAAAAAGAAAAAATCCTCCTTTCCAAGGATATTTAGCGTTACCTGGAGGATTTGTTGATATTGGTGAAACTGTGGAAGATGCTTGTATTAGGGAAGCATTTGAAGAAACTAATATCAATGCCAAAATTCTAAGCCTTATTGGTGTCTTCTCTGATCCAAAAAGAGATCCGAGAGGACATACAGTCACAATCGCATTTCTGTGTGAACCAAAAACCAAAAATGAAAAGCCAAAAGCGAAAGATGATGCAGCTTCATTAGAAATTGTGCCTTTAATAAAAATCTCTTCTCTAAAATTAGCATTTGACCATATGCAAATTATCAAAAGTTCAGGGATTTTGGATAAATCCGATTAAATTAGCTACACTTCCTTTATTTCATAGAGATTTTGGAAAGCATCTTTGATAAAAAGATAATATCCGGTACCATCATTCCTTGGAACCTTAATCACATCAAAATTCATTGAATTAGCCCTATTTACAAATTCGTCACGATTTTTTATTAATAAACAGGAATGAGTGAATAGATCCTTAGCTTTACTCGTATCATTAGTTATAAATATTTCAAAATTGGAATCATCCTTTCCATAAACAATAAATTTTTGCTCCTGGTTTATTCCAAAAAATTTTTCCATTAAATCAGAAGGCACAGATTTCGATCTAATTTTGTTTAGTCCCAATAAATCAACAAAAAATCTATCAGCTTCTTCTTCTGAATTGTATCCTACTGCTATATGTTCAATTTTTATTTCATATCACCTATTTCCAAACAATTTTATACTTATTAATCTAGAATAATTTTATTTAATCTCTCATATCTATATATATCATTTTACAGATCTCGATTTAATTATTAAAGTGAAATTCAAATGGAAATTAATAAAATATTAAGAATAATTGCGGGAAGTATATGTATCATAGTGGCAATAACTCGTATTTTGTTTGTTTTTTTAGATTTAGGAGGGGCTATGGTTTATTCTTTTTTCTTTCTTGATCCAAATGAGGTGGGTAATATATTCGGATTATTAATAGTTGCTATATTTGGAATCATTTTTACTATAATTGACACAATAATCGCTGTAGGAGTGTATACCGTTTTAGGCATTCTTCAAATTACGTTGAGAAAATATAAAACACCAACTATAATATGTACAGTTTTTAGCTCTATTAGTATTATATTAAGTGTTAGAGCGATAATTCTTTTAGCAACTATAAGTGTATTTGACATTTTTACAACACTGTTAATGGTTATGTATATTGTCATTCTTTCTCTATGCATCATCTCCTACATAAAATTTAGAAAGCAAAAGAATAACTAAAATAAGTAATTTCTTTTTTTCTTCAATTATATTGAAACATCTAAATTTCGTTTAAAATTTAATACTTGTAATATTATAATATTATTAGATTATTAGAGTTCAAAAAAAAAACATATTTAATTAGGTATTTAGCGGATGACTAAGGTATCTGAAGCAGATTTTCTAAATAAACTCTTAGAAGTTGTTTATAAACTCTCAAACATCGTGAAGACTCAATCTCCTCGTTTTAAGAAAAAATGGGAAGAATATTTTGCGCCCCTAAACAAAGAACCCCATTTAATTCGCCAAATACCATTAAATAAACCTGAATTTTTAACTGATATTAATTATAGGATAAAAACTCTGAAAATCGTAGAACAAGCAACTCTTGACGGCTTTTATTCAGTAAAAACATTATTGCAAACTTTTTATGAGACCTATTTCGAATCAGAACTATTTAAAAAGGATTTCTCTGAAGATGATCAATTAATTCTTAAATATCTTGTCGCAAAAGAAATTTTAGGTAACTTAATTCAGTATAATAAATTGGATCATGAATCAGTCCCAATGAAATACAATATTATCGCCAGAAATTACACAATGATTAAATTAAAAGGTCAATTGGATAAAGAAATTTTAGATAACATGCAGAAATTGAACATAAAAGATCTAAAACTCGAGGATATCCAGAATATAATGAAAGAAGTTGAATCAGATGGAATAATAAATATTAATAGTAAGATAACAAATTTTTTCTACAAATTAAATAGAGAACTAATCCTAAGTAAAGAGGGAAGTAAATTTTATAGCCAAATCCTGCAACCCTTAGTGGATTTTCCTACACTATTCTTTCGGAGCTTCTTTAATATTAGAGAATTAAATGTCACTCTTGAAGAGGACACTAAATATTATGAATTTCTGCAAAAAATTCTTCTAAAAACGGCAACGCAAGGTTTCAGTCCAACGAACTACGTCTTTAAAAACCTGATTAAATATTATGAGAAAATACAAGCTGAACCTGAATAATTATCTTTTAACTTTTCAATTATGTAGGATTATATATCTTTAGTTTTCTCAATTGGAATATTAAAATCTTCTAAAAGGGGAATTAAATGGCCTTTATCAGCAGAGTTGGTACCCTTCCAATCAATTAGAAAGTAATCAACTTTTTCAGAAGTGTTTTCAATCATTTTCCAAATTATCGCTTTTTCTAGACTTTGAAGATGATATTTTGGGCAAATGAATGATATCGCAATATCTTTAGTTGTAATTAACCTTTGAAAATTTGGGGCATAATGTGTGCCTCCAAAGCCTAAACATATTTTTTGACTTTTCTTTTTTCTATATTCATCAAACTTTTGAATAGTATTAAGTATCGCGTTTGCTAAAATCACCCCAGCTTCATGAATTTTCCATTCTACCCTACTACTTCCTAATTCCATGAAAATTAAAGGGATATCTAAGATAGTTGGTCCATGATGAGTCACTTCTATATCACGTGAGAATTCTTTTAGTAGAGGTGGAAGTGTTTCTTCACTTAACGAAATAAATCCTGCCTTGTGAAGTAAAGCACTTGTTTTTGATAAATCTTGAGGATTTCCTCCAAAGTCTGCTTGTTTACCCCAATTGCCAGTTGTATGAACTAAAAATGCCGGTCGAGCTGTTTTTGAGGTATGTCGACTAGCAAAAATAAGATAATCAGGCTCTAACTTTGATCCCACTAATTTTAAATCATTCAAAAAAATAAGAGGTTCTTTAGTAAGTCCCAAATAGATATCATCTTTAATTAAATTATTTTCTAATTTAAAAACCGGGTTGTCACACCAATTGAAATCAACTTTTTTGAAATTAAATAGGGATGAATTTAAAAATTTATGGCGAATATTCAATGAAGCATTATCTTCTGCTGAAGTTATAATTAAAAACTGAATTGATCATCACCATGAGAAATTTTAATTATTCGACTTATTAATCAAAATCAATAGAGAATTTAATAGTTTATACTCTATATCTAAAAATTTTAAAAATTCCTAAAACAATAAAATTAGTAATGATGGATTTTCTAGTTAAGATCTTAACTGCAATTGCTTTTGGGATATTCTTCTTCATTGATGATTATTTTAAACTTAAAATCATTCAACTATACGCTTCATTTATCTCCAGAGTATCAGTAGTTTAATTTTTAATGGGTTTAATTTGATACACTATTGGTATCATCATCATCAACGTTTATACTAACATTCTATATTTTATGATGACTCTCTGAGATAGTTTAGAATACTAATTAAAATCTTTATAAATTAGAAAATATATACAATATATTCTTTTTCCTCATAACTCTATTATTTATAAAGATTTAAATCTATTAAAAACAAGTTTAAATTAATACGAGGTTATGAAATAAAATGGATATGAAGAAAAAAAGTTTTAATGAATTGTTGGCCATCGATGATGATGATAAAAAAATCATCGAAATGATAGAGAGAGACCCCGATATAACTCATAGCGATATTGCTAAAGAGATCGATAAGTCTCAACCTGCTGTAGGGGCAAGAATCATTAAACTTGAAAGAAAAAGTCTTTTAACTAAACAAGTTGGGTTCAACATTAAAAAAGTAGATATTAAAGTAGCGATAGTTTATATTTCCACCAAAGATGTTGATGATATCGTTCAGAAAATTGAAAAATGTCCATTTATAAATCATGCATTCAAAATTTCAGGAGAATTTAACGTTCTCGCCTTTATTGCTGCTTCTGATTTACAAACAATTGAAAAACTTGTTGATTTATGCTTCCGTAGAGATAAAAATGTAATTAATGTAAAAACAAATATAGTAATTGAGAGCATCCATGATTTTGTAGTGCCAATAGATTTTCAGATTGAGAATTTCGATGGAAGATATTGTGGCCCTGGTTGTTCGCTCCAAGAAGATTTACCGAAATTTAAATTCAGTCAAAAAGAAGAAGAATAGGTTTTTTTTAAGCAATTAAAAAACATTAATGATAAAAAAATAACCTTATTTATCTAATGTTTTGTTAACCCCTTTGCTTTCGCAATCTTGTAAAGGCATTTTTCTCCGCATCCTTCTTCTAGTGTAGGGTTATGGTTTTCAGAATCGAAATCGATTGGCAAGATAAAATCCTTTGCAATATCAATTACAACCTCCATAGAAGCATTAGATATTTCAGGATTGTTTCGAAAATGATAATTCACAATATTATCCAGTTTTTGAAGCTTTGAGCTAGCAAGCAATATGCAAATATTATGCTCCCCCGATAATCGAAATGCGTTTAGCATAAAGGGACAATGTTTAGCCATTTCCATTATCTCATCAGGATTTTTAGTTTTTAGTTCTACGGTAGCTAAATGTAAATCTACCTTCTTAAAATTAATTCCTGGCTGGAATTGCAAAATACCGTTTTTTTCCAGTTTCTTAATTCTCATCCCAACAGTAGGTTGTGATCTATTTATTTTTGAGGCAATCTCAGTATGAGTGAGATTAGGATCTTCTTGGACGAGTGAAATAATCTGCTTATCTACATCATCAAGCTTTAACTTATCTGAAATCATAATATGTATTGATAATTTTTTTTATTCTAATTATGCAAAAATAATAGTAACTTATATTTATTTTTCATAAGTTACTATTTATTTTTGATAAATTCAGTTTTATATAATTTTTTATATTCAATATTAAATATGAGAGTTCATTTGAATCTTAAATATAAAGCTTGATATCTCGATTTTCTTCCAAAGTATTTTTTAAAATTGTATTTTGGAGGATTATTATGATAAATTTAGGTAGTGCTTAAACCTAAATAGAAAAATGTCTATAAAGTATTTTAAACATATTTGTCAGAAGTATAGAGACGTTAAAAAACATGGAGAAAATTGATAAATTTTTGAATGACCTATTTAAAACTATTTACTCTGCTGGAATCTTTAACTCATCTGGTTGCTATTATTGCGTATTCTAATAGAAATTTTAAAATTCCAATAAGGGGATTTTGTGGCAATAGTAAATCATTTTACCATCAAATTTTATCTGAACAGCAATAATTTTAATCCCTTTTTCTCTTGCTTCACTCAAATTTTTAGAGAAATTAGGATCCATCTCTGTATTTGGAGCGAAAGCTATAGTCTTACGAAATATTAAAAAAAAGATTATTCCATTATGTTCAATAATCTCTCTTACATGTCTAGCTCCCCGTTCAGTAGGAGCGTCAGGAAAAAGCGCAATATTATCCTTAATTAGAGTTACCCCTTTTACTTCTAAAGGAACGTCATCGAGAAGAAAATCAATTCTACTATTACCAATCTTTATTTCTTTCCGAATTTGTCTAATATTAGAGAATTCTGGTAATAATTTAAATACTTCTTGAGCAATTCTTGAGTGTAAAGCAGTATCTATAAGAACCCATTCATCCTCAGCTTTAATCGCCTTAATATAATACTTCAATTTTCCACGAGAATAAGTAAATAAGACCTCAGCACCTTCAATAAGTAATTCCTTCAATCTACCAGGATCATGAATATGGGCAAATTCTACAAGTCCATTGTATCGTATTTCACCGATAAATCTATTAGGTCTCGAGATGAATGTCCCTTTCATTAAGTTCGGAATTTTAAATAATGGGATCATATTAGCATTCATTTTATTATAATATATAATCTTAATAGATAAAAAGAAATTTTTATTTGATTAATCATAATGGTTAAAACAGAAACTCAATCTATATTTGAAAGCTATACATTTCATCATATAGATATATCAAAATGTGCTCAATGTCGAGATTTTTCCTGTGAAGAAGCATGTTTTAGAGGGATTTATGAAGTTATAAATAAAGATTCTACTCCTAAATGTATTGTAGTGCAAGATCGTGAGGATAGATGTGTAAAATGTCATATGTGCACTACTGCTTGTAAATATAAAGCAATTAAAATTGATTAATCCTATTTTGTACATTTCTAAATAGAAGATTTTAAAAGATTTTATTAACTTTTAAAATAGGATAAAAATCTTAATGGAATGGTAATAACAATATTGGAATCTAAAAATACAGGTTAATTAAATTATTGATTTAGATTAGTAATTCTTAAAAGGTTTAATTTCTTTTAATATTCACCTTAGTAGGTGCTCATCATGGTTGAACGTGGAGGTTTGGGAGTAATGGGCATTTGTACTAGAATAATGTTTCTGCTATTCTATTTATCATGTATTATTTCTTTGTTTTCAGATCCTTTAAGCATACCAGTAGATTCCAGATTAACTTACATTATTACAGGTTATGCTTTACTGCTCTTAGGTTTTGCAATCTTCTTTCTTAGTTTCATTGAAGATTTTATTAAATATAGAAAAGATAGAAAGAGGTAATTCAAAAGGATTTAACAGTTACATTTTTCACAGCAAGTCGCTTTTAAATTAAGGTTACCAAACTCAAGATTCAAATCTATTGGTAAAACAAAATCATTAACAACGTCAGAAATCACATCAATGTGAACATCGCAAACTTCAGAATCATTTCTAAAATGACGATTAACAACATAATCGAGATCTTTAAGACTTAAACCGATCATCAAAATACTCATATTAGATTCACCACTTAATCGAAATGCGTTTAACATAAAGGGGCATTTTTTTACAATCTCAATAACTTTTCTTGGATTTTTTGTTTGAAGCTCAACCCTTGCAAAGCAGAGATCAGCTACTTTGATATTAATGCCTGCCTGATACTTCAAGACACCCAAATTTTCTAATTTTTTAATACGCATCCCTACTGTGGGTTGACTTCGATTTACATAATGAGCGATTTCAGTGTGAGTGAGGTTTGGCTCTCTTTGAATTAGATCCATTATTCTACAATCAATATCATCAATTCCAATCTTTTCACTTATCATAAACATTTCCCTCCTTGATTGATACAACTAAAAAATTAATATATAATATTCAATCATCGCGATACCACGATACATAAATATTACGATGCCATAATATTTAAACTTTTGTGTACCTTGTATTATTATAAAAATATTAATAATCCATTAAAACAAGCTTTAAAAACTAGAAAAAAAAATAATCTAATAAATCGATGAGCGAATTAAGAAAATACATTGTTGAGTTTTTAAAAGTATTAGCTGATCCAACTAGATTGGAAATCTTAAATCAATTAAGAAATAGAGAGAAGAATTCATCAGAAATTCAGGATGAAGTGAGCAAATCACAATCAACAATTTCTAAACATTTGAAGATGCTCGTTGATAATAATCTCATAGAATTTGAAAGAAAAGACAATATAAAATACTATAAGATAAAAAATATTGATATATTCACACTTCTTTCTCAAATAAATTCAATAGTAGCAAATATTAACACAGAGAAACTTAAAGACTTGAGAGATGTTGATATATATAATACATTATCTTAGTTTTAGAACATAATTGATTTCAAAATTCCAAAAAAGCAATGAAATCCTTAAAAGAAGATCAACCAGTCAATGAATCAATAAAGATAGTACTTATAGGTTTAGATAATAGTGGGAAAACTTCAATATTGAATTGTTTAAAGGGTATCAAATGTATTTCTGCCTTTAATAACCCAATGCCTACAAAAGGTCTTGATGTGCAATCATTTGAAGCTTTAAATTCAAAGTATGCAATCTGGGATCTTGGTGGGCAGGAAGCATATCTTGATGACTATTTTAATGATTTTAAGAAAATTATTAAAGAAACTAATAAAATCATATATGTAATTGATATTCAAGATACTAAACGTTATGATTCTGCGCTTAAATATCTGAGAAATGTTATAAATTCAATAGAGGAATCAAAAAATATTGATTTTTCAGTTTTTTTGCATAAGTTTGATCCAGACTTAGTATTTAACGATGATTTAAACGATTTAGTCATTAATGAATTTATTTCAAAAATCAAAGAGACTTTTCCATCAAAATTTGTGTATTCAATAAACAAGACAACGATTTATGCAATCTTTGAAAAAACAACAGTCATATAAATGAATTAAATCTATTTATATTTGTAATTTTAAAGTATTTTAGAAATTTTAAACTATATTTAGAAAGAACACTAAATACTATCGTAGAAAAAAAAATATCAAGATCTACCAATTTATGTTATCACAAATCGATAAAACAGAAGTCTTAAGCAGAAAGAGATATAGCTCATCTATAGTTCTTTTCGCGCTAATATTGTTTTTTATTTTTTTAACTCAATTCTATAGTTTTCTTTTATTTCATGCAATAGCTGAATTGTTTAGTGTAGTTATTGCATTTGGAATTTTCATGATTGGCTGGAATACCCGAAAAAACATAGAAAGTTCTATATTTTTAGTTTTAGGTGTAAGTTTATTATATATTGGCTTAATTGATCTAATCCATACTTTAGCATATAGTGGGATGAATATATTTGAAGGTTATAATGCAAATTTGCCCACACAATTATGGATCACTGCTAGATATCTTCAATCAGGTTCTTTTCTCATGGCATTTCTTTTAATGCATAAGAAGATTAATCCAAATTATTTAGTGATTGGTTATACAGTTATAACATCGCTTTTGTTAATATTAATTTTTACTAGGATTTTTCCAGATTGCTATATTGAAGGGATTGGGCTTACACTTTTTAAAATTATAAGTGAATATATAATTATTGGAATTTTAGCAATATCTATGATATTATTATATAAAAATAGAAAAGAGCTCAATTTAACAACATTCCGTTTAAAAATGTTTTCTATTTTATCTATGATAGTAGCGGAGTTCGCTTTTACTTTTTATGTTGGCGTATATGATTTATCTATTGTAGTAGGTCATCTCTTTAAAATAATTTCTTTTTATCTTATATATTTAGCAATTATCCAAAAGGGATTTGAAGATCCCTTAAACACTTTATTCACAAAATTAAAAGAGAGTGAGAAATTTACAACGGCTGCATTAAATGCTCAAATGGATACTTTTTTTGTTTTTGATCCAGTGACTGGTAAAGCGATAAGATGGAATAAAGCTTTTAATGAGCTTAGTGGATATAGCGATACGGAAATATTATCTATGAAAGCACCTGATTCCTATTACAGCCAAGAAGATTTAATAAAAGCTGAAAAGGCAATACGCAATATAATAGAAACAGGAAATACTCTTGTTCAAATGGAGTTAATTACGAAATATAAGGAAAAAATACCGTTTGAATATTTAGGCTCAACTATTACTAATGATCAAGGAGATATTAATTATATAGTTGCAGTTGGTAGAAATATTACTGAACGCAAAAAAACAGAAGAAGAAATTAAAAACATTGCAAGGTTTCCTTCTGAGAATCCAAATCCAATACTAAGAGCCAGTAATGAGATTATCTTATATATAAATGATGCTGGTAAGACATTGTTTAATATTATGATCGGAGATAAAGTACCTCCTAGTTTAAATAAGGTAATAGAGCAAGTCTTTCATACTCAAAAGATTCAACAAATCGAGCTTGAACTAAAGGACCAATATTATTCGTTTACTATAACCCCCATAGCTAAAGAAAATTATCTAAATATTTATGGTCTTAATATTACAGAGAGAGTCTTAGCAGAAAGAAGAATTAAAAACTTGGTGTCGACAGTTTCTCATGAGTTAAGAACTCCTATCACTGTTTTAATGATGTCATTAGATATTTATAAACAAAAAAAAGATTCACTTACTTCTGATATGCAAAATAGTATTATAGAAACCGAAGAGAGAAATGTTTTACTTTTAAAGCAATTATCAGAAGACCTTCTACTAGTGTCTCAAGTTGATGAGCATAAATTAAAACTGGATTTAATTGAGTATAATCCTTTCAAATTATTAGAAAAGATATTAATATTTTTAGAACCTTTTAGTCAAGAAAAAAATTTAAATTTCAGACTTGATGTAAAAGAGGACATAATGTTGAAAGGGGATATTAAAAGAATCGATCAAATCTTTCGCATTATTTTAGATAATGCAATAAAATATTCATATGAAAATACCATTATAGAGATTAGTGCGTTAGATAATTATCAAGGTGAATATAATCCTAAACGGGTTAACGGGCTTCTTTTTCAAATTAATAATTTTGGCATTGGAATTAGCAATCAAGACCTTCCTCGTATTTTTGAAAGGTTTTATAGAGCTTCAAACGTAAGTGGCACTTCTGGAACAGGATTAGGATTATCTATTGCTAAAGATTTAATTGAACTTCATCAAGGAAATATTTTTGTTGAAAGTGAACTTGGTGAAAAAACTACTTTTTCAATATTTTTTCCAAAAATAAATTCTGTTCAAAATAACATTTAAATATAATTTTAATTGATATTTTCAATATAAGATCTGTTAGGCGAACCATAATGAAAACTGATTCTCAACCTTTAATACTTATTGTTGATGATAATGAGGATATTTTATTCCATTTAAAACTCTTATTGGTAGATTATAACTACAATGTTAAAACTGCAGTGAATGGCAAGGTAGCATTAAGCCTTTTATCTGAGTTAAAATCACCTCCAAATTTAATCATTAGTGATATTATGATGCCAGAAATGAATGGTTACGATTTTTTTGCCGCAGTCTCTAACACATCTCAATGGAATAGAATTCCATTTTTATTTCTTACAGCTAAATCTACACCTGAAGATATTCGATTAGGTAAAATGTTAGGTGTGGATGATTATATCACCAAACCATTTAAAAAAGAAGATTTATTGGCATCAATATCTGGGAAAATAGCTAGAAATAAAAAATCTGCTCTTTTAGATAAGGAAATTAAAGAAATACTTACAAAATCAAATATTAAAACCCAACTCCCATTGTTAAATAAAGAAAAACCTTTTATATGTTTATTATTAGTATATTGGGACGATAGAATGGGTCCAATTGTTGATAAGGCTTACTATCTTGACGAGAATCTTCCATTTTCAATTGATATCATAGGAAATCAACTATTCCACGCAGCTACCTCGATGTATGGGCATGATAAGATAAAAACTGCTCAAGGTATTTTATTAAATATTGAAAATATCCAAAATAGGGGATATTTATTTTTTGATTCTTACCCTGATGAAAATGAACGTTTTGGAGAAAAACAGTACATGTTAGCAATAATTACCCCTAATTTAACCTATTTTGATTCACTCAAAATTAAGGAAATTCTTAAAGAAATTTCTGAAAAAATAAAAATTAACCAAGACTGGGAAATAGAAGACTATTGGAAAAAAATTCTTGAAGTAATTAAACCAGGAACACCTCTAATAGAAAACCGATGATAGTCCTCTTGCTTAAAGAGCAAGAATTATTTTTTAAAAATTATATCTATTTTAAATTTAATCTTAAAGGGAAAATATGAAGTTCCTTAATATTCTATAGAAAGAACTTTTAAATCTACTATTTAGATTTCAAATACATAGAAATAAAAATACTAATTTTATAATAAGGTGAAATATATGTCTGAAATAAAAGAAGAACAAAAGTATTTAACATCCCCCGATGTGTGTTCTTGGGCTGATGATGAAGAAAACATATATAAAATCGAGATACAATTACCTGGAGTAGATAAGGATTCAATTAAACTTAAAATGCATGAGGATAGTTTTTTCATTAAAGGAGAAACCGAAGATACTATTTATATAGGGTCATATGGAGTATGTTGCCCCATAAAACCAGAAGAGGCAAAAGCTAATTATAAAAATGGATTATTAAAAATTAAAGTACCTTTTAAAGAGCCCGAGTTTCAAAGTATTGATATAGAAATTGAATAAATAAAATTTTTATTTTTTCATTTTATTTTTTGGCTATGTATTTCAGTATTCAATGTTCATTTCTTTAACATAATCAAATGCCGAATAAGCAGCAATTACACCTTCAGAAACACCTGTAATAGCTTGCTTAAAAGGAGCATCAGCCACGTCTCCTGCAGCAAAAATCCCAGGAACATTTGTTTCTGATTTACGATTTATTTTAATTTCTCCCTTTTCATTGGTTTCTACACCAATCCTTTCTGCTAAGTTAGAATTAGGTAGAGATCCAATTTCAATAAAAACTCCATCGATCTCAAACTCTTTTCCATTATCAAAAATAACTGATTTTACTGACCCATCTCCTTTGATTTCTACAATATTAGTCTTATAGATTAATTCTATTTTAGGATTATTGAGTACTCGTCTTTTATTTATGGGTTCTGCTCTAATTTCCTCTCTTCTATAAATAATATATACTTTTTTTGCACTTTGAGCTAAGAATAATGCCTCTTTGGCAGCAGAATCACTTCCTCCAATTACAGCTACTGTTTTATCTTTATAAAATGGTCCATCACAAGTAGCGCAATATGAAACACCCTTTCCTGTAAATTCCTCTTCACCGGGAATTCCTAATTTCTTTCTATCTGAACCAGTTGCTAAACAAATTGAATAGGCTTTAAACTTTTGAAAAAATGAATGAAGTTCAAAATGATCTTCAATTTTTTCAATTGATCGTATCTCATCTGTTATATAGGGTATTTTTAGAGAGTCCATATGATCTCTAAACATATCCATTAAGCCTTGTCCACTTATGGATGTAATAGCAGGATAATTTTCTACAACATGAGTAGTCGCAATTAATCCACCAAAAATTTTTCCTACAATTAATACATCCATGGCAAAACGAGCAGCATATATTGCACATCCAATTGCTGTCGGTCCACCACCTAATACAATCAAATCATATATTTTTTCTAAATCAAGACTTTCCATATCAATATTAAACATTTATTACTCTCCCTATAATTTCTTCATTATAAATTTTTAAATTTTATTATGTTATAACCATATTCTTTCCAATGAGTTCCTCCAAAAATTCATTTGGTCCATAACAACCAATTATTGGCTCTTTATCATTAATGATTGTAAATGGAACACTTGAAGAATCATATAATTCTCCAATATCCGGATTTTCCATTAAATCAATTATAACTGTTCTTATTTTTCCTCCTGACGCAAGAGCAAATTGAGAAGCAATACTTACCATTTGAGGGCAATAAGCACAGGAATTAGTGATCATCAGTTTAATAGTTGAAGGAGGAATATTTTTAAGATTTTTTTGGATAGCTTGTTCATAGTAATTCGTAGCTCCTGCAAATACTAGTAAAGATTGAATAAAAGGTTTTATTTCACTTCCTTGTGGAACTGCTAAATATCGGATGAGTTCATTCTCGTTATTATCAATAAACAATATTGTTGGTACGCGTTCAATATTATATTTTTTTACTAAGTTTGGATGGTTTTTTATTGGCAACTCTATAATTGTTAAGAATCCATTGGAGTATTCTTCATAAGTTCTTAATAGAGACATTGAATATTCATAATTTTGAGATTTATCTATAAAAACATGGAGTTTAACAGGTTTAGTAAGTTTCCTCATTTCTTCTCTAATTATTTTTTTAAAAATATATGAAGCTGGCAATCTCAAAACCTCCTGTAGCCATAAGAAGGATTAGTATGTAACTCGTATATTACCTCCAATTAGAGCTCTTAAAATCTCATTTGCCCCAACCATACCAACCAAAGTCTTCTGATCGTTTATAATAGTATATGGGACACCTGCAGCATCATAATATTGTCCAATATCAGGATTAGCCATAATATCTACAATGATAGTTTTTATCTTTCCATTAGAAGCGATAGCAAAATTATTTACTATTGTACAAACCGTAGGACAATATGGACAAGTCTCAGTTATCATAACTTTTATAGTAGAGGGTTGAATTCTGTCTAAATTTTGTTTTATCGTTGCTTCATAATAATTTGGTGCTCCAGCAAAAGCAAATATTGCTTGAATAAAAGGCTGAATTTCACCACCTTGAGGAGCTGCTAAATACCGAATAATCTCTCTTCCATTCGAATCAATAAATAAGATTGTGGGTACTCGAGTGATATCATATCTCTTAGCAAACTCGGGATCGTCATCTAAGCATAACTCCTCAATTTTTAACATTCCATTTGAATTTTCTTCATAAACCTTCAGCAATGCCATAAATTGATTGCAATCCATACATTCTCTTATTTGACTGCCTGGTGGTTGTTTTTCTCTACAGGTGAAAACTTTAAGCCTAACAGGTTTAGTTAATTTTTCCATTTCTCTTTTGATTATTTGTCTATATTTATCATCTTGAGACATTTTTTAATATCACCTACTTATACTATGCATACATTCCTCCAAAATCTCTACCTTTAGGGCCTACCAATTTATCTAATAAATCTTGAGGTGTAAACATCCCGTGAATTACTTCCTTTTCATTTATAACAGTCATGGGAACACCTTGAACATTATATTTCATACCAAGATCTGGATTTAGATTAACATCTATTACTTCTGCGGAAATTTTTCCTTTCGAAACTAAAGCGAATAGTGTAAGAACTGGAACAGTAGCAGGGCAATATGGACATGTTGGAGTAATAAAAATTTTCATCTTCCCCTTTTCTATTTTTTTAAGATGAGTAAGAATTTGATCCGCATAATAAGGTCTTACTCCTGAAAAATATTGAATACTATTAAGAAAGGGTACAAATTCAGATCCTGTTGGATATGCCAGATAGCGAATAATTTCTTTGTTTTGATCATCAACAAATAATATTGCCGGAATCTTAGTGATATTAAATTTTCTTGTTTCTTCCTGATTCTCTTCAATTGAGATTTCTTCAATTTCAAGTTTACCTTTTGATAAATTCTCAAGCATTTTTAGTAATTCAAATGTCCCCTCACAAGCCATGCACTTTCTAATTTTTGTGCCGTCCTCTTTGGTTATATAATCAGTATAAAGTTTAATTACCACTTTATCTTTTAATTTTCCCATTTCTCTTTTAATATTATCCATTTCATTTTCAGAAAATAACAAAAAATCACCCATTAATTCACTCTATTATGAATATTTGCTTTCATA
The DNA here is from genome assembly GCA_048938855.1 of Promethearchaeota archaeon. Taxonomy (GTDB): domain Archaea; phylum Asgardarchaeota; class Lokiarchaeia; order Sigyniarchaeales; family SOKP01; genus Loki-b32. Next base: position 160,801 of record JBHLLT010000002.1, read on the forward strand.
CTTAAAAGAATTTTTCATTTAAATTATAAAAAAAACTCATTTTAGATTATTTTTGAATAAAATTGAATATAGTGATATTAATAATTCAAAAGGTAAGATATAATAGCTAAATATTAATTTCCGCAACGTATTTTTTAAAAATAAAATAAAGTATTAATCCTACTAGAAAACCAAGAGCTATGTTAAAAATGAAGCAGATAATAGCTGATATCAATATAATTGTAAAGGATTTGAAATTAAAATCTTTGAAAGCTATTTTCCCTAATAAAAAGGCAGTATAAATGAGCATTGCCCCCAAAATTGCCACAGGGAAATTCTTAAAAAGGATAAGTAAAGTTTCAGAGAAAAATAAGCCGAGAATTAGTTCCATTATGCCCTCTAATATCATTGAACCGCCAGTTCTTGCACCAAAAGCGTATTGAGACATTAATCCTCCAGAACCATGGCATAATGGCATTCCTAATATGAAAGGATTAATCAAATTCATAGCTCCCATGTTAAAAGCTAACGTATTAGCATCAACTCCTTCTTTTTCTGGAAAGAGTTCTTTAATTAATACAACTGTAGCTATCATGACATTCGTTAAAGTCAAGAATAATTGTGCAATTCCCGCATATAGCATACCCAACAAAAAATTCTCCCAAGTTGGAAACTGGAAAGCTAATATAGGAAGTCCAAATTGTAAATCTGTAAGGTTAATCGCGCCTGTAAAAAAAATAATAACTATCCCCCCAATTGTAAGAATAATCGCTGAAGGGATAGGTCGATTCTTTATTAAAATCAAAATTACAATAATAGAAATAAATCCGAGCCAAAAATTTTCAGAAAATAATAATATCCCTGTCCAACCTAATATTAATGCTAGACCTAGTTGTATTCCTCTTACTGCAATAATTGGGACTTTACTTACAATCTTATTGAGTTTTTTTGTAAAGCCAAGAATAAACCATATTACTCCTGTACCAAACCCAGTTGATATAACCATATTAGGTGTCCAAGGAGTTGATATAGCTACTGCACCAATAGTTTTTTGTGGTTGAACAGGTAAGGGGAGATTGAATTTTAAACCTAATACAATATTTGTCAACCCTAATGTAAGGAAGATTCCTGCAGGATTTAAGCCTACGATTGAAATATAACCTATAACAAAAGGAATTAATGTTCCCCAATCTCCAAAAGCTCCTCCGAATTCTCTTAAAGTGAATTTTCTGTACTTTCTTTCACTTTTCTTTTCACTGCCATCAACACTTAGGTTCAAATTAATCAAATATAAAAAAAGTACTAACTATATTAAACTTCTTAAAAAATTTTAAAATAACATATTTCATACACCAAATAACACTTGAAAATGTGTATTTTGCCTTTCAACAAATTTAAAAGTATTCAATTTATCATATTTGCAGATTTAGCTTTAGCTAATAACTCTTAATAACTCGAAGAACAAATATTATATTCTTTTGAATAAGGTGTGTCTCCTTGTCCATCGAAAGCAGGTTAAATTTTGAAAAAATAATTTCGAGCATTTCCTCCCGATTTGTGGGTAAAGTTAATCTTGATGAAGCTATAAATTTATCTTTTGATGATATGGGAATTTTATCAAAAGCAGATCGCGTAAGTTTGTTTCTTTTTGATGAAAATAACAAATATTTTACAAATACACATGAATGGTGTGCAGATGGGGTTAATGCCCAAAGAATAAGTCTTCAAAAAGTGGATATTGGGATAATATCTTGGTGGATTGCACAAGTCGAGAAAAAGAGTTTTGTCAATATCCGAGATATATCAGAATTGCCGGAGAGAGCTCAAGCAGTAAAGAAATTTATGGAGATACAAAAAATCCAATCATTTTTAGCCTTTCCAATCTATATCAGCGGTACAATAAATGGATTTGTCTGTCTTAGTAAAATTAATGAAAAAATCCAATGGAAAGGCAAAGATTTCGTAATCTTGAGAATATTTGGTCAAACTTTAGGTGATACTATAGAACGATTAAATGCAGAAAAAGCCTTAAAAGGAAGTCAAGAGTTATTACGTGCTACATTCGAAGCTACCGCTGATGGCATTATTGCTATTGATAATAATGGTGTTATTAAACAATTGAATGAAAGATTTGTTTATATGTGGCGTATACCTAAGGAATTTGTTGCTCAAAAAGATTTTAATGAAGTATTAAATTATATGTTAAAAGAATTAAGAAATCCAGATGCTTTCTTATTAAAGCTAACAAATCTTGAAAAAACGTCCAAAGACGCTTATGATATGATCTTTTTTAATGATGGACGTATCTTTGAACAATATTCTTGCCCTTTAGTTCAAGATGAGAAAAAAGTTGGGCGTGTGTGGAGTTTTAAAGACATAACTGAACATCAACATGCAGAACAAGAATTGAGAAAATCTGAAAAATTATATCGAGAAGCATACGAAAGAGCAGAGCTTTTCAAAGATATTTTTACTCATGATATTAACAATATTTTCCATAATATTAAATCTTCAGCAGAATTGATATCAATGTTAAAAGCGAAATCAGGAAATTTAGATAACTTGGATGAATTTTTCCAAATAATAAACAATCAAATTGATAGAGGTATTAAACTAATAAACAACGTGCAAAAATTATCAAAACTCGATGAATCAGATATAAAATTAAGAGATGTGTGCGTTTCAGAAGTATTAGAAGAAGCAATTCAATTTGCCTATAAAAGTGCTCAAGATAAAGAAATAGACATTCAAATTTATAATAAAAATCCTGATACTTTAGTGATCGCAAATGAATTTCTCTTAGACGTGTTTGAAAACATTTTACATAACGCTATAAAATATAATCAAAATCAGCCAATTAAAATTGAAATAAGGATTTATAGAACCGAAAATAACAGAAAATCTAATATTTTAATAGAATTTAAGGACAATGGTATAGGAATTACTGATAAAAGTAAAGAAGTTATATTTCAAAAAGGATACAAGAAAGAAAATCATGTGAGAGGAATGGGAATTGGTCTCTCTCTTGTGAAAAAGATTATTGAAAGCTATAATGGTAAAATTTGGGTTGAAAATCGCATAAAAAATGATTATAATCAAGGCAGTAATTTTATCCTAGAAATTCCAGAAGCAATTTAAGAATAATTTTCTTTTAAAATCCTTAAAAAGTTTTTTTAAATGATATTAAAGTAATAATTCAAATAGATCTATAGCTTTTGGATGAATTTTACATTGTTTACTAAAACGACGAAGAATCCACCAACAAGAAGGGCAATATGTAGTGACGTAATCAAGATCTTCTCGATCAAAATCAGACATTCTCTTACGAGCGATTTTTTCTATTACATCTGTCCGTCCCATCCATCCAGATCCACCACCACAGCACCAATGAGGAATATCTATAACATCATAACCAACAGAATTAAGAGTATTATTAATATTTTCCTCTACATCCTCTCTACCTCTATTTGTTAATTGACATAAGTGTTGCACTCCCACTCTTCCTTTTCTCATGATATCAGAAGGTTTAATGTAATCAGCAATATACTTTACTTCGGCATTCAAACCATCCATTTCATTTTTAAAGAGATAATAACATGCAGGACACAAGCAAATGATCTCTTTGAATTTTCTACTATTAAAAATCTTTCTATTTTCTTCTACGCAAACTTTATACTCCTTATCTAATCCACTAATTTTGAGATGCCATCCACAACAAATTTCCTTCTCTAAAATAGTAAAATCAATTCCTTGTCGTAATAGATATTGAAGAGCATGATTCGTATATTGAGGGATTCTTATCGTTGAAAGACATCCCATAAAAAAAAGAGTATCAGATTCACTCGGAATTTCTTTTATTCGCTTAATACGCATGGTATTGGAAGGATATGGTGATTTAAATTTCTCAAAATTTTCACACATCTCATTAATTCCTTCAAAACTATTTCCATCATTAATATATTTCTGTTTCAAAGAAATTCGTTCAAATTCGGTCTCACATTCTCCACAGTGAACACAGTTATAGAGTTTATTATAATCATCTAAACTAAACTCAATATCGTCTTTAGTGCTAAGAAGTTCTTTAACGGTCTCATCACTTAGAAAGTTATTATGGTCGACCTCATCTGTAGGATAATTCTTTCTTCCTTTTATTCTTTCTTTTATAGGAATCACCTCAAAATACCAAATTTTATCTTTTAATTAAATATTTACATTTAAAAAAATAAGATTTTATAAAGATAATTGAATTCAATAGAGATATGATATTTTCATTCAAAGTATATTTTCTTAAATATTAATTCATGATTACAATCTTTATATTGAGAAAAAATGATTGAAGATTTATTGATAATTAATGAAGCTGGCGCACTTCTATTTAATTGGCACCCTGAAGGATATAGAGATGAGGGAAACGATGATTTACTCAGTGGATTTTTGACCGCAATGAACAGCTTTGCAACTGTAGAAAGAGGTGAAGATATAAAATCGCTAAAAATGAAGGAAACTCAAATTATTTTTGAAAAATATGAAGAACTACATCAAAAACTAACATTTGTAATAACAACAAAAAATGAAGAATTAATTGAATTACTTCATGCTATTATTCACGATATTATGAATAAATTTACAGAACTTTATTTCGATGATTTAAACAAAGAATTTAATGGGATGATATCACAATTCCAAACATTTAATGAACATGTAGAAGCTATAATTAAGTCACATGGCTTAGATGTGCTAGATGACGCTATTAAAACTATTGATGAAATTACAACATTAAAAGGTGTTATATTTCTTGAACCAAAAGGAGGTAACATCTATTATATTCATGCTAAGCAATATGTAAATAAAGAAAAAATTAGCTTCCTTATTCCACTGATAATGAATTCTGCAAAATTGCTTTATCAAAATAATCTTAATGAAAAATTATACTGGATATTGCTTAATACTGTCAAAAATGAAAATTTAATAGTAGAACCTCGAAATAAAATTCTTATAGTAAAGCAATATCAGTTGCAGGAAAATATTGAAAAAGAATATCTTCAATTGAAGTTTTTTAAGGAAAAAGATAAGTATATTAAAAGACCTCGAAAATTGATTGAACAATTTGATAAAATAGTTTGGAATCCAAAAATAAAGCAGATATATTTAGTTGATCTAGTCGGTAAAATAGTTTATTCTAAAATTTTAGATGAATCTTATGATTGTTCAGAGTATATTCCAGAAACTATAAGCTTTTTAACATCTTCCAAAAAAGCCAGCGAAGAAATTTATAATAGAATTCTTTTTAATGCCAGTATTGGTGGAGAAAAATTAACAACAATTTGTATGAATTTCAATAATTTTGCTTTAACTTTAATTGGTAAAATTCATGATTTTACGGATTATAAAGTAATTCAGAAGACTTGTATAGATATTTATAAACAATTAATATGATTTAATTCATATACAATTAAATTCAATGTAAATTATATATGAAAAATTCATATTTAGGATTAACATATTGTGAAATTATATTGATTCCAAATTCAATCAAAATAAGAAAAAAATGTGAGAATATTTAAATGGCTGCTATGGAAATATGGATTGAACTAATGATATTACAAACAATAATAGGATATTGCTTTGTTTTGGCAAATGATTTCATTGGAATATATAATATAAGAGATTTAAACTTAATGAAAGGAGATTTTGTAATAGTTAAATATCATAAGAGGTTTGGATGGACTGAAATTACAATTTTCTACGCTTTATTTGCCCAGTGCATGTATATGCTTGCTCAACATATTATCGCTGCTGATCCATTATTATTAATTCCCTCTGGTGTTTGGTCGCATACCTGGATCGGTGGTTTAATCGGTACTATTCTAGTAAGTTTTAAATTTATTGTTGCTAGATTTAAAAAAAACAGTATATATTTATATGGTAAATATATAGGTCCTATTGGATTTCTAGGATGGAGTTTAGCCCATTGGACAAATCTTTATAACTTTTATTTTGTTACATTACCCGCATGGCAACTTTCAGGGTATTCAACTATAATAGCACCTGCTTCCTTTATATGGGCAGCTATTATTCCATTTATAGGTGGTGCTGGATTATTTCTTTTAGTTCTCTTCAAAAGAGGAAGAACTTTAAAAGAAAAAACTCGCTTTGCTTTTAATCAGATTGCATTTTTACTTCATGGAGTTACTTTTGGTTATGAAAAATCAGCTAAAGAGCTACTTGGAACACCAACTCTATTCAAATATGTTGTACCGAGAACTTATGAGTTTATTGAGAAGATGATGACAATGTCAGGACTAAACATGAAAAAGCTAGAAAAATTAAGCCTTTCAGATGCTTTAAATGAATTCATAAAAATGGCAGAGAAAATTGGTATGGCAGAAAAAGTTAAAATAAAGTGGGTGTCTGAAAAATCATTTACAATTGAATCAGTAAATTGTTCTACAGCTCCGGTGAGAAGTGTTATGACAAAGGAAGAATTAACAAATGCTATTTGTCCATGGGCGATTTTTGCTGCCTCTATTGCAAATAAAATAACTGGAAAAGAATTAAGAATGGAACCTTCAGACTTTAATGAAATTGGAGCTTTTACAAAATTAACATTAGTAGATTGAGTATAATATACCCAACAATAATAAAAAAAAATTATTTTAATCTTTTTTTAATTTTACATCAGTTCGCTGAATTCCTACTTCTTTATTGCTTGGTAAAGGAGATCCACAGTGGTCTCTTAACCTTTCACTTTCTTTAAATGCTTTATCAAGTTCGTCTTCTAAATCATCATCTGTAATTTCTTTATCTGGCATAATAAATAAAGAGAATCTGTACTATTTAAGGGTTTTAATTATAAAAAATTGACGATAGAAATCAAATCTTTCTATAAAAAATAAGAAAATTCAAATAAATATTAAAAATATTAAAAAAATTACTGATTAAAATATTCAGAAACTGCCTTCTCCTTTTCAATAGGTCTCCTTTCAGGAACAACTATGTAATCTTTCCTTATCGTTTGATAAAAATTTTCACGCATATATAAATTGCAATAACAAGCACCAAATTCTTTTACATCAAGAGGAGCATAATCACATGGACATATTAAATCCCTGTCTAATTCTCTGTTTCCCGAAGCTAGACGACATGGACAAGATTGGTAACCTAATCTTATCTTATTATCCAATAATCCATCAATCAAATCGTTGAAGGTATTACTATCCATATTTAATATCCAATTGTTTTTCTCACTTACCTGTTCAACATATTTAGTCATACCTTCCTTCGTTTCCATATCCACTCTAACTACCTCCAGATTTCATTAATTCCTCATATTTTCCGGGATTGTATCCAACAACGAAATCATCATCACAAATCATAAATGGATAGGAAATTCTAGATTGATACTTTTCTCGTAAATATGATAAAATTTTGGATTTATCTTCAAATTCAATTTTATCTACATCCACATATTTGTATTGAACATTACGGTCATTTAGCCAAGCTTTACATTTTTTACACCACATACATGTAGATAAGGTTAGAAGGGTAATATCTCTACTGTTATTTGATCCTTCAACTGTTTGGGCTAAATTATTAATAATTTCAGACATAATATAATTTAAACCTAATTTTTAATTAATTTATCGATTTATAGTGTTTTAACATTCATTTTCCAATTAGGATCAATACACTCAAAAGCCTCTTCTGTGAGCTTTCTAATATCATTATGACAGGAATCTAATAAGATACCTAAATGCTCAAGTGCTCTTTTGTCTCCTATTTTCATTAGGCTCTCTATAATAATAAATAATCTATTTTTATCTTGTTCTTCTTCTGGTTTCTTTAACTGTTCTTTTAAGAAATCAATAATGAGCATTGTTGCTTTTGGGTCTTTAATTTCACCCATTGCTTCAATAATTCGATTAATAACCACAGTATCCTTTTCAGATTTTAACGCTCTCGCTAAAATATTTGTTGCTCTTCCCTCTTTCATTTGTCCTATACTTTGTGCTGCTATAGCTCTATCTTTCCAATTCGCGCTACTAAGTAAAACTTTAACATGCTTATTATATTCTTCATTTTGTGTTTTATGATCCATCTTAAGAATAGAATAAGCATAAGAAATAAGAATCTGATCATAATAATTTATTAAAAATTGAAAAAAAATAGATTAAATGAAAAGTAAAAATTGGTTTTTCTTTTTGTTTTTAATAATTTATTTAGGAAGATTTTATGAGTGAAATATAAGTATTTATGATTTGTTATATTAAATCACCTTTTTAGATATAAAAAATTTATAACTTAGAAGCTAAACTTTTTTTATTATTCTCGTTTATCTCTAGAAATAAAAAAAAAGAAATGATTAAATATGGCTGAATCAAAGACCCCAATAGTGATAAGTAAGGAAGACTGCCACAGGTGTGCGGAATTAAAGGAATGGTTAAAGGAGAATGACGTTAGATACATTGAACGAGATATAAATGATGAGGAATTTGTCCATGAATTACTTCATGACGGTAATTTTTTAAAGACGTTTTGTGATGCTGATGGATGTATTGTGAATACTCCAGTAGTAATTCATAAAGGAAAATACTGGTTTAAAGAACTCTGGGGTATTTCTGGTCTCAGAGAGAATGAAGCAAAAAAATTATTTGGAGTTAAATAGACATATTTTTAATCTTTTAATTTAGGTATTTATTTTTTAAATTCTACTAATCTTTTTATAACTTTTCGGACGGTTCTTAACCCTTCTTCGTCTTGTTCAACACCTTTTTTACCTAAATCTTTACTCCACAAACTAGCACCTAGATTCGCGCCAAAAGCCCCACCAGATACTGATATGATATGGTTTTGCTGATAAAAATCTAGAATACTTCTAATCGCAATCTCTTGTCCTCCATTTCTATCTCCTCCAACTGCCAATACTGCTCCAATTTTATCTTTAAACACATTAGGATTCTTTGCAACCAATGCACGGCACCGATCCAATACCGTTTTTAATTGACCTGATAAATTGCCTTGAAAAACTGGAGTACCAAATAAGTAAAATTTAGCATTTTCCAATTTAGAATAAAGTTCTACCATATCATCCTTATGGATACATCCCTTTTTCTCTCGAATACAATAATCATCATGAATACAGAATTTAATTTCTTTCTTTCTAACACTCCAATATTCAGTTTCAAACCCAAACTTTTCAGCAGCATAATTTAAAGCATACTGAACTGCATATTCCGTTCCTTGTCTTCTTGGGCTTCCAGAAATTCCAAGTAAAAGATTCTCAATTTCTACCATAATAATACTTTTAACTTGTTTTTATTAATAATTAATCATTATTGTATAAAATAAAGTTTTAAAATCTAAAAAACTAGTATTTCAAAATGGCTTCAGATAAACCAAGCTTAGCTAGAATTAAAATCAAGTTTCCAGAACCACTTTGGTTCTCTGAAATTTTTAGGAACTATCCTGATGTAAAAATGGAAATTTCACATTTTCTTCCTTATGATCTTGAGAGATCTATAGGCAATAGCGTAATTGAGATAATGCATTATAATATAGATTCTATAATAGAAGAAATTAGTGTCCATCCTTCTGTATTTGAGCTAAGTGTTATAGAGAGAGAAGAAAACTATGTAAAATTTAATATAAAAACAAAAGATCCTTATTTATTATATGCAATAATAAAATGTGGAGTACTTGTAGATTTTCCAGTAAGAGTGGAAGATGGTTTTGCTTATTGGAGGTTAATTTCAAGTCGAGATAGAATAGATCAACTCCTAACTCTTTTTGAAGAGAGAAATATTAACTTCGAACTGCTAAGAATCGGGATTGCACCCTATAATATTGAGGATGAAAAATATAAATTAACTTTGGATGAATTAAATGTTCTTGATAGAGCTATTTCCTCTGGTTTTTTTGAAATTCCTAGAAAAATTTCTCTAGAAGAATTAGCTAACGAATTAGGTAAATCTAAATCAGCATTATCGGTAATGCTTAGAAAAATCATTAAAAAGAAAGTTTTATTTGAAAAGTAAATAATAAAGAAAAAAGAAATTATATCCATTCTTCTTTTAAGATGTTTCCTTGTATTCCTACAACAATATATTTTATAGGAACTTTCCGATTTGCTCGTTTGGCGCCCTCTTGAGCTAAGGCTAATAATCCTCCGCAACATGGTACTTCCATAATCGCAACTGTGAGAGTGTTAATCTTAGCATCATCTATTAACGTTCTAATTTTTTCAATATAGACTTCTTTACCTTGGTCAAGTTTAGGACAGGCAATAGCAATTGATTTCTGTTTCATAAAGTCTCTATGAAAATCGCCATAAGAAAATCCAACACAATCAGCTGATAGTAGAACATCTGCACCTTGGTAGTAAGGAGCCCTAGGATTAATTAAGTGCATTTGAACAGGCCATTGTCGTAAAGTTGAAGATATCTTTCCAGATCCTTCTTTTTGCTCTATTGGTTCCTCAAATACCATTGTTTGAGCCGATGGACAACCACATTGGTGTGTATGTTCAGAAATAATTTGCTCTACTTGATTTACCTCAACTTGTTTAGAATTTTTACTAGATTCTAAATGTTTCTCAACAGCTTCTTCATCGAACTCTAAAGCTTCTCTTTCGATAATTTCAAGCGCACCTTCAGGACAACCTGAAATACATGCGCCAAGACCATCACAAAAAACTTCATTTATAACCTTAGCTTTTCCATTAATAACCTTTAAAGCTCCCTCTGCGCAATCTACAACACAATTTCCGCATCCTGTACAGAGATCTTCATCAATCTTAATAATTTTTCTTTTTACCATTTTATTTAGTTTTGCTTCAGTCATGATTAAATCAAATAGAGAGGATTATATATTTTTAATTTCGAACATGTTCAAAATAAGAAAAAAAATAAAATAAACAAGAAATTGAATAAAAATCTATAAATAGATACTAAATACCTAACTTCTTACGATTTGTCTCTATATGGTCCATCATGGCATCTACTGCTTCTTTTGTGTCTGTTTCTACATGTAAAATCCCACCGGTTAAATCCTTACAATCTTTAGTTAAAAGTTTCACTAAATCAGCACCACCAGTAACAGTAGGAACAGGATTAATATATGTATACAATCCGAAAGCTAGAGCAAACACACCATCTATCGTGGCTTTTTGTTCCATATATTCTGGAGCTACGGCAACTATAGGAAGATCTGGAATTGGTACACCACCAAGCGCGGCAGAGATAGCTCCTACTAAGTCTGCGATTCTGCCAGTATCAGTGCAAGTTCCATAACTTAGTACTGGGGGAATGCCTAATTTTTCACAAACCGCTTTTAGACCGGGACCTGCCATTTCTTTTGCTTCTGGGATACATAATCCCCCAACTTGTAATGCTCCATTACCACATCCCATTGATAACACTAAAATATCTCTTTTAATTAACTCTTTTGCCACTTCAATAACATGTACATCTTGTCCATAATCTCTTAATGTAGTACAAGAAACTAGTCCTGCAACCCCTCGTATTGTACCATCTTTAATTAAATCGAGTAAGGGTTCTAAAGTTCCTCCTAGAGCAGCAAGAATACTTTCACTTGAAAATCCAACTATCGCTTCATTCATATCCAAATCAGTAATGGGGTCAACGCTAGCTCTGCGTTCTCTGAAATTATCAATTGCCATTTGTAGTAATTTTGCTGCTTGAGATTCGGCTTTTTCAGGTTTATAATCTACTCTCTCATTAATTCCTTCGAATACTACTACTTCTGAGACTGGTACTAATCTAAATTTATATTTTTCAGCATAAATCGGATCAATTGGCATACAACAATTCATATCACAAATAAAGGCATCAATGCAACCACTTGCTAAGACGGCTTCTTGCATAATCCAATTACCAGTAAATCCATAAAAAACATCATCCATCTCCCATCTTTGTATCATTTCTTGCCCCGTCTCAATATTCGCTATTATTCTTAATCCCTTTGCACCTACGGATTTAGCTTTTTCTTGCCATTCAGATTTACGAGCAAGTTGAACCATTGCAAACCCTAAAAATGGCTCATGGCCATTTGGTAGTATATTTACATAGTCTGGGTCTAAAACTCCGAGATTAACCCTCATCTTATGGGGTCTGGGGATATTGAATAAAATATCTTGAGTAAATTCATTCACAATTTGGCTTTGATAAGCCATGGCGATTCCTAATCTCATTGCTTTAAGAGCTAAACTTGCATAATAACCATCTACATTTGTGAGGCAAGAACTGGTTGAGAACATAAGTTCACCATGTAATCCTCCTGGAAAGATTCCTAATTTTTTCCATACTTCTTGTCTTTCGGGTGGGGCTAATTTTTCGACAATTTTGCTTGCTTGGTCATAGGATCTATTGAAATCTTCCATAACAAAATTATATAACCTTAGAGCTATGTCTTTTTCTGACCCAGAATTATCTAAACCAAGGCGTTGAGCGAAACTTTTTAGTTTTTCTGGTTCAGAGATTTTAAAAGGTGTTTGACTTTCTACCGTTGCCTTTAGGGTTTTTAAAGTTGTTTCAGTATGATAGTGATAAGTAGATGCTCCCATTACATTTCTAAGAAGCATCATTCGCATTGCCATTCCATCAGCAGTAATACCACATACACCACGTTTATCAATTGATGAGTCCGCTCTACATGGACCATTGGAACATAAGTCACAGCGTGCTCCTTTTAAGCAGAATGGACATCTTTTATCGGGATCTCCTCCAAATCCTTGAGCTTCAAATCGATCCCAAATGTTGGTCATTCTATCTTTTTTAATTCTCTCATATACTTTTTGAACAGATCTATGATATGAAATTCTCTCGTTTTCCATAAATTATCACTTTTTTTTTATGTTTATTAAAGTTTATCTATTTAAAGAATAAGGTATTATGATTTAAGGTTATAATTGAACATGTTCATTAGGTTACTAATTCAGATTACAATCTATAATGAAAACGTTAAAATAAGATGTATAAACTAATTATTCTATGAAAGTTTTAATAATCGGGAACAATATTTCTGGAACATTTACAGCTCAAAATATAAGAGCTCTCAATGATGAAGTCGATATTCAAATCTATACTCAAGAAAGTTATCCATATTATACAAGGGTAAAGCTACCAGAATTAATTTCAGAAAAAGTTACAATTGATGATATAATCGTTTTTAATGAAGATTGGTATAAGAACAAGCAAATTCGCCTGCACTTAAACAAAATAGTCAATAAGATTGACCCGGCATCAAAAAAAGTTCAGATTGAAGGTGAAAGTTCATTAGTTTCCTATGATAAGCTTATTTTAGCTCTTGGAAGCATGCCAAATATTCCTCCAATTAAAAATGCAAACGAATTTAAACAAGAAAAGAAAGGTGTTTTTACATTACGAAGCATTAATGATGCTCTAGAAATAAAAGATTTTATTAAAAAGGAGCATGTAAAAAGAGCAATAGTAATTGGCGGAGGTTTATTAGGTTTAGAATTAGCTAATCAAATTAATGATTCTAATTTAGAAACTACTGTAGTAGAATTCTTTCCTAGATTGTTACCAAGACAATTAGACGAAGAATGCGGTGCTATGCTAAAAGATGAGATAGAAAGCCGAGGAATTAAAGTAGTTTTAGATGCCGCTACTGAAGAAATTTTAGGTAATGGATCTGTAACCGGGATTAAATTAAAGGGAGGACAACAAATAGAGTCGGAAATTGTTTTAATCCAAGCAGGGATTAGACCTACTATCGATCTAGCCAAAGAAGCTGGCATGCAAACCAATAGAGGGATAATTGTTAATGAATTCTTGGAAACTAGTGAACAAGATATCTACGCGGTAGGAGATTGCATTGAATACAAAGAACAAATATGGGGTATTATTCCTGCTTGTATGGAGCAGTCAAAAATAGTTGCAGCTTCTGCTCTTGGTTTGAAAAAAGTTGACTATAAAGGAACAACTCCTAAAAATACTCTTAAAATTATCGGATTAGAATTGACTTCAATGGGTATTATTGATCCCTCTCAAGAGCAAGGTGGAGCTTGGGAAATACTGAAAAAAGCAGATAAAAAAGATTGTTGTTATCAGAAAATAGTATTGAAAGGAAGCAAGTTAAAAGGAGCAATTTTGTTTGGTGATAATAAAGCAATGTCTTACGTCTCGAATAAAATGGAGGAGGACGTTGATAGAGAGGAATTGAAAAGATTATTAGAATTATATTCCTATTTATGTAATAACTGTGGAATGGAGTATGATGAGGCTAAAACGGGTATTCTGTTTAAAGAATTACCTCCCGATTGGACATGTCCAAATTGTAAAGGTCCAAAAAAAGAATTCACAAGAAAAGATACTCCTTAATAAAATATCAAAAGAGGTGAAGATTGATTTCTATCTATCGCTGTAAAAGATGTAATTATATTTATGACAATAGTGAAAAAGAGATTCCTTTTGAAGAATTAAATGAAGATGAATTTAAATGCCCTAAATGTCGTTCTTCAAAAAATTTCTTTATAAAAAAAGATATGAATAGAAATAAATAATAGTTTTTACACATCAAAAAACACTAGTTATAAATAAACAGAAGTTTAATTCATATCTAATTTAATATTTTTAAGTAAAAGAGCATCAAGAAAAATTAAATAAACTTAATTTATCATTATTTTTTTCTATTCTTTCATTATTTTTATAAATTATTAAATTAATATTTTTAATATAATTCCAATTTAAATCAATCATAGTATACTAAATTATTAATTATAAAGTAAAGGTTTAAAACATGTCTCGTTATGAGTGTCAAGCTTGCGGTTACATATATGATGAAGACGCAGAAGGTACAAAATGGGAAGATCTCCCTGACGATTGGACCTGTCCCGTATGCGGAGTAGGAAAAGATATGTTCGAAAAAATTGATTAACCTATTTTAACTTCACTTATTTTATTTTTTTTTTAACTCTTCTCTCAAAAACTTTATAATAAATAGGATATAAGTTTTTAATTTGATTTGAATTTATATTACGAAAATACTATTTAATCTCATTAAATAAAGGTGAAATTGAAATTACACATTTAGAATTAATGAAAGATATTTATTATGTTGGCTATGTTGATTTTGAAGTTCGTAATTTTCATGGATATTCCACGCATCGAGGTAGTAGTTATAATGCTTATATTATCAAGGGAGAAAAAACTGTACTGATTGATACTGTTAAACGTCCCTATTTTGAATATTTTTTGAAAAATATTAAGGAGGTATGCGATCCTTCTGAAATCGATTATTTCATTACAAATCATGTAGAAATGGATCATTCTGGGTCGTTTCCATTAATTATTAATTATCTTCCAAATGCTGAGTTTATTGCTTCAGAAAAGGGAGTTGAAATATTAAAAGCACATTTTCATGAAGAGGTAGGAGATGATATTTTTGACAAGATAAGAGGCGTTAAAGATGGAGATACATTAGATATTGGAAATGGTAAAAAATTAACTTTTGTACCGATACCAATGATTCATTGGCCAGATTCAATGGTTTCATTTATGAAAGATGAAAATGGTAAGAATGTATTATTCTCTAATGATGCATTTGGTCAGCACTTTGCCTCAACAAAACGTTGGGATGATGAAAATGATTTATGTGAGGTAATGCAAGAAGCTGAGAAATACTATGCCAATATTTTGCTACACTTGTCTGGTTTAATAGCCAAAACATTACCTAAAGTAGGAGCCCTACCTATAGACATCATTTGTCCTTCTCATGGAGTATGTTGGCGCATCCATATTCCAGAAATTTTAGAGAAATATACTAAATGGTGTAAGGGTGAAATCGATGAAAAGAGTGTAATAATAATATATGATACTATGTGGGGAAGTACAGAAAAGATTGCAAAAGCAATAGTAAAAGAAATTAGCCATAGAGGAATTCCTGTAAAACGTTTCAGATTGACTATGGCAGACTATTCTGATGTAATTACTGAAGCGATGAAAGCAAAAGTAATTATTGTGGGGAGTCCTACACTTAATAATGGATTATATCCTACTGTAGCAGAATATTTATCATATCAAAGAGGATTAAGACCGATGAATAAAATAGGCTTAGCCTTCGGTTCATATGGCTGGTCAGGTCAGGCTCCACAAGAAATTGCCAATATTATGAAAGAAACGAGAATTGATGTTATGGACGAATTAATCAAGGTTAAATTTGTACCAAAACCAGAAGATTTAGATTTTAAGGTAATTATAGATAAATTAATTAAGAAAATAGAGTAAATGGTGATAGGCGAATGAATTTTATGCTAACTGAAGAAGAAAAGCTTTTACAAATAAAGGCAAGAGAGTTCGCTATTCGTGAGGTTTTACCCGTAGCAAGAAAATATGATGAGTCTGAAGAATTTCCTTTACCCGTTATTAAAAAAGCTTGGGAACAAGGATTATTGAATTCAGAGGTTCCAAAGGAGTATGGTGGACCAGGTTTAAGTTTATTAAGTTCTTGTATTGTTGTTGAAGAAATCTCATCTGCTTGTCCAGGTATTGCCACTTCTATTTTTGACAATAATCTTGGTGCAGAACCTATCATTATTGGGGGAAATGAAGAACAAAAGCAAAGAATTTTAGGGGAATTAGTTAATGAATTTAAATTAATTGCTTTTGCCACATCTGAGCCAACGATGGGTTCTGATGTGGCAGGAATGCAGTGCCGGGCAGAAAAAGATGGGGATGAGTTTATTTTAAATGGAACCAAGTTTTGGATCACAAATGGTGGATTTGCTGATTATATCACCGTATTTGCAACTATTGATCCTGAGAAAAAGCATAAGGGGATTGCAGCATTTATAGTAGATACTAAAACTGAAGGAGTGAAATTAGGTAAGCATATCCCTAAATTAGGCCAAAGATCATCTAACACAGTATCTGTTGGTTTAAAAAATGTAAGGATTCCCAAAGAAAATGTACTTGCTAAGCCTGGAAGGGGGTTTGTTTTGGCAATGCAAACATTTGCTCACACACGACCTGCTATAGGAGCTTTTGCTGTCGGTTGTGCTCGTTCTGCGATGGAATATTCTATCGATTATGCTCACAAGAGAGAAACTTTTGGGAGACCAATTGGAAATTATCAAGTAATCCAGGAAAAAATCGCTAATATGTATAAAGACATTGAAGCCGCACGATTGTTAACATATAAAGCAGCTTGGGAGACTGATCAAGGCATGGATAATAATTTGAGTTCCTCAATAGCCAAAGCGTTCGCTTCAGATGTCGTAATGAATGTTACAACAGAAGCAGTGCAAATTTTTGGAGGATATGGATATTTAAGAACATACCCCGTCGAAAAACTGTTTAGAGATGCAAAATTATACCAGATATATGAAGGAACAAGCGAAATTCAAAGAATAGTTATCTCTCGCTTTGTTATGAATCAATATAAGCATGCAATGCCTTTTCTTGGTAAAAAAAGGACTTCAGATTAATTTTAAAATTAATAACTTTTATTCCAAATTTTTATTTTTTAGCTGTTCTTGCTTCTTCAATTTCTTTTTGTTAAGAAAGTCATAGTAGGTTTTGTAAAATTTCCGTTGACATAAATTATCACAGAAGAATTTGAAATTCGGGTCTAACCAAAGAGTTTTTATTTCATGAATTTTCAAAAAATTGTGAAATTTGCTAAATTTATAGATGTCCATTGGATTTTCACAGTATAAACATTTCCTTTCTTTTAATACGTTCTCAATTTTTTTTAACTCATGAATCTTGAGATATCGAAAGCACTCGCAGCAGTGAAATTCTAAAATTGAAGTTTGCCATAGTTTTAAGATATATTTGGGTGTAAAATTAACATTATCACTTAGAAAATCATAAATATTTAAATCCTTTCCACAATTCCAGCATGTTCTTTTTTTAAAATTATTTTCATGTTTAATGAGTTCTCTTAATTTTTGAATTTTGTCCCATAATTCAGCATTATTTAACTTCTTAAAGAACAAAGACATACTTAAAATACATTCTTATATCTTATTATAATAGATTAGTAGTAATATTACTTTATATAGGAAATCCTTATATCAAGTAAGAATTTACTTTTTCTTTTTTGTTATTAACATGATGAGTGTTACAAATAATGAAATGCCAGTTAGAAAAATCAGAAAAAAGGCGATTGAATTATTTAGACGTTCTATATAGCAAAAATTATTTTTAAAAACATTACCAATACATGCATCTTCAGACCAACAAAGTGCATCACCTTTAGAAATAAAATTATTCCTCACAATAGTATTATAATTACTTTCCCTTAACACAAGTAGAGTAGGGATCCAGGGGAATCTTGTATTATAATCTATAGAAATTATATTCTCTACAATCAGGTTATGATGGCTACTAGATAATCTTATCACATCCCTATTATTGTTGTATAGAATATTTCTAGTAAGATTGTTATAACTACTACTAGATAAAATAATACCCGTTTCCTCCCAGTAAAAATCATATCCGTAATTGTTACTAACATTATTTCCTAAAATAGTATTATTATTACTATAATATAATAAAATCCCATAAGTATTACGAGAACAGGTGTTATTGATTAACTGAACGTTATTAACATTGGTTAACACTATACCTCCTCCTTCCCAATAATTAGGTTCAAATTCAGTATCCATTTCAGCATTAGAGATTTTACAATTTTCAATTCTAAAATAAACATTAGAATTTTCAATAAAAATACAATAATCGTAAGCTGACCTATTGAATACTAAATCTTCTATAACATAAGGATCAGAATAAGTGCCCTGACCTGTACAATTTGTAATATTTTTATAACTAATCCACCCTGAGTTTCCGATTATGTGAATTGAACTCTGATTTTTAGAGATTCTTAGATGAAAATCATCTACATTAGAATCCGTAGAGATCTTTGAATTATTATGAATATCTCCCAAATTAAACACAAAGATACAGCTAAAGATAGTTGAGTAGGTAAGAACAATGCCTAACAATAATATTGATTTATACTTTGTGTTGAAGATCATCTGCTTTTAAAAGTAATGTAATTAATATCAAAAAGAAGAATAATAATGAACGTTGTAAAAAATGTAAATATAGTAGTCTGAGCTGTATATCTACCTAATGCTACAAAATTAGATATTATAAAAAAGAATCCTAAAGATAAAATAATTAAAGTTAAAAATTTAAATTCATGTTTGACTAAGAAATTAACTACTTTAAGAAAAATTGAATATTGTGGCTTTTCCAGTTTGTCTTTTTCTAAATCGCTTTGATTACTTAAGTTAATTGAAAGAATTTTACCGATTGAACGAATTTTACCGATTTGAGGTGAAAAAATAACGAGAATCATATTAAATGCAAACAATACTCCTACACCTACCCAAATATACATTAAAATTTGAACCAGGAGCCAAAAAGTATTGTATAAGGCTACTACATCAACAGTTCCTAAAAATATACTTATTCCAAACCAAAATGGATAAAAAAGTATAATCGATCGAATTACTTTTCTAATTTCCGATGAGTTTATTTTTACAAAATAATAAACTACAATTGACCAAGAAAGGCAACCTAAAAAGAAGAAACATAGTATATGATTATAAGATGTTCCATAAATATTAAAAACTGTACGTACTCCGCCATATTGAAATCCAGAAAAAATTAAAAAAAAAGGGCCTAGAAATATAATCCATAAAAATTTTAAAAAAGGAATATACAAAGACAAACTGAAAAAAAAACAAAGTGCAATAAAAAAAATGAGTAAACGATTTTTAGAATCTTTATGCATTAGATTGCCTTCTTATTAGTTTGCTCTTTAATGATTAAAAAATTTATAACTAAATTTTTCGGTCAGTTGAGATCCAATTTCAGCTTTTATGAATATATATAATCTAATAACTTTATAAGATTTTTTAGGTTTAAAAGGTGTTATAAATCTAAAATTTTATTTGTTGCTTCAAAAAAATTATTGCATATTAGAGTTGGTTTAATACCAAGGTATTCTAACTCATCCAAATGCTTATCACCATGACCAGTTGTAAGGAAAATAGTCCTACACCCAGCATTTATTCCAAATTGTATATCTGAAGGATGATCACCAATCATCCATGATTTACTAATATCAACTTCAAAATCTTTAATGATCTCATCAATAAATTTAGTTTTAGGTTTTCTACATTCACATCCATCCTCCTTTAAATGAGGACAGAAATATGTTTTCAAAATTTTTATTTCATGTTTTTTCAAGGTATGAATTAAATGTTTATTGAAAATTTGGAAATCTTGGGTTGTATAATAACCTCTCCCTATTCCTGATTGATTTGTCACAATGAAAAAGAGAAAATCATTTTGGAGTAGCTTTAATCCTTCAATCACTCCATCTAATAATTCAAAATCTTCTATTTTGTAAGTATAATTTTTGTCTTCAATTAACGTGCCATCCCTATCCAATATAATTGCTTTCTTTTTATTCATACTCTGCCTCAAAAAAATATAAAAATTATAGCCGCGAGATACAATATTCCAAGTACTATATGCAATAAAGCAAAAAGGCCCCCAACTTTTAATAATTTCTTATAATTCATCCCATCAACACAATATTTTGTAGATAGATCCAATGTCATCATATCTGCAGCACTACCTTGAGGTAGGAAATTTCCGCCCAAATTTATCCCTAAAATAAATGCAATTAATAATGGAATTGATGAATAACCATCAAATATTAAAACTTGAATTATTGGAATGAAAAGAACCGTAATAGGAACATTATCTAGGAAAGCCGAAAGAATAGATGTTAAAATCAGTATCAAAACACACAATAAAAAGAGATTGGATGGTGCTATAGCCACTACAAAATCTTCAATAATGGCAATAATTCCAACTTTTTCAAAGCAATATACTAGCACAAATAAACTTATAAAGAAGAAAGGTAATTTGAAATCAACCTTTTTGAAGTAATAAGAGATATCAGGTTTTTTTTTTCCAGACTCACGTCTCCTAGGATTAATAAACACAAACAAAAGCATTCCAAGAAGTCCTACAAATAGAATACTAGGAATAATAATTAACATAATAAAGAAGATTAATAAAGCACCCAAATTTCGATAAAATACTTTAGGATTAACAGATTCTTCCAGAATTATTAACTCATGTTCCTCGATATGGTCAGCTTCTAAAGATTCATTATATTCAGTACAATGAGGTGCCCAAATTTTTGTTAAATTTTTTTTAAGGATAAAATAATCTAAAAGAGTCAAGGTCAGAAAAGTAGCAAAGATAAAATAAATTGAAAGGCTCGTGAAAAACCAAACTGTTGATAGAGTAAATTTATTTGCAATCAAAATATTCTGGGCAGAACCAAAAGGAGTTAGAGTTGCAGCAAGATTTATACAAATAGTCATTCCCAATAATATTGGAGTTGGATTTATCTTCATTTTTTCACTTGTAAATATTATCATGGGTATAAAAATAACCGCAACCGAAACATCTTCAATGAAAGCAGCGCTTAAAGTTGAAATTAAACAAATCACCCAAAAAAACCTTCGAGTATTAGTATGGAACTTTTTCGTTATCCTTGATGCAATTTCTTGAAAAATTAATTGTTCATCTAAAATCACCACTATAGTAAATACAGAGATCAAGAAAAAAATGACAGGCCAATCTATTGCCAAAATGAACTCCTCAATAGAAACTGGTGTTGGTGAAAAAATGAAAGTAGCTGTAGCAGCAGCTAACATTGCTAACACACTATAAGTTAGAAAATCTGTTTTCTCACGAAAGAGAGCAACCATAACAATAATAAAACAGAAGATAACAAAAATCTGTAAAAAGAGTATCATAGTTTCTCTTCATAACTAATACTCATTCTATTTTAATATTTGCATTTGTATTTTAAAATTTCATTATTTTAAAATAAAAAATAAAAAAAAATTAACCCAAGGCTTTAAATTCACTTTCAGAAGGATGATTTAGATCTTTATCTTTACGTGTATCATGATAACAGAAATCACAATAATCATCCCCCATCATTAATGTTTTCGTTCTCGTAAGTATGAAGTTAGGATTTAAATTCTGTGCTCCTTGAAAATCAGAATAACATAACATTGCATAACATAGCTCTGAATCAAAACCTTTCAATACTTTAGCCCATTCACATTTCTTAACCTTATATAGCAATTTATCTTCATCTAATGAGCCAGTAATACATTCTTGCATTCTCCATCTTCCCAAATTATTTTTAAAACGTTCTACAGATTCTTCAAATGAATCAACATAATTATTTGGATTCCTTCTAGAGAGAGAAACCTCATCCGATAAATTTTTAATATATTCAATTGCCTCCTCCCGATTCATTATTTTTAAAAGTGATTCCATTAAAAAATATTCGAAATGAGTGAAAGTACGTACGAGATCTAAAGTATATATTTCTATTTCAACCTCAATCGATGGAGGATTATATTTGCTATAACCTACAAGTGATAAGACATGATTTTTACTCCCATTAACTAAAACAGGATATTGATTTAGGATTTCAAAATCGGATTTGAAAGTAACCTCATAATTTTCAATCTTTTCATAGAATCCTTTTAAAGATTCAATTATAGTAAGAAATGAATCTGGTTTGTTAGCTTTTAAGTCTTTTAAAAATCTATCACACCCATCTAAACATTGAGCAATTAAATCATGAATTTTATAATTAAGTTTGGTATTCTTATCATAAGTGCAAATTGTGTTTTTCATATAACATCATTTTATCTATTTAATTACTTTTCAAAATTATCTACGCTATAAATAGATTAAGATGATGAACTACTATTGAAGTCTAATCCTAAAAGTTAATCCATAAATTAAAATGAAAGAAAAGAAATAAGCAGAGTTAGGATTAAGGATCTTCAGAAAAAGCTCTTAAATCACTTTCAATAAAAGATTTTCCGTAGTGTGTATACAATATAGATGCTGGATTGTGAGGGTTTGACCTGTCTTTCGCAATGAAAGTGGTTACTGGAGCTTCTGATAAATGAGTGAAAGTAATATCATGTCCCACACATAAACCTACTATAATGTTCATATCAGTTTTTGCTTTATTCAATAGTAGTGCTTGGGCTACAGGATTACACGTTACAAAACCAATTGGATACCCTGTCTTAGATATCTCAGTAAATTCTTTTGGAACCCCAACTTTAGTTTTTGGAATAGCTCCTGTCTTACAACAAACAGAATATACCTGAAATCCATATTTCTCTAAAATTTCTGCAGTTAGTTCTGCTTCATTTTGAAGGCCTACACAAGAAGCGATTCCTAATTTCTTATATTTCATACCCTTTGCATACTCAATCGTATCTTTAAGACGAGGCCAATGAATATAACCTTTAGCTTCCACAATGGATGCTACTTTTGTAGAATTTTTCACAAATTCATCTGATTCGTATATCTCTTTAACTTCCTTGGCGATTTCAGGACTTATTATCATAGGACAATTTCCTATCGATTTATTTGGCTTACCTCTCGTGCAGTGATTAATGCTATCACATTTAACACATGTAGGGCTGATTATATCATCCTTATCCCATTCAGGGTTACATGAATTTTTGTTCATAATTTATGTAATGAGTAGAAGCAAATTAAAAGTGTTGAATTCGACCTTTTTATTAATTTGAAATCTTAAAAAAAAAAATAAAAAAATAAAATTTAGAATTTAGCTCTTCCATAAAAAGTGTAAATTACAATATTCTCGAGCCCAGAGACCTTCAGGATTAGCAACAGTAAAGGTTGCTTTAGGCTCCATACCAGGCTTTAAGAATCTTCTTTCATAGCATCCGTTTTTACATATTATTTCAATCCACATTATATAGTGCTCATCAGTCATAGGATGAGGGGTTCCCATTGAGATTCCTACATCTACAGTCACTTTATTACCATCAATAGTAATTTTAGGAACGTGTTTTTCAGTTTTCCAGTCTTTCGTTTGTTCCTCCATTAATTTCATTGGTTCTCCGCAACATATCGTCTGAGTTACTCCGGGATTTAAAATTTCTATAACTTTGTCGCATATTGCGCATCTATAGATTTCCTTCTCTTTCATTTTTCTTCACAAATACATAATTTTTTGTTTCTACTTCAGATTATTAAATTTTTAAAAATTTTGATTTTAAATTAAAAAGGAACTTATTTTTTTTAGAAATCTTCGCACTTTTTTCTATAGTATTCTCGTGGATGGTCACAAGATGGACATTTGAAGTTTTTAGGTAATTCATCCATTTCAACTTCATAACCACATTCCATACAAACCCACACTATCTTTTTACCTCGTTTAAAGAAAGCATCATCACCAACTAGTTTGAGAAGTTTACCATATCTCTCAGAATGATGTCTTTCAGCTTTTACAATTGCATTTACCCTATTTGCAATGGCAGGATATCCTTCTTTTTCAGCAGTTTCAGCTATATCTGGATAAAGTGTTTTCCATTCCATGTTTTCTCCAGCTATAGCGGATTTTAAATTTTCAATTGTAGTTCCAAGGGTAGTTGGAAATTCTGCATCAGGGATTACCTTCATTAAATCGAAATTTTCTTCTTTTTTAAACTGTTGGAGCATTTTATAGAACCAACTTCCATGTTCTTTTTCCTGTTCCGACGTTTCATCGAAAATCTTTGAAATTAATACATATCCTTCTTTTTTCGCTACTTTAGAGAAGTAATAATAGCGATTTCGCGCTTGTGATTCTCCAACATATGCTGTATATAATTTTTTAGCAGTTTCTTTCATAGTTTTTTAACCTCCATTTTTTAAATTGGAAATTCGTTATATATGAATATATTTGGATTTAAATTATTTCGCCTTTATTTTAACTTTTTTACTTATAATTTAAAGAAAATCTAAAAATAATTGATTTAATAATAGGTATCTGACATTCTACTTTCTACCAACTCTACAGGATATCCTTTTCTATGCCACATCATCATTCCCCCTGTCAAATTTCGAATATCCTTAAACCCTGCCTGTGCTAAAATTTGAGCTGCCATCATAGAACGGGAACCTGAATGGCATATTGAGACTATTTCTTCATCTTTATACTCCTTAATAACATCTGGGTTATTTAAAAGCTCTCCTAGAGGTATTAATCTGGCATTCTTAATATGTCCATGAGGACCATGATATTCTTGTGGGGATCGAACATCAATCAGAAGGGTTGGTTCGTCTTCTGTATTTATACGCTCAAAAAGCTCATCAACACTTATTTTAGAGACTGGAGGAGCATCAGGAGGTCTTAATTCCTTCCTAGTTTTCTTTTTAATAGGCTTTACAATTTCAATTGGTCGTACTTTTTCTAAGGTAGCAACTAACATTCCCTTTTCTTTTCCAAGATGTACTAAATTTACAGCATCATTTAATTTAGAATATGCTTCAACACTAGATTTAAATCCTGGATCAGTAGCATAAACTTTTAATCTCTTATTTTCTGGTAATGTTTCAAGTCCTTTAATCATTGCATTTAAAGGACCTGGACATGATATTCCACAAGCGTCTACCTCTATATAATCTTTACTTTCGGTAGCCTTTTCATGGACGTATTCTTCGATGACATTTTCAGATCCTCCACAAGCTGCCATTATTTCTTCAGTGGTTGCAGTTGCCATCTCATAAATTTTAAATCCTCCAGTTAACTCAAAAACTTCTTTAAATCCACTTTGTAATAGAATTCTTAATGCTAAGTAGCTTCTATATCCTACTTCGCAATAGACATAAATTGGATTATTATTAGATAATTCACCTAGCCTTTCTCTAAGCTCCTCAATCGGTATGTTAATTGAGCCATCAATAGCTCTTGCAGAAAATTCATCTTTAGTTCGAACATCTAATAATATACTTCCATTATTCGTGATATTTATGAAATCATGCCATTGAAAAATCGGCATATCGTTTCTCAGATAATTAGATGCCACAAAACCTGCCATATTTACAGGATCCTTAGCAGAACCATAAGGTGGAGCATATGTTAACTCCAGTTCTTCCAAGTCAAATACAGTGCCATTAAATTTTATTACTGTCGAGATCACATCAATTCTTTTTTCTGTACCTGGACCTCCTACCGCTTGTGCCCCAAGAATTTTTCCTGTAGGGACTTCAAATATTAATTTTAATGTTATGGGTATTGCTCCAGGATAATAACCTGCATGATTATTTGGATGGATATAGATTTTATTATATTTTAAGTCTAGATTATTTAGTTGTTTTTCAGTTAAACCTACTGAAGCGATAGTTTGATCAAAAACTTTTACAACAGAGGCCCCTAGAACTCCATTATATTCTGAGGCTTTTCCAGCAATATTATCCGCTGCTATTCTTCCTTGTTTGTTTGCAGGTCCAGCCAATGCAATTGATATTGGTTTTTTAGTTTGAAAATGTTCTAATTGAACAATATCACCCACAGCGTATATACTTGGATTAGATGTTTGCATTTTATTATTTACTATAAGATATCCTCTATCATTGACAACTAATTTAGCCTCTTTAGCTAGTTCACTTTCTGGTCTAATTCCAATAGATAATATAATTAGATCTGTGTCTATTATCCTTCCACTTTTTGTCTTTACAAAAGGGTTATCATTATCATCTCTACCAAAAGAGTCAACAGGATCTTCTAAAACGAGGCAAATCCCATTTAATATTAGCTCTTGATGGATAAACTGTGCAATTTCCTTATCAATAGGAGGCAGGACTTGATCTAACATTTCAATGATCTTGACTTTCACCCCTAAATGGGCTAAATTTTCTGCCATTTCTAGTCCAATAAATCCTCCACCAATCACAACTGCCTTCTTAATATGAGACTTTTCTACAAAATCACGAATTTTTATAGCATCTGGAATTGTCCATACAGTAAAATAAGGGACCTTCTCAAGGCCATCAAATGGAGGAACAATTGGTTTTGAACCAGTTGCTAAGACTAAATAATCATATTCAAGTGAAAATTCATCAGAGTGTTTTAAATCCTTTACTATAACTCTTTTCTCCTCTTTATTTATAGAAATTACTTCGTTATTAACCCGAACATCAATCTTAAACCTCTCAAGGAATCTTTCTGGTGTCACTAATTCTAACGATTCACGATCTTTGATTATATTTCCAACATAGTAGGGTAACCCACAATTTGCAAATGAAACGTATGGTCCTCGATCAAGCATAATTATTTCAAAGTCCTCTCTTAATCTTCTTAATCTAGCCGCAGTTGAAGCTCCTCCTGCAACTCCACCAACAATCACAACTCTTTTCATAACAATTGCCAATTTTATTCTAAAATATTGTATATCCTAACCTTTTTTATAAGGGAGTTAATATAAATTTGGTTACTATATGTTAGTAAGATTACTAAATAATCCAATATTATAACTTACGATAGTACTATGGATATAAACAAACTATTGACCCAAATAAATTCATGTATAGAGTGCAAGGATTGTATGGAAGTATGTGATACTTACAAAGTTACTTCTGACGAGACGAAATCACCTTATGGAAGATTAAAAATAGCTGAAAATGTCTTCTCTAATAATTCTATTACTGAAAATGAGATCATCGGGCTCTATACTTGTACGTTATGTGCATTATGTGATTTAACTTGTCAACAAAATATTCAAATATCAGAAATTATTCATTCTTCAAAAATTAACCTTGTAGAAAAAAAGCAAGCGCCTTTAGAAATACATAATAAGATAATAAAAGGAATTATTGAGAAAGATAACTCTGTTGGCGGAGATCCGGATGAAAGGTTAAATTGGTTACCCGAGAAATACAAAGAAAAAGAAGAATTTGAAAAGAAAGATTCAGATACTCTATTATTTTTAGGATGCATGTCATCATTTCGAGTTACACAAAGTGCACTTAGTTCCTATGAAATTTTAAAACTTGCTGGTTATGATTTTAAAATTCTGAAAGAGGAACCATGTTGTGGAGAATATATCTATTCTGCAGGGGATCTTCAATTGGCTAAGAAAATCTTTAAAGAGAATATTGAAATTTTTCAAAAAATTGGAGTAAAAAATTTGATTGTTACTTGTGGGGGTTGTTTATATGCATTTGATAAAGTTTATAGAAAATATTTTGGAGATTTTAATCTAAATGTTAGACATATAATTGAGGTTATTTACGACTTGGAAAAAAAGGGAAAAATTACCTTAAATTCATTAAATAGATCAATTACATATCACGATCCTTGCCGAATAGGAAGAAAGCACATAAGTGGTCCTCTTTATTATGAACCTCGAGAGCTTTTAAGGAAATGTGGTTTAAAATTAAAAGATTTAGCTCTTAATCCTGAAGATACGCCTTGTTGTGGCGCTGGTTCTGGAATAAGAGGGGTAGATAGTAGCATCTGTATAAAAATTGGAAAAGAATTATTTTCCAATATAACACCAAAAGAGATTGCTACATCATGTCCCTTATGTGTTTTTAATTTTAGATATGTTAATTATAAGAATCAACTGGATAAAGAAAGTAAATATATAACCGATTATATTTTAGAATCAATGAAAAAATAAAAAAAATTTAACCTCTATAGTCTAAAATTATTACTGCATCCACAAACAATTCGTAATTTTCCTCTTCATCGAAATCGTGTATGATTACTTTTTCCACTTCGCCTAATTCTCCTTTAATTTCATTTATTTCTGATTGACGTAATAATTTAACATCAGAGTGCTTCAACTTTTTTGCTATATCCACAGTTCCTGGAATTTCTTTTGCAGAAGTTACTAAAATTACTCTTCCTGTATATTCAGTTAATTTGAGAGCTAATTCTAAAGATTCATCGCCAGTATCAACAATTAATGTTCTTTTCTCTCTTAGTTTCTCAAGATCAGGAACTTCTAAATATACTCCTTTCCCTTTAAATTCATCAACTCCTAGAATTACTCGAACTTCTAACTGACAAGATGTAACTACTTCGACATCTGGTTTTGTACCCTCTCGGTAATTATTGATTGCTGCTTTTAAAGCATCTGCAGCTAGATTTGAACAATGCATTTTGATGGGAGGTAGTCCATCTAATTCCTCTGCTACATCACTTCGTGTAATCTTATATGCATCATCAAGTGTCATTCCCTTAGCCATTTCAGTTACCATTGATGAAGTTGAAACTGCAGACCCACAACCAAAAGTTTTGAATTTAATATCATCTATTATTTCTTCTCCTTTATCATTTTTACCTACTTTTATGAACATTTCCATTAAATCTCCACATACGGGATTTCCAACTTTGCCATATCCATCAGGGTTCTCAATTGAACCAACATTTCGTGGATTACGAAAATGATCCATAACTTTATCGGTATACTTATGTACACTCATTTAATTTTCCTCCTCTTGTAATTTTTTTAATAAATCTGAAGGTGTAAGAGGTGATAAAATTCTTAATTGCCTTACTATTCCAGGTAATACTTCTATAATTTTATCAATATCCTTCTCTTCAGTAAATCTTCCTAAAGTTAGTAATAAACTCCCATGTGCTTCTTCGTGTAACAAACCACACGAGATTAGTGTATGAGATGGCTCTAATGTTTTTGAAGAACAAGCTGAACCTGTTGCTACTTCAACTTTTTCATCTTTTAATTTAAGAAGTAATGATTCACCTTCAATATAATCAAACCTGAAATTAGCATTATGGGACGTTCTTTTCTCGGGATGCCCATTTAAATATGAATGCGGTATCTTTAAAACTTCCCTAATTAATTTATCCCTCAAAGTTTTTAGTCTAGCTGCTTCTTCCTTTATTTCTGCTTTCATTATCTCAGCTGCTTTAGCAAATCCTATAATCCCCGGCATATTCTCAGATCCCGATCTCATGCCATTCTCTTGACCCCCTCCAATAAGAATAGGATTAACTCTTACCCCTTTCTTAAGATATAAAGCGCCCACACCCCTAGGACCATAAATATCATTGGAAGATAAAGTCAATAAGTCAAAAGGAACCTTTTGTACATCAATAGGTATTGCACTTTCGCTTGCTACAGCATCAGAATGAAACCAGATTTTTTTCTTTTGAGCAAGTTCTGCGATTTCTTCTACAGGCTGGATGGATCCAATTTCATTACTAGCTGTAGAAATCGATATTAAAATTGTCTCATCAGTTATTAATCTCTCTAATTTAGCTAGGTTTATGATACCAAACCTATCCACAGGAACTCGACTTACTTTGAAACCTTGTCTTTCTAAATATTTTCCAATGTTTATGATCGAAATATGTTCAATCTCGGATATAATGATATGGTTTCCTTTTCTTTTATTTCGAAGAGCAGCACCAATTATTCCCAAATTATTTGATTCTGTAGCTCCAGAAGTAAATATTATCTGTTCTGGACTTGGAGCGTTTATAAATTCAGCAAGCTTAAGACGAGCTTCTTCTAAGGCTTTTGTAGCATTATATCCATAAGTATGCAATGACGATGGATTTCCAAATTCTTTTGTAAAATAAGGTTTCATGACCTCAAATACACGAGGATCAACTGGTTTTGCTGCTTGGTAATCTAAATAAGCACTCATTGCTTCTCACTCTAATTTACTTCATTTTCTTAAAGACAAAAATTAAATCTTCGCCGTCCTTCTTAAATTCAACTACTTTTGTATCAGTTCTTTTAGCCCATCTCTTAAGATCCTCTTCTGCTGCAGGATCATCAGCAAGAACCTTAAAACATTGCCCTACGCTTAAAGTTTCACTTAAATTTCTTACCTCGAACAAGGGTTCTGGACAATATAATCCACGCGTATCTAATACGCTTTCAATCTTTACTTCCTCACTTTGTTCTTCACTCACTTTTAAAACCTCCTAATAAAAAAAAAAGCCTTAAAGAGTATAAATCTTCGGATTATAATTTAGTATACTTTAATCCTAACTAAGAAAAATATATAAAATGCATAAAAAAATGAATTTATAATTTATAAATTCTTTAAGGTTAATTACTAAAAGAATTAAATAAAATGAAGAAAACTCAAAAATAGAATAAAAATAATTATTTAATTCCAGCAAGTTTTTTTATGTGTTTTACTCCATCTACCGCATCATCAGCAAAATCGTCTGCTCCAAGTTTTTTTGCAAGTTCCATATTTAATGGGGCTCCTCCCACAATTAATTTAACTCTATCACGCAGTCCTGCTGCTTGTAAAGCCTCATGAACAACTTTAATATGTTCTACAGTCATGGTCAATAAAGAACTTAATGCGACTATTGTAGCTCCTGTTTCTTTTACTTTTTCAACTATTGTATTTTCATCAACATCCATCCCCAAATCATATATTTCAAAACCAGAACTTAAGAGTAGGGATGCTAATATATTTTTTCCAATATCGTGGTTGTCTCCTTTGACTGTACCTATAATTATTTTAACCTTATCCTCAGTTTTATCTGATGCAGCTAAAATAGGCTTCAAAATATTAAAAGCTTCCTTCATAGTTTCTCCAGCTAACACAAGTTCAGTTAAATAATATTCTTTCTCCTCATAACGACGACCAACCTCATCCATACCTTTTGTCAAAGCATTTAAAACATCAAATGCATCCTTTCCTTCATCTAATGCTTCTTTCACAGCACCGGCAATATCATCTACTTCTAATTCAATTACTAATTCTGTTAAATTTTCGAAATTCACAAATTTCTCCTTTCTGTATTCTATTATAAATGTTAATTTATACTAATGTAAATTAAATTTCTCCTTTAAATCTTATTTCATTATAAAAATCTAGTTTCCAAAATTGATATGCTTCAGAAATTTAAAAAGAGAGAGAGGGAGATGAGAAAAAAACAAAATCTCAACATGTTTGTTTAAGATTTTGTAAAATTCAGTTTAGTTACCATTTTAATTAGGAAATTCCACGAAAAAGGGAATCCCTTTTTTCATTAGGGGATATTATTTGTATTTTCTCAATCTTCCCTCTATTGTATAATTATGATACTTTAATATTTAAAGTTAATTTAGCAAAAGCCAACAAACCAAAAATTATTCATCAAATATATATCCAATCAAACTAAGGTTCTTTCTATTAAAAAATTCTAAAGAAAAGCATCTTTTAAAAGAAAAATACTAATTTTTTATAAATTCATTATATAGAAATGTAATTTTCAGATTATCATTACAATTAATTTAATATGACACTAAAGATTTAAATAAAAAATAATTATTTTCAATGTGCCAGAAATTAATAATTCCTTAAAAGATATTAAGCAAGAAAATTCAGTGAACGAGAATAATATTATTTCAAAAACAGAAATGTTGAAAGAAATAAGTTCTGAGTTTGCTATTGTTTGTAAAGAGTTATTTAAAGATTATGAAATAGGAGATTTTATTGTTCGAGCTGTTGATAATGTATCTGTAACAATTCATAATGGAGAATTTTTAGTCATTAAAGGACCTAGTGGTGCAGGTAAGACATCTTTTTTAAATCTAATAGGAGGCTTAGATTCACCCAATAAAGGAATATTATATTCTTTTGGTGTAAAAATTTCAGATATGGAAGAGGAATCCTTAACAACCTGGAGACTTTTAAATACTGGTTTTGTTTTTCAAAATTATAATCTTATTAGTACACTTACTGCTGAGGAAAATATTATGTTTCCAATGAATCTTTCAGGAGTAGCTTTTAAAGAACAGAGGAAGCGTGCAGAAGAATTATTAAGAAAAATGAACCTTCTTGATCGGAGAGAACATTTACCATTTCAACTTTCTGCTGGTGAACAACAGAGAGTTGCTATAGCAAGAGCATTAGCAAACGATCCCCCCATGATCCTGGCTGATGAACCAACGGCTAATTTAGACAAAAAAACTAGTCAATTTATTCGAGATATTTTTAAAGGGTTAAAAGATGATGTTAGAACAATCATAATCGCTACACACGATGATTATTTAATAAATATAGCTGATAGAATTCTTTCTTTTGATGAGGGTAAAATTATAAATGAAGAAATAATAAGAAAATTCGAATTGAGATTATAAAAGGTATGTCATCATTTGATTTTGCTCTGAAAGATTTATATCGGAAGAAAAAGGCGAATTATCCTTTTCTAATTATTATAATTTTGACCGTAACTATAACAGAATTCTTAATTTATTTTACTTCCTCACTAGGATTAAACATCTTTATTCAATCTTCATTTTTGAATACTTATTATTTCACAAGTGGAATTAATCTAGTTTATAAACAATTTAATAGCTTAGTTCAGATCTTATTGATAGTATTAACAATTAGCATTGTAATCGGTGTTTGTACAACATTAATCGTTTCAAAAAAGAAAGATATTGCTATAATGAAATCTTTAGGAACACTACCACGAGAATTATATAGTTTTTTTTTGCTTGAAGTATATATATTGTTCATTATTGGTTTTATATTAGGTTTAATCTTAGGGCTGGTTACATTTGGAATCTTTGCTTTGATTATGTTTTTTGTCAATTTTCCGATTTTATTTCATTTCGATATCTTTTTTACATTATTTACTTTTATTTCCTGTATAATAGGTATTTTCTTTGTGAGTGGTTATGCAATAAGGAGAATAGGGAGACAGAAGATAATCCGTTCTTTCTCTAAAGATATTCCTTACAACTATAATGCAGGAAAACCTTTAAAGCTTATCCCTAAATGGTTAACTTCAATTGGTTTTAATATTAAAATTGCTGTTGTTAATACATTGAGAAAAAAAGGTGAATTTCAGAGATATTTAATATTGTTTTCTATTATTGGAATATTGATATTTACTCTAAGCATCGGAACAGTTGTTATCAATTTTTCCTCTCGGGAGTGGATAAATAAATCACAAAATGAAAATATTGTAATTATCGGACATGAAGATGTTGTATATAATTATTCTTTAATGTATAGGATGTTTTCCGATCCCCAACTCTTAATTAGCGAGGCAAATATAAATTTTACAGATTCACAATACTTCTTTAACTTAAGCGATATACAAAGTTTAGAAAACATTGCTGAAATTGAAAAAATTGATGAAAGAATAATAAGTTTTTATGATGTAGAGGAATTAACCGGAACTATCATAACAGAAGATGGCTCTTACGTAACTGTTGGACAGGATCGAACGGGGAATATTCCTATAATTGGAGTTAATCCAGACAATATAATTCAAAATTTTGAAATTGAAGGAAGATTCTTTACTGAAGAAGATGCTTTTTTCAACATGACTATTGCTGATGGTTTAGCTCAGAACTTTTTTGATTTTCCATTATTCCAAAGATTAGAACTTACTGGACTTAGTAAAGTATTTCATATTGCGGGGGTGGTTATTGATAGTTTTTATTCTGGGTGGAGTGGATATATAAGTATCAATGAGTCAAGGAAATTATTAGACCTAAATAATGATGAGGTCAATTTGATTATGTTAAAGCTAAGTCCTGGAACATATGAGGGACTTAGTGAGACACTTGAAAATGTCACTAATACAATTGGTGAAAAATTTACATTTTTAAGATTAGACCAAGTTTTCCAAACAAATTTAAATTTCGTAAGCTCATTATCTGTATACCCAATAATATTGATCATGGTAATATCAACAATAGCAATTTTATCATTGTATAAT
This sequence comes from Promethearchaeota archaeon, assembly GCA_048938855.1. Classification (GTDB taxonomy): domain Archaea; phylum Asgardarchaeota; class Lokiarchaeia; order Sigyniarchaeales; family SOKP01; genus Loki-b32. The sequence goes on from JBHLLT010000002.1 coordinate 195,349, forward strand.
TATCAAAAATCCGGAATATTGGAGAAAGCGCAAGATTTTCTTATTATGCGAGCGATTGGTTCAAAAACTAAGTCACTTAAAAAAATACTTTTCATGGAGTCAATTTTAGTTATAATTCCTTCACTATTACTAAGTTTAGGTATTGGAATGATTATAAATTCACTATTTCTTTTTAAGCAAATCTATTTACCTCCCTTATACATTCCATTTCTTTTCTTCTTAATTTTATTTATAATTTTTATGATATTTAATTTTTTAAGTCTTTTTCCTATAATCAAGAAAATCAATAAATTTTCTATTAAGGATTTCAGTTTGTACTAAACATTTTTATTCTTGTAATAAGATAAGATGGATAAGGGATTGATAGGATAAATTTTAATTTCTAAAATTTTATTATTCTAATATAATGGTGATTCTTTTTAATGTCTGAAGATGCGTTGAAAGCCCGGATCAATGATTTAAAGGTAGAACTTGAGAAAAAAGATAGAGAAATTCATAGTCTCCTTGATAGAATTGAGGAACTTGAAGATAACATAATGAGATTAGAAGCTCTTATTCCAGATGAAGATCCAAAGAATAAAAGCAAGAAACAGCAAGCAGTTGATTCAAAATTAGCTATTGAACTCGATGAAAAAGATAGAAAAATTCGAGAGTTAAAAAATAGTATGGGATTCTTAAGAAAAGAAAAAGTACAACTTCAACAAGAATTAGAAGTAATTAAAATTCAACAGAAAGACTCTTCGGTTATTAGAGTTGAAGATCTAAGAAGTGCTCCCCCTCTTAATATGCTGGTAAAAGAACTCCAAGATAAAGTTAACAATTATCGTTCAATAATTAATAAATTAAGATCCCAGAATATTGGGAACAATGACTTAAGTGAGCAACTAAATCAAAGAGAAATGGAAATTAAAATTTTAAAATCAGAAAATTTAGATTTACAACAAAAATTAAAGGAGCTTGATACTTATTCTAGAAAAAAAGGTTCAGATTCAATACAAAAAGAGTTAATTGAAGATCTTCAAGAACAATTGACTAAATCTAAAAAACAGATTGCAGATTTAAAGCTCAAAATTGTAAAATCAGATAAAAAAAGTAAAAAAAACGAGAAAGACATTACAAAAATAAAGGAATTCAAAAAACAGATCAATGAGCAAAAAGATATAGTAAAAGAAAGAGAAGCTGAAATTAAAGAATTAAAGAAAGAAATTATTTTATTACAGAAGGCTGATATTGCTGCAAATTTTGAACAAGACGATATTACTTCAAATAAAATGATGAAAACTCTACAAAATGATCTTCAAAATAAACTAAATAAAGCAAAACAAAGAATTCAATCCTTAAAAAGTGAACTTAAAAAGATGCAAGAAGGAAAACCGATTGAATCCATGCAACCTCAAAGTGAGCTAGAAGGAAAACTCAAAATGCAAAGAGAAATGGCAATCTTCCTTCAAAAACAATTAAAAACCAAGGAAGAAGAAATTGAAACCATCAAAAATGAAGCAGTTCAAATAAAGGGAAAGTATAGACAATTAGAAAATCAAGTGAGATCAAAAGAGGAAAAACTTAATGATTTACAACGACAATTGGATAGTTTTAATATTCAAACTCAAGTACAACATACAAGAGTAGATCCTACTTTAGATTTGAGACTCAGAGAGCTTAAAAATAGACTTGAAAATTTAGAAAAATTGAATAATGAACAAAAATTAGAAATAGCTCAGTTAAGAAAACGAACGTAAACTTGTTATAATGGAACTTATTATATTAGGGAGTTCAGCAGCAACCCCTCTTAAAGAAAGAAACTTGCCCTCTATAGCATTAAAATACAAAAATCAAGTTCTTTTATTTGATTGTGGAGAAGATTTCCAAAGAAAGTTTGCTGAAGCTGGTTTAAAATTTAATAAGCCAATGAAAATATTTATTACTCATTTTCATGGTGACCATATACTTGGACTACCTCCTTTCCTTTTTCGTTTAAGTTTAAATGGTAGAACTGCTCCAATGATAATTTTTGGCCCCAGAAATCTTTTTCTGTATTTATACCTCCATAGGAAAATACTTGGTTTAAAAGCCGAATATCCTATTAAGATAATAGAAATTGATTATCAAAATCAAAAATTAATAGAATTTGAGGGCTTAGATTCTGAAATACCAAAGAGAACACTTGATATTGTCGCAAATGTAGTTTTTGATTCAAAATATTATTCAATAAAATTTGCTGTCGTAGATCATTCTATAATTACCTTCGCATACGCATTCATTGAAAAACCAAGATATGGTAAATTTGTACCTGAACGTGCCAAAAACTTGGGTATCCCTGAAAGTAACTTATGGAAAAAATTACAAGAAGGACAAATAATTGAATTCAATGGAAAAATGATTGATCCGATTAAAGAAGGAATTGTTGGACCCCAGAAACCAGGTAGAAAGATAACTTATTCTGGAGATTTGAAACCTTGTGATTCCTTAATTGAATTAGGACGGGATTCAGATATTTTGATTCATGAAGCAACATTTGCTAAATCCTTAGCTGAAACTGCTGATGAGAAAAAGCACTCTACATCAGTGGATGCCGCTAATGATGCAAAAGAAATGAATGCGAAAAAGCTTATTTTAACGCATATTTCTGCAAGATACCAACATGATGCTTTAATTTTATTAGAAGAAGCTAAAAAAATATTTCCTAATACAATTTTAGCAGAAGATTTACTAAAAATTGTAATTAATTAGAATCAATTCTATAATTAGGCTTTGAAAAAGAAGATGATAAAATATTGATTGTTTTCTAATTTCCACCTGCTATGTGTGGAAGTATTATAATCTCGTCTTCTTTGCCGATTTTTGTTTCTGGAGTTGCTTTTTTCCCATTTACAAGAATTCCAAAATACTTATCTTCCAAGTTGAGTTCTTTCAATAAATCGGCAACTACCATTGTCCTTTCTGGTTTATAGGTCTCAAACAATCCGGTGTCTAATAATTCACTGATCTGTTTCACTTTGTAAAAACCACCTATTTCTTGTTTTTAATTATTAATAATATGTTTGTAATTATATTTAATATTATTTCTTTAGATATATTCGTTTCAGAAAGCTATTAATTATAAGATCTGAAATGCTCTATTAGACTAATTTTAATCGTTCAGGAATTATTTTACGGAATCCTTGAGTTAACTATGTTTTTTTGATTGAAATTAAAATCCAATTTTTTTTATTTTTAAATTAATTTCTATATATAGGCTTTACTTATTTGAGGAGATAATAAAATTATTGAAGAAGAAGAATTCATTGAATACGCTGAATTTTTAGATAAACTTAGAAAATATGAATCTAAAATAAAAGAGATTAAAAATCCAATAGAAAAAAAAAAGTTAATACAAGAAATGGTTTCAGAGTCAATTATTTTTTCTAATGAGATTGTTCAATCTGGAGAATTTTATGAAGCTGGAGAACTTCTGTTTTCTGTTGCTGAAATGATGGAAAATATCGAATTTTCTGAAGCTATTAAATTATATAATAAAACCATAGAATTATATAAAAAACAAATTGTTGATTATAAACTCCAAGCTAAATTACATGAAATTGCTGAATTATATTTAAGAATTGCTGAAATTTATCGCGATAAAATTATAGATTATCAATCAGAGAAAAAAAATATTAAAAATAGTATAAAAATTTTAAAGCAAGAAAGTGATCTTTTAAAAGAATTTAATGAAACAAGAAAAATCGCTCAAAACTATCAAAATATAGCAGATTTATATTTAAAATTCTCTGATTTCAATAATGCGATAGATTTTTATGAAAAAGTTATTAATATATCTAAAAATCATGACTTTTTCGATATGCTATCCTACTCTTATCAACAGATAGGTTCATGCTATGAAGAGATTGATGATTACAATAAATCACAAGATATTATTTTGGATGGTGTTGAATTCTTCTCTACTCTCGCAACAAAATTCGAAGAGAAAAATGATAATATTACATTAGCCCAAATTTATCAGATCTTAAAAAATTTAAATAAAATTTTGGATAAACAAGACCAATACTCAATCTTCTCTAAAAAAGAAGCAGGAGCATATATAGATTTAGCAGAAACCTTAGAAAAATTACCAGAAAATTATTATAAAATCGCACGATATTATAGAGGCGCGGGATTATGTTATCAAGACATTCAAAATAATCTAATTGAGTGTGCTTCCTGTTTTGTTTTAGCTGGCAATTTTTCAAAGAAAATTGAGGATTATAACCAAGCGGCTACAAATTTTTTTGATGGGGCAAATGTTTTTAAAGAAATGGGTAATTTTGAAATGGCTTATAAACATTATGTTGAAGCCGGTGACAATTATTGGAAGGTTGGAAGTTTCAATGAGTCTACAGAGAGTTACTTAAACGCTTATGATGCTGCAATTGAAGGTGGTTTAGAATTCAATAGATTTGGCATTTTTAATCAAATAATTAGAGGTTTAAATAAGATTGTTGAAGAAGGATTAAAAAACAAACAATTCTTTACAGCAGCTACATTAATATTAGAAAGCATAAAATTTTATGAACAGCTTGATACTGCAAAAGATTTCCTTCTTAGAGAAATGGTTAACAATTTATATCGTTATTATTATCGAGCAGCAAACTTAAAGAAAATTGGCTATTCTCACATCGTACATAGTTATGTTTTAGCATCAATCTCATGCATTTTGATTGGAAAATTAGATAAGGCATGGAAAGTGATCTCTGAAATAGACTCTAAAGAAACAACAGTAAAAAAATATAAAGAAATAATAAAAATAATGATTGAAAAGGTTTCTCAAGGAAAAAGTATTGAATTAAATAGTTTTCCTTATGATTTAAAGAGAATTATTGAATCCTCGGAAGAAATAATGTTCCTTATAAAGCTATTTAAGGGTTTTACACTAAACTAATTTTAACTCTCTCTATCTACTTTCTTGTAAATTATTACTGGATCTTGATAAAAACTTAAATATATTAAATAAAATGTTTATGATAATATCAAAAAAAGAATTCTGACATATCTAAAGTATTAATATTTACTCACAACGCAGATAATTTCAGTAATCGAATTTTAAAGAAGGAAATAGTTATGCGAAAAAATTATAAAATATTTGTTGTTTTTGTTTTAAGCATCATTTTCATAGGAGCAACAATTCCATTTTCTTTAGTTATATTTGGAGGACGTCAGCCTTCTCGATCAAATCTTGTTCATATATATGTAAATTCAACTATTTACAATAGTTTATCTTCTGATGTTTCACAATATAAACAAGATATTGAAACTCAGGGTTACACTGTAAATGTTTTCAATTGGTCTAATAGCAACGTTACTCAACTTAAAAGCCATTTGATATCAGCAAGTTCAAATGGATTAACAGGGGCTATTTTAATCGGGAAACTCCCCTATGCAAAGGCACAATATTATGATAGTGCTTGGAGTATGTATCGTCAATTTTCTTGTGACTATTATTTAATGGATTTAGATGGAAATTGGACAGATGTAAATTCAAATGGATATTATGATGTAGGTGCTTCAGATAATAATGTAGAACATAATAATGGTACTGCAAATTGGTTTCCTGAAATTTGGGTGGCACGTATAAGTCCCTATACTATTTCTGAGGTTGGTTTTAATCCAATTACTTCTATTAATAACCTTTTCAATCGAGATCATAATTTAAGGATAGGTCTTACTAATCGATCTCATAATGCTCTATTATACATTGACGATGAATGGGCGAGTTATAGAAATGAATGGATAAGCAATTTTACTGCATATACCGGTAATAACCTTACCTGTGAATCGACTAACAACATTACTAATGCAGCAAGCTTTCTTTCGAATATTACAGATATTACAGATCCTAATTTTACAAATTATGAATTAGTTCATGTAATGGCTCATTGTAACGGTACTGATCAGCTGTTTGGAGTTACCACTAGTCCTTATCAACCGAATCCAATAGATGGAGTTTTAAATTATCATCAGATTTACATGAACGGTCCTCAGCCACTATTCTTCAACTTATATTCATGCTTTTCCACTAATCTAATGCTAACGAATAATATTGGGACTCATTACCTTTTTAGTGGTCAATCTTTGGTTGTAATAGGCTGTTCGAGATCAGGAGGAATGAGTCTTTACCAGCCATTTTATGACTCTCTTAGAGATGGGAAAATCTTTGGAGAAGCTTATAAAGATTGGTTTTATGGACCCGAAATAATTCCTTTTGGACACTGGGAAGAAGTGTATGGAATGATGTTTCTAGGGGATCCACTTCTCACAATATATATGACATAATCTCTATATTAAAGTCAATTAAATAACAAATTTTATTAATATTTCTTTTCTTTATTTTTTACATTTTAAAAAGATTAAGATTATTCTAATAATGTCTATTAAAGAAACAAATAAAATTGTTTTAAGTTTTGATTTAGATAATACTCTAATCAATAACAGAGCAGGCATAGTTGCTTCATTTAATTATGCATTAAAGAAATATGATTTACCTAAAATAGAAGCCTCTGTAATAGAAAGTATGATTGGGATACCTTTAAATGATATGTTCATTGAAGTGACAAATCAAGATCCCTCAAAATTAGTTTTTGCATTCAGAGAATATTATACAAAAAAAGGAATTTTTCAAGCTAAACTTTTATCAGGAATTTTAGCTAAATTGAATGATTTAAAAGAACAAAAATTCATCATGGGTATTATAACTTCAAAAAAGCAAGAATTAGCCCGTAGAGTTGTTGAAATTTTAAATATTCAGAATTTTTTTGATTATGTTTTAGGAGAGACAGAAGAAACAAGAGAATTAGGAAAATTAGATCCCCATATAAATAAATATCTAATTAAAAAATATTCAGGATACAAGATTATTGTTATTGGAGACCATCCTAAGGATGCAATGCTTTCTAACAATTTAAATTGTCCATTTATAGGAGTTCTTACAGGAAATCATACAGCTGATCAGTTAAAGGAAGCAAAAGAGGGAAAAATATTAATATTCAATTCTGTTAGTGAATTAGATATTGACTCAATATATACTTTAATTTAATCATAATTATATTCATGAATAATCTGCTATAAAAAAGAGAAAAAAGTAAGGAGAATATAATTATCTTATTCTTTACCCCAAGATTCATATTCCTTCATGAATTCTTTTGGTTTCCATTGAGTATCCATAAATTTAGGGATTCCAGAACTGTCTCTTGGACCTACAACTACAAAAGCATTCGCTTCATCTTCTAAAGCTCCACTCAGACGTGCCGCCATACCAGGGAGTACTAAAATTCTATGACTTACTTTATCAAAAACTCCAAATTCTTTTACTGCTTCTGCTATTCCACCGGCATTAAACTGGCCACCTGCTACTGCGCTTTCAATTCCAATTCCCTCTGTATCAACTACTAAAAGCCAACAATTCAAATTTGCGCCTTGTAGATCCTGTTCAACAGGTATCTTTGTCATTCTATAATTGCTAGTGACAAATATTGGATCCATATCACTTGGTTCTCCTATCTTATAAAGACCAGGATCAACAGCTGGATAAATCCTTGGATCTGAAAACACACTTTGCCGCAATGTCATTAGTGCCAAAAGAGCCCAAATTTCTTCTTTCTTCTGACCAGTATGCAAAACTATAATATTTGTATCTATCGATTCCATTATTGCTCCCATTATTACTTCTTGATATTGATGTTCCCAAAGCTCTTTATCATCTCCTAAATTTACTTGACTCCAATAAGCTGCAGGAACGCCCATAACAGGCCAATTAGCATTCACATCTTTCTTATTTATTGCCGCATTTCTTAATTGCATAATATTATCATATGTTACAGAAAGATTCCCCGGACCAAAATAAGTTCCTGAATCTAAAACGATCTCCTTTACACCAAATTTTTGTAAAGTCCCACTTAATGACATTAACTCATCTAAGTTATTGGAACTAATAACTACTGGTAGATTATTTTGAATTGCAAATTTTCCAATCTGCTCCCATGTATTCTTTGTAACAGCATAAAGTAATGGTTTTCTATCTTTAATAACTTCTGCTGCTGCTAATAGAACATCAGCATTAAAACTACATAACATAATTGGAAGATCTGAGGTCTCAGCAATTTTCTTTGCTGCCAATTTAAACTGTTCAGCATCTCCAGAGACGTTTCTTAAAGCAATTCCATCTAATGTAAGTACATCGCCAATTCTTTCTATCTTTAAATCTGTAAGATATTTTACGATTGCTTCTAAATCAACATCATCATCTGCAATTTCCATGAATATAGCTGTCTGATTGTAAAAAGTCAGTTGATGGCGCATTAATACTTCTTCTCCACCGATAGTAACTGCCCTATCTCCTGTTCCAATAATAACTGGTCTTTGGGGAGGAGTTATAAGCGCAATTAATTTATCTCGATTTTTTGCTTGTTTAGGATCTTGAATTAAATGAGAACAATCCTGTACTTTAATTTTTCTTTCAAGGATATCGGTTGCAAAGGCCATACACGTGTCATATCCACAGTCCTTACAATTACTTTTATCTAAAAGTGCATAAACTTCTAAAGGGCTTGGTCGTGCCATTTTTGACAATTCTTCTAGTATGTTTTTTTTTCTAATAGAAAAATGAATTTATATGTGTAGTCTAATTTTAAATTGAATTAAAAATTTGGTTTTTTAAAAATTTAACTCTACTTATCCTAATTCATTCCACAAATGGAATGGTAAGTTTTTAAAAAATTTTTGAATTTAATAAGTCAATGGATATCAATAAAAAAGAGTCGGAAAATTTACAATCATTATTTTACCCTAAACATATTGCTTTTATTGGTGCATCAGAGAGTTCAACATTAGGTTCAATGATGTATTTACCTGCTTTCAAAGATTCAATATGGGCAAATACATTTTATCCGATTAATCCAAAACACAAAAGAATAATGGATTGGAAATGTTATCCTTCTGTTTTAGAGGTTCCCTTTCCTATTGATACTGCATATATTTCATTAAAAAAAGATTTTATTCCAAAAACAGTTAAGGAGTGTGTTCAAAAAGAAATAAAATGGATTATCATTTTTGCTTCTGGATTTTCTGAGACTGGAGATTCTAAAGGTAGAGAATTGGAGAAGAACCTTCTAAAAATTATTAGTGGTTCAAAAACAAGAATATTAGGACCAAATTGTCTAGGACCGTTTAATGCTGAAAATGGAATGGCGATTACTTTTGCTTCTCAAAAAGGAAATCAAGGAGGAGTATCTTTCATGTCCCAATCTGGAGGCCACTTAACCCAATTAGTTGATGTGGGATATAAACGAGATATAAGATATCGTTATGGTATAAGTTTTGGTAATCAAATTGACTTGAATTGTGTGGATTTTTTAAAATTTTTTCGTCATAATTCAAAAACTTCTCTGATTGCAGCATATTTAGAATCTACTGGTTCAGCAAACACCAGGGAGTTGTTTATGGAGCTAAAGGACACTACAAATATCAAGCCAGTAATTATCTGGAAAGGTGGATATACAAAAGAGGGTTCTAGAGCGGCATTCTCACACACAGGTGCGATAAGATCGGATAACGGATTATGGAAATCAATGGCTAAGCAAACAGGAACAATTCTTGTAAAAGATAATGAAGAATTTTGGAATTCAATTAAAACCTTTGAATTACTTTATCCAAAATATATACCAAAGGGAAGAAATGCTGGAATTATAACACCTGGAGGAGGATTATCCGTTAACCTAACTGATTTATTTTCTTCCCATGACTTATCTATCCCAGAATTAACTTCAGAGTCACAATCCAAAATTGGGAAGATATTGCCTGATGTAAACGTAAATATTAAAAATCCTGTTGATTTAGGAGCCTCAGGGTTTATTCTAGATATTTTTACAAAGTGTATTAGTATAGTTGTTGATGATCCTAATATTGATATAATTATTATTCCACTTTGGCCAGACCATATTTATCGCCATGTCTTTAAGAGAATGATTAAGATAAGAGATTCAACACCAAAACCTTTTGCTTTTTGTTTACCAAATCTGGCTGATGATATTACCGTAGCTAAAAGATTTAATTCTGCTAAAAAATTAATTCATGAAAAAAGAGTTCTATATTATTTGTCATTGAGAAATGCAGCTAAAAGTTTGTCATCTCTTTGTGATTATATTGAGTTTTTAAGAATTCGAAAAGCACCAATTTATAGAGAGAATATTTAATTGTAAACTATCCATACTAAATTCTCTCAGAAATGCTCTTTAAATATAATTTCATAAAAAATCGTTGACTACTGCAGTAGTCAAATTTCTGTTTTTGAGTAAGACTATGATTATTTTTTAAAATAAAATGGATTTTTTTTATTGTCTCAAAATTAAAATCTCTATTTCTTCCTTCTTTATATGGTTCTGATTTAAATTTACAACTTTTACGTAAAATACTTTCAGAAAAAATAACAGATTCATTAAAAAGTAAACCATCTTGAACAAGTTTGGAATAATTTTGTTCTACTTTTCCTGAACTCATACTAATAATAACCTTATAGATTAAAATTTACTAATACTATTATTTTTCTTATATTAATTTCAGAGTTCGTGGTCTATTAATCCATTAATATGTTCATAATCAAACATGATATTAAAATTACCAAAAGTTGTATGAAAAAGAGTAAAGAAGGAATGCAAAATTCAATTTATAATAAAAAGTAGCATATTTAAGGCGAAATCCAATGTAAGATTGAAAATTTTGTTTCCCTTCCAAATAATATTTTAAAAATTAACTATAAAAATATCACAAATTTTTAAAATCCTAAAAGAAAAGAATGAAAAAAAATTAAAATTCCAAGTTTTATTTAATAGTATTCTTCTTTAGAAAGAAGTAGGGCAAAAAAACCATAGAATACAATATTCACCAGACAACTTATTATTGCTAATATTAGAATGACATTCGTGGAAGCCCATCCATAGGTAACAATCAATATACTTGCAGTATAAGGACTTAACCAAGCTGCAATTATTACAGAAGCAGTACTAATGACTGCTGTCAATAGCCATCCTCCAAATGATTGACTTTTACTCTCACCAAATCTCCCAGCAAGAATTGCTGCTATTAAAGGAGCAACTAAATGTCCTAGTCCCAATATCAACATGTCCATGTCACTGAGAAGAAAAGGGGCCGCTATTGTCCAATTAAAAATTGCAGAGGGAGTACTTATTACTGATCCAAATAAATAATATAAAATCATTAAGGGGTAAGTTTGAATGATGGTGATCAATCCATTAAAACCCGTAAAAGCATAGTAAATTATTGTAAAAATAAAATTTATACCTACGAAAGCGATTAGGCTAAATAAAAAAGCTTTTCCAAATCCCATTTTTTCTCTGTCTCTATTTTATTAGTTTAACTATATAACTTATTATCCTCAAGGAAGTTATGAATTTTAAATTTTAGGGTATCTTAATCTATCTTATCAGCCAATCATAAAAAAGTTTTTTCAGATTAATCCTCAAAATTTTAATATATTATGAACTCCTAAAGAGACTATAATAATGAAGAGAGTTAATGAAAAATTTACTCTTGGAAAGCTTAAACATGATTATTTAGCTCAATTGTTCTCAGAAATTGAAATCCAAGATAATAGAGTAGTTATGGGATCTAAAATAGGTGAAGATGCAGCAGTTATAGATATACCTGGTGAAAATTATCTAGTAGCTAAAACAGATCCTATTACTTTCGCAACTGATGAGATTGGATATTATGTTGTAATAGTAAATGTAAATGATCTCGTATGTACAGGAGCTAAACCAAAATGGTTTCAATCAACGGTATTATTACCTTCATATCATACAACAAGTCAAATGATTAATAAGATCTTCAATGATATTCACAACACTTGTAAATCAATGGAAATAACTGTCATAGGAGGACATACTGAAGTAACTCCAGAACTTTCGAGGCCAATTGTGATTGGTTCTTTAATTGGAGAGGTTAACAAAAATAAACTCGTACTTACTTCAGGAGCAGAATCCGGAGATGCATTAATTTTAACAAAAGGTATTTTTATTGAAGGTACTTCAATAATAAGTCGAGAAAAGGCAGATAAATTATTAAATTATGGATTTAATGATAAATTTATAGAAAAATGTAAAAATTATCTATACAATCCCGGAATAAGTGTTTTTCATGAAGCATTACTTGCAAATAGTCATTTTAAAATTAAATCTATGCATGATCCTACAGAAGGGGGTGTTTACACTGGTATTGCTGAGATGACAATTGCATCAAATACAGGTATTTTAATTGATGAAAAGAAAATAAAAATATTAGAAGAGTCAAAAATCTTAAGTGAATTATTTAATCTAAACCCATATAATTGTATTGCTTCTGGATCATTACTAATTGCAGTAGATCAAAAGGACTCATCTGATCTAATTGATTTACTAATTAAAAATAAAATATCAGCAATACAAATAGGGAATTTTACTACCAGAGAGAGTGGTTTATTGATTGAGAAAGAAGGTGGAAATCGAGAACCTCTGAGATATTCGGAAACTGATGAAATCACAAAACTATTTTGATTTTTAATTGAAATTAAATATCCTAGATAATCAATTCTTAAGGATCCCCTATTATCTGTGTATAAATAAGATTTTTATTTTAAAATTTTCTTTGTAATTATAATAACATTTTTTCTTAGGGTTGTTAAAAACCGATTATAAAGTTAAATGAATTAAATATTCGATCAAACGTGACTTATAAAGAAATAAAACAAATTGCTGATAATCTAATAAATAAGACACCATATCAAGATTTAAGTTTTAAAATTATTAACAACGTGTTCTTTAAGTTTTTAGAGAAAAACGGTAGAGAATTTGAAGAATTTAAAGATGATATTAAAATAAGGTGGGATAATTTTCAAAAAAGAAACCAAACTCGAGTTATTAAAAGGAGTTTTACATCATTTTTCTATGAAAATTTTCATGATTTATTTAAATCATTTCTGCAAGTTTTTTTCAAGTTCAACGAGAATTCTCTTGAATTATTAAGTAAAGAGAAGATATCTGAAAAGATCATTTTTTTTGAATATAGTTATCAGTTAGACCCAACCGAGGAAGAAAAATTTATAAATATATCTGATGTCTTTCAAATTGAAATTTTATATGGATTTTCAATAATTACAGGTTACTTATATTTTATTGTCCGACTTTTAGGAATGGTTATTAGGAATGTAATTCAGGAAAAAATCTTTATTTTACTTGATGCTATAATCATAAAAAATGAAGATTTGAATAAAAATTTAAATTTCCTTATAATATGTAAAGACAGCAAAGATGAGATCTTTGAATCTTATTATAATATGGTCTTATTTTATTTTTTAATGCAAATTAAAGGGATTCCAGAATCTTTTTTTGAGCAGTTGTATAAGGGAAGAGAAAAATTATATGAAATTGCTTTAGATGAATATCCTTCATCAAAAGAAAAATTAGTAGATCTTCTATATTATTTCTACAAAAAATGCAATTTACTTCAAGGCTTCTCTCCTTTATTAGATTTTTTTAATTTTGTGGGTGCACGAGTAGAAGATTCAATCTTTTCAAAGTTAGATATTATCAAAAGAGAATTCCTTGCCAATCTTAATTATTCAACGGAAAAAAAGAATGCTATCATCAAATTTTTTGAATATCTTGATAAAAAATCTACTTTATATTCAACTTTTCAAGCAAATAACCTGCCTTCGCCAAAATCACAATTAAATTTATTTCTATTATACATGAAATACTATTTTGGAAGCGGTCTTGAAGCATTGGAAGTAGGTGATATACTTTTTTTACCAGAAGTATTTAAAGAGACTTTAAATCAGTATAATAAAAAAGTTGATGATGTAATAGGAGCCAATTCTATCAAAAATATTAATGAATTTTTGAATTACTTGTCAGTGTTATCAAATATTCAAAATATTAACATTTTCTTTAAAAAAGTATTTGGAAAGAATACATCTCAACTGAACTTTGGATTCTTTAAAACGTTTTTAAAAAGCTTAAATTCAAATTTTTCTCAAAAAATAAAACAGGAAAATGAAATTCTCATGGAAAATATTGAGAATTCCCCCTTAACATTTCAAATTTTAGTCGATCATATTTGCAGAATTCTTTATGTATTAATTGATAAAATATTTATGAAAAAATCTCCAAATGAAGCTTCTATCAACTTCATTGATCCACGTAGCCGCTATATTGGAAAAAATATTGCCTTACGAGTTCTAGAACTTTTTGTTTTTCAAGATATTAATTATTCTGACGATGTATGGCCAGATTATATAATAAGTTTAAATAGAGATCAACTTAAGAAAGAATTAAAACAATTTGATGTATCAATACCTACTAAACATTTTTACTCACTTGAAGAATTGATGCAAATAATGATCACATATAACATTCAGTCTTTTTCAGACCAACCCTATTTTGAAGAATGGATAATTAATGAGATTATAATTCCATTAAATAAGTTCATCCAAGAAATTCAAATTTCTGTTGGTGATCAGACTGATGAAGTTGAAGTTTATCAAAAATTAAGTAATTATATAATTAATGGTATAAAAGATAAGAAAATTAAGAAAAATCTTGAATTTCTTTGCCAACAGTTAGCGCCATTTTGGAAATATGTTAAATAATTTTAAAAATTCTGGAAATTGAATCTTAATATCGACTATTGGTATATTATTAACCTCCTTCTTTGGTATAGTTTTGGAACAGATTATTCCTGAGATCATTTTCACGTTTACTGTTAGTTGTTCTCTAATTTCATCAATTTCTGATATACATAAAACAGTAGGATTGTTTAAATTTCTAAAACCTTCTGTAAACGTTAGATCGGATTTGATGGGACCGTTATTTAACCATTTTAACAGTTCTTCAAATCTATCTTCTTTGCGCTTTATAAAAATTGCAGTTTCTTTATCACTGTTTTGAATCACAGAAAAAAGAGCACCTGCTTCAGTAAATCTATAAGAATCTTTTCCTTTCTCATCAACTGGATGCCCTTTAACATTTTTTATCACTGAAACTTTATATTTTAATTCTTTTTTTAATAGTTTTATGGCATTTGTAATAAATTCTGTCTTTCCAGATCCTGAATATCCTACAACATCTATTAGTAAAATAGAAATTCACACTAGTTAATTTTTAATAAAAATTTATAAAAATCTTCTATACGAGATATATTCTTATTTATTTTTGATTATTTTTCTATTTTGATTTATTTTAATGAAACAAAAATATATTAGTTCTATATCTATTATTTATTAAAATAAGTTATTTCAAAATCAACACAATCTCATTATCCATATGAATAATTCAAATCGATTTGTGTTCGATGCTAATTTTTTCATTTGCATGCTACAAGTTAAAGCTCGAAATATTTTAGAATATTTAAAGAAAGTTGGAGAAGAATTAGGTTATAATTATTATATTTCTCAGACAGTTTTTAATGAAATTAAAGCACCACATACTTACATGGATAAAATGAAGACTTTCATCAATATCGAAAATATATCAAATAGTGAAATTGATAAAATAAAAGAGCAACTTGGCAAATTTAAAGTAAGGTTTCCTGCTCAAGATCCTGACCTCACCCTTGTTTGTGTTGGAAATAACTTATTAGAAAAAAGTACAATTTTACCAGTTCATCTGGTTACAGATGACTTTAAATTAGCTAAAAATACTAACTTGCTTTATAAAGGTAAAATAGATATATTATCGCTTTCAAGTTTTCTATTAAAAGTACAAAAGTCTACCACTAATTCTCAAATGCGACAATATTTTAAAGAAATATGGAAGAGAAGTCTTAATTACACACTATCTTATATGATTGAACGCTCTAAAATATATCCTGCTGAACAAAAGATAACTTGGTTGATTGAAAAAGCAATTGCTGTAACAGAGAGTTCAATTTTAACTCAAGATATCGAGCTAGAAAATCCTGATACTGGTGTAAAATTTGAGATTGGTGCTTCAAAATATCTAAATGAAATTGCTAATGCTGAGAAATACATCGCAAATCAAGAACTTCCTCAAAGTGAACAGAAAAATTTACAAGGGGTTCTAAATTTTCTTGAAAATCTGAAAATCTCAAGAGAGTATGTAATCCGAGCTCGTGAGGCGATAACTAGAAGTGAACCAAAAGAAGCAATAAAGTTATTAAAAATGGGGAATGGATTTTTAGTATCCTTACTTCAAGTCGCATCAGGCCAGTTAAACAATCTGAAAGACTATGAGATTGTGGAACAATTGATTTGCTCTGAAATTAGCAAAGTAGAATTTTTAAGAGCATTTTTATTGGTTTCTTTAGGACGCATTAATGCTGCAATCGATTCACTTGAAAGAGCAGCATTATTCTCTGTTATAATTCAAAATTATAAAACATGTCTAACTCTAAATTATATTAAAGCATTGATTTACTTATTTCATGGTCTTTATAAGAATGCTATAAAACAGTATAATTTTACTGAAGAGCTAGCTGATATTTATAATGATGATAAGTTACGACTTAAATGTTTAATCGGAAAGGCAATAGCAATTTATATTCAAGGTGAAAATAAGGATACAGCTCTAAATATAATGGAAGAGATATCTAAAATGGACCTAGATAAAAATTTCCTCGATGCAATAATCGTATTTAGTGAACTTGGTGATTATTTCCTAGCATTAGGTCATTCTCAAATTGCTGCAAATCTTTATAATCAAGCATTAGAAATTTCTATTGATTATAAATTGTCATATAAAAGTGAAATATTAATAGATAAATTAAAAAGAGCTTATATTGCAACTGTTTTAGTTGGTTATTCTGCGGGAGATATGGTTGATAAATTAGACATATTGTTAGATAGAGCCTATGAGATAAAAGATAAAGAAAAATATAATGAACAAATTAAGAAAATTGCTAGTTTTAATATACTCTTTTATACACCTTTTGAATACATCTCAGGTAGGAAAAAGATAATACCCTTTGCTAATCTACCAAAGGAATTGAAAGAAGATTTTTTGGAGGTTGTTTATTTTGAGAAAAACTCACAAAAAGAAGGTGAGATTCTATTTATCGTCTCCCATTATGAACTTGGCTTACTTGGAATTAAATTGAAAACAACAGAAAATGTTACTGGGATCGCAGAAAATTATACACTGAAAATTAAACCAACTGCTAATGTAAAGATATATGAACCTGAAGAAGAGTTAAGAAACGTGTTCCTTATACGAGCTATAATAGAAGTTACAAACCAAAATCAAGTTCAAATTAAATATACACTTCCCAGTTTCTTTAAACAACTAAATTTATGAATAAAAAACGTAATATTGAATGAAAAGGTATCAATATTTTCTGAGACTCTTATCTCGTTGGCTTATTTGATGGCCATGAATAGCACAGCTTATACAATAATATTTTGTTTTACTTGGAGCTTGGATAATTGTACCTGCTTTTTTTAATTCAGTATACATTCGACCATCAACAAGAGGAACTCTTCTTGTTACTGCTTTTGCCTTACTCCTAGCGACAAATCTTCCACATTTACTGCATTGAACCCTTGCATAATGTCCTTTACTAGAACCGCTTCTTCCGCCACTTTTTCTTTTTTTTGGAATAAAAATCAGCTACTTTTAGTTTTTTCTTATGTATCTTTTCTCTATATTCTAATTGAATTATATAAAACTTAAAAAATTTATCCTTTAGCTTGATAAAGTACAAAATTAACATTGAAAATAGTTATTTAAAGAGTTAAAAACAAATAAAAATCACTTAACTTTGCTTTCTTAAAATCTTAAAAGTATAACTTAATCGTTGAATAACTGTAAAAATTAAAGTTAGAGTATAAATTATTATACTAATAAGAAATACTGGGGTAACAGGAACTCTTGTAATAAATGGAACATATATCGTAAAAGGATCACCGAAAATAAGGAATGTAATAAAATATATTATTAATTCTATAATTATTGTAAAAAGTAGGAAAAGAATTCGTTCAGCTCGTTCCATAAATCCAATACCTTTCATATTAACACCTTCATTTTCTGCTCTTGAACGTATGTATGAAATCATGATAACTAAAAATAATACTATATATCCTAATAAAAAATCTAATAAGCGTCCATAAATTAAAGCCAAGATTAGAATTGCGTCAGAGAGTCTATCTAAATTTGAATCCAAAAATGCCCCCGCTTGTGTCTCTTTATTTGTTCTTCTTGCAACTTCTCCATCAAATAAATCAAAAGCACCAGCTAATCCTAAAAGAGCTGGAATTATCCATGAAAACCAAATTGAAAAATATAATCCAAAAAATCCAATCAATATAGAAGCAATTATAGAGAACGTAAAACCTAAATAAGAAATTTTGTTGGGGGTCACATTATGTTTTATTAGAAATTCTACTGGTAAATTTATATATCTCTTAGAAATTTCCTTCTGTTTAGACCTTTTATTTGTTTCCTCTTTTTCGTTCAAATCTTAAATGCTTCCCAATTTCTCATTATTTCGATTAATATTTTTAAAATTACTTTATAATAAAAAATTTATTAAAATCCCAAAATATATAACTTCAATAATCTTATAATCGAAGAAGCTAGATATGATTGATCTCCAAAACTTAATCTAGAAACTTTCAGTTCTAGTAATTCCTCTGAATTAAGAAATTCATCTTCTTGACTTCCTATGATGAAAACTATCTTTTCTTGTTTTTTAATAATACTAAATTGTGTAAAAAAATCTTTTCCTTGTTCCTGAAGTATGTATATATTATAGTTTAATTTTTTGAAATGTTTTATAGCGTCTAAAATATCCATACTTGATTTTTCTAACGTGTTTAGTGGGTTTAAAGGTTGAGCTTTTTTATAGAGAGATTGAATAACCCTAGCAAAATTATCTGTGAAGAGCAATTCGTTTTTTGGGAAAGTTTTATAATTAAAATAATCTGAAGAAAAAATAAAGGTGCCATAATGATCTAGAAATACCCAAATTTGAACATTCTTCTCAAAATGATTATTTCTTATTAATGCTGCCAAAATACATCGTGATATAACATCCAACCTTCCTGAGGACCCTGGAATATCTTTTATGTTATACTTATCTACTTTTACAGTTTTAGACTTGATAAAGAAGATAATAGTCATAAAATTAGTATTGTATATAAAATATATATATAGAAAATGGTTTTTTAAATAAATATATTATATTAAGATTTAATAATTATATAATCCATCTATTCATAATTGAAGATAATTAGGTTAAAGCATGGATGAAATTGATATTTCTCTTTCATTACTTCTAATGGTTAATTCCAGAATTACCTATAAAGAATTAGCTGAAACGTTCAATATGAGTGTGAATTCTATTCATAAAAGAATAAAATCTTTAGTAGATCTTGGAGTAATACAAGGTTTTAAATCAAAATTAGGATTCACAAATTTTCCTGGGATGACAAATATTATCATTTTTGGTTTTTCAAATATAAAACAAAAAAAACTATTAATAAACAAACTAGGAAATAATGAATTTATTTATAATGTGACACAATGTAGTGGTAATGCGGTATATATTAATGCATATTTAAGGAATATTAGTGAATTAGACGCTTTAGTGTCATTTATTCGAAAGACGGGAAATCTTACCGATTTAATTATCGGTATTGATAAAAGAATGCCCCCTATTAATGTTGAAGAATTGAATTTTAAACCTCCAACTGATTTAGATTATCTAATTATTAATTCATTAAAAGACAATTCTAGAAAATCAATTTCTGATATTGCTATTGAAGTGGGAGCTTCCACTAAAACAATAAGAAGAAGGCTGGATCGCTTAACAGAAAATTATCTTATTCAATTTCAAATAGATTGGTATCCTGACAAAACTGGAATAATAAATACCATGATAAATTTAGAATTAGATTCTAATGCAATTATTGATGATAGAGAATTTGAAAATAGATTAAAACAAAAATTAGGTTCAAATATTCTCTTTACTTGGTCATTTAGTAACCTTCCTAATTTTAAACTCATTTTTATATGGACAAAATCCATGAAGGAACTTCAAGATTTACAATCTTTACTCTCTTTTGAAAATTATAAAAAATTTGATTTGAATATTTTAATTGGAGGAAAAATGTTTCCAACTTGGATAGATACCTTTTTAGAAGATAAAGTTAATGAAATAAAAACTAAATCACTATAATTGATAGTTTTATTATATAGTTTTTTTCCACCAACTATATTAATAATGGGAATTCAAATTAAAGAATTGATTTATATATTATTTCTTAATTTTTTGAATAAAATTTAAGATAACTCAATATGGAAAATAAACTTAAAAAAACAAGGTTTTTCAAAGTATAATTTATCACCCATGTGGGTTAAAAATGTCCCAATTTTCTTATACTTTTTTCCCTTTTTTGATAGACTTACTTAGCATTAATTTTATATACGAATTTAAACAATTCAATATCAAATATTGGACTAAGAATGTTTTATAATATTCTAAAAATTAAAAATGGTAACAACAACATAAATGTGAAGAATAATGGAAGAAATGAAAAATAGAATTAAACCATATGAAAAACCTGAAAATATACGCTATCCAAATAGTGAAATATCAGTTGAAGTTAAGGATCTTAAGAAATATTATAGCGGGAAGAAAGGCTATGACGATGTGAAGGCGGTTGATGGAATTTCATTTCAAGTTAAGTCTGGGGAACTCTTTGGTTTTTTAGGACCAAATGGCGCAGGAAAAACTACAACTATTCAAATGTTGATTGGATTACTTAAACCAACTGGTGGAACCGCTTTAGTAAATGGTTATGACATTCATGAAGATCTACCAAATATTAAAGAACTAATTGGAGTTTGCCCGCAAGAACCTGCAGTTTTTAAACAACTGTCTGGCAAGGAAAATATTGCACTGTTCGGAAATCTTCATTTAATGCCCAAAGATGAAATAAAAAAAAGAATGGAATTACTTTTAAAGACTCTTGATCTTGCAAAAGCTAGTAAGAGAATGGCTAAAGGTTATAGTGGTGGTATGCTTCGCCAATTAAATTTGATTATAGCATTGATTCATGATCCAATGATATTATTTTTAGACGAACCGACTGTTGGTATGGATCCAAGAGTTCGAAGAAAAACATGGGAATTTATTGGAAGTCTTAAGCAAGTTAATAAAACAATATTCTTAACTACTCATTATATTGAGGAAGCAGAAGCATTATGTGATAGAGTTGCTATTATTGATTATGGGGTACTATTGGATATTGGTACTCCGAAAGAATTAATGGAAAAATATAAAACAGATAATTTAGAGGGCGTTTTTATGAAAATTACAGGTAGAAGAATTATGGAGGGGATGTAAATGAAAGCGCAACGACTTTTAGCTTTACTAAAAATGGAATTGAAAAAAACAATTCGAGAACCAGCATATTTATTTTTAATGCTTTTATTTCCAGCAGTACTTACATTAGCTTTTGGTTTCGCTTTCAGTGATGCTTCGCTTGGAATTAGTTTTGATGCAATGGCACCGGGATTATTTGCATATGCTTGCATTTTTATAATCATGACAGTCGCTCAATCCTTTAGTGATATTAGAGAACAAGGCTTGTTAAGAAGGTTAAATTCAACCCCTATGACTTCTGGAGATTTCATGGGAAGCCAAATTATTTCAAATATGATAATAACAATGTTGCAAGTGCTTATAGTTTTCCTTCTAGCATTACCTTTTGGATTCAGTCCTAACACTAATATAGGAGGAATTTTACTCGCTTTTCTATTAATGGCGATTTTCTCTTTGAGCTCCGTAGGATTAGGTCTTATAACAGCTACAATCGCAAAAAGCTCCGGAACGGCAACTGGATTATCATTTATATTTATTCTGCCTCAGATGTTTTTTGGCACATTTATACCTCTTACTAACACTACTAGAATCATTGCAATGGTACTTCCAAGCTACTATGCGACAGATGCAATTTCTTCAATATATAGTGGAGCTTCTTTGTTAAGTAGCAATATATTAATTGATTTTGCTTTTATTTCGATAGTAAGCATCTTAATAATATTAGTAGGTATATTTGTATTCAAAAAGTATGGAAATAAATAAACACTAACTCTTTTTTTTTATTAATCATTCTAAATTTAATGAATTAGAATTAGAAATCTTTATTGAAATCCTTCTTTTATATTTAGTGATCAAATAGAATGTAAAAGACATAACACCAATAGTTAAAACAGTACCAGTAATAGCAGCCCCATAATCATTTGTAATCCAACTTAGTAAAGGTATCCATGGAGAAACTAAATTATCAAGCCATGATTCACCATTATGGTCGATTAATACGCGTTCTAATCCATCAGGGTTGTTCGATAAAAATCCTAATGTAAATCCTACGGCAATCATCAATAGTAATGTTCCCGTTACAACAATAACTGAAGTTATCGGTCTTTTATATTTACTAATATTAAGATTTATCGTTTTGTTTAACATTAATGGCTCAGTTGTAATAAAATTAGGTTTTACTTTATATATATAGAATATTATCAAACCAGAGATTATTGCTTCTCCAACACCAATTAAAAGATGCCAATAAACCATTGCTGGGATCGCAATTTCAATAGGAACTGCTCCAGCAAGAGATAATTCAATGCCACACATAAATGCTGCTAATACAATGGCAATATAAGATCCTAATGCGGTACTAATTGAAACTTTAATCTCTTTCTTAAGTGATGTTTTATTAAGCATTTTTACTATAAATAAAACGATATAAAATCCAATAATTCCTCCAATTATCCCCATATTAAAAGCATTTGCTCCTAAAGCTAAAATTCCCCCATCTCCGAATAGACTTTGTACTAATAAAACTAAAAAAAGAATCATTACCGAAGCCCATGGACCTAAGATGACAGCAATTAGAGTACCGCCAACTAAATGACCTGAGGTTCCTCCTGGAACAGGATAATTCACAAATTGAAAAGCAAATATAACCGCAGCTAAAACTCCTATATATGGAATCAATTTATCGGAATCTTCTTTTTCAAATCTTTTTCCCATCTTGAAATATCCAAGAATCATAACTATAATAACTACTATCCATAAGCCAATAATAGTAATGGGATCCAATACACCATCTGGTATATGCATTTTTAATACACAAGGGTTAATTTTTTTTATAATGAATAATTAGAATGTTACTAATTTATAGCAGAGTATGAAAAGTAATAAATGTTGCTATTTCAAATTTTAGTATGAAAACTATCAAATTTTCGTGGAGATAAGCGTTTGAAAACTACTTTACCTTTTAGACATGAGAATGAAAAATTATACTTAGCAAAAGTACATCCATTAATTCGTTTTATATTACCCTTTATATTGGTGATACCTTTTTTAGTTTTAGAAAATATTTACCTGATAATTACAATTATTCTAATTACCTTAATTGTTGATTTACTGCTTAGAATTAATATTCTACAGATATTTTCTAGATTAAAATTAGTTATTCCTTTTGTTTTTATAATTACAATCTTTATACCTTTTTATTTCGGAGAAACTGTTTTGATTAACCTCAACATTGGAATTAGCATACCAATTTATAAAGAGGGTTTTTTCCTCGCATCCCTTATTTTTTTAAGAGTTTTTACCTCGATATTTGTATTTATGTCTTTTTTTTCATCATTAACTTATTCTGAATTTATAAATGCTTTAACAAAGTTGAGAATCCCTTCATTTCTAATTGGATCTTTGATAATTATGTTACATTACATCCCGATCTTAGCAAGTTCTAATATTAAAATAGTAGAATCCCAAGAAATGAGGGGTAAAAAGATAACCACATATTGGCAAAAACTCAAGACTCACGGTTTCATAATGGGAAAAAGTATCATAATAAATATGGAAAGAAGTGAAAAACTATATGATAGTTTAAAGTTACGCGGATTTTCAGGCAAGATTACATTTGCTCCAAGAAAAATCAAAATATTAGATATAGTATTAATGATTTTATTTATTCTAATGCAATCTTATTTTATTTTAATAATAAATTTACAATCAATTTATGAATGGGTGTTTGGACTATTTATGCTGTAGAAGTAGATAATCTGAATTTTAGTTATAATGCTGGATTCGAAATCCAAGATATATCCTTTAAATTAAAGAAAAATACCATAACTGCCTTAACGGGAAATAATGGATCTGGTAAAACTACTTTATTAAGGTTATTAGTTGGGTTATTAAAGCCAAAATCAGGTCTTATAAAAATTTTTAGTGAGACTCTTTCAAGAAATAAGCAAAAACTATGGGAGATTAGAAAAGGAATAGGATTTTTATTTCAAAATCCTGATAATCAATTATTTGCACCTACAATCGAAGAAGATATAAGTTTTGGTGCAAGGAATTTGAAGTTAGATGAGAATGAAGTCGCATTAAGAGTGAACTGGGCCTTAGAAGCGGTAGGGTTATCTCAATTCAGGAGTTATTCACCATTCAATCTTTCTTGGGGTCAAAAAAAAAGAGCGGCCTTAGCTGGTTTGTTAGTAATGGAACCCAAATTATTAATTTTGGATGAGCCTTTTGCAAATTTAGACTTTAAATCAATATTCAACCATCTTAAAATCCTAGAAAAGTTAAGAAAGGAAAATGATATAACCATATTCTATACTACCCATAATTTATTTTTTGTAGAACACTGGGCTAATGAACTCATTGTGCTAGATAATGGAAAAATTATATTTGAGGGAAATCCCAGTAAAGGATTACAAGATTTAAGTGTACGAAACGTACTTGGTTCATATAACGATATTCTTTCATTGATAAACAAGAGTTATTAGTATATTTATACAATAATTTTTCTATTAAATTAATTTTAAATTTATATAATTTATTTTCTAATAAACTTCTGGTGATCAATATTCACTTAGTCCTAACTTTTTTTCATCAAATTAATGGCCCAAGTGTTTTATTATCTTACCCAGATGAAAAATTAGAAGAAAATCTCATCAACAAGTTAAAGAAATTTTTTGATTTAGATATTGATGAAACGTTTTTTGAAATAATATTAATAACTAAAAAAAAGAAAATAATTAATTTTAGTTTTGAGATCCCGTCGGAGTGGGCTCGAGGTAAAAAAGAATTTGTTATGCTCTCTTTAATAATGAAAAGAGAATATAAAAGTGAAGATCTTTACGCGTTCTTGGTCGATTCATGTTATAAAATCATAAATACTAAGAATGTATATAAAGCACTCTATAAAAATTCAGATTTCCATTATAATGACATAGAAATTGATCTAAACTTTGAGATAATCAGAAAAATACTATTTAATTGTTTAAATAATTTGATATTAAGGATTGAAGATAAGATTAAAGGTGTAGATAAAAAAGAACCTTTTCCGTTTTCTAAAAAATAGAAATTTTTATAATTTCATTATTCTATTTATATATTGGGACAACAATGACGGGCTAAATGCGTCAATCGAGGGCTCATAAAAATATTTGAATATATGATGATTATGAAGCGCATGAGTACGCATACACTAGAGTTGAGTAATCAATACATCTCCTGGAAAAATGGGCTCTTAACTTAGCAACAGATCAACGGTCTAGCAATGAAGTTTGAGTCAGTACCCTAACAGGAAACATGATTACGTCCCAAAAAGGCATATAAATTAAAGCCTAGCACGAGAGAACATTTTTGATTTGAAAGGTATATCCTTAATATGAAAAAACAGTGTTAGTGTTTTAGGCAACAATAATATGCTGAAATTTTTTAAAGCATACCAATGGAATCAGATCTAAATAATTCCTTCATTTCCTTACCTAACTCCGCTTGATCGGTTTGAAGATACCTGTTTAGAATTAAAGCAATTTTTGGGGACCATTTTTTCATTATAGCTCGAATGAAACCAATTTGAGCATTTTTATCCGCCACAATACATAAAACTCCTTTTCCAACTTTCATTGAAAAGATCATCCCTTCAAGATATTCGGTAATTTGCAAATCAATAGCCCCATAACCTAGAATATGACCCTGTTCCTCTCCTGCAACAAAAACAGCACCCCCTATAGCACCAATTTTTTCAACAGAGATCCCATTTTCATCAGAAAATTTAAATTTAGCTTGACTTAAAATCGTTATTCCTGTATCATCAGTGATGAGCGCAAATTTTAACCCGGGAGCACTATTTATGATTAAGGTTAAAATCTTCTTTAATCTAAGCTCATCCTCAGTGTAACTCAACTATATCTCTACCTATTAAATATTATCTCTTTTCCTATTAGTTTCTTTTAGGTTAAAATATAGTTATTTAAACCAAACTTTATATTTTTACCTTATACTGACTTGAGATAATGAAGTTATTTTAAATATAAAAATTTAAGTAAACAATGTGTTTCCTTACGAACCGCAACAAAAAACAATTTTAATTTCTTTTCAGTAAATTTTTGGGTTAGAAAAGCTCTTGTGATTTAATTAAACCTTTTAAAGGTCTTAGCCGACTCTTATATTCTTTAGATTTATCCAATAATACTAATAGCTTGTAATTTTTAGTTTTGTCTAAATCTCGTTTAATTTGAACTAAATGTGGATCCTCTATAAACCCCCCCTTTTTAACAATTGCAGATAAAGCCAAAGTGTTTTCAAGTACCCACAATTTCTTCGATATTTTAGACGCGATTGGGAAACCATGGCGATCGGTAATAACTCCGGCAACAAAGCTTGGGAAATTTTTCTCGATCCTATATAAAAAATAATTAACCTCACTTTGGTTTATTAGTTTATCCATTCTTTTTAGCACCTAATCTATCAATATGATCTTATTGATGTTATTATATCATTAAATGTTATAATACGAAGATAATACTAATATTGAATTTGAAGAAGGTTTATACGCTCAAAAATTAGAGATTACTCCAATAATATAAAGATAATACAATAATATAGAAAAAATTGATTTCTACTAATTTTTATTTATTTATTATTTCTCTTTAATGATATTCCCAAATTTAAATTATCTACAAGTTCACTAAATCGATTTCGAACAGTAACTTCAGTTACACAACTTACTCGAGCGATATTTCTTTGAGTTCTTCTTTCATTAGATAGAATACACGAGGCATAAATTGCTGCAGCACAAACTCCAGTAGGACCTCTCCCAGAGGTTAATCCTCGTTCTTCGGCCATTCTTATTATTGTTTTTGCCGTTTTTTGGCATTGATTAGTTAGACCTAATTCTGAAATGAATCTCGTAAGGAAGTCAATTGGTTTAGTAGGATTTAATTCTAAAGATAATTCGTTAGATATAAATCTAAAAGATCTTCCAATTTCTTTCTTATCCACTCGTGCGACTTCCGCTATTTCATTTAATGTTCGTGGAACCTTATACATTCTACAGGCAGCGTATAAACTAGCAGCAGCCACTCCTTCTATGCTTCTTCCACGAATTAAATGGGCTTCAACAGCATCTCGATATATTTTAGCCGAGCATTCTCGCAAATTTTTTTGAAGATCAAGATTAGAAGCCATACGATCAAGTTCACTTAATGCAAAAGTCAGGTTTCTTTCAGTTGCATCAGATACTCTAATACGACTTTGCCATTTTCTAAGTCTATATATTTGACCTCTTAATTTTGCCGGTATCTCCTTTCCAAAAATGTCTCTATTTTTCCAATCTATCATAGTACTAAGTCCTTTATCATGGATCATATATGTCATAGGAGCACCTGTCCTCGTTCTTTTCTTTTTTTGGTCAGCATCAAAAGCTCTCCATTCTGGACCACGGTCAATATGTTTTTCTGAATGCACTAAACCACATTCCTCACAGACTAATAGTCCTCTATTCTCGTCAAAAAATATATTTTTTCCACATTCCTTACAGATATCAATTTCTGTGTATGAGTCATCCTCCAATACGGATTTTAAATTTCTCCAACTTGAAATAAAACACACCTTTTTTTATAATATTCTTGATTTGTACTAGAAAGATTAATTCTGAAAATTAATTTATTTTAGTATAAATTTTGTCGTCGGGGTTAAAAGATTGATTAGATAAAGCTTTGATTGAAATAAAGGGAAAATCTATTGGACCGAAAACATCTTTAATAAATCCAATTTTTTCATACTTCTCATTGTACACTGAGTTTTTAATTATTTGTTCTAATTTATTATTCCATTGTTTTGCTCTAAAGATCTGATGATTTTTTGAGGATTTTCCGAGATAATATAGATTTAATTTAACCCAGTTCTTTTTCAAGAGATCCCCTAGCTAAGTGGATATACAATTTAAAATAAATGATGGTTGTTAATATTTAAATATAATGGTTTTTATTTCCCATTCATACAAAAATGGAAACGACAGTTTAACCTGGTTTCAATAAATTTGTCGTTAAAATTATCAAAAAAAGATTTTAAATATAGTTTTTCTTTAGATTATACTTTTTCTTACAATCGCACTTAAATTCTTGCTGTTCTAACTCATCTAAATTTTGGGAAAGTACAAAGTTCTTAAGTTTTTCTCTTGCATAGGTCTCACATTCTTTCTTCAAACAATTATGAATACCTCTTTTTGTTCCCGCCCCAGAAGGATCAGACAACAATCTTACATTGTTTAAATCCTCCTGACTTACAGAATTTCTTATAGTTTTAAAAAGTGAATAATACCATGGTGGTCTATATCTATTTTGAAACCATAAATATTCTACTAAAGTTCCTTTTTGAACATTAGTAGGATTAATTGAAATTGAATTAACATCTAAATCTATTAATTTTTTTATTGAATATGTACAATCATCGATTGCTGCTTGTTCATTAAGAAATGGTGGTTTAAATAACAAATACACTTTTACACCAATATCATTTTCTTTACATTTATTCACAACCCTCTTAAAATCTTTGAATAAAACTCCCTTGTTAATATAATTATTTCTGACATAATCATCAACACTCTCAAGTCCAATAGCAATTTCAAGGTATTTCCTATTTAAGGTATCTCTTATTTCTGCCAATTTATCAGTTGTTATATATTCCATTCGCGATTCAATAACAACTTCTTCAATCTTTTCAACGTTTGATATTCTATTATAAATATGATTTCGAACTTCTTTAGATATCTCATTTTCATCTAAAAAACTCCCAGAATTAAATAGTTTGAGATTATATTTATAAATATCGCTCTCAATTTCATTCAGTTTATCGTTAAAAGCATAATCAAATTGATTAATAAGATTTGAAGATGATATCTTTCTTTTTGCAGCATCTAGATAATATCCACACATGGAACATCCTCCGTGCTTACTTAAAGCCCAACTACACCCTTTTGTTCTTAAAATAATTGTGAATTCTTTTCCAATTTTATCTCTGAGTCTATCATCTTTTGTCCAATAACTAATTGGACGTTTTAGTTGTTCTTCTCTTAAGTTAGTTTTTCGTTTAAGAGTATTTTCACGAATAGAGTTTATTTTTTCAACAATACTACTATTTTCTTTAAAAACGTAATTTTGGTTATTCATTGATTTTTACAATTCTCCCGCTTTTAGATTGTCTTATGAAATTAGATCCGACAATTAATTCTCCACTTCCAACAATTTTTTTCTTTTTTTTATCTAAGATTACTACTTGATTATCAGGGATAAGATCTAGGCTATAATCTAA
This sequence comes from Promethearchaeota archaeon, assembly GCA_048938855.1. Classification (GTDB taxonomy): domain Archaea; phylum Asgardarchaeota; class Lokiarchaeia; order Sigyniarchaeales; family SOKP01; genus Loki-b32. Next base: position 225,010 of record JBHLLT010000002.1, read on the forward strand.
AACTCCAGCTCTAAACAAGGTATTACCTTTTATCTCTTCTCCATCAAAGACAATACAATTTGCGTCTATAGATTGGTATGATTGAATAAATCTTTCCAAACCTAAATTGGCTAATTCGATTTGGCCTGTAGAATATTTAAATACTCCTATTTTTTCTTGAGTTTTTGAATCAATTAATTCAATTTGATTACCGGATCTATTAAATTTAAGTTTTAAACTATTAGTAATAATTTTATTGCCTACAGCATCACCGAACTGATAATCTAAAATTTTAATAAATTTTCTAGTCCATGTTTTGGAATAGGTTTCACTTTTCGGATAACTTTTCTTGGGTCTATATTTATCCTTATGTTCAATAATTAATTTCTCCAAAGATTGGAGAGATTCAGCAGAAGTTATATTACCAGATATTTCAGAAAAGATGAAATAGTTTGGTAATTTCGAAGCAGCTCTTTTTATAATTTCATGATATTCATTTTTTAAATGGCAAATGATCGGTATTTTTGGGTCATATTTTTCAATTATTTTAATTAGCATGTCTGATGCAATATTTACTTCCTCGTTATCCCATTCACCAGTAACGGATATATCATACGAATTGACTGGATAAATATTTTCTAATTGTATAGGAACACACCCTAATGGTGAGGTTAATATTATTTCTTGGAAATTAGGAAATTCTGGAAACTTTCTTATAATCCTATAAAATTTTTTATGAGATTTAGATTCTGAATAAGGCTTTTTAGCAGAACAGGGAAGAACAATAATTAAATTTGTCCAAGGTTCGGGGTTAAAAGTTTCAACTGCTTTTTCCCTAAACAGATGAAAATCTGGTCTATAGTAAGATGAGGGTCCAAGACATTTCACTATTTTTCCTTTTTGTTTTATTGGGGTTTCATATTTAATTACATCATAAAATTCTTTATCTAAAACCTTTAACATTGAAATTAAATTAGTATCATCAAGCGAAGACTTTTCCACAAATGCTCTATAATCTTCAAAGTTCATATATTGCTTAATTTTATTCATATAATTGTTTGCCGTAATCAAATTATGTAAACTTAATAAATCAAGTTTTTCAGCAGAATATTTATTTTCTAATATTTTTGATAAATCCCCTCTACATGCTAAGCAAGAACAAGGGAAATGTTTTATTTTATAAATAGGTAATAAATATTCAATCGTATCATAAAAATTTTCAGCTGATAAAAACAACGAATATGAGGAATCAATCAAATCTATTCCTAGATATATGATCAATGGATAAAATTTTGGAATAATTCTCCCTGATGCCATTATGACTAAATTGTTATCCAATTCTGTTTTGATTTTTACTATACTAGTTATTATATTTCTAAAATTGCTGAAGTTGTTAAAAAGATCTGATAGATTTATGATTTTTATGTTAACAAATTCTTTGAAAATAAAGATATAAAGATCTAACAACTCAGCGTACTCAAAGAGTCTTAATGTTATACCAAAATTTAGATCAGGATGTGCTTTTAGAATTTTTTGAACATTATAAAGATAATTTCTTACTTCTGAACCTGCAAATTCCCTACTAATACTCGTTGTTGGAATATTAAATGGAATAACTGATATTATATTGTCTTTAGACAAAATATTACTATTTTTTACTATAATTTCTTCAAATTTTTGTAAAGTACCTGTATATGTAAAAATAAATCCATTATTCCTGAATTTCTCACGTATAAATCCCACTTTTAGAAAAAATTCTTTCGTAATTGTAAATAAATCATGATTTTCAAATTCTTGAACAAAATTAAAACGTTTCATTAAGGAACTTTTTATTGGGATTACAATATTGGGAGTATTGACATATAATTTTCGTTCTTTTGAGAAAATTATCCGCCCTATTCTTGAATATCCAATCTTACTGGCAAGTACTTCAAAGAAATTAGTCATATTTTGATTAAAAGAAAGATTTGTTTTTATTAATTCAATCAGTACAAAATATGAAATCTCTCAAAGTTATTAAGAATTTAGTCATCGAAAACAAAAATAATGAGTGATGCAAGGATGACTTTTAGAGGTCATGGGTGTTAAAAATCAATTAGACTAGAATATTAAGAAATTAGTGTATGGGATTAACTCATCCAAGACGAAATTTGTATAAGTATCTTCTATTTCCTCTGAAATATATAAATCTCTTATGAATGTAACGTAATCTTGAATCTCTTTTACTCTTATAATGGCAAAGAGACCATATTGCTCACCTATACGAAATAAATCTGTAATATTTTTGTTTCTCTCCAATCTAAGTGCTAAATCATTATATTTTGAAGGATCTTTTGGCTTAATTCGAAGAAGATATTTTCCTTTAAAACCTAATTCTTTTGGTTGAAAATTTACTGTATAATTTAATATTATACCTTGCTGCTCAAGTCTTTTAATTCTGTTATGTATAGTTGATTGAGATATTTCCTCCTCATATCTATTTTTAAATATGTCTCTTATCTCATATGTGGATATTGGTTTAAGTCCTTGACACTCTCGTAAGATATTAAGGATAATATAATCATTATTATCTATTTCAAAATTTTTATCAAACCTATTGTTATCTAATTCAATCCCAGTGTTTCTTAAGGCTTTAATAATTTGATCCATTAATAAGCCAGATTCTGAGAGATTGTTTAGGCCAGATATAACTATTTTACCGTTTGGAAAAACTATAATTCTTATTGGGGTATTATCCATTTCAATAACAAGTCCAGGAAATTTTTTAGGATGATATTTAGTATTTGGATTTTTTTGAGCAAATTGGTTTAAATCGATTTTTTCTCGGCTATCAATTTCAATATTATCTCTTTCGCTTCTCTCTTTTTCTTTTAGTTTATGAAATAACCTATCTCGAAGTAAATCCTCTAAGGTAAATTTTGCTTTCCTGAGGCTAATCCCATTAGTTTTAAACACTTTTATTGTTTCAATTATTTGATATTTTTTAAAGTATGATCTTGCCATTATTTCATCAATTATATTTAATATCTGATAATATTCTTCTGAGGATTTAAAAACCAATAAAGCAAATAAAGAAAAATCTCCAATTATGCCATCTAACATTCTTAATTGAGGAATTTCTAATAATTCTTTAACCAGATCTGGCTCTTTTGGGTTTGTTTTTATCTCAATCATTACATATTTTAAGTTGTTAGGCTGAATGTTTGGATTAATATTAATTGTAAAATTTTTAATTATTTTTTGATCTCTCAGATTATCAAGTTTGTTTTGATATGTTTGTCTAGAGAGTCCAATCTCACGGGCGTTTCTTGAAATAATAAACTTGGTTTTTCCACTTAAATTTTTTATGAAGTGTTGAGCTCTTAATTCATCTTTAATATCATTCATTTTAAAACAAATTTGCATTTTTTTTTATGATTACTAATTAAATGTTAAATTAAATATATAAATATTTACATTCAACCAAAAAAAGCTTTATTAATTAATTAAAATTAATAATCTTACAAAAAAGAAAATGATTTAAATGGTAAAATATAAAGTTGCAGATGAAAAATTGGCTGATCAAGGAAAGGAAGCACTCTATATTGCTGAAAGAGAAATGCCAGTCACATCAAAAATCATACGAGAACGATTTACTAAAGAAAAACCTTTAGAAGGAGTTGTTATTGCGGGATGTTTACATGTAACAAAAGAAACGGGGAATTTGGCTCGAACATTGAAAGCTGGTGGGGCTGATGTATATCTCTGTGGCAGCAACCCTTTATCCACTCAAGATGATGTAGCAGCCGCGTTAGTACAAGAAGGAATTAACATTTTTGCTTGGCACGGAAATACAGATGAAGAATTTTACTGGTGTATTAGACAATGCCTAAACGCCAAACCAAATATCTTGATTGACGATGGTGCTGATATGATTGTTACTGCTCATCAAGAATATCAAGATTTGATTAATTCAGGTACAATCATAGCATGTCAAGAAGAAACCACAACAGGTGTTAAGAGATTTAGAGCAATGGATAAAAATGGTGTTTTGAAAGTACCACTCTTCCCTGTTAACGATGCACGCTGTAAAAATCAATTTGATAATGAACTAGGAACTGGGCAAGGTATTATAGCCGCAATTTATGGGATGCATGTATTGTTTGCTGGTAAATATGTGGTTATTGTTGGATATGGACATTGCTCTTCTGGTATGGCATTACGAGCGAGAGGTCTGGGTGCTAATGTAACCGTAACTGAGGTTGATCCAATAAAGGCCTTACAAGCAAAATTTGCAGGATTTAATGTAATGCCTATTGAAGAGACATTACCTTATGCAGATATAATTTTAACTGCTACTGGATGCAAGCATGTTATTGCACCCACTAAAGAAATGTTTGAAAAATTGAAGAATGGAGTTATTCTAGGGAATCTTGGACATTTTGATATAGAAATCCCAACTAAGGAAATTTACAATTATGCTAAAGAAATTAAACCTATTAGAAAAGATGTGGAAGAAATCACTTTTCCTAATGGTAAAAAAATATATCTCCTTGCTAAAGGACGATTAGCAAATTTAGTTCTTTCTGAAGGTCATCCAGCTGAGATTATGGACATGTCATTTGGTTTACAGTCTTTAATGTCTGAGTACATCGTTAAAAATAAAGAAAAATTAAAACCTGGAATGCTCAATGTTCCCTCTGAAATTGATGATCGAGTTGGATTCTTAAAACTTCAATCAATAGGTGTTAAGATTGATAGCTTAACCGAGGACCAATATAATTATATCCACGGTTTTCTTGAGGGTACATAGATTCAAAGTATTTAAAAAAGGATTTTTTAATTTTTTATTTTAATTTTCCAATTTCCTATTTAGTAATCCCTTTTATTAATTTTATCTTTCATGGTCGATTAGGACACAAAATAACAAAAATAATAAAAAGGAACTTAAAATTTATTAAATTTCTAGTTTTATTCATTCTATATTAAATCATAATTAAGTGTTAAAAATGGAAGAAAATATAGAACTGGATTCAGAAGAATTACTGGAATTAATGCGATATGCTTTTCTAAGGTTGGATGGTGCCTGGTTTATGGCTTCAGTAGAAAAACTCGATTTGGAGACTGCGACAGAATTAGATCTAAAAGCATGGGAGATGTTTTCTGAAAGGTTGGGGAAAAAGATCGCTTCAATAACAAATTTGAAAGGTAATTTTTCTCAAACATTACCAAAACTAATGAAGATCCAACATACGCTTATGAATATGAATTCAGAAATAGAGATCATTAATGAGGGTAAAATGATTCACAGAGTTTTGGAATGTGAAGTTTGGAATATGGTTCAAAAAGTATGGCCTCAGGATGCAATTCCTTGTCACAAAGTTACACTAGCAAGCATTAGGGGGTTGCTAAAGGGAGCTTTTCCAGAAAAAGAGTTTGTTTTAAAACATACAAAGAAAATTCCTCTGGGAGATTCTTGCTGTGAGATTGAAATTTCCACTAAAAACTGATAAGTCTAGCTTTGATTTATTGTGAAGCTTTACATACTTCTTTTAATTTTATTCATATAATCAATAAGTTTGAGTTAGATAGATGAATTCTGGAGATACAATTCAAGACAAAGCGGTAATAATTGATCTTGAAAATCGTGATATCTCAAAAAGTTTATATGATGCTTTTCTACAAGCAGGGATTTTACCAATCATTAATCAATCTCATGAAATATGCGTACATGTACCATTAGGAGCCACTTTTTTCAAAAATAAACAACCTATAGAAGGAACATACCTTGATGTTAAATTTGCTGAATCTATAATATTAGCTAGTGGTGATAAACCAGTTATTTTCTATGAAACACCTGCAACAAGTAATAGAAATATTGAATTTCTATTTGAAAAATTTGGTTACACTCAACTTGCGAAAAAATATTCACAAGTCCGAGTTCTTTGTTTAAAAGAAGATTCATTAGAAACTGAAAATTCAGTAAGTTTGAATTATGGGTTTGACTACCCCCCAGTTAGGCTCCCTAAGTTTCTCTTCAATAATAAAAATTTGATTATAAGTTTTAGTAATCCTAAAGCGCCATTTTCCGAATTTGTTGCAGGTTTTAAGGGACTTCCTTTTTCTCTGAGTGGTAAATCGCTTATTATCGGATCAACATTATTCCAAAAAAAAAATTTATTACATCTTGCTTTCTCTGATATTGGATTAGGATTAAAGGATTATATAGTGGATGCATTAGAAAGGATACATAAAGCAGGTGTTGTTTGTATTGGAATCAATGGAGGACGCTTCGCAGGTGCTTTGCTTGATCAAGTAAAAGTAAAACCAATTGAGTGGAATTTGCTTGTAGTTTCTAAAAACATCGGAATTTCAGATGCTGTGACGGCTGAATTAATGGGATTTAATCCACAAAAAATAGAATTCTTCACAAAATTAGCTCAAAAAGGGCTTATTCCTTTTAATATTAGTACTATTCCTATCATTGAAATCGGAAATAGTCGTAATCGTTTAAAGGAAAAATTAAAAATAAATAACCCGTTTTCACCACAAGAAATACCAATAACAACACGTCAATGGATATTTGGACTCCTTAAGCAAGTTTCATTTATAGATAGGTTACACCTAATTGGCAAAATTATCCCTTCCATAATTAGATATAAATTTACAAGGAAAAATAAATCCAACAACTAATTTCATTTTATTTCATACTTTTTTACTAAAAGTTATAACTTAAATTAGGGATTTAAGATATCCTCTATATTTATGTTTTTGCTATAGACTTCATAAGCAAGAGCTCTTAATCCATCTAATCCAATAGGTTCCTCCCGAAGCCTTTCTGATTCCCAAATTTTTAGTTTTCTAAATTCTTTTTTAATTTCTGCGATGTATTTTAGTTGTTGTGATCTAACTTCACTACAAAAGTCACATTTTTTAGGTTCTGGTATAATCATATTAATATGTACTCCTTCTAGTTTAATATATCGCTCTGTTAAATCTCTAGCTCTTTTAATTTCCTCAAAACTTGGCTTTTCTGCTATAGTTACGAGTCTGAGAGAACCTATATTATGGATTAACTCTGAAATTCTTTCTCCACGTTTTTCTAATTCTACAACCATATTAAAAATTTCTCTTCCTAATTCACGTCTTTCCTCATAATTATCAAATGGTTTAATAATATTTCTCCACATTTTAGAAATATTTCGAATTGCCCCTTTAATAGAATTATAGAAATTCAACGAGTATTTAAGAACGACTTTAACCTGGTCTTCAGGTATTTCAAAAAGAGTAATCATATTTGCAGTTGGAGGAAAATCTGCAACAATTACATCAAATTGAATATCTTGAGAACTGGTATCTTCGGCATCTAAAATTTTTTGAAAAAACATAGCATTTTTTAACGCTAATGGAATAGAATCAGCAGTAAATGTTGTATCTATAAACTTTTCAACTTGCGGTATCATTCCTACAAGAGGCATTTGCTTACTAAGGGTCTTCATTTTCTCTATTAGATTTTTTGTATATTTTATTGCATACTCATCTGCATCTGGTTCAATCGCCCATAAATTTTCTGTTAATGGTGTTATTTTGCTTCCAATTTTCACTTTAAATAAATCAGTAAGATTATGAGCCATATCAAAAGAAATCAAAAGAAATCTTTTATCAGGTAGTAAATCGGAGAGTAAAACTGCTGTTGCTGCGCTAATGGAACTCTTTCCTACCCCACCTTTTCCCCCTAGAATGATAATTCTTTCCATAGTCAAATCTACATCAAAAACTCTAAATAATATACCAAAAACAAAAATAACATAAAAAACTAATCAAATAAATTAGATTATCAATAATATTCAATTAGCAAAAAATAAATTACATGTTTAATTTTATAAGGATATAACATTAAAAAATTTCAATAATTATTATCAAAATATTAATTTATTCAATCAATCATATCAAGGTATAATTAAAATTAAAATTAAATTTATATACTTCAAATAGATTCACAAAATAACAAAAATAATAAAATTAATAGCAAATATATAATCAGTTGTTCAGTATATCAAAATTATTGTTCAGACGGATAAATCCAAATAAGAAGTAGGTTCATAAGTCAAGTTTAAAAAAATTATAATTATAATCCAAAAGAGTAAATAATTAAGAATTCAATTCGAAATAATTTTTTAGTTTAATCATATTCAATTTATTTCATTAGATTCTACTTCTTTTTTATAAGTCTTCCTTTAGATTTTGATTTATTGTACATAAAAAATATAAATAAAAAAGGAAGTGATTAAGATTACAAGCCAAAATGAATTTACTACTAAATACATTATAGAAGTTAAATGTGTTATTAAAGGTGTTGTTGAGAAGTCTGATATTGTTGGAGCTATTTTTGGACAGACTGAAGGTTTGCTTTTGGACCTAGACTTGAGAGATCTCCAAAAATCAGGTCGAATTGGAAGAATAGAAGTAGAAACTGAAGCACAAGAAGGAATGTCCAAGGGAATTATTAAAATCCCATCTTCATTAACTAGAAAGGAGACTGCATTGTTAGCTGCAACTGTTGAAACTGTATCTCGAGTTGGTCCATGTGAGGCAGAATTTTCACTTATGGATATTCGGGATGTGCGTGAAAGGAAAAGAAAAAAAATCATAGAACGCGCAACAGAACTTCTTAAAGAATGGGATCAAAAATCGTTAGAACAGAGTGAAATTGAAGAAAAAATCGATAAGGATATCAAACTTGGAGAAATAATCGCATGGGGTTCAGAGAATCTTCCTGCAGGCCCAGAAGTAGAAAGTAATCCCGATCTAATTATAGTAGAAGGTCGAGCTGATGTCTTAAACTTATTAAGAATAAGTGTTAAGAACACAATAGCAGTACAAGGGACTCAAATCCCAAAATCAGTAATCGATCTTTCTAAACGAAAAAAGTCAGTAACAGCTTTTGTAGATGGAGATCGAGGAGGAACCATTATTCTTAACGAGCTTTTGCAAACTACTAAAATTGATTATGTTGCTAAAGCTCCTGATGGTTTTGAAGTTGAAGAACTTACAAGGAAACAATTGATTAAATCATTACAAAATGCAAAAACAGCAACGGATTTTAAAAATGGTAAATCTAAAGAAATCCAAGAAATTGAACATAAAGGTATTAATGGAGACCTCCAAAAAATATTAAAAAAATTTAAAATTAAAAATGAAACCATAATTTTTGATGCGATTAAGAATATTGGAAATGGTTTTGCTATAGGGTTTAACAAGAATCTCGAAAAATTATTTGAAATTCCCGTTGGAGAACTTTTCGAAAAAATCCGTAACTTTAAGGATACTCAATATATGATTATTGATGGTATTTTAACTAAAAGACTTCTCTCACTTTCAATAAATATGAAAATAAAATTTATTGCTTGCAGAAATAAAGAAGAAGAATTAGCTATTCCTGGGCAAATTTCAGTATTTTATTATAAGTAATCTCCCTTTTCAAAATAATTATGACCCAATAGGGAGCACTACAGAAAAGATCGCTTGAATTATGTAAGAAAGAACACCTAAAATCAATAATCCTATAACACATATCTTAAAAACTAAGAGATAATCTTTTCTTTTTGGTTTATTTGCAATTTTGATTATTCTTTTTGTATTTTGAAAAAAAGTGACGATTCTATCGTAAAGACTCTGCTTTTTTTGTTGCTCACTTGTAGTATAACTTTCATATTTTGGGTAGTTAGACACAAGAAAAAAGAAAGCACTGTAAGATAAAAAGTTATCTTTCAAGAAATTTATTTGAGTATAAATCAAGAAATATCAAGTATCTTAGAAATAAATAAATCTCGATCAAATAGCTCTAGATCTTCATAACCTTGCCCAGTACCAACGAAAATGATCGGTTTTTTTGTTTCAAACGATATAGATAATGCTGCACCTCCTTTAGCATCAGCATCCAACTTAGTCAAAATATTAGAATCTATTCCCACATGTTTTTTGAATTCCTTTGCTTGGAAAAGAGCATCATTTCCAGCTAAACTATCACCAATAAATATTACTTGATCAGGCTGAGCTATTCTACATATTTTTTGTATTTCAATCATTAAATTTTTATCAGTTACTTGGCGACCAGCAGTATCTACCAAAACCACATCTATTTTTTTGGCCTTAGCATGCTCAATTGCGTCAAAGGCGACTGAAGCGGGATCAGATTTATAATCATGCTTTATTACTCGGATTCCGACATTATCCATATGATAGGACAATTGCTCGATAGCTGCTGCTCGAAATGTATCAGCAGCAGCAGCAACAATCGAGAATCCATTTATTTTTAAGAAATGAGCAATTTTTGCCATAGTTGTAGTTTTCCCAGTTCCATTCACACCAAGAAATACAATTACATAGGGTAAACTCTTTTGTTTAATCAGTTCTATTAGATCAATTTCTTTTTCAGGAGTTAAGATCTCTTTAATAATTTCTTTTAATACATCAAATAGGATTTTTGGGGTTGAAGTAAAACGCCCTATTTGCTCGTCTTTAAAAAATTCGGTTATTCTATTACATATTTCATCAGCAGTATCAATTGCTACATCATTACTCAAAAGAAGTAATTTAAGCTCGTTAATCGCTTTATCCAACTTTTTTTCTGTTAATGTTTTTTTAACGAATGATGAAAATGCATTTTTTAATTTTTCAAGCATTTGCTTCTCCGTAGTTCTTTAAAATTTGATTGAATAAATAACGAGAATTAGTAAAAAATCTAATTTTAAGTATAAACATTTTGGAAATTTTGAGAAAGCTGTTGTAGGGCTTGATCTCTTTGTTGTATTTGAGTTGCTAAAAATTGAATTTGTTGATTATGTTGTTCTATTAGGTTATCCAAATATTCTTTTGCGCTTTCTAAATCTTTCTCAATTACTACATCTTGTGAAACAGCTAGCAATATTTTATTTGTATCTTTAATGGATGCTTTCACAAATATATGCCCCCCGATTGGTACCAAAATTTCATCATCTACATTGACTCCCTCCTTCAAATTTTCCACAGTTTTTTTTGTATTTATAACATTGGATAAAGAAACATTAACAAATTCTAATTGATTCTGAAGCATGTCACGATGCTCCTTTAGCTCTTGAAATCTCATGAGCTGAGCTTGATATTCTTGAGAAGGTTCCATTTAAATCAAATCTGTAAAATAATATTTTGTAATTATTCTGATAATTCTCGAATAAGATGATCTTGAGATTCTTCCAGACTTAGTTCTTTGACCTCTTGAATGTTGATCTGACGTCTATATATTCCGATTGAAGTAATCTGACTTAAAACTTTTTCGAGAGCATCCTTTTCCTTTAAAGCTCGTACTTCTTTTCGAAATAAATACTTTTTATGATTCTTTCTGTAATTCCCGATAATTCTGAAAATTTTAATCTCTGACATAATTATTTTTAATCATGTTTTCAAAGCTATTAAAATAGCATAATATGCTAAAAAATATTAAATTTTTTATTTTATCTTCTACAAGAATCTTAAGAAAATTATTTTCTGAAAAATGAAATGTATCTCATGTTTATCATAAACCTAATACGCTCGTAATTCTCATCATTTCAGGACCAGTACATTCGCTCCCAAAAATCCCGCTTTTATCATTTACAACTGCTCCTGATCTTAAATAAGGTACTCCACGGTTAACGGTAGAAACATCAACTTCTTTAACTTTTAAAATTGAGGAAATATTTTCAATTTCTTCATCTGTAGATAAAGGATGAATTAAACAGCCGTAATTATTAGCTAAAGATATTGAACCAGGAAGGTAATAATCAGCAAATTCGTAAACAACAGTCTCAACATTTAAAATATCTTCAATAGTAGTTTTATAATTTTTCAGGAAAGAGCTAACTATAGCTCCTTTATCATTGCATAAAATTAAATTTCCAAAAGCATTATCGATTGAATTCAGAACTCCGACATTATAAGAGTCATCCAAATATGATTTTAGATTATTAAGTTCATCCTCTCTAATGATGTGGGGTACAATTATTCCATATTTATTTGAAGTAGTATATACTCCTAATAAATTAGAATTATTAATTGTAAGGGGAATAAACGGTTGCTCAAAAATAGTTTTAAATTTTATTAGTAATGGTTTTATTAGTGTAGAAGGATAAAGAATATAAGAATTGTTTGCAGTTAAATATACTCCTACTAAACTTCTTCCAAAAATTTGAGTTCTGAGAATTGGCAATTCTTTTCCTTTAATTTTATATTTCTAAAAAAGAGAAGATCGTATTCATAATTCTTTAAAAGTCTAGAGAAAATTATGCTAAATAAACTACTACTAGACCATCAATATTCTTGGTTGCTCTTACCTTTATTTTTCTTGGAGGTTTTTGAATTGACCTCTCCCATATCTTTTCATTAACTTCTTGAGTAATAACCAATGATTCTGGCTTAAAATGCCGTGAAATATACTCCTTTAAGTACCTGATTGCTTTTTTTGTTCTTTTATTTCTTGGACCTTTACGTGCTTTTGAGAGGGGAACAATGTATATCCTCTCATCAATAATTTCTTCTTTAGGAGCCTCTTCCTCCTCAAATTCCTCTCGTTCTTCAATTTCCTCTTCAAATATCTCACTGATTTCTTCTTCTTCAGATATCTCATCTAAACTAAATTCTTCGATCTCTTCAATTTCTTCTTCTTCTTTAGAATCTCCTAATTCTTCCTCTAAATCATCCAAATCTATTTCTTTTTCCTTTTTTGCCATAATATTTCAATTTTACAATTAATTGTTTTTAATCTCGTTTTAATCTTTTATTCCGCCATGTTCTGTTTGTATATGGGCTACTTTTTACATTACGATTTGTTTTTAAGGTCACCCAATTTGGAATTGATTGGCTTTGTTTCATTCTTTTTGCTCTACGTAACTTTGAACCTAAACTTTTATTGCGTGCCATTTTTTTAATCACTATTTTAATTATTTTTTGATATTAAATTCTTTTTTTCTCCCTAAGGATGCAATTTGTTCTAAAAGTTTTTTGAATGCTTTATCAGGTAGAGGCGTTGCTCCTCTTAATTTTCCTGCTTGAAAGAGTTGAATTAATTGTATTTCTATTTGTTCAGCAAATTCAGGTTTAACTATTCGAATATTTTCTAATCTTTGTCTCCCTTCTGGTGATAAAATCTTTCGCATTAATTGATATTTTTTTGCTTCAAATTGTCTTTCCTGAGCTTCTGCTAATTGTTGTTGTACTGCTTGTTGTTTTAATTCTTCTAACTTTCTTCTTCTGATCTTCTCTAGATCTTCGTCATTACTCACTCTATATCCCTATAAAACGCATTTTTTATGATTTCTGTCTTGAGATTACATGTGCCATTCTTTCTAACAAACTTGTACCTTCTGCAGAAACAACTCTTCCCTCTTTTTCCATCGGTTCAAGCAATTTTGCATTTTCTAATTGTTGCAATGCTACTCTTATTATTTTCCCACTTCCTTTAGCAGAATGATTTAGTCCAGGACCTTTTCGATTTCTTCCTCCATAAAATTTCCTAAGTTTATTCACTCCAATTGGACCATACTTCTTCACTTTTCTGAGAATTGAAGCACACCTTGTATACCAGAAATTCTCAGAATCTTGTGGAGCTAACTCTTTGAAAAAGGCCGTTTTCCAAAATTCTGAACCTTGAGGGGGTGAAATTTCAGGATACTCCTTTAATTTTTCTGCGATTGCCTCAATAAGCATTTGTGCGTTTACTAGAAAAATCGACATATTAATCTTTAATTCTATCCTTCTTTAATAAATATGATACGTTTTAAAAGTCAGAATAGATTAAAAATTTTTCGTATTTTCTGTGTTCTGGAACCATGAGTTATCAAAAAGAATTTAAACAAGCTTTACTGTCTCAACCACATTGCATTTTAGGCAAACACGGAGTTTCAGATGAATTTGTCAAACACGTAACCAATTTATTAAAGAGATATAAAATTATAAAAGTTAAAGCATTGAAGTCTGTAGCAACTAAAACAAATATTAAAGAATTAGCTCAAAAGATTTCTAAATTAACTAACTCTTATTTAATAGATATCAGAGGAAGAATTTTTATACTTTCCCTCAATAAAATTTAAAAAATCATATAAAAATTTGATTAAAAGAATAAATGCCAAAACGTAATCGAAAAGTTAAATTTATTGTCAAAGATATCGCAAAATCCCGAATGCTTTATTTATTTCAAAAAGCTCATGAAGTATTTCCAGAAAATAAAAGTTTGGCAAATCGATATGTATATTTAGCAAGAAGATATTCTCAACGAGCTAAGATAAAAGTACCATTTGAATGGAAAAAACGTATATGCAATAAATGTAAAATGTTTTTATACCCTGGTCAAAATTGTAGAGTCAGAATGCATTCACAGAAAGGAAAAGGTTCTCATATTTCACTAACTTGTTTTGAGTGTAATAAAACTACAAGGTATTTTATTAAATCGAAAAATAATAAATTTTAAGAAGCTGAAGATGCCACTAATATTGATATTGGTTGAATGTGGATTAGAATTAATTCCAAAACATATAAGAGATCATCCATCCGTTAAAAAAAACTTGTCATCAAAAATATATTCTTCACAACTTTTAGATAATGCATTACATCACTCCGCAATGAAAAAATTAGTAAATTTAGAAAAAAGAGGGCGTCCTGATATTGCTCATCTATGCCTACTTAATGCTTTAGGATCTCCATTAAATAAGACTGGTAATTTAAAGCTATTCATACATACTATAAAAAATCGAATATTTGAATTTAATCCAGAAATTAGAATAACAAGAAACTACAATCGATTTAAAGGGTTAATGGCGAAACTTTTAATCGATAATAGTATCAATGCTAATGGGAGCCAATTAATTTCTCAATTTAATGGTAATATATCTACTTTAATTAATACGTTCAAAACTACAGATATTTCACTATTTTCAAGCAAAGGTAAATTTATTCAGGATTATAAACAACTCTTTAAAGATGATTTTTCTAAAAATATTGTTTGTATAATAGGAGGGTTTCAGAAAAGAAACTATTCAGAAGAAATATTAAAATTATCAAAAAACATAATATCTTTATCAAAATATTCTTTAGATGCATGGGTAGTCATAAGTAAGATTATTAATTTCTATGAACTTTATCATAACATAACGTAAGTTTCCCAAAAACAGAAAAGTTATAAGAAATTAAATACTTTATTTAATACTAATTTAAATCAAATCAACAATTTGCGCTCGTTGTGTAGAGGTTATCATCCAGGACTTCCAATTCTGGGACCCGGGTTCAATTCCCGGCGGGCGCATACTTTGAACAAATTTATTACTGTACAATTTTGAATATAGGTTCGTGAAAGGATGGTTTCACGAATTTTTTGATTTTCTTTGGAGTTCAAAGAATTTTATTTGTCATCCAAATACAAAAAGTTATATGTACAAATTTGTATGTTACTGTTGAAAAAGCGCCTGTTAAATACATTCCATTTCCATATTAGATCACTTTAATATTTGTATTAGAAAGGCGTTTTTTCATCTTTTATTTAGAAATATTCTTTACTCAATAATCTTAAATTTTTAATTAAATTATTGACCAATACTGAAAAATCAATCATTATAATGGTCAATTACATTTATAAAGAATTCAAATCAGTTTTTAATAAGTTAAAGTATCCTGATTCATGGTTTTGGTCACGTTATACTCTAAATTCCTATTCTGGATGTGCTCATGCATGTATTTATTGTGATGCACGAAGTCAGAGATATTATTTAGAAGATTTTGAAAATGAGGTAATTATTAAAAAAAATTTTGAAAAGAAATTAGATCTAAGGCTAAAAAGAGCACGAACCTTACTACCTGATGTAATTACTCCAGGTGGCGTTAATGACGCATATCAACCGATTGAAGAAAAAATTGAACTAACTAATAAAGTCATTCAAGTCATTGCTAAATATAAATATCCAATAAATATTGCTACAAAATCAAAATTGATAACCCGAGATATTGGTATTCTTAAAAAAATTGCTTTTGATACTTGGTGTACAGTAGGATTCTCAATAACAACCACTAATGAAGAAATGGCAAAATTCTTAGAGCCATACTCTTCAAATCCATCTGAAAGGTTTGAGGCTTTAAAAGATATTAAAAAGCAAGCTCCAAATATACAAGGGGGAATGTATCTAATTCCAATAATTCCATTTTTAACTGATAGTGAGGAGAATTTAGAGAATGTTATTAGAAAATCTAAAGAAGCAGGAGCTGATTTTGTATTATTTTCACCAGGGTTAACATTACGAGACTCACAAGCTCAATATTTCATAAATAAATTGAAAAGAAGTAAGTTTGCCAATATAATTAAACCTCTTTTGAATTTATATAAAGGAGAGATGCATCCCCCTTCTAATTATTGCAAAATCATTAATGCTAAAGCTTTGAAATTATGCCAAAAATATAAAATTAATGTACGACTAAAGCGTTGGATACCCTCAGATTATCGTAAATGGAACTATAAAATTTCAGAATTACTTCTAAATAAAGGATATATGGATTCATTAAGAACTGGAAAATCAAATAAAACTATGATGTGGGCGGGATTGAACCTTAATAATCTTGAAGAATCAATATTAAATGTATATGAAAGAAACGAATTACATACATTGAAAAATTTTAATTCAAAGGTAATAGAATTTATTAAACCTTATTTAGAAGGAGGTAAAGATTTAAAGCAAAAAAGTGGGTTAGAGAAGTTTTTATGATAAGGAAAATAGTCCAGGAAGTAATAGAAGATTTGAAAATAACTGCTCCTGAATTAACATTTGAGCAAATTAATCGAAGAAATAAAATAATTAACTCCGATAATCCCATGTTTATTTACTATGGGCACAAGATATCTGAAATTGAAAAAATTGCAAGAGCAATAGACAATAAATATCAACTTAGTTATGAAGATTCTCTTGATGTTTTTAAAATACTTGTTAAATCTAATGTTCACGAAGAAAAATTCGCTGGGATTTTTTTTTTAAACTGCTCTAAAGTTCATTTTAATGAAACGGTTATAACAGTTTTTAAGAATGCACTTTCTAAATATTGTGATACATGGGCTTTTTGTGATACCAGTTGTATTAGAGTTCTAGGTCCATTCCTAGGGAAAAATAGGAATCAAGCATTAGCTGAATTAACTATTGATAATTGGTCTAAATCTGAATATTTATGGGTTAAACGAGCATCATTGGTCATTCTTCTTAAGATTATTATGATTCACAGAGTATTTGATGATAAATATATTTATGATTTTGTTAACAACATGCTCAAACATCATGAAGTTTATATTCAAAAAGGAATCGGATGGCTTTTAAAAACATGTTCTAGATATAATCCAGAATCAGTCTTTAAATATTTAATGAATAATAGAGAAAACCTCTCCAGTTTAATTCTTAGATATGCAAGTGAAAAGTTTCCCAAAGAAAAGAGAAAACTCCTTTTTAAATAACTTATTTTAACACTTATATAATTCTAACAAAAATATTATAAGGAAATTATCGTTTAATAAAAACTAACTCCAAGATTTCTTGAGAACATCAAATGAGATCACAATTTAAATTTGATAAAAAAAAAGGAACTATTTTACCAATTTTATTCTCTCTTTTATGTATAAGTATTATAACTTTTAATATCTCGCAAGTTAATAGCGATAAAAACCTACTACCTTATAATAATGATAATATAATTGAGCATAATTTAAAAATATCTGAATTATCGGAAAAAATATATATCAACAACAATTGGACTACCATTAAAAATGCTGGAATATGTACAGGGAATGGTACGCCTTCCGATCCATATATTATAAAAGATTTAATAATTGATGGTAAAGGTTCAGGAAGCTGTATTTGGATAGAAAACTCTAATGCTTATTTCAAAATTAAAAACTGTACACTTTTTAATTCAGGAAATGGATGGGGTGATTCAGGAATCTGTTTGTTTTTTGTAAATAATTCTCAAATCCTTAATAATACATGTTTAAATAATTTCTACGGGATTTACTTGTATAGTAGTTATAATAACCATATTAAAGAAAATAAGGTAAATAGTAATCAAGATGGAATATATTTAAGCGGTGGAGCTTTTAATAATGTATCACAAAATAACGCTTATGGTAATGAAAACTATGGGATTACTTTATTTTCTAATCAGAACAATACTATATCAAAAAATTTATTAATGAATAATCTCTATGGGATAGAATTGGATACAAGCAATGATAATAGAATTTTAAAGAATACTCTAAATAAGAATGATGAACGAGGAATTAGTTTATACTACGTAGAGAATAATTCCATCACTGAAAATTACATAGGTGATAGCTATTTTGGAATATACTTATTTGTAAGTAAGAATAACAACATCTCTAATAATAAAGTAAATAACAACCAAATAGGAGTATTTTTATATTTATGTTATAATGACTTAATCTTAGGAAATAATGTGAGTGATAATGAAGTTGCATTATTTTTACGCGACTGCGAGAATACTGTCGCTTCAAGCAATTTTTTTAATAATTGTGGAATTTTTCTCTCGGGGGAGCTAAATCTTCTGATTTCCCATGATCTTGATACTTCAAATCTAATTAATGGAAGACCACTATATTTTTATACTAGTAGATTGAATTTAGGGTCAAATGATTTCTTTAATGCAGGACAAGTAATATTAGTAGATTGTAATGATTCAAAAATATCTGATTTACATATTTCTGATGCTTCCCTTGGAATTTCACTTTATTATTGCAATAATATTAATATTTCGAGAAATGAGATTAAATATAATAAGGTTCATGGGTTCAACTTAAATTATTGTTTCAATATTAGTTTATGTAATAACAATATGAGTGAGAATGAGAATGGAGTTTACTTAGAAAATAGTGATTTTAATTTGATTTTTGACAATTTAATATTTAGAAATAACAAAGGAATACATTTGATAAATAGTACTGAAAATAGAATATCAGAAAACATAATATATAATGAAAATGTTAATGGGATATATTTAGAGGCAAGTATTGGTAATTCAGTTTTAGATAATAACATTTTTGAGAATAATATTGGAATTTATTTTAGTTCTTATAGCAATTACAATACTATTTCAGGAAATATTGTTAATTACAATACGTGGGGTATTTATTTAGAAGTTAGTGATTACAATTCTGTTTTCGATAATACCGCAAATTCTAATACAGAATCTGGGATTTATATCACTTTGAGTTTTGACAATACTATTTCGGAAAACACCGCAAATAATAATAATGGATCAGGTATATTTCTCTTCAAAAGTGATTATACTGTTGTTTCGAGGAATACAGTAAATAATAACAATAGGGGGATCTATTTATATTTCAGTGATTATAACAGAATTTTTGGAAATACACTAATAGGAAATAATGAATGTATCGCAGAAGATCAATGTCAAGAAAATGTATTTAGAAATAATGGTTCATGTTCCTATGGTATCATAATATCAGATATTTCAATGTATATTCTATTTGCGGCACTTGGTATTGTCTCTGCTGTGATTCTTATCATAAGTGTATTCGTGAAAAAATCTTCAAAAGCAAAATCGTAATGAGATTAGTTTAAATAAGCATTACACATACATGAAAAAACTTTATATGATATTTTTTCCTTTTTAAATTACGAATTTTGATATTTTGAAAACTTAAACGTTTTATAAAATATAAATTCTCAGTACCGGCAAAGTGGCGTAGCCCGGAGTGCATTGGAATATTCCCGATGACGGGTAGGAACGCACTAGACTGAAGATCTAGGTATCGTGAGTTCAAATCTCACCTTTGCCATATTATTTTTCATTTCTGTTTAACCTTGATTGAATGTCACTCATGGCAAAGCTCTTTTTTGATTGTTAAATTAATATTACTAATCTATTAAAAATATAATAAAGATATTTAATCAAGATGTTTAGATTAAGATGAAATACAATTTTGATAGAGTTATCGATCGTTCTCAAACTAATTCAGTTAAGTGGAACAAAAACTTTTTAAAAGAGGAGTTTGGATCGGATGATGTCTTACCACTTTGGGTAGCAGATATGGATTTTCAATGCCCCCAATCTATTATAGATGCTTTAAAGAGACGGATTGATGAAGAAATTTTTGGGTATTGCTGGTATAAAACTCCCAACTATTTGAATGCAGTTTCAGACTGGATGAAACGAAGACATGGATGGAAAATTGATGATGATTGGATAATCCCTAGTCCTGGCATTGTTTCCGCTATTTATATGCTTGTTCAGACTTTTACAAATGTGGGAGAAAAAGTTATCATCCAACCACCAGTTTATTATCCATTTTTCAGTGCTATAGAAAATAATGGACGTAATTTAGCACTAAATCAATTAGTTTATGAGAACAAGAGGTATACATTTGATTTTGATGATTTCGAGAAAAAAGCTAAGGATCCATTAACTAAAATGTTTATCCTCTGTAGTCCTCATAATCCTGTAGGGCGGGTATGGACTGAAAAAGAACTCAAAGAACTAGGAGATATTTGTTTAGAAAATGATGTATTAATTATTTCAGATGAAATTCATCACGACCTAATTCTTTCGGGACATAAGCATACTCTTTTTTCAACAATATCGAAAGAATTTGAGAATAATACTATCATGTGTACAGCGCCAAGTAAAACTTTTAATATCGCTGGGTTAAAAACCTCAAATATAATAATTCCAGATGAAAAATTAAGAGGTTCTTTCTTAAATACGATATCCAAGAGAAATAGTGTTATGAGTCCTAATGTATTTGGTATAACCGCATTAATAGCTGCTTATAATGAAGGAGAGGAGTGGTTAACTCAAGTAATAAGTTATATCGAAGCAAATTTTAGTTTTTTAAAAGAATTTATCAATGAAAACCTACCTGACATTGACTTTATTGAACCAGAGGGGACCTATCTTGCCTGGTTAGATTGTAATAGATTGAGAATGAACGATGAAACACTTAATGAGTTTATTTTAAAAAAAGCAAAGGTAGCTCTTGATGATGGCAAAATTTTTGGTCCTGGAGGAGAAGGATTTGAAAGAATAAATGTAGGATGTCCACAATCAATATTGAAGGAGTGTGTGACTAGAATCAATGAAGCTTTAAAAAAAGAAGCTAAATAATCCTTATATCATAAATTAGATAGCAATGGAGTGTGATTCCTGCGTGAATCAAGGAAAATTAATCCCTTGAAATCCTCGTTATTATCATCAATAAATTCCCAGAATTCATCATAAATTTCTTTAAGAGACATTTTTTTCTTGTGGAACTCTTTTTTATGCTGTTCTTGACTTATTTTATTTTTAGAAATGGTAGGTTTATACTCAAGATAATTACCTTCAAGTATTAGATTTTCAAA
Organism: Promethearchaeota archaeon; assembly: GCA_048938855.1. Taxonomy (GTDB): domain Archaea; phylum Asgardarchaeota; class Lokiarchaeia; order Sigyniarchaeales; family SOKP01; genus Loki-b32. The sequence continues at coordinate 246,381 of JBHLLT010000002.1, forward strand.
AATGTCTTCTTCATTTCTTTTAGAATTCTTAAATTTGGAACCTATTTCTTGAGATGATTTGTTTTCAAACTCAAAATCTACTCTTTGATATCCGCGTACTTGAAATTGTTTATCTACGAAAGCTTGAAACTGGTGTTGGCACACTAAACCTCTAGCAATTGACATTGTGGTAAGTTGTTTTGATTCAGCAATGACAGATTTAGGAACATTCAATAATTTTTTTGATTTGCAAACTGGACAAATAAATTCAACCTTTGAGGTTTCAAATGAAATTTTGCCTTTAAATTCTGTAACTGCCATTAAAACACCTTCTTGAGATATTCTAAAATTATTAATAAAAACCCCATTTAATTGCTAGAAAAAAGATTAAAATTTAAGATTAAAGAGATAAAACATTAAGTAATTTATTAATAACTATAATTAAGCATTACCAGGATTAAATTTAATATTCATATTAGTCTCATCCAACTCAAATGTTATTTCTAAATTAGTTATAAAATCACTTTCTATTTTGAATACATGTAAACCTTTAGTGAATTTTTTTGCTGTATTATCGTCTATTTTTATTAAAAGACCAATACTATCACCTACGTTAATCAGACGTCCACTAAGTTTACCTTGTAAAATATCATTAATCTTAAACGACTCACCTTTATGATAAATCAACAAACGATTCTCAACACTGTTCTTATTAAAACTTTGCTTAGTAAAATCTAAAGGTAAATCATCTAATAGAAACTTGCCATATTGTGAAATATCAAAACTGCTTGAGTCAATATCTTTTAGACTGAAGTCTCCTATCTCAATTTCTTCTGGAATAGCAAAAGGTATTATTAAATTTAGAACTTTTATTTGGAGAGAATCGACATTCCCATCCCCATTAGTATCAACAGTATATACACTTTCCTTTAGGGGAAGCATTTTCCTTATAAGTACTTTGAAGGCAGATAGATCATAGGGCATAAGTCGTTAACCTATTAATTTTTTATGAATGAATAATTTAACTATTTAAAATATTAATATTTTTCTACTTCAGAAATCCTTACAGGACGATTTTCTTTATATGATTTATGAGCAGCTAGTGCTATTAGAACATTTTGTAATCCATCTTCCCCATTTGGTTTAGGCTCAGCATTTTTACGTAAGCATTGGAAAAAGTATTTCAATTCAGTTGAATAAGATTCCATATATCTGTCTATGAAAAAATAGGGAATTTTATCAATATTTGTACATTCAGAAGTATAAATACGAACTGTATTTGTTGCCTCATTATCTGCTATAACACATCCTTTTGAGCCAAATACTTCAACACGTTGATCATACCCATAAACTGCCTGACGCGTATTATCTATTATTCCAAAAGCACCGTTTTCGAATTTTAATACAGCTACAGCAGTATCTATATCTCCTACATTGCCAATTTCATTATCAATAAGAACTGCTCCAGTAGCATATACTTCCTTTACTTCACTCCTAACTTGGTATCTTGCCATATCCCAATCGTGAATGGTCATATCAAAAAAAATTCCCCCTGAAGCCTTAATATAATCAATAGGTGGAGGTGCAGGGTCTCGGGAAGTAATTTTAACAATTTGAGGTTCACCAATTTGACCAGAAGAGACTGTTTCATAGCATCTTAAAAAGTTACGATCAAAACGACGATTAAAACCCACCATAAGTTTAACTTCTTTTCTATTAACGATTGAAAGAGTTTCTTGAATGCGTTTTATATCTGTACCTATAGGTTTTTCGCAGAAGATATGTTTTTTTACTTTTGCTGCTTTTTGAATAAATTTTGCATGGGTATTTGTAGGGGAACAAATTAAAACAATTTCAATTTCGGGATCTGTAAAAATTTCGTTGGGATCATTAGTGAGTCTGGGAACACCCCTATCTAATGCCCATTTTCTCATAGTCTCATCAATTTTAATATCTGCGACAATTTTTAGCTTTACTTCTGAAATTTTCTGTAATAAATTCTCAATATGAATTTTACCAATTCTACCAGCTCCTATTAAACCTACACAAAAGGATTTCGTCAATAAATAACACTTCAAACCTTTGCAAATTTGTTAATTTTAAATTTTCTTAAGAAGAATAATATATTTATATTTAACTAAGGTTAAATTGAATTAATTAATTAAAATTTTTTAAAAAGTGTTGTTATGAGTGAAGAAAAAATAAAAGTTTATGGATATCGATGGGTTGTGCTGTTGTTGTTTATGTTATTAAATATAACAGTACAAATACTTTGGATAACTTTTGCCGCTGTTACTGTACCAGCGCAAGTATACTTTGGAGGGGTTGATGAGTTATCTATATTTCTGCTATCTGCTATTTATATGATAATCTATATCCCAGATACTTTTTTAGCTTCTTGGTTGATCGATAAGTATGATTTTAAAATAGGATGTGGTATAGGAGCGGTATTAGTGGCAATTTTCGGTTTTTTACGTTTTTTTGCTGGGCCAGATTATTTATTGATGCTGATTTTTACAATTGGTATAGCAATTGGACAACCATTTGTTATGAATAGTATAACTAAATTATCTGGTAATTGGTTTCCTAAAAGTGAACGAACTACTGCAACTGGCCTTGGTACACTTTCAATGTTCATTGGAATTCTGTTAGGGGTTCTCTTAACACCATTTCTTATAGTAGGTAATGATCTTGGCATTATGTTATTCATCTATGGAATCTTAAGCTTGATAATTGGAGCCCTTTTTGTAATTTTTGCAAAGAGTAGACCCTTAACACCCGCTTCTTCGGAACCTGTTAGTGAAAGAGTTTTAATGGGGGCAGGTTTGAGGAAATTATTTACAAATAAATCATTTTGGATTTTGGTTTTCTTATTCTTCATAGGGTTAGGGATTTTTAATATGATAACAACATATATTCAAGTAATTTTGAATCCTTTAATTTATGGAGATATTTTTGCGGGGATTGTTGGTGGAATTATGCTTCTTGGAGGAATTCTAGGAGCTATTATCTTATCAGCTCTTTCTGATAAATTTCAAAAAAAAGTAATAATAACGATAATTGCTTTAGCAATTGCTACTATTTCTTTATTCATTTTTACATTTGTGGCTGATGAAATTTCTCTAATTATCACAGCATTCTTATTTGGATTTGGATTGCTTGGTGCTGCCCCTGTAGCGTTAGAATATGCAGTAGACATCACCAAACCAGTTCCAGAAGCAAGTTCAAATGGAATATTGATGATGGTTGGACAAATCGGGGGTATAGTTTTTATATTAGGATTAGCAGATCTAAAGTTACCAAGTGGAGATTATTTTCCAGCACTACTCTTAGAAGCTATTTTAATAGGTATTGCTTTAATATTGTCATTCTTCCTTAAAAAAGTGAAGCAATGATTCATAAATTCCTCTTTTATTTCTTTTTTTAATTTTCTAACTAATGATACTTTATTATTACGAAATAAAACATTTAGAATTTTGAATACACTTGAGTACTAAAAATTAAAATAGGTACAACTAATTAGTCCTCACGCATTCATTTATAACATCAAAAATCTGAGAAAAATCTAATTGATCATCCAATAAAGTTATTATAATTTTCCCCATAAATTTAATTGAAAATAGATAATAGTTGCTAGCATGAATTAAGTTAAAATCTGGGTTATGAACTCCTATTTCCGAAGTAATTTCTTCAGCTAATTCATACAACTGTGACATGTTCAATCCTATTGATGTTTTATTAAATTCTTCGTTAATATATGATTTGATTACAGCACCATTCTCAGAAGTGATTATAACAAAATATAAACCCGATTCTCCAAACTTTTTGATTAAAGAGTCAAGAACTAAATCGACTTCTAGAGATGCAGTCATTGTAATATAATTTAATGGTTTGCTTATTTATAATTTTAGGTAAAATTAAATATTTCTACCTAAAATCTTTTAGTTTTTCTTTAATACTAAAAGCAAATTTTTTAATAATGATTTTAGAGAGTTTTATATCTCAAAATATTGCTCAATAACATTTTCGAATTCATGAAATGGACTTAAATCCCCTTTAAATCCTATTACATGAGACTTATAGTACGTGTCTAAGAATTCTTCTACAACCAATTGCATATATCTTTTAATATTTTCAGTTCTTTTATCTTTATCAATTATATATGCAAAAATGACATCTTTCTTAGTTTTTAAGAATAAATGACAACCCCCAAGATTTATATCCTCAAGTTTTAAGCCATATTCTTCACCAGCAATAAAGTCTTGAGCATAAATCAATATTGCTGAAATAAAACCTGCGATTTGGAAGTTATTATTTGCCATATTGGGTCTATCTTTTTTCACTTTTGAAAAATATAAAAATCCTGCTTTATCTATGATAAATATCCCAATTAATCCCTTTGCTTTGGGAATAGTGATACTGCTAATACAAAATTGTCTTAACTCTGTGTCTAATATATCTGAGCACATACATTGGAAAATTCTTTTTGATAAATAATATAAGTTAGTATAGTTCATTTGATTTTCTGTTTTATCAATATACATAAAAATTATTTTGCTTTTTTGTTTCTTTTCAAAGAAATTTATATATACTGTAAGGCTTCCAATATTATCTTTTATATATCCTTGCCTTTTATTATAAATTTGATCTTTGTATAAGTCAATTATTTTCATTGTAAGTGTGATACCAATACCTTTTTGGAAAAGGATATCAAAATTACCACCAATGTTTAATTCTGAGATAGTAAAACCTCTTAAGTGAAAATTCTGGGAGGTTTCCTCTAAATTTTGATAGTTATCATTTATGGTAATCATATGCTTACAATTATTTTTTGTGCTATTTTATGATTTTGTGTTAATAAAATAATCATGATTAACATATTTAAATCTATTTGGAATAAAAAACTTTAAATAATATAGATTTTTGACAACAAAAAATAAATTATATATTTTAATACTTTAATACTAAAAACAGATAAAAGATACTTCAAATAATTACTAATTCAAATAATTGTGTAAAACTTCAAAATCTGATAAATTAAATGGTTTCAAGATTACTCCTGTAGCACCTAAATCTTTAACTTTTTGTTCGATCTCGATATTAGGAATTGCTGTTAAGAAAAATACTGGGATCTCCTTCAATTTTCTATCTGAATTAATTCTTTTTAAAATCTCATAACCATTAATATCTGGTAAAATTATGTCAAGAAGGATTACTTTAGGAATATAATTCTTTAGTTCCTTGAGCCCTTTAAATCCACTTAATACACCTTTACAAGAAATTCCCAACGATTCAAAATAACTTGTTAATAAATTAACAGTTTCAATATCATCCTCTATTAACAATATATCATAGTCCATTACCCCATCAACCAATTCTTCTTTTTCCGTCTCAAATTTATCTAGGTGCTCAACAATTTTCTTCTCAAGAATTTGACATTGACTTAACACATTTTTTATAATTGAGATCACCTTATCATTCAATTCAGTGGCATGTGCTTCCATAACTAACTGTAAATATCCTTTAATTGATGTTAAAGGTTCTTTTAAATCATGGGATAAACTAGAAAGGAGATCAATATCTACATTTTTATTTTTTAGAATAATTTTTGATCTATATTCAATAAAGAATTTTAATGCTTCTCTTATTAATTTGGATAAAGTGGAATAGTTATTACTATTTGCAAAATTTAACCATTCTTCCTTTGCATCTTTAGAAACATACAAGGAGATTCTTTCCTTATCAGTAATAAAATCATCCTTACCAGTTTGCCATTTTCTAAAACTTTCAGTAACACTTCCCCGCCAAATAGCTTTCTTACCTGTTTCCCTTTCAAATTCTTCCATTTCTTTAGTTATTTTTTGGCGATCTGAAATTTTGCCCACCAATATTTTTAACTTTTATACATATCTATCAGTTTTTACATATTTAAATCTTTTTTTACACTAAAACTTATATAATCAAAAATAGTGAAAAAAAGAGCTTATCTAAAAATGGTATGCCCTATTGATAAAAGATTAGTCTAGGATTTGGATTTATAAGCTTAATATCTAATGAATGGAAAATAAAAATAATAAATAAAAAAAAAATGTAAAATATTATCATTGAATACTTTACTTTTTATCAAGTGTTAATGAATTTTTTAATTCTTCTGCTAACGACCCTAATTTATGAGCTGTAGAAGTTACTTCTTCCATCGAAGCAGTTTGTTGTTCTGCAGAAGCACTTATCCCTTCCATTGCACTAAAGGAGAAATTTATTTTATCAATTACTTCTTTAATTTTATCGTTTGTATCTCGTACAGCTCCTTTTGATTCCTCGGCTAACTTTCTAACTTCATCTGCTACAACAGCAAATCCTCTTCCTTGTTCACCAGCTCTTCCTGCTTCTATACTAGCATTCAAAGCCAATAAATTCGTTTGATCTGAAATGTTTGTAATGATACTCATTACACTGTTAATTTCATTAGTAGACCTCATAACATCTTGAGTATTTGATGTCATTTCTAGGGTTGACGAGGCAATTTCTTCTGAAGCAGCATTTACTTCACTAGCACTAGCAGCAAGTTCATTCGCTATATTTGCAACATTAATACTGGCATTTGAGGCTGCATCTATTACACCTTTCATATCATTGGAAGATTTTTCAAGTTTTTGTTCCAAGAAAGGAATTACCGCGAAAAATAATGCGACTACTCCAATAAATAAGGCAAAACTTTCTCCAAAAGAGTCTGCATAATCAGAATTCCAAAGTTGCCACTTATCAAGAAGATTACCCATTGTATATAGAGCCCCTCCAAATACAGAAAATACATATATAGCGTTTGTAGGTGTTCTTTTCTTGTAATAAATAAATATAGCTACTATTGTTGCTATAAAAAAGAAGAGCATACCTACTAGATTAAAGCCACCATCAAGTAAATCTGCTGGATCGATTTGTAAAAACATTTATTTTCTCACCGCTCCACCTTTTTAGTAGGTAATTTGATTTGTTTACCTTTTAAAACTTTGCTATAGTATTCATAGATTGCTGCGAGACAAAACAAGATTCCTGCTAACATTGCAAAAAAGTGTTCCATAAAATTAAAAAAATCAGGTAGTATGAAAGCCTCTAAATTCGTTGAAAGGAAAGTTATAAATACTGAATAATAACCTGGAAACCACTTCATTATATCACGTCTTCTTTTTAAGAGAATAGGAGAAAACGCAACAGGAATGGCCAAGATTATTAAAACTGTTAATTCATTGATTTCTAAACTTGGCATTTATTACTCATTTCTTATTTTTTATATAAAACAAATCTAAAAGCAAAATCCCTTCCGAAGAAATTGCTTTAAGATGTTTTTTTATAACTAGTAAAAGTTTTTGTATATAAACATTCTTTTTTTGATCATTTTCTGTTTTTCCGTACACAAAAAAAAGTATTATAATGTAAGGATATATTATTTTAAAATTATAATATTTTATTCTATACTTAGGAAGAGTTGCCCTATTAATTCTTTAAGATTAAAAACAATGAAATTTTAATGAATATGATACTTTTCCATTAAGTTAAATTCGGGAAAAGGTAAATATTTAAATAAACCAAATTTTTAAATTTATGTAAAAATTTTTAAAATTGATAACTTTATTTTATTTTTAATCAATTTTAGTTTTTTATATTAAAAGTTACTAATAAAATAGAAATTAGGGGAAAAATTAGTGATTCAGTTTTGAAACAATCAAAATAGATACTTAATAAGGAGACAAAACTGCACCTTTAATTTAAAAAAAGGCTAGAGGGTAATGAAATGGAAAAAATTGAAGAATTATTAAAGAAAGATAAAGAATATAAATCAAATATAATCGATAAGGAAGGTACATTCAATTTAGAACAGAAATTAAAAGATTCTGAGAAAAAATTCCGAGTTTTATTTAACAATTCAACAAGCGGAATCGCTTACCACAGAATAATATATGATGAAGCAAAAAATCCCATTAATTACGTAATTACAGATGTGAATAACCAGTACCAAGAAATTTTATCATTTAATAAGAAAGATATTTTAAACAAAACTGCAACACAAATATATGGAGTTAAACAAGCGCCATATTTAGAAATATATTCAAACGTAGCTGCAACCCAAGAATCAATTTCATTTGAATCTTATTTCGCACCAATGGATAAATACTTTAAAATCTCTGTAATATCCTCCCAAAAAGGGGAATTTATCACTATTTTTAATGACATAACAAAACGTAAACTTTCAGAGCAAAAAATATTAGAATCTGAAGAAAAATTTAGAACTATTACCGAACAGTCTTTTATAGGCATAGCTATTTTACAAGATTTTCAATTTAAGTATGTTAATCAACAATTCTCAGATACATTAGGATATACCACTGATGAGATTTTAAATTGGAAGCCAAAAGAATTTTACAAACTTATTCATCCTGATGATCGCAAAATGGTTTATAATCTTACTGAACAAAAATATCATAGCAGAAATACAGAAATTGCAAATTTACAATTTAGAATACTTAAAAAAAATAATGAAGTCATTTGGTTAGAAATTATCTCAAAAACAATATCTTATAAAGGCAAGCTAGCGAATTTGATTGCTACATTAAATATAACAGAAAAAAGAGAAGCAGAAAGGATTGTTCTAGAAGAAAATAAGAAATTGCTTGAATTGAATAAAATGAGAAAGGATATAATTACACGTGTGTCTCATGAATTAAAAACCCCATTGACTTCAATATATGGCGCATCTCAAATTCTAATAAAACATCTTAGAGAAAAACTTGATGATGATGTAATGAATTTTGTTGAAATTTCTCATAGAGGTGCTATACGTTTGAAAAAATTGGTAGAAAATTTAATTGATGCTTCAAGAATAGAAACTGGAAAATTAATGCTAAAATTATCTGTTCAAAATATCTCAAATCTAGTTAGAGAATGCGTTGATGAGATGAAGTATCTTACTTACAATCGCAAACAATCTATTAATTTAAAACTTCCTGAAGAAATATACTTTTATGTTGATAAAATCCGGCTCCAACAAGTAATAACTAACATTTTATCAAATGCAATTAAAAATACCCCCAAAAATGGATCTATAAATATCACCCTTACAGAAAAATCAGGATATATTGATATTAGAATAAAGGATAATGGAATTGGGTTAACCGAAAAAGAAAAAGAAATTATTTTTGAAAAATTTGGTAAAATTGAACGGTATGGGATGGATTTAGGGGTTGACATTGAAGGTTCGGGACTTGGATTATACATCTCTAAGGAGATAATCGAATCGCACGGGGGACATATTCTTGTAGAATCAAAAGGAAGACATCAGGGAGCTTTATTTACGATTAGATTATTTAAAAACTGATCAATTGGCTAAAAGTGAATTACCTTTATTTTGCTCCTCATGCTTATCAATTAAACATTAACAATTAAATTGTCATTCTCCTTATTAAAAACTATTAATCCAAATTTTATATCAATAAGATATAATAATTTTATTGGTAAAATCATATGAAAAATGCTATAAATATAGCACAGAGTACACTTTATATCGCCTGCATAATTGCAGTCGTATTATTGGTAAATGATTATTTCATTAAAATTCATGTTCTATTAGATTATTTATTAATCTTTATAATTAGCACAATTAGCTCAATTTTTACAAAGGATAGGGAAGATGGAGCATTGGCAGGATTCTATGGCAGTTCTTTAGCATTAGCTTTATGGTTATTTATTCCATTTATTTTATCCTACTTTCTTAACTTTATTACAGTATTATTCTTAATTCCTGATTTTTTACTCAATTTATTAATGATTATACTACATTTTGCATTAACGATTTTGATGATATTTATATTATACAAACAAAAACTTCGTATACTCCTATACGTTTTAATCATTCTGATTTTAATCGGATATGTTTTTCCCATTACAATGAGTATATTAGTAGAGTTTGGATATATGATCGATTTGGAAGGAATAATGCAAATCCTTTTAGATTTTTTATTAAATTTTGTTGGAATAATTATTATATCTACAATTAGTGGTTTAATTGGAGGATGGTTTGGAATGAAATTGTTGAAAAAATACCAATCCGAAAATATAAATGTTCAACAAAAATAATAATCTGTGGGCCTGGCAGGATTCGAACCTGCGACATCCCAGTCCGAAGCCGGGCACCTAAGACTTTCTTCGGTGAAACCGAAAAAACCTATCCAGACTAGATTACAGGCCCTAAAATTAAAGGAAAAAACTTGTAGGTTTAATTAGTTTCATTCATTATTTCTAAAAAATATTTTTATTTAACTATAATAAAAGCACAAATCTATTTGTGAGTTCGTATAAAAAAGTAAATGAAGCTAAATTATTTCACTTTTTAAACCCATTGTTTAGATAAACTAGGAACATCCGAAATAATTTTGTAAATCTTAATCCTTGAGAGAGATCTCCATCAACTTTGATTAAACCTTTCATATACGCATCAGAACCATATATCTCTCGTCTTAGAATCTTGATAAATATATCCTTAGTGTATTTTACTGTAAATGATGCTCCTCTATTAATTCCTTTTTGATAAATTATTGAATTATTCGAGATGTTTAACCAAAAATTAAAATTCAAGTCAGAAACTATGATTTGGTAAATATCATTATATTCTTCAATTTCTTCTCGTAAATCTTGGGTGTTTTTGAATTTATCTACTGCGAACTTAATGAATTTATCTAAAACCAAAATTAATTCATCATTATGGCTTTCTAAATTAGCAAGGACTGAATTGAGCCTTTTTGAATTAAGCATTGTATATATACTTGCCACCAATTCAAATGTTTAATATATTTATACCTAAATATACCTTATAATCTACAACGCTTTTAAGCCATATAAATGTTTCTGTTCTGTGTTTTCATCTGAGTTCCTTATCTAAAATGTCTCAGAATAAAATTTTTAAGCTTGTTTTTATTTCATTTTTTATAGAATTTTTTTTTCTAACACTAATAATCTTATAATGCCCACATAGTGTAGCCCGGTCTAGCATTCGGGACTGTCACTCCTGCGACTATGAGTGACAACACGTTGCTTATCGTGAAGCGGGTTCAAATCCCGCTGTGGGCGCCACCATAAATCCAATCAGTAGATTTATTTTAGTTAGTGGCTTTAAAAATTCTCAAAATTTTGTAGATTTTCAATTTTAAGTGAAGAAAAAATACAATTTAAAAAACAAAGTTAGGAAGATTTTTAAAAAAATGAGAAGTCAATTAAACTTCTTGAAATCTCTTTTTAATTTTGAAATTTTGACCTTTTTTAAGAAGCGACACAAATAAAACCTTTTTATATCATTATAACCTTTTAATATTGTTATTTATAGAATATTTTCTAAAATAATTTTCATAATAAAAGAGGAAAATTATACAAAAAGGTTGAAAATTAAAATGGTTGACGAATCATTATTGAAGGACATAAAAGCTGCTCAAGATGCTGGTGCATCTGCTGCTTCAGCTGAAGACGTAATGAGAATGTACGAATTTATTAAGCAAATCTCGAAAGAGAATGAAGATCTCAAAGAAGAATTAGAGGACATGGATATTGCCATAAGTATGATAATTACTGACACAGATAAGAAGTATTGGCTTACAGTTAAGGAAGGAGATTTGGATTTTGGAGAAGGTGATGTAGATAATCCTTCATTTACAATGTCTAGTACATTGGAGGTTGGTGCAGGAATCCTCATGGGAGAAGTAGATGCAACTTCAGCATATATGGCCGGAGATATAACTGTAGAAGGAAATCTTCAGGATGCTATGGCCTTCCAAGAGATTGTAGAGCTTGCTTTAGAAGCTTATGAAGATCTCGCAGAAGATCTATAAAATTACTAACAATCCATTGAACTTTCAATGAATCTTTTCTTTTTTTTTTATTACTAATTTTAGATTTATTTTCTTAAATCGTATTTCTTTTATTCTATTTTATTCAATAGGTGACAATCGCATCAATTTGATAGTTGAAATAACACCAAAGAGTATATTATTCTCATATTAGTGTACCTTAAAACAACAGTTTAAAAAATTTAATTAGGAATTGCATAAAATTAAATCTAAGTAATTATATTAATTGAATGATAAAAAGCGACAAAATTTGGTATCAGGTGTCTGAATATAAAATTAGTTTTAGAAAGACTATATGAAAGCACAGATAACCTTGTAAATCAGCAGTTTTATAAAGATGGGAGAGATATCATAATTGGAAGAACTCCAGAAATTTCTCTAAAAATAAGCAATTCAGGGCAAATTATAAGGAAATTTAAAAATTTATTCAATGAAAATTTAGAATTATTTCTGGAGGGTAAATATTTAGAGTTTCTTCGTCTTTTTAAAAGAATCAAGGGTTTAGATGAAAATTATATAAAAGAAATATACCAAGATCTCCAGCTTAAATTTGAAAACTTAAAGGGTGCAGATCACATTAATACCGTCATTTTGTACTCTCTTTTATTGAATTCACTTATTTCAAGTATAAGAGATCTGAACTTTGAAGAGTCAATTAAAGAACTTAAGAGACGTATATTAAAAAAGTTAAAGATCTCTGAAAACACGATTCAAGGCGAACTAGACAAATTATTTATGAGAAATGATAAAAATATATCAATCCTATATAATCTCTCATATCTAGACACACTGGCAGAGTCTTTTAATTATCATAAAGTTGCCCATATATGTAAGATTCAAAAAAGTAAATTTATAAATCGAATAGTGAAACTTATCTCTTCATCAAGGGATTAGATCCAAGTAACTCTTCAAATAATATGTGTGCAAGAGTTTTAATAGCTTTTTTTCTTAAACTCTTATCAAATAAACGTAGGCGATCTGAAAATTCAATCTGAATTGTTTGGCTCTTTAAGAATCGAGAAGCTCCATATTGTGTTGTTATATATCCTCCAGTTAACACATATTCTTTCCTTCTGGGATGCCCCGGCGCAACTGGTATACCTAATTGAAGCATACTATTGATAATATTCCCCCTAATGTTTTTATCCCAATCTCTCTTTTTAACGGGTTTGGAAAAAAGGGATTCTAAATTATTTGTGCCTAAAATTATATCCACATCTCGAAATCCCTGAGGTCGATCGGCACTTTCAAATCCGTGTATATCAATGAGTAAAGAGCGATTATATATCTTTAAATTTCTAAGAATCAATTCTTCAATTTTATAATGATAAAATCTATAAATTTCCCTTGCTAAAAATGAGTTTTGGTTAAATGCTTCATACTCTATTCGATTTAAATCAATTTTACTTCGTCGTACTCTAGAAATAATATTAAAAGGTGACTTGAATCCCTCATTACTATTTTCAAATTCGATAGAAATTTGTTTAATTAAGTTTTTAGTTAAATCTATAGTTCCTCTATCAATTCCTAAGACACCTACAGTCCTCTGGGGGATAGAATCACATTTTAATTGCCCACCATGAGGAACAGATAAAATAAGTGGTATGTTACCCGCTTCATATTCTATATACTTATTTAATTCGTACATTTCTTCTTAAATAATAAAAAAAAGATTAAATTATTGGAGAATTTTGAAAAGTTAAATATCGAAGTATAATAAAAACACTAATCCACACACCAAATCCGATTATCCCAAATGTGTAATAAGCAAATGCACTTCTCTCCTTTTCAAATGTAAGATAGGCAAACAACCATGTTCCAAGACCCCCTACACCACATAAAAGAATATCAGATGTCATATTCATCCAACTATCTGGGCGGTTTTCAAATTTCCAACCTAATGGAAGAAATAACACGTTTTCAATGATTTCCCAAATAATAGCACATACAATAGTAAGGATAAAAACAAATAATAATGAGAAGATTGGAACTTTCCCTTTTTTTTTTGGAATGGTATAAAACAGCGACCAAAAAAGGAATAATCCTATTCCAAAACATATATGCCCTATCGAATAAAAATCAAAAACCGAAATCCCTACTTCATCAGTCGTTGTTGCAAACCATAAATTGAGTAACATGTTTCTAACTCCTTATGAGATTTTAAGTAATAAATCACGTAATACTAATATAAGTTTAAGTATTATACTCCACTGGAAACTCTTTTTAGAAAAATTATAAGAACTGTAGATATTTAGAATTTATTTGAGATATTTAATAGGATGATAAATTTGCCTAAAGATGTTGCTTTTGTTGTATATTATCATAAAAATAATATATATAGTATTAATGCAATAATCGGGGCATTAGAAACAGATGAATTTTTTGATAATTTTAAAATTTACCTTATTCCAAAAAAACAAGATCTAATTAGAGGTTTAGAAAAGATCATTAAAAACCACGATTTAGTCATAATCGGATTTTCTTTTTTCACTTCTCAATTATGGGAAATTTATCATTTAATTTCTGAATTAAAACATAAATATGGGAATCGTATCATTTATATAGCAGGAGGTCCGCATGCTACTGGTGATCCCTTAGGAGTACTTAAACTAGGATTTGATTATGTTGTTGCAGGTGAGGGTGAAGAAACAATTATTCAATTATTAAAGCATCTTGTTTTAAACTCTGATTATAAAAGCATAAAAGGAATTGCTTTTTACGATGAGGATAATGAATATTTTTTTACAGGAAAAAGAGATCCTATTGATTTGGATGATTATCCTCCATTTCCTTTAAAAATTCGAAGATTTGGAGCAATTGAAATAACAAGGGGTTGTCCATATGTCTGTTATTTTTGTCAGACCCCATATATTTCTGGTACAAAACCACGACATAGAAGTATTGAATCAATATGTAAATATGTACAAGTAATGTATAATTATTATGGAGATTTGACAGATGTAAGATTTGTCACCCCAAATGCTTTTTCTTATGGCTCTCTTGACGGAAAAGTGTTAAATCTTACTATCCTTGAAGAATTATTAATAAAAATAAGGGAGATTATAGGAAAAAAAAGTCGTATATTTCTGGGGACATTTCCATCGGAAGTGAGACCTGAACACGTAACTCCTGAAACATTAAGTTTAATTTTAAAATATGCTAATAACGATAATATAACAATTGGCGCACAATCAGGTAGTCAAAGAATCTTAGATTTATGTCATAGAGATCATTCAATTGAAGATATATTTAATGCTGTTGAATTAACATTAGAAAATAATTTAAAAGTAAATGTAGACTTTATTTTCGGTTTACCTGGAGAAGGAGAAGAAGATGTAAAACTCACAATTTCTATGATGAGAAAATTGTCTAGAAATGGTGTTCGAATGCATGCCCATTCCTTTATTCCTTTACCTCAGACTCCATTCGCTAAGGCCCCTGTTAGTAAAATAAAAGATTTGTATAAGTATGAAATTACAAAATTAATCTCCCAAGGATTTGCATTTGGGGAGTGGAAGAAACAAGAAAAAATTGCTATTAAGATTGCAAAATACATGAAATCAATGAAATTGGATTAAAGTTTATTTTTTATTTAACCTAATAATTTCATTTGTAATCTCTAGAAAACCTTCTTTCCTTAGCTGATTCAATGCACCTATAATCGTTTTATAATCTATATTGCCAAGTTGTGTTTGAATATTCTTTAGATCCATCTTTCCTTTGTTAATCAATAGATCTAGAATTTTTCCTCTAACTTCTCTTGTAGATCCTTTAAATGGTGCTTGTTTTCTATAATGTGTGCTTTTTTTATTCAGATCTGGATGAGTTTTTTTAAGCATAACACCATAATCCATTAGTGCATAGTACCAATCTCGAGGGTTAGAACTGTCAAGAGTCTTTTTAACGATCGGCAAAATTTCTTTATCATTAATCTTATTTCTATTTGGGAAGAAAAAGTAAATATAAACTCTTCTTATATTAGTTTCAATAAAAGCAGCAGGCTTATTAAAAGCAAATGTAATAATTGATGAAGCTGTATTATATCCTATCTGAGGGAAGGATTTTAAAATGTCTATTGATTCTGGAAGTTTTCCATTAAAATCCTTAATGATTGTATCCGCTATTTTTTTTAATGCTATAGCTCTTCTATTATATCCTAATCCTTTCCATTCTTTAAGAATATCTTCAAGCGGGGATTTAGATAGAGATGAGAAACTTGGAAACTTTTTTGTAAATTTTAAAAATTTTTCAGTTACTTGCCCTGTTTGAGTTTGTTGGAGCATGATTTCTGATACAAGAACATTGTATGGAGTAATATTTTCTCTAAAGGGAAATTTTCTCTTATGATTTTTGTAATAATTATAAATAAATTTTTGAAATAGCTGTACCACTTCAGGATTTACACCACTTTTTTTAAAGCGCTTATGAAAGTCATTAATAAACAAGTCTTCACTAATTTTTAAACACAGAGAAATTATTAATTATACAGTATTTAGGAATAACCGATTCTTAAAATTATATTTATGGATTTTAAAATATAACTCTTGCTTTGACCTACTTAGTTAAGAAAGATCGAATGCAAATATTGTAATTCCACTTTCGATTCTTTTTAATTTTAGCATGTATCCTGAACTATTAATAATATGAAGCATTGGAGTATTTTCGAGTAGAATTGATCCCGTAAATGTCTTATAATTAAGCTCTTTACCAATCTGTACTAAATATTTTAATAAAAATTTGGTTATACCTAATCCCCTCCAATCTTTATGAACAACAAATGCTAGTTCGGCTATAGATGGCTGGACTGTCTTAAAAAACGCACCTAGTGCAACAATTTTATCTTCTCCATTTTCACTGTATTCTCCTACCAAAATCATATCTGTTGAGTAATCAATATTGACCATCGGTTGGATTTTTGTATGTCGAAAATCCTTAATTGGAGTAAAGAATCTCAAATATCTGTCTTGTTCATCTAATGAATAATGAAGTTCTTGAATCATTCTTTCATCAGTTGGTTTCACAGGGCGAACTTTTATCTTCTTTCCCTTTTGGAGTTTTAAAGAAGATTCATATTTTTCAGGATAGACACTTATCCTTCCATCTATAGATATTGGTAATTTTTGATCTGAATACACATATTTCCACTTTTTTGCATGTTCTAACAGCTCTTCACGGAAGTCTGGATGTGCAATATTAATCATTTCAAGTACTCTTTCTCGAATATTTTTTCCATATAGATATGCGATTCCCCATTCAGTTACAATATAATGGATATCTCCTCTAGTTATTACCACACCAGATCCGGGCTGGAGGAAAGGTACTATTCTAGAAACTATTGTTCCATCTTGTAAAGTTGCTGTAGATGGCAGTGTCATAATCGGCTTTCCTTCAATGGCTCTCCCCGCTCCTCTAACAAAATCAACTTGTCCACCAATACCACTATAAAATTGGTGCCCTAAGGAATCAGAATTTACTTGTCCTGTTAAATCAACACTTAAGGCTGCATTTATTGCAACTTGTTTTTTATTTTGGCTAATAATGTAAGGATCATTTGTATAATCACATGGATGAAATTCTACCATAGGATTATCATTAACAAAGTCGTATAACCTTTTAGATCCCATTACAAAAGAACAAATGATTTTATCTTTGTGAATAGACTTTTTCTTACATGTGATTACCCCCTCCTCAACAAGATCGACTATTCCATCAGAAAACACTTCACTATGAACGCCTAAGTCTCTTTTTCCCACTAATTCTTTTGTAACTGCATTTGGAATTTGGCCAATTCCCATTTGGATTGTTGATTCATCTTCAATTAAAGAAGCTACAAATTTAGCTATTTTAGTAGAAATCTCATCAAGTTCACCATAGGTGAATTCAATAATATCATGATTGCTTAAGATATAAGCATTGATATCATCCAAATGAATAAAGGAATCACCTAATGTACGTGGCATATTTGGATTTATTTCTGCTACTACATATTCAGCAGACTCAGCAATTGGTTTAACTATGTCTACATTAATTCCATAACTACAAAACCCATATCGATCTGGTGGACTCACTTGAATAAGGGCAGTGTCTAAATGTATTTTTCCAGATTTAAATAAATTTGGTATCTCTGAAAGGAGCATTGGAGTGTAATCTGCTTGACCGGTTTCCACATATTTCCGTAGTGATTTTCCAATAAAGAATGCATTATGTCTGAATAGATCTTCTATTCCGCCAGCAGTTTCATAATAATCTAAATCACTAAGGCTCAGAAAATGTAGTATCTCAACATCAGGAAGTTTAATTCCAAGCTCGATTAACTTCTTAGTAAGATCAACGGGTTCTGAACAGCCAGAATCAATAAAAATGCGATTCCCTGGTTTTATATACTTTAATATAGCTTGATCTATAGACACTTGTTTTTTTTCATATCCTGCTAATAAACTTGAGATATCGTGATTGGTGGTGTTTGGCATCTAGATTATTTAATTTTTATGGGATTTTAAATGTAATTATAAGATATACTAATTAATATAGGCTCTAAAATTCTATAACATTTTAATTTTTTCTACCGCGTTGTTACACCTGCGTTTATCTTATTATTATACCATCTTCTTGTAAAAACATGTTAATTTCTTAATTTTCTCTTTTTAGAATGGCTATTCTATGATAGATAATCAATCATTTACTTTTTTAAAGTAAAATAATCAATAATAAATATTTGATTTCCTTCTAGAACTTATATTTTTATTAAAATCAATTCCTAGAATTACCTATGGCAAAAGATAAAGTCGACATTGAAGATCTAGAAGCGTTTATTAGTGGTTTAAAGCATTCTTTTGACACTTTACAAGAGATTGATCCAAATCAATCAAAAGGATTCCAAGCACAATTAGCAAAAGCAATATCAGATCTAAGATTAAAACGGGCTGCTCAAATTGAACCACTGCCAAAACAAATTGGGCAATTATCTAAGGAAGATCTTAAGAATTTAATGCTAAAGGAGTTAGAATCTTTACAAAATGATTTAGAAACTTTTGAGTATAATTGGAGAAAAAAGTTTGAATTAGTAAAAAAGATTGCTCATGTGCGAGAGCAGGTAAATAATATGTAACTTTTTTCTTCCAACTATTTTTTACATGAAATTATAAGGTTTTAAGTATGTTAATAGATATCCATTGTCATGCAAATCTTTATCTAGTTCTCGAAGAAATTGTAAATGAAGCAAAAAAAGCTGGAGTAGAAAAAATTATTTCTGTCGGGATGAGTTTTACAAGTTTGAAAAGAATATTAGAATTATCTGAAAGGTTTGAAATAATTTATCCTGCATTGGGGATCCATCCTGAGGAAGTAAGCATGAATAAAGAAATTAAAAACCAACTTGAGTCAGTAATAGATCTTATAAAAAAAAATGATGATAAAATTTGTGCTATAGGTGAAATTGGTTTAGATCATCATTTTGTTAAAGAAAAGGGATTGTATCCTCTTCAAAAAGAAATTTTTGAGGTAATGCTTGGTTTAGCTCAGGACCTAAATTTACCTGTAAATTTGCATACCAAAGGTGCAGAAAAATTAGTTTTTGAGATGCTTCCCTCTTATACTATTCCCAGCGTCAATATACATTGGTATTCTGGACCTGAAGAATTCCTAAATATAGGAATAGATCGAGGTTACTACTTCTCAATTACACCCGCTATTAGTTATTCCCCTGCCGTGAAAAATACAGTTTTAAAAGTCGATAAAGAGTTTCTCCTCCTCGAAAGTGATGGTCCAGTAAAATATTCTGGAATCATTGGAACTCCTGCAATGATAAAAGATGTGTTAAGTTCGATTTCTAAATTAAAGGAAATTGATTCTAAAGAATTAGAAATGCAAATAGAGAGTAATACTAAAAAGATTTTTCCTAAGCTATTTTAAGCAATAATGAAGTAATTATTTACTCTCTTTCCATAAAATTAATAATTTCTTCAGGAAGTTCTTTTTTATTTTTCATACGGTTTAACATATCTTTTACTTCAGAGATAGAGTTTCCATAAATATGTAATGAGTTACTAAAATCTAAATAATGACCAATTTGGACGCCAAGTTGATCTGCAACGTATTTTTGAATTCTAATCATTCCATTTACATTAGCTTCCCAAGCTCTGAATAAATCTCTACTTCTCCAAGTTGTTTGCATTATTAACTTATCCTCTTTAATACGCATATAAATCCTTTGTAAGCAAGGAGGATCTATATGAAAAGGATCAACTAATGGTCTCCATGTAATTGCTTGAGCTCTACGACTGTATGGTTTTTCTTGTAACTTTTCAATAATGTAATTGATTTGATTGATTCTCGGAAATTCAAAAAGACCCATTGGAATTTCTTCCAAACCAATTTGTTCTGAAATTTCCTTATCTAAGTCTAATTCAAAACCACTCTTCAAATTCCAGATATTAGAATCACCTATACTTTTCACTTTTTCAGCTTTTATTAATTTCTGATGTTTTTTCACAACTTCTTTATCAATAGTTTTGAGATCATAATTTTTATGAATTGTATCTTCAATAGAGTAAGGAGCATAATTATAAATTCTGTCATGATAAGAGTAGGGAAAGCTTACATCAGAGTCACTTAACAAATTATCGTTTATCCCCTCCATAATTTCTTCAATATATCCACTCTGGATAGAGCCTATCAAGTAAGTGTCAGCCAAACATCCATAAACCTCATATGAATTACCAAATTTCGATCGAATTTTCATGATCTTATTGTTACGCATAATAGGATTGCTCAAAGGTTCTGTGATTTCTATTAAAACAGTAGCATCTTTTGAAGGTGGGTCTTCTGGTCTATCATATTCAGTTTTTATATCATCACCTAAGAATAAAACCTTTCCAACAGCAGAAAGCCAGGCATCTCCAATATTATTTTTAGAAATAAAAAAAACTTTAGCCATTTTTAAACAACTATAGATATAATTCAGTTTAGAATGATATTGATATTTAATAATTAAATTATTAGAATTTTATTATTACAAATTTAATAAAATTCTAAAGAGTATAATAAATTATCATTTAAGCTTTATACAAATATTTAAAAAAACCAAATTTTCATTATTTTATTAAGAAGAATATATTTTTTAAATCAAAGTATTGTAAAAAAGAGTGAAAGAATTATGGGTGGATTCGGCAAGAAACTCAAGAAGGGCTTCGCAAAAGTTGCTGGGGGGATTGTGGAAGATGTTACGGGATCAGAGGCAGCGGGAAAAGGTGTGAAAAAGGCTGTTAAAAAAGGCAGTGTAAAAAAAGGTGTCAAGAAAGCAATTGAAGAAGCACAAGATGATTAAAACCAAATTATTATTTAAAAACTTCTTTATTCTTTTTATTTTTTATTAACATCAAATTTTTAATCATATAATACTTTTAAAATCATAATTCAATTCAATAGAAGGGTTTAATAAAAAATTGAAGTTAAATCTTGAATTTTCTCCACCATTTAATGAGGTAACTAAAAATATTAATGTAAGTTTTGAATTTGATAATGAATTGACTTTAAATAAATTAATAGAATTTTTTGGACAGAAGTTTGGAGACAAATTTTTAGATTTAGTTTGGGAAAATGGAGAGAAAGGAAAATTTAACAAACTTCTTTCAATTATTATTAATGGGAGAAGTTATCGGCATGATAATTTTTTGGAAACTAAGTTAAAAGATGGAGACCAAGTTGTCTTTATTTACATATATTTTGGTGGATAAAATTATCAAAAAGAATTAATTTTTTAAAGTAAATATATTATCCACATAGCAATTCCTGTTAACAGAGGATTTAGAATATTATCAGAGATATTCTTGATATAAGCATCTATAAGCATAAACACAATTGTTGCTGCAAAACTCATAAATATAATTCTTTCAATAGTTACTGGCATCCAAGGATAATAGAAAATCAAAATCAGGAATACTATTATAAATGTTGATAAACCTCCTGCAACAAGACCTTCCACAGTTTTTTTAGAATTAGTCCTGAGATGATGCTTACCAAATTTTTTTCCTATAATGCAAGCTACGCCATCTGAACCAGTAGTAATTAGGGCAACAGCAATAAATATAGGAAAGGGGGCAAAAATAAATGGTGAAAACGATAAAACTAGTGGTGTAGAAGCTATAAATGTATGTAATTCGCTCTGTTTCATATCTGAATACCACTTCCTTGCCCAGTTAGGCAGCATATAATATTTACTCAACCGAGTAAGGTCTGCTACTTGAAACATGAAGACAAAGCCATAACCAATAGTAATTATTAACCAATATGAAAAACTATAATTATCTAAACCCCAATCAGTTAAAACTCCTAGATCATTCAGTATAATACCCAAAGTCCAGAAGATAAAAATCACTAGGAAGGTGAATAAATGTAGAAATTTTCTTCCTAATTCACTTTTTATGTCATCTACCCAATTCTTGTTAAATTCTTCACAAAATTTATCATAATCTCTTTCTGCCATAATTTCAGGGTTTTTTTTTGAAATAATTGCATTATATATTAATACAAACGACCAAACAACCATTTCAATTATAAAAAAAATAGAAGTCGTAGTCCATAAGAAATTTAAAGAATTTTGACTTAAACTAGGAGAATGAGATTGATACATGAAAGGAAACAAGATACCTGCTATTAGAAATAGTAATGCAATCAAAATTTCATTTGTAAAAATGTGATTCTCTATCTTTATTTTTATATTTTTCAGCGTATAAATTAATGTTAAAACTGAATATCCGATTAAAATTAGGATGGGAGCTATAAAGAACATTGTTTCAAATCCAAAATATTATGATTGTATAATAATCTAAATTAAAAAAGAACCGTACAATTAGATATATAAGACTAAAACTTATCGGTATTAATAAATTATCTGATATCTTAAATGGTTTAGCTGTGAAAATATCAATTAATAAAAATACCACAGTAAAAATTAACGACCAATAAAAACCAACAAATAAAAATCCAATAACTAATGTAATTAGTGTACCTGCAATCGTACCTTCCCAGGTCTTTTTTTGATTCCATTTAATACGACTTTTTCCAAATCTTATCCCAATTTGACTCGTCATTAAATCACTAATTGAAGCAGTACCTAATATCATAAAATAAACCATAGGAGGACAGACGAAAGCAGCAAACATCTGCCCAATTGAGAAATATAAATATGTTCCATAATTTTGTTTCTCATATTCAGAAAGATAAATTTTGGTGAAAAATGTAAATGGAAAAGAAAATCTTTTGGATTTACGGGCAAATTCATTTGATAACATAAACATACTCATAATATAGAAAAAGAAAAATAGGATATAATAAAACCACCCTAATGAAAAAAGTACATTTTTAATTGAATATGGTTCGCTCCAAATTCTCAAATATAATAAAATCATATTATTCTCTTCTGGAATCATTCCTGTTGAGGATCCAGAAAATATATTAGCAATAACTAACCCGATATACCACACAAATAGAAGACCTAAAAATATTAAAACATGATTTATTTTCCTAAGAGTATCTTTCTTAGCTTTACTCCAGTTTTTTCTTTTTTCCTGTAATTTATTACTTAACTCTCCAAATACTCTTTGAAAATCCCCTTTTGTCAATTTTATAACTCCTGTGGAAATTAATACTAGAATTCCCACAAGTAACATAGGAACTCCCAACATTAGCAACCATAGTGGAATGAAAAATGGTTGAAGAGATAGATCTAAATTCATAATTATTAGAAATAATAATATATGGAAAAAAACGCATAATAATGATGTAAATCCAAATAAGTTATTCAAATAGTCTGGTTTATACGAAAAATGAATGTATAAATAAAGAATAAATGAATAAGATAGGATTAATAAATATAAACAGACAGCAAAGAGCAACATTATTCTTAGTACTTATGTTTTGTTTATTATATATTTGTACTTTGAAATTAATTAAATTTTTAATTTAGAAATTAATTGGATAAAAAAATTTACAAAAAAAATACTCTTATAGTAATTTAGTCTTCAATTGTAAAAAATCTGGAATAACAAATGAAAAAAATCATTTTAGCCTCAAAATCAAATGATCGAAGTGAAATCCTTAAACGAGCGGGGATTCCATTTGAAGTATTTGTAACTCACGTGGAGGAACAGAAGTATAAAAAAAAATATTCAAACCCTATAATACTCGTAAAAAAACTCGCAAAAGCGAAAGCAAATTTTGCAAGAAAAGAAGTTTCAAAGAAGAAACTTGACGCAATAATTATTGCTGCTGATACAATAGTTGTCCTTGATGGTGAAGTTATTGGTAAACCACAAAGTGAGGAAGAAGCATTTAAAATGTTAAAAAAGTTAATCGGACGGAATCATGAATTAATAACTGGAATAGCTATAACAGAAACAAATAACTCAAAGATAATTATTGATTCTGATGTTACTTATGTTCAATTTCTTAAACTTTCTGACCAAGAAATTAGATCTTATATGAAGTTTAATGAATGGAGAGGACGAGCTGGAGCATACTCAATAAGAGATAAAGCAAGTTTGTTTATAGAGAAGATTGAAGGATCTTCGTCCAATGTAATTGGCTTTCCTATGCATAAATTGTTTGAAATATTAAAAGAAGATTTTAAACTAAATCTTTTGCAGTTAAAGCGATAATAATAATAATCCTAAAGAGAAATTTCAGTTTAGATCTCTGAATATTTCTTCCACAACTTTAAATCTTCATAAAATTTTAAGATTCTTTCAAATTTGGAAATTAAATCGTTATAATAATCAAGATCTGCATACTTTTTTGTTGAAATTTCTTTTGCGAGATCAATACTATTTTTGTACCTTATGATTTTTTCTTCAATCACATTTCTTTCTCAAACGTGATCCTATTTAAAACACAAAGATATCACCATAATATTAAATTAAAAAAAATTTGGTTATGCTACCGTAGGGATAATATTTTTTTCAAATCATTCTTATTTACATTTAGTAATTCTGAATGAGGAAGCCTTTCTGTAAGTGACCGCCAATTATTATCTTTTTTAAATATTTTTTTAAATAATTTTAACGCTTCTTCCAACTTGTTTTGGTTAGCTAATGAAACTGCTGTCCAGTAAGTCATTTCAAGATTTTCTGGAAACATATTTTGTGCAGCATCATATTCTTTAAGCGCTTTTGCCATATCGCCTTTTTCTATAGCGAGATCTCCATTATTCATATGTTCATATGCCCTAAATATAGTTAATAATCTGTTTAATTCTTTCAATGGATCAATATGATCCTCTACTCGGAGATCAATAATTGGATCCTCCCATTTATTTTCAGTAGGGTTACCAGCAACTATTAATAACGCAGCAGATTGCTTACCTCTTATATCTCCTCCGACAGACTCAGCTGCATCTAAGCATTTAATAATTCGCTCTGGCAATGGTAAAATTTTAAATTTTTCAAAAGCCTCCGCCATCGCTGCCCATACTTTTTCAGAAAACATCATATTTGCTTGAACGGAAACATTATCACCAATTTTATGACCGGCATGCTTAATACATTTTGATCCCGTATGAGTAGCCACACGACCTTGATAATCTAGTATTGCTAATTGTCTTACTTCTCTTCCTTCATCATCAGAAAGTAGTATATCTATTGCTTCTTGTGGTGATTTGCCCTGCTTTAACAGATCAAGCCCTCTTAAACCAAAAGATTTGTTAACTAATGATTGCGTTGCTACAACTCCTACTCCTGCTTCTCCCCATGAAACAACACTCCCAACTGAAAACCAATGACTTTGGACACCAACCCCCATTTCTCCCGTCTTAGGATCTCTAGCAACTATAGAATAGGTATGTGTGAAAATGTTCTTTTTAGATTGATTACTCTTAAAAATCATAATTATTAGATTGGTTATATCGTAAATAAAGTTTTATTATTTATTTAGAAGGGAAAACATTAAATTCTTGTATAATTTAGAAAATTAATAAAAATCAATATTTCAAATGAGATGATACAAAGTGACTAAGAAATATAAAAATGAAAATTTAATGAAATTTCTAACTGTTGTCGGGGGTTTAGTAGCTTTAGCCAGTCAAATATTTGCAATTGCTGGAATTCAATGGATAATTCCACATTATGTAGGATTCTATGATCTTATTTATGCTATTATCGGAATTGTTATTTCAGTTATCACAATTTATACTGCTATTAAACCTAATAATCCCTTTCCATTTCATTGGTTATTTCTATTTGTTTTAGGAATACTCCTTGTGATTTTTGCTGGGGGAATAATAGCTTGCGTACTTTTAGTTATTGCCGCTCTTATTGGATTAATTGAAGTATTATAGTAAAGATTTATAAAATTGTTTCTGGAAATAATTTAAAATCCTTTCTTTTTATTATATTTTAATGATTAAATATTTACGCGTTGTAAAAAGTAATTCACAATTTCACTCGCGAGATTCTTATCAGTAACCCTTTGTAAGCCAGTAAATCCTGGAATCGAATTAACTTCTAGCACCATATATCCTTTTTCTGACTCAATTATATCTACTCCAGCAATTTCAGTACCAGTTATTTTTGCTGAATTAATTGCTAGATTCTCCAATTCTTTTGTTATTTCTATGGATTTAGCTTCTGCTCCAGCAGAAATATTAGTTTTCCAGTTATCACTTATTCTATACATTCCAGCAATTGCATTTTCTCCCAAAACAAGAATTCTTATGTCTCGATTGTAATGTTCAATAAACTCTTGTAAATAAAATACTTGGTTTAGTTTCCCTAGAGAATATATTACATTTTCCGCAAAAGCCTTATCATTCAGTCGCACTATTCCGACTCCTTTTGAACCATATAGAGGTTTTAGCACACAATCCCCGCCTAACTCATCAAAGGCATCTAATGCTTTATATGGATCCTCACAAATTATTGTTTTAGGTGTAGGAATATTGTAATTCTCTAAAAAAACTGATGTTAGAAACTTATCACTCGCGATCTCTAAGGATTCTCTTGAGTTGATTAATTTAACATTAAATTCCTCTATAGCACGTAAAATATCAAGCCTAAAGAATATTTTTTGGGTAACTCCTGCTCCAAAACCTCTTACCAGTGCTGCTTTAGGCTTTATAGATTCAAATTGCTTGTAAAAGCTACGTTGGAGTCCAACATCTACCATAATAGATGAGGGAACAAAGTATTGGACATTATATCCAAGTTTTTTAAACTCCGCAGAGAGAAGCTGCACTTCGGGGTCGTCCGAATTTGGAGTTATAATCATTGATTTCATTTCAATTTCACTTTAAAATAAATTACTTAATTAATTTATAGCACTAATTTTTAAATAAATTTAAGTTCTTAAAAAACATATATGAAATCAATGGATCCTAAAGACACTGAAAAAGAAATTGAGAAACTATCAAGTATGCTAAGTAAGATTCAGAATATATATTATAAAAAGAAAGAAGATCTTGAAGAATTAAAATTAGAAATAGATGAATTAAGGGATGTATTAAATGTATTAAATACTCTTGTTTCAGGGAAATCATTTCAAAGCGCAGATGAGATTTATTCAAAAGTACTGGCTAAAAAAACAGATCTACAAACTGATGATGAATATTTCGTTGAAGAAATTTCAAGAGAAAAGGTTGAGGGTACGAACATTAAAAGAAAAATTTTTTCTAAAAATAAGGATAATGATGAGGAGTTATTATGCGTTTTAAATTTCTATGATTTTAATAGAGTTGAAATTAAATTTATTGATCCAGAGAAGAGAACAGTTAAAGAAACTTCCGAAGATTTTATTCAAATCTTTTTAAAAGGAGCCTTGATCAAAATAAAGGAAAATAATCCTCAGTTAAGTGTAGATTATGATTATTTTAGAAAGACTGGATTTATTGAAAAAATGTCTATTAAAGGCTTAAAATCAATTAAAGATTATGATATTATCACCTCAAAAATGAGAGAGCTTTTAGCTAAAGAAATAAGTTTGAATAGCTAAAATATATTATTACGTTTTTGAATTATATAAATTGAGAAAAACTCAATTAAGCTGACACTTTTTATATACAAAATATTATATTGAGATAATATATTGTTTAATTAAAATACAAAAAATTAATTATTCAGCAACTTTTTTTTAATTTAACCAATTTACCATAAGGAAAATATTAACTATGGCAAAAAAAAAATTGTTATTACCCATGCCAGTGGTGCATTCTAGATTTCATGATGAGAAATTAGAGAGTGTCTTAATTAGAAAGTCATTAGATTTTTTAACTGGTGAAAAAGCTGATGCACCTTCATTCTTATTTCTTTCGGGAGCTTTTTTTGATGTAAAATCATTTGCGTATTCTGGATTAAGGGCTTGGAAAGGTGCGGTAAAACCCTCAGAAGATGATGGAGGAAGGAGACCAGTACTGGAAGCCACATTTGCTTCATTATCTGTGTATTTAAGCTCATTATTAGCATTACAATCAGATTTTTACTTCGCATATGATGAAATAAAAGAGATCTTGCTTGAAAAAAAAAGGGAAGATCTCTGGACCATTGTCTCAGAAAAGTTACCTTTCATTTCCATACCTCCAAAAGAAATGTATGGAACTCAAGTATCACCAATTTCCCCATATTTCATAATTAAACAAGATGAAGAGTTGACATTAGGGGAGATTTATCCATCTGCTTATTTAACTCAAGTTATAAGAAATATTAAAACAAGATTTTTCATCTTTTTCCAATATCAAGGATATTCTGCTTTTGGATTTTTCAATGCTCTCCCTGATTTATCAAAATTTGGATTTGATGAGCATGTGAATGATTTTACTGATGAACCTACAGCAGAGAATTTAATTAAATATTCAAAAAATGCAAAAAATGTAAAAGAAATACTAGTTGCATTAATTCATGCGCACAATAATGCTTTACTTGAACAGTTTCTAATACCAGATTATGAACTACTCTTGAATAAACTATTGGAGGGTGAAGGATAAAAATGGTAAATATTGGACTTTTAGGTGATGTGAGCGTTGGTAAAACCAGCATCCTCCGATTATTCGTTCGCTACTTAAAAAAAGGTGATATTGAGAAGGTAAAAGGTGGTATAAAATGTTCTGTTGTTAAAGCTGATTTTTCTGGCGAAGCAACCGTTCCTGGTGGTGATAAAGAAGATGCACTTAATGAAAAGGAAACAAAGACAATTCATCCTAACCGGATTGTATTTAGAGAGGATGAAACAAACAAAGCACATACAATTTTTGCCCCAGGAGGTGATAGGGCGAGGGCTGTAGTGAAAATGGGAATAATAACAATATCACGTATAGCTACACAAATTATAGCTGTGTTTTCACTTGACAGAGATCTTAAACCACAGTTTGAATTTTTCAATGATGTACGATTTTTCCCCGATAAAATTTATGTGTGTATAAACAAAATTGACTTAGTAGAAGGAAATAAAGAGAAAAAACTTGAAACTGTTAAAAAACAAATTATTGACTTTTTTGACAAGCGAAAAATAGCAATTAATGATACATTTATTACTTGTGGTGAAACCGTGGAAGGATTTGAAGATATTGAAACTTATAATAACCGAGTTGCAGAAATGATTTTAGAAATCACTACTAAACATTGAAACTTTTTACATTCTTTTGATTTTACTTTTTTAATTCTAATGCAAGTTTTAAAAATACCTTTTCTAAATCTAAAAGGTACCCAATTAATGGAGTTAGAGTTACTTTATTTAGATGCTTGTCATAGTTAACAAATCCCAAGTTTTCTAATTCCTTAATATCCTCAATAATTCCCTCTTTCTTTCTAATTTCTTTTATCTTTTGAATTGTGGTTTCTCCAGAATTAGTAAAACAATTAATCAGAGCACAATATAAAGTTGCAGCTAATCTAGGATTCCCTTCAAATGGATTCGCTGAGATTATTTCAGTTATTCCACTTTCAAAAGAAATATACCAACGAGAATTAAGGGGATTAAATCTGACTTGAAGACCTAATGTCTTTAAATAATTAGCTAAATTACTTATAATCCTTTGGAAATATATTGATTTATTCTTATCTTTTACATTCAAAGCTTTTAGAATCTCCTCTTGGGTTGCTCCCATTTCAAATTTGTTTTTTTTGCTTAATAAATGCATCAAAATTGTCAATTCATTCATAATTTTTTCCCCTCTTCTATAAATACAAAAAATTTGTTTCTTTTTGATATTTAATTTTACCTAATTGGAGTAGATGTAAAAGAAATACGAAATTCTCATAGATCTCTAATTGTTTAACATAATCAATAAATAATTCATCATAAGAGCATGGTAATTTATTTTTTATTTCTTTAAAGAATGCCATCATCTTTTCAGTGAATTTTTTATCTGGGATTTCTAGTAAAAAATTTTCTTTTACTTCTACTCTGTTAATTGGCTTAATTTTTATGGGTATGATTTTACCATTGATTAACCTATTCTTGGAATATTCAAGAAACTTCAATGATAAAGCTTCAATATTGAATGGCTTTATCCAACAATCACTAAATAATTCATAAATATTAGAGTCTTTTGGATTTTTTTTTAAAAATGTTAGAAATTTATCCTTATTATCCAAATAACTAAGTAATGCTTTTAATTCCTCAAATTTTTGAATCAATAGTTGGAAAGCCCTCTGATATGTTGTAGAATATTTATTGATATTATAAATGTTAAGAGAATCCTTCATCGATTCAAAAAGAGAAACTAATTCAACATCTAACAGCGAAATTTCTCCCGAAAGAACACTGTTTTTAATATTTTCAATTTTTTTGTTTATTTCTTTGGAGAAATCCTTATATTCCATGATTTTTTAATCTCTCATTTCTTTTTTACTATTTTAGGCTTGAAAACTGAGGAAATTTCATTTTTTCCTACTCTAGCAATTCCTATTAACTTTTCAGCTAATAAAAATAACGAATTAGATGATTTTGGTAAAAACATAAATAATTGTATTGGATTTTGTTCTAATGTTGCTTTTATTAGTTGATAAACCACTTCAGAATTTTTTTCATCTAAAAACATGCCTGGTTCATCAAATAAACAGAGGGGAGAAGGTTTAATTTCTTGTAGAGATAAGATTAAACATATGGAAATTAAAGATACTTGTCCACCACTAAGAGCTGTAAATGATTTTAACTGGTCTTTTGAGGTAGCTGCTTTAATATCAACACCAAGATCTTCAATTTCACCGATTAATTCAAGTGAACAGTAAGATTTGATTTGGGAATCCTCAAATTTCTGATTTACACTATTTTGGAGTTTTTCTAGCAAAACCCTAAACTTATTATAATAAGTTTTTTCCATTTTTTTTTCAGTTTTAGTTGCCGCTTTAATATCATTTTCCAAATCTTTCTGATTGTTTGAAATCTCCTTAAGTGAAGATAAAATTTGATCCCTTTCAATTAATAGTGAGTTATCAACATCTAAATATTTAATCAGTTGTTTATCTATTCTGGAAATATCTGATATAATATCCTCTATTGAACGGATTTTTAGTATTTCCTCTGAAATTAGAGGACTTATTTCAGAATTAATTCGGTTTAAATCATTATTCTTGATCTCAAGATCTTGATTATATTTATTTAGTTTAATATTTTCTTGTTCATAGTTTAGTGTTATTTGAATATTTTTTCGCTCTAGATCACTCTTCTTGTTTTGTAGGATTAATATATCTCTTTTTACATCTGAAATTTCGTGTTCTGTAGTTTTAAGCTCTTCTTCAGTATTTTCTAATAGCCGAAAAATATTAAATGCATTTTTATCCGCTTTCTGAAAAGCATCTCGCTTTATATCATATTCTTTCTGTATAGAATCCAAATTATATTTATGTTCATTCAATTTATCTCTAATTTCCTTTAAAATAACAGAGTTTTCATTTAATTTTAAATCCCATTTTTTCTTTTCTTCATTTAGGATGGCTAATTCATCAGGAATTTCTTTAATTCTATCATTCCACTTAAGAAATTCTGGATCTGTTTGAGATTTTAGAACTGCAATTTCTTTCTCTAATTCAAATAATTCAGTTTTGAGATCATTATTTATTTTTTCTAAGTTATGAATTTGGTCATATAAATGATTTTTTTTCGATGTAATTCTTTGTTTCTGATTAAAGTTATAAAGAAGATCATTGAAAGAGTCTTTTTTCTTAAATAATTCTTTTTGGTTTGAATCTAATTTACCTTGATCGACTTTTAAGTCTATAATTTTTTCATTCAAAGTCTTAATTTCAGATTCTAAAACTTTTGATTGCTCTTTTTGAGTACCAGCACTTAGTAACCCTTTCAATCTTTTTAAATATGGTGTTTCAAATACATATTTGTATGAAATTATTTGTTCTCCCTTTAATGTAACACATTTTCCTTTAAAGTTTAGTTTACGATATAAATCTCTTCCTGATCGATAATCAGTTACAACAAGGCAATTTTTAATCTTAGAATAAATAACCTTCTTGATATCAAGATCATTATCAATAATCTTTATTAAGTCTGCTAAATACCCAAGAACTCCATCTGCAGAAACTTTATTCATCGGAATAATATTTACATTTTTAGAGAGATAAATGTTGCAGTACGCTCCATATTTCTCTTTTATTTTTTTAAGTAAGTTTAATGTATCCCAATCTTCAGCAACATAACTATATAATAATTTCTCACCGAGGACGGATTCAATCGCATAACTTAGACTATCATCATATTTTAAATAATCAATTATAGGACCTTTAACTTTAAGCCCTCTTTTCTTAATTTCCTCTTTTAGGATAGAAATGTTTGGAGGAAGAATAATACGGCGTTCTTTAAGTGAAGCTTGAAGTATTTTTAATTTATTTAGTTTTTTAGCCTTTAAGACCTCTAATTGATTTATTTCGGAATCTAAATCATAAATTTTTAATGAAATTCTCTTAAGATCTTTATCAAGCTGGATCAAAAGATTTTTAGTCGGATTTTCTAAGAACCACCTATTCTTTTCTAATTCGTGTTCAATATCTTTAAAGCTTTGAAATAATTGATTAATCTCATCATTGTATACTGCGATTATTCTTTCATTTTCTTGGATATTGCTTATTCCTTCTTGCTTCTCATGATTAATTCGATTGTATTTGTCGAAGAGGTCTTTATTAGCCTTAATTTTTTTTATCAATTGGTTTTGTTCAGTTATTAATTTATCAATGTTTAAACCTGTGTTTTTACTTTCTTTTCTTATAGATGTTAAATCTTTACTAATTTTTTCATCTTGTTTTTCAAAATTTTCTTTTACTTTTTTGATCTCATTGATTTTTGCTGACAAAGCATCTAATTCTTGTTTTGCCGCGATTTTCTCGTTCTGCCAATTTTGAATTTTTAGTGTTAACTCTTGTTTCTTGTAACTCAATTCACCTAATCTTTTAGATAAATCATGAATTGTTGATTCTTGTTTTGAGATTTTTTTAGAGTATGCATTTATTTCTCGTTCAGAAAATTCCTTTTTCTTCTTGATTCCCTCTAGTACTAATTTAATATTATTAATAATTTCTTTAACACTAGTAATTTCCTTTTCTAACTTATCCTTATTTGCCCATAAGAGTTCATCGTTGTATTTGTTTTTAATTTCTACTAACTCATTTTTTTTTTTAAGGCGTTCTAGTTTTGGATTTAACAGATCTAAACTAAAATTTAAAGTATTTCTTCTACTTTTTAGAGATTGAAGATCTTTACTCAAATTTTGAACATTGGACTTTTGTTCTAGAATTTCTTCTCGTAATTTTTTTAAACCAATACCCTCTTCCAGGAAAGAACATAACTCTGAAGGTTTTAAATTTTTAATCGCATCAATTTTTCCTTGGCTAACAAAAGCAAATTGATTATCTGGGTTCAAATTTAAAGCTGAAATTAATTGCTGAGTATCTTGAACAGAAAGCTTTTTAAAATCTTGATCTTCTCCCCTTTGAACGTTATAATATGGAGATTGCCCTCGAATGACATATCTTCTTAATTTTATAATTTCTTCTCCATTTTGAATGTGAATTTCGACCATAGCATGGTCTTGCCCATTTCTTATGAAATCGGACCATTTTTTATAACGCTCATCTCTTTCATTACTGCCTAATGCAAATTTTATTGCTTGAAATACTGATGTTTTCCCACTCCAATTCGGTCCAACTATAATTACAAATTTAGATTTACCAAAATTGACTTCATCTTTCTGGAAAGATAAAAAGTTCTCTAATATAACTTTTGTAATAAAAATCTCTCTATTTTCCTCTAATACTTTATTCTCTTCTTCTAAAGAATGTGTTATATTAGCCAAAATTTTTCATCTGTCAGTATTATTTACCAAAAGCTTGCTTTATTAAGTCTATTCTCTTTTTCGCTTTCTCTAAATTCATCTGCGCTTGATTTGGAGAATCATTTAAAATAAAGGGGTGTTGTGACAATAATTTTAAATCATTCTCTTCCAATTGCTCCTTCTTATTTAACTTATCAATGATAATTGTGAGTTCAGTATAATTTTTTGATACAGCATCTTCATAAAGTTGATTTAGCATAAAATCTGAGATTCTGGATTCACGAATTCCTTCAATCACGCTACTTATATCTTTTGGTGTTTCATTTGTATGTGTCTCCTTCTCATAATCAATCTTTTGGTTTTGCATTATATCATCCTTCATTTGCACTTTTGAATTTCCTTGTCTTAGAATCTTTTGAGGGATTGGGATATACTCACCTGATTCAATTAAATCAATTAATATATCTGTTATTTCATTACTCGTCTCATTTAATTCAGAGTTTAAAAAATGTTTAAATATTCCAACTTTTAATAGCTGTTTGATATCGTTAACTTCCCAATATTCAGTATAATTTAATATATCATTTACATCAAAAACTATCTTTGGATTAATTTCTAAATAATCTTTTAAAACGGTTTCCCGTTGTATTCTACTTAGCAAAGGAATTTTTATAAAAAGATCAAACATCTCATATAAATTACTTGATATCTCATTAATATCTTCCATATCGTAATTTACCCACACTAAAATGATATTAGATTTAATGTAATTAAAATTGTTTCCCTCATTTTGCCAGACATTCAAAGGAACTTCCAATAAATTTTTATCATCAAATACCTCCTTAAATTTTAAGTCCTGGTTAATCAATAATAATTTTTTTTCTTCAATTTTATCGGGATCTCGATTGCTTGGCCCCATATCCTCTTCTTCTTCATTAGATTTATTTAAAACTTTAAAAATTGAAATTAGACTATTTATAAATTTATTTGGGTTGTTATTAATTCCTATTTCATTAAATTCTATCAAATCTAAGTAATAATTCTTAGCTATTAATCGTATGTAATCTAAAATATCTGTCCCAGGACTAGCGTTAATCAAGACTGTTCCCTTTGGTTCTAAGTAACCATTCAAAACAGTATCATCATAATTGGTTAACATTACTTTAAGATAATTCATTATATCATTGTATTTCTCCCGATAGAAAATATTTTCTTTGTTAATCTTAATTTCTGAAGGTTTAATAATCTCAAAATACTTTGAGAATTCCGGAATGTCATTTAAATCTTTCATTGAAAAATTTCCTTTATAATCATGCTATTTTTATAAACATTATTTACATGGGAATGAGGTATATTTATATTTAGCGGGTGTCATATATAGATCTCCGACATAAATCGTAAAGTTTATAAAAGCGTATTTTCTAAAAGAAAATCAAAAATAAATTATAAATTTCAACCATGTTTAGCTAAATATCAAATAAACTAAATTTTATCTAGAATAAATGAGGGTAACCGACCTTCATCAACCAGAATTTTTACTAAATTAGGCATACTATTCCATTGTTGAATAGCTAGATCAAATTCTTCTTCGGTAATGTCTTTAAATCGGCCTACTCCATATGTCAGCATGCTAATAGAAGATCCCAAAAGATTTTTTAATTTATTACATGGGAATTCATTGCATTGAGCGCAACTTTCAAATCCTTTTTCCCGAGCACAAGGACGAACTTGACAATTCTTATCAGCTATTTTATTTCCTTTACTTTTACATCCATCACAAGCAACATTTTCCGCAGTATACATTTCATGGCCCAAATACTTCCTCCATGCGTTAACCAGTTTTTCTCGTAGTTTGATATCATCTGATCGAGCAGCACATAAATAGCAGTTATACCCACAATATCCAATCATTTTTTCTTTATCTTCACTCATAAGATTAACACCTTAGAGGTAGCAATTAATATTTTTTTTAATATATTTTCAAAATTACTAGAATATGTATGCATATTATGTCAAATTGAGATATTAAAGCTATTAAACTGTAAGACTTAACTTTGAGAGAATTTTATATTAATTCTTTAAGTAATAAATTTAAATATACTTCTAATTGCGTCTTAATAAGATCATAATGAGTGAATTTCCCTTTTTTCCAACCCCTTATTATACCCGCATCTTCAAGTATTTTTAAATGGTGCGAAATAGATGGTTGCGACTCATCTAATGCTGCTTCTAATTCACAGACACATCTATCTTTTTCTTTTAGGATATTGAGGATAATCATTCGTTTCTTATTTGATAAAGCATTCAAAAACTCAATCAAACTATTAATCCTTGATTCTTGAAATAAATTATCTCCTAATTTTCTTAGTTGTGTAAAATGAAGATCTACATTTTCTACATCTTCACATTTAATTAACTTATCCTTAATTTCAGTTTCATGTTCAATATCCATTATAATCACTTTTCCTCTATTTTTCAAATATTATAAAGAAAGACAAATTTATAACAATTAATTCAAATCAATAAATTTTTATTTGAATAAAAATTTTATTATCTCAGAATCATTAAGATCAATAAATAATATAAATTAGTTGAGAAAGAAATGAGTGAGGAAGAAAGTAGCACAATGATTGTAAAGGAAACAGAAGAAAATTTAACAGAAACAGAAGAAAAAGCTAAGGAACTTGGATTCTTTGAGAAATTTCTTACATTATGGGTTGGTCTATGCATTTTAATTGGAATTCTTCTTTCAATATATATCCCAGGTATAGGGCAAGTGTTTAATTCTTTTACTATAGGCCAGATTTCAATACCGATAGGTATTTGCTTATTTTTAATGATGTACCCCGCTATGCTAAATTTACAGGTTTCAGAATTGAAAAAATTAGGTAGAAATCCGAAACCAATAATTCTGACGATTATATCTAATTGGTTAGTTGCTCCATTTGTTGGTTTACTTATGGCTCGTATATTCTTACAAGGAAGTGAACAATTAATAGTCGCTGTAATATTATTAAGTTCAAGTCCATGCACTGCCATGGTTTTAGTCTGGGGATGGATGGCAAAAGGAAATCAAGAACAAAACGTGGTAAATACAAGCTTAAATACAATCACAATAATATTTGGTTATGCTCCTATGGTTACGTTATTGACAGGTATTCAGAACATTCCAATTAATTGGATTCTTTTATTAGCATCAAGTTTCATATTTATTGGATTACCAATGTTGCTTGGAATACTAAGTAAAAGACTATTAGTATCAACTAAAGGTGAAGATTGGTTTAAAAATAAATACCGACCTATCGTAGGAAAAGTATCAATCATCGCTCTCCTAACAACTCTGGTAGTACTTTTCTCAATGAATGGTGAGGTTCTAATCCAAAATCCAGATTTACTGTTATTGGTATCAGTTCCACTATTAGTCGGGTTTGTAATCGTAGTTGGATATAATATTTTGATAACTAAGCTTGCTAAATTGAAATATAAAGAAGCAGTCATTACAGTTATCATTGGTTCCTCCAGCCATTTCGAAATTGCTATTGCTACTGCCATTGCAATATATGGAATAGGTTCTATCGCGGCTTTAGGAACAACAATGGGCCTTTTTTGGGAAGTTCCTGTAATGCTTTCAATTGTTTACTTGGGAAGATTCCTAAGAAAACGGGGATTTTGGAAATCAGAATAAATAAAAGTATCCAAAAAATATATTGGTCAGAAGAAATATTATAATTAAAAAAAAGAAGATGTTTAATAAAATGTCCGAGAAAGATATTGATAAAACCGTTGAAAAAATCATGAAAGAGCTGCGTGCATCCCCAGATTATCAAGGATATGCTTGTAGTGCTAATTCTAATTCGAATTCCTCCCATGAGGAACTATGCGACTCAGAGAATCCTAAACATTGTGGAATAAATTCACATTGTGAACAAAAATAAATTGTTAATGAAAATAATTAAATAATTATTAGAGTTGTTTTTGAGATGGAAATGGAAGAAAAGAATGGGAAATTAAAAGTAGATATTTATGTTCCTTTAGATGCATGTGCTTGTGAATGGGATAAATTTATGAATAGAGTCTTCATGGAACTTACTCCATATATAAAACACATAGATTACGATACTAAAAACTTAAACAGTGATCAAGCAAGACAACTGAATCTAAGGAGTAAATCCATTGTTATTGATGGAGAAAAAATATTTACTTCTGCTTTCACGCTCAAGAAAGAATTACCTAGACTCCTTAAAGCAAAGGGTCTAATTTAAAGTATTAATTTATATTTTTTATTTTATAAGGGGTGATAATTAATATTAAAAAAGTAAAATTAACAATTTTTGCTCCAGATCCTGAAAAAAAATTATCAAATGGGCTTGAAAACAATATAGTTATAAATGATAATGGAACAATCATTGATGCATTAACCACTTTGGATAAAAAGACTTATAATGATCCCAACTCTTCTATTTTTCCAATTTATAAAGGTTTAATTCACAGCTACCTTCAATTAATTTGGGATGCGGAGGATAATGCCATTTACGATGATTGCGCTGTCAATGCTTATGGCCCAAATAAAGAATTCATGCCTTTACGTGAGGATATCAATTTTAACTTATATCCTAATAGTGAAATTACAATAGTTGTCCACGCTGATTGATGAGCTGATGTAATGAAAGAACGACCAGATTATGGAAAATTTAAGAGAGTAATAATGAAAACGTACGGAAAAAACCATGAATTATTTGCCCATTATTTTGAATTTCAGAGAAATTATTAAGAAATTGGATGATGCCTTTCAAAAAAAGCTAGTGAAAGGTTAACAATAGGATTGCTTCCTATAAGAAATAAATATATTTGACTCATTACCCAAGTGTTATAGGACTTTATTAATTCCAAATAAAAATTTTAAAATAAATAATTAAGAAGCATTAAAAAGATTAAATTACTTCCAAATTTGTCTTAGATAAAAATAAATGTAAGGACTTTCTATAGAATCATAAGGATAAAATAAAGTTCTATCACATAATTATGGAATCAATTCCTAGAGATACTAAAAAAGAAAGAGATACTAAAAATGAAGAACATTTAGTTGTCTACACTAAACATCTTGAAAAAAGGCTTCGAAATCTTGAAAGTGAAATAAGTTTATTAGAAACTGAAAGGAGAAACTTGGAACAAGAATTAAATGTTCTGCGAAATGATTTTGATCAAATTAGAAAGCCCGCCTTAATGCATGCCACCGTAATCGATGTCTTAGATGATAGAAATGAAAGAATAATTGTAAATAGTTCTTCTGGACCTAGTTTTGTAGTAAACGTAAGTAATAACCTAAAATACGAAAAATTTACTCCGGGTTTGAGTGTAGCCTTGAATCAAAATACATTAAAAATAGTGGAAATACTTCCAACAAATCTAGATCCCTTTGTTAAAGGAATGGAATTGAGTGATTCAATTCCAGATATTTCTTATGATGATATTGGTGGTTTGGAAGAACAAATTCAAGAAGTTAAGGAAACGGTTGAAATACCACTAAAAAATCCAAATTTGTTTAGTAAAATAGGTATTGACCCTCCTAAAGGGGTATTATTCCATGGACCCCCTGGTACAGGTAAAACTTTATTAGCTAAAGCAGTTGCTCATGAAACAAATGCAACATTTATTAGGGTTATTAGTTCGGAACTAGTGCAAAAATTCATTGGAGAAGGTGCCCGTTATGTTAGAGAAATTTTTAATTTAGCGAGACAAAAAGCTCCAACAATATTATTTATTGATGAATTAGACGCAATTGCAGCTGAAAGAATGGACGATGCTACTTCTGGTGATAGAGAAGTTCAACGAACTCTAATGCAATTGATGGCGGAATTAGATGGATTTGATAATAGAGGCGACGTTAAATTTATTGGTGCCACCAATAGAGCAGATATATTAGATCCTGCTTTATTAAGACCTGGACGTTTTGATAGAATAGTTGAATTTCCCATTCCAAATGAAAAGGCTAGAAAAGCAATCTTTGAAATTCATATGAAATCATTAAATATTCAGGATGATGTAAACTTGAACGTTCTAGTTGAAATCACTGGTGAAGCTACTGGTGCAGATATTAAAGCCATTTGTACTGAAGCTGGAATGTTTGCTATCAGAAGAGATGCTGATATTATATCAAAAGAAGATTTTACTAATGCGATACAAAAAGTTATGAAGATAGAAAAAGGTAGATCATCAATACCAGAATTTTTTGTATAAAAATTACTCTCAAACATCTTAAATCCAAAGTAACATATTAAATTAAAGTGTTTTTAAGAGATTAATTCAAAATTTCTCAAATTTTAAAAAA
Organism: Promethearchaeota archaeon; assembly: GCA_048938855.1. Taxonomy (GTDB): domain Archaea; phylum Asgardarchaeota; class Lokiarchaeia; order Sigyniarchaeales; family SOKP01; genus Loki-b32. Next base: position 286,837 of record JBHLLT010000002.1, read on the forward strand.
ATTAATCTTATGTTGGATGATAAAACTTTTACTTTAATTAGAGACTTTGCTATAAGGAATTCAGAAAAAGATGATATCCATGGATTTTCCCATGTTGAGAGAGTTTATGATTTATGTCTTAAATTTGGTAAGATTTTAAAAGCAAATTTAAAAATACTACAAATTGCGGCTCTTCTTCATGATATTGGTAGAATACATGAAAACTCTACAATTAAAAATAAAGAAAATCATGCCGAATTATCTGCTAAAATTGCTAATGAGTTTTTAATTTCACTTGATGTTTCACTTTCTCAAGAAGAGAGCAGGCATATAATCCATTGTATCAGATCGCATTCTTTCTCAAATAAATCAAATCCTCAAACTCTCGAAGCAAAAATATTATCCGATGTTGATAAGTTAGATGCTCTTGGTGCAATTGGCTTGTACAGAACTATTGGATTTACAGTAAAAAAAGATGGTGGGCTAGATCAAGTAATCGAGCATTTAGAGAATAAAATAATGAAGCTAAAAAATCAATTGCAATTAGATATTTCTAAAGATATGGCTCAAGAACGTGAAAAAATTATATATGATTTTTATCAAAAAATATTGAAGCAAAAATAAATTTGAAATGAATTGTTAATAAATGTTTATGAACCATTAGCAATTAATGGATTTAATTCTGAGACAATATGTGATTGCATCATCACAAACACATAGAAAAAACATTATTTTAAGGATGATATTTGCTTATATTGATCTTCTGAGACCTTATTTTTTACTACTTCAAAAAGCTCTAGAAGTACATTATCGGGAGCTGCCGCCATAATATATTTCAAAGGACCAAAATCCTTTATCTTTTTAATGAATTGAAACCCTTTATCTTTCATATGTATTACTAGAGCTTCTAAATTATCAGTCTCAATACCCAAATGATGAATAGCACCCCTTCCTTGGTCTTTAGGAGCTTGATCATAAAAATTAATTTTCGAACTTCCAATTGAAATCATTACATTTCTAGCTCCTGCCATTTTTAAATCAAATAATATTTCAGCCCCAAACATATCCTGATAAAATTTAATGCTAGTATCAAGGTTTGAAGCAAATAAATGCGCATGATGGAGTGTTGTTTTCATAAATTTTCCCTCTCAAACTTGTGAAATTAATGATATAAATACAAATGCAAGAAATTTAAAAAGTTATTTTAATATCGTTTCATTTTTTTTGGATATGCTTGAAAAGGAGTACGTGGTTCTTCAGAAATCCATTCTACATCTTTGTTTATCTTGGAGAGTGATCTTAATAAATCAAAAGTTAACCAACGTGTAACTTGAGGGTGTTTTAAATAGTCCCATAACCCATATTTTCCTTGTTCAGATTTTATAAATGTAATAAGTTCATAAATCCTTTCATCATCAGTACTAACTCCGACTCTCCAACATAGATTTAATATGTGAGCAATATCAAATTTTGCCATAAAAGTTATTCGTCCGATAGAACTTTCTAACCCAATAAGACGCGCAATCATAAAACCAAGATCAATTCTTATTTTAGATGTTGTCCCAAGTATGAGATCTAGAGCTCGTTTTGCCTCATTACTTTGACAACGCTTGGGATGATAAACAAAACAGCTAAGAACAGCTGTTGTACTTGATCGACAACCCCACCTTGAATGTGCAAGACGACGATAACCTGCTATTCCTCCATAATTTCCTGCAGATATCCCTACAGGCCATGCGCCATCATCTAAGCGCTGCTCCAATAACCATTCAAATGCATTCTCAGTTCTATCATCCTTAGAATATCCACACATAACCAATCCTAAGAGTGGAATAGCGGTTTGAATAGGCATGATTTGGTATCCAATTTCTTCATCAGTTAACTCTTTCTTACCAGGCATTGGCCAAGAGCCATCTTCTTGCTGTTTTGAGAAAATAAATTCTGCTGCATTTTGCACCAATAAATAAGAAGAATCAAATCCGAGGTAACCAAGTCTTTGTAAAGCCATAGACGTTAATTGAATATTATCTTCATAAGTTATTTGAGTATTACCAAGAGAATCCCATGCTCCATTAGGTTTTTGAAGCTCGGATAAATTCTTTACAAGTTGATCTGATTCTCTAATTTCTGATAATTCTTGAACTTCTTCATCGTTCTTTTTAAGATTTAACAATTCAGTTAGAACTAAATACCTTAAACAAGGTGAAGGATCAGTTAATAATAGTGGAATCCATGTCACATTTCTCCCTCCAAAACTTTTTTAATATATGGTGCTATTGGTGTATTTCGTTTCGCTATTTCTTCAGGAGGCCCTTTTGAAATAACCCGACCTCCTTTTGGTCCTGCACCAGGCCCTAGCTCTATAATCCAATCACATGATGCCAAGACATGAGGATGATGCTCAATAACTAATACTGTATGACCATTGTCAACCAAAAGTTGAAGAACATTAATTAAATTAGATATATCTTCTAAATGCTGACCAATAGTTGGTTCATCTAAGATGTACAAGGTTTTTTTAATGGAGCTCTTAGATAATTCTTTTACTATCTTAAGTCTTTGAGCTTCACCACCAGAAAGTGTTCGGGCAGGTTGATTAAATCGCAAATATCCTAAACCTACTTTTTTAGCATAATCTAATTTTAATGAGATTGTCTTGAATTCTCTAAAAACATCATATGCTTCTTCTATTGTTAAATTATTTACTTGAGGTAAGGATACATCTTTAAAGTAAACTTGCCAAGCTTCAGCTTGATAACCCGATCCCTTGCAAATCTCACATGTTTCAATGATATCAGGAAGAAATCTCATATCAATTTTAATATAACCACGTCCCTTACAGATAGAGCATCTTTTAGCTAACTTCTTATAATCTAAACCTAGATTTATAGCATCTTCAGTTCCTGCAAAGAGTTGTGTAATTAAACGATCTAATCCTAAAAATTTTAAAGGACTTCCTATCTTTTTTTTTGTTTGATCTATAATTATAGTTTTAGACATTGCATTTTCAATTTTTTCGTATTTCCCAGGATCAACAGGTTCACGAGATACCGAGGTAGTATGCTTTATAGGAACTAATGCTCTACCCAGTGTATCAATAATTAGTGTACTTTTTCCTGAACCTGAAACACCACATAGTCCTACCAATAAGCCATGAGGGATTTCAATTAGATCTCCTTTCAAATTATTTTCTGTAGCACCATAGATTTTTAGCCATCTTTTTGGTTTTCGAGCTTTTCTAGATAATTTAAATTTCTTTTTTCCATTTAACCAATTTCCAGTTATAGTATTAGATTTCTTTATTTCTTCTATAGTGCCTTTTGCTACTATTTTACCCCCATTTATTCCCGCTCCAGGGCCCATATCAATAATATAATCAGCTAATTCCATAAACAATGGATCATGCTCAATAATGATAATATTATTACCCATATCACGTAATTTCATTAATATATCTAATAATGCTTGAAGTTCAGATGGATGTAAACCTCTTGAGGGTTCATCAAGTAAAACTGTTAATGATGATAATTCACTACCTAATAGTCCGGCCAATCGAATTCTTTGAGCCTCTCCAGCAGAAAGGCTTTCAGCAACACGATTTAAATTTATATATCCTAATCCTGTTTTAATTAAAAACTCCAATCGAACTAATATGATCTTTAGACTATTTTTTACAAACTGAGGAACGTCATCCTCCATCCTAATATCCTTCAATAATGCATAGAGTTCATTTAGTGGTAGTTCACTCATTTGAAATATATTATATCCACCTATAGAAATCGCTAAATATTGATGACGCAATTTTGTTCCATTACATTGATCGCATATTTTTTTATCTGTATAAGTACCTCCCACATCCCAATCTCTTAACCAATGTTCATAAAAGCCTTGATATACAATTGTTCTTCTCGTAACTTGTCCCTTTTTATTCTCAAATTCTACATGCAATGGATTTTTATCTCCAAATAAAAATGCTTTTTGTGCTTCTTCTGTCATATTATTCCAAGCTGTAGAAAAAGGATCAAAAGAATAACGAGCGGCTAATGCTTGAACTATATAATAACCACCATTATGTGGTTTACATAGAAAACCTTTTGGAAAAAATCCTGGAGAATACATAGCGCCACTGCATAAAGGTTTTTCAGGATAAATTATTAGTTTTTTAGGATTGGGTACTTGAAATGAGCCTACTCCATGACATTTAAGGCAAGCTGCAGAATAATTGGTAGAAATGAAATGTCTTGGTTTCGCAAGAGGCGATTCAAAATTGCAATTGCTACAATACCACCTTTCTTTCCGCTCCATAATCTGGTTACATTTAGGACAAAACTTATCTCCCATATAAGAAAATATATTGGCTAAATGAAGGGTCATATCAGTGATTCGTCCTATATTATTTCGAACGTTGAAAAACCACCCTTGGATAATTTTTTCTGGGATAATTAATGCGGTAATACCTAAACCTTGAATATTTTCTACTAATGCTTCAGTGCTTTCTTTTGTACTTTGTCTCTCATACATTGATAATGTTTCTAAATATCTACGTCTAGCTTCTGTTTCAAGAGTATCTATAATCAAACTTGATTTACCTGAGCCAGAGACTCCTGTAATTACGATAAATTTATTCTTTGGTATTTTAACACTCACATTCTTTAAGTTATGGATATGAGCGTTTTGAATAATTATACTTTCTGAACTTTTAGGCTTTATTCTTTCTTTTTTAGTAGAAGGAAAAAATTTCTCTTCAGATTTTAAAGCTTGAGCTGTAAGAGATTCGTCTATATTTATAAATTCATTTAAAGGACCTTGATACATTATATTTCCGCCATTAGGTCCTGACCCTGGACCAAGATCTACAACCCAATCAGCAGCTTTAATTATATCTATATTATGTTCTATTATAACAATGGTCGCTCCAGCTTGAATCAATTTATTTAAGATTATTAATAAACCGGCCAAATCTTGAGGGTGTAATCCTGTCGAAGGCTCATCAAGTATAATTAATTGATCTTTCAGAGAATTCTTACCAAGATATTTGGTTAGTTTAATTCGTTGAGCTTCGCCCCCCGATAATGTTGGAGAGGGTTGGCCCAAAGAAAGATATCCTAATCCGATCTCATTAAGTGTGTTTAACATATGCTTTACAGAATTAAGATCTCCAACAGATAATCTCGTTTCAGTTTCAAATATTTTTCCAATATCTGAAATTGGAAGATCATAGAATTCAGCAATAGAAAGGTTTTTATCTCCAAATTTAACCTTTTCAGCAAGTATCTCTTCAGAAAATCTTTGACCATTACAATCTGGACAAATAATCCAATTAGATGGTAAAAATCTCATTTTGATCTCAAGAGCACCCATTCCATTACACGTGGGACATTGTCCTTCTGGTGTATTGAATGAATAATAGGTAGGTTTAAATCTAGTAGCTTTACCAAACAATTTTCTGATATTATCAGCAAGCTTAGTATAAGTAGCAGGATTTGATCTGGGATTTTTCCCTATAGGTCCTTGATCTACTATAATGGACTTCACATTTGGATTATTAATTTTATCACAACCTATAGGTTTTTTCTGTTTTAGTGTAGCAAATAATACTTCTTCTAGTAATGTACTCTTACCTGAGCCAGATACGCCTGTAATAACAGTTAAATGGTTTAAAGGAATTTTAACGTTAATATTTTTCAAGTTATGCATGTGGGCATTTTCAATTGTTATAAATGATTGAGGCGCAGTTCTATGTTTAGGTATTTTCACTTTTTCTCTTAGACTAAAGAATTTACCTGTAGGCGTATCTGCTTTCCATAACTCCGCGGGGTTTCCTGTAAAAATAATTCTACCTCCCTCGTTTCCTGCACCCGGGCCAATATCAATAGCAAAATCTGCATGCATAGCAGCTTGACGGTCATGTTCAATATAAATTACTGGACCAACAAAGTTCTGAAGTACAGGTAATAATCTTGCAACATCAGCGGGATGTTGACCTATTGTGGGTTCATCAAGTATGTGAGTAATATCTTCTAATTCACTCAGTAAAGCAATAGCGAGCTGGACTCTTTGAGATTCACCTCTTGATAAAGTTGGAGACACTCGATCTAGTGTTAAGTAATCCAACCCTACCGAATTTAATGCTATTAGACGTCTCTTTATTTCATGTAATATTCTAATTGTAATAGGTAATTCTTCATTTGAAAAATAAGCGATTAATTCACCTACAGATTTCTTGAGTATTTCAGGAAATAACAATCCCTCCCAAGTAACATTAGATGCAATTGGATAATACCCTGTTTCATTACAAATCTTACACCCCTTTCCATTACAATGTGGGCAATTCTTATTAAAATACTTAGGTTCTAGCTCCCCAAACCAAGTACCACATTCAACACATGCAGGTATCCGAGAGATGAGAGAATTTATCGGCTTACCTTCAATTATTAATGAATTCGCATTTAAAGAAGAAGCATATTGAACAATAGCTCTAATCTCATCAATATTACTATCTTTATTTACTTGTCCAATTTGAATTTGAATATCATGTGATTCTTTTGAATTTAATTCCTTCGATAATGATTTTCCATCGACAGTTATGGCTTCAGGGCCAAACTCTTTTTTTAAAAGCTTAATCAAGGTTCGATGACTCCCTTGTACTTTTTTCATCAATAAAGCAGATATTTTCAATGGCTCTTTTTTCTTTAAAGCATCTAATTTAGCAACAATTTCATCTTCTTTTAAGAAAGTAAGCTTATTCCCGCAAATATGACATTTTCTTTCACCAAATCTAGAATACAAGATTTTCAATAGAGGAATAAGACCAACCGCAGATGCTAAAATGGAATTAGGGTTTCGGTTTAATACATTCTGACTAAGTGCTACTGTAGGTCCTAAACCTGAGATGGAATTAATTTTAGCAGGATTCAATTTCAGATCATCTTTGCTGACTGAAAATGCTTCTAAAAATCTACGTCGCGCTTCCTTGTATAATGTGTCAAAAATAAGAGAAGTTTTTCCTGATCCAGAAACTCCCGTAACTACTGTGAGTCCATCCTTTATATCTACATCGATGTTTTTTAAATTATTTTCCTGTGCTCCACGAATTTTAATTTGCATATTTTAACAATACTATTTAATTAAGTATGGGCCCGTATTGGATCCTTTATTTAACATTATTTCTTCAGGATTACCATATGCAATTATTTTTCCTCCTTTAGGACCACCCTCAGGACCCAATTCGATGATATAATCACAATATGATAAAATTTCAGGATCATGTTCAATAATTAGAACTGAATTTCCCTCTTGAACCAATTTTTCTAGTAGCTCTATTAGTTTTATTGCATCATAAAATGACAGACCAACTGTAGGTTCATCTAAAATGTAAAGAACTTTGCCTTTTCTAATTTTACCTAATTCTTTAGCTAATTTTATTCGTTGGGCTTCCCCTCCACTTAAAGTAGGAGCAGGTTGTCCAAGTTCGATATAACCCATTCCAATTTCATCTAAAATTTTTAATACTTTCGAGATATTTTCTTGTGTTTTAAATAATTCTTTAGCTTCGTTAACAGTCATCCCTAGCACATCAGATATTGATTTCCCTTTATATTTAACTTCTAAAATTTCTGGTTTATATCTTAATCCTTTACATTCTTTACAAGGTATTTCAAAGCTGGTGAGGAATGATACTTGCAGGTCTTGAACGCCTTGACCTTTACAAGCTGGACAACGACCTCGGTCTGAATTGTAAGAAAAATGTCCAGCAGTAAACTTTCGTTTTTTAGCTTCTACAGTCTTGGCAAATAAATTTCTAATTTTATCCCATATTCCTATAAATGAACTTGGAGTAGAAGTTCGAACTCGAGATATAGGTTTTTGATTGACAACAATGACACCGCTAATTTTTTCCCAACCTTCCACTCGTCCAGAATAATCCAAAAAATCCTCATTATTTTCTTCTTCTTCTTCACCGTTTTCTTCCTTCTTCTCCTTCTGTATTTTTGTTCCTCTTTTAAAGAACGGTTTTACTAAAGGTACTAATGTATCTAAAACGAGAGAACTTTTACCAGAACCAGAAACTCCAGCAATACCCACCATTAGACCTAAAGGAAATTTAACACTTACATCTTTTAAATTGTTAGTATTTGCATTTTTTAGAATTAGATATTTTGTGTTCTCATCTATATCCCTTCTTGATTCTGTAGATTTTTTCGGTAATTGAATGCTTCCTGCAAGAAATTGGCCTGTATAAGATTTTTTAGTTTTGACAATTCCTTCTAAAGTACCTTGATATACGATTTCTCCACCATCTATTCCTGCCCCTGGGCCGATATCAATTATTTCATCAGCAATATCAATAAACCTCTTATCATGTTCAACAACAATAATAGTATTTCCTAAATCTTTTAATTGTTTCAAAATTTCAATTAACGAATCCTTTTCACGTTCATGCAAACTCATACTAGGTTCGTCTAAAATATAAATTAAAGAATCAAGCCCACCATCTAGATGAGTCATTAGTGATAATCTTTGAAGCTCACCACCACTTAGTGTTGGTAATGTTCTGTGTAAATGCAAGTAATTTAATCCAACATTAACCATTCGTTTTAGGCTTTGCAAAATACTTTTCCTAATCGATTTTCCCTGAGGATTTTTAACATCTTGATTAGTAAGGTTTTCTAGAAATAAAATTAAATCATCAACTGGCATCATTGCTAATTCTCCTATATGTTTTCCTCCAATTTTTATTTCACGAGCTTGCTCATTAATTTTATATCCATTACACTCCTCACATTTCTTTTTTGTCATAAAATTATTATGAATCTTGTGCCTCCTATAAGCACTCTTACTTTCTGTTAAAGCTCTTTTTATATGAGGAATCACACCCTCAAAGACACGTTCTAACTCACCAGTAAAAGTCTTAGATTCCCATTGAAATCTGAGTTTCTTCCCACTGCCATATAGAAATACCTGCTTTACTTCATCTGGCAAATCCTTAAAGGGCGTATTTATGTCAAAATTGTAAAATTTAGGTAATTGTTCTACAAATCTAATTTGATCTGCAAAAACAGCAGAACCTGCTTTTGTAATTTGTATAAGATTTTTATTGTAGTCTTGAACAATCATTTCTTCAGTAAGGAGCATTTTATAACCTCTTCCTTTACATTCTAAACACATCCCCGAAGGTTCATTAAAAGAAAAATGCTTGATTTGCTTACGTTCTACCACCATTCCACAAATATCGCACTCTAAAGTGCTTTGATTTACAGGTTCCTTACAAATTGGACAGATTAAGATTCCTTCGGTAACATATAGCATCCGTAATAAACCATATATTCCTGTTTTAGTTCCCACAGTTGATCGCGGATTAAAAACACGAGTTGTTCTTTGCTCAACTGCAACAGTTGGGCTTAATCCATCAATCAAATCGAAAGGTTTTTCATCATCAAATTTAGGTGGAAAACCAATTGATTGAAGATATCTATTCATACCCTCATCAAAGATAATATCAAAAGCTAAACTTGACTTTCCTGATCCAGAAACTCCTGTTATAAGAATTAATTTCCCTTTGGGAATATCTACATTGATATTCTTTAAATTATGTATTCTAGCCCCTCTAACTTTTATAACATCCATTATGAGACTCCTCCTATTTTATTTTTTGTAAAATATAAGTTGTACATTCAAATCCAGTTGGATTTTTCTTTAACATTTCTATTTCATTTATAAATTGTTTGATTTGTTTAATCTTATCAATATTATCATACTTCTTACGTAAAACATTGATCCTTTTTTCTAATGGGGCATAATATTCATTCCACCAGCATTGGTAAGCCCATGGTATTTGATTCATTAGTTTAAAACCAAAATTTGGGAAGTGTTTAAGTTTCCTATTTGCCCAGTCATTAGCTTCTCCCGAAATCAAATAACCATCTATTTTAAGTAGCCTATTACATTCAATTAAAGCCCTCTTGAGATCAAGAAGATGTATAACCCCCATATCCCATATAATATCGAACATTTCATCTTCAAACTTTGTATCATATACAGAGCGATTAAAAATTTTAATTCTATCTGAAAGACCTTTTTGGTTAATCTTATTCTCTAACTTATTTAACGCAACCTGGTCAATATCAATCCCGGTTATTTTTCCATTAGTTAATCTGGCTAATTCTAGGGTAGGTAAACCAGTACCGCATCCAATGTCCAGAATGCGAGGATTATCTAGTTTTGGGATGATTTCAAATACTTTTTTGGTATATCTAAGAAAAACGGCTCGAAGACCTTCAGCATCTAATTCTTGTAATATTTCTACTTCCATTTATAATTCAAACCTCCATTAAAATTTCCTATTTTATATTTGGATTGATTATATTACCACAATCAATGCATTCCGAATCGTGAACACAAATTTCACCGCCACATTCTGGGCAAGTATACAGTTTAACTTGCTCTTGAAGCCAATTATCAACCCCTATAGCTTCAATTCTTCTCAAATTATCGATCAGATTTACAGAATACCGTTCTTGATATGTATGATCAAGCTTTTCTAATTTATCACACGGAAATGTATCACACTCATAACAAAATTCTAACTTGTTTTTTAATAGTGCTGGACAATCTCGTCTTATGAAGGCACATTTCTTATTCCTAATTCTACACCCTTCACAACCTTGTGTATAACCTCTTTTGGCTAATAAACCTTTTTTTCTTAATATATACTGCCGACAGGTTCCACAGTATAGGCCACACGGTGCAGCTAAACTTTTATCTACCATTTTTTACAACCTAATTTTTGATTTTTGATAATTTTTTAAATGCTTCCTCTTCTAGGGTAAGAATATTAAGCACAATATTATGCAGCTCCCCAAAATCCACATGATTTAAACAATCATTTTTATATTCATCACCCGCATTTTTCAACATTTCTGCAATATGAGTCCAACTTTGAGCAGATTTACTAATTAATGGAATACATTCTTCGAGTATGCTAAATTCAATTGAATTCCATGCTCTAGGACCATTTTTTAATTCAGGATGTACTAATAATTCCTCTAAGAAATCTTTATACAGCTTTCGGAATGAACCACCTCCCGTTCCCCATGTTTCTATGTATCCATGTGTAAGCTCAAACATCAATCGCGCTAGAGAAATTTCTTTTCCTTTAGAGTTTGTAATAGTTTTATTTAACTTTTCTTCCCATTTGAACAAAGAATATGCAAATTGTTTTAACCCTTGAATACCATTAGTGTTCATCGAGGGGCGCAACATGTTACTTACTACTTTTTGAATTGCTAACTTAACGCCTGCAGCTAAGGGGGGATGTTTTCCATTCGGTCTACGTGTCATAGAGAATTGAACATTTGCAGGGTGCATAAATTTAGGACCATAGGTCGAACTCCTCGCATTCTTAAGTATATCAATACGAACCTCTTGAAAACCTTCAAACTCAGTATCACCAATGAATGCGGATCCCTTCTCATCATTATATCCTCCCAGAACTACTGTATGCCCTCCAAAATGAGCCTTATCCATATTCTCATCGAAACCTTCATAAGGCATATAAGCAATATCCACTCTTAATAATAATGGAATATCTTGATCTACCATGTTTTTAGACTCCTCCCAGGCTTTATCTGCACTCGTGAAGGCTTGTTTTCTTAATGTAATACCTAACAATCGGCATGCCAAACTATTTGGTTCAATAGTTCCTTGCTTACCTCCTAAGAAGAATGGGATATCAGATTCAGGTATAAAGGAAGTCTGACCCGAAGTATCATAAAATCCAAATCCCATCGTCGCATCTAAACCAAAAGCCATAGGTTCAGACATCGGAAATCCATAATACTCGAATAAATCCCGCATTGATGAGGATTCACAATGATGGCCTATGCGATGAATAAAATCTTTAACCATGTGTTTCATTTCATAATTACCTCATTTTTAATTATAATCGTCAGGACCAATATTTCCCTCAACTTTTTTCACTTCATTCAATACCATTTCAAAGAATTCCTCATCAGTTTCTAGAATCTTAATTGGATGTATGAAAAGTCCTGTTACATTAATTGACATGCCTGAAAAATTCGATAACATATCATCTAACATATTTTTCAATTCACTTCTATGTGTTTTTATAACTTTTAATGCATGAGAAAAAGCTTCAATTTGCTCTTCAAGACTGAGAATTGGAAACATTGAAAAAGCAACATAAAAATCCTCATCCATTTTCCCAACATAATTATATAAAACATCATAAACCTTCTTTTTTAATACATCATAACCAAATTTAGTTATTATATAATTTTTTCTTGTCCTATTATCGATTTCTTCTTCAAAACTCTCTACTAGATCATCATTTTCTAATCTATCTAAGGTTCTGTATATAGTGGAGAAGGAAAAATCCACACCGATATTTGTCCAATCTCTCATTCCTCGTTCTTCAATTCTTTTGTTAATATCATAAGCATGGCATCCTCCTTCATGCATTTTTTCATTAATTAATCCCAAAATAACAAATGCTCGATGTTTTAAAGTATAATTTTCAGCCATGGTAATTCATTATTATTTGCATTTTTTAAAAAATGACAATATAAGAACAAATATGTAAACACCATATTTAAATATTTGCAAAAAATAAAAAATGACAATATATAAAAAATTTCGAAAATCGAGAGATTAAGTAGATTTATCTTTTTTTGTTCATTTTATCAAATGAAGGTTAAAATAAGTGAGAAATTTATGGATATGAAAGAAATTCTAAAACTATGCAAATTAACTGAGGAAGAAATAACAGAATATTTACAATTAACTAAAAATGTTGACCATAAAGAGGATCATTCAAGAGCATACAGAACAATGATGAATCAAACGCGGAGGGGACTATTAAAATTCATAGGAACTAATATAAGAACATTTGAAGAGATTGAAAATAATTTTGAGGAAGAATCTGATACTTTAATTTATCACTTATCAATGTTAGAACAGTTGTATTATGTTATGAATACAAAAACGGGATGGAAAGCAACCCCAAGAGGCATTGGATTTCTGAATAATGCTATAATGGGAGATTAAAATTGTAAAAGTAAATATTTCAAATTAAAATTTAATACTTACTTAATATATAATCTTAAAAATAAAATTATTTCAAATTAACTAAATGGCACAATTATCTCTTAATCTCATCCTCTGTCATTGGCCTTGATAAATCTCATTTTTTGATATTTATGATCTTCCGAAATATCATATGTTTATATGAATGACTTTTGCTGGAGGAAAACCGTTAAAATGGGTCGCAGAAGCATTAGTATAAGCCCCAACATTTTCAGAATACAGTAGATCTTCAACATCTAAATCGGGTAACCATTCATTGAGTGAAATTTTATCTAGTGCATCACATGTTGGGCCTACAACTGCAGATTCTTTAAGTACACCTTCCTTAAATGCTTTGAAATGATATTGAATATGGTCGAAAATTGTACCTGAAAAAGTATTATATACACCATCGTTAACATAATAATATGTTTTATCATTTCTAATTGCTTTACCATTAATTTCAACTATTGCTACAGCACCAGTTGCAACGAAGAAACGTCCTGGCTCTGCTATTATTTTCATATTGGAGGAATTAAAATATTGTGAAATTTTATTGTTAATTATTTCAGCTAAGGATTCAAAAGATGGAACATTTTCATCATAAGGGGCGGGAAATCCTCCACCTATATCTAAAAAAGTTAATTTTTGATCTATCTCTTTTGCCTGTTCAAAAATGTTATAAGCAATTTGAAATGCTTGGTTATAATTATCAAGATTACTACATTGACTACCAACATGAAAACTTAATCCTTCAACGTCAAATCCTGCCTTTTTAGCATACTTTATTAAGTCTATACAAATCTTAGGGTTTGCCCCAAACTTAGTAGAGAGTTCCACAACTGAACCAGTGTTAGGAACATCAACTCTTAATATTAAACGGTTATTTTTGCAATATTTAGCAATCTTATCAATTTCTATATAGTTATCAAAAGTCATCCGGATAGAATATTCATTAAGTTTTTTTAATGAGTCAATTCTCTTTACAGGATTAGCATAAATTACCTTTTCATTGATAAAAGCTTTTTTATCCTCATGATTTCCTTTAATAGTATCATATACAATCATAAGTTCTTCCCAAGAAGCAACATCAAATCCAGCACCTTCTTTATAGAGAGTTTCTACTATTTTTAACTCAGGATTAGCTTTAATCGCATAAAATGGTTTTACACGAGAAAGATATTTACAGAATTTGTGATAGTTTGATCTTATTAAATTATGATCGATAACAATCAAAGGAGTACCATTTTTATTTACCATATCTAACAAAGTTGATTTATCAATCATTTTCATTTAATTTTGATTTTTAATGAATTTAATATGGCATAGTTAAAATCTTTTTTATACAAATACGTCTGAATCCAAGTAAGTAAACATCTAAAAATCTAGAGAAGCATTATATTTAAAGAAGCATCTTTTTCATAGTTCTTTTAACATTCCTTGGTAACAAACCTTCAGCCATTTAATCTATTTTTATAAATAATCTAAAAATAAGAGTGTATGAGAGAAAAATTTTCTCAACTTCCTCGATAATATGTATTATAGGAACGAATTTGAGTCCACAAATCAGTATTCTGTATTCACTATCCACGGAATCTTCTTTCTAACGTTTTAGTATGCAATATGATAGCTAAAAATAAAAAACCAAAACCGAAAACTATCAAGATACCAACATCAAATAGTACTCCTAATGGTCCAAATACACTAGTACTTCCCAAACCAATATTTATAATATCAATGAAATATGTTAATGGAGATATGAAAACTATTGGTGATAAAGTTATTGGCATGAATAAGGGACTTATAAACACTAATGGAAATTTAATGAGAACTGTAAATACCATTGTGTTCCCAGGGGTATCTGTGGAAGGAACTGACAATATAAGACTAAAGCACGCGAAAGCTAAACCAGCGATTACCATACCAGTTATAACATAGAAAAGATTTATTGTTAATTCCGCTGACAGAAAAATCATCCCAATTATTAATGGAATTGATGAAAATATAATTCCATAAATAAAAGTACTCCAAACACTCCCGATTAATATCGTCTTTATCGATATAGGGCATGTTACTAATCTTTCGAATGTTCTCCTCATTGTCTCCCAAGGAAATACTATAGGTCCAATTGAAGTTGATGTTAAAAATGTGATCATTGCCATTAGACCAGAAATTAAATAGATTGGTTGTACACTCCTCCCCAGAGTCAGAGCTATGAAAAGTATTATTGGAAAAAGAATTCCTTGAATTAAAACAGGAGGTTTATTGTAATAGATTTTTAAGTCTTTTTTTGTAATTACAAATGATCTCTTTAACTGAATGATAAAAGTGCTCATCTTGTTACGTTCTAAAATCATCTCACTCAATTTTAACACCTCTCTCAATAATTTTTAAAAATGCTTCCTCTAATTTAGGTTCATGAGTACTAAGATGTTTTATCTTTATATTTTTGGATTTAATATAATCAATTAATTCGAAGATGGAATTATGGATATCTTCGACGATAATATGTACACCTTCTTGAGTCTTTTGAACCTCGCTAACACTATGGAGATTTTTGATTTCTCCTAAATTTACTCCATTTTCAAAATTTAAATCTATTGCTTGATAATCCTGTGTTATTTTCCTTATATTTTCTGGCGTGTCTAGACTAATTATCCTTCCATGATTGATTATTGCAATTCTATCACATAATTCATTAGCAACTTCCATATCATGCGTCGTCAAAAAGATTGTCATCCCGTTTTCGTTGTATTCTTTTATCAATTGTTTTATTATCTTTGCAGATTGAACATCAAGACCAGATGTAGGTTCATCAAGGAAGAGTATTTTTGGATTAGTCATCAAAGCCATACACAATAGCAATCGCTGTTTCATCCCTTTTGAGTATTTTTTTGCTTTAAGAGTTCGTTTCTCATACAAATCAAATTGTTTCAGTAAACTCTCTGCCTTTATAATCCGTTCTTTTTTAGGTATACCATAAATTTCTCCAATAAACATTAAATTATCCCATCCTGAAAAGGAAATGTATACATTTGCCATTTCAGGTACATTTCCAGTAACTTGTTTGACAGTGATTTGACTTTTCCATGCATTTAAACCAAAAATTTTTATTTCTCCTTGAGTTGGTTTTAAAACGCCAGTCATCATCCGAATTGTAGTAGTTTTACCGGCACCATTTGGCCCCAAAAATCCAAATATTTCTCCCTCTTTCACTTCAAAGCTAATATTATCGACAGCCCGGATGATACTTATTTTCATTTGAGGACCATTTGGCCCCAATTTTCCATGCTTTGCCCTTCTAGGCGGTTCAAAATGCTTAGATAAATTACTTACAACAATAGCACTCAATATAGCACCTCTTTAAAAAAAATTATTTATCTTCTTCTTCTACTTGAATGTGCTTTAATAACTCATTAATCGGTTGATCCCCATGACACTTGATTATTTGGTTTAAAGTACATCCTAGGGGATGTTTTTCTTTTATTTCCGGTTTATCGCAAGCACATTCTTCTGTTTCTTTAATTTTCATTTTATATTTTCCTCATCATTTTAACTTTAATTTTAATTAGTTAAGTGACAGATTAAACTAATCAAACCCAATATTTAAATCTTTTTTTTTTTTAATTTTTATTAGATATGACAAAAGAAATAGATCTTGAAAATATTGGTACTTACATAAAAGCTTTGCATTGTCAAATTCGATGGGTTATAATAGATATTTTAAGAGATGGGCCAAAATCTTCAGATGAACTTTATACTCATCTCAAAAGTGTAAGTGAGAATTTAAATGGTAATAACCAGTGCCATGGATTGTGTGGTAAAGGAGATTTTAAGGATTTAAAAAAACCATCATTGTACTATCATCTTAGAGAGTTAGAAAGTGTTGATATAATTACGGCAGATTATAGACCTAGCGAGAGTAAAAGAGCTCCAGAAAAAGTATGGAAGCTAAACATGGAAAAACTAACAATAAATTTGAAATAATCTTAATCTTATAACATTTCAGTATTAAATATCGTATCAACCATTTCTATAATTATTTTATTTATCTTCCGGCATCAAATTAAAAATTTTATCCTTTTTTTTAAGGTCATCTTTTAGAAGTAAATGTTATTAACGATTTTGTATTAAGTTCTTTAGCGATTTTGGAGTTTTAGTTATGAGTGATAATACTGAAGAGATATTAACATTAATTGCTGAAAAAGCAAAGTTAGCTGAAGGTTCTGAAGGTGTACGCTCTATTCTATTAACCATGTATCGCTTTCCTTCCTTAAAAAATAAAAAAGTATCCCAAAAAACAGGGATTGCAGTCCCTTCCCTAGCAGCAGTTAGAGGTGAATTAGTTAAAGCAGGAATTATTGAAAAAAAGAATTTTCTTGGAGAATTAGGGAGAGATTGGATAAAAAAACGCCTCAAATTACAATTTAATTATGATCCTCTTCCTGAAAGTTTCAATAGCATAATAAAAGAAGTACCAGAAGAATTCACATACTTGAATTCTATTAAAGATTTGCTTAATAACCGACCAGATCCAGAATTTTCACTTGATCAATCTCATGCAGATTTCTCAACTATCGTAAAGAAAGTTCTCTATTTATTGAAAAAAGGAGAGATCGAGGGAAGAAAAATAATATTCCTTGGAGATGATGATGTAATATCCTTAGCTTTAGGGTTAACAAAACTAGCTGATCAAATAACTGTAGTAGATATTGATAATCGCGTTTTAGATTTTATCTATCAATCAGCACAGGACCGCAATTTAAAGAATTTTGAAGTAATAAACCACGATTTAAGAAAATCATGCCCAAAAACAATAATGAATAAATTTGACGTAGTTATCATGGATCCGCCTTATACTATCGAAGGTTTGAGATTATTTTTAAAAAGAGCAAGGCAAATTATAAAGTCAAATTTAAAAATCAATGATAAAATATACCCTATTGTTGGAAAAAAGTGCCTTCTTAGTTTTGGAAATAAACCACCAGTACAAATGCAAAAATTGCAATTAGCAATATTGGATCATGGATTTATAATTAACGAGATGCTACCTGATTTTAATCATTACGAAGGTGCTAGTATAATCGGGAAATTCAGTCATCTTTACTTCTTACAATCTGTAATAAATCCAAACGATAAATACAATCTTAACTTTTTTTCACAACCTATATACACTTCTGAAGTAAAATTAATACCTGATTATTCATTTCGACCAGTTGGATTTCATTTTGTTGGTGAAATGCATTTTAAAAATCAAGATTATTTATTAGAAAATGAAGTAATCCATAAGATTTTTATAGACTCCCTTATAAATGCCGATTTAACAATTCTCGATGTTTATCATCATAATTATCATCCATATGGATATAGTGCTATTGCTATATTGAAAACTAGTCATGCAGCAATTCATACATGGCCTGAGCATGGATATATTAGTATTGATATCTTTATTTGTGAAGGATATGAAAAAGGCTTAAGTGTAATTAAATTTTTGAAAGATAAGTTAATTCCATTAGAATCTGAATTTTACTATGCTGAACGCGGAAAAAAAGGTATAATAGAATATAAAATACTTGAATTAAAATGAATTAAATCTTAAATCATCAATTATTTGACTTTATTATAATTAAAAACTTTCAGAAAGAATGGTTATAAATATGGATAAAAAAATAGTTTTTATTAGATTTATTTATTGGTATGGTGCTCTTTTGGATTTCTTAGTCTTTCTTGATATGATTATATCAATTATCTTTGAATTTTCCCTAACTATACCAAATGTGAGTACAGAAATTTCATATAAATACCAAACTGGTACTGGAGCATTTTTAATGCTCGGATGGACTTTTCTCTTAATTTGGGCGGACCGTAAACCTATAGAACGTAAAGATATATTACTTCTGACAGCAATTCCCGTAGTTCTTGGGATAATGGTGATAAATATGCTTTATACTCCACTCTGGTTTCTTTCTGTTATTACACTAATTATCTTCCTAATCGCGTATTGGATTGCTAAATCTGTAGATAAAGCTTAAATAAACACATGTGTATAACACTTAAGCTAGCTAAGAAAAATCCAAACAAAAAATGCTTTAAAATAATCTAGTTAAAGATAATATAAAAAAAGCTGATTACTATAGTATACTATTCTACTTTAAAAATATTGAATTAAATTTATATAAGACGGTTGTGTCTTAATGTTTAACCTTTAATTTATCTAGAAAAATCAAAAGGTTGAATTAAAAATGACTGAAGAAAAAAAAAAAGATTCAAATGAATTATTGAACTTCTTGATGATAATTATTGGTGGTCTTTTTATATTCAAAGCCATTACTGACTTCTTAGCTTGGGCTAATGTTATACCCCTCCCATCATGGTTGACTCTAGGAGACGAAGCATTATCTATGTTTGGAGGACAAGGTATAATTTCAATACTTTTAGGTTTCTGGTGTCTTGTATCAGGTATAGGTATGTTCAGAGAAGAAGAGTATGCAATGGGAATAGGACTGGTTGTTCTAAGTATCATGGCAGCAGTAGGAATTACTGCTATTGTAGGTTGGATAACAAGTCCTGGTTCATTCGATGCAGCATATTGGCCAAATTATGTTACAATTGCAGCAACAGCGATAGGAGTATTAGGTTTTATCTGGTTACTCTTTACATACAAGAGATATGATTAAATAGAGTAGTCTTTTATAAATCTAAAATTAAATCTTTTTTTTTAATTATTTCTAATAAAATAGATATTTAGATTAAAATGAAAAAACATAATTAGATTTAAAAATTAAACAGTTAATTGATTTTCATTAGTAATAAGTATAAGTGAATATTTTGAAATTATCCCAGTTTCTTAAGAAAATTGATTGGTTAAAAACTGATCATCCTTATGGAAGTGCTTGCATAAGGATAAGCATTGAGATTACTATTTACATTGATCCTGTCAATTTATCAGAAGAAAATATGTTAAAAAAGGCTGATCTTATCCTATTAACTCATTCACATGATGATCACTTTTCTGTTGAAACTTTAGAGAAGATTGTAAAACCAACAACAATTATTGTCTGTCCTTCTGATTGTGAAAAATCTCTCATCCAAGAACAATATGAATTCAATATTTATGTGGTAAGTCCCGGAGAAAATATTACATTGAACCATACCAAAATAAATGCAATTCCAGCATACTCAACTGTTGTGCATCCAAATTCTGAAGGGTGGTTAGGATATGTTATTGAAATTAATGATTTTCGATTATACCTTTCAGGAGATTCAGCTTATATTCCAGAGATGAATAATTTAAAAAATATTGACATTGCTTTTTTCAATATAAGAGAACCATATCAGATGAGTCCAAAGGAAGTAATTCAAGCTATAAAAGCATTTAAACCAAATATTGCAATACCTATACATTGGATAGAGGAAGAGAAAGAAAACATAGACTATATTATAGAACATTCTCCAAAATCCACAGAAATATTAATTCTTAAAACTAAATAAAATTTTACCTATTCTAAAATGAAAGATTTATTTCTTGGATTAGATTGCTCGACTCAGAGTCTAACAGGTTTAATTATTGATTTCAAGTCCAGAAAAGTAATTTATCGAGATGTGGTAAATTTTGATGAAGAATTACCTCATTATCGAACACTAAATGGAGTAATTTATTTGGATAATAATAATACCATTCATTCATATCCACTTATGTGGATAGAAGCATTAGAATTGTTATTTACTAAATTTTGTAATGATGATATTCCACTATTTGAAATTAAGTCATTTTCAGGATCTGCACAACAACATGGTACAGTTTATTTAAACGCTAAGTTTGAATCCGTTCTTCTCAATTTAGATATAAAAAAATCTCTTGTCTCCCAATTAAAGCCTACGTTATCCGAGTTAACAAGTCCTATTTGGATGGATTCTAGCACTTCTAAACAATGTGAAGAAATACGTGATAAATTGGGTGGTTTAAAATCATCAGTCTCATTATTAGGTTCAGATATCGTAGAACGTTTCTCTGGGCCACAAATAAGAAAGTTTTTTCAAGAAAATCTTCAAAAATATAATCATACTACTATTATTCATCTAGTAAGCTCTTTCTTAGCTTCAATATTATTAGGAAAAAATGCACCTATTGATCATGGAGATGGAGCAGGAATGAATTTAATGAATATTATGACAAAAGAATGGGATGATCGTGCTTTAGAAGCAACTGCTCCTAGCTTGAAAAATAAATTACCTTCTCTCTCTTTCTCTCAAGCTATTATCGGAAATATTTCCACATACTTTGTAAAAAAATATGGCTTTAATCCGGATACAAATCTTATAGTATGGTCTGGTGATAACCCTAGTAGTCTTATCGGGGTTGGATTAATTAAGAAAGGCATGGCTACAATAAGTTTAGGTACAAGTGATACTTATTTCAGCTATTTACAAAATTTACATCTTGACTATAATGGAGAAGGTCATGTTTTTGGAGCACCAACAGGGGATTATATGAGCTTGATTTGCTTTAAAAATGGTTCTTTAGCTAGGGAAAAGGTCAAAAATAAATTCAAATTGAATTGGGAAAGCTTTACTAAAATTTTGAATAAAACACCTCCGGGAAATAATGGAAAAATAATGTTACCATATTTTTTTCCTGAGATTGTTCCTAAAGTATTAAAACCCAAAGTATATCGATTCGGTTTTGATGAAAAAGATATATATGGTAATATAAGGGGGATTATTGAAGCTCAATTTTTAGCTATGAGACTCCATTCAAAGTGGATCGGTGAAAAGCCTACAGAAATTTATACTACGGGAGGTGCTTCTGTAAATGAAGAAATTCTCCAAGTACTAGCAAATATATTTAATGCAAAGGTCCGTATGTTTGAAAATACTGATTCAGCGGCTTTAGGTGCTGCTCTCAGAGCAATAAAAACATATTATGATACTAAAAATGAAAAAAAAAGTTGGAATGAAATAATTGAGAAATTCATCAATTTTCAAAATAGTATCATTATAGAACCAAATACTAAATGTATTGAATTATATGATGATATGATTAATCTCTATGATAAATATGAAAGATTTATACTCCAAAATGGAGAAAATCCTGAATCTGCTCGCTTGCAGTTTATTAAAAGATATTATAAACTGTTCTAATAAATATTTTTGTCAAAAACTAAATTTATAATACATCTTAATAGGAGATTATAATTAAAATATAATCGAATCAATAATAAATCACTATTAATTATCCTCAACAATCATTTTATAAATTGAAAAAACCATGGCAATTAAGACTGGCGATATAATAAAAGTAGAGTATATAGGTACTTTTGATGATGGTACAGTATTTGACAGTACCGAGTTAAACGACGGGATTCCCCTAAAATTTGAGGTTGGTGCGGGGCAAATAATTCCGGGATTTGAAAAATCCGTTATTGGCAAATCTGTTGGGGAAGAATATGATATCAGATTAGAGCCTTCTGAAGCATATGGTGATTATAAGGAAGGAATGACTCAATCTATTTCAAAAGATCAATTTCCTATAGAACAAGAACCAGAACCAGGATTAATGATTTTATTACTTGGTCCTCAAGGTCAACCAGTTCCCGCAACAATAAAAGAAGTTAATGATGATATAGTCACTATAGATTTAAATCATCCTATGGCTGGGAAAGTTTTAAACTTTAATATAAAAATTAAAGAAACAGGTTGTGAACCTGATCCTCCACTTGTTTGTGGTTGTGGAGATGATCACCACCATAATCACGAGCACTAATATCTCGATTTATTGAATAAGTGTAATTTTCCCTCTATAATATCAAATTCTTTTTCTTTTCATATTTATTGTAAATAGAATTAGATTAATTGAGAAGGATTTTTTAAAATTTTGTAATAAAAGAACATAAAAACGCTTTCTCAATAAATTAAAATTTTAAACCTCATTTTAGAAAACATTATATAACTTTAGATTAATGAGTTACCAAGATGGCTAAGGGGACCAAAACAAATTCAGTAAGATCCTATAACAGCATCTTTTGGCCTCTTTATATACTAAATGGGCTTCAAAGTATAGCATACGGCGCGATGATAATACTTGTTGTTCCTCTGGCTCTTATTATTTGGCCTAATGATCCAGCAGATATACATGCATTGGAAATGGGAATATTATATACAACTTTATCTTGGAGTGGCTCTATTGCAGGTTTAATTTTTGGAAGACTTATTGATAAATACTCTCGAAAAAAAATTATTATTATTATTTCTCTATTCAGAGGATCTTCAATGTTTCTTTTAGGATTTGCTGTCTATGGTGGCGAAGATAGCACTTGGTGGTATTTTTTTACTCTCATTGCTATTTTTGGTTTTTTTGCTGGAGGTTCATGGCCCGCTATAAATTCTTTATCTAATGACATTGTCCCAAAGGATCACCGGTCTCGTTTTTTTGGTGTTTATCAGATTGTACTTAATACAACAAATATAATAGGTTGGCTAATAGCTGCAATCCTCGTACAATTTGGTTTTTGGAGGATCTTTTTCTGGGGTATAGGAGTTTATATTCTACTTGCAGGATTAATTTTTGCTATTATTAATGAAGAGCCAAAAAGAGGAGCTCAACAAGAAGAACTATATCAAATCCTTCAAGATAATTCAATTGAATATGATTTTCAAATTAATAAAGAAATGATGCGAAAAACCATGCTCAGTAAAACTAATATTGTAGCACTAGTTGAAGGTATATTTACTTGTATTCTAATGAGCAGTCTTAATTTCTTAATTTTAAATTATGTTCAAAATCCACCCATTAATTTAGCACCTCTTTCAATTGGAGTTTTTATGGTTTTTTTTGGCTTAACAGGAGGATTAGTTGGACAAATTGTACTATCAAGAATAAGTGACAAGATAGCTATTAAAGATCCTGTAAAACGATTACCCATTATTGTTATTGCAATAATAGGGGGATTAATCACTTTCGCTCTTTTCTTTTTTCTCCCATGGACGCCATTAACTCCAGAATTAGGTATGAATATTATATACCTTATG
Source organism: Promethearchaeota archaeon (assembly GCA_048938855.1). Classification (GTDB taxonomy): domain Archaea; phylum Asgardarchaeota; class Lokiarchaeia; order Sigyniarchaeales; family SOKP01; genus Loki-b32. Next base: position 310,927 of record JBHLLT010000002.1, read on the forward strand.
ACAATACCAACTATTTGGATTATGGGAGCACTATTTTTTATTTCAAGAAGTATTTTTTCTCTTTATATCGTAAACCAAAGTCCTGTAATTCAACAAATTAATTTACCTGAGGCTCAGGGGCAAATAGTATCTTGGAATCAATTTTTAGAACAATTTGGTAGAGGAATTGGGCCACTTTTATGTGGAGTTTTACTATTTTTCACAAGCACTAATTATCAAATTACAGTTTTATTAGTATGCTTATGTATTGTTCCAGGTGCAATCCTATGGATGGTTGCAATAAGATGGTTTCCAGCTGACAGAATGAACATAAAATCTATTTTGACAGAAAGAGCAGAAATTCTAAACTCTAGAAAAGAGTATTAAAATCTAAAAGACTTATATTTTAACGAAGGGAGAGTTAATTTTTCATGTATATATTTCTATTGAGTTTATAGTTAAGTACAAGCAAAGCCTTAAAAATATTAAAATAAAATTAATCATAATAGATTTTTAATCAATATATATAATTTAAAATTACAAATAAATTGAATTTCCAATGTTTGAATTTATAATCAGTTTCGCAATTTTTGGGGTTTTATTAATTTGGTGTTTATTATGGAGATCTAAGGAAAATGGAAGAGTGGAGGGAGAACCTCTGGGCATGCCACGAGGGACAGTTAGGGCTTTGATTACTATTATGCTTGTAGCATTTCCTTTTGGATATATATTATCAAGAAGAGATATCGATGGGTTGGTAGTGAATGTCATTTTTATTGCGGTTGCTTTCTATTTTGAAGCTAGAACAAGTGAACGAGAAAAATTACAGCAAATTGTAGGTGAACTAAAGAGTACCGATTTAGTTATAAGAGATGTGAAGAAGGAGAAAAAACCATTATATTTACCAAAATATTCAGTAAGAATTCTTCTAACCGTATTGCTAATTACTTTCCTCACGATTAATTGGTATGGAGGTAATATAGTTACATTTGAAGTTACAAACACACTACTCGATTTAATGATTATTGTAGCTTTTTTTTATGTAGGAGTAATTTTCAGATCCATTTTTAAAGCGAGAGAAAGGAAGAGAATTAAAGAAGAAATTGCAGAGATGGACGCATCGCTCAGTGAAGCTCAAATCATTGAAAAATTGATGTTAGAACCCAGTTGGTGGATGCGAATAGGGAAAAATGTCCTTTCAATTATAATGCTGATTGTGGTTGTTGTAGCATTAACTTGCTACTCAATTGATTTTAATTATACAATAATAACCCTTGTTGGTACAAATGATATAACAGTTGTTGGAATCTTATTGCTGCTTATCAACGCGTATTACGGTTTCAGAGATTAAACATAATATTTTTTTATCTATTTTACTCATTTTTTTATAAATAATACAATACAACTGGGATGTAAAGTTATAAATATCTTTATCTGGGAAAAAAATAATAATTACTATCAATTAAATTATATTAAGGTGAAATAAAATGGAAAAGAATTCTGAAGATAAGTATTTTGAAATTTATAGGGAATTGCAAGTACACCTTGATAAAATGCCAATTGGGTTCCCTCAGGCAGAATCTGGTTCGGATATAAGATTATTAAGACTTCTCTTTACTCCTGAAGAAGCAAAAATAGCTACATATTTAAAATTTGGCTGGTATAGGGATCTTGAGCCGTTAGATAAAATTTATAAACGAATTAAGCATACTGGGATTCCTTTAATAGAATTAGAAACACAATTAGATAATATGGTAAAAAAAGGTTCAATTACATATAAAAAAGAAGGGAATAAGAAATTTTATGGTAATACTACACTAATAATAGGAATGTATGAAAATCAAGTGGATAAACTTACAACAGACTTTTTAGATGCATTTCATAAATATTTAAATGAAATTTGGGAAGAAAAAGCTAATCCAACACATTATAATCAAATCCGTATTATACCTGTTGATATTGATGTGATTCCAGAGAATTTTATTGCCCCTTTTGATAATGTAAGAAAATCTATAGAAGAAAGTCAAGGTCCGTTTGTTAAAATTAATTGTATTTGTCGTCAAGAAATGGAATTCGGAGGGGAACCATGTAAAATGACTAAGCATAAAGATAATTGCCTAGGAATTGGAGATATTGCTAAATCCGCTATTGATCTAAACTGGGGAACACAAATTAGTAAAGAAGAAGCTATTCAATTACTGCGCCAAAATCAAGAAGAGGGTCTGATTTTTCGACCGAATAATGCTCAAACTTTTGATTTTATATGCAGTTGTTGCTACTGTTGTGATGGAGGTATCGGTAACCTGTTACGCTTACCAGATCCATACAATTATGCAATTTCAAATTATTATGCTGAAATAGATCCCGATTTATGTACTGGATGCGGAACGTGTATAGATCGCTGTCAAATGAAAGCTATTACTCAATTAAACAACGTCTCCTCAATTGAAAAAATTAGATGCATAGGTTGTGGTAATTGTATTGCCAAATGCCCTTCTGAAGCTATTATGCTCCGAAAAAAAGAAAAGCAATATATTCCTCCTCAAACAATGGAAGAACTTTACGAAAAAATTCTTGAGGAAAGGATTAGATTAAAAGAACAAGGATAAACCAAGATTACTGTTTAGAGCTTATTGCTTTTCGGATAAACGGTCGTAAACTCTTTCCTTTTTCCCAATACCATTTAAATATTTCTTTTGTCCATTTTATAAAACTTTCATGATTATCTATTAAGCACTGACTATAATCAATTTCACCATCTTTACTTAAGAAAAGTATGGCACCTTTATCTGAAACTATTATCGAGATTTTAATTTCATCAAGAATTCTAATATTTTCTAACATTTCCTGGAAAAAGATTTTTGGATCTTTAAACAATTTGGACCAACCATCCGGAATATTATAAGATTTTAATAAATTGCTGTCTACGAGAGCTTTTATCTTGAGTGGTTGATCTCTCATTTTCTTCTCAACTTCCTTTAATAAAGATTTTTGATATTGATCTGTTATCGCATAAAGAAATCTTTCGGAATTTTTCACAAGGTTTTCAAAAATTTCCATATTTTCCATAGTTTTATTGCCAAATTCAACGTTTTTAAGTTTTCCTAATTGAAATATGAGATGGACAGGAATAGAGGTAATTTCATGACTATTGAAAAAATTTCTATGAATTAATGAAACTTCAAAAATATCCATCATCCTTATGAAGATTTTACCGATATTTGTTATATGATATTTATTGTTTACATCTTTAGTGACAAGATCCTTCTCACTTAGTCTTCTTAAATGACGAGAGATTTCTGATCCTGGGATTTCTAACTCCTTTTGAAGGTCTGTGTGTCTTTTCCCATCATAATATAGACATTTGAGGACCTTAAACCTTTCTTTATGGGAAAATTCGAATAATAAATCATATAAATCCAAATTTACTCAACTTGATTATTTTTGGTTCTCTATAATATCAAAAGAATTCTCAAATAAAAATTTAAATTGATTTAAATAATTTAGAAAAAATTAAACTTAATTTAAAAATCTTTAAAATAGTTATAGGGTTCATTTTTTAATTTTCTCTGGATAATAGAATCAAAGAATATATTTAAAAAAGATAAATATTCATAATTCAAATGAAATCTAATTTAAATAAAAATTTAAGACATTAGAATAAAGAAAATTGGAGAATAAATATGTATGAAGAATTAGAGTTAAGAGCGTTAAAATTGTTAGCAAAAAATTACGAATATAACCAAGCATTACATATGGAAGCTGATTTGATGGCAGGATTACTTGGTGTAAAGAAGAAAGACATCCAACCAGTACTTAGAGCTTTAAGTGATGCAAAACTGGCAAATCTCTATGTAGAAGGTGAAAAAATCAAATTGGCAAAAATTTCATGGCAAGGATTAAATGAAATTGGTGATGTCGACTTAAAATTCGGTATGGGAAAAGATGCATACGATAATTATAATGCGGAGGGGTACCGATAGATGCCTTTTGATTATATGCCTTGGTGGGATAAGGAAACTAAGCAATTTGCTGATGAAGTCGAGAATTTCTGTGACACTGAATTAGTGCCACGAACCACTAAACTCCTTGAACAAAATAAAGATCCGATGGAAATTCAATGGAGTGCATCAAAACTTTGTGTAGAAAAAGGATTTCATCCTTTAATGGTGTTAGCAGAGGAGGAATATGGTGGAAGAGATAAAGGATATGCAGGATACACTATTTTGAATGAAGAAATAGGACGATCTAACTTGAACATAAATCCTTTATTAACAAGTGTTTTTGGGGCAGGACCAGTGCATTTATTTGGAACAGAAGCACAAAAAAAGAAACTTTTAGAGCCTATAGTGAAGGGAGAAAAATGGGCTTCTATAACTGTAACAGAACCTGATGTGGGTAATGATGCTGCTGGTGTTCAACTCCATGCTGAAGAAGATGGAGATGAATGGGTTTTGAATGGTTGGAAACGCTTTATTACTTTAGGAGCGATTTCTGATTATCACATGCTTTATGCAAACACCGATCCTGAAATGAAAAGAATATACAGACATCTTACTGCATTTCTTGTCCCTACTGATATTCCTGGAATAACAATAGAAAAGATAAATGATTTAATTGGAGATGTTGAAATGGCCAATTCTGTGATAAGGTATCGAGATGTTCGGGTTCCAAAACAAAATATGATATTAGATCCAGGAGATGGTTGGACAGTAATGACAAGCGCACTCAATATAGAACGATTAGGAATTGCTAGTGTGGTAGGATCATCAAAAAACTTGATAGAGACAGCACGGGCTTATGGTCGGAGAAGAGTTCAATTTGGAAGTCCTATTTCACGATATAACGCTGTTCAATTAAGAATGGCCAATATCAGCATGAAAATGCATCTAATTAGGGTTTATATCTATTATCTAGCACATTTGCTTGATACAGGTGAGGCCGATATGTTTACTTTTGCATTAAAATCATCTACTGCTAAGATTTTTGGAACTCAATCTTTAACAGAGATGGCTTTGGACGCACTCTATATTGTAGGTGGTGACGGCTATCTTCAAGAAACTGGCATTGGAGGCATATTAAAAAATGCTGCTTTAATGCAAATTGCTGGGGGTTCAAATGATATTCTCAAATTATTCATTGGTAGACAAGAATTTAAACAAGATGTAGATGAACGTATGTTAACTCCCTCAGTACGAGGTCCAACAAAAGAAGAAGTTGACAAATTGTAAAAAAATTAGGAGGTATATATAAATGGCTAAGTATAAAGAAGTAAAATTTGAAGTAAAGGAAGAGATTGGAATAATTACTATAGACAGACCAGAAAGAAGAAACACATTATCTAGAGATGTTTGGGCAAGTATTGGACAAGTTTTATCAGATACTTGGGATGATATAAATGTGAGAGTGATTATTCTTACAGGAAACGATGAAGAATATAAAGGTGGGCGTGCCTTTTCAGCAGGACTTGATATTAAAGAAATGTCCACTACAGGATTTAAGAATCTTGGAGATTTTCTTGGAATCTTGCTTGATCCTTGTGAATTAATGGCACGATATCCAAAACCTATAATCGCAGCGATAAATGGTTATGCATATGCAGGAGGACTTGAACTTACATTATGGTGTGATTGTGCAATTGCTGCTGATGATGCAAAAATGGGTTTCTGGGAGAATAGAAGAGGTTTAGCAAGTGGTGTTGCATTCTTATTGCTACCTGAATTAATTGGAATGCGTTATACTAAAGAATTATTACTAACTGGTAAAATTATAAACGCTGAGGAAGCCTATAGAATAGGTTTAGTAAACCGAGTTGTCCCTCACAATGACTTAATGAACACTACGATGGAAATGGCATCAGAAATGAAAAAAGTTGCCCCAATAAGCCATAAATGGACAAAAAAATGGTTCCAACAAGGATATCATTATACACGAACTAGAGCGATTGGGAGTTTATGGGAACCATTCCAAGAATTATTTCATAGTGAAGATGTTATAGAAGGATTTACCGCTTTCATGGAGGGAAATAGAGAACCAAAATGGAAGGGAAAATAATTATTTTTTTTATTTAAAATTATAAATTAAGAGGTTATAATATGGCAAATCAAGAATTAGTTGAAGGAATTAAAAAAATGGTAAGTAAATTGGACGACCCTTCTTATGCTGAAAGATTCCAGAATTTTGATAGAAAATTACAGTTTAACTTTACCGACACAGATAACTATTATCTCGTTTTTAAGGATGCTAAATGTGAAATTTTTGACGGGGAAGTCGAAGAACCAGATATAACTATTACGACTACAAGCGATGTAATCATTGATATAATGGACGGAGAACTAAGCCCTACAAAAGCTTTTATGGGTGGTAAACTTAAAGCAAAAGGTCCAATGAAAGACATGCTAAAAATGCAAATGTTAATGAAATAATTTATTCAAATTTTAAATTTTTTTTAATATGTTTTTGAATAGTATAAGAAAAACAACAAGATTTGATGAGACATAAAATGGAATTTAAATATCTCTTATTTGAAATAAAAAATAATGTTGCTATTATTACATTCAATAGAGAATATAAATTGAATGCTATAAATGGCAAGATGTTTGATGAAATTTATGAAGCTTTAGAGGAAGCTTCAAACAATAAGGATATCCGTGCTATAATTATAACAGGAAACGGCCGTGCTTTTTCAACGGGAGGAGACTTTGATCAAGCAAGCCAGGGGATGGCAGGAGATGTAGATAATGTGGAAAACGGAGGAAAAATGCAATCTGGGGAATTAGAAATTGATCTTTCTCAAAAAAGAACAGTATTAAAGCTACAGAAAACACCTAAACCTATCATTGCTGCTATAAATGGTTTAGCATTAGGAGGCGGATTAAATATTGCCTTAAATTGTGATTTAATTTATGCGGCTGATAATGCTGAGCTTGGTACTTTCTTTATGAAGAGAGCTATTATTCCGGAAATGTCTTCCACATATCTCCTGCCTAGAATAATAGGGATACACAAAGCAAAAGAATTAATCTTTTTTGGTGATAAATTTAGTGCTCAGGAGGCTTTTAAAATGGGGCTCATTAATGGAGTATTTCCTGCCGATGAATTCATGAATAAAGTAATGAACATTGCTGAAAAGTTAGCAAAGGGACCAACTTATTCAATAGGGTTAGCAAAACTTGCGATTAATGAAATACTTGAGGATAAAACAATACAAGCACTTGAGAAGGAAGCTGATGCTTTATTTAAAGCATTTGATTCAGAAGATTTTACTGAAGGTTTATTAGCTTTTTTTGAAAAAAGAGATCCTAAATTTTTAGGACGATAATTAAAAAATTTGTGAATAATCCATGGATGAGAGTAAAGCTAAAAGAATATTAAAGATAATATCCTTAATCGGAGGGATATATGAGATTATTTTTGGGATTATAATGATATTTTTTATTGTACCACTATTAAACTTGATAGGAGCAAGTATTATCCAATTGGACTATCCAATTTTTGCTCATACTGGAGGACTATTGGCCATAATATTGGGTTTAATTTTATCTTTTTCATCTTTTAATGTTGAAAAATATACGTTAAATATCATATTAATTATTTTATTGCGTTTTTTAATACAAATTGTCATCATTTATAATATAATAATGCTCCCTGAGATTTCACTAGCTTTACTATTATTTGGTTTAATAGATTTGATTTTTGCAATTATCACAATATATTTATTGAAAATATCAAATCTTTCATTTAATATATTTAAAGCAGTACATCAACAATGAGGTTAATCAAAATGATCCAATCAAACAAAATTATTCTTAATGTGTTAGCAGAAAATCGTAATATTCTAATGGAACATGAAAGTAAAGATCTAATTTCTATTTATGATATTCCAGTTGGAGAATACAAGCTAGTTAAGACAAAAAGTGAAGCAATAGAATTTGCGAATAAAATTGGATATCCTGTTGTAGCTAAATTAATGAGTCCGCATATCTTCCATAAAACAGATGCTAAAGTAATTAAATTAGATATAAGATCGGATGATGAATTGATCAATGCTTATGAAGAAATTCTTACAAATGGTAAATCTTTCAAACCAAACGCAAGTATTACTGGCGTGAATATTCAAAAAATGGTAAAAGGCGGTGTTGCAGAAATTATTATAGGTGCTGTTCGGGACAAGAATTTCGGACCAGTTCTAATGTTTGGTTTTGGAGGAATTTTTGTTGAAATTTTTAAAGATGTATCATATAGAATATGTCCAATTAATAAAGAAGAAGCAGAAAGAATGATTCGAAGTATAAAGGCATTTCCCTTATTGAATGGATATCGTGGACAAAAAAAAGGAGATATCGATCAACTTACTGATGTTATGCTGAAATGCTGTACTCTCTTATCAGAAAATCCACAAATTTGTGAATTTGATTTGAATCCTGTTATTGTATTTGAAACAGGTAAGGGAATAATGGTTGTAGATGCTCGAATTATTTTAAAGGAGGAAGATTAAAATTTCAAAATTAAAAGATTTTGATGGCTTTTTTAATCCAAAGACAGTCGCTTTTTATGGTGCTTCAAATGTGATGCAAAAATTTGGTAGCATCCATCTCACTAATTTATTATCTGCTGGATTTCAAGGAAAAGTTATTCCAATACATCCAAAAGCGGAGGAGATCTTAGGATTTAAAGCTTATAAAAATATAAAAGATGTTCCAGAAAAAGTTGATTTAGTTGTAATGGCAATTAATCCTAAATTAATTAATCAATTCTTAGAAGAATGTGGCCAGAAAGGGGTAACACATGTGATAATTTTATCAGGAGGGTTTTTAGAGGTAGGAAATAAAGAAGCACAAGATAAAATGAAGAATATCGCTGAAAAATATAATATTAAAATTATGGGTCCAAATTGTTCGGGTGAGGTAGTTACTCCTTCTATAAATATAACTCATGTACCCTGGCCTCCAAGAAAGGGGGGAGTTTCAATCGTTTCTCAATCCGGAACTTACGCAGTTCAACCTCTAATTGCCATAAGCTCAAAGATTGGATTAGGAATCTCAAAAATAATTTCTGTAGGAAATGAAGTGAATACTGATTTAGTAGATTATTTAGAAGCATTTGAAGAAGATAATGATACGACAACAATTGGAATCTATTTTGAAGCAGTAAGAAGAGGTAAAGAATTTATCGAAACTGTTGATAGAATAAACAAAAAGAAACCAATAGTAATAATTCCAATCGGTCAGACAGAAGCAGGTACTAGATCCGCAAAATCCCATACAGCAGCTATAACCTCACCCGGTTATGTGATTGATTCTGTTTGTGAGCAAACAGGGGCTATAAAAGTAAAAAATAGTATAGATATGTTAAATTTACTGAATGCCTTTGATTCAATACCCCTTCCCAAAGGAAATCGAGTAGCGATTCTTACATTAGGAGGAGGTCCAGGGACTTTAATGTCAGATTTATTTGAAAGTAATGGAATGAAAGTTCCTATATTAAGTAATAAATTACGGGATAAATTGAAACCTTGGATGCCAGAAACCGCGTCAACAATAAATCCAATAGATTTAACCTATTCAGATGATATGCAAAATTTCCTTAATGTTTTACCAGAAATTTTATTAAAAAGTGATGAGATTGATTCACTAATTTTTTATGGGTTAATGGGTACTGAATATTTTAAAAATCTTGTAAATGTTCCTGAGTATATGAAAAATCATGAAAGTGTTGTAACAATGAGGAATTTTGGTGAAATGATGGAGGATTTTTTCATTGCTCTCTTTGATGAAATTATAGAATTTAGAGAAAAATATCAAAAACCAATTATTTTAACGTGTTATAATACAAGAGAAGAAAAATTTGTGGCATACTTGCAAGATAATGGGATTCCTGTTTGTTATCCTGAAGAAGGAGTATGGACTCTAATAAGAATGTGGCAATACAGTAAATTTTTACAATCAAAAAATCAATAAGTTTAGCAACTTTATTCTTTTTAATTTATGTTGAAAAAATGCAATAAATGCGGAATGATTCGATCAACCAAAGATCTAGTTCTAAAAAAGGATGGAAAATATATTTGCTTCTCTTGCTGGAATGTTATCAATAGAGAAGAATCCAAGAAAAAAGAAAACTAAAATACTTGATTAATCATAGGACACTAAAAAAGTGTATTTTTCAAGATCAAATTTCTTTATTTTAATATCGTCTTTTTTTCTTCTTCTTGGAGTAAGAGGTATTTTAATTACCATTTTATAATCTTGTAAATAAAAATTATTATAAAAAACATTCTTGAACTTATCCCAATCAATAAATTTTTGAATTTCAAGTCCTTTATCTTCAATAACAGGGATCAGAGACATGTTTTTATATTTTATAATTTTAAATGATGGCATAAATTGCAAAAATTTTTTCGGCTAACCCTATAGTGATTATGGATTAATTCTAAAATAACAAATAACTAGTTATTTCTGAACAATCGCTTAATATTGGTCCCATTATAATATAACAGATTGTATATTTAAATGTTTCTTTAATGCTTTTTAAAGCAAAATTTACATTTTACATTCATTTTATACATTACCTACAAAGAACCGCTGTACTCTACCCAAACGTGTGATTAAATAAAGAATTGAATTTTATTAGTATTTAAGAATTGAAAGAAAAGCTATTTGTTAGGGAATTAAAATTAATTTAAATAATTTAAAAAAAGTTAAACTTAATTTAAAATTCTTTATATTCATTATAGGGTTAGTTTTTTAATTCTCTATTGATATTAGATTAAGAGAATATAACTAGAATTGGGAAATATCCAGAATTCAATTAGTCTATAATTTTATTTAAAAGAAATCTCAAAGTTAAAAATGGCGAAAGGTTATTTTGGAAAAATTTTATGGGTTGACCTCACTGAAGAAGAATTTAAAGTGGAGACCCTTTCAGAAGAATATTATCATCATTATCTTGGAGGTTATGGATTAGCTGTAAAACTACTTTACGAAAACATGGCAGGCAAAGTAGATCCTTTAAGTTCTGAATCCATTTTTGGTTTTTTTCCAGGATTGTTGACAGGGACTCCTGCTCCATTTTCAGGGAGATATATGGTTGCTGGGAAATCTCCCTTAACAGGAACATGGGGTGATTCTAATAGTGGAGGATCCTTTGGTCCAGAAATAAAAAAATGTGGATATGATGCAATTATTCTTAAGGGAGCTGCAAATGAACCAAAATATATCTCTATAATTGAAGATAAAAAGGAGATTCTAGATGCTTCAAGCATTTGGGGTTTAGACATAGTCCATGCTGAATTAAAATTGAAAGAAAAGCATGGCAAATTTGTTAAAACAGCAGGAATTGGAAAGGCTGGCGAAAATATATCAAAAATTTCTGGAATTGCTAATGATAAGGGAAGAATTGCCGCAAGATCCGGATTAGGAGCCGTTATGGGGGCAAAAAAAGTTAAAATGCTTGTTCTAAAGGGCACTAAAAAAATTAATATATATAATAGGGACAGATTTTTGGAATTAGTAAAAATATACAATGAAAGTGGTACTCATGACGACGTAAGTAAATTTATCCGTTCAATTTTAAAAAATGTCCCAAATTTGGCAAAAACTATTCGTAGATTTAGAATAGGGTTTACGGGGCCTCCTAAAATGATTAGAGAGATTTATAAATCTTTTGGAACTAGCGTAGCAAACACAATTTCTACAGAAACTAACGATTCTCCAATTAAAAATTGGGGTGGGATTGGTATGTATGATTTTCCATTTAAAAATTCCAAAAATTTGTCTGCAGTCAATATCCAAAAATATAAAATTCGAGATTACGGGTGTTTTAGTTGTCCAGTTCAATGTGGTGGAATATTAAAAGTTCCTGAATTAAATTTAGAAGAAACTCATTTACCTGAATATGAAACTTGCTGTTCTTTTGGTGCTCTCTTACTTAATGATGATTTACTATCTATAATTGAAATTAATGAATTATGCAACCAAGCAGCTATAGATACAATATCCACAGGAGCTACAATCGCATTTGCTATAGAATGTTATGAGAACGGGTTATTAACTGAAGAAGAAACAAATGGCCTAGAATTAACGTGGAGTAATTCAAAAGCTATTATTGAATTAGTAAAAAAGATAATTAATAGAGAAGGGATTGGAGATCTTTTAGCTGATGGTAGTAAAATTGCAGCAAGCAAAATAGGCAAAGGATCCGATAAATTTGTTATGACTTCATTAGGTTCTGAAATTGCTATGCATAATCCACGTATATTTCCCTCATTAGCTTTTACATATGCTTATGATCCAACACCAGGAAGACATACCGCGGCTAGTATTGATTTTATTGATATAGGCCCCATAAACAGGTTTCAGAAAGGCTTTAAGCTACCTAGAGAATGGAAAAGAAATGAGAATAGGAAAATAGAAGGGCAGAAATTAGTTTCGGCTTTTCATCAAGTCTTAAACAGTGTTGGTTTATGCCTTTTTTCAACATTATTTGGATCTTATCCTTTTATCGATTTGATAAATAATTGTATTGGATGTAATATCAATGTTGATGAATTATTAAAAATCGGATTACGAATTCAAACTTTGCGACAAGCATTCACATTGCGTGAAGAGATCGATATTGCAAATAATAAGTTGCCGGGAAGAGTTACTGGTCATCCTCCAGATAAAAGAGGCCCCACTAAAGGTATATCAGTTGAGTATGAAGAGTTTTATAGAGGTTATTGTAAAGAAATGGGTTGGAATCCTGAAAACGGATACCCTTTAAAAAAAACTCTAAAAGATCTAAACTTGGAGTTTGTTATAAAGGATTTATATTAAAGCTATATTTCTTTTACAATACATTCTTATTGTTCTAAAAGAATAAAATTTAATAAAATTCAAAAAATGTTAAAATCAGACTTGACCGATTTAAAATCTTTTGTTAAACGTGAATTTATGAAGGAAGCTAAAAAAGTAAGAGGAAAACATTCTCCAATTTCTGAACGTGTTGATAATGTACCTCAATCTTTAAAAGTGAAGAAAATATATGATCTGAATAAAAAGGAAAGATACTCCTTCTTACTTATTACTAGAAATTATAATAAAAAGCCTAAATTAAGGTACTTTTTAGCGATCTCATTAGCATATAATAGCTCTGATTTGTTAGTTCAGTTTGCGAGAGATTTTGCTCTTAAAGATGACTTAAAATTAATCCAATATTCAATATTTCCGAAAACCTTAAGAATTCAATTATTATTATTAAAGGAACTGAAAAAGGTTGAAGACTATGCTAATAGTATAAACATTTTGAAATCAAATAGAAAGCTTTTTCGTAGCACTTTATTAAAAGCGAAGACTATTATAGAAAATAAATAATTTTTAAGAAGAACTATAATAAATAATATTATTATTCATAATTTTGATCATAAAATCGCAATTATTTTGAGAATAAAATATGGTTTTTAAAAAATGTCATTTAGAGAAAATACTGTTAAAATTGTATCGACCATAGGTCCAGCTTCGAGTTCAAAAGAAATGTTGGAAAAACTGATTAATACTGGAGTTGATATTTTCAGATTAAATTTCTCACATGGAACTCATCAAGAAAAAAAAGAATTAACAGAAAGAATTCGCGAAATAAGTAAATTAACAAAACACACAGGAATTTTAGCTGACATTCAAGGTCCAAAAATTAGAGTTGGAGAATTTAAGGATGATGAGTCTTATAGTTTAGCAATCGGTCAAGAAGTTAGAGTCTTTGAAAAAGAAGTGTTAGGAGATCAAGATCAATTTTCAATTCCCTTGCCTGGTTTTCTTAAATCAATTCGAATTGGGGATGTGTTCTTTGTAAATGATGGAATAATAAAGATAAAAGTCATCAAAAAGGAGCAAGATCACATATTAGGAGAAGTTCTTGCAGGAGGAATGATTAGTAATAGGAAAGGAGTTAATATTCCTACTGGTGAATTAACTCAAAAAGTCCCTACTGAAAAGGATGTAAAAGATCTTGAATTTATCGCAAAAATTGATCCAGAATATGTAGCTATCTCATTTGTCGCAGGAGGAGATGATGTCTTACATGTAAGAAGAATCCTAGAGAATTATGGAAATTCTGAAATTAAATTGATTTCAAAGATAGAACGTCCTGTTGCTCTTAATAATTTTGATCAAATATTGGATGTGAGTGATGGTGTCATGGTCGCCAGGGGAGACCTAGGGGTGGAAATAGATCCTGATAAAGTACCCTTGTGGCAAAAAGAAATGATTTATAAATGCAATCGTGAAGGAAAACCAGTTATTGTGGCTACTCAAATGCTTGAATCAATGGTCACCAACCCCATTCCTACAAGAGCCGAGGCTAATGATGTATATAATGCTGTTATGGATGGGACTGATGCAGTTATGCTTTCAGCAGAAACCGCAGTAGGAAAATACCCAATTAATGCGGTCCAATATATGAATCAAATAGCAAAAACTGCAACGGAAAATATGCCTAAAAGGATTCCAGATGAATATGATTCAGATAGACTTACTCATACTCAAACTTTAGGACATGCTATACATTCGTTGGCAACAGAAATGCAAGATTTAAATTTTAGAGGTAAAATTCTTGTAATTACAAGGAAAGGATATGGTGCTCGAATGATTGCAAAATACCGCCCTCCCCTACCGATAATTGCGATGACACCATTTGAAAAAACTGCTAGAGAATTAAGTTTGGTGTGGGGAGTACAGCCAGTCCATATAGATAATATTGATTTCTTTAATATGGATGCTGAAGCGATTATCGAACAATCCGTAAAATTTGCTGTTGAAAACGAACTATTAGATGAGAATGAACATGTTATTATTTTGCTAGTTTCAAGAAAATTTGAACTCAGAGGAAACTTAGTAGGGCTCTATTACGTGGGTGAGATTCTCGAATCCGAATCCAAAAAATAAGTTATTTTCTAAAATATATTATTTTCTATACTATTAAATAATAAATAATTTAAATTGGCATTATTTAAAAAACTTTAAACATAAATAGTTTAAAGCATTTTTTATAAAACAAAAATATTAAAAACTTAACCATACACAGAAAAGTTTAAGGTAAGATATATGAGTGATGAAATTAAAGAAGCTGGAGAATGGAAACATGCATCTTGGGTATCAACTCTAGGAAAATGGGCATGGGTTATAGGAATTGTAAGCGGAATTATCGATATTATAATAGTACTCCCTTCTCTTCTTTTAATACTAGCAAGTCTTCCGCTCAGTGCATTTCTTTTAGGATATCCAATATGGTGGATTATTAGTGGAGTGATAGTTATACTTCTCTCTTTTGTAATTATAAAACCTAAATTCTCAGACAGATGTGCCAATAAAGATTGGGATGGTCTACTTAATTGGGTGATGTCGGACAGTTTTAGATTCCCATGGATGCTTTTTTGGGGTATAATAGTAGAAATTTTTGGTTATGGTTGGGGAGGATTTGCAATCATAATCCCTGCCTTAGTACTAATATTCGCTGGCCCTAAAAAATATGAGTGGAAAAAATAGATTTTAAATCATTTAACTTCTTTTTTTTTTAATTATACAGAAAATTTTGAGACCTTAATTGTATTTAAATTATCCTAATTTTTCGAAATATGACATATCACCTTATTATAGATAATTTGTATGTACAATTCTCTCAAGAAATTTAACAATAAAGTATATACTGGTATGAGAGTAGGACTCTCTCATAAATGGCATTATACAAATAGTAAATGGTTTGAAACTAAACAAGAGCCTGATAAATGGAGTTTTAAATTTGAGAGCTTAAAAACTAGAATCAACAGTGCACCTATTAATACTGGGGCTAGTACCTACACAAAATTTCATTGGTATATCATAGCAGATCAAATTGCTACTAAAATTAATGAGAACGCTTATCTGACTTCTATGACAGGAGTCAAGTTTAAGATTGGTCATAAACGACCTTATTGGAAAACTTTTAGTTATAATTATCCAGAACAACTCTCATATAAAGAAAAAGTAATAAAAATATTAGAACAAACTTTACTAGAATTAAAGAAAGAGTAAATTCTAACTTATCTTCTCTGCTATTCTACTGGTCATATAAAATTTCAGTTGCTTTATTCATCAAATGCATTCTAGTCAAGAAAATTCAAAGAAAAAGTTAAAAATGTTCATAATGAACAAAATCATTGAGAGGTTTTCTATCTTTTACTTCACCCTTAGGTCTAATTGGATATCCTAAAGGTGTCAAACCCATTACTTTATACTTTTTTGGGATGTTCAATATATTTTTAATTTTTTCCTCATTAAACATGCCAATCCAACATGTTGCCAAACCCTCAGCAGCGGCAGCTAGAATTAAATGTTCGAAACAAATTCCAAAGTCAACACCATAATATTTCTCACCACTTTTGTTTGTTCCAGATCCCAATGGAGAGATTAATCCTACAATAAACATTGGTGCATCTGTGAACTTAATTTCCTGTCCAATTGCTTTCCACACAGCTGTTACATTTTCAGGCTCTTTAACAATAATATATTGTACTCCTTGCATATTTGCCCATGTTGGAGCCAACCGAGCAGCTTCCAAAATTCTTTGAACTTTCTCTTCTTCAGGCATATCAGGTTTATATACTCTAAAGCTTCTTCTTTTTTTTACTACTTCGTAAAATTCCATACTAAACTCCAATAATTTGTGCATTTTTTCTTAAACCAAATATTGCTTGAATATTGAAATTTTCCATTTTTAAATATAAGTTATAGTAATCTTTGAGTTTAACTTAAATTAATCATCTATCATTCTTTTATGCCCTTTTGGGCAAATTCCATATGTGCAATCATAAAAACCATCATCATACTCTTCTCTAGCATCATAATGCTCCCAACAATAAATTTTATCACA
This sequence comes from Promethearchaeota archaeon, assembly GCA_048938855.1. GTDB lineage: Archaea > Asgardarchaeota > Lokiarchaeia > Sigyniarchaeales > SOKP01 > Loki-b32. The sequence continues at coordinate 327,784 of JBHLLT010000002.1, forward strand.
TTCAGGGCAATAAGCATCCAACCCTTCATATCCATGGTGTTTTTTCATAAAATTATGAACACCTAATAAATCTCTTTTAAGTAGGATTTCAAATAATTCATACGCTAATTTAATACTCATCGATCGTTCATGAGTAATCCCTCGAAAAACTAATGCTTCTTTTTCATCAAATCTTCCATAACCAATCTTAAATTCAACAGCAACTTTACCACACTCAGAACAGGGGAGATGATATTCTAAGTCAGAGATTGTGATAACTTTCTCGATTTTCTTTACAGTTTCTTTTTGAATTAATAGATTTTCAAATACATACCAAAATGCATCCCAAGAATCCTTAAAAGCCTTTTCGATTTTAATTATAAGATCTAATGATTTGTTATTGTCGAAAATTTTAAGCTCACTTATTATTTTCGACAGTATATTTCTAGTAGCATATAAGTAATTTTTTGAACTGGCAATCTCATTTTTGCTTAATTTAACATTCGGGTTTAATATTTCTAAAGCAGTAAAAATATTATAATAAAATTCTTTTACATCTGATATCCATAAATTTTTGGTTGTATCATCTAATTCTTTGAGATAATTAAAATAGTTAATAATTTCTTCTTTAATTTCTTTAATCTCAATAAGATGATTTCTAATATTCAATATTGGTTCTTTCATAAGGATTATAATTAAATCCTTTTTATTTAACTAAGGTATTTTTATAGAATTTTATTCTCATCTATACTATTAAATAATTCTGTCCCACAACGAACACAATTTTTTTCGTACCATGAAAATGGATAATTACATTTGGAGCACAGCCATCGATCTTTCTGCTTAAATAACCACTCTTGAACCCCAATTTCCTTTATTATATCTAAACTATGAATTGCGACTTTAAGATGAGCTAAGTTAGTATTTTCGAGTCTCTTTATATTCTCACAAGGAAATTCGGGACAATTATTGCAGAAATCGATATCTTTAGATTGAGCACAACTTCGAATTCGACATCCACGACAATTTTCAAATACTAATTCACTTTTACAACCATAGCACTTGATTTCCTTACCATCAAGTGGGTCAATCCAATCTTCTGGTAAACAATCATCACGGTTTTGTGTATAAGCATTCATAATGAAACAAGCACCACAATAAAGTCCGCAATAGGCATCAAATCGAAATTTCATTATATTTTATGTTTTATTTTTATAAAAATAAATACAAAATAATTAGATAGTCTTTTAATTAATTTATTGAGACATTTTTATTTCATAATATTTTGATTTTTTGAAATATAAAATTATAATATAAATTCCTTATTTCTTAAATTCCGAATATTATATTTACTAATGATTAATAGAACTAATTAATAAATTCAATGTATAGAATTTATTAAAATAGAACTTATTTAAATATCAAATAAATAAAACATATGATAAAATGAACAAAAAAGAATATTTACAGGTATTTAATCTGCTAGGTTTTATTGCAACAGTGATTGTTAACTTTTTGGCTATATTATTACCAATTGGGGGGATGACTACTCAAGAATTATCTGATGCCATACCTAACTTATTTGTACCAGCGGGGATTACTTTTTCAATTTGGAGTTTAATTTATATCTTTTTAGGAATATTTTCTGTTTATCAAATTAGAGATATAACTAAAGAAGATAAAATTGAAATGAAATTTGTCGATAATATCGGATATTTTTTCATTATTGGAAGTTTAGCTAATATAGTGTGGATATTTGTATGGCATTATCAATTAGTTCCAATATCTCTAATCTTTATGATAATTCTATTGATTTCTTTATTATTTATATATCTGAAATTAGATATAGGGAAATCAGAAGTTCGTAGAATCGAAAAAGTTGCTGTACATGTTCCATTCAGCATATATTTAGGCTGGATAACTGTTGCAACAATAGCTAATGTTACAGCAGTTTTAGTTGTCTTCGGTGTAGAAGGTTTTGGCTTAGTAGCAGAAATTCTAACTATTCTAGTAATTGCAGTTGCTTTAATCATTACATTTGCGATGTTATTGATAAGAAAAGATTATGCTTACAGTCTAGTTATAGTATGGGCCTTATTAGGGATCTTTATAAAACAAAGTATTGCTGATCCTGCAATCGCTATAACTGCTTTGATTTCGGGGATTTTAATACTAGTAGGAATTGTATATATTATTATTCGAGAAAAAGTATTGCGTAAATAATTTTTTTCTTTTCTTTTTTTTAACAATAATCAGAGACTTTGACTCTAATTTTTTCATTAATGTCATACTCTTCATCAAAAGTTTTTTCTATATTCATTTTCTTTATGTTCTGAGATTTTTTAAGTAATAAATATGGTAAATGAAAACCATAACGATCTTTTAATTGAGAAATGATTATTCTTAAAGGAATTTTAATTATCTCCGGAACACCACTTCCTTCAGTTAAAACAGTTTTACAATGCGTTGTAATAATGGAATTAATTTCTTCTGTGCACAAAACGCTTAAGTGTTTATCTGTGAAACGTGCTAATTTATATCCATTAATGTCTACACACAAAATTTTATAATTAGGTATTCTGCTAAGAATAGCACTTCTTTTATCTTTATAATACTTCTTATACCCAATATAATTATAATTAGACTTTTTATGCTCAAAGAAAGGTGCAAAATGAAGTCCGTATGGTGGATCAATTATTTTCCTTCCTAAAACATTCATATAATAGATTCGCCCCCCATATAAAGAATGAACGCGTTTCTCCATTCCTAACACCCCTAGTCCTTCTTCATTTTGAGGATTCTTTTTATACGAAACACATGTTCCATAGCCATTAAAGATCCATAATGTATATATATCTTTATAAGAATAGCTATGTGTTCGTTCAATTAATTTTCTTTTACTAATTTGAGAGTTTTGACATTCAATAACAACCTTCTTTCCATTTTTTAATTCGAAATATACATCTGCGATTTGATCTCCAACCCTTAATTCAATTTTTTTTGAAGAAATTTGATTAAATTTTGGAAACATCATATACCAGTATGCTTTCATGGTTTTGTGTTCTATAGTTTCTGGTTCAAAACAATAATTCCTACCTCCTTTATGCAAAAAGCAACCCAAGTCTGAATTATAAAATAAGGGCTTTTTACAAACTGTACAAAGCCAAGTATAATTTTGAGGATCAGAAGGTAAACCATCTAATATATTGAAAACATTTCCTAACTCAAAATTAAAAGCATGAATTATTCTCTTTTCTTTTTCCATTTCTCATTAACAATAATTAAAATGTAAAGGATTTTTACCTAGATATCACAAATTTACTATTTAAACCTAAAACTTATTAGTTATTCCACAAAATCTACACCCATTATAAGAAGAGTAAATATGACTAGAAATTTTTTGCACTGTAGTAGTTTAAAAATAACTTTGATTTTTTTAGTTTTATGACAGAAATTCAAAAAAATCAGCTAAAAAAAATAATTTCTAATTCTTCAAAAGATAATCCATTGAAATATATCGATGGTCCTAAGGAAAAAACGCATACCCAAAACAGTAAAATAAAAATTAATTACCAGCATGGACCCAAAATTTACAGACAAGGTGACATTTTATTCAAGAAAATAGAAAATTTCCCCAGTCAGTTAAAGCAAAAACCTGATAGAGTAGTTGCTGAAGGAGAAGAAACAGAACATGCTCATGTTCTTGTTAATGGTGCTCTATTCGAAGTATTAAATTCAGAGAAACTATATATAAAATCAGAACAAAATACGAGAATCATTCATGAGGAGCACCTACCAATCAAATTAGAATCTGGAAATTACCAAGTAATTAGACAGAGAGAATATTTAGGACCGGGATTAGAAACTCGAATTGTAAGAGACTAAGTTTATAAAAAAGATAGGATAATTGAAATGACAGATGCAGATTATTATATAAGCTTACATGAAAAAAACAAGAATTATTTAGAGAGCTTAAACTTAGATTTTGGAGCAAGAGGGTCTACTAGAATTATAGATAGAGATGGGGAGAATTTATTGGTTGAACTAACCAAGAGAGGTTCAAATACAATTACTAGTTATCGATATATAAGAGTTAAAGATTCTTCAACTGGAAAAAATATTTTTTTAAGTGTGCCTAATAGAATAAGTTCATGTCGAGAAGCAGTCTCATGGACTTTTGGTCTTAAGCCTTCAGAATACGATTTATTATTTGAAACATAGTTCTTTTATAATTTTTTTAATTTTTTTGGAAGTTTTTAAACGATCATGGTTGAAACAGCTTCTATTGTTGATTATTTTTACCAAAATGGTTATATAGATAACAAAAATTCATCTAATTATGTTGAACTATTTCATGATCTTGTTATCCAATTGATTAATGAGGAGAAATACGAAGAATTAGTAGATTTATGTTATGATGTGTTTTCTTTTGATCCTAATATAAAACTCATTCAAAAATTAATTTATACTTTAGTAAATCTTGAAGCAAACAAGAGTGTTGTTGATTTATGTGAACTATATATTAAAAATAAAAAAGACGATGAAATATTCTATGATGCTATCAATGAATTTTTAAAATATGATAATTTTCTGGGAGCAATTGATTTATGCCGGATGTATATAAGAGTTAATCCAAAGGGCAATCTAGGATTTATTCGTACTATGATCTTGGCTTCACTTAAAAAAAATATTAAATACCCTAATGTTTTTGAATTGATTGAAGAACTCTTAGAACTGAACCATGGAATCAACTTTATATATAATTTAATTTATTCGATGTTAGAGGTACAGAATTACGATACAATAATTAATATTATTAAGTTAGTTTTGAAATCTAACTCTGAAGAAAAGCTTTCTTTATTGCATATTGTAAATATTCTATTTGAAAATGGAAAACATGGAAGCGCTTGGGAGCTGTGTAAGAAATTTCTGATATTATATCCTTCTTCTGTAGATGTATTAACTTTATATGGGAGAATCCTTACAAAAAGAGGGGAATTTCAACAATCACAAATTCTCTTTAATTCAATATTAGAGCAAATTCCATCTTCTAAACCAAGATTAAAAAGCAGAATGCTTAATTTTATAGGTTGGAATTATATCCAACAAGGAGATTGGAAAAAAGCTACTAATCATTGTATCAAATCCACGAAGTTAAACCCACAATATCCAGAATCTCTAAATAATCTAGGTCTTATTTACTATAAAAAAGGTTATGTTGAAAAAGGAATAAAACTCGTTAAGAGAGCATTAAAATTAAACCCGAATCTATGTCAAACATGGGTTAATCTAGGAAAAATCAATCTTGAATTAAGAAATTATTATGATGCTTTTACAGCAAGTTACAATTGCCTTTCTATTAATAATCAAAATCAAGAAGGGATTTCACTATATAAAAACCTGTCAAATAATCCAGATATAAAAATACTTAGTTTTCTTATACCAAAATTGATAAAATTGGGGTATAGGTGTGTATTTGATTATTTGAATGAAACAATATTCCCACATAAATTGCTAAAAAATAATAGATATATAGTTTATTCCAGAGAATTCTTAAATTTCTTGAAAAAAGTAAGATTAGCACAGATGTACTTAAACGATTTTGTTGCTATTTATTGTTGGCTTCCAAAGTGCGAAAAGTGTGAAAGCTTGTTGAAAATTTATGGCGAAAGAATTAATTATAAAGATGGTTCTAAAACAAAAATGTATCGTTGTGAGAATTGCGGAAAAGAAAAAAGAAGTGTTGAACAGTTAGATAATGAAAACATACCTTACTTAAAATTACGAGTTATTTTACACTCTCCTTTACAAATCCCTAATAAAAGTACCCAATTCTATTCTAAATTAGACTATGAAAGCATTTTTATAACCTATTCCAACTTAGATGTAATTCAGAACATTTCAAACTCCAAAACTGCAGAACTAATTGATAATTTAAAAAATGCAGTACGAATATATGGGGAAGACATTCAAAAAAGACTTTTAGAAATCTCTTAAAATATTAAAAATATTCACTCTGTCCGATTTAATAATCAAAGATTATATCATATTGTATTGTAGTACTTAAATCCATTCTACTAATATAGTTAAAACAAATCTATCTTGATTAATATGGTAACTAGCCTCTCGTATATGGATTTTTTTCCATACCATTCATATCGTCCAGAACAACAGGAAATTATTCGCGAAATAGAATTAGGTGTTCGATTAAAAAAAAATATATTATTAGTTGCCCCTAGTGGAGCAGGAAAGACTGTCACTGCTCTAAGTGCAATTCTCCCTCAAGCCTATGAAAATGAATTAAAGATTATTTATTTATGTAGGACTCATACTCAATCTGATAGAGTTATTAATGAATTAAAAAAAATTCATTCCTCAAAATTAAAAATAATAGGGTTGTCTTTAAGAGGAAGAAGTGAAATGTGTTTAAATTCTTCCCTGTTTATTTCAAAACTCACACCTATGGATGCAATGTTGACATGTTCAGATTTAAGAATTAGTGAATCGTGTAAATATTTTAATAAATTCCATAATAGTAAAAATCCTGAAGATATTTCCCATTTTACAAGTCCACGAGATGCCCAAGAACTAATTGAATATTGTAAGGAAAAAGAATATTGTCCTTATTATTTTTGTAAATATATTTTGAATAAAGCTCTAATCATTGTTTGTAACTTCCAATGGATGTTTAATCCCAGTATTCGCTTCCAAATTTTAAATTTATTAGCAACTTCTTTGGAGGACTGCATAGTAGTCATAGACGAATGCCACAATGTTGCAGATATGGCAACTAAAGTCAAATCTCATAGATTAACACTATCCTTTCTTGAGTCATGCTTTCAAGACCTAAAGAAAAGCGTACTTCCTCCTCAGTATTCCCAGGTTGTATACTTCTTGATAAATCTCCTCAAAAATAAATGCAATAGATATACAAATACAATTAGTATTAAACTAGATCCATTCAAGTTATTTACCAAAATGTCTCAATCTTTAGAGATGAATATAGCTAACGAGTTTGAGAAATTAGATTTTTATTTTCAAAATCTACCGATAAAAACTCGAATCGAATTAAATAGAGTGCGGATATTAGCAAGGTTTTGGCAAAACTGGATTGAAAAATGCAAATCTGATAGATATTTCTTCTGTTACCATATAATTCGAAAAAGTAATGAAAAAGCAATTTCTTTAGAAGTAGTAGCATTGGAACCACGTGAAGTTACAATACCTCTCTTTAGGCACACCCATGCCTGTATTAATCTTACTGGAACGGTTAATCCTTATATCTTTAAAACTTTAACTGGTTTAGATAGAAAGTATTCTGGATATAAAGAAATAATCGCTAATTCTCCCTTTCATAGTAAAAACATCAAAGCTTTAATAACTGAGGGAGTAAGTACTAAATTGAAAAAAAGAACACCAATGATGTACAATAAAATGATTCAAAAAATCGAAGAAGTTATTGATGGTACTCCCGCTAATGTCGCTATATTCTGCGCGTCATACGAAATTCTTAAAGATTTAATCTTAAACGGTCTTGAAGAAACTGTTAGAATTTATGGAAAAAAACTCTTCATTGAAGAATCAGAAATGTCAGGATCTATGAACGCCACACTGATAAAGAAATATAAAAATTTTGGCAAATCCGGGAATGGTGCGGTATTACTTGGTGTATGTGGTGGTAGGAACTCAGAAGGGGAAGATTTCCCCGGCAATGATATGAATTCTGTAATAATAGCTGGTATCCCATACCATCTCATTACTCCCCAAGCAGAAGCTCGGATAAACTATTATAATAAAGCCTTCTTTGGTCAAGGATGGCTTCTAGGATATTTATACCCCGCTATGCAACGAGCAAACCAAGCAGCAGGAAGACCAATACGAAAAGAAAAAGACAAAGGCGCTATAATCTTTTTAGATTCTAGGTTTAAAACCAAAAAAAAATGGATTTCAGATTGGATAAGAAAGGAAATTGAAGTAGTACCAGATGAAATTAATGGTATTACTCGGCGATTAAAAGGATTTTGGCTATAAACACCCTCCAATAGAGAATTCTCTTTTAAAGTATCATTATTTGGAAAAAGTCTATTCATTTGCTTTAAAAGATTAATTTAATAAATAAAATTTATTATAAAAGACAATTCAAATAATATTATAATACGAGATTCTTTAGGTGCTATAAATTATGAAAAAAAGAAATATTGGATTTATTTTGTTTGGCGTAGCAGGTGTTAATCTTATCACACTCGCAATATCCCTACTAGTCTTTCCGAGATTATATACTCAACTGGGAATGCCCTTAGCAGCGGTTAGAATTGCAATGGCCACAATTCTAATAACTAGTCTAGTAGTAATATCTGTCTTAGTATGTGCTGGAATTATCGTACTTATAAAATTTTGGAATAGGTAATTATTTTTAGTCATGTATGATGTCATAATTAGTGGTGCTGGCCCCTCAGGTTCTCAATGTGCTAAAGTAATCGCTGAGGCAGGATATAAGGTTGCTTTGGTTGAAAAAGATGTGAACTGGAGGAAACCATGTGGAGGTGCTGTTCATTCTAGTGTTATAGATGTATATCCTCAGTTGAAAAAACTTATTAGCTCTAAAATACGGGGAGTTGTAATATATTCAGCAGATTATCATAAGCTTGAATTTAAAGGAGTAAGTAGTGAGTATTCTGTAATTATGGATAGAATAGAACTTGATAACATAATGAGAGATAGTGCTGTTGATGCTGGAGCTGAACTTTTTGATAACCATATATCATTTGATTATCTCATGAAAAATCAAAAAAAAATTGGAATAAAAACAAAAATAAAAACTAACACTGAAGAGTTTCATGGAAATATTATCATAGTAGCGGATGGTATGAGTTCTAAATTAGCTGTAAAATCAGGAATAAGGTCAAAATGGAATGTTAATGAACTGGCTATTGGAAAATGTTCAATTATGGAGGGAAATCATGGATTAGATCCGGAAAGTGTTTATATCTACTTTAAACCTTTTCAAGGGTATGCTTGGATATTTCCAATAAACAATAAAAGATACAATATTGGTATTTTTACATTTGGTATAGATAATTCAAAATATAATATACATAAAATATACCACGAGTTTGTAAATAATTTAAATGTTAAACAATATGTTTCCAAATCAAATAATAAAACCATATGGTCAAGTTCATATTCATTTCCCGCAGAAGGAGTATTGGAAAAAAGCCTTTATGATGATAATTTAATGCTTATAGGCGATGCTGGAGGATTTGTTTCTCCTATAAGTGGTGAAGGAATTCAAACTGCCGTCCTCTCTGGCAAAATTGCAGCAGAAACTGCTATAAAATCTTTGCAAGATGAAGATTATTCACGAACATGTCTTAAAACGTATAGAACTAACCGAGAAATAAAAACAATTATTAGGAATTTCAAACAAAAATCTTCGATGATCCATTTCTTCTATGAGAATGAAGGCAAAAATCTAAATAAAATGCTTGGATTGGCTGAGATAGATCCAGTATTTAGGGAACAAGTAGTAAACATGTTTGCTTTTGGAGAAATGCCTTCAAAAGATTTTATTTCAAAAATTAATGAATAAATTTCTATTATCAATTACTTTTGATAGATATGACATCCTTGGAGTATTTTATAAATAATATTTAAGAAAAAAATAATTTAGCTTCCAATAGAGCTATGTTTTAACTTTTCACCTTTCAAATATGGTTTTATTTATAATTTATTTATAAACAAATAGTAATATTTATTTTAAAAAAAAATTCTATTCTTTGTTAATTTATCACTCCTCTCCCTCTGTACTCCTTTATTTCGTAAAAACACAACCTTTAAATATGTCAGTTAATACTTATATAATAACGTATTGATGTAAACCTTTGATTGACAACCAAAGTTTACATTTGAAAATTGGGGTTTAAAACTCAAAAAATTAAAAATATGACATATAATATTAGAAAAGAAATGGGAGATATAAGACCTATGGCATTTGAAGACTATTTTGACAGATTTATAGGTGATCGCGGTTCTCCTCGTACAGGATCAAATCAAATTTTAGTTTCGCGGACTGAGTTTGAGAAGCTTAAAGCGAAAGCTGACAAGTATGAAGCGTTAGTGGAGGAGCATAAGAAAATTAAGACGCAAAATGATCGACTTCTTAAAGAACTCGATGATATGAAAGAGGATGGTCGCAAATTCAAAGAACTAATGGAAGAAAAGGAGAAATTTATGAATTCACTTTTGCGAGTCCGTGCTGATTTCGAAAACTATAAAAAACGTTCGGAGCGTGAAAACAGCAGGTATCGAGCATATGTAATGGAGGGTATTTTAAAGAAATTAATCGATCATTATGATGATTTAATTAGGGCTTTAAATTTATTAAAAGTCCTTGAGAATATGGATGGGATTAAGAATGGTTTTGAAATAATCGTTAATAAATTTGAAAAATTACTTGATGAGGAAGGTGTCAAGCCAATGAACTCGGAAGGAGAGAAATTTGATCCATATAAACATGAAGTAGTAATAGTAGAAGAAGGTCGAGATGATCTCCCTGAAAATACTATATTGGAAGAAATAGCTAAGGGTTATTACTTTAAAGATAAAGTATTACGGCCAGCAATGGTCAAAATCTCAAAAAACTCAAAGTTATAAAATTTAAAATGAAAAATCAAAAATATTAAAATAACAATAAAAAAGAGTGATGAAATATGGCGAAAATTATAGGTATTGACTTAGGAACATCAAATTCAGCAGCAGCTGTTTTAATTGGCGGTAACCCAACAATTATTCCAAGTGCCGAAGGACTAACCTTAGGAGGAAAAGCTTTTCCTTCAGTGGTCGCCTTTACGAAAGATGGACAGAGATTAGTTGGAGAACCGGCACGAAGACAAGCTATATCAAATCCAGACCGTACAATTACAGCAATTAAGAGAAAGATGGGGACTTCCTATAAAGTAACAATTGACGGGAAAGAATATTCTCCACAAGAGATTTCTGCCCTGATTCTTAGAAAAATCAAAGAAGATGCTAGTGCATATTTAGGAGAAGAAGTTACTGATGCAATTATTACTGTCCCAGCTTATTTTAACGATAATCAAAGACAAGCTACAAAAGACGCGGGAAGGATCGCGGGATTAAATGTTAAACGTTTAATTAACGAACCCACTGCCGCAGCTGTAGCTTATGGGTTAGACAAAAAAAATATTCGACTAAAAATTGCAGTGTTGGATCTTGGTGGAGGTACTTTTGATGTCACTATAATGGAAATGGATAATCAAGTTTTTGAAGTGATATCTACTGCAGGTGATACTCAATTAGGAGGGACAGATATGGATAGGATACTTGTTGACTATATTATTTCAGAATTTCAGAAATCTGAGGGAGTAGATTTAAGGGGAGACTCAATGGCTATGCAAAGAGTAAAAGAAGCAGCAGAAAAAGCTAAAATTGAATTATCTACATCGATTACCACTGATATAAATTTACCTTATATAACTGCTACTAATGCAGGACCTAAACATCTTAATATGACACTTACGAGAGCTAAATTAGAACAATTAATCGATCCTGTGTTGAAGAAATTAGATACTTCAATATTAAAAGCTTTAAAGGATGCAGGTATGGCGCGAGGAGAAATCGATAAGATCATTTTAGTCGGAGGACCTACAAGGATGCCTGTAGTTCAAAAGAAATTCGAGGACTTATTAGGTAAAGCTCCAGAACGTAGTATTGATCCAATGGAATGTGTTGCTATGGGTGCTGCTATTCAAGGTGGTATATTAACAGGAGAAGTTGAAGATCTTTTATTACTTGATGTAACTCCTTTATCATTAGGAGTTGAGACTTTAGGTGGAGTTTTTACCAAACTAATTGAAAGAAACACCACAATTCCTACAAAGAAGGCTGAGATTTTCTCAACAGCAGCAGATAATCAACCAGCAGTAGAAATTCATGTATTACAAGGTGAAAGACCAAGAGCAGCTGATAATATAACATTAGGTAAGTTTCATTTAACAGGTATTCCTCCAGCACCAAGGGGTATGCCACAGATAGAAGTAACATTTGATATTGATCAGAATGGAATTTTAAATGTTTCAGCGAAAGATAAAGGTACTGGAAAAAGTCAATCAATAACAATCACGGCATCCACAAAGATGTCTGATGATGATATCGAACAAAAAATCAGAGAAGCTGAGAGAAATGCTGAAGAGGATAAAAAATTCAAAGAATTAACTGAGGCAAAAAATCAGGGAGAGTCATTAATTTATCAGACTGAGAAACTTTTAAAAGACAATGAAGCGGTAATTGGCGATTTAAAATCGAATATTCTTAACAAGATCTCTGATTTAAGAAGTGCAATGGAATCTGATGATGTGAGTAGAATTAAAACCGCATCAGAAGCATTACAGAACTCATTACACGAAGTCTCATCTCGAATGTATGGACAACAACCTGGACAAGGAGCTTACCAAGGTGCACCACCTGGAGGGATGGGGGATGTGCCACCAGGAACCACATATGGATATCAAGGAAAATCTCAAGATGAAATTGAAGAAGAGAAATTCAGAAAAGCCACAGGTCAAGATGATAATGTAGTCGATGCAGAATATGATTAATTTTTTTTTTTTTTAAATTAATTTTTTTTATTCTTTACTTAAAGATTATTATTACATAAAGGGGTTGTAAAATATGGCAAAAGATTATTATCAAAGTTTAGGAATTAACAAAGGAGCTTCAAAAGAAGAAATTAAAAGAGCATTTCGTAAAATGGCTCGTAAATATCATCCTGATGTAAATCCAGATGAACCAAAATCAGGAGAAAAATTTAAGGAAATAAACGAAGCGTATAGTATTTTAAGTGATGATAAAAAGAGAGAAATGTATGATAAATTTGGTGTTGTAGAAGGAGACTCTTCCACATATCAGAATTGGGGAGGTGCTCCAGGAGGCGCCAGAGTTCATAGAAGTCCAGATGGTACAACCTATTATTATTCCAGTTCAGGTTCTCCAGGAGGGTTCGATTTCGGCGATATTTTTGGAAATCGAAATAATTCTAGGAATGGTTCTGGGGGATTTGACTTTTTTAATGATTTGGGAGATATATTTGACGTATTTAATAAAAGAGGGGGAGGTAGCACACGAGCGAGATCTCCCAATTTTAATAATCTCCCGAGAGAAGGAGACGATTTAAGATATGATATGGAAATAGATTTTATGGATGCGTTTTATGGAGGGAAGAAAAAAGTTCAATATAAAGATCCCACTACTGGTCAAATGAAGACTCTAAATGTAAATATTCCAAGAGGAATTAAGGATGACCAAAAATTACGTCTAAAGGGGAAAGGCATGTCAGGAGAAAATGGAGGGGTTCCTGGAGATCTATATATAGCAATACATATAAGAAAGCATCCAAAATTTGAAAGAAGGGATGATGATATTTATATAGAACAAGAAGTTCCTTATACAACTGCTACACTCGGTGGAAAAATTCAAGTACAAGGGATTGAAAAAATATTGAATGTAAATGTTCCCGCGGGAACAAATGATTCATCATTATTAAGATTAAAAAATCAAGGATTTTATAAAATTAATTCAGATCAAAGAGGAAATTTATTAGTTAAAATCAAAATTAAAATTCCTGGTAAATTGAACAAGAATCAAAAAAATTTATTAGAAAAATTACAAACTGTGGGTTTATAAATAAATATGGAGAAATTGCATAAAATAGAAAATCAAGAACTTGAGGGGAATGAAGAATTGGTCTCCATATGATTTATTATTTGTAAAAAAAAATAAGTTAATGAGGATATTAGAAAATGGTAGTAAAAACACAAAGTAATGAATATGCAAATTTATGCCCAGAATGTGGGGGTTCAGTGATTACATTAATTAATACTGGAGATGTAGTATGTAATCAATGTGGATTAGTGATTAATGAAAAAAGTGTTGATTTCTCACATAATGGTAGGAGAGCATATACTAATCAAGAAAAAACAAATAGAGAGCAAACGGGGGCTCCAGTTTCTATATTACTACCTGACATGGGGTTAAGTACAGTTATAGATAAAAGTAAAATTAGCAATCCTGATTTAAAAAGGGCTGCTAAATGGAATACACGCATAACATGGCAGAAAAGAAATTTATTGATTGCCTCTACAGAATTAAAAAGAATTAGCACTATTTTAAACTTACCCAATTATGTAAAAGAAGATGCTATGCGTCTTTATATCGAAGCTTTTAAAAAGAAATTGTTAAGAGGAAGATCAATTAACGCTATGGTTGCGGCGTGTTTATATCTCGCATGTAGGAGGAAAAAACTTCCTAGGACTCTACAAGAAATTTTAAATGAAGCATCAGTAAATGCTAAAGACGTCAGAAGATGTTATACCACATTAGTTAGAGAAATGAAATTAAATCCGCCATCTACGGATCCAATATCCCTTATTCCAAAATATATGACAGATTTAGGGTTAAATTCAGATATTGAACAACTAACAACTAAAATTCTTAATGCTTATAGAGGCAAATTCTCTATTAGTGGTAAAGATCCAAAAGGTTTATGTGCCGGAGCAATATATTTAGCCTGTCGACTTAAAAATAAGGAAATTACCCAACAACAAATTGTACAAGCGATTGGAGTTACCGAAGTTACACTTCGCTCACGATACAAAGAATTAAAAATTAAATTGAACGTTAAAGTGCCAATGAAAATTTAGAATTTAGTTTAAGTTTGAATATAATAAAACTCTATTCTTTTTTTTAAAATTAAATTTAAATATATTTTGTCATCTTTATTAATATTACAATAGATTTTATTTGATACATATGGTATCTTATAAAGAGTTGGGTTTATCCAATACAAAACGAATGTTTGAAGTTGCCTTAGAAAGAAAATTTGCGATTCCAGGTTATAATTTCAGCAATTTAGAACAATTACAAGCGATAATCATCGGTTGCGGAGAGAGTAAATCACCAGTTATACTTCAAAATAGCCCTAGTGCTGGAAAGTATGCGAATCCTATTATGGTCCGATATATGGCTCAAGGAGCTGTAGAATTGGCAAAAAATTTAGACTATGATATTCCAATAGCTCTGCATTTAGATCATGGAAATTCTTTTGAGTTGTCAAAAAATTGTATAGATAATGGATTTTCAAGCGTTATGTTTGATGGAAGTCATCTTAAATATGATGAAAATGTAAGTATCACAAAGAAAATTGTTCAATATGCTCATGAAAAAGATATAACTGTAGAAGCTGAATTAGGAGTCATTGCGGGCGTTGAAGATCATGTTAAGTCAACTAAACAATACTATACTGACCCAGAACAAGTTGAAGATTTTGTAACCAAGACAAATTGTGATTCTTTAGCCATTGCTATCGGTACATCACATGGAGCTTATAAATTCAAAGTTGAAAAGGAGGACGACATACCTGAATTACGTTTTGATATACTTGAAGAGGTAAGAGAACGATTAGGCAAATTTCCAATAGTATTACATGGTTCATCCTCTATTCCTAAGAAATATGTAAAGATTATTAATGATTACGGTGGAAAAGTAGAGAAAGCGTTTGGAATTCCTGAGGTTCAACTTAAAAAAGCAACTCAGTATGGAGTATGTAAAATAAATATTGCAACTGATTTCAGAATTGTATTTACCGCTATAATACGAAAATATTTAGTTGAACATCCAGATCATATTGGTCCAAGGCAATATTTGGGTTTAGCGCGTCAAGAGTCAATTGAAATGATTAAACAAAGAAATACAGAAGTACTTGGTTCTGCCAACCAAGCTCGATTCATTTAAACCATTTATATTTAAATTAAAACAACTTCATATAGTCAAAGATTATACAGTTTCATTTAACCTAAATCAATCACTTTTAAAAATGTGAATTATATAATGGAATTCCAAATTCTTTATCATCTGTATGAGGGTTGATATTCAGTTTTTTTGAGTATTTAAGAATTATCTATATAGTAGATTTGAATTGTGGAAAAAGCAATAATGCATTTTTCCTCTCAATATCTAAGAATTTTTGTTTATCAACCATACTGTAGTTTACAATTTCTCGAATCATTTTTTTTACAGCAATTTCATGAACGAATGGAAAATCACTCCCAAAGAGGATATGGGAATGATCTACTAATTCCATCAAAGAATGAAAAACATTCCTTGTAGCTGACAGTGCTGTACCATAGTAAAGATTTTTAAATTGTTTAATTAATTTCTTGTTTCCAAAGGAAATCCTCCATGCAATATAAGGTGCTGTTCCTCCGGCATGTGCGAAAATAAATTTGATATTAGGATACCTTTTAAAAATACCATGATGCATGAGATTTGCTATTGCTCGTGTTGTATCAAAAACAAATTCTAAAATAGCGGAAGGAAAATTAAGATTAGGTAAATTCTCTTCGGGGGGAATATCTGGATGGATGAAAACTGTTGTATTTCGCTGATTAAGTTCAAAAAAAAGATTTTCAAATTCTGGATCGCCGATATATTTACCTTTATAATTGGTTAACATTCCCACACCATTTAATTCTAATATATCCAATGCGTACTCTAATTCAAGCAGTGATGCTTTAATACCAGGAAGAGGCAAAATAGCAAATCCTCCAAAACGTTTTGGATAGTGACTTATTAAATTAGCAGAAAATTCATTACAAAGACGTGCGAGTTTTTTTGTGAATTTGAGATCTCCAAAATAAATTCCTGGAGAAGATATTGAGGTTATAGCTGTTGCAATGCTTTGTCGATCCATAAACTCAAGGCTATATTCTGGATCCCATTTTGGGAAAGGTGCATTAGTAACAGTAGTAATACCAATCTTTGCTAATAATGATAGATAGTTAGGAGGGAGAATATGATGATGAATATCAATTCGATGTGGTTTAGTTATCAAATTTAAACTCACTTTTATGAGATTGGTAATATTTAGGCTTTCAAATTTAATTTACCCTTTTTCAATGACTATTCCTGTACCACCTTTAGGATATTGAAATATAATTGCACCAGCATCACAAACTTGGTAACAAGCAGCACATTCTAAACATTTTGATTGATAATCTTCACTAATATAGATTTTTCCTTCTTTTTTGCGCCATAAACTCATAACACATATAATTAAACAACGTCCACAATTATTACATTTATTAAAATCTATTGAAATAAAGTTACCTGTACCTGGAATTCGTTTGGTTAATCCTTCTAGTTCTATATTCATTTTTTTAAACACCTCTCTTCTTCTTTTTCTGTGGCAGTAAATCTAAAAGTTTAGGTAAAGCTTTCATAATCTTCTTCGGATCCATTAATTTATCTAAATCATCTTCAAAAACCTTGGTCAATAAAGGAATTACGTATGCCATTATAAATGGCGTTGCTTTAGGCAAATATGATCTTATGTGCCCTATAATTTGACGTACTCTTAAAGCATGAGGTTGTGACCAATCAAATATTCCTCCAATGATTTCCATTATCATTGGTACAAACCATGACATAGTTTCTTTTGGGCTAAATGGCAAAGCTTTCCATATATTCCATAATTCAAAACCCGCCTCAAACTCTTTTCCAATACTAGTTTTTTGCCATTTTTCATCAAATTTATTAAGGTTTACCCTCGACACATCTCCATAAGGTATTACATTAGATGCGACCTCTGCCGCTATTTTTCCTGTTACCATAGCAGGATATATCCCTTCTGCTTCGAGTGGACATGGAAACCCACCAGCATCACCAATCAATATAACTCCATCGGTATGAGTATTATGAGGATAATCTAACCAAGGAAGAAGGTGTGCTTGAAGCTCACGTGGTTTTGCATTAAGTATTTTTAACAATCTTTGATAATATTTGAGATTAACAACACGATTTAAATAATATAATGGATTTTTATCCCACCAATTCATCCAGTTGCCCAATCCCTGATGAAAACCATCGTTAAAAAAAACTTGATATGATGCAGGAAAGGTTGATCCCCACCATATACCTAATGTCTCATCACCCATAATATCATCAATTCTTTCTGAAGGCGCTTGAAAATCATACTGTGGTACTAATGTAACTTGATTTTGTGGCCATTTTGTTCTTAATCCAGATTTTTGTGCTACAATCGATATAACACCATCTGCCCCAATGACAATTGGAGCCCTATATTTATCTCCTTTTTCATCAATAACACCACACACATTGCCATTTTCTTTTAATAAATCGACAATTAAAGTTGAAGTCTTTAACTCAGCACCAGCTTCAATAGCAAATTGAGCAATCCAAGGATCAAACTCGCTACGATATATATTCATAGTAATCCATGATTTTGCGGGTTCATATGAAACAGATTCTGTCGGTCGAGCCATAATATAACCTGCCACAATGTCATCTTCATTTATAAAGTAATTACGAGAGGCAGTTCCTGCTCGCATAGAAGGACATTTATCAGGAGTTAAACTTTTCATCATCTTAGGAAAATCTCTGAACATTCGGGGTCCTAATCCACATCCTGAAGAATTTTTTTGACCTGGTTTACCACTACGTTCAAAAAAAATAGTCTTTAAACCATTTTCTGCTGCTGTTTTAGCTGCGACAGAACCTCCGGGTCCAGCACCCACTATTATAAGATCATAATTTTTCATTAGAATTCCCTTTTACTTGCTCTTTCATTAAATATAATTGTTTAATAATACTTATCTATTAAATAAAGTTTTATTTTTTTGAATGAAAATATCTTAATAGATGCTAATATTTTAAAAAGAAAGGAACATCTTAATTTTCTTATCAAGTATGAGCGAAGAACAAATTTATACCGAATTAATTAAAATTTGCGGTTCAAAAAATATTTCAAACGATTCTAATTTACTTAAAAAATACTCAGAAGATTTAAGCATCTTTCCCAAAAATGAACCAAAATATATCATCTGGCCTGAGAATAGAAAGCAAATTCAACAAATATTGAGATTAGCGAATACTTTTAAATTTGCAATTGTTCCAGTTAGCTCTCCAACAGGGCCTAGGCACCATGGTGATACAATACCACGTAATAACAATACAATTATATTAAACCTTTCCAAATTGAATAAAATAATTAGTATTGATAAGAAAAATAGAGTAGTTATGATTGAACCGGGAGTTACCTTTGCTGATTTAATCCCACTCTTACGGAAGAGAGGTTTAAAGCTATTAATGCCGTTATTCCCACGAGCCTCAAAGTCTGTTCTTACTTCGGCACTCGAGCGTGAACCTATTACAATCCCTCGATATATGTGGGATAGTTCAGATCCATTATTATGTACTGAAGTTTTCTTTGGAAATGGTGAAATGTTTAGAACAGGAACAGCAGCAGGTCCAGGTAGTATTAAACAACAAAAAAAATCAGGACAAGCACAAGTAAATCCGATGGGACCTACTCAATTTAGTCCATTCAGGGTTATACAAGGAGCACAAGGGAGTATTGGAATAGTTACATGGGTAACGCTAAAATTAGAATTGCTTCCCTCAGCGCATAAGATTTATCATTTACAATCAGAAAACATTGAACAACTCTTAGAGTTTCAACATGAATTATTAAAATATCGTTTATGTGATGAATTACTCATTTTGAATAATCTTAACTTAGCCTGTTTAATTGAAGAAGATCCAAACAATATTTTAGAATTAGCTAAGGAAATGCTTGAATGGAATTTAATATTTGTTATCTCTGGAAAAGGGACATTAGCAAATGATAGAATAACATATTTAGAAGGCGACATTCATGATATTAGTAAGGAAAAAAAGCTCACACTAACAGAAAGTAGCTTAATACCCGAAAATGATATCTTACGCTTTTTATATCAAGCTAATAAAAATCCATGGAGGTTACGATTGAGCGGAGGATATCAAGATATCTTTTTTATTTCTAACTATGAAAAGATTCCGAATTTCATTGAATTAGTCAAGAAGCAAATCTCAAACAATTTGGGAATATATATTCAAGCAATTAATCAAGGAACATCTTATCACTGTGAATTTGACATATTTTATAATCCCAAAAATGAAAGAGAAACATTAGATGTTAAAAATAAATTTATAGAGACTAGTACTAATTTGATGGATTCAGGAGCTTTTTTTAATCGTCCATATGGTCTTTGGGCTAAAGAGGTTTATAAGAGACATGAAAATTCGACACAGAAAGCATTAAAAAAAATTAAACAGATTTTTGATCCTAATAATGTATTAAACCCTGGCGTATTATGTTTTGATGATTAAAGTTATTTTGAATTGATCAAAAAACATAATTTTGAATAAATTGGAAGGATTTAAGACTCTTTTTCGATTTCATAAATATTAAATATTTCTATTTTTATTATAGGTGAGAATAATAATTTCAAAATCAAGTAATTGAATGAGTAATGATGAAACCACTAGTATTTTTAGTTGAAGATGATGAAGTTCTTGTAAAAAATTTTAAGATCTTCTTAGAAATGAATGATTATGATTTTATATCCGCTCTAAACGGAAAACAGGGGCTAGAAATTCTCTCAAATCTCGAGAATCCACCCGATATTATAATTTCAGATATTCTAATGCCGATCTTAGATGGATACGATTTCTATATGAAAGTTTCAGAAAAAGCTGAGTGGTCAAGAATTCCTTTTTTCTTTCTCTCAGGAAAAACCCAACCTGATGATGTGAGATTTGGAAAAATGCTTGGCGCTGATGATTACATCACTAAACCATTTAGTCCAATGGCATTATTAGAAAAAATCTCAAAAAAAATCAAAGAGAGTAGAGAAATTAAAAAAAGCTCGAAAATACTTGAGGAAAAGCTAAAAGACATTTTAAAGTATGAAGAACCTTCTCTAGGAACTCTTAGTAAAGCAGATTTTTACTATATATTTCATATGAGCTGGGATGATGAAAAGGGGCCAATCATCTTAGATTATTTCCCTAAAAACCTAATTCCATCACTTAATCTTGAAGAACTTACAACTCAATTGTATTCTACTTTAATAAAAATATATGAGTTTGAACAAGTGCTTGAAAAAAATCAATTTATTATGAGAATCGTAAAAGATTTAATTGATGCTTATGGCTTAATTGATAAAATTGAAGAAAATTCAGTTATCGCTCCTAAAAGTGGAAAAGGAACATTTATGGTTTGTGCTATAACTCCAAATTTTCATTATCTAAATTCTGAAAGAATTAGAGATATCTTAAAGAAGATCGCGTTTAATATAAAAGCAAAAAGAGATTGGAATATTAAAGAATATTGGGAAAAACTTTCTCAAATTGTTTAAAGCTTTCTTTATGATCAAACTTTTTTTATTTAACTTATTTCAATATTTAAACTAAAAGGTACAATTTCTTAATAGATATCATTTTATGTGATTCATCACTGTTGAATTAAAAGATTTAGTTTTCGTCCGCAATATATTATAAAAAGGGGATTTTATACTTTATTGAATGAGCAAGAATATAACCAGATGATAAAACGCTGCTTACGTTGTTCTATTTGCAAGTGGATACCACAATTGCAAATTAAAAGCCAAAAATTTGCAACTATTTGTCCCTCAATTGATATGTTTAATTTTCATGCATATAGTGGAGGTGGACGTATAATTATCGCTTTAGCACTAGAAATGGGAAGACTTAAACCGTCAAGAGAACTAATAGAGATCGTTTATAAGTGTACCGAATGTGGTGGATGTGCCATCGCTTGTAAATTTCTAAATACTTTAGAACCATTAGAGATCATTGTTAAACTTCGAGAAAAATTAGTGTCTTTGGGGTATGGACCAATGCCAAAGCAGCAACAGTATATTGAATCTATAAAAAAAAACAATAATCCATATAATGAACCACACGAACAAAGACTCGATTGGTTACCTGATGATATTAAAATTGATCCAAATGCAAAGACGCTTTATTTTGTAGGATGCACCTCATCTTATAGAAGAAAAGAAATAGCGATTGCTACTGCTCGAGTGATGAATGCTGCAAATTATCCATTCAAAATTCTTAGTGAGAATGAGTATTGCTGTGGAAGCCCTATCCTAAGAATTGGAGATAAAGAATCATTTATAGCACAGTTGAACAAAAATCTTGATACAATTGAAAAAGAAGGAATAGAAACTGTTGTTTTTAGTTGTGCTGGATGCTATGATACTTTTAAAGTTGATTATCCACTAGAAAGAGACTATAACTTTAAAACACTACATACTACAGAATTATTCAATGAATTAATCGATAATGGACAATTGAATTTAGAACATGAAATACTACATACAGTAACTTATCATGATCCTTGTCATTTAGGGCGAAATTCTGAGCCATATGAAGAATGGGAAGGTGATGCCTTACAAATGATGCCTCTCGTATCTATTAATATGCCTGAAAAGCCAAAAAGATGTGGACAATATGGAATTTATGATTCTCCACGTAATTTGCTAAACAAGATTCCTGGACTAAATTTTGTAGAAATGGAAAGGATTAAAGAATATTCCTATTGTTGTGGTGCTGGAGGAGGTGTAAAATCAGCCTTTCCTGAATTTGCTCTTAGAACAGCTAAAACTCGGATTGAAGAAGCTGAATCTACTGGTGCTGAAATAATCGTATCCGCGTGTCCCTTTTGTTCTACGAATTTAAATGATGGAATAATTGAAAAAGATTCCAATCTTAAATTTTTTGATATAAGTGAACTTTTATTACTGGCACTCTCCCCAAAACATAAAACTATTAAAGAATCGTCAACGGAGGTCTCATAAATGGTTTTGGAGAAAAGTGTGTTTAAAGAATTTGAAGATATTGTTGGTGTTGGAAACATTGATGATGGCGAAGTTATAACAAATATTTATGCTTATAACTGGTGCATGGAAATTTTTAATTACATGGAAGGCAAAGATCCTATTCCGTTTTCTCCAATTCCTAAAGCAGTCATATTACCCTCATCTACTGAACAGGTTCAGCAAATAGTAAAATTATGCAATAAATATGGGATTGTATTTAAAGCCCAAAGTACCGGACTTGGTCCTTGGAACCAACCTTCGGTTGATAATTCAATAATTATAGATCTTCGTAAAATGAATAGGATTATTAAAATTGATGAGAAGAATCTTTATGCTGTTGTTGAACCATATGTTAGTGGGGCACAATTACAGTCAGAGACTATGAAATATGATCTTAACTGTCATATGCCGGGAGCAGGTCCTCAAGTATCCCCATTAGCAAGCGCTACAAGCATGAATGGTCCTGGATTTACTTCTCCTTCTACGGGTCATAGTGCTCGAAATGTTTTAGGAGTAGAATGGGTATTACCAGATGGAGAGATTATGAAATTAGGATCTTATGGTTTAAAAAATAATCCAGACTGGTTTCATGGTGATGGACCAGGACCAAGTTTAAGAGGTATCATGAGAGGTTGGGCAGGTACAAAGTCAGGATTAGGTATTTTTACGAAGGTTGCTGTAAAATTATTTCCCTATCCATGTAATACGGACTTTAAGGTTAAAGGAAATTCTCCCAATTATGATTTCGATATTCCTGATTTTATGAAATTATACGTTATGGATTGTGGAAGTTTTAAAAGACTCGAGAATATTATGTTGACCATTGAAAAGGAAGAAATATCTTTTATGTGCAGTTTTTTATCTGGATTTGCTGTCATGGCTATTTTTTCCAATTCAATCGAAAGTTTAATGGATAAGATACCTATTGGACAATTAAAAGCTCCCTTAGTGGTATTAATCGTTGGTCGTACAAAACGAGAATTTGAATACAAACAAAAAGTAATGAATCTTATCCTTAAGAATTTCAAATTAAAAAACATAATTGGAAAGATTTACAGACCTAATCCAATTTTTTATGCTGAGGCTCTTCGTTCAAACTTAGGTCTACATGGATTTATTGCCACAGGAGGATTTCAATCTTCTAAAGGAGTTGCTGACACTGCTGCCGTATGTCTTCGGAGTACTAAATCCAATATTCAATTAAAACAGAATTTCATTAAGAAAGGAGCAATTGCTAACGATTTTGGCGAGGGTACATGGATGTCCTCATATGAATCAGGTCACTATTATCATATGGAATCCCCCACCATGTTTGATCAAACTGAAGAAAATAGTGTAAAAGGAATGGCCGAATATATGGAGAATAGTAATCAGTTAGATTTATTAAAACATCTTGGAGCTCCATTTTTCGTAGAAGGCACACGTTTGCATGAATTATTTGGACCTCATATGTCCAACTATCACATATGGCTAAGAAAAATTAAAGAAACGTTTGACCCAAATAATATATCTGATTCTGGATTTTACATTTCACCACAAAATAAATAAAATTCTGGAAAATATCATGGAAAACACAAACCAACAAGACAACAAAGTAAGAGGTTTTGCAGTTTTAATTAAAAGTATTTTAATGCCTCTAAATGAAAACAAGAAATTTAAAGAAAGTTTTAGAAATGTTAAAGCCAAAATTCTCTTAAATGCCTCGAACTTAAATTATGCGGCTATAATTAATGTTGAAAATGGTTTAGTGAGAGTCGATAGTATTCCAAATAGGCCCGAAGAAAATTTAAAAAAAAAAAAGTTAGGATGGGATGGCTTTCTTGAGATGGATACTCAAACATTCCTAGCTGTTGCGATGAATCGACTCTCATTACTGGGAGTTGCAAAAATGTGGTTAACAAGGAGAATTAAGATGCGTGGAATCAGAAAACTTTTGATTTTATTAAAAATGTTTAGATTTTTAACAAATTATAATAATTAGCTTTTATTTCAAGAAATTTAAGAATTTAGAAAATTGTTAATTATGAGTGCAAAAATTATAGAAGCTTGGCTCGGACCAGGTAGAAAGGATGGTAAAATTAAACCAATCAAGCCAAAAGATGATGCATTACATATTGATATGAAAAAGAAAGGCACTAGAGAATGGTGGTATTTTGATGCTCGTCTGGATAATGGATATACTGTAGTTGGATTTTTTCGAGCAAAACACGAACGAACTGGTAAAACTGGTGTAGAGATTGCGATTTATAAACCGAATGGAGAAAAAATCCAGAAAGTAATAGATTACCCTCATTCTGATCTTATTGCTTCTCAGGATTTGCCAGAAGTTCAAATTGGAAAAAATTATATCAAAATTGATTATTCTAATAAAGAACTTCCAACTTATGAAATTTTCCTTGATGAAGGTGAGTTTGGTCTTCATCTGAAATATCTTGCTCAAGTCCATGGTTGGAAACCTGGAAAGGGATATATTGAATTTGGCAAATCAAATCAATTTGGATGGGTTGTAGCTATACCTCGAGCAAATGTTGAGGGTACAATTAGGGTTAACAATGAGACTATTCAAGTAAAGGGTCTTGGATATCATGATCATAATTGGTTGAATTTTAATTTTGCAATGATAATAGACTACTGGTATTGGGGCAGAATATACTCTGATAATTATACAGCCATTTTTGCTTATATTAAATGTAATAAGAAAATGGAAAATTATCCAATTAAAGTTCTGATGTTAGCAAAAAATGAAAACGTAAATATCAGTACAGGGGAATATGAATTAATGCAAAATAATTTTGAATATAATAATAAAGCAGGAAATAAATATCCAAAATTTTTAAAATTTAAATTTAATAATCGTTATGAATTAATCCTCGAAGTTCAAGAGATTATTGATGCTGATAATTTACTCTATGAGTTGGGACCGATTACACGCTTCTTAGCGAAAAATCTACTAAAATTAAATCCTGGATATTTTCGATTAAATTCTAAATTTCAACTTAATATTCCAATAGATGGGAAAATTTATACAGAAGAAGGTACTACACTTCACGAAATGGTAATAGCAAAATAAAAAATTAGCTAATAATAAACACTTCTATTTTTTTTCTTCTAACGCCTTTTTTGGAAACAATCGGTTTTTCAATTTGACCGTACCTGTATCCATGTCATATTCCACTAATCCTACTTTAGCTAATTCCTGTATTGAATGTAATACAAATGCACCACCAATCCCTAATGTTGTTTTTAATTCTTCTCTAGACATTACTTCTTTATCTCCATGTAATGTAAGAAGGATCCTGTAATGAGCTTGCCCCGCCCATATTTCAGAAACTAGTACTGTATATATGGAAAGTAAAGCGCGAACCCTATCAAAATTATATTCTGCTTCTTCGGCTTCTTCCGCAACTTTCATAAATTTAGATAATTCAACTTTAACTTTTTGATATTCATCTAATAATTTTAATTGTTCTTCTGTTAATGAACCTATTTTTTGATCTCTTTCTTGCTTTTCTAATTCAAGTTTTTTCGTTGCTTCTTCCAAATTAATTTTCTCTCCCTGTAAATTTTGTTTCTCGCTTTCTAATTTGGTTTTTTCTTCTTCCAGTAGCCTTTTTTCATTTTCAAGCGTTCTTTTTTCTTTACTTAATGCTTCTTTATCACTTTCAAGTTTTATCAATGCTGTTCTCGATGTCTCCAAGACTTCAATAAAATCCTTAAAACTTGATTCAGCAGCTCGGATTGTTTCATCAAGAATGTCCAAAGTTTTTTTATTATCAGACATTAGAATCACAATTTATTTTATTCAATTATTTTTATTATATTTATTCTATTAAAAAAATTTATCAAATATGGCAGAAGAAGAAAAACCTTCTCAAGCTATTAAACTTATATTAGGAGTTACAGTTCCAATCTTTATAATGGGACTTGTATCATTTTTTACTGATATTTCAAGTGAAATGATTCAAAGCATATTACCCTATTTTATTTATGATGTTGGCGGAACTGCATTAACACTAGGATTAATTACTGGCTTTACAACCGCAATAGCAAATATATTCAAAGGAATTTCTGGATGGATAAGCGATAGAATTAATAAAAGAAAGCCTTTTGTTGTTGCAGGTTATTCAATATCAAATATTTCTAAACCATTCATGGCATTTAGTCCTTCTTGGGGATTTATATTAGGATTAAAATCTATTGATCGCTTTGGTAAAGGACTTAGGACATCTTCTAGAGATACATTAATATCTTATTATGCTAGAGAACAAGGAAAATCGTTTGGAGTGCATAGGGCTATGGACACTTTAGGTGCTGTTCTGGGTTCTTTTTTAGCGTTTTTATTTTTATTTTTGAGTTGGTCTTATTCTCAAATAATTTTTTTCTCGATAATCCCCGGTTTTCTAGCAATAATTCTAATCCTATCTATAAAAGATGTAAATCCAAACGAGTTAGAAAAAAAGCTTAGAAAAGTTGATGAAAAACCAAAAGTGGAAAAGCTGAGCAAAAATTTTATTAAATTAATTATTATCTTAGGAGTTATTGAATTTGCTAGTTTGGATATTGCCTTTCTTCAAATTAGAGCTGGATCGTTTATCAATGTGTTGTTCTTCATACCAATATTGTATATGTTAAGCAATATTGTTTATACAATATTTTCTCCTATTACAGGAATATTATCTGATAGAATCGGGAGAAAAAAAGTGATAGATATTGGGTTAATTATTCTTCTTGTCTCATGTGTTATTTTAGCAATTCCAGTAGATTTTTCTCTCTTTTCATTTATTATCATTATCATCATATTTGCAATGTATGGCTTTTACCAAGCTTCTGTAGATCCAATATCGAGAGCTTACATTGCTGACTTAGCAGGTAAAAAAAAACGAGGTCGGGCTTATGGTTACTATTATCTCTCTGTGGGAATTATATCTTTATCAGAGTCTCTAATTTTTGGGTTTATATATGATTTATCCCCTACTTGGGCTTTTACCTATATTTCAATCCTCCTATCAATATGCATTATTATATTTACTATCACCGATTTTACTAAGATTCTTAAGAATTGATTTTGATATCAAGATTTCCTAAATACTTCACCTAAACAGTTAAATAAATTTGATTATTGATTGTTTTTGGTGAAATAACAAATGAAAGAAAATTATTGTCTTACTTCTAAAGATGTAATTCAATCAGCTATGGCTACCAGTAATAAAACTATGAAAGACTTTGAAGTCGATCCAATATTAATCATTCTTTTCTCTGGTGGCTTATTGAATTATCTAAAAGAAATCATTAATCTAAAAGAATCAGAGTGGTTATTACAATACCATCCTTACGGTGGTGGGGAACTATATCGAGGTAAATATGAAGATATTTCCCTTTCTGTACTATTACCACCAATGGGTGCTTCAATAATGGCCTCAAATGCAGAGGATTTGATCTATTGTGGAGCTAAAACAATTCTTCTTGTTTGTGGTTCGTGGGGTATAGGTGAAAAAGTAAAATTGTTCGATTACATTATTCCTACGCACGGTTTTGGATTAGATGGAACATCCTTACATTATGGAAGAAAGTTAAATGAAGAAGTTGAAATAAATAAAGAAATTGTTAACATATTCACTGAGGAGACAAAAAAAAAAGCTGATAATTATCATTTAGGAAAAAATTATAGTAAGGAGGCGTTCTATCGCATAAATAAACAAGAAATATTTGAATTACGGAAAAAGGGATGTGTCTCAATGGAAAATGGAGAGCTTAATGTATTAGCTACTATATGCAATAACTATGACATTAAATTTGGGGCGATTTTTTATAGTTATTATAATCCAGTTGACGGCTGGAATATTTCTTGGAAAGATGATATGTATAAAAATTGTGTTAACCTAGAAGGAGAAATTGCATTAGCTACCATAAAAAGACTGATAAAATAAAAAAGTAAAGAATTCTTCGATTATTGAGTCCAGAGATCAGCTAAGTATATTAAAACTTCAGACGCTTTTTGTAAAGCTATAGTTGGGATGTACTCTTTTCTAGAATGAAATAATAAACCTCCAGAAAAAATGTTCGGTGTTGGAATTCCTTTAGCACTCAACCGGGCTCCATCCGTTCCTCCTCTTATTGGATGATTTATCACATCTAATCCCGCTTTTTCGATTGCTTGTTTTGCTAAATCAACAACTACTGGTTTTTTTTCTAAATATGTATACATATTTTGATATTGATGTCTATAATCAATTTCAATCTTTAATCCAGGATAACGAATCTCATAAGCTTTCTTTAGATTATTTAAATATTCAATCCGTCTTTTGTTGTTTTCTTCTTTAAAATCTCTAATTAACATTCTGGAGGTGGCTTCCTCTGCTTTTCCCTGTAATTTAGTTAAATGAAAAAATCCTTCTCTCTCTTCAGTATGTTCAGGTGATTCAGATTCAGGAAGTTCACTGAAGAATCTAGTAGCAATTTGTATTGCATTGATCATCTTATTCTTTGCATGTCCAGGATGAACACTTAATCCTATAAATTTAGTTTGAGCTAACCACGCATCAAAACATTCAAATTCTAATTCACCCATTTCACCACCATCAATAGTATAGCAAATTTTAGGAAGTTTTTTCAAATCAGCCTTATCAATTCCTAATCCAGTCTCTTCATCTGTAGTGAAGCAGATTACTATTGGGCCATGTTTTAATTCATCGAATTTTTTCCATGCGGCGCAGGCAGCCATAATTTCAGCTACTCCTGCTTTATCATCTGCTCCTAATAAAGTGTCTCCCTCAGATGTAATTATATCAAGACCTACGTATTCTTCTAAATTGGGAGAATCTTCAGTACTTAGGACTAAATCCTTATTTTGAGAATATTTAATCTCTTTACCATCATAATTTTCGTGAATTATAGGTTTTACATCTTTTCCGTTTACTGCTGATGACGTATCAACATGAGCTAATAAACCAATAGGTTTCACTTTTTCAAAACCTTTACTTGCTGGCAAAAAAGCATAAACAAAACCATATTCATCATGGATTATATCTTTAAGGTTTAATTGTTTTAATTCCTCTACCAAAAGCTTTCCAAGATCAAATTGAACTTTTGTGGAGGGAACAGTCTCTATTGTCTCATCTGAAGTAGTCCAGACTTTTACATACCTTAAAAATCGTTCTAAAGCTTCATCTAATAAAAATTCTTGTATCTCTTTTGATAGTTCCATATCAATGAAAATTAATCTTAAATTTTAAATTTGAACAAAATATCAAAAAAAAAAAACTATCATTTGCCCTTGAATCTTGGTTTTCTTTTTTTCATAAATGATCTCATTCCTTCGCCAAAATCATAAGTTTTTATATTTTTACAGTATAATTTAAATTCATTTTGTAATGAAGGAAATAACTCATTAATTTGTGAAAAATTTAGCATAGCTTTATTATATCCAAGACATTTAGTTGGCAAATTTGCTAACTCTTTTACAAACTCCAAAGATTTTTGTTTAAATTCTTCATTGGGGTATACTTGGCTTACTAATCCGATCTCTAAAGCTTCTTTTGCATCAAGATGTCTTCCAGTTAAGATTATCTCTGTTGCCCGTCCAAAACCAACAATCTTTGGAAGAAACCAAGTCGCTCCACTTAACACACAATGAGCTCTACTTGTTCGATGATCTCCAATCTTCAAACTTTCAGCTGCTAATCGAAAATCACAAGCGAGAGCAATATCAAAACCTGCCCCTAAACAATATCCATGTAATAAGGCTACAACTGGTTTTTCTATTTCTCGTATTAAACGAACAAGTCGATGATGTGGCATTTGAGATCCATCTTCTAAAGGTGAGAATTTAACTCCTTCTGGCCCCATACTTTTCATGTCATCACCAGAACAGAAACTACTGCCACTTCCTTCAACCATTATTGCTCGAATCGATTTATCCTTCTTGGCATTTTCCAAAACATCCACAATTTCCATTAGTAAAGGATATTGTAATGCATTCAATTTATCTGGACGGTTAAGTGTAATACTACAAATTCCATCTTCAAGTTTTAATATGATGTGTTCAAAATCCTTGTCTAACATGATGATACAATCCTAATTATCTAAATATTAGATTGAATAATTTAAAGTTAACTTATGATTAAAAGGATATAAATGAAATTAATATAATATTTATAGGTTTAAATTAAAAATAAAAATTGTAAATTATCTACCAAATTTCAAACTTTTCATCAAGTCTAGTAGAGAAAACTAATAAATATGGAATTAATAGATCTAAAGCACTCTGCCAAGCATTGATCAAAGGCGCACCAATCAATATTGCCATCATACCTGTTATTTGAGGTAACCCTAAGAATTCCAAAGTAATCATATCAGCATAAACTGAGAAGACTGTTAAATATGCAATAATATTCAAAACTTCCATAACACTAATACGAAGAACAGTACCTATTAAGCCATAAATGACGTAATTTTTTGGTACTTTCAATTTTTTACTATTTAATTGTCCAGGTTCTCTTTTATATAATTTTAAAAATAGAATTGGAATAATTATTAAAGAAATCGTAGCAGCGAATTTCATTGAAGGTCCAATCCATCCTGTAGAATCAAAAGGCATTAATCCAACAGTTCCAACAGCGCTACACAAAATACCCGCTTTTACTCCAAATATTAATAAACAAGCAATCCATATGATTGAAATTGGATCTACAATTGCAATAAACCATCCCGGGATTCTTGGTATATTTGGAGCAAGGAATGCCCCTACAACTACAGATAAAGCTCCAAAAATAGCAGCTCCAGCTATTTGTATCAACAATTGTGAAGAACTACTCCTTATTGCTTCTTTTTCTCCAGGTCTTATTTCAGACATCTTAAATATCAAAATCTTTATTCAATATTCTAATCTTATTAGGTAGATTAGGTTTTAATATTTAAATTGTTTTAGTTGAATCATAACTTTTATGTGTACACATGTCATTTTGAGTGTGTACAGAAATTTGAAAGTTATTAAGCTATTAAATCGATCTATAGGAATATCTATTTAATTTAGAGAAAAATTATAATTAATTCTGTCCACTAACTTACATTTTTTAATTAATGATCTACTCATTTTTGGAGATGAAAAATCCTTAAGAAAATTTCTTTCCTAATCCTCTGTAAGTATAATATTTATCTATAAATGTACCTTTTGAATAAATATTTACGTCATTAAAATGTTCTAATGGTTCACCTGCTTTTCCAAATCTACAAAAAATTGGATCACCAAGATCAATAGTTATTTTTTTTGGATCAAACTTAAGAGGTGTTTGAACTTCTCCAAATTCTTCATTTTTAAATGGCTTTAGGTTATTAGGTTTAATTACAATGGGGTGAGCTCTTACCGAACCAGAACTGACGTAACCCCCAGAAAAACACGTTATAATATTATCTTTTGGCTTTCTAACAACTTGAAGTACAAAAAAAAGAGAAGGAATAAACTCTTGAAGAGATATAATTGAATCGAAGATATGAGATTTAAAGAGTAAAGATCCGATACCAATTTCTGTTATTGAGGGTTCATTAGCAGTTTCTTGAAAACATCCAGAACCGCCTCCATTCACTACTTCAGGTTCTAATCCTTCTGAGATTAAATTATTCACTACTTTTTCTCTTAATTCATTTACATGCATTCGTGAACGCTTTTTAATCCATCGTATAAATACACTGGTATCCCCTAGACTTGCATTTTGAGCTTCGTAACCCATAATCCCTTTGTACTTTAAGTTTTTACATTTCTCAATATCTCTCGCGAGTTTAATTATATCTTCAGAGGTTCTTAAAGGACTTCTCAGAACTCCAACATTTTGTCCTAAAAAATGATCTGCTACATCCAATTCAATTAGTATATTAAACTCTACATCGTGTCTTATTGCTGCCTTTTCCAATTGGTTTATATGATATTTAGAATCTATCATGACAGATATCTCTACTCCTTCTATTGAAGCGGCTCTACATAGTTCTTCAATATCAATAGGAGAGATAGTAGGATAACCTAATAATATATCTCTTATTTTGTAATTTTCAGCAAAAAACAATGTTTCAGCGGAATTATAAGTAAATATACCATTAACAAAATCTTTTTCTTCTACAATTTTTATCAATTCTGGCACACGTACTGATTTAGTACATAATCGCATACTCTTTTTTGATGTTCTTAAAAATTCTCCAACTCTTTCCAAGTTTTGGTTAAAAGCATCAATATCACATATGACTAATGGAAATTTACAATTTTTTACTAAATCTTTTAAATCCTCATAAGATGATGAAAAAAACATTTATAATCTACTTCTTTTTTGAGATTATTTTGTATTTATAATTTTTCTTCTTTTAACTCTAGTTTTAGCAAATATCACATAACTTTTTTTTTTCATTAATTAGAAATAATTTTTTAATTACTACTATAGTATTGGTGCTTATCATGGTAGAGAAAATAAAATTTAAGTTAACAGCAGAGAAAGAGCTAGAAGAAGAATATTATAATGTTAAACTTTCACCAGAACAAGAGAGAAGCATTAAAATTTTATCAGAAATATTAGCAAAACAATTACCATTATCATCAATGGCTATTCAGGGGAATGCGAGATTTACTATGAGAGATTGGCAACAAAAGAATCATGAAATAGCTGCAAATATTTCTAAAATGCCAATGGAAAAAAAACTTAAAGTTGCTAAAGAAATCACAGACTATGGTAAAGAAAGGATGAAAAAACTTTTAGCTTTTCCAGAAAAGCATAAAGAACTCATAGATAAGGCTTATGATGAAGCTTGGCAAATATATGTTGAGCAGCTTTCAAAATATCAAGCTAGCTAACTTTGTTTGTATCCTATTTTAATATTTTTTTTTCTTTTGCATCTAATTCTAGCCAGTCAGATACATTTTTGAGTTGTTTTCTTGAGGATGCACTTAAAACTTTTAGAAAAGGAAGTAAATCTTGAATGAAATCAACTTCAGAGATCTCGTATTTATTCTTGATTTTTTCTAAAAACTCTTTTTCAACATTTGTTAAAGAGAAGTAACTCCCAGAAGCATATCGTGGAAAAACAACTCTTTGAAAACCTTTAGATATTGGAGTTTCCTTCCTTGTTAAAGCTACTCCTCCAGCAAAAAGGTCAAAAAAATATGGTAATAAACCCCAATATTGGTTAGTTCTAATCCTTCCAAAAATTTCATCTGCCAGTGAAAGATTTTCAAAAGCGTTAATGAGTTCTCTATTAGTTTTTATAAAAGTAAGGAGATTCTCATTTATCCATTTGTATAGGAAATTGTAATCCACATCAGATTTATCAGTTAAATTTCGTGCTTCTTTTAAAGAAGTAACTTGAAATAATTCTCTAATTAGGGTGAAAATTTCTTCTAGATTATCACGCCGAAGACTTCTAATTAATTCTTTTACATCTCCTTCAACTTTTCCTTGCCCAATTCCTTGAATATCGTTTATAATTCCTCGCAGATCTCCATTATTTCTATCAATAATTAAATCTATATCTTCCTCTTGAAGAGTGGTGATCTTCTCTTTCTTTATAATATTATCTACAATTTTAAGTACTTCCCTTTTCGGTAAAGTGTGAACTTCATATCGTTTAATTTTATTATAGAGTGGCTGCAAATTTGTTTTATACTCATTGGAACACATTATAATGGGAAATTGCGTGTTTTGGATTAAATCTATCACTGTAGGAATAGCTCCTCTATCTTGTACTCCATAAATTCCATCGATTTCATCAATTAAAATCAATTTTTCTTTGGATTCAGTAATAAAATCCATAATTCCTCGAGATTTAGTAGTTTCTTTCAACCTTCTTTCTAATGCATCCCTAGTTCGTGTATCAGATGCATTTGTTTCTACTACTTCCATATTAAAATCATTAGCAAGGGCATAAACTATAGAAGTTTTGCCAATTCCTGGTGGTCCCTCCAATAAAACAGCCGCTTTTTCAGAGGGTATTCGATTTTCTTCCTTCTGCTCTTTTTCACTAGCGGTTCTATTGAATTCTCGAATCCTCTTATTTTCTCTATTAATTCTTTCTCTTTCTTCAAAGAATTGGTTTAAAAAGTTGGTTAGTTCTTCATCCAATTTTACACGTTGCCTTCCAAGCCTGGCGGTGGGCAAAGCCATATTTTTAATGCTTTTTGGGCGATATTTCTCAACCCACGGAATCTCAGGATTACTTTTTGACATTTGCTTTACACACTCACATATATTCTGAAAATAGACAAATTTTAGATAATAAAGCAGAAACTTGGATATCTATATCTAATCCATCCAATGTGCGAAAATCAGAGTCTGCAATCAAGTTAATAAATTTAATACGAGTAAATTTACTTATAGGTAATTTGTTAATCTCAATAAGAAGTAATTTATACAATTCATGAGCGCTATATTTGTAACTAGAAAGAATATTCCTTGCTAAATCTCGGGTTTTTGGAAAATCACCTTTAAGCGCTACCATTAAAAGGCTTCTTATAAGATCATTATGAAATTTCTGAGACGTTTCATATAATATTTCTTCATTGATCGTATTATCAGAGACGCTGCTTAGTTGAAGGATATCTATTGCTCTTGAAATTCTACCTTCTGAAATTTTATATAAAATCTCAATACATTCATCTGATATCTTTAGCGTCTCTTTTTCGGCAATGGTTAGAATCAATTCTCTAAAATCATTTAATTTAACCCGAGATACTAGAATAATTTGACATCTACTTATTATAGGATTAATTATATTCGAAATCTTAGTGGTTATTAGGATCATTCTACAATTTGAACCATAGATTTCCATTAACCTTCTAAAGCCTTGTTGATTTGAGCCTAAAGATTCGAAATTTTTTACTATAAGTATTTTAAATGGCGCTCCTCCCAAAACCTTTAATTGAACGAATGGTTTTATTCTTACCTGAATAAAAGCAGGTGTAGTTATCTTTTTCCCCGCAATACTGCCTATTTTACTTGTAGATACATATGCATCTGTTCTTGCTTGTTTTCTTTCTTCCTCATTTAAAGGAACATTTGCATAAACTAATTTAAAATTCGCATCATAAGTTTTCCCAAGAAATTCCTTTGAAAAAAGTTGGGCAATCATAGTTTTTCCAATGCCTTGAGAACCAACGAACAGTAGATGTGGGAAATTACCTTGCTGAATTATAGATTTCAAGGTTTCCTTAACCTGATGTCTTCCACAAACTTGATTTAGATTCATTGGATGATACTTTATGCGCCAAATAGGAATTTCTTCATTCAAATCAATTACCTTATCTCTACTCTTATAAATATAATTCATTAAGATTGGACATTCTCTATAATCATTGCTAATAGGGCCGAAATTTGTATTTTTTCATCTGCTCCTTGACTTATTCGATAATCAATTTCTCCAATAAAAACTCTTATTTTAATAATATTTTCAGTGTCTAAATTTAATGATGGAAGAATTTCTGAAATCTGTCTAATAAAGTTACGACTGTCAAAAATTTCAATAGACTCTACAATTTCTCCAGCTCTCATAAAACCTTTACTTTTTAAAGATTTAATTAATTCATCTAGGGTTTTTTCTTCCAAAAAACCTGAAATCTTCATAACTTCATTTATATCTAAATTCTCTAATAAATCTAGAGCAACAGCCATTTGTAAGGTATTTATTGCTTTTCTTAAGTCCCCCCCTGAAATAAAAAATAATTTATTGAAAAAATCTTCAGCTTTATCAGAAGGTATTTTTAATTTCTCTTTTTTTACGATTTCTTTTAGCCTTTCAATAATTCTCTCTTTCGGCAAACTTACAAACCTAAACACAGCACATCTGGATACTATTGGATCAATAATTCTATTAATATAATTACACAATAAGATGAATTTTATATTATTTGAAGACTTTTCTATTATTCTTCTAAGCGCTTGTTGAACTTGGCCCGGTATATTATCCGCCTCATCTAAGATTACAAATTTAATGGTCCCATCTTTTATTATACTCTGGTCTACAAAATTCTTAAGAATGTTTCTCACAAATTCTATTCTTACCGTATCAGAAGCATTTAATTCTAAAAGATTTGTATCAAGTTGATCTTCTCTAAGAAAATGTCTAGCAATGATTAAAGCTGTACTAGTTTTTCCAGTTCCCGCTGGACCTGTAAAAATGAGATGAGGAATATTTGTAGTTTGAACGAATTTTTTGAGGTTGTTGATAGCAATGTTCTGGCTTACGATGTCGTCAAATGTAACCGGACGATACTTTTCTGTCCAAGGGATCTCTAACATGTTAGTAATCCTATTAGTATTATCACTTACCTAATCTTTTGCGTCTTTTTCAGTAAGATTTAACTCTAAAACTTCGTAAACTTTTTTAAAATTCATTTTTTCATAAAGCTTAGAAGCTTCCAATGCTTTCTCTTTAATATTAACTCTTATTCTCTCAACTTTTATTTTCTTTAAATGCTCTAAAGCTTTTTCTAGTAATAGACTTCCTACTCCTTTTTTTCTATAAGGTTCTTTTAAAAAGAACTGTTTGATATATCCTTCGGATGATCCAAAGGGATCAATTCGAAGCTCCGCTATAATCATTCCAATAATCTCATCAGAATCTTCATCAATAGCTATTAATATACCATGTCGTTGGAGTGGATCATATAAGCGCCGTCGGATACCCCAATCAAATCTTTTTGGATCGAATTCTTGCCCCAAACCTTCTACCAACTGCTGTGTCAATTCTTTTAAAATATCAATCTGATCCGGACTTGCTACGTTTACTTTTATATTTGAACTCATATTTCATCGTGAATGTTTATTCTAATAAAATAATTATTGCTATTTTATAATTTAAATTTTCTTGACTTAAAATTAATAAAATAACAAATGAGATGTTAATTAATACACCCTTTAATTAAAACAATCGCTTTTAAAAAAATTAAAATAAAATAAATATATACACACAAAAATGTTAAAAATGGCGAGCTGATGTGCCATCCCAAGCCCTTACCGTCTCATTTACCCATCCGCATTTTGGACATTTATCTGGGAGTTCCCAACTTTCAAGTGCGGGGTGTATACGACAATATAATCCTCCACATTTTGCACAAACAAGATATTTAGCTCCACAACCCGCACACATCTTTAATTGTCCCTCTTCAACAAAGGGAAAGGCTCTTTTCATCCATTCATCATGAGCAAGAGAAAAGTTCTCTTTTCCACACACAATACAATGAACACCATCTTCTTCATGACTCATAAATTTCACCAAATATTATACCTAATGATTGAATTACTTGAAATTAATACTTTTACAATGTAATAATATTAAATAAATAATAAAATTACAAATTATATATTTTCTTATATGTAAAAATTGATTAAAAAATAAAAAAAAAATTAAGGAACTACAAAGACATTTTTAATATTACATTTTTAGTTTCTTAGTCCCTGTGCCACCTTTAACTTCTGGATTGACAGCCTCAAGATTTTGCAGTATTGTAAATATCGCATCTTCTTCTAAAGCTTCTTTAAAAGCGAGGTACATCTCTTTGTCTCTGATAAATAATCCCTTTCTTTTCATTGGACCACCATCGCTTTTTAATGGGTTAACTTCTATAAATAGAAGTGCAGGTCTTGTTTTTGTTCCAGGAACTTTTACTACATACACACCAGGAACATCAGTTTCCATTTTTTCCCAATCCGCACCATTTTTTAAATGGTCACTCAATTGTGCTTGAATATCTGCCATTATAAATCATTTTTATATTACATAATGTGTTACGTCTTACATACAATACATGTATAAAAATTTTTTGAAATATGAGTTTCCATTATAAACTAGATATTTTAAGAATGTAGCCAACTATTAAAAAAGTTTGAAGAAATCATTTTAATTTCAAATAAAAGGAAAATTATCTCTTTTGTCGGATTTCTTGGGGTTAATTTCCACTAAATCTTTATATATTACTAAGGTGATATGTATATTCATCAACAACTCAAAGAATTTTGTGATTTTAATGAAATTAATATCTGTAAATTTACCAGAATCGTATTTGAAGGTCTTGGAGATACTTGTACTTAACGGAAAATTTCCGAATCGCTCTGAAGCTATAAGGGTAGCCATCCGAGACTTAATTAAGACCGAATATTTGATTGAAGAATCCGTAAATAGAAATATTGCACCAAGTCTAATAGAATCTGAAGTAGAAAATGAAATTCAAGAAAATTTGGTCATTTAACTTATCATTTTATTTTTTTAAAATAAGGTGATAAAGAGAATATTCAATCTCTTTTTTTTAATAAGTCCAAAACTTTTTTCCTTCTTTCTTCTCTTCTAGCAGCGATTCTAGTCCGCAATTCTGCTGTTGTATCTTCAGAAGGGGTTCCTACTTTTGCTTTTTCAGGTTTTAGTCCGAGTTTTTCTCTAAGATTTGAAATAATTTCATTGATTTTAATAGTATATCTTGTACCGATAGTTAAATTATTAAGTTGAAAATTTGCTTCATTTAACTCTGAAATTGCTCTCTTGATTTGATTCTCACTTATAGCTTCTTGGGCATTATCAAGAGCCTTATAGGCCTCTTTAAAGTTTTTATTTTGTAAAACATCATCAGTGACATCTAAGATGATTATAGGAATATCAGCTTGATTTTTTACATCTTCAACTTGTTCATTAATTTTCATAATTTCTTCTTCTTTGCCCAGATTAGATAATCTTTGGATTTCTTCTATCATCATTAAGATTCCCTCATTATATCGGAAATTTTCGATTAATTTACTTGCTTTGTCTAACTTAGCTGAAATTTTTCTCAGAACTTCTTCTTGTACGAATCTACGTTTCTCCTCCTTCTTTCTCTTAGCTTCTTCCTCTCGTTGT
This sequence comes from Promethearchaeota archaeon, assembly GCA_048938855.1. Classification (GTDB taxonomy): domain Archaea; phylum Asgardarchaeota; class Lokiarchaeia; order Sigyniarchaeales; family SOKP01; genus Loki-b32. Next base: position 367,377 of record JBHLLT010000002.1, read on the forward strand.
CTTTTAGCTTCTTCTTTAATTAACATTAATTGCTTTTCTTCTTCAATTTTTTTTGCTCTTATATCTTCTAGAATCTGCACTTTTTTTTGTTCCCTTTTAAGCTTAAATAAAAGATCATTATTTATACGTGAAACTTCCCTTTGCCATGATATTTGTTGAAATAAATCACGAGCTTCAACAAATTTCTCATAAGCCTCAGTAAATTTTCCTTTATCCATGAGTAATGTTCCTTCTTCTAGAAATTTATAAGCATTCTCTGAGATTTGATGTTCTTGTTCTTTTGCATGTTGAATTTTTAGAAATTCTTTTCTCTTTTCGTCTTGTTGCTGTTTTCTTAATATTTCAGCCTCAGCTAATTTTTCCTCTAATTTTTGTTCTGTTAATTGTTTTTCAATTTCTCTCTGTTCCAGCGTTTTTTGTTCCATTTCAAATGCTTCTTTCTTGCTTTTGATCATTGAAATTGAATCTAGGACCATTTTAATTCCTTCTTCCCATTCAATTTCTTCAAAGATAATCTCACTTTCTTTGTAATATTCAATTGCTTTATCAAAATGATTCTGCCTTAGTTCACGTTTAGCTTGATCCATTAAACGAAATGCTTTATCTTTTTGACTTTCGAATTGTGCTACACGTTCTTTCTTGAGATCAAGGGATTCTTTTCGTTGTTTTATTAGTTTTTCTTGCTCTATTTTTGCTTGTTCTAGTAATCTTTGTTGAACTAGTAATTCTTCTTCTCTTTTTCTTACCTTTTCAGCTTCTAAAGCACGAATTCTCTGATCTTTGGTGGCTTTTTCCTTATAAAAGTTAATTGTATTTTTTAGCTTCGCTGACTCTTCTATCCATCCTATATCTTCAAAACTTTTTCTAGCATCTCGATAGATTTCTATTATTTTTTCATAAGGTGCTTCATAGTCAAAAACACCAGCTTTAATTTTTAGCTCGTATTCTTGAGCCATTCTTTCTGCATTTTGAATCATATTAAAAATCTTGGCAGTAATTTCATCTGATTCTTTTTCCTTTTGTTCTATTTCTAATAAACGTTCCTTTCTTTCGAGAAAATCCCTATCTGGTTCAGCTCCCGCACCTATTAATCCAATACCAGGTTTCTCTAATTTTTTTTTCTCAATTTCTCTTAATTTATCATCTTTTTCCTTCTTTTCCCTGTAAAATTTAATGGTTTCAATTAAACGACTAGCTTCTTCTTTCCATCCAATTTTGTTGAACATATCTCGAGCAAGTTCATAATTAGCTATTGCTTCACTATATGGACTTTCATAAACTAAAATATCTTTTCTGATGCTTAATTCATAGCTCTTGACGGCTTTTTCTGCTTCATTAATTAAATTCATAGCTTTATCTAAAAGGATATCTTCTTCTTTCTCTAATTCTTCAACTATTTCTGGTCTAGCAGGGATGGTTTCTTTTTTACCCAATTTATGAAGATCTTCAATTTCTTTATCTCTTTGAGCTTTTTTTGCTTCTACTTCAAGTAATTTTTCATGCTTATCTTGTTTTTCTTGGTAAATCTTGACTTGGTTAGCGTAAATTTGTGATTGGTCTATCCAACCTCTTTCAACCAATTTATCTTTGAGTTCAGAATAAATTTCAATAATTTCAGAATATGGAGTATTCTCCAACACTTCACCTTTTTTTATTGCTTTTTTCATAGCAGAATCAAATTCTCTTTCCAATTTTTCTGCTTTGTTTAAGTTTTCTGTGATATAACTTTCAAACTCTTTTTCCTCTCTCTTTTTTTGTAGACTACTTAATTTTTGTTGATCTACCTCACCTATTTTATCTCTTTTATGCATATCTTCTATAGCTTTTTCTCTCTGAGCTTTTTGTAATTCAACTTCTAACAATTTTTTGTGATTCTCTGATTTTTCTTCATAAATTTTAATCTGATTTGCAAATACTTTTGCTTGTTCTATCCAACCTCTAGCATACACTTTGTCACGTATTGATTTATAAATCTCAATGACATCAGCATATGGAGTATTTTCAAGGATTTTACCTTCTTTAAAAGCCTTCCTTTTTTCTATTTCATAGTCTCGTACCATCTTTTCTGCAATATTTACATTTTTGGAAATTAATTTCTCAAAATCTTCTTCCTCTTTTTTTCTTTCAATAGCTTTTAATCTTTTTTTGTCTATTTCCATTTCTTGATCAACTTTGTGCATATCTTCAAGTGCTTTTTCTCGCTGAGCTTTTTCTAATTCAACTTCTAACAATTTTTGATGGTTCTCTAATTTTTCTTCATAAATTTTTATTTGGTTTGAATATATTTCTGCTTGTTTTAGCCAACCCCGAGCATATACTTTTTCACGTATTGACTTATAAATTTCAATAACTTCAGCATATGGAGTATTTTCAAGGATTTTACCTTCTTTAAAAGCCTTCCTTTTTTCTATTTCATAGTCTCGTACCATTTTTTCTGCAATATTTACATTTTCGGAAATAGATTTTTCAAAATCTTCTTCTTCTTTTTTTCTTTCAATAGCTTTTAATCTTTTTTTATCTACTCCAATTTCTTGACCTATTTTATGCAGTTCTTCAAGATCTTTTTCTCTTTGAGCTTTTTTAGCCTCTACCTCTCGTAATTTGTTATCTTGTTCTAATTTTTGAGAATAATAATTTATTTGACTATTATATACTTCTACTTCTTCTCCCCTTCCTTTTTCCAGCAACATACGTTTAATTCTTTCATAAATTCCGATAATCTTTAAAAAGGGTGGATTTTTTGCTAATGTTCCTTTTTTAATGGCTTTTTTCATATTGGATTCATATTCTCTTGCCATTAATTCAGCTCGATTTATCATTACCTCAAGAACGCTGTCAAAATCTTCTTTCTCCTTTTCCTTTATTTTTTCTTCTTCTAAAATTTTTAATTTTTCAATATCAAGTCCTACAGTTGGTTTTTCTTTAACTTTAAGTGATTCTTCAATCTCTTCCTCCTTTTTCGCCTTATCAGCTTCGATCTGACGTAAGTGATTATCCTTTTCTAACTTTTGGTTATAAGTATATATCTGACTTGAAAATATTTTGACATCTGTTTCCCAACCTCTTTCTAAGGCTATTTGTTTAGCCTCTTTGAAAATTTTGATAATCTCAGAATAGGGGCATTTTAATTCGAATTTCCCTTGTCTTAATGCAACTTCATATTCTCTTGCTAAACGTTCAGCTCTTTTTGTTTTCTCTTCAAGTTGACTTCGAATATTTTGAATCTCAAGTTGTTTTTGACGCTGCTCTTCCAATAATGCTTTCTGTTTTTCATCCAATTTCTCTTCTACTGGTACTTCCTTAACTTTTAATAATTCTTCTGCTTCTTTCTGTTTTTTCTTTTTATCAGCTTCAATTTGTCTTATCTTTTGGTCTTTCTCAAATTTTTGGATGTATACATTTATCGTGTCATCATAAATAGCAGCTTCATTATACCAACCCTTATCAATAAGTAAATCCTTAATTTTTTGATAAATTTCAATTACTTTAGGGTAAATACACTCTTCTACCACACTTCCCTCTTTTATTGCTTTTTGCATCGCTAATTCATATTCTCTACCCATTCTCACGGCTTCTGTTGCCATATTATCAATTTGGGCTTTAAAAAAATCCTGTTCCATTTTTTGAAACTCAATTCCTCTTAACCTTTCCATTTGTGCGAGTCTCTCTTGGTCACTTATCTCTTTAACATGCTCTTCAATAACTTTTTCCTTATGGATTTCAGTTTCAATTTTTTGTTTAATTTCTAATCTTTCTTTTTCTAATCCTTTAAAATGTTTAATTTTCTCGTTCTCTAAAAGTGCGATTGTTTCTAGAATTCTTTGAACTTCATATTTCCAGTTTAGTTCTTCAAATAAACTTACACCTTCTCTATATAATTCAATAGCCTGATCATATTCATTTATTTTAGCATATTCTACAGCTTGATCTAATATCTCATACGCTTTAGAAGATACTTCTTCCTCTCTTTTTTTAGTCTCAAGAAATTGGGTTAATTTTTCTTCTTTTTCTTGTATCTTCTTTGGAGGTTCTTTTAATTCTATGGATTCTTCTGACTCTTCTTTCTTAATAACTCGTAAAAATTCTGCTTTTTTATTATAACATTCTTCAATCAGTACATAAAGTCTTTTTATTTCATCAGATTTGCCAAGATTTTCTAAAAATTTTTCAGCTTCATCATATTTATCAAGGGCCTCTTCAAATTTATTGCTATTACTTAACTCATGAGCCTGTACTATCAATTGGTTTGCTTTACTAATTAAATCTTCTTCTATTTTTATGTCTTCAATCACTTCAGGTTCTTTAGTAATTTGAACCTCCTCAGTTGTTTCCAGATTGTCAACTAACTCAACTTTCTCTTCTGGTTTTGTTTCGATTTGTCTAAATGCTTCTTCTTTTAGCAGATATACTTCTGAAATCTTATCATTAATAGCTTTAATTTCTTCTGTTCTATTAATTTGAGTATACAACCCAATTGCTTGACGTAAGATTTCAATACTATCATCATAATACTGTGATTGTATTAGATTAATAGCATGTTCTACCAATTCATAAGCTTCGGAGGCAATTTCTTCCTCCATTTCCATTAAATCAGAAAAAAAAGCATCTTTTGTTAAATCCAATTCATCATCGTCGAATTCCTGGTCAAAATCTTCTTCTCTTTTCTCTTCCATAAACTTCATCTACCTTTAAGGAGAATTAAGAATGAATCTAAATTATAAATCTCTTTACAAATTCAAAATAATAATTTAGTGTTAATTAAAAAATCATTACTCAAAAATAAATATTTAATTAATTATATCTCGAACTTTCCTAAATTTCTGTTAAGAAAATCATCGCAAATTTTACCTCCCTCATTTGTTAAACTCCATCCACTAGTATCTCTTTTTACAAGATTTAATTTTTCAACACTAGCTAAAACCGAATGAACTTCATCCTCAGTTTTACGAACACCAAAATCTACTCTCAAACTAAAAACAATTTCATCAATTGGGACAGATCCTCCTAACTCATCTTCCATTACCCCTAAAGCTGCAATAATTCGATTTTGTTCTGCCATCCCTGCATCCAGCGAATGCGAAACTTCATCAAGTAGCCATGGATTCTTTTCTAACATCTTTTTAATTCCCTTTTCATCACCTTTCTCAAATAAAATGTCAAATTCTTCACGGATCTTTTTCTTCTTAGCCATAAAAATAGCCTATCTATCTGTTTAATTAGAAAAATTCTAGATAATTTATTATTATCTATAATATAAATTTAGATAATAAAATCTTTTATGATGCTATTTAAAATAAGATTTATGTTAGTTTTGTTAAAAATTCTCCGACTTCTTGAGCATTACACATATGGAACTTTTTATCCTCGCCCTTAATATATGCTACTCTTATATTTTCTTTTGTTGCCTCCTCATCAATTGATTCCTTAAGAGCTTTTAAAGTAAAATTCACGAGCTCATCAAAAGTCATGTTTTCATTATAATTTTCGAGTAAATATTCTCTAGCAGTCGCTTCTCCTGTTCCAATTGCATAGGCTTTGAATGAACGGTAAATTCCACTTGGAGATGTTGTGTAAATTTGTGTTCCACTAGCATCAATTGCTACAAAGAAAAGCGCACATCCCCACGGTCTTACACCCCCAAATTGCGTATATTGCTGCTTTAAGTCGGCAACTGCCTTAGCTAGCATATTTAAGCGAACTGGCTCATCATATGTCAATCTAAATGATTGAGCTTGAACTCTTGCATAATTGATCAACGCTCTCGAATCTGCATGCAGTCCTGAAATAGCAACTCCAATATGTTCATCCACTTGGAATAATTTATCTATTGAATCCGCATCCATTAATGGGGAAGCAATCTTGATTTGTGCTGCTAAACACACATCTTCTTTTGATTTAACTGCTACAGCGAGTGTACCTCGTCTAACTGCTTCTAATGCATACTCTACCTGGAATAGACGCCCCTCAGGACTAAATACAGTTAAAGCACGATCATATGCCCTACCTGCTGCTCCAAACATTTAATTTACCTATTATTATTTGATTTTATTCTAATAAAATATACAACAAAATTTTAATTTATGGTTTATAACAAATAAAAAGCTATATCTTTTTAGTCTTTTCTAAAATAGCTTTAGTCAAATCTTTAAAAACAGGTTCAACAAGCACATCTTCTTTAGCACTTGTTTCAAGATAGGCTATTGCGTTTAGTTCTTCCTTTAAAGCTTCTCCTTCACTTGTTCCAACTTCTCTTTGTCCCTTTTCTGCCAAATCGATCTTATTACCAACTAAGATGGACGGTTTACCATCACCAATTACTCTTTCCACCTCATTCTTCCAATTTAAAATATTTTGAAAGGAACTTCTTCGCGTTAGATCAAATGTATATACTGTTGCGCTACTTCCCCGATAAAAAGGTGGACGTACGAAACTAAAATGTTTCTGACCTGCTAAATCCCAAAGCTGAAGTTTAACCAAATAATTTGGATACTCGTCTAGGTCAACTTTTTTAGTAGAAAAGTTGGATCCAATCGTCATGATGTAATTTTCTTTAAACGTGTTCTCACAATAGCGGAGAACCATAGACGTCTTTCCCACACCACCGTCACCTACAACGCATATCTTATAGATAAATGACTTGATTGCTCCATCCGTAATTTTCCCGTCTCACCATTCTGGCTAAATTATTAAACTCAATATCAACAATCATTCAAGCTTTCCATTTTTTTATCGATAAAAAATATTGAAAGTTGCATTATTGAGAATTATTTATAATATTATATTATATTGCATACATAAAAATAATCGTTAATATTTGTTTTTTTTTTGAATCAGAATTTTGGGATAATATACTTATATTTTGATATAGATCAAGGTTAAAAAAAATTGACTTATTTACCTATAAAAACGGGATCTCTTTTATCCTTCAGAGCTTTTAAGGATTCTCCAAAATCTATACTTCGAATCGCTTTAGTCCACACTTTATTTTCCATGTCTAATTGAGTCTCTATAATATTCCTAAAATATGTATGCATAGTTGTTTTAATTAATTTAATAGAAAGGGATGGTCCTTTTGGAGGAATTAACCTTAAAGCTTGCTTTCTTGAAAAAGACATTAATTCTTCTTTAGGTAATACTTTATTAATCAGCCCTAATCTTTCTGCGTCTTGAGCAGTCATCCGATCGCCAAGATAAAATAGTTCTTTTGCCCTATTTAAACCTATCATTAATGGAAAAAGAACTGTAGTTGCAAAGTCAGGTATAACTGCTCTCTTTATAAAAAATAATGCCCACCATGCGTCTTCAGCCATGTAGATTAAATCTGAACAAATTACAGGAAGTGTAAATCCTCCTCCTACGGCGAAACCATTAATTACTGATATGACTGGTTTTGAAAAATCCCAAAACTTAAGGCATAATATCTTTGATGCCATGTCTCTTAAATTGATTTCCTTTCTATAGTTTTCAGGTATATCATTCAATACATCATCTGAAAAATATCCTCCTGAAGAGAAAGCTCCCGCTTCTTCACACCCCGTTAATATCATTACTTTAACTTCTTCATCCTTTTCAGCATGGTCTACAGCATACCAAAGTTCTAAAAGCCCCAATGGAGAAAGAGCATTTTTTTTAGAAGGCCAATTTAAAGTAACAGTTAGAATTCCATTTTCTTCCTTTTCATATTTAATCTGTTTAAAATCTTCGACTAGCATAAATACAATAAAATCATAAAACAATAAAATATTTTATAAGGTTATGTTGCGATAAAGAATTTTTAATTTATAGTATCAGTGCTATTAGAAAATGAGTTCTATAGAAGATAAGATTAGAAAATTAGCAAAATTAATTCTAAATTCTAATAATATCATTGCATTAACAGGCGCAGGGATGTCAACTGAAAGTGGAATTGCGGATTTTAGGACACCAGGTGAAGGGCTATGGGAAAAAGTTGATCCATATGAGTTCGCATCGATTCATTCTTATATAGCTAACACGAGTAAGAATTTAGAATTTATGTTGGAAACTGGAAGAAATATTTTTAGAGCACGCCCAAATAAAGGTCATAAAGCTCTAACCAGACTTCAAAAGCTTGGAAAGCTAAAAGGAGTATTAACTCAAAATATAGATAGACTGCATCAGAAAGCCAGAACTAAGAATATTGTTGAATTTCATGGAAATGCTTATGAAGCAAAGTGTATGACCTGTGGGCAAGTTTATGAAATAACAGTTATGGTTAATCAAGTAATGAGAGGGAAAACCTCTCCATCTTGTGATAAATGCAGAGGTTTGCTTAAACCAAACGCAATATTTTTTGGGGAATCACTTGAGTCTCAAACGCTTGAAGCTGCAGATAAAATGCTTGAAGCATGCGATTTACTTCTAGTTTTAGGGTCATCTCTTGTAGTCTATCCGGTAGCGTGGTATCCTTCTCGAGTTCTATCTACTGGAGCTAAACTGGCTATCATAAATATTCAAGAGACTGATATGGACTCAGCTGCTGAGGTTGTAATTCATGAAAAAATAGGAGACGTGCTTCCAGAAGTAGTTTCCATTGTTGAAAACAAAATGAAAATAAACTAAAACAACTATTTTATCGATTTTTTAAAGAAGTTTTATTATTTATTACTGAAACGATTGCTATTATGAAAATTGTAAGTATTATTAATAATAAATTAAAATCCCCAATATCGTTATTTTGATTAGCTGTATATGATATAAATGTTAAAACTGATACTGATAAATTATTGTTTTTTACATCTTCTTTTATCAATAATCCTTGTTCATCATAAGTCAAAATAAGTTGATCATTACCGATGTCAATAGTGACTGTGTTATTCTCAACAGTTACGCTCCAATTTGTAGTCCCTTCAATAAAATCTTTTACAACATTTACATCTACGGGATCATTCGGAATAACATAATATCCTCCATAACCATTTAATAACAGATTATCCATGGATTGATTATATCTAAAATACTGAAGAGTTTTATTATAAATTAAGCATGCTTGGTTTTGATATTTTTTTGAATCAACAATAGAAACTTGATATTTATTAGTAGTAGAATTATACTCACTAACAGTTATATTGGCTCCCAATGCTTCAATTGGCTCATAAATCTTTGATAAATCCACAAATTCTACTTTGAGTCTTAATGTTCCCGGAGCCGTATAATTGTCAAAATCATATTCTATGAAACCTTCCTCGTCTACGGGGAGGCAAGAATCCCCAAGTTGAAAATCAGCAAAAATAGAACTCACTATGCAAGAAAAAGTTAAAAAGAATATTACTATGTCCCCCAAAATATACTTTTTTAATTTCATCAAAATTTAATGGCCTACATTCATAAAAAAATTTTTCCTAATTAGGTTTCTAAGGGTTATATTCTCAAAAAGAAATAAGAAAAAAATTATTAATAATATATCTTCTAGATTAGCCGGATCTTAGAACCTTCTTGTCAATTTTCCCAACAACGGTTAAAGGAAGCTCTTCTGAAAATTCTATTAATTTGGGAACTTCATATGGGGCTAAGTCATCTTTAGAGAAATTTATTATATCTTCTTTCAAAGCTTCTTTATTTCCATCGAATTCATAATCTGGGGAGATTTGGATGAATGCTTTTACAATTTCAGACCCAGGTCTATCGGGGTTTGGGACTCCAATTAATGCGATCATACCAATTGCTGGATGTTTTGCAAGGGTATCTTCAACTTTTGCTGAAAAGACTTTGAATCCTCCAACAATAATCATATCTTTGGTACGATCGACAATTCGAATGTAACCATCTTCATCCATAATTCCAACATCCCCGGTATGCATATAACCATCTTTGTCTATGGCTTTTGCAGTTTCTTCTGGTTTATTATAGTATCCTTGCATAACTAATGGACCACTTACACAAAGCTCTCCAGGTTCTCCTAATGGGACGATTTCATTCGTTTCAGGATTCACAATCTTTAAATCGACATTTAAAAAGGGTAAACCTACTGTACCTAGCTTTTTTGTACCTATAGAAGGGTTCATACTCGCAACTGGTGAAAGTTCAGTCATTCCCCAAAGTTCCAGTAATTTTCCTTCACCAACTATGCTTTCTAAAGTTTCTTGAGACTCTTTTGGGAATGGAGCCGCTGCAGAGATGCACAATTTTAAATTTGAATGATCTAACCTTTTAAATTTGCGAAAATTGATCAAAATTTGATATAAGGAAGGTACATTTACTAGCATTGTTGGTCTATATTTTTTCATTTCATTACAAATATGCAATGCATCACGAGGATTAGCAATAATAATTTGACTCATCCCATTATAAAGAGCTCCTTGACATACTGTTAAACCAGCAATATGAAACATTGGAAATCCTGATAATAATACTCCCTTTCCTCGTTCCCATTGGAGCCAAGTAATTATCCCCTTCATATTTGAAACATAATTCCTGTGACTTAACATTGCACCTTTTGGTGGCCCTGTAGTACCTCCAGTGTATTGGATCCAGCCTATATCATCGGGGCTTAAATCAACTTTAGGAAGATCGGCTGAAAAGTCCGTCAAAACATCATCTTGATAATTATAAACGATTTTCCCTTCCAAGGGAGTGATTTCACCTGAGGGAATTTCTGTTACAGCTTTAATTTTTGCTTGATCCTCCTTAGAAAATGAACCAATTACACTTGTTTCAACAACAACTTTAAGCTGTGGTAATTTATCAGCAATTTTTGTTAACCTATGTTGAAAAATAGCATCTAGAGTGACTAAAGCCACTTTTTTACCACCCTTTCCAAGATCATCCAATTGATAATGCAATTGAACATCAGACATTAAAGGGCTGACTCCTGAAACAATACATCCTGCTTTAAGTGTGCCTAAAACAGAATATACGTATTCAGGAATATTTGCTAGATTAATACCAACTACATCACCTTTTTGAAATCCATTTTCAATCAACATATTAGCAAATTGATTAGAATATTTATCTACTTCACTAAAACTGATCTCTAATCCTTGATACGCTAGTGCCATTTTATCAGAGAAATTTTCAAATGTGGGTCTTATCATTTCTGGATAAGTAGTTTCGAATTCTTGAGGGGCAATGTCTTCCATTCTAGGATCCCAGTTTTTCTTCCAAAAGCGACTTTCATATGGATTTGACATTTTTTTATTCACATTTTTCTTCTTTTCAATACAATTTAAAATCGAATTGTGATATTTAATAAGCCATTTTTTATTAAAAAGGTTTATCAAAATTATATGTTCTTTAATAATTCAATAAGATTTTTCTTAGAATTGTATAATTTTTTTAAAAATTAAAAATTTGAAAAAAAGTATATAAAAAATATAGAATTCTCAAACTTTTTTTTTATTTTTACTTCCAATCACCCCCCTCCGTCTTCATAGAACAATACTACTTTAAAAAGAATGCTTCTTCTTATAAAATGGAATAAAATTTCTTTCCAATGGAGAATCTGCAAAGATTTCAGAAAATTGTCGGTGTATATTCGTTTTATTTTGAAGAATTGCTATTTCACATGATGACTCTGAATCAGACAGGATTCACATTATATAAAAAGAACAACAATATTTCTCTAATCTCAAGTGGTGATAGCACTTTAGATGAACTGCTTTCTGGAGGATTTCATCGGGATTTGGTGTATTTACTCTACGGAGATAAGAAACTAACAACTAATGTTTTATTGACTACGGCAGTTATCGCCCAAAAAGCTTTTACCAATGGAGGGATTGGAGAAGGTATTAGAGTTGCTTTTATTGATGGAAATAATAGGTTTAATCCATATAATGTAAGTAAGTTTGCCGTGTCTCAGAATCTTTCCCCTCAAAAAACATTGGAAAACATTCTTATTTCACGGGCGTTCACATGGGATCAAATGGTCGAGATTTTGGAAAATAGACTTTCCGCACTAGAAGATGTGAAAGTTGTGCTAATATCTGGGATCACAACTATGTTTGAAGGTTACGAAAAACAGACATTCGAAGATCTCTTAAGAACTATAGACGGAATTAAACAAATACTTTGGAAAACAAATCCTCTCATTATCATAACGGCACCCTTACACGAAAACTCCCTTTTTAGACCGAAAGGTGGAAAAATCCTTTCGCATTTTGGAAATGTGCTCGTGATGATAAATGATGATGAAAGGTATGTAGAATATGTTCTCGTTCAGCACCCATATCTTCCAGAAAATCGGTTGTTGAAGTGGAAACCTCGTACATCCAAGAAGAAAGTACCCTTAAAAAACACTACATTAGATTATTGGGTTTGACAAATTACCAAAATGCTTTTTCGAATTTGTCTATTGTATCCTGTAAACTATCTTTAATTTGATTTTCGAAATCAACAAAAATACTTACATCATTATCCCAGTTATTAAAAAACTCTTTGGGATATATAGTGAAAAACTTATTTACAATTTTAGCAAGTTCTTCCTTGATCTTTTTTTCTTTAATTTTTTTTGGAGCATTTACTATAAATGAAATCCCAAATTGTTTCATAATGATATATTTGTTATCTTTAATTTCAAAACTAGATAAACCGCCACTTTCTAATTCTTCTGCTATTAGATTTAAAGCAGACATCAATGCCCCAATTAACTGTTCATCGACTTTTTTTTCAAGAACACGGTGAAATAAGACCGCTCCTGCATCATTTAGTATCCAAATGTCTTGTATTATTTTTTCCACTGAAATCACTGCTAAAATTATACCTAATTTTCTATATGATAATTAAAAAAAAAATATAAATATATTTTTTAATGTTAGGTTTAAAATAATAAAAAGTATCTATTCTCTGGATTTGGGTCTTATATATCCATAGTATGCGCCAAAGATTCCAACAATGGCAGAAATCCACGCTAAATAATAAAAAGCTGTAAAACCGGGGTTTCCCAAAAGTACAAATACTCGATCTATTGCAAACCAAAGAAATATCAGCATAAAGCTAAAGGACATGATCGCTAATGACAAAAAAGCCTGTTTATACGCTTTTTCCTTTACAGCTCGATAAGACTCTATCGATCTTCTCAAAAAAGGGCCATAAACCAAAACCATATAAATAAACACAAACAAGAACGCAAACACATCTAAAAGATGATTATCATTTAAATAGATGAATAATACATAGAAACAACAAAATATTCCATAAATTATTACAACAATTCTTTGCCATTTGATATACCCTTTTTCAAAAACGCCTACTTTAAGGATATAAGACAAGAAAATCGCAATTGTTACAAAGAATTCGCTTAGTCGAAAATCTACTGTTATATTATACATCCAAGTAATTATAGATCCATCTTGTATTATACTTACCTGAGCGATAACAAATACTTTTGACAACCAAGAAAAAATTATTGCTATAAAGTAACAAAAGAAAATTAAGAAAAGCAATCGGGTTAATCTATGACGCTTTACGTAATATTTTTTTAATATCAACCCCAATAAAATTGCTGCGAATAAGAGTATAAAAGATTCAAAGACCATACCTATAAAATTGAGTTGTAAATCATATTGAAACATGTTATTATTATGAAAATCTGCTCATTTAAAGTTTTATTTTAAAGAGAATTTTGTGCAAAAAAGAATTTTCTCTATAATTAGCTTGTTTTGTTTTCTTTAAACTATCCTTATCTCTCTATTTTTTATTTATTAAGAAAATGTGAATTTATCAAGGTTTTAAGATTAAATATATAAATATGTTTAGCCTTTAAATAACGTAAAGAATATTAGTCTAAATATAAAAGGAAAATAATTTTTGGAGGAGTGAAGAATTTTGGACATGAAAACATTTAAAAAGACATTTAAATTAATCTGTGACTCATGTGGAGAATTTACTCATACAGATACTCAATATTGTGAAAAATGTGGGGCAGAAGCGGTAAGAACCGCAACGAAAGAAGATTATGAAAAACATAATAAAGAAGCAGATGATAAAGTTAAGGAATCTAGGAAAGTCGCTGATGGATTAAGAAAGGAAGCCGATAAAGTTAAAAAGAAAGCTGATAAAGTTAAAAAGGAAAAAAGAAAAGCTGAAAAGGAAGCTGAAGAAGCGGAGTGGGAAGCTGAAAGGGAAGCTGAAGAAGCAGAGTGGGAAGCAGCAAGAATTCAGAAGAAATCAGACTAAAAGTAACACAATTTTTAGAAAGATTAACGTTATTTAAGAATCGTTGGTTGGGGTATTACAGGATGTTTTAAATTTATAAATGTATCTATTCTTATTTTTTCTTTTTTTTATACATATTTGGGTCTTTTTCCTCAAGTGTGAGAGGGTCTCCTCCATATTGTATCTTTCTGGCTGAATAATATAGAGTTGATTTTTCATCACAAATTTTATCCCATTCTTCTAAACCTAATTTTTGAATCATTACTGAGTTATAAACTTTTGAATTATGGGGAGTAAAGATCTCAAAATTTACAATTGGTTGTAATTTCTCACAAGGAAATTCAGTACATTCGTAACAGAAATCATACCCTTTATTTGTTATACACTCATATGTCTTACAGACAGGAAACTTAAGGATTTGTCCTTGTTGCTCTCGACATCCTTTGCACCCAAACGATTCTACTCCTGGACACCTTTTACAATAAATTCCACATGGAGCATGCCAATTTTTTCTTTCTTCAGTCATATTTCAAATCTTTCGTATATTAAAATAGTTTTTAGTTAAAAATTTTGGGTTTAATTTATAATCAATATATCTTCTCATTTTTCAAAAAGCATGAAAAGATTTAAATAGGTTATTTTATAATTAAATGATGGATTTCCCATATTTCAAATATCATGAAGTATAAATAGAGTTGAAAAAATTAAATGTGTCATTTTGTATATCCTAAAGGAGATATAAAAAAATGTGAATTATGTGAAGGTAATGGTGTTATTTATGTTTGGAGAAGTGATTTGGAAGAATTTGAGATGATAATATGCCCAGAATGTCAAGGTACAGAAGATTAATTATAAGAGTTTAATCACTTCAAACCCAAAAATCTAGCTGCATTCTTATAGATCCATTTTTCCTTTACCTCTTCTTTTAGAGGCAATTTCATGACTTCATCAGCTAATTGCTTTATTGACATCCCCATAAAGAGCCAAGTGGATCCAAATAGAATTCTATCTTGCAGGACTGAATTTCCGTAATGGATAAGAGATTCCCACCCGGTTCCTTTCATACCAATATATTTTGGTAGATAAGAAGCAATATCAACGTAGATATTTGGGTTTCGCCATGCAACTGCAACAATTTCATTCACCCATGGCCATCCACCATGTCCAGCAATAATTTTTAAATTGGGAAAATCTTGAGCAACAATATCAAGATATATCGGGCGTTCTACTTCCATTGAATTAGTAGAATAATTAATAGATATATGAAACCATACTGGAATATCAAGTTCTACACAAACAGAATAAATAGGGTACATCTTTTTATGGGATGGTGGAATTTGAAACATAAATGGTCTGAGAGCAATTCCTCTAAGGCCTAAATCATATGACCGTCTAATCTCTTTTAATGCTTTCTTTTTTTTTAGAGGATCTATACCCGCAAAACCTATAAACTTCTCAGGAAATTCTTTTACAATATTAGCATAGTAATCATTTGGCAGTCCGGCAATACTGCTAGGAGTTTCTTCATCTAAATTGAATATAACTGCTTTTTCAACACCCATTTTATCAAGCTGTTCCACAAACTTTTCAACGGGCATAGTTAGTTTTTGTATTTTTGCTAAAAGAGGTTCAATTGCCTTTTTTAGCTCAGATGTGCTCAGGGTTGATTTCATTTTGTATAGCTCTTCTGGTGTAATGCCTAAAAGAGGTGCTACTCTTGGACCAAAAACATCCCTAAGATATCTTGCCATTTGAGGGGGCAACGAAACTAAAAGATCGACAAAAACCTCCTCTGTAGGCACATAACACAGAGAATCAATTATCTTATACATATCTTACCATCTCATAATTTCTATATAGTATTATAATTGGGATTATTCTCAATTTTTCTTATTAAGAAAAAAATCAGAAAACTAGTATTGTATTTTTGTTTTAATTTGTTAAATTACTTTCTTTTTTGGATTTATTAGATCAAGTGTCAAATATGGGAAGAACTGTACCCTCTTTTAGACCTGCATTAGAGCATGAAATTGAAAGCTGGAAAGACTTCAAAAGAGCATTACGTCCTAAAGAGCAGAAGATATTTGATAAATTGATGAATTTTGCTCGAATACATGCTGATGCTGGGAGTATGAGCGCACGTCCAATGTTATCAGAAGTATTGTTTATTTCCTTTGCAATTGAACAAGAAAAAAAAATTGGTTTGTTAGAAGAGAAAGTAAAAGAATTAGAGAAACAATTGAAGGAATAATATGAAATCTGAATTTCAAGAGCAATTTGATGGGTGGCTTTTAGATGTATCCACTTATGGCAATGGAGTCATTCTTTGGGTTAAAACTGTAAAAGAACAACAAGTTATAAAAATTTTTCACGATTTCTGTCCTGAGTTTTTTGCTGTACCCCAAAAACATGTTGGCAAAGATTTTAAGAGATTAAAGCAGATTCTCAAATCCCACCATAATGTTAAAGACGTAAGAATCTGTGAAAAATATGTGACGCTCGAAGATCAAGAAAAAGTAAAGATATTTGGAGTTTCTGTCAAAAAACCTTCGGTATTTAAGAATACTATCAAAGAAGTCGATGAAATCGGTTTTTTTACATTATACAATACTGATCTTCCAATTTCTCAAATGTACTTCTATGTTAATGACTTGTTCCCGATGTCTCTATGCAATTTTAGAGTTAAAATTGAAAATAAGGGAAGATCTGAAGTACCAGTAATGCGTTTGATATCATTAGAGTTGAATGATGACAACGAAGAACTGTTTTATGAACTACCCCCTCTAAAAGCTGTATGGCTGGATATTAAAGTGCAACAGCGTGGGATGAAATCGTATTATAATGATTCTCTCCTATATGCTGAAGTTAGCATAGTTGAAAATGATGAGAAAGCTAACATTCCAAGAGCAGATGGGCAGAAAAAAAACAAGATCTTAATAGATAAAGCAGATGAAGCCGAAACCATAAAAACAATAAGCAAAGTAATTGAGCGATTGGATCCTGACATTATATTAACACATGGAGGAGATGAATTTGTATTTCCGTACTTAGTTGCTCGAGCATCAGTGAATCGAGTTTCAAAGGATCTCTATCTCTCTCGGACAAAAACGCCTCTCAAAAATTGCATCTTTAATCTTTCTGGAAACTCAGAGCATTACATGTCATATGGAATAATAATGAGGCGCTCCAAAACTCAAGTCTATTTAACAGGGCGGTTTCACCTAGACACAACAACTTATGGCAGTCTACATTTTAGTGAGGGGAATATACCAGGAGTAATAGAAGTTGCAAGAGTATCCCGAGTTCCTATGCAAAGACTCTGTAGAGTAACTATTGGTGGTGCACTGCAATCAATACAATATTATAATGCATACAAACTAGATCATCTTATCCCGCCATTTAAGAAAAGTCCGGAAAGTTTTCGAAATGGTATGGAATTGATAATAAATGATAGGGGAGGGCATATATTTGAACCATTAATTGGGGTTTTTGATCAAGTTGTAGAATTAGACTTTTCTTCAATGTATCCGTCGCTAATGGCAAATTTTAACATTTCTCCGGAAACTATTAACTGTAAATGCTGTAAAGATGACGGTACAGGAATTAAAGTACCCGGTACAAAATTTCATATATGCACAAAAAGGCAGGGCATCATTTCTAAATCAATTAGCTTGCCACTTAGAAAACGATTAGAATGCAAAGAATATAACAAGACTCATGATGATATTCGATACAAATTCACCGATATTGCTTTAAAATGGGTACTTGTTGTAAGTTTTGGATATTTAGGTTTTAAAAATGCTCGTTTCGGTAAAATTGAGGCACATCAAACGGTTTGTGCTTTTGCACGTGAGTTTTTATTGAGATCTACTGAGATTGCAAAAAGTTATGGCTGTAAGGTTGTCCATGGAATTGTTGATTCTATGTGGCTTCAAGATACGAAAGGAAGAACTCCAGAGGAATTTGAAATAGTAACAAAAAAGATTGCAAAAGAAATTTCTGACACAACGAACATTCCAATGAGTTGGGACGGACAGTTTAATGTCATTGTCTTTTTACCTTCTCGAGCAGAACCAGATGTTCCAGCACTTAGTCACTATTGGGGGATAAAGACTAATGGCGAAGTGAAAGTGAGGGGTATTGAAGTGAGACGCAGAGATATGCCCAAAATTGTGAAAGATGCACAGTATGCGTTTATTGATATATTTAAAGGAGCAAAGACCGTTGATGAATTCAAAAAAAGAATACCAGAAGCAAAGAAAAAACTATTTGAATACGTGGAGAGGGTTTACTCAGGAGAAATCTCTCGTGATGAACTCACGATAAAGCAAAAGATCTCTCGAAGTCCAAATCAATATAAGGTAAATTCATACCAAGCGGTTGCTGCTAGACAGTTAGAACGATCGGGTATTATAGCGTCCGCAGGAAAAAATGTGAGGTACATTATTCTTAATGCTGATGCGGATCCGAATTTTCCTGAAAAAAAAGTTATCCTTTCAGCTTTATATGACGAAAAAAGACATGATTACGACAGAAAGAAGTATGTAGAACTTCTGAAAAGAGCTTTTGAAAGCATTTTTCCTTTTGAATTCCCGGAACTTGAAGAATTGTTGAGTTCAGATTACAATAAAAAATCTCTTCAAAAAGATTTGTCATGTTTCATTTAATATAAATAAAAAAAAGATTAGGGAATTACAAGTATCCCAAAAAAATCACATACTATTATTATTAAACAGATCAATTCTAATAAAATCCAGAGATTGCGTTTTAAATTTCTAATCGCTCCTAGTGGTTTACCAGCATAGTTGATTATATTATATATAAAAATTAGTACCCAAGTAGTTATCAAAAATGTAATTGGTAATATCAATGTGATTAAATGAAGACCTATATAAGTGAGTAGGTATTTATAACCCAGAATTGTAAATCCTGTTAAAACTAAAGTAAAACCAAGTCCAAATGAATATTCTGCGAATGTTACAAATCGATTAATGCGGGTTTCAGAGACATTACCTTGATTTGCTTCAAACTGAGCTTTGGAATTAACAGATACAGAATTAACAAAAAAGATAAATGAAACCATTAACAAAAATGTACTTGTAACTATTCCATTTGCAGGTGGAACTTGCCAAATTAAAGCCAAAATCGTCAAAACCGCACCCATCATCACTGTACTTAGCACTATCCAATCTCTTACGTTTATTTTTTGCTTACGCTCTTCATTACTCATTTTCTTAGTCTCAAAAATTTTTAGTTAATTAAGATTACTTGAGACTTAAAATTTAAAGATTATCATACAATCTATCAACGATAAAATAAAAAAAGAAAGTAAAAGTTTATTTAAAAGGCTGTCTAATGACAGTTTTCATGTTTTCTGGTGTAGCTTTTCGTGGATCACTAAGATAGATTTCATGATGTTTTTGATTGTGCCCATCAAAAGTCCCACCAATTGATTCAATAAATTTGTGTACTTTTTCAACAGTTGGACCTTCTTCAGAATAAGGGCCAATATGCATTATCTGTGCTACTTTTCCTTCTTTATATGATTGAAGATAAAGTTTTGAAATTTTGTCTTTAAGTTCTGGTTTCTTTTCTACTGTAATTTTAATTGCCTCGTCAATCATCTCTTGAGTTATCCAATCAGGTTGCATAATCATCATAATCCACTTCCATTTATCTCGATTTCCCTTTGTAAAATCGTCCATATTATCAGCCCACCAGAGACCTTCTAAAGGAGGCACGACATAGTCTTTCCCTTTTGCCTTACTCAAGAATTTTGTTTTGAACGCAATTGGATATAACACAGCTAGAGCATCTTGATACTCTTGTGAATCACCTGGGGATCCCATTCCATCAATCATTAAGAATTGCATTTCAGGAACTTCAACCATTACTACTTTCTGAGCATTTGGATTATAAAATTCTTTCATTGATTTTTTAAAATCTACTTTCATTGGAATAATATTCACCTTTAAAATTTATTTTAAATATTTGAAGCTATTACTTCTCCAATCCATTCCTTTACATTTGAACAAACTTTTGAAGCTTCTTCTATTGTCATTGCCATTTCTTCAGGAGGATCTATCTTAAAGAAACTGTCTATATCGGGAATTTCAAAATATCCGATATATTGAGGAATATTATCTCCTCTTAATGTCGCTTTTTGCTTAAATAATTGCCAATTTTTACAGTATTTTGACATTATAGGTATACCATAGTTTTTCATATACTCTACAAATTTCTTTTCATTCTTCTGTAAAACTTCAAACGAATAGAAGAACTTAGCAATTTTAGTCAAGTTTTAACATACCTTATTTTTTAATTTATTCTCGTGGCTGAAAGCTGTTTGTAGGGCATTTATTTGTATCTAACGTTGCAGGAACTTCATGCCCAAAACAATCTCCTTTCATCTCATCTATAGGTTTGTAATATTTGCAATCTTTACATTGAGCCATTTTATTTGATCATCCCAAAATTATTTCTTAGTTATTATATATAAGTATGATTTGTGACAATAAGAAACTTATTATTTTACAAAGATTATTTAAGTCATGTCACAAATTACTATACTATCGAATAACGATAAATATCTCATTATAAGATGAACTCGCAAATTCTTGCTTTTCTTAAAGAAATTGGATTTTCTGATATTCAAATAGATATTTACAAATATTTTTTGATGTATAAAACTGGCACTATTAATGATATTAAAACGGAACTTAATTATTCATATACCCAAGTATATCATAACCTTCTTTATCTAGGAAATAGAAACCTTATAGAATCCTCAAATGAATCAAAACCAAAATTATATTTTAGAGTCAATCCAAAAATAGCATTGACAAAATTAGTTACCAAGAAAATAAACAATCTTAAATACAATATTGAGAAAATTGATGAGGAGCTTAAAGCTCAAGAAAGTAAGTTTGGAAGATGTTTGAAGGATATTAGTTTCTATCATTATTCTGATGTTAACCTTGCTTATGAAAACTTTTACAATTTGTTTGAAACAAGTCAAAAAGAAATTATATTAACTTCATTACCCCCCTCAATGCTAAAAAAACTTGAACCTAGTCTATATGAGGCGTATAGGAGAGGGATTGAAATTAAGTTCTACTTTTCTTTAGCAGATTTTGAAGAAATCTCTAATTATCTTGAAATTATTACAGATATCCTAAAAAAAATCAAAATTGAATTAATTCAAACAGAACAAAAAACTTGCCAAGTTATTAAATACAACGATGAAATAGTAAATATGGGTAATATCCTTTTAGATGAGAATTATTTGAACTCAATTGTTTTTAAAGAAGATGAAGCATTTCATTTTGATGGTTTTCGAAGTCCTTTTGCAAAACAAGCGAAAAATTACTTAGAAGTATTAACTGTTGTTAAGAGAATAGAAATTGAGTATCCTGAACCAATTAAGAAAATATTGAATACAATTAAGGAAACCAAAATTATTAAAACTAGAGATCTTAGTAGTAAATCGAAATTAGGTGGAGCAAAATTAAAAGAAATCCTAGGATTCTTAGTAGATGAAGGATTAATTAAAGAAACTATAATTAAAGGAGAAAATGCCGGTCGACCAAAAAGAGTATACTCCTTAGTAAGTTAATATTCTTATTAACTTATATATAATTCATTTTTGTCGGATACATCCTTTGTAAAGAAAATATAAAAGTTTTCCTATTAATATCTTTGTTAAATATATTATTTCGTTCTTTTGGAGCGAATTTTAGAATATAATGCTCAAATCTAAATATACAAATTTGTATTATTTTTCCAGAATTAGAAAACTGATAGTCTGTATTGGTTTATTTTAAATAAGATTAAATATAAAATTATGTCAAAAGCAGTTTCTTATTATGATTGGGAATTATCATTTAAGACCAAATCTAATAAGGATCAGACGGAACACAAAGAAAATTTTAATTCTCTAGGAATTTCTGATAACAATTTCAAGGATTTTATAAAAACATGGAAAGAAAAAAACCTTTCTTAAATTTCAGTTTCTTAAGGCATTAAACATATCGTTATTCAATTATATCATAACGATAGAAAAGTTTGACTATCAGTCTTATAAACCAAAAATATCTTTTAGGAATTTTACTAATTAAAGTATTCAAAAATGGGAAATTTTCATCAGAGTTAGATGGTAAATTTTTCTCGAAATTAGGCCAATTTAACCCACCTGTTGCCTTAGGTGGTTTACCAAAGCTTTTAACATTTTTCCAGTCATTTTTATTTGTTTTTGACCCCAACCATGTTGTATCCGTTTTAATATAGATTAATTCATTTGATTCAAATTTTATTATACCAAATACATTTATAGGGCCGATACCTCCTATGTAATCAAAATTCTCAATTAATATCACATTTTCCCCTTTTATTAGATAATCCTTAATATCAAATATTTGTATATTGTTTTCAATCCCAACAAAATTTAATGTTCTTCTTGTAATCACATGCCCAATATATTCATTATTTATATAAACTTTCGCGAAACACCCTGCTATTACTTGTAAATAAGCCTGACTGATTTCTTCGTCAATATGAATATGCTTTTTATAATATGTTGTATGAACGTCATGTATGTAATTTGAATTAAAATAAATCAGTTCACTTGGGATGTTAGGATCTTCCCATTGACTATTAGTCTTAAGCTTATTTAATTTATCATCGTAAAATTGCATTAACCATAAATATTTTTGCTTGATTGATTTAAATCCTTCTTTCTTAGAGGATTTTAGCCATAATATTTCATGCTCTTCTAATAAATCTATCAAATCTTCTTTTAGATCTTTAATTTCTTTTATCAATCGATCTTTTCGATTTTTCTTACTTTTAAATAAATATTCAATAGAATTTTTCGAATTTACTCTTTTTTTACAATAAAATTTTAAATTTTTAGCAACAAAAGCGAGACTCCTAATATTTATTTTATTTTTGGGGATAATATTCTCTAATTCTTCACACTTTTTAATTATTTCATCCATATCTGAGATTAGTTTGCCAAAACCCTTAACTTTTATATTCTTTTTGTACTTAGAAGTTTTCTTATTAAATGGATGAGCAAAAAAATGATTATAATAACCTGATGGTCTGGTATGTAATAATCTTTTATCTTGAATTAACCTCAACTTGCTAAAAATTTCAACCAATCGACGATCATCAATTCCAAAGAAATGAATAAATAGACTTTTCCAAAATTTAAACTGATTAATTTCTCTTAATGGATTCCAACCTATCATACCAGAGAAAATAAAACCATAAATTCTGTTCTCTCGAATTTCTTTGTTTCTATAATCACCCCAACTTGATGTGATTTCTCCAATTATCCCTTTTTCATAACCATACTTAATTAAATTTGCGATATTTTTTTCGTATTTATCGATTGATGGAAAAAATCGATTGAAATCCATTATTGAAGGACTAACTATTATTGGAAAACCAAATTTATTAATTTCTTTTAATATAGGATATTTTTCTTTCACATTATAATTCCAATATACTATAATCATATCTTTAGGTAAATTTTTGAGGAGTTTCTTCAATGTATATAGAGTATCATGGTAGATAACAATTTTTTGATATCCATATTTTTTAACGATTTTATAAACTTTTTTATAATGATTAAGATAAGCATTTTCAATACCAATTTCATTTATATATTGTTTCGAATTTTCTCGTCCAACATCTAAACTTTCATCGCCTCCAATATGAAAATATTCAGATGTAAAAACTTCACTTAGTTCACCGATCATACCATCTAAAATTTCATATATTTCCTTATTTGCAATATTTAAACTGTTTGAACCTGGAAATTCTCCATACTTCCAATATTTAGGACTATGTAAAATATTATCCCAATTTCCTAATGTTTGAAAGACAGGAATCAGTTCCACAAACCATTTTTTTGCATATTCGATTAAATTTTTTAATTCTTCTTTAGAATAGGCGCCTCTATCTTTTCCAATATCGGGATAATTTTTAAAGCTAAACATGTCTAACATAAACGCTAAATAATATTGATTTACTTTATAACAGCTTAAAGTCTTGATAAATTTCTTCAAATTTTCAATTGTAGGTGCTTGACCTCTTGAAATATCATCAGAGATGCCACGAATTTGTAAAGAAGGAAAATCTAAAATTCTTAAATTATTAATTGAGAGCTTATCACTAGACGAATTTAATAATTGAAGAAAAGTTTGAACTCCATAATAGAATCCTTGTAAAAATTTTGCTTTTATAATTACTTTAGAATCTCTAGCGATTAAGAGATATCCTTGATTTTCGTATAACTTCTTCTTTTTAGTTTCATTATAAAGCGATTCTGGAAAAATAGAGATACTCTCATCTAAAAATAAATTTATCTTTGGAAAATTATCAGGATCTTGAACTTTAATAACTTCTATATTCTTATTAAAACTAGAAGAGGCTAAAGATTCTTGTATTTGTTGTATAATATAATTATTTTTTTCAGATAAATCGGTATACAATTTCGAAAATTCATTAATTTTCATTTTTTGAGAATTATCAATCTTAATGTATTGAGGAGAAGGAATTATAAATAATTCTTCTTTTGTCACTTCAGTTTGAACTAAATTATCTAAATAAAGGAACATAATTTTAATTAAAAAAGATTAAAAAATTTAGCTAAATAAAGGAAAATTAATTTTCTTTTAAATTTATACTTCTTCTCCTCGCCTTTTGGCCTCAATTTCCTTTAGGTCTTTCCTAAGCACTTTACCTACAAGAGTCTCTGGCAACTCTTTTCTATATTCGATATGTTTTGGTACTTTATAGGGTGCTACGTTTTTCCTGCAAAATTCTCTTAATTCATTTGTCATTTCTTCACTTTCCATAAAACCATCTTTTAAAACTATATATGCCTTAACATGTTCACTACCTGGGATTTTCGGATTGGGGATTCCAATAATAGCAACATTTTCAACAGCTTCGTGTTCAAATAAGACATCTTCAAGTTCCCTTGGATATACTTTAAACCCACTAACATTTATCATATCTTTTTTTCTGTCAACAATGTAGAAGTAACCATCTTCGTCCATTTTTCCAATATCACCTGTTAACAACCAACCATCTTTAATTTGATTCTCAGTAGCATCTGGTTTATTCCAATATCCTTTCATCACTTGAGGGCCTTTTATTATAATTTCTCCTTCTTGACCAAGCGGCATAATTTTTGTATAGTCATCAATATTAACTATTTTTACTACTGTATCAGGAATAGGCATTCCGACAGAACCGACTTTTCTTGTACCGATAAATGGATTACTATTTGTTACAGGTGAAGATTCTGTTAAACCATAACCTTCAAGAATTTTACCACCAGTTCTCTCTTCAAATTCTTTCTGAACTTCCGGTGGCATTGGAGCTGCTCCAGTATTGCAAATCCTAATAGATTTCAAATCTTTAGCATAGTCTTCAAGATCGTCTCGTTCTAGCAAACGCATATACATCGTTGGAACACCTGGAAACATTGTAGGTTTCGTAGATTTTATTAATTCGAATAAAGATTTTTGATCTCTTGGATCAGGATTTAGAGCTATTGTCGATCCGTTATAAATATGTAAATTCATACATACAGTTTGACCATAAATATGAAATAATGGTAAATTTGTTAAAATGGTTTCTTTTCCTCTTCTAAAGTCTTCTCCACCCCACGCAACTACAGCCATACAGTTCGAGACAAGATTATAATGAGTAAGCATTGCTCCTTTTGGTAATCCTGTTGTACCTCCCGTATATTGAAGGCATGCGGGATCTTCTTTTGCTTTAATTTCAAATTGAGGAGGGTTAGGTTTAGTACTATTAATTAAATTAAGAAATTGCAAAGTTCCTGCGATTTCTGGGGGATTTCTTGAAGCCATTGGTGCATAATCAAAGATATTGGTAACAATGATATGCCTAAGGCGCGTACGTTCCTTTATTTTATTGATCTTCTCTATTTGATTATCCCAAGCAATAATAATCTCAGCTCCAGAATCATTTAATTGGTAAGCGAGTTCATGTTCAGTGTGTAAAACTGAACAAGCAGTGACAATACCACCAGCTTTCAATATTCCATAATAACCAATTATAAATTGAGGAAAATTTGGAATCATTAATGCAACAACTTGTCCTTTTTTTAACCCCAAATTAACTAAGGCAGTTGCGAGTCTTTCTGCAATGTCTTTTAACTTTTTATAAGAAATTTTATTCTTCATAAACCAGATTGCAGTTCTACTTCCAAATTCATTTGTTGAATTGTCGAGAAATTTATAGATATTCATTTCAGGATAATCAATACTACTAGGGACTCCTTTATCATAATTTTTTAACCAAGGCTTTTCAGCATAAGGGTCTTCACTCATTTCTATATTACCTTTTTAATTTTTCATATTTTTTATGTTATAAAATTAAATAATTTGATATTGACTAATTAATTTTCTTATTCTTCTGTTAAAATGTCTATGGCATTAAGAGCAGATTCACAAACATAATCACACCTATCGTGTACTAACCCATTTAAACTTGAAATTATTTCATCTGTGTTTATGCCAATCAATCCTAAAGCTTCTGATGCTCTCCATCTAACATCAGGATTTTCATCCTTAAGAGCTTTTATTAAAGATGGAATTACTTTATTTGAAATTGAGCCTAATTTTCCTAAAGAAAGTGCTGCAACACGTCTTACAATATATTTTGGGTCATTTAAAGCTTTAGCAAGAGCATAAACTGCCTCTTCTGAATTTAATCCAATCTCCCCTAATGCTCTAGCAACTTCTACTCTAAAAGATGCCTTTTTCGAAAAAGGATCTTTAAAAAATGTGTCCATTTTTTTTATAAATTTGTTTGTAAAAGTAGGAGATATATCTTTTTCTTGTTCCTGCATATAAAGATAGTCAATTAATACTGGTACAGCTTCTTCAGCATCAATACTTATCCCTCTTAATGCAGAAATTATAATATTTCTCATATTGATATTTGATTTTTCTATTGCTTTAATTAAATATGGCACAGCAATTTTACCAATATTCCTGAGAGCATCAGCAGCTTTTCCTCTAACAGCTTCAACTTTATCATTTAATAAATCTGCTACTCTTTCAATAATTTTTGGATCATTAACTTTCATCTCTCCTAAAGTTTCAACTGCTTTTTTCCTAACTGTATCACTCTTATGAGATAATATATCTAAGAGACTAGGAATAGCAGCCTCTCCAATATCACTTAAAGTGTTCGAAACTCGGTATCTTACTCTCCAATCGGGATCTTCAAGTGCAGTTATTAAATTTGGTATTGCCTTTGTAGATCCTCTTCCAATCTTGCTAATTGATTGAGCAGAGGCAGTTCTAACTTTCCAACTTACATCTTTAAGGCCATTCATTAAATGCGGAATTGCTTCATATGCATCTGTTCCGAGATCTCCAAGTGCTATCGCAACCTCAGCTCGCACAATTTCAGATTTGTCATCTAATGCATCTATTAATCCTGAAATTGCTTCATTAGTAGGTTCTCCAATACTCCCAATAGCGATTGCAGCCTCTTTTCTTATTGATTCTTCATTATCTGTTAACATTTTAGATAATTGAGGTATTGCATCGTTGGCAATTTTTCCTATTTTACCCATTGTTCTAGCAGCTTCACGACAAATACTCCAATCATTATCTTCTAAACACTCTTTCAACTTTGAAAGACCATTAACAGACTTTTGTCCCAATTCTCCTAATACAAGAATAGCATTAAATTTAACAGATCTAATTTCACTACCTAAATGGTTTATTACTTCATTTATAACAGCTTCATCTTTCTCGATACGAGATAAAACTAGATCAATTCGAGCATCTCTTAATAAATGTTCCAAAGAAGCAGACATTTCAAATCACCTTAAATACCTAAATATACTTGTTTAATTCGTGGTTCTCTCTTTAATTCTTCTTTCGTCCCTCGCATCTCAATTTTTCCTTCTTCTAGAACATGAATGTATTGTGAAACATCCATAGCTAAAACCGCATCTTGTTCAACCAATAGAGTTGTTGTTCCTTCTTCTTTTATTTTCTCAATGGCATCAAAAATACTCTGTTTAACTTTTGGTGCTAATCCTAAAGATGGCTCGTCCATAAGTAATAGTTTCGGATTGGACATTATGGCCCGAGCAATTGCTAACATTTGTTGTTCTCCACCACTTAGTGTTCCCGCTCTCTGTTTTAACCTTTCTTTTAAACGTGGGAATATTTCATATATAAAATCTAATAATTCATCAAACTTTTTCCTATTTTTAAGTGTGTATGCGCCTAATCGTAGGTTTTCAGCAACAGTCATATCATAAAATAATCTACGTCGTTCTGGACAATGAGAAATTCCCCTTTTAGCAATTTTATGAGGTTTCATACCATCTATCCTCTCACCTAAAAATACTATTTTCCCTCTGTCTGGTTCTTCTAAACCCGAAATTACCCTAAGTAGAGTAGATTTTCCCGCTCCATTTGGGCCAATTACTGAATCTAACGATTGTTCGTCTATTTTTAAATTAATTTCTTCAAGAGCTCTAGCTTTTCCATAATAATGATATATTTTTTTTATTTCAAGCAAATCCTTCACCTCTTCCTAAATATGCTTCAAGTACAATTTTATTATTAGCAACCTCTCGAGGAGGTCCATCTGCAATAAATCTACCTTGGTGCATCGCAATTACTCTTGGTACTAGTGTCATTAATTCACGAAGTACATGTCCAGTCAAAAAAATAGTAACCCCATCATCATGTAACTTTTTAATTAAATCAGTTATAACTGAATTTTCCTCGTGTGTTAATCCACTAAAAGGCTCATCTAAAAGAAGTAATTCAGGATTGGTTCCAAGAGCCTTTCCAATTTGCAATTTCCTTAGATCACCATGAGGTAAAACTATTGGAGGAATTCTAGCTTTATCTATAAGGCCTACAGAAGCGAGAATTGAACTTGCCTGTGCTTCAGTACCAACTTTTTTAGAAAGTTTTTTTCCCCTATTAGATAAGCAAGGTACTGTTATATTATCAAGTAAACTTAGAAATTTGAAAGATCGAACTAGTTGGAAAGTTCGAGCTATTCCCAAGTTTACAATTTTGAAAGGTCTCATTCCAGTAATGTCAACGCCATCAAATCTAATTCTACCTGAAGAAGGTTTTTCAAACCCACTAATTAAATTGAAAACTGTTGTTTTTCCCGCACCATTTGGACCAATCAAACCTACGAATTCTCCTCGTTCGATTTCGAAGCTAAAATCATTGACGGCTGTTAATCCTCCAAATTTTTTTGTTAAATTTTTAACTTCTAAAATAACTCCCATTCTTTAACTCATCTTATGTTAAATTTTTATAAAATCTTATCTACCTAGCAATACATCCCATAAATCTTTCAAACGCTCCAATATAGGCTTTAATATACCATGTTCAGCAAACCTGACAACGATAATTAATATTAATGCAAAAATTAAAAATACATAATT
This sequence comes from Promethearchaeota archaeon, assembly GCA_048938855.1. Classification (GTDB taxonomy): domain Archaea; phylum Asgardarchaeota; class Lokiarchaeia; order Sigyniarchaeales; family SOKP01; genus Loki-b32. Next base: position 396,970 of record JBHLLT010000002.1, read on the forward strand.
TTCAAAACCAATTTGTATAAGAGAATATTCAAGAAAAATGAAGAAAAAAGCCCCCAATGCTGATCCAGAAATTGATGTTAACCCCCCTAAAGATGCCATCAAAATAGCAAAAAATGAAATAGTAGAACCAAAGTTTCCAGTAGGATTTACCGCTCCAACATATAAAGCGTAAAAAGAACCTGCAATTCCAGCGAATAAAGCACTTAACATGAAAGCATAAACTTTATATCTAGTTGTATTGACTCCCGAAGCATCTGCTCCTGTCTCATCATCTCGAATAGCTTTTAAGATAGTTCCAAATTTAGATTTAGCGATTTGGAAAATTATAATAAAAATTGCTACCATTGAAATTAAAATAATAAAATATTCAATAATTGGATTTGGACCTATACTGGGAAGTCCAGAAATTCCCTCTGAACCAAAAAAAATATACGATAACGATCCCATCAAAAACAATTTTAGTAGAATTAAGCTGAATGCAAGTGTTCCTAAAGCTAAATAAGGACCTTTTAAACGCAAACAGGGAATTCCAATGATTAATCCAAAAAAGACAGCTCCTATGGGGCCAATAATAACTGCTGCCCAAATAGGAAAATACCGGTAACTAATTAGATAAGCACAAATATAACCTGCAATTCCAAAAAAAATAGAATGACCAAAACTAATTTGACCAGATATTCCAGTTAATAGATCCCAACTTGCAGCAAAAATTGAATAAATCATTGCTAAAGTAAATTGTCGTAAAAAAACATACAAAAAATTCTGATTTGGAGAAAAAAAGGGAAGCATAATAAGAGCAATTAAAGTAAAAAGAGTTAACCCCCCAGTAAATGTTTTAGCCCAAGATTTTAAATAATGTGGTACTTCTGAAACTTTATTCTTAATATTTTTTTTAGTCAATATATTATCTCACCTCTTTTTTTCCAAATAATCCTTGTGGTCTTATTAAAAGCACGATTACAATAACAATTATAGGTACTAAATGAGCCCAAGAAGGTCCATTGGGTATAAAAACTGATGTAAAACTAGTAATATATCCAACAATAAAAGATCCAATAATACTTCCAATAAGACTTCCCATTCCACCAAGAATAACTACTGCAAATGAGCTCGTTAAATATTCCCATCCCATATGCGGACCGTTTATAGAAGCTCCTGGTAAATAAAGGAATGCTCCAATTCCAGCAAGGAATGCAGAGATCATTACAGTATATAAAAGTATCCTATTTGCATTTATGCCCATAAGTGTTGCAGCTTCACGATCTTGCGAAACAGCACGAATCGATTTACCTATTTTTGTCTTATTAATAAATAATGCGAAGGTTAATACTATAATCAAAGAAATAATAATAAGTAATATGTATTGATTTATCATCGTATATCCTAAAACATCCACTGAACCTGGTATTAATCTTAATTGTGGAAGTGACCAAGATTCTGTACCTGAAATTATTAAAACTAATTGTTCTATGAAGAAAGCTAGAGCAAAAGTAATTAGAACAACTCCTACACTAGTATCTTGAAGTGGTTTAATTAATAATAAATAAGTTAACCCTCCAATGATTGTTATGACCACTAGTGCTATAACAACTATAAGCCAATTAAGCCCTGCAAGTATTGGCCACGATAACATCCATAAAAGAAGATATCCCGTTAACATAAAATAAGCACCATGAGCTAAATTCATAATGCCACCTACTCCATAAACCAAGGAATATCCTAAAGAAATTAATGCAAGAACAGCGCCCTGTAAGGCACCATTAAATAACATATTAATTATATCGCTAATCATAATAATTAACTCTGAAAATAATTACAACAGACTCTTATATTTATTGTTCAATCTCATCTTTTATAAAACTAATCTTTATTCCATTTTTAGACAAATATATACAATTCATTGATTTTATATAATAAAAAAAAGAAATTAATTAAATTTTTAAATTATTTTATGGGGTACTCCAAGCGGTATGAACCCATGGTGGTACTTGATATGTACCTAACGGAGTAATCCTATCATTTGGATATTCATTACCGTAAGCAGGCACAACCACCTTAGTACTATTTGCTTGCCATTGAGTCCACAACGTATATGAAAATGGATATCCTTCAACTAGATCATGAGTGTCAGGCCACCATGCACCTCCTCCACTTACTCCTGGATGGGGGTTGGATCTTGTCCAAGTTTCCATTTCTGCTATAAGATCAAGAGCATCTAGTGAATCTTGTGCGACTGCTGCATCTATAATCCCCATTACAGCATCATATGCACCACATGCTATATAAAGTGGTTCATGTCCGAATTCTGCCTTAAAAGCATTCCAAAATGTGATAGTAGTAGCACTTTTGTTAACTGCATATGCTGTTTGCATTAACGTCTCATATATGCAATCACCACCGCTTTGTGTCCAAAATGTATCTAATTGAGATTGTACATCTATTCCTATTATAACATAGTTTGGGTGTAAACTTGCATATTGTTGCATCATCATAATACCTCCTTGAGCAGAAATAACTGGGATCAAAATATCAACACCTTGATTACTCATTGTTTGTAAATGAGTATTCATATCTGCTGCACTTAACGTCACATCATATCTAATCACTGCTGCTGGAGGAACTGATATTTTACCACCGGAGTAATAGGGTAATGCAACTGGCATGTTAGTTGTCATACCTTCACTCCAAGTCAAATCTTCAGCAAGAATACCAATAGTATCAATCTCTTCACCGCCATAGTACCCTGCATATGTTCCATTTAAAACAGCTTGATAAGTAAGAAGAAATGCGACGATTTCACTCCCTAATGCGGATGTGTTTATTGGCATAAATCTCCAGAAATATTTATATCGATCATAATAGTTTTTAACATTTAAACAGAATATATCTGTAGCTGCTCCTGTATCAATAAACAAAATCTTATTATCCATAAATACTTCTTGGTATGCTAGTAATGCTTCAGATCTAAATCCACCAAGTGCAAAATCAACATTTTTTTTATAAACTAACCTTTCTGCTGCAGCTATTCCCCTTGAGGTCACTAAATTTGGATTAGATTCATCAGTATCTTCTCTTGTTACCCCAATATAATAGGTGGTACTGTTAATAACAACTCCTCCTCCTTGATTTATAGTTTTTGCTGCGAACCATGCTCCTTCATAATTAGCATCTCCTTGTATCTCCCCCGTATCACCAGCGCAACCAATTTTAATAATTTGATCGGCACTCAATCCTGCTGGCGCACCGGGGCAATCAGCAGAGCTCCATTGATATTCACCAGCTCCTGGTGCTAAAAGAAAAAACCAAGCCCCAACGCCTATCCCAGTACCAATAACAGCGATAAGTACAATAGCTAGAATTCTTTTTGCCATTTGTTCCATTTATTAGATCACTTCTTTAAAAAATTTTAATATATCATGTATGTTTATTTTTAGATTAACAAATATTAGTTCATTTTAACATATATTTAAAGTTTTCAACTTTTCATATTTGAAATCGGCTGATGTCAACAAAAATGTTTTAAAAAATAAAAAAAAAGATGTAAAATCTTGGACTTTTTGTAAAATCTTAGGCCTTTTATAGAACAATGTTCACAAAAATTTGAATTCCCACGATAATCCCTACAACTATAACCAGTACTATGAATATTATAAGCGTGTAAAATCTCCACTTAATTGAGATATTTTCACTTCGTTCCTTAAATCTTATATAGGGCAATAATATCACCCCTATAATCCAAATAGATATCCAAAAAGTAAATACATACCAAACAGGCGTTATAATCGCAAATAAAAGTACAATGATGCTTCCCCAACTAATTATTAACCGAATAATACGACGTCTGAACCTTACATCAACATCATCAGTTTTTTTGGAGGGTAGAATAGCGTACATCATACCAAATATCGGAAAAATTAAAAGGATTGAATGTGTCCACCCTAAAAGATTTCCTACTGCTGGTGATATAGAGATACCGATTAAACTGGATATGAATACACTAAAAATTATCCAAAGAGTTTTATAATTTACTTTAATAAAATGGAAAATTTTAATAAACATATTCTTGATTGCTAACTGTATAGCTTTGAAGAATTTTGAGAGATACTCTACAATATTATTAATAAATCTTTTTAATTCCTCTAAAAGAAAGATAAATGGATAAAGTATAATACCAAAAATAATAAAAGTTATGCCTAAACCTAAGGATGAAGCACGATATACTATTATACACAATAATGTGAATATCACTAACCAAAATATAAATGCCTTGGATACGAATTTTGAATGCTTTTTAAATGGTCTTACCTGGATTGTTAAAAATATAACAAAAATAAGTAGACTGCTACTTATGTTTAAAGCTAAATCAAAATTTGGAACTCCTAAAAAACCTAAAAACAAATCAACTGACAGTAATGCCCCAATTACTAGAAATGAGATAGATCTCAAAGATTTACGTAATTTCTCATTAACAATTTTATCTATAAGAGTTATTACAAACAATATAGATAACGATGCTAAGAATAAATTAAGGTTAGCAAAATGATTTGAACCAAGGAAATACAGGGGCCATGTAATAAAATTCAGATATGATATTATTATTAAACCTGACTTGATTTTCTTTTTATACGTAGCAACAACCTTCCAAAAACTCAATAATTTAAATAGATACGCGAACTCAAGAATTTGAATTATTACTATAATAGGAATTACTGTAAAAAAGAAACCACTAAAAAGTGTACTGTAAATCCAGATTAAGTATGTTGATGTAAAGATCATTATCATAATCCAAGAGAAGGATTTGACATAATCAGTTAGTTTTCCTAAGAATTTGAATAAAACACTATCTATTATCATTAAGATGTGAATTATAATACTCAAAATCAATAATATCAATTGTAAATTCAAGCCTACCAATATTAATGGTTGTACTATAGAAAAACACAATGTAGCATAGAAGCCAATACCTAAAAGCCGGTGGATGTATTTTTGAGCCTTATCATAAGCTTCTTTTTTAACAGGGGAAGAGAGTTTTAACACTTTAAAGAAAGAATAATTTGTATAAAATTGCATTATCAAAAAGAAGAAGATTTCTAGACTAAGCAAGAAAAGAAATTGAGATACAAAGCTGTGTAAAAAGAGAAATAGATTTAACGATAATGCAAAATAACTAATTGTATGAACTAAACCCGCATAAATTATCTTTACTTTCTTTATAGAATAAATGTCTAATAGTGTTAAGACAAATAATATTGATAATGCCACCAATATACTTTCATAAACTCCTAAAAATGCACTTACTAAACCGTATACCATAATACTTATTTCAAAATATAATATCAAAACCATAAATGAATGTATCTTTGATGAAAAGTCCGGATATTTTTGTTTTCCCCATATAATATCATAATATTTTATAGATACAAATGAAAGGCATATTTCTATAAAAATAATTAAATTAATAGAAATGAAGTTCAAAGAACCAAACAGTATGAATATATATGCCAAATTTACTGCAATTAATCCTTGAAATACGATAAAAAGAATAAATTCGACTCTGTACTTTATATTTTTTTCGATTCTAACGAATAATAGACTGAAGAAATATAAAAAAAGAGAGGAATTCTGAAATAATAAAGATAAGTATCCAAATCCCCTTAATTGGTCAAAAATAAGTACAAGTCCATTAGATATTAAAGATGCTATAAAAAATGAACTCCAGATGAAGGAATTATAAATAAGTAATATCCTGAGCTTTGAAATTGTCTCTTTTGAAATCTTTAAGCGAGACATGAAATGAAGTGTAAGTAGATTTAGAACTGAAAATGTTAAAACTAAGAGAAAAGGGTTCAAATGAAATAAATATATAAATAAAGAAAATGTATTACAGAAAATAAACCAACTCCATAGTGTAAATCTGTTTCGGGTTGAATCTATTAAAAATTTAAAAATACTCTTATCCATGAAAGCGACTTCAATAAATAGCATAATAGTTGACGATAATAGAACCAAATAGATTATAATTACTAAATTAAGATTGATAAAAACAAGATATAGGAAGATATTCATTCCGACGGCTATAGTAATAAAAAGATATAAAACACAGCTTAAGATGCTAAAATTACGTAATAAACCTTTTAATTTTATATCCAGCTCTGACTTTATTATATATTTCATACAAATTAGGAATAAAAATGGCCATATGAATAGAAAATCAAAAATTTGATAAATAATTATGATATCCGTAAATATTATTGACATAAATAGATTTGGTAAAATAATCGTGAGAAATAATGATATACATACTGAGTTTGTTAAGAAACATGTAAAATTAAGCCATTTTAATTGAGTTTTATCTTTGTAAATCTTAAATATACTATTTTTTATTTCTTCCGTATCATCTTCTACAGACCGCTTGAAAAGATTAATTAAAATCTGAAAGGTAATAAGGTAAAGCATCGGCCATGATAAAAATGCAAAAATCCAATTAGAATAAATTAAATCAAGTGTCAATAACCATTCAATAATAGGAGAAATTATAGGTATTGGAATGACAAACCAAAGAATATATCGATATTCAACAAATATTTTGTAGAGAAAAATAATGAACACAGCAGAAAAGACAGTTATTAATATTCCAATTGGAGCATGAAATAAAATTGAGCTGAGAGAAGTTATTGATAAGGATGACCCAAGTGCTACAGCTAAATAGGGATATATTTTATTAAGACGTAATCTCATCTTATAACGGTTAAATATAAAATAGGAGCATCCAAATACAGTAAGTCCTAATGATAACGCTAAAATTATAAATCCTAGAAAGAAATAAAAAGTGTTGAATGTCAGCCATGAGAAATTTATAATCAATATCCAAGAAAGGCATAAATCTATTATTCTTTTTGGCAACTTCAAGTATTTAGAAGAAAAGAGCGTAACCCCAAATACCAATAGACTTAAGTTTACTGCAAAAATTATATGATGAATTACAGCATAGAGAATAAAATAGATTGTTAAGAAAATTCCTAATAAGGATATGCTATATGCTGTTATCAAGACCAAGCCAATAGATCTAATATTTGGGAAGAAGGAGTATACTATTAAAAATATTCCAATAACTAAAATATCAAGAGAAATCGTAATTTCTAAGGGGAGACCAATCGAAGTTAAATAAAACAATAAAAATGAAACATTCATAAATGTCATTGGAAATAACCAAAAGATTGAAACTATTTTCCAAAATTTAAATAACATTAATAAAGGCATCAAAAGAGTGGCTGAAAACATAATAAAAAACAAATTTCTTAGAACAAGATCCGCTACAAATAAATTCTGACTAAACCAATAAAGTAAAAATAAACTTTCACCCCAAATTGTAAAAACAATTATAGAAAAGTATTTCTTAATTTTACTATACACCACTGGTATGAAAAATAAAGAGCAAATTATGAGAGATAAAAAGAAAGAACCCCCAAATTCAAGAGTTCCAATACTCCATAGTTCTGTGGTAAAGATATCTATTCCTGTTAAACTTTGGTAGATTATATACCAATTTATTATAGGTAGAATGTTCCACATGTACCACCCTGATTTCCAAATCGCCCAAGATACTTTCCATTGGTAAATTCCAATAGATAGATAAAATAGAAAGACGCCAAAATTAATAGAAACTATTAAGGGAACTATAGACAATAGCGGCATTGATAGAGCTGCAATTATTAGAAAATATATAAATGTTGGAAAAGAAATAACAATTGAGATTAATACAATATAAAATGATTTCTTTCTAAATCTTGCAGGAGCGTTATTATATAAAAGAACAAACGCAAATCCTGTCATACTCAAAGTTAATGTAAACGTTAAAATTGGGTTGAATTCACTAAATATAGGGCCACTAAATAGCACAAAATACGACATAAAGCTGATGAAATCAAATACAAATAGAATTACACATGGATTTATAAACCATTTATAGCGTTCATCCTCTTTACGATAAAATGAGATTCCCAAAAATAGCAAAAACAAGAAAAGAGATATTGTTATGTTATAAAGAAGTAAAATATTTGTAAATAAGCTTAGATAGATAAAAGATAGGGTTGAGATGAGAAAATATAATGAAAATTTTTCAAAAGTATTATTTCTTTTTATATTTAATAATATCGAGAAAAATAAAACTCCACTTAGGGATAGAGGATAATTTATAGCAAATAAACCTATTAGATCAATATTATAAGCAGTTATAACCTCATAAAAGGTTAAAACAACAAGAACATCAACAATAATAACATAACTCAATAAGAAATAAGTTATAAACCTATAAATGGGAAAAATATTTCTTTTAGTAAGAATAAATATGGCTACTATTACAATAAGAATTGGTGAGAAAAATAAACCAAAATAAAGAAGGCTTGTTGACAATATGATTGATAAAATATAAAAACCAAACAATCTTAAATTAGCTTCTTCTTCGACTATTTTATTAAATTTTGAAAAGAAATAAAATATAATCAAGATCGGAGTAATTATAAGAGTGGATATATGAAGACTAGGGTTAAAAGAGAAAATAGGGATTTGAGGTGTCAAATTAAAAAGAATTTCAAGGTATATGCTCAATAATGATATCATAAATACTATTACTGTTACTTTTTTCAATGCTAGTTGATTTTTAACTGAGATATATTTCAAATTCTTTAAAACATAAAGACTAAGAGGAGTAAAGAAGGCAAACGTTAAACAAAATAATGTAATTACGTTCAAAATAAAGAATTGATATATAAAATAATTGAGTATCGAAGTTAACAAAATGCAAATTACACTCTTAACCATTAGCCATGTACATAACTGAATAATTGTCTTAAGTTGTGTAAATCTCATTTCACTTAGACTATTCAAGAAAATAAGTGATAAAAGAATAATGATGAAAAAAAATCCAATCCAAGTTGATCCACTAATTAAAACTGGTAACGTGTTCAGAAAAGTAAAAAGATTAAGAGAGATGATTAAAAATGTAAAAATAGAGGATATTGAGATAATTAAACCATAAATTGGTATATCTATAAATTTACTTAAATTTGGTAATTTAGTAATTACTTTTGAGGCGAAACTTATCGTATATATACTTAGAGTAAAAAAGACAAAAAAACAGCAGCTCAATATTAAATAAGTAAATGGAGTCAATTCAATCGTAGTGATAAAGATTGAAGCAATATAATAAGATACAAATAATGTGAAAGAAAACCAAGTGATTAATCCCACTGTTTTGAAACTCTTGATGTAAATACTTTTTAATTTAATTTTTGTACTAATAAATTCAGAAACCCTCAAAAAACAAAATAGTAAAAATAATGTTATTGTAATTATTAGGATATAATTTGGTAATAATCCAATTCTTACTAGCTCTAATCCAATTATTGTAGGTATAGAGATAATTAAGGCAGATAGAGCAAGAAAGTTATAGATTGTTAACTTTTTAATTAAATCTAAGTTGAAATATTCTCTTTTATAAGAATAATAGAATAGTAAAAACCATGAAATAAGTAAAGTGATTAACGGTAAGACATACGCATATAAAGTTCCACTTAATAGGAACCATGGGTAGTAGAATACTGTTGTAAAGCTTATACAAAATCCAACAATCACACGTGATTTCAGAAAGAAATTAACAGTTTTTTCTTTACATTCTAATTTTTTTAATGAATAATAGTAAACACTTAAAATTATAAAAAGAATATATAAAGTAAAATTAATTACTGTCATTATTAAGAGAATTAAATCAAAATATAGGCCTAAATTATATATATCTAACCCTATAAAAGTGGGAATCACTGTTAATGTTGCAGATAATATTACACTGTTTACTTTAATTGCGCTAATTGCAAAGGTAGGATATATCTGTTTCTTTCTTAGATAGATAACAGGCAAAAAGAAGACTAAAGTAGAGACCAAAAGTGGGAGATTAAAAACAAATATTGTATTCAATGTTAGCCTTAAAAATAAGTAAAATACTATTAATACGCTATATAGCAAAACAAAAACATTTATTTTAATGTAAAAGTCTTCAGAAAAAATCCATCTTTTTGAGATAAGGTTAATTAATACGCAAACTGAAGCTAATGATGAAAATATTGAATATAGTGCATTATCAAACAAAGGGAGACTATGAAATACTGAAAAAAATAATGTATAGAATAAATATAAAAGTTCGATGGTTATCAAATATGAATTTATTTTAACATATTTCTTAAACCTGGATTCTTTCACGCGATCTAAATTCACGCCAAATTTTATAATAAAATAATAGAAAACTGAGGTAATAAGGAAATCAAATGCTAATAGAATAAAAATTGCAGAAAGCAAAGAGATAATAAGTAGAGATATGAATAAATCACTTAATAGTATCCAAAGAGCAAAATAAGTATATTTTAAGAAATATTCTTTAGGAAAAATATGTAGAACATTATTTAAATAGAGAAAAGCAATAAAAACGATTGGAAAGCAAATTAACGAGATACATAATACTTGTAAAAACGGAATGAACTCGATTAAGTAGTAGAATCTAAAATTAACAAATACAAATAGAATTAGTTCGATTAATAAACTATTCACTAATACAATCCTTCTAAATAATTTAGGACTCTTTACATTGAAATATCTAATACCAAGTATATAGTTGGAAATTAGTAAGGTTATTAGAATAAATATTGAGTGTAAGAGAATGTTTGAAACTAAAATCACAACGGGAGGATCTGAGGGAAATGTAGTAGATTCAATGATCATTGGAAAGAATATATATAATACTAAGCAAAAACTTGCGACAGCAAGTAAATTTTGGAAAATGATAACTTCATCTTTAGCAAAATATTTTAGTTTAACGAAAATTTGTAAAACAAAATATAGAGCGATTGTAAGTATTAGGAAATTTATTAATATCGTCTGTATGGATGATGGAATTATTCCAAATGAGATAGCGACTAAAATTGCTATCGAATTTAATAAGCCTGCAAATTTATTATACTTTTTTGAACATAGACCTGCCTTCTGTTCATAATGAAGCAGAAAATAGATGAATGGTAGAACTATTAAAATTATTAGAGGAACTCTTGTTGAAAAGGAATATAAAGAAATTAATATAATCAAAATGCTAGAGAGAACTGAATTGTATTTTTGATATTTTACATATCCTAATTGAGTTTTTTCATTGGAAGTTTCTTCCCTTTCAGAATTATTATATATCGATAACTTTGAAGTGAAATGAAAACCAATATAAAACCTGGATTTAAAATAAAACAAAACAAAAATTATAACCAAGAAAAGATTATTTATTACTTCTAAACTCAAAAATGGAATTCCCGAAATAACTCGTGCAGAAATTGTAATAAGAGGTATTTCGATTAAAAGAATAAAAATTAAGCCTATTTGAGTGTCTACTAATCGCCGTTTAAAGATTGTCAGGGATTTAAGTATAACTTTTTTTTCTTTTATAGATTCGCGAATAGATTTTACCTGAGTCTTTGTACTTGTAAAGGTAATAATATAGAAAATTATATTTGTTAAAAGAGCAAAAAGCCAAGCAAAATTAGTAGGTGCTAGAAAGGATAAAAAGAAAATATGGATCACATAATTTAGGAAAACAAGGAAATTGTAAGGTTGTTTAATCATCAATTCGGTACTCTTAGCATGTTTAAACTCGCTTTCTTTTAAATCAAAATAATCTATAGGTTGGAAATGATAATAATAATAAACGATATTATAGAGAAACGCATAACTAATAAGTGGAAGGTAAATAAATGAGTCATATGGTGAAATAAGGATAAATATGGGAGTTGTGATAAATGATACAACGGAAATCAGATATAATACATGAATTCGTGCCCCTAGATTATTTGTTTTATTTAGAAAAAAGGGATTATCTCTATATTTGTCATAAGCTTTATAAAAAAATAGCAACGAAAACATAAACCCGACAATTGAGAAAGATAATGAAATGAATAATCCAACACTGGCAAAATTAAAAATAGCAAAAATTGCGATTGCTACTATTAATGGAGCAATAATTAAAAAGAAGGCAAACCACCATGATTTATGGAGCACTTCAGTTGCCTTTCTAATTCTCTCTTGCGAGTTATCACTACTTTTTGATTTCATCGCCCACCACGATTTTTATTATACGTTGAGATTAATAATAATTTTGGTTTATAAATTTTTCAGAATTATCTTTACAAATATATTTTACTAATGTGTTAAGACCACTTAAAAGGTTTTGTCACTTATGCTAGTAGAACCTATAAAAATAGTAGTAAATCGTTTATTAAGGTGGTAGTAAATTTAAAATTAGTTTAATTATCTAAAATTTGGTAAATAATTTTTTTGAACTTCCATCATATCATTAAATATCTTTTCTGCCATTTCAAAATTACCTACATTAGGATCAATAGCCAAACTTGCAATTGCTAATTCTTTCGATTCTTTTAGAACTGCTTCAACACATAAATCTTGAACTGATGCTTCGATACGAAGTAAAGCAGCAATATTTTTAGGTAATGATCCTACTCTGATGCCACTAATCCCATTTCTATTGACAATCGCTGAGCATTCTAAAATTAAATCATTTGGCAAATTATCAACTATATTATCATTAGGGATGTTTACTGCCGTCTCATACGAATTCGTATCATTAATTAAAGCTTCAATAATTGGAATAGCGCGTTCTCCTGAGGGGACACTATATAAGATTCCTTTTTTCGGAAATCTTCCTTCTTTTAGTTTTTTATAATATATAAGATACCTTTTATATCGCAGATCTCCTTCTTTTTCAATAAAATTTAGCCAATCTAACATATCTTGAGTCTTAGTGAATTCTTCTCCAAATTGGAGATATTCTCCTAAATGATTATCACCTACATAGGGAAAAAATCCAAATCTTTTATAAACTTCAAATGTAAGCTTGGAAAACTCAAATTTATGTTCTGTAGTACTGAAATAATTCATAGCTTTATTATTAAATTCAGGCATCAAATCTTTACCAGTTATTAAGTCTTCAAGACTAATCAAAAATGCAAAATGATTTAATCCATTTGTTTTCATCTTTAATTCATCTATAGATTTATTAAATAATATAGGTAAATGCCGTACCATAAATCCAATTTGATGGCATAATCCAACAAATTTTAGAATTTCTGTACTTCTTTTAATTGCTAAGCAAACTCGAGACACTGGATTAGAAAAATTAATAAAAAATGCATTAGGACAAATTTTTTCAACATCTTTAACAATCTCTATAATGGGGGGAATTATTCTCCAGGAATGAAATGTACCCCCTGGTCCCCCACACTCACCCAGAATCTGGGTGGATCCATATTTTCTTGGGACCTCATAATCTTGACGCCATAATTTCATTCTATCTCCAATTTCTATTGAATTAATTATGAAATTGGCATCCTTTAGTGCTTTAACTCTGTTAGTTGTCCTTTCAAGAAACATTTTATTTTTATGAAGTTCATTTTCAGCGACTAAAAGATCATAAATCATTTCCAATTTATCTTTATTAATATCATGAAGAACGACTGTAGACCCTTCCAAAACATCACTTAAATATATATCATTGAACATATGTCTTCCAAATGATGCCGAACCCGCTCCAATCAACACTATCTTTTTATTCATATAATATTCCCCATTATATTAGGCAAATATTTTATGTTTAGTTAAAAGTATAATCACCTTAATATGTTCTTCTGGATGTTCCATTATACTTACTTGTCAAATTTCTTAATAGTTTGACAAATGGGAAGGAAATGGGAAAGTTTATAAGGTGTCTCTATCTAATTTTATATAATGAGTTTTTCACAAAATAATAATACTACAGATAATAATTGCGGCTTACATGCATACGTAAAGCCAATCTTTATTCGTAGTATTATTAAGAGAGAATAAATCAAACCTCTTAACCTTTTTCCTTTAATTTTTACTGATTTGTTCTCTTTTATAACTACATAACAATAAAGATTATTTGAAATAGGTTAATATTAGATTTGTTCCTCCTAAAGAAGGACTCAATTAAAAAAGGAGGTGAAATAGACTGAAAGAAAAATCAGATAATATGGATCTGATATTAGAATATTATCAAGATTGGGATTCTTATAAGAGCCCAGTCATGATGTCATTCGATGCCCCAAATGAGTTTTCCGAAAGTCTTGAAGCTGAAGACGAACGAAGGATGAAATCTTTAAGGCAAAAAATGAGTAGAAGACTGGGTTGATAAAATTAAAACTTAATTATAAATTTTAAACAATTTTTTTTATTATTTTTATTTTAATAGTGGCTTTATACGATTTATTGCTTCAATTAACCTGTTTTCTGGTTGTGTTAAAGCAAATCTTACATATCCCTCTCCATATTGACCAAACCCAATTCCTGGCGTTGTTATTACCCCAATATCAATTAATTTCTTTACGAACTCCATACAACTAATATTTTTATAACTTTCAGGAATTTGAGTCCAAACATAAAATGTAGCTTGAGGTGTGTCAGTTATCCAACCATTATCATTTAATCCTTTCACTAGGACATCTCTCCGCCGTTGATAAGTCTCCACTATCTTCTCCACTATTTCCGGTTTTTTTTCTGATTTATATTCATTTAACCCTATTGCAACTGCTTTTTGAATAAATGTAGGACAACCAGAATCGATTTGAGATTTAACTTTTCTTAAACCTTTAACGATATCTTTATTACCCGCAACCCAACCACACCTGAATCCTGTCATATTAAACATTTTAGATGCACTATTAATTTCGATATGGTTAGGATCAATCTCTAATATTGATGGTGCAATGTATTCTCCAAATGTAAACTCCGAATATGGATTGTCATGAACTATAATAAAATTGTAGTCTTCAGCATAATCCACAACTTTTTTAAGATAGACCTTAGGTATTGTTGCTCCTGTTGGATTATTAGGGTAATTTAAATACATTAATTTGGCTTTTCTAAGAACTTCTGTATCAATGGCATCTAAATCAGGTAAAAAATGATTCTCTTTTAATAAAGGCATTAAATAAGGTTCTGCATCACATAGTTTTGTGGCTCCATTCTCATAAACCGGATATCCTGGATTTGGGCATAGCACAATATCTCCTGGATTTATAAAGGCTCTAGCAATATTAGCAACACCTTCCTTACCTCCAATGACATTTGATACTTCATCTTTAGGTCTTAAATCCACATTAAACCTAATTTTATACCATTTTGCAACAGCTTCTCTAAAACTTTCTTCTCCCATACTAGCAGGATATTTCTGATTCTCGAGAATTTTAACTTGTTTTATTATCTCATTAATGATCAATTCAGGAGTAGGTAAATCAGGGTCTCCTATTCCTAAAGGGATTAGATCAATTCCCTTCCTTTTCTTTTCTGCTATTATCTGTTCAATCTCAACAAAGACGTATATTGGTAGTCTTTTTATTCTCTCAGAATATTCTATTCTAATTTAAAACACCTTCAATATAAAATTTGCTTTAGAAATATGTTAAATTATTCAATTAAAATGAAAAAATTTTCTTTATCAATTAAGAAAAATAAATGAAAAAAAAAATATTTAAGATTCTCCTAGGTGGTTCTTTCGAGATTAACTTCATAATCTTTGGGATTCAAAGTAAAGAAAACACCCAAACCGATATTCATAATTATCGCCATAGTTAAGAAAAGAATAGCATAAATGAAGAATGCCTCTAGTCCTGCTAACACCCCGATTAAAATACTTGTTAATTGTAATCCGATTGTTGATCCAATATTTGTGAACGAATTACATGTAGCATAATAGGTACTATCCATTTCAGGATATTGCTGTGATTCTTGACCTATGACAGCAGAAAATGCGGAATTTCTCCAACCAGCAGAAGATCCTAGTAGTAAGGAAAATATGAGTAATACAGGCCAAACTATTGGTATTATAAATATCAAGAAAGAAATGGTGGTTAATATAAATGATGTGTAAACAGCTCGTTTTCTAGATTGTAAATCGGCTATTCTCCCTCCAATTATAGCACCAGTAATTACCCCTAAACCAATAATTAAAGCTATTAGGGCTTGAGGAGCATATAAATCTTGGTGAGCTGGATCACCAATAAGATCCAATGATGCCCCACTAGCAGAGACTAGACCCCATTGAATTAGAATAAAAAGAGGTACGACTACGAAAACAATTCCATCACAAAATGCGTTAAATAAAGAGAATGCATATACTTTCCAATTTTTTCTTTTGCCAAAAATTATTTTAAGATTTCTTATGGCATTTATTTCTATTTTTTTTATTGATTCTTTAACTAGTAATATAGTAAATGAAAAAATCATCATAGCAATACCTAGTCCTATAAATACTAACTCTACGAATCCTCCCGTCAATAATATTAAAATTACCAACAATGGACCACCAGCGATTATACCAACAGACCTAAATCCCCAACAAATTCCTTGTACTCGTCCAAGCTTTTCTTTGGGGTATATATCTAAAATTAATCCATCTATGGCAGTATCACCCATCGCAACTCCAATTACAATTAAGACTCCCAGAAATGTAACCAAAAATATTGCATTATTTGCTGTTAACAAAAATGGAAACATTACCCAAACTATACCTGAGAGTATAGATGGACCAATTATCCAGGGTTTTCTTCTTCCAAGGTTTCCCAAACCTATTTTATCGGACAAAATACCATAAATAAATTTTACCCCAAAGGGAAGAAGAACAATTGACATCATAGAAGCAATTTGACTTGAAGTTAAGGTTCCAGGAGGTAATACATAGAATAGAAAAATAGGAATAATTGTTGTAAACATCGATTGATTGATTCCTTGAACAAAGTAATTAAGTGAAAAAACTCCAATATTCAATTTTTTTAATTCTACCCCACTTTCTTCCATATTAATAACCTAAATTAATCTATTTTTTATTAAAATTATAATTTAAAAAGTAATTTGTTTTTATGATTAATAATATTAATGGATTTTTATGGTGTAAATCTGAATTCTTTACCCCCAAATAGAGTCTTCTAATACTATGAAGAAGAGCGAAAAAAGTAAAAATTAGTATTTTATCTCGAAAAATCTCTCTGTATTTGGAGTTCCCGTTTGTAGAATTTAATTTGACTCTTTATAAACCTAAGCGGTCTTGGCTGTATTAGATGTTCATATTTCTGTAGATGATCTTCCAAAAGGTTAATGGCAAGCTCTAACTTACTAATTCTTTTTTGAGTTTGACTCATCATAATTTTATCTTACAACAAACACTTAAATTTATATTAATCGGGATTTAAGATGCATCAATTAAAAATTATTAGGGGCTTTAAATTTTATGGATTTTTACTAAGACTTTCGCTTCTTCTTATAAAATCTTCTCATAATATAATTAAATCATGAATTTTTTTATTTATTAAAAACTATTTAAGGAACTTTCAAATTAGGGGACTATGGTTGTTCAAATAACTTACCACTATAATAATGAAATTCTAGAGTGGCAATGGGCATCTGATAATGATTTGATGCCATATCCTTATTTTACTTCTTGCTATTTAGTGGATGGTCTCCTAATTGATTCAGGTGCTCCTGGAGGAGCAAATGATCTTAAGCTATTCCTTGAATCACTTAAACCTAATCAAATGATTGATAAATGTTTTATAACACATGCACATGAAGATCATGCTGGTGGTGCTCATATGATTCAAACTGAATTCGGAATACCAATATTTACCAGCAAAGAAACAGTAGATCTCTTAAAAAAGGGAAATACTTATCCTGAATATCGTCAATTAGCATGGGGTCCGAAATTATTACCAGTTGATGCTAAAGAAATTAATGAACCAATAATAACTAAGGCAAAGAAATATAAGTTTGAATTATTCCCAATGATCGGCCATGCTTCAGAATTAGTTGCTTTAATTGAAAAAGAACAAAAATGGGCTTTTGTAGCTGATGCTGTGCAACCTAAATACAAGATGATTTTTGGTCGGAATAGCGACATCCAAGAAGATATATCTTTAATATATCAATCTCTTTCTAAGTTATATGAATTTACAGTGGGTATGGACAAATTACTAATCTTCTCTGCAGGAAATGGTGTACTCCAAGGAAGAAACATGATAAAAGAAAAGATGGAGGAGATTGAAAATTTATATACTAGAGTTCATCAGGAGCATAGTAAACTTCAGAAGGAAGGATTTAAAGAAAAAAAAATTACAAAAAAAATAGTTAAGAAAATATTCAAAAGAGAGAGTATTATTGGTCAATTAACTCTAGGTGACCTTTCTAGAGAAAATCTAATCCTTTCCCTATTAAAATGGGAAAAAAAAGAGGATTTAATTATTTTATAAGTGTCTTGGAACGTTTATCTCAAGATCCGATATTGGATATGAGTAGCAAGGATGGAAATAATTAAATTTCTTATCTGCAGCCTTTCTCCAATCACTAATTGGACTTATATATATATTTCCTGATATGAGAAGAGAACGACAGAATCCACATTCACCAGATCGACATTTTGATGGAGGGGCAAGATTTGCTCTTTCCATCGCAACAAGAATTGATTCAGTAGCATTTGCAGGGATTTCTTGTATTTTATCTCCAATTTGAACTTTAATTCTAAATGTTTTTTCAGCCAATTCTTTGGGATATCCAGAATAACTAATAATATCTTTTATTTCACCAAATGCCTCTCTACGAATTCGTTTTCTAGATACATCAAATCTCTTCAATTCTTTTTCTACAAACTCATACATTACTTGGGGGCCACAGATGAAAACCGTACTATTCTTTACATCACAATATTTTTCAATAATATCACCAGTTATAAAACCAGATTCGCACCCTTTTAAAGAAACTACTTCACAACTTAGTATATGAATTATTTTTATTTTATCAGGGTATTCCTCCATGAGCTTATTAAACTCCTCATAAAAGATAATATCATCTTCTTCACTACTGCCATAGAAAATAGTTAAATTAGCATCTATTTTACCTTCTATAATTGATTTAGCGATTGAACGAAAAGGTGTTATGCCAGAGCCTCCTGCAATCCCTATTACATTCTTTAAGTCTCGCAATGGCTCAAAATAAAAGAAACCTTCAGGTCCTGAACTTAAAACTTTTGTTCCAACTTTCCAATTATCCCAAATATGACTTGTTAAAAATCCTTGTTCTTCTTTTCTGATTGTTATTTCATAAAACCCTTCTAATACTTCCGACGGTGAGGAGGATATTGAATATGGTCTTGTGATTTCTACACCATTTACATTAACTTTTAAACTTAAATATTGTCCCGCTCTGAAATAAGCTAGACTCCTTGTGATTGAATTTGGATCTGGAACCAATTTAAAAGTTTTTGCTGATTTTGTTTCGTCTATTATATCACTTATAATCAAGTATTGTCTTTCTGGATGCAATGCTTTAGCAAGCGTGTTTATAGCATCTGATTCTATTGGCTCATTGGAAGCATTTTCTATTCTTTTCTTTCTATTAGGTACGAGTTTCATAAAGTTATATAGATCTTTTGTATTACTCTTTACAGTAATATTAAATTTTTTTTTATCTTCCGTCATTTTGAACCCTCACCTTTATACTTAATTCATTTAAAACAAATAATGCAGCAATTTCACCATCTTTTAATGCACTACTATATCCATGACATCGTCTCCCAAAACCTCCTGCGAATTCTAAACCTTTTATATAATTATGATCTCCCATCATCATTAATCGAGGTACTAAGGAGTCCCAAGATTCTGGTTCATATCCATATATTATTCCATTATATGAACGTGTAAATCTTGCAAATGTTTCAGGTGTTGCAATTTCAATTTCCTCAATATGTTCTCTGATAGAAATATCCAAAGCATTTTCAAAATCAGTTATAAGCCCATCAGCAATTCTATTTTTTGCTTCTACATAATCTTCTGGTTTCACATCCTTCCATGCTTCTGGCTTAAATAACGTAGTAATGTATAGGATTGATGTTCCTGGAGGTGAACAATCTGGGATTGCAACATTCAAACAAACAGTTGCTTGACCTTTTGGTACTCCTAATTTATTCCACTGATCATAGAGATTTACTGTATCCATATCATCCATAATGAAATAACTATACTCATTTATCCCTAATTCTTCAACAGATGCGTCAAGTCCTAAATAAACCACAAAAGCAGAAAGTCCATGAATTCTAGAGTTTACTTCTTTATAAGCAATTTCCGGGACTTCAGATTTAGGATATATTAAATTATTATATACTAATGTTTGTGAAGCATTAGAAATTACTTGGTTTGTTTTGATTTTATCTCCATTTGAAGTTTCTACTCCTATAACTTTACCATTTTCTACAAGAATTTTCTCAACTCGAGTATTATACATGATTTCTCCTCCCAATTCTCTAATTCTTTTATCAAGAGCTACAGTAAATTCAGTAGAACGGTATTTTGGAATATATGCACCCCTCTTTATGTAAGTGTTAATCATGGCAACAAATAAAGTAAAATTTATCCTACTTATAGGAAGACCTAAATATGCCCAATATGCATTTAAAATATCTCGAGCTTTTTTTGGTATACCTAATGCTTCTTCTACTTCTAATGCAGAATAAGATGCAGTTCTAAGGAAATTAGAATGTTCCTTAATTAATAATTTCTCATCTGGATTACCCCTTGATTTTCCAATATATGCGAAAGCAGTGGAAATATCTTCACCAAGCTTGAAAAAATTCTCTACAGATTCTCTGCAACCTGGAACTTGTTTTTCAATCTCATCTAAAAAATTCTCTATTCCAAAAGGCATTATCACATCAAGATCTTTTGTAATAATTCTATATGCTTCAGGAACTTCTAAAAATTCAGCATCAATTCCAAGTTTATCAAATAGAACTCTTATGGCTCCAGGGTTTGAAACTGAGCCAAAATCCGCCATTTCATGTAAAGAAGTTTCAAATTCAAATCTTCCTCTAACAAAACTTGAAGCAAAACCACCAGGCAAGTTATGTTGTTCAATTAATAATACCTTAATGCCTGCTAATGCCAATCTTGCAGCTGCAACAAGTCCACCATTTCCAGCACCTATGATTACTACTTTATAATCTTCATTTTCTTGTTCATTCATATTTAAAACCAAGTTTTCAAATTAAAATTAAGATAATTAATAATAATTTAAATTGGTTGGAATTTAAGAATTTTAACTAGATTAATGTAAATCTAACTAAATGATAAAAATTAGGATTTTTTTTCTAATACTTATTAGACAAGATTATTGATTATAATTTCGGAAATATCACCACTATATTCTGAAGTACGTCTAATACTTTCAATTATATATCCTACTGCAATTGACACTTCAGCTTTACCAATTGTAGTTAAATTTACTTTTTCAGTAGCTGCAATTAATTCTTTAATATCTTCAATATTTTCATTTGCGAGAACTAAACTCTTTTGAAGCCATGCATCTAAACTTTTATTCAACAACTCTAATGATAATTTACTTAAAGATTTAAGTTGCCCTTTCAAACTATCATCCACTTGATGGTTAATAAGGATTAAAACATTTTTCGCAATTTTTGAGGCATGATCTCCTATTCGTTCTAAGAACCTTGACATTTGTTGATAATGACTCGCTTGTTCTAAGGTAATTCCCATTTTTTGACATAAAATAATATCTCTTAATACAATGTGGGACTGGCGACCGATTAGCCAATGTAATCTGTCAACATCATTATCCCTTTTGATGATTTCATCTGCTAATTCACTATTTTCTGTCTCAAGAGCAACGATTGAATCTTCATGCATACCTTGTACAAGTATATACATTCTTTTTATAGTTTTCTCAAAAGGCATTTCTTTTGGATTCAGAAGATCTTTGATTACAATGATGTTATTGGATTCTTCTACAATTTCAGGGCCAATGGCTATTTGTGTAAAATTAGTAATTGTCTCCCTGATTATTGGTTCGAATTTTCTGCTAGATTTTATAACAATTCTAGAAAATCCCATTATATACGCTCCAATTAAAACTCGAAAAAGAAAATTTTCATCTCCATAATCATCTACAATAATTTCCTTGGTTTTAATCGTTGTTTCATTATCAATTTGGGGTGTAATTAATAGATTACCATCAGGCTGGGAGAGGATCCCCAAAGTATCATTCTTTTCAACGCCATGTTTATCTATCCACACTTTGGGCAAAGATATTATATAAGAACTGCCCCCTGTTTTCTGGACTTTTCTAGTTTCAATATGAAAACTCATTTTTATACCCTCTTAATTAATCTAAATTAGTTCAGGATAATTTTTCTATATAGAATAAAAAATATCATTATTAACTCAATTTAGTTATATAGAATAAATAATAGGATTATTTTATACATAAACTATATACTATATATACTTTCTATATTCTATATATATAACAATATTACATTGATTATAAATCTTTACAATAGAGTATAATCATTTCAGTATCCTCTATATAGTTTGATATTTTTATTAAAAAACAACAAGATAATTAATGTGATAATTATACCCATTTGCCTTTGCGATGATAAATATAGTCTATCTCTATAGAATATATAGTGTAAATAACTCCACATATATTATGGCGAGATTCCTCATATATAATAAGTAAATCCTTTGCATAATCAAATTTAGACAGAAGTTTTAGTATTATAGTAAAAGGGTTTAAAATGCGAGAACTACCAATAATATATATTTTAGCAATTACCTTAGTTGGAACGATGAGCAGATCACGTCTGTAAAATAGCTGAGAAAGTTTATTATATAGTGAAGGAGATGCATAAAGAAATTAGTTAAGATTACCTTAATTAATATTTAGTACGTTAAATTTATGCGAATTAGGAAAATAATCATATATTTCTTATAAAAGTTTAAAAAAGACTTTATAAATAATAATTAAACAATAAAATTAAACACTAATCAGAAAATTTGAGGGGATTTTTATGGACTCATATGAAAAATTACCTGATAGAGAAATTAAACCTGGAGGTCAAATGTCGGATAAGTTTTTACAGCTAGGAATCAAAACTTTCAAGGAGGCTTGTGAATATGTGCATAATGAAGAATATGGTTATAATACTAATTACGATGATAGATTGATTTTTTTTAAGGAAAATAAAGGAACTTGTACTACTAAACATGCTGTAATTGCAGGATTAGCTGAAGAACTCGAAATACCGCTTTACAAACATGTTGGAGTCTATAGATTTACAGAAAGAACCTCGACTGGAACAGATGGAATTATGAGAAAATACAAGGTTCCTTATATACCAATGGTACACTGTTTTTTGGTATATAAAGATTTTAAATTTGATCTAACAGAGGATAATTGTCATGGCAAAAATACCAATATAGAGGAATTTATTCACGAGGAGCAAGTTGAACCCTTCATTAGCAGAAAAGATGAATATTTACTTCTTAAAAAAGTGATAAAGGAAAAAATTTTACCATCTAAGGAAATGGATGGGATTAAGGAAAGATCACTATTAAAAGCAAGAGAAGAAGCAATTATACTTTTAAAAGAAAATATTGAACGGCAAAAGAAGTCAAAATTAGCTATCAACTCAGCAATTTAAGTAGTCTCTGAACTTGTTAATAAAACCATAATATAATCAGCTACTGATTCAATTGCATCTGAAATTGCTTCAATAATGTTCATAGTCATTCCAACTGTAAAGATTGTAAAAGTATTAACCTTATAATCAGTTTGTTGCAAACTTTTTCTTAGCTTAATGTTAAGAACATCAACTTGATGCTCAAGGTTATTAATTTTAGTCGCGATTTCTTTAACTTGAGCTCTGTTTCCTAATAAATCAATTAAAATTTTATCTAAATATTCAACACATACTACAGATTTATTCATCATTTCACTTATTAGACTGACAGTTTCTTCACTACTTTGTTCCCAAAATGTATTTGGAATCGTATCTATTCGTCGAGCCACACCAGTTGCACAGTTTGCAACATCATCCATTCTCTTAACCAAATGTGATAAATCAGTACGTACACTAGGATTCAATTCTCCTCTTGAAACATCCTTCATGATCTCTCTCCTCATAGTATCCGCTTCTCTTTCAAAAGCATCGACCATCAGAAAAATGTCATGGGAATTTTCAACTTTTTTAGTTTTTAAGAGAAGTTGTACTCCTTCATCTAGTTTCTTTACGCATTTTTGAACTTGTTGAGCATGTTTTATGGATTTTTCTAATACACTTTCAGCTGTTCTTCGTTTCACAAATTCAATCAAGGACCCCATATTCATCCTATAAGATTATTGTTTAGTAAGTATATACAATTTATCTATGATATGACTATATAAATGACTCTGGTATAAATATTTTAGGGTAATCCAAAAGAAATGAATCCATAATAGATAAACCCTGCTAAAAAAGCAGCAATAGGAAATGTTAGAAACCAAAATATTGCCATCTTCCCCAATGCTTTTAAATCTACTTCTTTTTTTTGTGCTACACTTAATCCTATTATAGAAAATACAATCACATGACTATGAGATATTGGTAATCCAAATATTGTAGCAACCATTAAAATTATTGCTGAACTTGTTTGTAGAATGATGCCTTCACTGGGTCGAGTGTCAATCATTTGGGAAGCCAAATTTTTAATAACATAACGAGCAGCTATATATATTCCTAAACCTGAAAAAACTCCACATATTATAGCAAAGAATAAATACTGACTTATATTTAAAGATCCACTATTAAATAATCCATAAAGAATCCCTAATGCTTCCCCAGAATTAGCACCAACCCATATTTCAGCAAATATAACGGCAACCAATAAGATCCATTTGAAATATCGTTCAGATTTCTCTATTTGATTTAAACCTTTTAAACGAGAAAGATAAAATTTAGCAATTACCTTGAATAGAATATATGTTACAACAAGACCAAAAATAGGAGATAAAAACCAGCTTAAAACAACATTTCCTAATTTTGTCCAATTTAAAGCAGTTTCAGGGTTTATTGTGCCTTGAACTAATGCATATGTTATTAATACACCAAATATACTTCCAATTAATGAATGAGTACTACTTAAAGGAATTCCTGCAAAACTTCCAATCACCAACCAAATTATACTGCTAATTAGAACAGTTAATAACATAAACGTTGTATATGTTATACCTTCCCCCAAAATATCAGCTCCTACGGTTTTAGCTACAAATCCACTACTAAAAAAAATCATACCAGCACCAATTGCTAAACCACCAATTATTAAGGCAATTTTAAATTTGAGAACTCCTGCCCCCACTAATGCAGAAAGAGTTTCATCATTGGCTCCAATTGAAAAAGCAAGAGATATTGCCATTATTATTAAAACTATAACTAAAATTGAAGTTAAATCTGCAGCCATAATAACTCTTAATTTTAAATTCTTAATCAAAAATTAGATATTTAATAGCAAGAAATTGTATGTATTCAGAGAAATTTTTAATGTGGTCTGCTAGCATCATTACAGTTTCTATCAATTCTTTGAGATATAAGAAAGTTCTTGACAAGTAATCCATTTCATAATTATATAAACGATTGATTAATTTCCATTCTTTTTTTCTCATCGTTCTTCTTTCCTCCTTTATATCTTCACATATATTATGTGCTTTCTTAAGATCAGTTCCAATTGATTTCACTGCTTCGCATATTCCATTAGAAATTGTTTTTAAAGATGAAAGAATATCTAACATTTGTAGTTTAAATGCATCATCCGGAAAGACTACCCTATAGAGGAGCATTTTATTAGCTAAGAATTCCCCTATATTTTTTATATCATTAATTTTATTGAATAATTTTAATCTATCTGCTTTAGAAAACATCAATTTTGACTTAAAAATCTTTGATTCAAATACTTTCTTGATATGAACTTCTGTATTCGTTTTAATGACATATTTCATATTTTCCATAAATTTCTCGAAATTTTCCTCAACTAGAAATTCAATTCCTTCAATTAACTTTAAAGTTTGGCTATTAATGTTTTCCGAGAATAAATGAGTTAATTCATCGATACTTAATTTTACCAGCTTTTTTTCATCTAGTTCGTTAATATCGAGATCTTCCATCTTTATTCAAAAATATTTATAATTAATTTTTATAGAGATTTGTTTTAAATCTCTAATTTGTTATATTTGATTTATTAAATTTATAGTTTCATTATTAGGCTCTGGATATTTATAATTAATTTTTATTAAATAAATAGAATTTAAACGCTATTAATAGTAAGAACAAAATTTTTAATGGGATATAAATAATACTTTCTATATAAATACTCTTTATAAATGAATCTAGAAATTAAAATGCTAATTTCCAGAACTTATTTTAATCTTTTTGCTAGAGTTAACATTATAATATAATCCGCTACATCTTCAGCATTATCACTAATTGCTTCCATCGTTGATATACAATTATAAATTACTATGGCACTGAAAGGATTTATTTGAAGATGATTTGATACTAGCATTCTACTTATTGTGTAATGTTTTTCATCACATTGATGTTCTAATTTATTAACTTCTTCCCCTAAACTTTGAATATTTGTATCTTTTGCCTTCAACAATTGATCTACCATTAGATTTATTTTTTTAATAGCCTCTACCGTAATTCTTGAAATATCTAAAATATTCTTGTGAATATCCTCTCCTAAATTTAAAAAATCCATATGATTCATAGAGATGAGTATTCTTGCGCTAGCATTAGCTGCATTTGCAATGTCATCAATTCTCTTAACAAGGTTCATTAAATTTTCTCGAATTTTGGATGGTAATTTTGCCTGTGATAACATATTCAGAATATTTCTACGAATGCCATCTGCTTGGTGTTCTAATTCATCAACTCGGAAAAAAACTTTTAATGCAAGGTCAATATTTTTTTCCTCAAGAAAAAACGATAAACCTTTATCAAATTCAACTATACATTCAAGTACTTTTTGAGTATGAATTAAGGTTAAATTCATTGCGTTTTCTTCATTACGAGATTTAAACCAGTCCATTAAAGAACTCATAAATTATTCCTCATTTTTTTTCTTAATATAAATGTTATTATTTATTTTTATTCTAATTTTAATACTTCTTTTATAATTTCATCACCAGGATACTTGAAAATTATTCCTAATTCCTTTGGAAAATATACAGTTACTATAGAATTCTCTAAAAATGATTCATGTATTTCAAAAGTAGCGGGTCTGGTGACTATAATGAGCTTATCTTTATGATTTACTTCCACTAATATTTCGAATCGGTAAAATACTCCCATAAATTTACGACGGAGTATTTTTCCTAATATTGCATTTCTCTTTTCTTTAACACGATTACCAAGTCGAATTTTCATATGATTAGCTCGAACAACTAGTAATATTTTATCATCATGCTGGATTTCATTATATAATGATTTTTCCAAATAGCCGGCAAATTTATCCTCAAGACCGATGTCTATTAAAATTGGTATTGAATCTTCTTGAAGTTTATTAAAGAGTTTATCACCTTGTTTTGATTTACTGTAAATATCCCATTTAGGTTCTTCATTTTTAATAGAAATTCCATCAAAATAATTAATTTCGCTCAGAAAATTAGCTGCAAAAAGATTAATAGGATGATAATAAATTTCATGGGGTGTCCCAACCTGAACAAGTCTACCTTGGTTAATCACTGCTATTCTATCAGCAGCCATCATTGCTTCTTCTTCATCATTCGTGACATGAATAACTGTTAAGCTTAATTCTTTTGATTTTGCCATAAGGAGCAATTCTCTTCGAAGACTCATTCTAAGTCCAGCATCAAGAGCTTTTAATGGCTCATCTAATATCAATAACTTTGTCTGTTCTAAATTTAGCAAGGATCGGCACAAAGCGACTCTTTGTTTCATTCCGCCACTTAATTGATCTGGAAAAGCATCATTTCTTCCTGTTAAGAGAGTCATCATTAAGACTTGATCAACTAGAGTTTGAGTAATTTGAGGATCCCTCGCATTTACCCTACCACTGTAAGAAATATTATCAACAATATTCATATGAGGAAATAATGCATAGTTTTCAAACATGAAACCTATGTTTCGTTCCCCTGATGTTTTTTTGGTAACATCTTGTCCATCAAAAAATATTGTTCCAGAATCAGAGTTAATAAGTCCTGCAATAATTTTAAGTAATGTAGTTTTACCTGCTCCCGTAGGGCCTAAAATAATAAAATATTCATTATCTTTAATTTCCAAGGAAATATCATCTAAAGCAGTGAAATTTCTAAATTTCTTTGAAATATTAGTTAACTTTATATCTACCACTAGTCTTTCACCTACGATAAAGAGAGTTCATAAAGAAGGTTATCTGGTGATTTGAATACATGTATATCATCTTTATGAATTCCAATTATTAATTTTTGTCCAGAGATAAAATTCTCCTCAAAATTTCCTGGTTTCACTGAAATAAATTTATCACCATTATCTAAAAATAAGTAGAATCTTTTTGTTGCCCCAATAAACCTTGAGTTTTCTAAATTTGCTTCAAATAATTGCATTTTTGACCAATCATATTGACTACTTTTAAAATCATAATCTTCGGGAAATAAATAAACATCTTCAAAACGGAAAGCGATTACAATATTATCATCTAAATCAAATTCATTATTATAATTATTTGTTTCAAATTTGGGACCACCTAACCTTATCCATATTTTCATTTCTTCATTTTCAAGTAATTTCAGTACAAAACCTTGAAGAAAATTTGTCTCCCCTAAAAAATTCGCTACAAATATACTATTTGGACTTTCATATAATTCATAAGGAGATCCCATTTGAAGGAGTTTTCCTCCTCTCATGATAATTATTTTATCTGCTATGGCCATAGCTTCCTCTTGATTATGGGTCACATGTATAGCAGTGAGATCTAAATCTTTTATTAAATTTCTTAATTGATGTCGAAAAACTTTTGAAATTTTTGGATCAAGAGAGCCCAATGGTTCATCCATTATTAAAATTTTAGCTCCCGTTGCAATAGCTCTTGCTATACCTAATTTTTGTAACCCAGGATTTCCAAACATTGATGGATACTCATCAGCGTATTGCAATAAATCAACAGTCTTTAGAGCTTTTTCAGTTTCTTTAAGAATATACTCGTCATCATAACCTCGCATTTCTAAGCCAAATGTTACATTTTCCCAAACTGTTAAATGTTCAAAAATTTCAAAGTGTTGAAAAATAAAACCCATATCTCTATCTTCAGGTGGGATGCCTTTTACATCTTTTCCATCTATTAAAACTTGTCCTTTTGTTGGTTCTTCGAGCCCAGCTATCATTCTAAGTGTTGTAGTTTTCCCACAACCAGTAGGTCCTATCAAAAAGACATACTCTCCATGTTCAATTTTTACAGAAATGTTGTCCACAGCAAGAACCTTTCCTTCATTAAAAGTTTTGATAATATCTACTAACTCAATAGTTGGCATTAAGTTATCCCCTCTTTTTTGTTACTACTCTCAAAGCAAAAATTAAGAATGCACTAAAAATTATAACAATTACACTTGCAAATATACCTGATGCATAAGCATTTGCTTCAACGAAATCAACAATAAGTACTGGAACCGTTCGTATACCACCCATAACAACAATCGTAGCACCTGTTTCTCCTAATGAACGTGTAAATGTCATTATACATCCTGCAATGATCCCTTGCTTTATATTAGGAAGTGTAATTTTTCTGAATACAGTCATATTAGATGCCCCTAAAGTTCGAGCAGCTTCTTCTACTCCTTTATTTGAAGTCTCCAAAACACCAATAATAGGCCGAACCATATAAGGAAATGTAAATGCAATATGCACAAATAAAATCATAAAAAATCCGGATTGAAATAATCCTAAACCAGCAGGTCCCCAAAACATGAATGTTGCGAATCCCAAAGCAGCTGATGGTATTGCTATTGGGATATCTAAAATAGTATCTAAAAATGTGATAACCCTCCCCCAATTTCTTTTTGTTATAATAAACGCAAATGGGATCCCAAAAATAATATTCACAAATACTGCCAACGCGCCAATTTCAATTGAATAAATGAAACTAGTATATAAAAAGGCCCATTTATAATCTCCTCCTAAAAATACTTCGCCTACAAAATCTTCTCCAATAATTTGTGTTACAATATAAAAAGCGGGGATAAGAATTATAACAAAAAGGATTCCTAAAGCCAGAATGTCCCTTAAATATCTTAAATTCTTTTTACTTAAAAATCTTTCAAACTTAGGCCATACAGATTTAACTGGAATTCCTACTTTACGAGTTAAAAACTTAATTGAAAATAATAATAAAATAGATACTGCAATTAATATTCCAGCTAACAATGAAGCAGATGGCAATTGTAATTGCCTTCTAAATCCAACAATCAAAATAGGGGCAGTTTCAACTAATCCTGAAAGTATAATAGTCGCTCCAGTCTCGCCTAAACTCCTCGTAAATGCAAGAACAGCACCAGCTATTAAACCTTCTTTCATCAATGGAACTGTAATAGTTCGAAAAACTGTAATGCCTGAAGCACCAAGCGTTCGGGCGGCATCTTCATAGAGTGTCGCAGTTTTTTCTAATACAATTTTCATATTCCTTACAATATATGGAAATGTAAAAACAACATGTCCCAATAAAATTAAACTAAAGCCCGGTGTGATGCCAAAAATACCCCAAAATAACATTATGGAAAACCCTAATGCACTTGTAGGTACTGCCATTGGTAAATCCACCATAGCATCAAGGATTTTCTTTCCTCTAAAATTATAACGAGTTAATATTATTGAAATTGGAAAAGCGATTACAATATCAATTCCAACCGCAATAGATGCAATTGAGAATGAAGTACCAAGAGCCTTCAGTATATTAATCCATTGTAGATTACCTAAAAGTGAGTCATTAAAAACATCCTCATTAATTGCAGCAATATTAAAAAAAATGGTAGAAAAAATGTTAATTATAGGACCGATAATAACCAAAATAAAAAATATTATTACAATGGTATCTAGACTTTTCCTGTAAATTGATTTGGAGAAGAACCTGTCTAATTTAAGACTAAGAGGTAATTTTAACTCCTCTACACCATATTCCTGTTTTAAATTCTGTTGCTTTTTAACGATTTTTTTAAACATATTTCTTCTTTTTTCTCTTAAGCTGTTGCTTTACATAATAACCATAAATCAGGGATCTTTAATAACACATCACCATCCACAGGAGTATGTAATTCAGGAATGGTTAAATTAAAGGCAATTCCATTGGTCTCATAATTAAAGACATCTGGATCCAAAGGAATTGAGGGATCAATTGGTCTAAATCCATACTCTAAGGCGGTGACGACTGTTTCATTTTTATTTAAAAAATCAAGAAATGCTTTAGCTACTACTCTTTGCTGAGGACTTATCCAATCTGCGTTTAATATACAAAATGGATGGTCACTATATAAAGTGCCTTCGTCTGGATAGATAGCAATGATTTTTCCTCCTGTAGCTGTGCTTGAAATATCTCTAATTAAATTTTCATATAAAAAAGCAATATTCAAACCAGTTGGACCCTCATTTTTCATATAACGTGCCAAGAAACCGGTAGAAGTGCCATAAACCACAGCACTAGACTCAAATTCCCTTAGCCATTGTTGATTTCCTAGATTTGTTAGATCGGACATAGTCAAATTCTCTGAAGATATACCAGATGCAGCTGATAATGCCATTATTACACTCATAAATCCCGAATTTGATAAACGAGGGTCGGTATGAGCCATTCTGATATGTACATTTGGGTTTAAAGTTAGATTATGTACATCTCTAAACCCATGAATATTATAAGTTTGATTAAATGATTCCCAAGTAGCAATTACTATGGGTGAGTATATTATTTTAACTGCACCGCTAATATTTACTATTGGTATGGTACTTTGAGTTAACTCTGCCCATTTAGAATTTAAAAATGTCATCCATATCGAGCTAGCAGGACTCCAAATTGTGGGTTTGATCTCACCATTGAGTATGCTAATAACACTATCCGAACTCCCATAAGGATGGAGATCTATTGAAATTGGATCATCTGGATTATTGTTTTGCCAATAAACGATAAAATCTGAATAAGCTCTTGCCATCCAGCTAGCTTTCTCTGAGCTGTAAATTATTGTTATATGCACATTTCTTTTTTCATTTGAAAGTGTTAAGTTAGTCAGAGAGAATCCGAAAATGAAACCAATAATAAAAGTGAATACGAATACATTTTGATTTCGTTTTCGTGCCTTATGTCGAACGCTCATCCTCTAATATCACGTCATTCTTAGACGTTATATGAATGATCTAATATAATTATCTATAATTGCAAATATGATCCCACTAAAAATCCCAATCATCAATACTATGATTATCCAAATTCGTCTTTTCATTATTAATATATAATGGTCGATTTATTATATTTGTTTAATAAATCCCAAATAAGCTCACTATATACACTATATATTCTATATAGCCCTTGTTTTTATATAGTCAGAGATCATAACAATGCTATATCAGACTTGATCCTACAACACTATTATGTGGCTTTGTTCCCATAAGTTCTAGTAAGGTTGGAACTATATCAGTAATTTTACAAACTTTTATTTCTTTTTTCGGAATTTCTAAAGAACCTCCGATAATTAATGGGACTTTCATACAACTTCTTAGACCGAGATCATGATCAAAGAGATTTTTACTTTTCTGCTTTCCATGGTGAATACTAAATTTTATTTTCCCATCATTACATAGTATTATATCGGCGCTTCTTGGATTTTTTAAATGGCGTGGTATTAGATCTGGATGCATTGAGTAATCTAAATGGTTTGTTGCTTCTAACCACTCTTGAGTTGAGTGAAATTTATTATCCATCAGTTTGCTTGCTCCGCTATCGTTTAAAAAATTGAACATATCTATTTCACTACTTTCTGAGCTATATCGTGTTTTGTAATCTTTACCAATCCCTTCATATTCGATCTTACCTGAAATGATTGTACCATTCTTATTTATTTTTCTTTTAAGATGGATAATGCCCTTTTTATACGTATTTTTATCATCTCCATAAAACATTAACCGACTACCTTTAATCTTAAACAGTTCTTTGAATAAATTCACTCCCTTTGGGCCATATTTCTCTAGTTCTTTATTTGTAGGGCATCTCCAGCCATTATTATCTGAATTTTTATTTCCCTTAAAGTAGAAAAAACCTACACCCGCATAATAAGCAAGATCTATATTTCCTTTTGTATATTTAAAAGGATGATAGTTCATTAGACCATTCTTCTTTAGAAAGGGATTTAAATCTCCAACATGTTCTGCTTTATAATTTCCATGATCTGAAGTAATGGCAATAGCTGTTTCATCTAAATAACCTAATTTATCTAAATTATCAATTAAAACTCCAATTACCTTATCGATGTGGAGCAAATTTATTTTGTAAAGATAAGAATCGAAGCCAAACCTATGCATTAATAGATCTGAAGACATAAACCACATAGAAGAGGCAATTGGAGGTTCTGGATTATCAAAATATCTTCTCGGTGATTCAAAAATCTTAATTAACTTTTGAGTTATAACAGAATTCGATCGAATAAATCTTCTTTTTACTCCGGGAAAGTATTTTAGAAAAAGGTAAAACATTGCAAGTTTTGATTTTCTTTCGGGAAAAATATAGTCTGAACCTCTATTAATAAATTGAGCTATACTTGCTTTATTCCCGTCTCCCACCATCTCTAAGATTGTTTTACATCTATCACCCATATCCTCATTAATTTTGTAAATTTGTAAGTTTTTTGAAGCATATTCTCTTAAAATAGGTGGAGCTACATTACGTCCCATCCAATTTAAAAGAGGAACTCCGTGAGATGGTTCTTTCCTGAAATCTCCAGTATATGATCCAGTAATAATAGATACTTGGGTTGGATAAGTCACTGGTGGAAAATCAGTGATACAATTCTTTGAATGTATTCCATTATCCATTAATTTTTTAAGATTAGGAAGTAAGCCCTTGTCTATATAATCAAAGAGATGATCTGCTCTTACATCATCGACAATGCAGAGAATTATTCTATTAACTTTATTAATTAAAGATCACCAGACAATTATACTTTCAAATTCTTTGAAATTAATAAATTTTAATGATTGCATGGATTTTCGTGGTAATAATAAGATAAGAATAAGATATCTAGGTTATAACTTCAAACTGATGAGTGCTTGGATCTCCTTTATGATCATTGTTACCATTTCTTCTTCAATCAGCTTTCCTTTCTCTTTTGTAGCTAGTGTAGGGTTACCCCATATGCCAGTTGGTGAGTAATGACTAGTTTTATTATATATCCTTGAGAGACCACGTAAATTAGGTCTATTATCATAATCTTCCACGGCTTGCTTCATATTAACTGTTTCAGTGGCTATATATAACATAAAAGATGTTTCACCTTCATCTGCGTGAGTTCCTCCTTCCTGAGACAAAAGATTTTCAGGTAGGCGTTCATCTATCTCAAGAAGATTTGAGTACTTCAAGATTATTCCTTTGGTTTGTAGTTTAACCGAGGCTAATCTTAAAGGCTCCAATGTAGATACACCAGTATTTAGAATATAGAATTTTTTTATTCCATATCCATGCATTGATTCACAAATATCAATAATTACATTCTGAAAAGTCTCTGATTTTAAAGAGACTGAACCAGGATATTCTAAAAAAGCGGGATAATAACCATACTGTAAAGTTGGAAGAATAATTACTGACACCTGTTCGCAAACACGATTCCTGAGGTGTTCAGCTATTAAGTAATCGTTTTTCAATAATAAATGAGGACCATGCTCTTTAGTACGAGCTCCTAATGCTATTAACACTACCTCCTTCTCTTTGATTATTTCTTCTGCCCGAATCCAATTCATATTTTCTATTAAATACGATTTTCCTTGAGTTTCAGCTTTAGATGACTTTATCTCCATAATATTTCACTTCTAGAGTTAATATATAATGTAATGAAATTCCTTATAGATATTTACTATAAGCTTATCAATTATATAATTACAAATTCTTCGAACGTAATAAATCATTTTGTAGAATCGTTACTTTAATGATGTTTAAATATCTTAGAACTTGAATAATCAAATAATTAAAGAAGTTTGAAATATTAATGATTTTATTAGGAAACTAAAATGAAAAATGATGAATAGAAAGGAAATTTTTAGAATAATTAAAACACTCTCGTCTGCTCGTTCACCATCTGGTTTAGAAAAGGCTCGTGGGGAACTCTTTAAAGCGGAATTAGAGAAAATTATAACTAATAAAAATGTTGAAATTAGCAATGATTCATTGAATAACTATTATATTAAATTTAATGGTAAAAACAGCAAAAAAACTCTAGCAATATTCGCTCATATGGATGAGATTGGAGGAACGATAAGAAGAATAAAAAAGAATGGAACTCTAGAGTTTTCTCAAAGAGGAAGTTATGAAAGTAGGTGGCTCGTTTCAAGAAAAGTTTTAATCTTAAATAAAGAAGGGAAGTGGATTAACGGTGTTATCGGTGGAAGATCAGCTCATGCTACTCCTCCAAAATTAAGAAGTGAAGAAAAACTAAATAATCTTGAAATGGAGATATTTATTGGAGCTGATAACAAAGAGGAAGCCATAAATAAATATAAAATTCATATTGGAGCACCATTCGTATTCTCCGGGGAATTCGAAATACTAAATGAGGAAATTAATAATAACGTTATTTGTGGGTATTCTATGGATAACTTAGTAGCATTAACTGGATTGGTGCTATTAGTAAAAAAAATATCAGAACATTTATTAAACGATTTAGGAAATTTAACTTTACCTCTAGACCTTTATATCGTAGGAACTGCTCGAGAAGAGGTTGGAACTGAAGGTTCTTTATTTTTTGCTAGAAATAATAACATTGATGAAATTATAGCGTTGGATATAGGGCTTGTTGAAAATTTTCCAGGAACCGTAAGTTCGGATACAAAATTGAATGAAGGACCTGTTATAGTGTGGCAAGAAGCAGGTGGTTCGGGTGTTTTCGATTATCAAATATGTAAGTCTCTAGTTGAGGTTGCTGAACAAAATAATATAAAATACCAGAATGGAGTTTTGGAATTCTATGGTTCTGATGCGGGAAAAGCTCAAAAATGGCTTGGTATCCCATCCGCCTTAGTTGGCATACCAGCTATGTTTGCTCATAATGTACCCGAAATAAGCACTTTGGAATGTATCGAACAAGCAGCTGAACTGATATACCAGTACTTAAGAAGGTAAAATTAAGAAGAAATTCTTGATTATTAATAATAATGAAGCCCCCGGTGGGACTTGAACCCACGACCGGCAGATTTTACAGAGTTTCTTATTAAGAGA
Organism: Promethearchaeota archaeon; assembly: GCA_048938855.1. GTDB lineage: Archaea > Asgardarchaeota > Lokiarchaeia > Sigyniarchaeales > SOKP01 > Loki-b32. The sequence continues at coordinate 433,359 of JBHLLT010000002.1, forward strand.
CGCTTTTACAAGTCTGCTGCTCTACCACTAAGCCACGGAGGCAATATATTATAATGTCTATTTTATATGAAAGGATTATAAATTTTTAATTTTGCGGTTTTACACGCCTTTTAAAATCAACAGTAATAATTAAAAATTAATGTATCTTTTTGTTAATCAATTATCATATTATTGATTGATTTCGAGAAAAATGTTCACCAAAGAAGATGTAACAAAACTTGCTTTTAAGATATATAAGAAAGGAGAGCCGTTAGAAAAGTCGATATGGCGTTTAGCAGAGCTCTGTGTGGTGATTAACAAAAACATCAAAAATGGGTATGACATCAAACCATTAGAAACCGATAATTTGGTATTATTAATAAGAGAAAATGTAGATGGACAATTAATTAAACCTTCTGAAAATGAAATTAGAGATGTTGCAGAAATTATATACCATGAAAATCCAAGTCGTAGTCAGCTAGATTGGTATATCGCTGAAAAGCAACTTCTTTTAGAGGAACTACAGAAATTAATTGGTAACAACAGATCATAGCATCTTTAGAATATCATTTGTCTTAATAACTCTTTTTAACTGATTTATTTACTATAATAAATAAGCTTATTTTTTCGATATTGTTGTCTTGAATTGTAATTTTTAATCTAAATCAAAATTTTAAATCTAAAATCTTAAAGTTTAAGTGAAATAATTTTGAAATCATATATAATGTCAGAGAAAAAAATTTATGATGTATGTATAATTGGTGCTGGTCCAGCTGGATCAACATGTGCTTATTATTTAGCCCAAAAAAGACTAAATCCATTAGTATTGGAAAAAAAAGAATTTCCCAGAGATAAGATATGTGGTGATGCATTTCCTCAACGTGCTCAGATTCATCTTGAAAGGATGGGAATATTACAAAAGTTAGTAGAAGAAAATAAAGGTCGATGGGCTGCTCAAGGAGGAATAGTCAGCCCTAGTGGAATTGTGTATACAGGAGATTCATATGTCCAAACTAAATCACATTTAGTCATATCAGTCAAAAGAAAAATCATGGACGAGATGCTTATAAAAACAGCAGTTCAGGCAGGGACGACCTTAGTAGAGAATTATGCTGTCAAGGAAGTAGTTTTTGATGAAAATGAGGGACATTGGACTATACATCAGAAAGAAGGAGCAAACCAGACTTATCATGCTAAAAGCCTAATTCTGGCTGATGGTGCATCTTCCCGTATTGCTCAATCATTAGGAATCATAAAAGATCCACCACAAGCAGTCTGTAGTCGAGCTTATGTGAAAGCAGGAACCTATAGGTTTGATCAAGATGGTGTGTGCGTGATTACTAAAGATCTTGTTCCAGGTTACTGTGCATTAATGAAAGAAGCAGATGATGATTTAGTATTTTGTTGCTACATTATTCCTTTTGGAAAAACTCGAACTGATAATTTATATCAAATACACCACGACATACTTCAAAATGATCCATTCATAAGTGAAGCCTTAGGCCCTAATGCAGAACTTGAGGATATGAAAGCCGCTCCTATTCGATTTGGTGGAGTACCTCAAAGTTATGATAATCATTTACTCATTGTTGGAGATGCTGCAGGGATGATTGATCCCTTAACGGGAGAGGGATTACAGTATGCGATGGATGCTGCTGAAATCGCAGCTAATACTATTTTTGAAGCATTTCAAAAGAAAAACTTTACTAAAAAATTTCTTAAACGGTATCAAAAAAGATGGATGAAGAGTTTTGGTAAAGATTTTAAGTGGTCGACTCGCATGGCTCGTTTCTGTGCAAAACACCCAATATTTTTTGATGCTTTTGCTTCTTTAAGTCAAAAAAAGGGAGATAAATTCATGGTTGAGTGGGGAAAAATTATGACGGGTTCAAAGAAAAAACTAAATTTCTTTCTTCCAAAGCTCGCATTCCCCTTACTTTTTGAAACTATACGACTGAAACGCAAGTTCAAGAAAGAGAAGATAAATTGAAAGTAGTTAATCTCCTTTATTCCGGTAATTTTCCTTTAATCTATTCCGCAAGTTATGCGGATTCTCCTGAGTAATATAGAAATTCAAATTATTAAAAATGAACTAGTCGGTATTAAAATAGATATTATACTAAATAATTATAATAGTGATTAAAATTATTTTTTATTGATCTTTATGCCTCCAGCAAAAAAGAAAAAACTAGATGATAAGGAACAGACTTCACTTTTTTCCTTTGTTGATAAGAAAGACGAAAAAAAAGAAGAAACTCCAAAAACCGCTAAAGAGCCTAAAACTGAAAAGTTTAAGGAAGAAAAAATTACTAAAAAAGAACCAACTAGAGTGAAGGAAAAAACAAAAGAAGTGCCATCCACCTTATATTTCAAAGGAAACGATGAACCTTTTGGTTTAAAAGAAGGAAATATTAAACTAACTAAAGTCTTAAGGGAGAGTTTTTCTTCAAAATACATCCGATATCTTATTGAGAAAATGGAAATCAATGAAGATTTGGAACGAGGTCTTTTATTAGATGTAGATTATGATGGCGGGCAAAATAAAGCATATTGCAAATTTTATGATTTAGATTCCAATGATATAAAGATCTGGATCGATACAACTGACCATGAACCTTATTGCTTAAGCAAAGAATCAATTTCCGAACTGAAAAAACTAACTTACACAGAAACTACTGGTCAGAAAAAAAATCTGAGAGAGTATGAAGGATTTAATAGATTTGAAGAAATACATCGCTTCGATTTATTGAGTGATCAAGAAATTGATATGACTAAGATATATGGAAAAACTCCAACAAATATTGGAGGTTCTGGAATAAATATACGTAATATTTTAGGTAGTAATGAAAAAAAAGCGTGGGAGGCAGACATCAGGTATCATTTGAACTATATATTTGATAGACAATTAATTCCTGGGCTTATTTATAAAGTTAAAAACGGGAAGCTACACAAATTAAATTTTAAAGAAATTGATGACAATTCTAGAAGCATGGCTAATGAGCTTCGAGAATTATTTAAAAATGAGTCTCAAGAAATTCAAGAATTTAGTGAAGAGTTTTCAGATATATTTATCACTCCAATTCCAGAAGTTAAACGTATGGCTATGGATATTGAGGTAATGGTTGGTGAAAGAGATTATAAAATACCAGATCCGCGTTTAGCAAGAGAAGAAGTTATTAGTATATCATTTGTAGCAACAGATGGCTTAAAAAAAGTCTATATGCTAGAAAGGGAGGGATATAAATTTGAGAAATTTCATGAAGACTTTCCTCCTGATGCTACGGTAATTTTTTTCAAATCTGAAAAAGATTTATTAACTGAAACTTTTCGTCTTATTTGGGACTATCCCATTCTACTTACATTTAATGGTGATAATTTTGATTTAAATTATTTATTTCACAGAGCTGAAAAATTGAAGATCGATAAAGACTTAAACCCAATCCATGTAAAACGTGGTTTTGGAATTTTATCTAAAGCTGAATGTGATTTACGTAGAGGAATACATATAGATTTATTCAATCTCTTTTTCAATAGAAGTATCTCCGGATATGCATTTGGAGGTGCTTATGAAAGCGCATCTCTTAATGCCATTAGTGCTGCTTTATTAGGTGAAGAAAAATATCAGCATGATGAGATAATTCATGAAATGGAATATGATATTCTTTCATGGTATAATCTTAAAGATTCAATCTTAACCTTAGATTTAACGCGATTTAATAATTCGTTGGTTTGGAATCTGATAATCCTTTTGTGCAGAATAACAAAAATGCCCATTCATGATATGATCCGAAGGCAAATTTCAACATGGATTCAAAATATCTTTTACTTTGAACATCGCCGAAAGCAAGCCCTTATTCCGCGTCGATCAGAAATCAAGGAAGTTAAACCAGGAGGAATTTTATCATCTAAATTCGACGATGAAAAGTTTCTTGGCGCCTATGTTGTTCAACCAATTCCAGGAATCCATTTTGATGTAGTTGTTATGGATTTTGCCTCACTATATCCTTCAATTATTAAGGAATATAACCTATCGTATGAGACAGTACTATGTCCGCATAAAGATGATAAAGATAATATGGTGAGGGGAACTCCTTATCATATTTGTACTCATAAAATGGGAATATTTGCGTATGTTGTGGGTTTCTTCAGAGATATAAGAGTAAAATATTTCAAACCGAAATCAAGTGATAAATCTTTGTCAGAAAAACAACGGAGTTATTATCTAACAATTCAACAAGCACTTAAAGTGTTCATTAATGGTTCTTATGGGGTTTTTGGCTCTCAAAATTTTCCACTATTTTGCTTACCTGTAGCAGAAAGTACAACTGGAATAGGTCAATATTCAATAAAACAAACGATAAATAAAGCGCAAGAGTTAGGAGTAGAAGTACTGTATGGTGATACAGATTCTGTTTTTCTTAAAAACCCTTCAAAATCTCAAATGAAAGAAATATCGGAATGGAGTAAAAAGGAGCTTGATCTTGATTTAGAAGAAGAAAAAACTTATCAATTTTTAGCACTTTCAGAAAGAAAAAAGAATTATGTTGGAATTTATAAAGATACCAAATACACTGATATAAAAGGTTTGGTAGCCAAGAAAAAAAATACTCCAGAATTTATTAAAACTGTATTTAGTGAATTAATTGACATCTTGAAAACTATAACCAATAATAGTGAATTTTTGAAAGCTAAAGATAAGATCATTGAAATTGTGAGAACCAATATAAAAAAGATTGGAAAACCAGACACATTCAGTCTGGAAGAATATGCCATCAATATCGCTTTACAAAAAGATCTTAGAAGTTACACTAAAGTAGTACCTCAACATGTAAGAGCTGCATTAGAATTACGCGATGTAACCGGAAAGGAATTTCAGAAAGGTGAAACTATAAGTTTTATTAAAAGTAAAGGAAATATTGGAGCAAAAGCATTGGAATTGGCTAAACTCCAAGATATCGATACCAAAAAATATAAAGAGCTTTTAATTTCAGCATTAGAACAAGTATTAGATGCATTGGGTATTACTTATGATGATATTAAGGGAATAAAGAAGATGGATGCTTTTTTCTAAATTCTTCAATTTCTATCGTTTTAGGAGCAATTTCACAATAAAAAAAGTCAAGCTTCAAAATTGGCTATTTCCGCTCCACAAGCATCGCAATATTTAGCTGATTCATTTATAGGAGTTCTACAGTTTGGACACAATTTTCTTTTAACTATTTGATTACTTTCTGTTTCCTCAGGATGTGGGGGTGGAATATCTTTATTAGATATATCAACATATATTGTACTCCAAATTCTTTGGAGTGGTAATTTATTTCCATGAGTTGGACAAATTGTTCTAACCAACATCCAAGGTCCAGATGTTTTGATACTTCGAGTAGTAGTTTCTCGCCCGCATTTATAACATGTAAAAAATCCCTTGCGAATACTAGGAATAAATTGATTTTTTTGCAATAAAGGAATTTTAATTAGCTTTTCTCCATGTTTAAGACACCTATGTTTAATGTAAATATTATTTCCTTCAACTTTTAAGAAAAAGATAGCACCAGGGACACCGCATTTAGGGCAGTTAAAAAGTTTTTCATCAACAGATAGAGCCATTATATTTACTCATTATTCTTGATTAATTAAAAACAAAAAAATACCCCCTTAAATTTTTGTTGGATTCAAAAGAAGATATATGTAATATATGGTAGGATAAGATTAATCTCATAGTGTATAATATAAAATTCCCATAAATAAAGCACAAAATAATGGATTCAAAATGTTATCATCCACTTTAAGATTTAAAAAATCAACTATAAAAAAAACAGTCGCTCCTACAAGTGATATTATTAGTATTTTTGAAAGATTTAGAATATTTTGCTCAAATATGGTTAAAACTATAACACATATTCCAAGAGATACTAAGAATCCAGATACATATCCAACTAATGTTTTATTTGAAGATTTTGGAATATGAAATCTGCCAAATCTAAGTCCAAATATTGATGCCGCACCATCTCCTAAGGTTGAAATTAATGCCACAGCGGTAAATATTCCAAAGGGTAGGAAAAGTGTAGGTACAAGAGATAAAACTAGGGCCACAGGTCTTGTAAACTCATAGATTTCATTTTTCTTTAAAGTTTTTCCTAGAAGATTAGAGATGCAGGTAGGTAGTAAATGATAGATATTCTTTTTATTGAAAATATGAGATAAACGAATATAATCTAAAGCAGCAAATATGATCACACCTGTATAACCAACTGTTAATATTAAAAAGATACCATATTCTGTCCCTGAAATCCCCCAAAATGAGTCAACATCCCACATCGCATCCCAAATATAAACTGCAAATAACCATAAAAAAATAATGATCACTGCAGGTAATAAATGAAATGCTTTTCTGTGAATATCCGTCTTTAAAGCGATATTTCTATTATTAAGATTCTTTACATCCATTAACGTAAATCGATTTACAAACTTATCTATAGTTCGATCATCTCTAATGTTTGGTTTCTTCTTTAATATAAATTGATATTGAAAGAACAAAATAGACAAAACTAACAAGGGTGCATAAATACATATGATTTGAAGAGCTAGCCCTTCAAACCATTTTACTTGACTCGTATCTCTCACAAAAAAGAACGGAAAAACAACACCAGCAACTACCCACAAGATTGATATCAAAATTGAATTTGTAAGATTATGGTCAGGATACTTTTTTCTCAATTTTAAAGCATAACATAGATGAGTAATCCCATTACCTATATAAAAAATCGTAACTGGGAAAGTAAGATAATTATAAACCATAGTATTACTAAAACATGATTTTAAAAATACGTTATGAAAAAAGGAAAAATAAATTATATGTAAAAATAATTGAAAAATAATATTACTAAAGCCCTAAAAGCAAAATATCATCAATCGTTTTATGGAGTTTTTTTACATTTTCTTCGCCAAGGGTTTTTTCCACTTCAGTCTTTACTCCAAGAAATAAGCCAATTCCAGAGATCAGAGCATTTTGGATCAAGTTATTAAATCCGCTCTTATCTCCCTTTACATCTTTAAACTCCTCAACACGCTTAAGCATCGCCTCTTCATACTCTTTAGCAGTGTTTGTTCGAAGCTCTGCGAGTTTTCTTATCCTCATTTCGTCTTTATCTTTAATGATTTCTTCTGGCATCTAAGTATCATCACCCTTTTTAATTCCGCCATTACGGGCTACTTCATGTTCAATTTCTGCTACTGCTTGACCCGTAGAAGTGTCAAACTCGTTTTTAATCTTAGCAGTAACTTGTTTTGCAATTTGCTTTTCGATAATAGGTCTGTGAAGCGTGTTCATCGTGCAGAATGATACTTCCTTGACGCTTCCATCTGGCATTGCTATTCCGAAGTGCACTATACATCTTTTCGTCCTTTCAATGTCCATATTATATGCATCTTGAAAATGCATGCTTGACAATAATAGCGCACCATAACTGAATGAACTAACACTCTCCCAATCACCTCGCATTAACAAACGACTAAACATTTCCATTAACTTTCCAGGTTTCTTGGTATATTGTAAAACCCCAAGCAAAAAACGAGCACGAAGTTGAGTTTTATCCAAGAAGTTTAATCCTTTATCCAAAGTCTCTCCGATCCCTCCTCCTAAAAGATCAGTAAAAAGTTTAAGCGGTTTCTTTTCTTTATGCCTAATTTTTTCCCAAAATCTATTAGCGAAATCGATAACTTTTAATGGGTCAAAATACTCCATGATTGGCATCATCTCGCCAGAATCAGGATCTACTATCATATATGAGGCGAATCCACAATCTGGATGGCAGGTAAACTCGATAGGTTCAACATCTGCTAAGTAAGCAATGACTCTGCCTAGCTCTACAATGGTTGTTAAGGGATACCATGCATTTTCCATGCTAATCTTTCCCCCTGTTTGCTGTTCTATGATCTTAAGTACATCAGCGTTTGTTATCCTTAAATCCTGTCGTTCTTCAAAAGCAATTCGACCACATAAGGACACGGGTTGAAAAGTAATACCCCGCACTACATCAACATTATCAATTGCATATTGAATAATATTTCCAACTTCAATATCAGTTACACCTTTGGCAATTGTAGCTACAAGTACAATAGAGTCAAGTCCAGCTTTTCTACAATTGTCTATAACTCTTTGTTTATAAGCCATCAGATTCTTGATTCCACGAGTTTTTTCATAGGTCACATCATTAATTCCATCAAATTGGAAATATAATGTATCTAAACCGGCTTCTTTTACTTTTTTAGTCCATTCGAGACCACCGTTTTTACGACTAAATCCATATCCATTTGTAGCAACAATAACTTCTTTAAATCCATTATCTTTAGCCATTCTACAGATTTCAGGAAAATCCTTTCGAACTGTTGGCTCACCACCAGTAAACATAATAGCAACAGCGGGCATAGGTTTACTTCTAAAATGTTTCATAATCCTATCAATTTCTTCTAATGTGGGTTCAACAAGGTATCCACTCTGAAGAACGTTTGCATAGCAAAAGTTACAGTTAAAATTACAACGATTTGTAAGATCTATTAATGCTAATGAGCATGTTGAGAGGTGTTGGTCGCATAATCCACAATTATAGGGACATCCTCTTGGATCTTCCCCTACACAATCAGGGGGATTTGCTTCGCCATCTTTATCAAATTTCCATACAACATTTCCATCTTTATCTTTTATTGCCCAGTGAGTCCACTTATAATATTTAGCACTCGAACTCAACTTATCTTTAAACTCTCCGTGTTCTTCGCAAGACTTTTTCATCCAAATTTGATCATTTTCTTCATATACTTCCGCATCAATAGGTTCTAAACATTCTGGGCAAATACTACGTGTTTTTCTATAATAAGGTACGTTTATATACTCATCATCATCTAAATGGTACATCTTTTGTGTTCTCCAAATTTTAATATTTTATTAAAATAAGTGTTTATACAAAGATGCAATTGATAATTTATAAAGAAAATCCAACAATTGATATTATTACAAATAATATTAGGAAAGTTCGTAAAGATCAGAAATTAAAGATTTCTCTCATTCTAATCCTTAATTCTGAAGACTTTTAAATTTTCTAAATTGTTATAGTTTTAAGTAAATCTTTATTTTAAAACAAACTAGTAAATAATAAAGTAAAATAGGAAATGCGATGAGAAAATTGAATAATATAAATTCGGGCTTTATAAACGATCTTAATATGATTTTAGCTACAGATTTCTACCAACTTACAATGGGGGCGGCATATTACCAATATAATCTTGAAAATGAAATTGATGAGAATACAGAAATCGCAACCTTTGAGTTATTTATTAGAAAACTTCCAAGAAATCGAAATTTCTTAATTTTTGCAGGATTGGAGCAAATAATCCAATATATAATTAATGCTAGATTTAATGAGCGAACAATTGAGTTTTTAAGAAAGAAAGAAGTCTTTGGAAATATTGATCCAAGTTTTTTTGATGAGTATCTACCAAATTTTAAATTTAAATTGGATGTATGGGCTATGAAAGAAGGAAACTTCTTTTTCCCAAACGAGCCAATAGTCAGAGTACAAGGTCCAATGTTTCATGCTCAACTCGTTGAAACTTACTTACTTAATGTAATTAATTTCCAGACATTAATTGCCTCTAAAGCATCCAGAATAAAGAATGTAGCTCCAGACAAAGTACTCCTTGAATTTGGAACGAGAAGATCTCATAGTCCACTTGCAGGGGTGTATGCTGCTAGAGCAAGTTATATTGCTGGATTTAATGGTACTAGCAATGTGTTGGCAGACCTTGAATTAGGTATAAATTCGTCCGGAACTATGGCTCATAGTTTTATTCAGAAGTTTGATAATGAGTTAGATAGTTTTAATTCATATTATAAAATCTATGGTAAGAATTCTATACTTTTAATAGATACATATGATACTGAGAAGGCTGCTCAAAAGTCAACCAAATTTGGAAATAATATAAGAGGGGTTAGAATAGATTCTGGTGATTTAATCGAGCATGCCAAAAACGTTCGAAGTATTTTAGATAGTAATGGCTGTGAAGAAGTCATAATTGTAGCAAGTTCCGATTTAAATGAATATAAAATAAAAGAAATTATTGATAAGGACGCACCTATAGACGCGTTTGGAATAGGGACAGAATTAGCAACATCAAGAGATGATCCTTCCATTGCGGGTGTATATAAATTGATGGAATACAATGGAATTCCAAAAATTAAAATTAGTGAAGAAAAAGTCACCTATCCCGGAGTAAAACAAATTCATAGAATATATGATGAAGATGGCTTTTTTAAAAATGACAAATTATGTCTTAAAAATGAAAAATCTCCTCCCAATTCTGAGTTACTTCTCATTCCTATTATGAAAGATGGAGAAATAATAAAAAAATTACCAAATTTAGAAGAAATTCAACAATTTTACTTAGATAATATTAAGAAATTACCAGTCTCTTATAAGAAATTAGAAGTAGTCGACATATTCGAATTAAAAATTTCAGATAAGCTACAAAATCTTTCAAAATCTCTAAAACTCAATTATCGTTAATTTTTGAAATCAATATTTGTTAATTTAACACTTACATCCCAGAGTTGTTTAGCAACATCCGTATCATATGATATTTTCACAGATCTCTTTTCTTTTCTCTTTTTGAAATATTTTCCACTTATTCCATCAATTTCTGGAGATGAAGCAAGGTATACTGGTGTTTTTGCGCCTTTTTTTGGGGTTAACATAAATAAACCAATTAAATGATAGAAATATTTGACAAAGGGGCGATATTTACGTATCATATTTGTTTTAACATATCCTGGGTGAAGGCAATTTACTGAGACCCCTGAACCTTCGACTTTTTTAGCAAATTCATATGTAAAAAGGACAACTGCTAACTTTGATTGAGAATATGCTCTCCATTGACTATAATGATGGTCTCCATATAAGTCCTCAAAATCGATAGATTTTGCTTGAACACTTGAAGCTACATTTACAATCCGAGCGTGTTTACTTTTCTTTAGTTTTTCAAATAATAAATTACAGAGCATAAAATGTGCTAAATAATTTACGGCAAAAGTTGTTTCAATTCCGTCTTCTGTAAAAGTTTGCTTATGTAAATTAACACCAGCATTATTAATTAAAACGTGTAATTCATCATACTTATTATTGATTTCTGATACAAGTTTATGAATGCTCTTTTGAGATGATAAATCCGCTAAAATTAAATCAATAGACTCATTTCCAGTTTCTTTTTTAATTTCTGCTATTGCGTTTTCTGCTCGAGCTTTGTCTCGGCATACCAACACTAATGAAGCACCTAATTTTGCTAGACCGATCGCAGTTGCCTTACCAATTCCCGAATTAGCACCCGTAATCATACAAACTTTTCCTTTCATTATTTTGGCTTTGTCATTATACATTATAGCCATTACCAATCGTTCAAAATACACTTAATTTCCTAATTATAAAGAATAGAATAAGTAGGAAAATAATGTAAAACTAATAAAACCTACTTCTTAACTGTTGAAATTCGTGAGATCAACACATACATCCCAATTTTTTTTGCAGGCGACATTGCATAAGTAATATTACTTGGTTTACTCTTCTTTTATTAAATAAAATATTTTTCAGTTTTATTTTCTACTTCTGGTGATAGTGGTAAATATATTGAAGGTTTTACTCCTACATCAGGACTTTTATTAAAACGAAAAAAGATTTTTGTAAGCAATTTTAAAAACCTTCTCTATCAAAGTATGGATCTCTTAACTCGAAAAAGATTAGAAATCAAGAATTCAAATTATTTTTTTGTAACCTTCCTAACATTTTTAACTAAATAGCCCCAAAAAGTATCTTTTACAAGTCTTCCACTAAAACTGATTTTATCGCCTTTTTTAAAATTATTTTCATTCTGTAATTTTGCACTTAACCGTAATTTTAAACTTTCAATATTCTCGATATCTTCTTCCCGATAATCACTTGCTTTTTTTAATTTGGAGCCAATTTTCAGATTTTCAAGTGATATCATATAGAAAATTGTTATATTTCCTTGAAATTCAGATTCTCGTTCAACTATCTCAACAATTTCTCCTTCATATATGGTAATTGAAGTATCAAGATATTTCATAAGTGTTCCACCTGAAGAGGTCTCATCAATTAATACTGCTGATTTTTGTTTCCCTTTCACATTTTCTCCTACTTGAACTTCCGCAAGTTTAATCGTTTTAACTTTCTTTTCAAAATCATCAGGCAGAGCTGTTAGAGTCCAGTCAGAAAGATTAAACCAATTTTGTTTTAAAGAATAGATGAATCCAATCCAAAAATGACTACAAAACCCCATATTTGCCCCAATTTTGCAATCACAGTCACGTTCAGGATTTTTTATATTATTTGGGTTAATGGACAGATAAGATTCTGTTTCCCAGTTCCATCCTTTAAATTTTAATTCGATTTCATGTTTACTAGGGTTTATAATCCTAATTTCAGCTACACTTTCTCTGTCTTCGCCATTAATCTTTTTTATTGCTAAATCAATTCCACTTGAGATAATCTCAACTTCTCTCTGTTTTAAAAGATCTTTCAATTCTTCTTCTGCTAACGAATCAAGAATATAATCAATTAATTCTGATTTTTTTAATTTTGAAAAACCTTTTATTTCAAAATCTCGACAAATTTGCTTCAAAGCATCATTGTTTAAGTACTGTAAAAGGTATTTCGAATATGTTTTATCATCAAGCTCTCTATTCATTATATCTTATAATCCACATTTTTAAATTATGAATTCTCCAAATATATTTTTGTTATATTGCTTATATTTCTAACTATTATAACAATCCTAGAAAACCGTTATAATTTGTAAATAATACTTAAAATTAATGTCTATTATAGAAATAAGACCTATTTGGTCATTGTTCCTCTAACGAGAAATGCTGTTAAATTATTTACAAGTTCTTCTTCATCTAATTCAAAACCACTACGAATCCACCAAATAAACACTCCAAGTACCGTAGATGTCCAAATTCTAGCTGAGATCTTAGGGTCTTGGTCTCGAGCACCGTATTCTGATAACTTTATTATGATTTTTTCAACTTCCTGTGTAAAATTATCCATTATTTCATTTCTTTTTATGCGATATTTTTGGTCCATTCCCCCCATTTGCTCAAAGAAAATTAGAAAAGTTTCTTTTTTTTCCTTAAACATTTTCGCGTATCCCCGAAAAAGTTTCTTAACTGCAGAGATTGGGGGAATTCTATTTTCTCTGAAATAAATGAATAATTCTCTAAATTTGCTTATCATAAGTTCAGCTAACCCACTAATTAACACTTCTATCACATCCTCTTTTGAATTAAAGTAATTATAGAAGTTCCCTACGCTCGTATTAGCCTTGTTTGTTATATCTTTTATTCGGGTATTATTAAATCCCTTTTTTTCAAAGACAGTGAGAGCTGATATTATAAAAAGATTTCTTTTTTCCTTTTTAATTCTCTCACTTTTTTTTTTTCTTAAAGACAAGTATAATCAACTCAAAAAATTAATTTAAACATTTACAAACTTCATTAAAAATATTATAAATCTTAAGAAATCATGCTATAATTTATTACTTTTTAATCTTCAAACCAATGAATTTTCAATAAATTTTTAAAAATTGAAAAATTGGGCAAATATCACAATTTAAGTAGGACAATAAAGACAAATAATAAGAAGAGGGAAATTAATGGGAAAAGTTTAATAATATTTATTTCATATTTTTTCAATACTATAAGCTAAATTAAAAAAGATATAAAAAAAAGAATGAACCTTCATTCACTGAATGATGATTCGGTAAATTACAAGAAATTTACACTGTTGCATGTGTAGGAAAATATTTATATACTAGACTTGTTTATTTAATTAAAAAAACATTTGAATAAAATAAGAATTGGTGATTACGATACTCAAAGAGGATATAATGAAGTATTTTGGTGAAATTAAATTTGCTGAACATAATAGTCTTGCTATTAATGATTTCGAACGTGCCTTCAAGAAACATTTTTCTGGGAAAACTAAATTACCCCGTGGCCGCTATAAATTCGGTGAAATTGACAATTCTTCAGTAAAGGATTTTACTAAATCGTTTATAAGTTATTTCGAATAAGCAAAAGCTTATTTTGTTATATATTTATATTTATTTTCATCTTATTTTTCTAAAATTACTTACTGTCAATCATATTTGATTAAAAAATAAATAGCTTTTTGCATTTCCAAAAATATGGAAGCTATAAAAAAAGTATTTATTGAAACAAATGGGATAAAGCTTCATACTATAATCGTCGGATCTGGAGAGCCCTTGATATTATTACATGGGTTTCCAGAATTTTGGTATTGTTGGTCAAAAGTGATTCCGCTTCTTAAAGATGATTTCAAATTGATTATCCCGGATATGAGAGGTTACAATTTATCTGATAAACCTAAAGGTATAGAAAACTATACAGTAGAAATTTTAGTAGATGATATTAAAGGATTATCTGAAGAACTAGGATTGGGAAAATTCAGCCTTATAGGTCATGATTGGGGGGGAGCAGTAGCCTGGATTTGTGCTGAAAAATATCCAGAGCTATTAAATAAACTGGTAATACTAAATTCTCCTCATCCAAAAATTTTTTCTCAAAAGCTAAGAACTGATAGGGAACAGCAACAAGCGAGTTTCTATATTTTTGAGTTTTATAAACCTGACGGAGAAAAATTCATTATTGAAAACGATTATGAACAACTAAAAAAATTTGTGTTTACATCAAGCTTTAGTGAATTAGATAGAAAAAAATATGTTGAAGCTTGGTCTCAACCAGGGGCAATAGAAGGAGGAGTGAATTATTATCGAGCAAATCAAAGTTTTAAAAAATGGACAGGCTCTATTGAAGTCCCTACCTTAGTGATATGGGGAATAAAGGACAAATTTTTAACCCCTCAATTGTTAGATGGATTAACTGAATATGTTAAAGATTTACAAATTGAAAAGAATGAAGAAGCTTCTCATTGGATCACTCATGATGCACCTGATTTTGTATCTTCTAAAATTCGAAAATTCATTCACAATAATTGATCTTAAAGGAAAACTTTAAAATCCAAAGTTTTAACATTTTTTTTATAAGTATTTCTCCAAATTGTCAAATACCTCGATATATTACCTTATTTTGAATATTATAGATTGAAATAAATAAATTTATAAAGCTCATTAGTTGGATATATTATAAGAAACTTAGAAAAAAGTTTATTTCCTATCTAAAATTTCTAAAATTATAAAACAAAACCTTTAAAAGATGGAAGAAGATAAAAACCTTTTATCTTGGGCTGTAAAACTCGACTGGTTAAATATTTTATCAAAACTAAATCTTGAAAGTATAAGCCAGATTCCCAAATTTAAAAAGGAAAAAGCTCTTAAAAGGATTACAAAGTTCTATGGTCTAGAAGCACTTTTAGAATTTGATCCAGATTACTTAGATAATTTAGTAATAAATGAATTGAAAGAATTAATGAAAAAAGAACTGCTTCTAAATGAAAGAAAACAAGAGAGAATGGAGAAAGAACTACGCGATAAAATTATACCATTTAAAAGAGGCAGTATAATAAAGATTGATCCTAGGGATTTCAAAGATTTTAAGGATGATCCAGAGGATCCAGACAAAATCTTTAAATATTTCTATAAAAAATTACTTGGAAAGGATGATGATGACAGCGACGATGATAATGATAACTATAAAGAGGATAACACCCACTACTACATTTAAGAGATAATTATAAGATTTACTCTTTACCTTATATTGAATTGTCAAATATATCTTCGTAAGGATATTATCTATTTGTTTTCTTAAATTATCTTATTCTTTAAGAATTTTAAATCTGTCTTTTTGATTTTTCGATATATTAAAAATAAAAGAATATATCCTATAGTAGACCATAATAACCACGATAAAGATTGGTAGAAATCCATATTTGAAATATAGTTAATAAAGCCTTCTAGTATGTAAAAGCCGAAATCATTTAGTTCTCCAGGGAAATCTACTATTTTTGGAGTAAGATCAACAGCAATAATTTGATGGGTATTATTTTTAAGAGTATTAAATACATTAGTAATGGTTAAATTCGTTGGGTCATCAAGTCTCATTCTAATGAATGTATTTAAATCTTCGTTTGTATGAATATCTGATCCACCTATGCACGTAAGGCTATTATTTAGGCAGAATTGCCGTATGTATAAATATTTTTCCGAATAACTACCTCCATTAACAATCTCAAATCCATCAACGCCCCAATCTCTTAACTGAGTCAATGTATACGGAACACCAAAACCACCTTTGGGGTTGGGATCATAATTATAATGATTGACAGTAATAAAACCACCATTTAATTTTACATAATTTATTGTATCAGATGCATTCATAGCGAGAGGACCTCCAGGAGTGTAGGATTGAAGCGGTACAATTTCCTCAGAAAGCCCAAAAATATTCATATGAATATCATTTTCATTATCCGTCCATTCTTCTGCCATAAAAACAGTAAAATTTAAACTATTTTCCATTACATAACTTGAAGCTGCTATTGCGCCTCTTAAATTATCATGATCAGAAAAAGCAGCACCAGATATCCCATGCTGGAGATACCAATTAACTCTTTCTTCTGCTGTAAGCCATCCATCACTAAATGTAGTATGAGCATGAAAATCGAATAAAAATTCGTCATCTTCAAGTGGTACAATTGGTATGATTTCATGAGGGGGAAAGGGTATAGAGATTAAGACAATACTGCTTGACAGAAGTAGAGCTCCAATTCCAACGTACAATTTTGACTCTTTTTTTATTCTTATTAATTTGCTTTTTCTTTTTGTTTTTTGTATCTTTTTAAAAAGGTTTAACTTTAATTTTGGATGAAAAAGTTTAAGTAGGGAATAAGCAACTTTAACAATGATTAGTATAAGACCAAGATGGATCGCAATTTGAATTGGTATCATAAAATATCTACTCACGAAGAAGTAACCTTGTATCAAAAATCCAATTAAAATATATAAACCCACTATCAAAATTGAGATAGTTAGGACTTGGAATGAAAAAGATATTATGTCAGCTATCGGATATGTCAAGTATCTATATTTTTGTGATTTAAAAAAACCTTTTTTCTTAAAAAGTAAATAAAATCCTCTGAAGATTGGATAAAATATTAAAAATATAAACATCCACGTAAATTCATCCTTTAATATAAAAGCAAGAGCCACAAAAGGCTCTAGAATGTACCTAAATACCGGATAACTACTTTTAAATTCAGATGATACATCAACTTGTCCAAGAGCATCATAAAATATCACTGTTCTGTGTCCAGTTAAAGCAAGGATGAGAAGAAATATAAGCCATACTATGAATAAGGAGGATAAAACGGTAAATAATTTGTTATTCTTCATTAAAGAATGAATCTTCATAATAGATAGATGAATCTAAATTACTAATAAACTTTTAAAATTCTATATTAAAGAAAAAATTGTTAAGTTAGAATGTAATTATCTATTGTTTTTAATGATTTTACATATTTTTGATAAATTTTTACATCTACAACAGGAAAAGTATTACAAATTTTTGTTCTTAGTTCTTTTTCTTTAATTTTACATGATTTTAATGGTTTAATCCCTTTCAATATCAGATATAATATTGGCATCTTAGGTGTAGATGGATGATATTTATAATTTAGATCTTGTAATGAATTATCTAACTTATTTAATATATAATATTCAATTTCTTGATTATTCCTCATTTCAAAATTGAAATAAACCGACTTCCACAGATAATTCCTGTTAGCTAATTGTACATTTTTTACACTTTTTTCAAATTTCTCATTTATTTTTCTGACTTGTACTAAAAATACCCCCCGTTTAAAAGAATTGTCCACTGAACAAACAGCTTCTGATGAGCCCGGATTATAAATCCAATCTTCAAGAATAAATTGTTTATGAAAATGCCCTAAAGCTAAATAGTCTACTCGATGATGTAATGGTTGTGTATCTTCAATTTTTACTCCTGGAATATTTTCCATTTGACCTTCAATTCCAAAATGTTGTATAAGTATGTTAAATAAACTACTTTCTTTGATAATTGCTTTTCTTATTTTTGAGAGTGCTGAAATTGGCTGTTCCCCAAGATATTGGGTACCATAGATGACTACATTCTTGATCTGAATTTTTCCACCCTTTTTTGTTTTAAAATTATAGGGCACAAAAATTTTTTCTATAGGCGCTTCTAAATCAACACCAAGAAGAATTATCAATCCTAAACTATTCAAAAGTTTTAGCCATGACTGACCTCGCTTTTCAAATCTAATTCCTCTTGAAAATTTTCGAATATCATGGTTACCTTCTATTGCTATTATTAAAATTGAACCCTTTGTAAATTCTTTGAAATCTTTTAATATTTCAACGATTTTTATCAGTTTTCCAGGAAGCATTTCTAAAGATGTAAAAACATCGCCTCCCAATATAATAAAATCAACATTGCGTTTAATCGCTAATTCTAAGATTTCTTGAAATGCTCGAATGAAATCATCTGAACGATACTTATTTGAATATTGATGACTGCCCAAATGAATATCACTGGCATGAATGAATCGGGTAATAGTAGGATCATTTATAGATTTGTTGTAAAAATTTTCAAATTTAGATTTAAAAATGTTGTCTGGAAGCATTACCATACCATTTTTAGATTGAAAATCAAAATGATATTGTAATTATTTTTTTCAAATTTTTAAATAATAAAAGCCCTATGATATAGTAAATAAATTATATATGAATAAAATTAGTTAAAAATATAATAATGCATAAATAACCTACATTAATAATGCAAGAGAAAAAAGTTCAATATGATCTAGGAGTAATACATGGTAGATTTCAAGTATTACATAATGATCATATAAAATACTTGTTAGCTGGTAAAAGATTATGCAAATGTCTCGTAGTAGGTATTACTAATCCTGATCCATCCTTAACAAGAGATTCGGAAGCAAATCCCCATAGAAGCTCTCCAATAGCCAATCCATTAACTTACTACGAACGCTATATAATGGTTCAAGCGGCGTTATTAGAGCAAGGACTAAAATATTCGGAATTTTCAATTGTTCCTTTTCCAATAAATGTTCCTGAATTACTTAAGTATTATATACCTCTTGATGCTGTCTTCTTTTTAACAATTTATGATGATTGGGGGAGGCAAAAAAAGGAATATCTTAAGTCTTTGGGTTTAAAAATCCACGTTCTATGGGAAGTCACTCTTGAGAATAAAGGACTTAGCTCAAGTGATATCCGTGAAGATATGATCAAGGGTAGACAATGGGAACAATATGTACCTTCAAGTGTTGCACGCCTCATGAGAGATTGGGGTATAATTAAGAGGCTTAAAAAATTAAGTCGAGTTAATTAATATAAATAATTCTGTAATTTTTCTCTCTATTATAGGTCAAATTAAGTTCACAATAAATAACTATTAATATAACTCTGACCATATAACTATTAAATTATGAGTTTATCCAATTTTTTTTAATGATATACTAATAATTATTATCCCAGATCGAGTAATAATGTATAGTTATTTATTGATTAGCAAACATTACACTATATGAATAACAAACAATAGTAAAATTGGTGAAAAAAACGTTTCAAATTAACCCCACGCTCAGTAGACTCATAGTAATATTAGCACTTGGAATTTTAGCACTCGATTTTTTTATAATTGCTTTTCAGATTTTGAGGAGAAAAAGACAACGTTTCCATTTTATTACCAGTGGGTTTTATATTAGTTTATCTATTGGTTTTGTATTAAATTTGATATATGCTGCAATAAATAATACTGTAGCCATTTTGATTCTTAATTTTTTAACAAATTTTTTCATATTTTTTGGTGTAGTTTTTCTTTTTATTGTAAACATGATAATCTTAGAATCTGCTCTTATTTATTCAATCAAAAGGCAAAATCGATACATTATATTGTATGGAAGTTTGCTTTTCATAGGTATGCTATTCTTAGTAATAATGTCATATATAATTCCTGATTATGAACCGTTTTTCGGAATATTAATTAACGTAAATGGTATACCACAATGGGGAGCGATTTTTTTTACTTATATTTTATTAATGGTGACCGGCTTTTGTATCGTTCCAATTATTTATACTAATTTTAAAATATATTTTCGTTTAGAAACAAAAGCATTAAAGAGAAAATGGATAGCACATTTAGTAGGTTTCTTGGGATTATCTGTTGATTTTTATTTAATAATTATATATAATCTACTAGATCCTGATATTTTTTCCACTATTAGATCTATAATTAGCATATCATTCATTTCAGTAGTCCTTTGGGGGTATTTAATGTATCGGGGTATTGGTATTAGACTAAGAGCATGAATTAGTTTTTAGACTTATTTTCCTTTTTTTCATGGGAGAAGAATAGAAAATTTTATATATGGTTTTGAGAAGAATAAATTAGGATATCAAAAAAAAATAAGAAGGATTAGGGAACTAAATTGGCATCTTTAAGTGAAAGTCAATTAAAGCATCAAAAAGAGGATGCTTACTTTCAAAAACTTGTATTTCAAAATGGACAAGAATATGGATTAAGATTTGCAACTCCTAAAGATGCTAAAAATATTTCTCATATGTTTAAAGAAATTTATAATTATAAATATATTAATCCAACAGTGTATGATATTGAGCTTTTAAAAAAAGAAATCTCAAAACCTAACAAGTTATGGGTCCTAAGCGATTTATTGGAAAAAAAGATGACTGTTGGTTGCGCTTTAGTTGAAAAAGAAAGATATATTGCCCATGCTGGTAGTTTAATCGTAAAGAAAGATTTTCAGGGTAGAGGAATTACTACCAAAATGGCGGCAGCCGGGCTTATAACAGTAACAAAAATGCCTCAATTTAATAACGTATTAAGACTTAATATTGAAGTTCGCGGTCCAAAGACTAGAGTACAAACTGCTGCTCAAAATGCAGGAGGAATACCTTATAGTATTATCCCCGATTATATTAATTTTGGTGATAAAAGAAATCTTGAATTTACTGATAATAACCCTTGTCCCCCCCAACAAGAGGAATCAGCAATACTTTTTTCAATGATATTTAGAAATCTATGGAAGAAAAGAGATAAAGACGTTTATCTTTTAGATAATGAAGACCTTCTTTTCTTATATAAATATATTCGAAGCCAAACCAAAAAAATGGCAGATGATACAGTAATTCTCAAAGACGCGAAAAAAGGTAAGGGATATGAACTTTACGGTGTTTCTAAAGATTATTATATGGCAAATGTAAAATTATTTGGCTATATTAAAGAAAAGTCTCTTAAGAATTTATTAAACACATATAAGAATTGGCGAATAATCCTTTGGAAAATTCCTACGACAGAAAATGGAATTTCTTCAATGTCTCTTGCATTAAAGAAAGGATTTAAAGTAGTCGGCTATGATATAGGTTTTAATAACATAAATTGGACTTTATTTGATTCAGTAATACTAGTTTATTACCCAAATAATAATTACATATTGTCAGATGTTAATTGTATCGACTCAATAAAACCTCTTTTTAACTTGATAAAGAAGCAATTTAAGAATTAAAATTATATCAAAATTATATTTAATTACTCAAAAACACAATATTTCATTAATTTTATTTTTTTTAATTATGTAAAAAGAGAAATTACTTTTTCTTCAAAAGTTTGAGTACCAGTTCCGAAAATTTTATTAATTTCTCTTGTAAAAGGTTCAAATTGCCCAACTTTTGTAAGATTACAACCATTAAAATGAGAAATAAAACTTTTTAATAATTTTTCTAATAAGGGTAAAATTGTTTTTTTGAGATATTTCTCAAGTCTATAATCCTTGTCCAACACTATAAAAGCAACAATTTCCTGAACATCCCTAAATAGATCTTTTATTGTCCCTTTCTTAAAAATTATTGAATATTTATCGCTTTCAAAGTATTCTACTGGCTCCATCAAGCATTCGGCAAAACTCAAAAGTCCACTCATCAATCCACTCGAACAAATTAAATTGGTTTGATCTTTACTAGCCCTATGATAGCTAGTGAATATAATGGGAATTCCGTGGAAGAGTATTCCAGCTTCTCGAATTAACATGATGATTGACGGGAGATAGGGGGTTTAATTAAACCAAATTGCTATTTAACGATATTCTTATAAGGATACCACTAATTATCGACAAAATTTTCATATTTAAATATAATGATTTAAAATAATAATCCGTCTCGATAGAACGACAATAGTGTAAAGGAACCTTTTTGTCGTTATTTTGGGTCTAGAGCATATGATCTTTTAGAAACTAATAGCATAAAATGAAAAATTTTTAAATTCCAGAATATGATTAGGGAGATAAATCAATTTTTCAGAAAAAATTAAAATTGAGTTTGTAATTATTTAAATAATAAATTTCTTTCTTTTATTATATATTCTGAATTATATGTTGATATGAAAGAATTCAGAGTTAATGATTTCATAACTCTCAGATTGGAGAGAAATCATACAGTTATCTATATTGAAGGAAAGAAATTTCTAAAGTGTAAAAGATTACTAATAAATATTCCTTTTGATAAAGAATCCCCATTAAATTCAATTGATTCTATTGATGATTTATCTGAATTTTTCGAAAATGAAATTTCTAATGAACAAAGAATTCAAAAATTTGAAATTCCACCAGAGGTTGAATTTTGGGGACATTGTAGTAATCTTCAAGCATGGTATCAACATGATTATAATACAAGAATCTTAAAATCCGATTTAGCTTTTCCTTTACTCAAGAAATTAGTTGATTTAGGCGATCCATTAGCTAAAAGAGTTTTTAAGGAAGAATTGACCTCCCGTCTGTTAAATGGTAATTTCAATGTCATACTTTTCCTTTTGAATCAGAATTATTTGCAATATTTCAAGGATGAGGAAAAGGAAATACTGCTAGACTATCTTGATACTAATATTAAAAGAATAACCGACGATTTTTTAGCAGATGATAAGAAATTGACATTTTTAGGATTTAAAAAGGTCAGAGAGTTTGCTACAGTCTATCCTTCAAAGTTGTCAGAAAATCTTTATTTGTATAAATTAATCAGCATTATTAAGAGTCAAAATGTGAGAGAATTTGAATATTTATTAAAGAGACAAGCTTATAATTATTTTTTATATAAGAAAGAAGGGTTTAATGAGATCTTTTCTAATGTCTCAGCTAGTATATTAGAACATTTAATCAAATTGTTGTTAGCCAGATATCCACTAGTTGTTGAGACTAAATATGGAGAAGAAATAAATTTGGTATACTTAGCTGATGAATTCTTTCATTATATTAGAGATCTTCCCCCTTCCTTTCTCAATAAGTGGTTAATTGACGTAATACCCGATCTTAGTTTTAAGACTATCAGATTTATGCTAAGAAAAGGATTCTTTAGATATTTAACATATGAAGATATAAGATATTTAAATAAGAGACCTGATTTTATTTTAGCGAATTTTTATGTCGAATTCAATAATGAGGTCTTCTTCATTGATGAATATACATATGGAGAGAAAGATTATTTAGCCCCACATTCATCAAGATCGATGGAATGGCTTTACAATCTTGAACTCGAACGCCTTTATCTATCTATTGTAGGAAGAGGTATTAAAGATATTAAGCAGATTAAAGGATTAGAGAAAATGAAAAATTTGGAGTATTTAGATTTGAAAGGTAATAAAATAGAAAATATTGATGGTTTTGATTATTTAACTAATCTAAGATTCTTAGATCTCTCTAAAAATAATATCTCAGATTTAAAAGGTTTAAATATTTTTCATAATCTTAGAATTTTGAATTTAAGCAAAAATAATCTTAATTCTTTGCCCGATTCAGTAGGAATGTTAGAAGAGCTACGGAAGTTAAAATTAGCTAATAATAATTTACAAGAACTTCCTAAAACACTTAATAATCTGAAAAAATTAGAAATTATAGATTTAAGTTTTAACAATTTTAATAGTTTCCCATCAATCTTGTGTGAATTAAAATCACTTAAAGAAATACATTTAAAAGGGAGCAATCTAAAAGATTTACCAGAAGGAAAAATAGATATTATTTTAAATTAAAAAATTAAAAATAAAATAAAAAAAAAATATTACTTTTTACGTTTAGGTTCAATTTTCTTTATTATAATTGATTCGGCGTGGATTTTACAGTTCTTAAGAATTACTTTGAAGCCACCAGCTCCACCAACACCTGGGATTGTCATACCAACAGTTCCCATAGGGACCATTGCACCTTCTTCTTCCCATTCTTCTTCCTCTTCTTCTACTCCACCCACAGCAGCTTTGAATTCTTCAGTTTCTATAATAGGATGACCAACTTTCTCCAACCAAGCAGGAAGCTGACTTAGATCGTCGACATCTTCTTCGGTAGCAATTTTATCTCTTAAATCTTCTGGAAGGTACTCATAAACGCGATCTTTAACAGTTTTTCCCATCCATACGATTGTATAAATCCCTTCCTTTAAACCTACATTTATACCGTCATATTTTTGGTATTTAGGTGATATAATGTATTGAATGCTGATTCCATTAAAACCGGGCATTTGTATCGGCTCTTTAACCTAATGGGTTAAAGAATTTCCGCCCCCGGTTTGATTGGCCATTGCTGAGAATGGTAATCCATTGATTGCTACACCATCAAAACTTCTATCAATAATTCCATGACCTGCACCAGTCTCGGGAATAAAGAAATCAATTGCCTCAAAACAACCGCAAGAGGTATGTGGAAATTCCATTCCTGAGTAGAGATAAATTCTATCGATTTCTCCTAATGATCGCTTTTTTATCATTTCATTAACTCCAGTAAATTCACCTGCTAATTCATTTAAGCACTCTCCCATAGGAACTTCGAAAAGCGGGCCTTTCGGATCAACTCTAGCAGCAGCTCTTGCGTCAAACCATGAAATAGAACCACATAAACTCATACGATTAGGTGTTATACAACAAGCGTGAGTGGGAGCAAAACTCTGGCATAAAACACAACCATAAAACATATCTACATCTTCATCATTTATACTCCGTGCTCGTATATCTCTCTTTTCATAGATATCCATCGCATAATCATATGGATCTTTTATTTTATTTGGATCTGTATAAATTGTCACCTGTGCTTTCTTAATGATTGGCAGTTCAGCTTTATATAATCTTATAAGAACTGTTCCAAGCATATTGAATGAATTAAACCCTTTTTCAAAAGCAGATTTAGAAATACGCATCCAATTGGTATATCTCTGGTTCAAATGCATTATTCCATTTACGAAATTACAAAATTCATGAACTCTTCTTTCAAATACGGCTTCTAAATCTTCTTCAAGTTCAGGACCACTAACCTCAACCAAAATACCTATTGGATGTCTAGATCCTTCTTCCATATCCTTAAGATCGGGACCAATAATTTTTACTTTTCCATCCTCAATTTCTTTGTCCGATTTAACTCTAACGAGTTCAAAATGCTTTTCAATCTTAGGTCCACCGAGTTCAACATACATTTGATTTCCCCGAATTCGCTCACCTTCATACACAGGTCCAACATCTACAGGCATGTCAGCAAAACTCATATTTAATTACTCCTCTTACATTTTTTTATATTCTTTTATAATTTTCCAATTAAATTTTCTAAAAATAATTTCCAATCTTCATCGCTCAGATTTGGTAAACTAAATCTGGCATTTGGATGAGAATATTTATCTAATTCTACTGTTTTAACCCAGTTTGTAAAATTTTTGATCCTAGATAATGTTTGTGAGACATAAAATACTAAATGTCCACCGAAAATTGCCATAGAATACTGACCTTCTCCGTCTAAACCAGTCCAATTTCTATCACATAATCGATTTGTGATATTAATTAACGACATATCATATAGCTTTCCATCTGTGATTTTATCCTTGAGATAACTATAAGTATGGCCAGTGCTAACAACATGGCAATCAATTTTATTCGCAATATCTATTAAATAATCTGCAACCTTTCTCTCTCCGAGTTCCCAGTTTAAAGATTCCGCACCAATTACAATGACTTTCTTTTTAGGTGTTTTAAGAATATTAGCCATCACTGTAGGGTCTGAAACAGAAGTACCCATCTCAGGGCCAGGAATGTTTGCTTTTTGATATGGACGTGCCATTTCACTCAATTTCCTCTGTTTTTATTTTTAGCTGTAAATTTTAAAATAATTGTTATACTTAGAATTATTAAAGACAATTTAAAAAAATTGTTTTTATAAAGTTTAACCTAAAAAGGAGCTAAAAAAATAGAAATAAAAAAAGAATTTTTCAAAAATTACAAATTCGGTTTTTTATCTTGCCAAGGAGCAACTTCTTCAAATGCTTGTGATACTTGAAGCACAGTTAATTCATCAAACCTTTTTCCAACGATTTGCATACCAATCGGCATACCATCTCTAGACCAACCACACGGAATTGATGCTGCTGGATGACCACTCATATTAAAAGGATATGTAAATGGTAACCATCCAAGTTCAGTCATATTTTTTCCATTAATAATAATGTTGGTTTTTCTGTTTTCTTTATCAATAACGTTTGATCCACCAATTTTAAAAGCAGGACAAGCAAGAGTGGGCGTTATCAATATATCAATGTTCTTAAAGGTCTTACATATATTTTCATATATCATTTCTCTTTGAACTTCGGCAAGCTTTAATTCACTTGTAGAAAAGCTATATCCAAGGTTTATAAGTTCCAGAAGATATGGATCTATTTTATCTTTCCCTGATTCTAAATATGATCCTAAGGTATAAGCAAATCCAGCACACCAAATTTTTATAAAAACAGATTCAGGATTCTTCAGCCTGATTCTGGTTTTTTCTGCTGACCACCCAAATTCTTCAAATTTTTGAATCCCAGATAATACAGATTTTTCAACTTCAGGGTCAAGAGCTTCAGCAAATCCTAAATCCAGAGAATAACCAATCTTTAGATTAGTTGGTTTTTCATCAAGTTTTTCTAAATAACTATAATTCGGCTTTGGAACAGAATATCTATCAGAGTCATCTTGACCTGCTATAACATCTAAAACCAATGCAGCATCCTTTACATATCTTACAAGAGGACCTTTATGGACAACTGTACCAAGATAACCAAATAATTTCATAGCGTTTTGAGGAACTCGTCCAAAAGTTGATTTAAGCCCATATACTCCACAGAAGCAACTAGGAATTCTTATTGAGCCTCCACCATCTGATCCTATAGCGATAGGACTTAATCCTGAAGTTACCGCACTAGCAGCACCACCACTGGATCCTCCTGTAGTTCTTTCCAAGTCCCATGGATTTTTTGTTACTCCAAACATCAAATTATCTGTTTCTGCTTTATAGCCAAATTCAGGTGTATTTGTTTTTCCCAATATCACAACACC
>JBHLLT010000059.1:0-7526 GCA_048938855.1 Promethearchaeota archaeon
GAGGAATCTTTTAGAATTTTTTCTTTTATGTTATATACTCCACTTCCATAGAAAAAGATCCCGGTAATCTCATGCCCCTTTTCTATTATAGCTTCACTTAAATTGAGGACGGTATCAATAGCCTCATATTTGTAGGGTTCAGCGCATACTACAAATGTAAATGATGTCATTTTTCTTATCGTCTTAAAATTAATTAGAATAAGGAAATTTTGGTAAAAATATAATTCTTATGGTTAAAAAAAATTAATAAAAATAAAAATAAATGAGAGGATTAACTTATTTCCGATATCAAAAGCTAGTTCTATATTTGCCAATAACCCTTTTCATAAATAACGTCTCCATCCGCCAGAATTTTTGACCCCGCGGGCTTCATATCTTTCAAAATATCCCAATGAACAGCAGAGAGATTTTTTGAACCTGCATCTTGAAACCCACCACCAAGAGCACAATGTATCGTTCCACCAATTTTTTCATCAAATAACATATTCTTCGTGTATTGTGTTATTCCATAATTAGTTCCAATTCCTAGTTCTCCCATTATATTGGCATTTTCAATCTTTAATATTTCATTGAGTAAATCTTCACCTTTTTCCGCATTAGCATTTATTACTTTTCCATCCTTAAATTCCAAAACAATATTTTCAGCTTCTTTACCCATATATAACCCAGGATAAGTAAATTTAATTTGGCCATTAACTGATTCTTCAACTGGACTGGTAAAGACTTCACCTCCGGGCAGATTTTGATCGCCCCATGAATTTAACCACATTCTTCCCTCAACAGAAAGATTGAGGTTTGTTTCTTCCCCGATAACTTCAATTTTTTTAAAATTATTTAAGATATTAATTAAACGTTCTTGTTCCTGCTTTAATTTTTTCCACTCATCTAAAGGATTTCTTTTATCTAAAAAGAGTGCTTTCTTTAAAAAATCTGTATAAGATAATAAATCCATCTTTGCATCTTGTGCAAAGGATTGGCATGGAAATGGGACAATATTCCATCTGAATTCTCCTTGAGCTTCTCTTTTTCCCATAATCTCTCTAAGTTCCTTTACTTGTTGAGAACCCTGACGCATCATAATACGTTTGGGATCGATATTTGCAAGTTTCTGAGTATTATAATCCACTTTTATTTGTATTAACCTGTCAAATTCTTTCATCATCTGTTTATTAATATTATCTACATAGAGTAATTGTTCTTGAGAAGCATATTTATAAAATATTGTTTGAAGGTCTTCCAAATCTACTAGAGCGAATGGGTGAGCCCCAACTTTTAATATTTCAAAATATAATGCTTGAATTAAATCTTTTGCTACTGTGTTAGCCATAATTAGGACTCTATGACCTTTTTGAACTGACAATGAATAATGTATAACAATTTTGGCTAAGCTTTCATACATTTCGTTGAACATAAGTTAATACCTCGAATATTATAGGGTTTCATGAGCATTTACTGTGGTTTTATTGCTTTTACTTTTATACTAGTGCTGTCAATATCTAATTGGTCCAAATTCTTGATTTGTTCAATTTGATCTCCAATTACTTCTTTAATATCGTCGTCATTGAGAAGAAATTCAGTTGTAGAATAATTACTTTCTTCAATAATTTCTACGTCTTGAAATCCTGAATTTTCAATAGCTTCAATATATTTATCTTTCAAGATTGCTCCACCGATACAACCTACATAAGCTTGAACACTTTTCCTGACAGCATCGGGAAGTTCTTTTAATAATACAATATCTGAAACCATTAATCTCCCTCCTGGTCTTAACACGCGAAAAGCCTCACGAAATACATTTTCTTTATTTGGAGCAAGATTAATTACACAATTAGATATAATGAGATCTACTGAATTATCCGCTACAGGTAAGTGTTCAATTTCACCAAGTCTAAACTCAACATTATCATATTTACCATTCTTTGCATTTTCTCTAGCTCTATCAATCATAGAAGGAGTCATATCTACTCCTATGACTTTGCCAGTTTTACCAACCTTCTTTGCAGCAATAAAACAATCTAACCCACCACCAGAACCAAGATCTAATATGGTTTCTCCTTCTTTTATTGAAGCATGAGCGGTAGGATTACCACATCCAAGAGCTAGATTAGCTCCATCAGGAATATTCTCCAAATCATTCTTGTTATAACCTAGTTTAGCACTATATTTTTCTAAAAAACCATCTAACTTATCAGCCGAGATCTTTATCGCACCACCACAACTATTAGAGCTACAAGAATCTTGAATTACTAGTTCTCTTTCTGAAGAAGATCCGCAACAACTTGTAGATCTCCTCCTAGTTGCCACTTTCCCATATTCTTCTCTCACCATCTTTCTAATTTTTTCTTCTTCAAGCGATTTTTCTTCTACCATAATTATACCTCCTTTTTTAATTATTTTTTATACCTTTAAATAAACAGTAGCCTAATGTTCCATTAAGGACTACTTCCCAAAATTTCTTTTGATTTTCAAGTGCTACGTGTACCGCATCTTGACCATAAATTTCTGAAATCCTTTCAATTGTAGTTACCAATTCAGATCTTGATAAAATCTTAGTATAGTCTTCAACATCTCTATCTTTTCGAATTTTCCAGAACATTTCTGGTTTTGACCACTCATCAAATTCAGTTAAGATTTCACTCACACCTGCTTTCTTTAACATATCAATCCATTCATCATATTCTAAAGGATTTGTACCATACCGTTCCGAGATTTCAGTCTTCTCTTTATCAGGGATATTTTTGCGCCATGTTGATTCGTGAATCACCACAACACCATTGGGTTTTGTAACTCTTACCATTTCATCTAGTACTTTTTGAGAATCATCAGGAATTCCCACTGCGCATTCATTAATTACCACATCAAAGAAATTATCTTCAAATGGTAAATCCTGAGAATCACCCAGTTTAAAAGTGGCTAGTTCCTTAACTCCTGCTTCTTTAGCACTTTGAGTTGCTGATTTTACCATATCTTCAGAAATATCTAATCCTGTAACTTCTACACCAAATTCTTTGGCATAGAATATGGATTGTGTACCTCTTCCACTTGAAACATCTAGAACTTTCATTCCTGGTTTTAATTTTGAAAGGTTAGCAGTTCGCAAAGTTAATGCCATTCCTCCAGGATGCAAGGCTTCAATTCCACTTAATTCAATAATATCCTCAATTGTTGGTTTATATATCCCTTGTCTTTTCATGTTCATTCCTCCTTTTGCTCTGGTACTTCTTCACGTCTTACTACAATCTTTAAAACTGGTCCTAGAGCATTCTGAACCATTGGTTCTAAAATATCAGCTTTCATCAAGATTAAACAGCAAGGTTTTCCACCTGGAGCAACATTTACTATAGCGAATTTGTCTCCTTCTTTTATATCTTCCTTTTCTCGGAGATCCTTTGGTAATAAAATTTGTCCTTTTTTATCAACAGTAACTAATGCTTCAACCTTACAACATTGTGATTCCATACTCGACGGGCCACATGCACAATTTTGATCATTTTGTCCGGACATGTTATTTATAAGATTATTCTTCTTTATAAACTTTTTCCCCGTTTTCTGATTCTTCCTAATTTTCCAATTTTTATTTCATCAAATTTTGAAAGTTAAAAGAAAAAAAATGAAAAGAGTTGCAGAAAAGTCCTGCAACTAATAAATAACTAATACTTAACTATAAGAAGAAGGTTTATTAATTAATGAGGAGAATTTGCTTAAAACAAATTGTTAAGGCGAAAATATGTCCTAGTTAGTTTTATTAATTGTTTTAAATGTTCTCCATTTGCTTTATATTGATTATCATTATGGAAACTATTGACTATATATTCTAAATAGTTAAAAATGTTAAGAGATTAATAATCATATGGTAGAAAAGGCTCAAATATGCATCTGGAAAGATACTAAGGAATGTAATAATTGTAAATTGCATGAAAAATTAATATGTCATTTCCATAGAAAGTATTTACTTAGTTTTTTAGGACTTTTTTTGGTTTTTGCTATTACTACTTTCGTTGGTGTAATATTGGCAGGATTTGGCTGGTTTCTACTAGGTTGGGTGGGTTTTTGGTTGTTTTTCTTTGAATTTTGGGAAATAAGAATTCTATGTAGTCATTGTCCCTTTTATGCTGAAGAGGGGAGAACATTACATTGTATAGCTAATTATAGTAGTCTTAAAATTTGGAAGTACCACCCTGAACCTATTAATACATCTGAAAAGATTCAATTAATTGGTGGATTTATTATTCTTTTTGGTTATCCATTACTTTTTTTAATTCTTGGAAGACAATTCCTTATTCTAATAATATCTACGATTGAAATTTTCGTGTTCTTTAGCTTTGTATCATTAAGAAGATGTAAAAAGTGTGTAAATTTCTCTTGTCCTTTAAATAGAGTCGATAAGGAATGTATTGATATATTTCTTGAGAACAATCCGATAATGAGAAAAGCTTGGGAAGAATCGGGATATAACATTTCAGATAATAATTAATTTTCTTTCAAATTTTAAAACAGATCTCACTTTTAAGAATCTTGCTAAGAAGCAAATCTTTCTCACTTAATTTAACATGGATGCAAATATGAAGAAAAATAAAAGAAAAAGTTATGGCAAATAAATTGTTGGTCTCTTTTCTGATGGAAACTTTTTTGTATAACAGCGCACGGGAAAATCATTAGGTACAGCTGCTAAACAGCGATTACATGATATACATGCTGCCTTATCTTGCTTTCCTTCTTTAAAATTTTTAACGAGGAAAGGCTCTCTAATAAAAGGACGAGACATAGATATGAAGTCAGCATGCTTTTTCTCTATAATTTCTTCCATCATAACTTTACTTCTTAAACCACCCACAAGAATTAATGGAATGTTTCCCATTATGGGTTTAATCACTTTTGCTGCGTTAAGATTATACGCTTCTTCAATATTGTATTGGTCTACCATCTCTTGAAATACTTGTTCTGCTATTCCTACTAAAGAATCTGGCATAAATTGAATGATTTCTTGTACTGGAACATCTCCTCTACACATGTTGAATATAGAAAAATTTGATGAACCACAACTTATTTCAATAGCATTAATTCCTAGATTCACTAACCATTCAGCGTATTTTGCAGCTAAAGGTGGAGTGACACCCTCATCAGGTGTATAATCATTGGAATTTAATTTCACTAAAAGTGGCATATCGTTTGGTAAAACCTTTTTAATTTTAACAATAAGTTCCTTTATATATCTAAATTGATTCTCCTCTGACCCCCCCCATTGATCTTTTCTTCGATTATAAAATGGAGAAAGAAATTGATTGATTAAGTAGCCATGTGCTGCGTGCAATTGTATCGCATCTGCCCCAGTTTCTACAACTCGCCTAGCAGCATCTTCAAACGCTTGAATAGTCTCTTGAATATCTTCTTCGGTCATCTCTTTTGAATATCTTAATGAAATAGGATTGAAAATCTCTGCAGAGGGTCCAGCTGGAAGAGTTCCTATTAATCCCTCAAATGTTTGCATTCCAGCATGCACTATCTGAAACGCAATTTTCCCATCTTCTTTATGTACAGCATCAACAACTTTTTTTAGACCAGAAATTAAGTTATCATTGTATATTCCCGTTTGATATTTAAACGCTTTCCCTAAAGGGTGAACATACATATAGCCAGGAATGATCAGTCCAATTTCTCCTTTTGCAAAAGTACTAAAAAGTTTTATAAACTCTTCAGTGACTTCTCCAGTTTCTTTAGCCATGTTTTCTAGTGTAGCTGAGCGAACAAATCTATTTTTAACTTCCATTTTACCAATATTCATAGGTTCAAATAAAATTGAAATCTTATATCACCATTTTGATCTACTTATTGAAATATAATTTGATTTCGCTAAATATTATTATATCCCATTAATTGTTAAGAAAGTTTAAATTTTTTTGGTATCTACTTAGATTATGTCAGAACCTAGTCCTCTTAAATCTAAAGGATTCCATCCCTTTGGAGATTTAATCGGGTTTGAATTCACAAAATTGGAAAAAGGATATTCCCAATGTGTTTTACAGATTAATAAGAATCATTTTAACCCTCATAAAACGGTACATGGAGCGGTTATGTATTCAATGGCAGACACTGGTATGGGGGGAGCATTGTATACTTTATTAAAAAAAGATGAGTCATGTGCAACTGTAGAAATTAAAATTACTTATTTTAAACCAGTTAAAGAAGGAAAACTTATCTGCGATACTAAAGTAATCCATAGAGGAAAAAAATTTGGTATCCTCGAATCAGAAGTTTTGAATGATGAAATATTAGTTTCTAAGGCATATGGAACATTTTCAATATTCAAAATTAGAAAAAATAATAATGAGAATAAAAATGAAAGATAAAAAGTGTAGAATTATTGAAGACTATAATTCTCCATATACAGAACCATTATTTTTCAAGAAAAATGAAAAAGTGTTGATTGGAGAAAAAGATAGCGAATGGTCCGGATGGATTTGGTGTACAAATAAATCAAGGAAAAGTCGTTGGGTACCTGAAAACTATCTTAAAATTAGTGGAAATAAAGGTACTTTAATACAGAACTATAATGCCGTAGAACTTAATGTAAAAATTGGAGAAGAATATATCATTAAAAATGAGGAAGTAGAATGGTATTGGGTTATAAATCAAGAAGGTAAAAGTGGTTGGGTACCGATTAAAAATGTTCAGATAATTGAAGAATGATTATCAAAATAGCTATTTTTTCTTTTCTTCTTTTAAAATTTAATATTTCGATTTTTGGAGCATTGAGTAATAAAATTTTTAAAGATTTTCTAATAAAGAAAGTTAAAATAAAAACTTATAGATGAAGCTTAAATGAGAAAAGCTGTTAATGAATTAAATGAAACAATAAAAACCATTTTAAGTTTAAGATCAATTCGAAATTATTCGGAAAAAAAGATTTCTGAAGAGAATCTTAATCTAATAATAAGAGCATCAGTAAGAGCTGCTAATGCCTCAGGGAGGCAAAGTTATTCTATAATTGTTGTTGATGATAAACATCTTTTAAAAAAATATTTCTATACAGCAGATAAAGGACTACTCTATTGTGTAGATTTCAACAGAATAATCGACGCCGCTAAATATCTAAATCATACCTATGCTTTGAATAGTTTAAGGTTTTTTATAACTGGAACTACAGATACTATTCTAGCTGCTCAAACGGCAACAATCGCCGCAAAATCCTTAGGAATAGATTCTTTATTTACTAACAGTGTCCATAGAGAAGATTTGAATCTTGTATATAAGGATTTTAACCTGCCTGAGAAATTTTGCTTTCCATTAATCGCACTATGTTTGGGTTATGCTGCTGAAGAACCAAAATATTTGAAAGGACGTTTAACTAATTCAGGTGTTATTCATTATAATAGATATCATAGATTAGATGATCAAGAATTAAATAACCTTATACAAGAGTATGATGATGAACATAAACGTATAGGACTTACATGGGAAAGTTGGCAGAAAATGGGTTTTAAGCATTACTTAGACTGGTTTTATACTAGATGGTCACGAGAAATACC
>JBHLLT010000060.1:0-4925 GCA_048938855.1 Promethearchaeota archaeon
TTTTCAGATTTCTTCAATGGATTAAACAATGAATTTGAAATATATATCTCAACAAATACATCATCTTCTAAAACTGATCATATAAAGAAGAATCCAAAAATTTGTGTGTATTATTGCGATCCTGAGGACTTTAAGGGAGTTATGTTTGGTGGGGAAGTTGAGGTCATTGAGGATATGAAAATAAAGGAAAAAATTTGGTTAGATTGGTGGACAAGGTACTATTTTAAAGGTTTAGAAGATCCAGATTACACTTTATTGAGATTAAAACCAAAAACAGCACAATTTTACTACCGATTGCAAAAGGTCGTGTTTGAACCAATAGAGTAATTTTAAATTTATGATTCAAATTTATTAGGGGTTAAGAAAATGGAGTTAAATGAGGTAAAAAAATTAAGCGCAGAATTGATAGAAAATTCTCTTGTAGCCTATTTCTCAACAATTGATTCTAATGGCTATCCTATCACGAGAGCATTATTAAATACGAGATACAAAGAACGATATCCCGAATTTACTAATTTTTATAACAGACAAGATAATAAATACATACTATATTTTTCAACAAATACATCGTCCTCTAAGATCGAACATATTAAAGAAAATCCTAAAATTTCTGTGTATTTCTGTGATCCTGAAGATTTTAAAGGAGTTATGTTTGGTGGTGATATTGAAATTGTTGAGGATATGGATATTAAGCGAGAATTTTGGTTAGATCGATCTAAGAGATATTACCCAAAGGGACTAGAAGATCCTGATTATACTATACTCCGATTTAAACCCAAAAATGCTAGATTTTATTATAAATTGCATCAAACTCAATTTGCTCTAGGAGAAGATTAATAAATGACTATCATTACAAGAGGATATGCTAATGGAAGAGACATAAGATTAGCTTATGTCGATTTTGGAGGATCTGGTGAATATGTTGTCCTCTTACATGGGCTTATGTCTAGAGCGACCAATTGGTATGAGACTGCATTATGGCTGAGGGAACGTTATCATGTTATAGGTTTCGACCAAAGAGGTCATGGAAGAAGCGAAAAACCTGACATCAATTACTCACGAGAAATAATGATTGAGGATATCGCAATAACCATGAAGGAACTCGGCATTCATAATAGTATTGTAATTGGACATTCAATGGGAGGTTCAACAGCTTGGGGTTTGGCAGTAATGCACCCAGAACTCGTAAAAGCTCTTATTATTGAAGATAAGAGTGCTCAAGCTCTCCCTAAAGAAGCTCTTGAGGACTGGGTAGAATTCTTCAAATCATGGCCAGTCCCCTTTAGTTGTTTAAAAGAAGCACGTCAATTTTTTGGAAATCTACATCCTACTTATGCAGATCACTTTATTGAATTTCTCGAAGAAAAAGAATTGGGATATTATCCTATTTTTAAAATTGAGCACTTGCTTAAACTTCTTAGTCTTAGGGTTGAAAAATCAAGATGGGGTGAAATGGAGCAAATAAAATGTCCTACACTTATTATTAAAGGTGGTGAAAGTAGTTTTCAACGTGATCATGCAATAAAGATGTCAAAACTAATAAAAAACTGTCAATTAATCGAGATTCCAAATGCTGGGCATGTAGTACATGATGATCAACCTGAATTATTTCGAAATGTAGTAGAAAATTTTTTATCTAAGATATAGAAAATTATAAATTTTCAATAGCAATTGATATTTGAACGAAGTGAAAGATAATGGAAAATCTAAGGGAAGGAGGCTTTTTAATTACAAAGATTCGTCAGCTTATGTTACAAGTATTTAATAATTTATTGGATGATTACAAAATTGGTGAAATTACTGCGGCTCAAGGTAGAGTAATGTTTCCACTTTGGCAAAAAGATAACATCTCCTTTCAAGCTCTCAAAAAAAAGACAATGTTAAGTAAAGCAACTCTATCATATATGTTAGATAAGCTTGAAGATGCCGGACATATTGAACGATTACGTTCTGAGGAAGATAAGCGAACAATTTATATAAAATTAACAAAAAAAAATAAAGAATTACAAGATAGATATGTCCAAGTATCAAAGGAAATGAGTATTATATTTTACAAAGGGTTTTCAGAAGAAGCAATTGATATGCTAGAAAGATATTTAAGACGAATTTTAGATAATCTTATGAATTATCAAAAAAAATAAGAAACAAAAATTAAATTGTTTAACTAAATAACTAGTTTTTTACTTCCTTACAGTTTTTTTGACTTTTGGTTTAAATAAATTCACTTTAGGAATGTAAATTTTTGGAACTTGAATTTTTGGCATTTTCATTTGAAATAATACATTATCACTCAATATAGATGTTTTAAATTCATCAGTATCAATAACACTATCATTAGATTCTTCGATTTCTTGAACAACGGGAGCTTCTTGCAAGCCAGATTCAATATTTTTAGGCTCATCAACAGTTTCACTTATCTCTTTCTTTAATACACTCTTATTTGTAGCCAAATATTCAGAAAGTTGCTGATTTTTCTCAAACAACAAACCATTATAAATTTTAGAATGATTCTCTTTTATTAATAAATCTCTGAATTCTTCTTGTGTAAAAATCCAACCTTTTTGAATATCATACAACATTCCAATGATTTCTACGTCAGGAAATATACTTCTGATCTCTTGTAAATCATTAATCTGTTTTATTACATTACGTATTTCATTATCAAAAGGTTTGAAAAAATCAGATAACTTTGAAAGAAGATTCGCATAGTTATTTGACAAACGTTTGAGAAATTCATTAGGGAGATTCTGCCTTAACTCTTTTATATCTATCTTTGTCATACCACAATCGGTATGTCCTAAGACAATAATATATTTAATATTATATTTGTGAATAGCAATTAAAATAGACCTCATCATATCTAAAGTATAAGTATTACCCGCATTTCGCAAGATAAATACATCTCCGGGATTAAGCTGGAAAATTTGATGGATATCTATTCTAGGGTCCATACATGTAAGGAATATTATTGGGTATTTTGGTATTTTTTGATCAAATGAATATTTTTCCGGATTTTGACTATATTCCCTTTGAAACTTAAAATTTCCTTCTAATAACAAATTTTCAATATTTTTTTCCATTTAACCACTCTTTTTTATTAGATTGGAATTAAAAAAAAATCCAATATATTATATATAAAAAAAATTGAAATTATTTCTGGTGGACTAAAATTTCTTTTAACTTATCAGCGCCTCCATTCTTAAAAAAATCCTTGATTTTATCAGAGTATTCTGGTAATAATTGCAAGAATGGCATTATTGCTTTTGAAAGTGAACTGAATGCTTCATTTCCATCACCCATGATAAACATTTTATCAGGGCTTAGATTTTTGAATATCTCTGGAAGGATATTAGTTAATTGAACGGCTAAAAATCTTTCATCTGCACTACCCATTGCTTCCACTTGCTTTTTAAAACCTTCAGCTTGGGCAACCATTTGTTGTTTTATATTTTCTGCTTCACCTTCAGCTTTAGCAATTAATTTCCTCTTAATTTGTTGAGCATCTGCATCTGCTTCTATTATTTTCTTTTGTCTGTCACCATCTGCTTCAATCTTTTTACGTTCTCTTTCTTGTTCTGCAATAGCAATTTCTTTGTCTTTTCTTCTTAATTCTATTTCCTTTTCAACTTGCTGATTCTGAATACCTATCTCATTTTGAACTTCTAATTCTCTAATTTTTGATTCTCTTTCAGACTCTGCATTTGCTATTCTTGCTTTTCTTGCTTCAACTGCTTGTTTTACAGCTTCCATATTCTTCTTTAAACCAGGTTCTAGAATATTTACCTCTCGTATTTCAATTGATTCGATAATAACGCCCCAATCAGCGGTTAACTCATGAATTTCTTTACTTACAATGTTAATTATTTCTCTACGCTCTCGAATGATTTTCTCAATTGGCATATTGGCACATGTAGTACGAATAATTGCTTCAGCAGCATTTTTAAGTATTTTTTCGACGTAATTTTCATCTCTGGTATTCCATGAGACCGCACTAAATGCTTTTTCAGGATCAATTACTTTCCAAATCAACATTCCCACAATTGAAATGTTTTGATATTCCATTGAAACAACTTGTTCATGCGCTTCTAATGTTGTTTGAATACTTGTAGTTGGAATCACTAAATATTCATCAACTAATGGTAATAACCATATGCTTCCTCCTAGTCCAGCACTTTTTACCTTACCGTTACGCAGATGTATAACGAATTGATTTGTTTTAAATTTTCTGTATCTAGTTGCCATGAAAATTAGAAATAAGAATGCAATGATTACTACTATAACAACTAACCAGATAATCCAAGGATACACTACTTGATACAACATCTTCTTTTATTTTACCTCCTAATATTTAATTTATTTATATTTTTCATATTTTTTTTTAAATTTGAAATACTGATTGACATTTTTTATTACACATTTTGCTTTATTCTATATTGAATTGAGTTTACTTTATTATCAACTAATAAAAAACCATCTTTAATATCACAAATATACACTTCTTCCCCCTTATCGAAGGATGAATCAGGATTTAATGGTTTTACATGAATTTTTTCAAATTTCATGGGATTGTTAGAAGGGATTTTAATTACACCACCTCTTTTATCTACATCCAAAACAATGACTCCTTTTTGTCCAATTAAATTTTGAGTAGAAGAAATATTGTAAAATCTGGATTTTGCGATTTTTTTCCATATTGTAGAAATTATTTTAGTAAGGAGATATGTAACTGCTATTGTTGCGAAAAATAAGAGAAATTTCACTTGATATTCAAAGACGTAATAGAATAATATTCCAGATATCCCAAAAAATAATAAAGATGTAGAAAATAATAACATGAAAGGAGCAGGAGTAGTATCACTAAATGCACTAGAATCAGCATGATCTACATGGTCCACATGGTCAATATGATCTTGATCTGCATGGTC
>JBHLLT010000060.1:5025-7334 GCA_048938855.1 Promethearchaeota archaeon
ATGGTCAATATGGCCTAGATCTGCATGGTCTACATGGTCAATATGCCCTAGGTCTGCATGGTCAATATGGCCTAGATCTGCATGGTCTATATGGTCAATATGCCCTAGATCTGCATGATCGAGGTGATCTATATGATCAACACTTTGAAGTTCATGAGTTGATATTTCAGCAAGAAAGGTGGATATAATTGACATTATTATTCCCCCAATAAACAAACCTATGCAGATACTAAAAAACATATCATAAAAACCGTATAAAAAAAGTCCAATGATCGTGAAGATAAAGCCTATTAAAACTAAAAGACTCAAAATAAAAAAATTGCTTCCTCTCCTTCGAACCCTTAAGACTTTATTAAATGTATTTTTAATCATCATGAATATTTTCACACATTTTTTTTTTATTTTAATTTATTAGGAGATTTCAAGTTTAATAATAGTGTAGAGGAGGAATTTTAACTAATTCCTCCTCATTATTTAAGTTAATCGAACTCTCCCTGATGCCCCCTTTACTTTTAGAAATTTGAAAATAACAATTAAGAATCGGAATCATAATTTTGTGCCACATTGATGACAAAAAACTGCGTCTCTATCGATTTTTGAACCACAATATCTACAGAATTTAATATCTGGAATTATGGGTATTTCTTGCTTAATCTCTTTACTTATTGTTTCTTCAAATGGTTTAGAAGTAGAATCTCTTATTATGTAAGGATTCATTTGATAAGTATTATCTTGTTGTTGATTTTGACTGTATTTAAAGTAATTTTCTTTTGGTTTCTTATACGCATGACTCATAGAAGATGCGATGGTAGCAATCACTACAATAATTATAAGGAAAATACCAAACCCACTAATAATAAACCATATTGGCATTACAAATCCATCAAAGTTATTGAAAAAGAAGAAAGCTAGAAATCCAAAAATTATTAACAATATTACTGCTGCGAATATTCCTCCTCCTGTTCTATTACCTCTGTTACGTCTATTTGGAACGACATTAGGGACCCATACCAATTTTTTTTTCTCCTTTATATTTTTTTATATTTAATTATTAATTTAAATTTATTATTTATATTTCATTATATACCAATATATTTAAATGTTATGATACATATATATACTTAGAGTTTTAGCTTTACAATCTTTAAATTCAAATACACTGAAATATATAGAAATATATATCTGAAAACAATGAAAAGCATAGAAATAAGTATTACTTTATATATAAATATATACAGAAGTAGAAAAATTTTATAAGTTTCATGTTTCCAATAAATAATATACCTAAAGTATATAAAATATAAGGATATATATTCAGTTTGAGGCACAATAAAAATTCAATTAAAAATAAAGGAAATGAAAATTATGGCTAAAAGTAATGACAAAATAAATGGTTCTTCTGAAGATGATACCAAAGAACCCGAACTTAAAGATAAGCCTGTATATATCAAAGTAAGCGATGAGACGAGAAATTTAATTGACAAGTATAAAGACCAAGGAACCACAATTTCAGATCTGGTAAGAAATGCAATTAAATGTTATGATGATTTCAATAATATATCTCCAGAAATCAACGCTGTAATTAATAAATATAAGAATGAAGAAGAATCTAAAATGGCCTTTATAGAGCGTGCAATCAAATATTATGGAGATCACAAACTATTAGATCGAGACCTCTGGATTCGAGCGAGAGACGAAATGAAAATGATGCTAATCGGAAAAACTACATTCAATCAACTTATACATGCTGCTGAGATACCAGAAGAATCTCTCGATAAACCCTGGCGGAAAAATGTAGCAATCGATTTAATACTGTGGCTTAATGAATCAAGACCACTTAAAACTTTATCCATTGAAGAAATTATTAATGCTGTTCAAAAAATGTATGTGGTTGCAAATTATTTTCACACTATAGATGTACAAAAAGAAAATGAAGACCAGTATCATTTACTTTTCAGACATCGGCAAAATAGACGATATGGAACTTATTGGCTGGGATATTTTACAGAATTATTCACATCTGAAGAGATGCCTTATAAATGTGAAGTGGAAGGTCAGGCTTTCGATGAATCTGTTTCTATGTCAATAAAAGTAGGATATAAGAAAGATTAATTAGTCCGATTTTATTTTCACGCGGGTGTATATTGGATTTTTAGTTCTTCTTTTTCTTCCTCATTATTATATAAATTAAACCAATCCCAAATTTTTAGAGCAAAATCCGAGAATGCATAACCTTTAGCTGTGATTATATTACCATCTCGAATAACTCTTGTTTCCACATACGTTTCCCATGGAAAGGGATCTTCATC
>JBHLLT010000061.1:0-7193 GCA_048938855.1 Promethearchaeota archaeon
AATTGTTGTTGCATTTTAACGATGTTATAGATATAATCTGAGATTAAGCTTACTGCTTCTGGTATACTTCGAAAACTGGGGAAATCATTAACATCTATAATATGAGGAGTACCATCTTTAGATAAAATATAATCGATCCCAAATATGGGCATACCAATTTTTCTTCCAAAACGGAGAACTCTTCTTTTTAGCTGTTTTTCAATAGGAACCCGTATATGGATTAATTCTAAAGGTGATAACTTATCAATATCATGCAATCTATCATGAGACGTAACAGAAACTACCCAACGATCAATTACATATATTTTATAGATGATATCAGTACTTTCTAAATAAT
The DNA here is from genome assembly GCA_048938855.1 of Promethearchaeota archaeon. Classification (GTDB taxonomy): domain Archaea; phylum Asgardarchaeota; class Lokiarchaeia; order Sigyniarchaeales; family SOKP01; genus Loki-b32. The sequence continues at coordinate 338 of JBHLLT010000061.1, forward strand.
CCTGGAAAAATAACTCATTATCTCCATATTTTTTAATACAATCCTTAAATTGAAAACTATCTTCCGCTATTCCAATAATTCTATCATTTTTTGGTAAATTGGGAATATTATGAGTGTCTAATTTAATAATAATTTTAGAACCATTACAACATGCATTATAGGCTTCTTCTAAAGTATAAAATGTCTTAGGGATAGTCAATTTTTTCATTCTTTGTTCAATGAACTTAAATGTTTTTTTCCTGCTTTCACACATTTCAACAGCATCCAAACTATTTAATAATGGAATGTTTGGACTTATCTCTCGTATTGTTTTGTAGATTTCTTGATTTGATTGTTCAGAATATAATTTAACGATTATAAATGAAATAGGGTACCTTTTAATCTGTTTCTTGAAGAATTTTAGATTAAATGAATTTGAATCTTTTTTTAAAAGGTTAATTATTGAGATATTATAGTTTTTATTACAAAATTTTTTGATCTTTTCAAACACTTCAAGATCGCGATTACAAATAGAGCCTATGTAGATTCTATTAAGCTTATTTGACATCCAAAAAACCCTATTTATTTTGATACAATATGAATAAACAATCTTATATAAATGTATGGTTTATTAAGGAGTTTACAGAGATTATAAGTAATAAGAATTTTTATAATTCAAGTAGCATGAAGTCGACTAAGTTTTAAATTGTATATTTTTTTTAATTATTATTAAAGAGAAAGAACATATTCATAAATAAGATTTAGAAGGTTATACAATTGATAAAAATAGGTATAATCATTGATAACTATCATTTAAAATATAAAGTTACAGAATTTTTGAAATATCTAAAATCTATAGCTGATGTTAATATTTATATTGAAGAATCTTTTTTATTGAACAGTTCAAAAATAGATTTTGATGAAGACTTGTTTTTTCTCAAAGCCAAAGGTGATTTAGTTTTAGCTTTCACAAAATTAATTGAGGAAACATCATCAATTCCAGTTATTAATTCTTATAAAGGTACATGGCTAGCAATTAATAGATTTTTAAACAGCGTATATTTACAAAAAGTTGGTATACCGATTCCTGAATTTTCGTTAAATCCTAAAGGATCTCCCGCTCCATATCATGATTATATTATTAAAAATATCATAGATCAGAAAAATTATAAATTTACTCCTATAGTCCATAAAGAAAATGGACAATTAAGAGTTGCTGACGAGAGAGCATTAAACGAATTTGATAAAAAAGATCCCCGATATAATTATCTATATTATCAGAAATTTATCAAAAGTAAATTTGAATATAAGATATATGGGGTGGGTCAAGAAGTCTTTTTTTCAAAACAATTACCCATATTAGTAAATCCCAATAAAATGGAAACCCGAAGAGAAATTGATGAGATTTCTGAATTAAAAGAATATTGTTATAAAGCAATGGATGTTATGAATTTAGAATTAACTTCATTAGATTTCTTGAAATCAAAAGATCAGTTCTATTTAACTGATATCAATTGTACTCCAAACTTTAATTACCTTAAGAATGGCCCTCAAATTGTAGCAGATTTCTTATTAAAACGAGCGAAAAGGTGAGACTAATGAAAAATTTGAATATTGGTATACTTTCCAAAAGAAAAACAATGTTAACAGGTAAATTAAGTGATTATCTGGAAAAAAAAGGAAATACTGTATCAATTTATACTTTAGAAAACCTTGTTATAAATGAAACTCTTTTAAAACATGATTTTTATATTCTGAAATCAAAAAGTCTTTTTTTTCTCTATGCAGGCTTCTTTTTAGAAGCTAATAATAGAATTGTTATTCCTAATCCCCAAATTTCTTTTATTCAAAAAAACCGCATCCAGTCACATTTTTTAATGAAAAAGGTAGGTTTATTAACACCAGATATATATTTAGGAACCGTAGATACATTTAATAATCAGCTAGTTAAGAAGGATTTTCCTTTTATCTTAAAACCTATTATGGGATCAGGAAGTAAGGGTGTTAAATTTATCAAGACTTTTGAAGATTTACTAGAAAACAATAGTAGAATATTGTATCTAGAGAGGTTTATTAAAGGAGTTCATTATAATGTATATTTTATAGGTAACGAAATTTGCACTCTGATTAAACCTCCCTTGTCAAATGAACATGTTGAGATGAAAAGAGTATACACTCCAGATGATATTAGAGAAATAATAGAAAAATGGATCGATTATTTTAAAGGAGATCTTTTATTTGGTCATTTAGATATTGTTCGAGAAGATTCAACTAATGATTTATATGTAGTAGACCCTGGTAGCTTTCCAGAGTTCGTTCATGCCCCAAAATGCGAAATTGAACCTGTTGAAAGCATATGTAATTTAATACTAGATAATTATAGAAAAATAAAAAAGTTGAAATGACTTCACAAGATCATTTAAAGAAGTACAAGATTTATGGAGAGACGCAAAAAGTAAGGTTATACAAGATAAAGCATTTTATATTTGATTTTGGGGGAGTTTTAATTGAAAAAACTTTTGTATTAAAGAATGTACTCGATATTATTGAAGCAGATTTAAATATATCTATTCCGCGAGATGAAAACTCATATATTAGAAAAATTAAAAGAGGATTGAGTTCTGGAAGAATAACACCTCAAGAATTCCTACAAAAGATTTTTGAAAAGTATTATTACCCCTTTCAAAAAACTGATGGAGCTTTACCTCCTAAAAAAGTAAATGTAGAGTTTTATGCTGAACTTTGGTTTGATTTATACTCTCAAGTAACGAATTTATCCTCAGATATGGCAGAAATAATAGAGCGTTTGCATCAAGCAGGCTATACGGTAAGTTTGATGTCCAATACTCATGATGTTCATGCTAAATCAAATTATTTAAGAGGATTTTATGATATTTTTGATAACATATTTTTATCCAATGAGATCGGATTCATAAAACCAGATATGGTAAAATACAAATATGTGTTAAAAAAACTGGATACAAAACCAAAAAAATGTATTTTTATTGATGATAAAATTCAGAATTTAGTACCTGCGAAAAATTTAGGTATCATAGTAATCAGATTTGAATCATTTGAAAAGTTCAAAAAACAACTAAAAGAACTAGGAATTAGTAATATACGCAAAGATCTAAGGCAAGAAATAAAAAGGAAATATAAAAAATATGAAAAAACAAAAAAGGAATATAAAAAGGCGAAAAAAGAGTATAAAAAAGCTAAAAAGGATTATTTGAAAAAAAAGGGTAAATCACTTAAAAGAAAGATGGAATATCAACGAAAACATTCACAATATCATAAAAAGAAAGCAATATATAAGAAAGAAAAGTTAAAAAAGAAGGAAGAACTTGAATCTAAACTAAGAATAACATAAAAGGGATTAAATTTTTTCAGATTCTTCTTTATTTTCTTGTTCTTTATTAAATTCCTCAACTTTTTTCATAACAGATTCAGACGGTGTTTCTGGTAATGGAATTTTTTCAAAAATTTCAATAAACTTAACGTCCCCAATTTCATCTCCCATATGGGTTTGAAGATCCATAGCAATACCAAACTTTAGATAAGTTAAATTTTGGAAAAGAAACATTTTGGGTATTGTAATTTCAAGAGTCTTACTCTTAGGAACATAACTAATTTGAAAATCTTTTATACTTTCTTGAGGAATTCCCTTGCTAATCATAAAATATTCTATTTTTTTGTTGAAGTCTTCGATTTTATCAATAATTTCTAAGTTATAATCTATACTTTGCCCTGCTAAGGGATGATTATAATCAACTATTACTCTTCCTTGTACTATATTAGTAACAGTCCCTCTTTGCACTTGACCTTGAGATTGTTTAGTAAATTCTTTTCCAATTTCTGGATTTTTACCTTCATTTAATCGTCGAAATTTCGCAATTCCTATTCTCTCAATTTTTTGAGGATCTCGTTTTCCAAAAGCCTTTGTTGGAGGTATTCGTACAGATTTTTTTTCAAAGAAGTTCATTTCTTTAATAACCTCAGTAAGACCTTCATTGAGGAATCCAGGTTTTCCAACTATAACAAATTCAGGAGTATAGTATCCTTGTTTTGCTTTTTGTTCGTCATAAAGTCCAGCTTTTTTGGCATCTTCTTCTGAAGAAACTCTAAAAATTGTTCCTTTTTGAGTCCGTGCTGTTAATTTAACAAGTACAAAATCTCCTTCTTCAACTTTTTTGCCCTGTAATTTAAGTTTCCTTTCTTCCAACTTTTTAATTTCTTCTTCTGGTTCTTTTTTATCAATAACTTCTTCAGATTCAACCTCGGAGCTTCCTAATAATTCTTTTGCGTTTTCAACCATTTTTTCAGCTGTAGCCTTACCAATTCCTTTAAGATTTGTTAAATCTTCGATTTTTGAATTTGCAAGCTTCTCAACTGAATCAATACCCGCTTCTTTTAAAGTTTCAGCCTTTTTTCCTAATCCTTTAACATCTTCTAATTTGAGAGCCATCTTGATTCATTAATGTGTATTCTTATAAGTAGAGTTGCTATATAATAAACGTGATAATATTTAATTACTTATAGATTTTTCTAAAATAAAAGATACATTAAGATAGAGGCACACAGTTTATCCCTATTTTTTAAGTATATAATTTTACTCTATGAAAATGTTCAGAAAGAAGTTTAAATTTATTGAAATTGTTTTGTGCTTAGCAATTATTAATAAACCGGTTATGATTATTATTATTATGAGCGCGAAATTTTATAAGATTAGAAAGTATGATGATTCTACAGAATTTTCTTCTTTAGTAGAAATATACAATCAAATGGCTAGATATTTAGATCCAGGTGCATTAGAGTATACAGAAGAGCTTGCTTCGTTGTTTTTGAGTTCTACTCCTAATTTATTTGATAAAACACTGGTATTTGGAAATAACCAAAATGAAATCATTGGCTTTGCAATTATTTTCCAAGTTCCACAACATAAGGATACTTCTATGTGGTCTGCGGTATATGGAATAATACCAGAATATTTGAAAACTAAGCTTCCTGGAGACTTAATTGAAGCCATCTTGACGTTAGGTATCAAACTAAAAATTCCAGAACTCTATATTGATACAATTGGAGAATTAGCAGCGCCTTTTGATGATAAATTAAAGATTTTAGGATTTAAACCAATTCATTATTATATTTTTATGAGTATAGATGATTTAGATTTAGTTTCCCCTCCAAATATTCCGCCAGGAATCGAAATTCGAAACCAAGAGGATATTATGGATCATAAAAGTGTAGTATCAGTAGTTAACGAAGGATTTAAAGATTCTTTTATGTGGAAGGATGCAAAACCTTCAGCATGGAAAAGACGACAAGAATCATTTAAGAAAAGTCACATTGTTGAATATAGCATGGCCTATGATAAAGAAGACTTAGTGGGTTTTATTCAAAGCTATTTCGATCCAAAAAAACCCAACATCGGTCTAATGAATACTTTAACTGTTCTTCCTAATTATCGTCAACGTGGTATTGGAAGTGCTTTATTTGCTTCTGGAGCAAAATTCCTTAGAGATAGAGGGTGCAAAACGATCGATTTAATGGTGGATGCAAAAAATGAAAAAGCAGCAAGAATCTATGAAAATTTTGGCTTTTATTGGAAAAAAAACGCAACAATAAAAACATATAAGGTTATATAATATTTCTTTACCTAAGAAACTGGCCTCCAGAGAATCCCTAATCTATCTGCATAATTTTTGATTTCTAGCATTTCTTGAGAAGTAGGTCTTCGATTTATTTCAGGAAACTTAGAAGCTTTCCATTGAGGTCTATATTGCCCCATTATATTTACTACAGCTTTTGGAAGCTCTTTAGCAATATAATCTAATATAGGTTTAGAACAGCATTCAATATGATTTGGCATGACTAGATGTCTAATACAAATTTCGCCACTTCCTTCATCATGAATCCGTTTATGATTTCTTGCAACAAAATCAAAATAATTATCAATGCCTGAATATTTTTTTGCGCATTCATTATTGCCATATTTAAAATCAGGTAGCCAGAAATCCATTAGATCAATTATTAATGATAAAGATTTATCGGTTAAATAAAAATTTGAATTCCACAACTGACAAATGTTAGATTGTTGATACCTAAGGCTCCCAACAATCGTATGAATATTGGGAATAGGATCGCCTCCCACATAGTTGATATTTATTGCACCTCTGTCAACCAGTTTTTGTGCTACTCCTGCTAACTGTTTTGTGTCAATTTTCTGAGCAACATCTTCAAGATCTCTTTTATTTTTCCAAGCTTGAGAAATATCATAATTCTGGCAAAAAACACAACCAAAATTACACCCTTGAAAAAAAATTGTACCACTAGGAATTAAAACAGGTTCTTCACCCATATGAAGAAAAGCAGACGAAATAAATGAATCTTTAGAGATTAGACAGAATCCCTTTTTTCCATCAATTCGGTTAACTTCACATTTACGCTCACAAAAAATACAGTTCTCAAGATACTTATTAGCTAGAGTCTCTACTAAACTGATATAAGATTTAGAAACTGTTTTACGATTGTTGATATCCTTAATATCCTTCTCTAATAATGCTTTAAGTTCTGAAGATTTCTCATTTAAAATCATTTCGAGGTCTTCTATTGAGGAATTAGAATTATATTCACATTCTATAGTTTTAGCAACAATATATCTTGCTACTTGAGTGCCATCAATTATTCCTCGATATCTTGAAAATCTCTTCAATATTTCTTGATTCTTCCAGACTGAAACACTATCAGGGCGAAGAACTCTAAAAACCATGATAAATATTACAAAAAATAATTAATTATCTTTCAAAAGATAACCATTCAATAATATTGGATAAAAATTTAAGATTATCTCCTGCATCAAGTCCAAAATCGCTGTCTT
>JBHLLT010000033.1:0-26505 GCA_048938855.1 Promethearchaeota archaeon
AAGACAAATTCCTTAAGTAATACAACTCTAATATCGGGATTTTGAACTGATTTTATACGATGACCTATACCTGGAATATTAATCTTAACGACATCTTTCATATATTTCACGAATTCATGTGGTTTCATTTCCTTTTGTAGGGCTTCTCTTATATATTTTGCTGCATCTGATATTGCTCCTCCAAATCTTGGACCAATTGTTAATATCCCACTGGCTAAAGCGGACATAAGGTCTTTCCCGGCACGAGCAGTAATAATAGCATTATGAGCTCCAGAAACTGCAGGTCCATGATCGGCGGTTAATTTAATTACCATTTCGATAAATTGTTGAGCAAACTCTGGTAACTCTCGCTTAAACCATAAAAGCCCAATAACATATCCAATTGATCGATTATTTCTGATAATTTCATCTAATCCAACCCCAGCGAACGTAGGAACATCTCCTCGATCATCACTAATAGTGACAACAACATCAGAGTGTCTTCTAACTAATCCTGTTCTTACAGCTTCGTTAAAATCGGTGGGAATTTTTGGAGGTTCTACTTCTTTAGCTGGAATTAATTTTCCTTCCTGTACTAGTTTCTCATAGACTTTTTTAATTACTTTATCAAAATCTTCATAAGATTCAGGGACAAAAGCGCCAACCTCCCTCAGTGCTTCATTTTTTGCCTCCGCGGTTTCTCTATCACTTCCAGCCATCGCTCCGGCGTGACCAAACTGAAGATTCTGTGGTAATATCCTAGCAGCTGTACCTGTGACCCAAATGGCAAGAGGTTTTCTAATTTTCCCATTTTTTAAAGCTTCAACAATTTCATATTCTTCTGTACCCCCTATTTCTCCCAAACAAACAAGCATTTTAATATTAGGGTTAGCTTCATATCTAAGAAGATGATCAATTAATCTTGAACCAGGATAGCGGTCTCCTCCAATCGCGATTGACTCATAAACACCATCAGTGGATTGTGCAATCATGAAATTCATTTCATTACTCAAACCACCAGATTTTGATACAAAACCTACTGAACCAGGGCGGTATAATTTTGAGAGAATAATATTTTCAAGAGTTCCTGCTGTATTAGCGATTTTAAATGAACCTGCTTTTATCCCCCCTACTGTGGCAGGACCAATGATAATTTTATTTTTCTCGTCTGCTATCTTTATTAAATTTTTGCTTTGTCTTTCCGGGACTCCCTCTGCAATAATTACTACTACTCGAATTGTATCTGCTTCAAGAGCCTCTTTACTCGTATCATAGGCTGATCTAAAAGAGGCAAAATTTATCATTACATCAGCTTTAGGATGTTTTTTAACTGCCATTGCAAGGCTTTTATAAACTGGGATAACAATTTCTTTACTTCCCCAAAAAGCTTTATGGTAAGCGATTGCTGCTTCTTGAGTATTTTGAATCATTGCAGCAACTGAAGGTGTTTTTCTTCTACATACATAATCGAAATCTAACATTCTTTGCACAGGTGCCGCTTGAAGTCCATATATTATAGCCTGTGTATCTTCATTAAATAATTCATAACTATCCATTTACTTATCACTCCTCATTTTTTCAATCATTCTAGCTACTGGACGTGTCATACTACTATATCGATCATAAATATCAATAGGAATACCTGTTTCCTCTCCAACTTGTCTCATTAACTCTAAGCCTTGTTTCTCATTTGGGCCACCCCGACGAACTAATATTTCAACATTTGCTTTCTTCAATTTATCTACTGATTTTTTAATTGCGTTTACGATACCTCCAAATGTAGCTTTTACATCAGTAAAGTTCGCAATTCCACCACCTATGATCAAATATTTTTCTTTTCCTTTAGGATCTGGATTTTCAGTAATGAGATCTATTATGGTTTGGGCATAAATCTGGGTATGTTCTTGACTTGGATTACCACTATATTCCCCATAATTACCTAATTCTTCTGAGAATCCAAGGTCGGCAATAGTGTCTGTATATATAACGGAAGCTCCTCCTCCAGCAACCATTGTCCAAACATGTCCCTCTCTGTTTAAAATGGTTAGTTTTAATGAAGCGCCTGTTTTTTCATCCAGTTGCTTTATTTTTAATTCTTCAGAACTCATCTCTTGACCGAATCCTGCTGGAAATTCAATTGGATTATTTGGATTTCCCCATGTATCTGTATGAAGAAATGCTGCTGTATCGTCCAAACGAGCTTTAACATCTAATGGAACTATTATTTTATCTTTTGTTACAGCAAATGGATTAATTTCAAGGAAAGCAAAATCTTGATCAAAATAAACATGGAATAATCCTTTAATAAAAGGAATTAAAACATCTTTTAAATTACCTAGATCTGGTAATTTGCTTTCCAAATCAAAATCACTTATATCTGTATCAAGAGGAACGGGGATATGGGTCACTTTATCCCAATTCTCCTCAATAAAAATCCCACCTTCAAAACTAAAATGAATAATATCATTATCTCTATCAGACGTAATTGATACATAATACTCTTTATCATGAGGAATAAAAGGTTCAACTATCAGACGTTTAAGTTCACCCCTAACATTACCAATCTCGAAAACTTTATCTAAATTATTATTACAAAATTTTTTCATCTCATCAAAATTAGCATCAAGTAAAAGTAAGTTGGCTTTTCCTCTCTTTCCAAATAGTTGATCAGGTTTGACGGCTAGTTTTTCTGATTTAATCCATGGTTCTGTAGATATTAATTGATTGAAATCAGTTTCACTTGAAACAATAGCTAGTTTATTATGATATTTAAACTCTGGATAATACTTCGGTAATTGGCTTGCTAATAACTTTTTTGCGTCATATTCATATATATTTTTTTGCGCCAAAATTATCTAACTCAATAATCTCTTTTAATAATTTGTATAAAACTGATAATTTATGTAGAATCTGTTTTCTAATAAATTTTTCTTACATGGTTAATATGGGAATTATGTCCCATAGTAATGAGTGATCTCTGAAGATTTCGAGTGATTTTAAGATTTGGAAAGATTTTTTCTCAAAAAATTACTAAAAATGCACACATTGAGAATACTACCTAATTTCTAATTAGGAGTTTAATCGATCAACTGATTTTTATAATGAATAAGCATTTAATTCCCTTTATACTTCTATAAATAGAGCTTGAAAAAGTTCTTTCGTAAAAGTAGGACCTTCAATATAGACACTTATTCCCTTTTGAATGTTAAGAGAATAATTTACAACAACTTCAGCGAGTTTTTCATAAAAAGGATTAATCATGATAATAATCAAAATTTATAATTAATTATAAATCTTTTATGGTTAAGTCTTTTTCTTCAAAATATAATCTAAGACACACGTCCTTCCAGTATTGAAATATCTCCCCTTAAGAATATGTCTTTTTTCCTTATATATGATGTCAAAGTTATGAAAAAAACCATCAGCTTCATCATCATCATAATAACTATGAATTAGTTCTTCATTATCGCTAAAAATTTCTCCTGATTTAGTCGCTTCGTTTTCATCATACCATTTGTCATCTTTTGAGAGGAAGTTTAGATAACAGAGTCCTCCTGGTACCAACACACGATGAATCTCATTAATGGCTTGAGATGTCTGATTTTTACTCAGATGCACCATGGAAAGATAAGAATAAACATAACCAAAATATTTGGAGTCAAAAGGGATATTTCTCATATCTCCTTTTATAATATTTAACTTAACATTATGATCTTTACAATAATTTTTTGCTTCCTTTATTTGATCCTCAGAAATATCAATCCCGTAGGACTCAAATCCATTTTCATGGAAAAAAGTTAGTTTTGGATCTGGACCACCAGCTCCACAATCAAGTATTCTATTATTAACTGGATTGGATTGAATAAATCTAAGAAAATTATATAATGAGGATGGATAGAACTTTTTAATCATTGATAAAGAAATTTTGTGTGATTTAAAAAATTTTTTTAGAAAATAAGGCAAACTTGGAGAATTATATATATTTTAAAATCTTCTATAAATGGTTTTCAAGGTTTTTTATCAGTTTTATTGCTTTTTTATAATCATTTTTTATGTTTAATGAATTTGTGCACGCTTCTGATGATTTCTCAAAATTCTTTTGTTTATAATATAATTTTGCTAGAAAATACCATGCATAATAATTTGAGCTTCTAAATTTCTCAACATCTAAAATTGTTCTACATAATTTTACTGCTTCCTTATTCTCTTTTTTTAGCTTTAAACAGATTATTATTGCTTCAAGAGATTCATCATAATCTTCCTCTATAAAATAAACCTTAGCTATTATATACCAAGTATTGAAATCCTTTGGTTCTAACTCAATTGAATAATAAAGTGCTTTAAGAGCGAATTTATATTGACCTAATGAATAGTATAATAGCCCAAGATTCCTCCAAGCATCACTATAGTATGGTGCATATTTTATAGATTTATATATAGACTCAAATGCATCATTGAACTCTCCTCTATTATAATATGCAAACCCAAGATTGTTCCAAAAATGTGCAAAGCTAGGATCACAACCGAGGGCTCTGTTTGAAGCCTCTAATGCGAGTTCATAATCACCTATTATATTATAAACATGTGCAATGTTTCCCCAGGTTAATTTATCATTAGAATTGATTTTGATCGCTTCCAAGCAGGATTTTGTTGCCTTTTCTTTATTTTCAATTAATGCATATGTTATGCCCTCGTATGATTTTACAACTGAATTATTGGGATCTATTTGAAAAGCATTTCTAAATGCTTTTAATGCTTTTGAATATTTACCTAATTTGTTTAACGTGATTCCAAGGTAAATATGAATTATTAATTCATCTGGATTTACTATAAGATAATTTTTGTAAGCTTTTGTCGCTTTTTGATAATTACCTTTATTATAATAAAGAGAAGCTAAATCTGCCCAGGAGTAATAATCTTCTAAGTTTTTTTTTAGACTTGTTTTAAGTAATTTTATTATCTCGTCGTAATCATCTATTCCTCTAAAAACAATAAGTTTCTGTCCACACCTTTTACAAAATTTAGCAGACACAGAACTTACTGAATGACCACATATAGGGCAGCGCATTAAATCTTTTTTTTTTTCTAATTTTAGTAGTTTTTTTCGGTTCTTCGGCTCAAGTTTAGGAAGTTTAGGTTTAATTTTAAATGGAAATTTTGTATTATAATCTAAAGTCATAATATAACTTTCTTGAACCTTCTCTTTTCTCCTTTTTTCTCTATTTATTTGTTTGATCTTTTTCTCTAAATCCGAAAAATCAAGATCTTTTGTTTTATCATATAAATCTTCAATAATTTTGGTTGGATCTCTGTATTCATTTATTTTAGAGTAAAATTTATCTTTCATATCTTGAAAATCTTCAATATTTCCTTTAAAATCCTCAATTTTTTTTAATCCACGTTTAATTTTATCTTCTGTCTCCTTTTTCAGATTAAATCTCCCTCCAAATAATAAACAAGATTTTAAATAGTTTTGCCAGATTTTTCGGATTTTGGTTATTCTATCTATATGTTAAATTACTATAAAAGAATTTTGGTAAATTGATTTAACATATATTAGAACAACAATTTAAAAATATAAAATTCAGACTCTTTTTTTAGCAATTAACTAGATTATAAAAATCTTTTAATTACATGAGGAATATCCCATGGAAGATCTGCAATATGGACTCCCGCCATTGAGAGTGCTTTTATTTTTCCTTGAGCTGTACCAAAATCTCCAGAAATAATTGCTCCTGCATGACCCATTCTTTTTCCTTGAGGGGCACTTTTTCCAGCTATATATGCAATTACAGGCTTTGAAACATGATTTTTTATATATTCTGCAGTTTTTTCTTCTTCATCACTTCCAATCTCCCCGATGAGAACAATTACTTTTGTATTATCATCTTGAGCATAATATTTGACAGCTTCCTTCATAGTTTTACCCCTAACAGAATCCCCTCCAATTCCTATATATGCAGAAACTCCAATTCCCGCATTACCTATTGTTTTTGTAATTTCATAAGAAAGAGTTCCACTTTTTGAAATAACTGCTACATTGCCAAAATGACACAAATCACCTGGCATAATTCCCAACTTGATTTTATCGGGAATTAACATTCCTGGACAATTCGGACCTATTAAATGCAATCCTCTTTCCTTTGCTATTTCAACAAGTCTTAACATATCATGAACAGGAACATTTTCTGTTATAATGCACGTAATCTTTATCCCTGCATATAATGCTTCTTTTACTGCTCCAAATGTGAATCGGGCGGGGACAAAAACAATACTAGTATTACAATGTGTTTCATTTATTGCATCTTTTACTGTATTAAAAACAGGTACATCATGGACTTTTTGACCTCCTTTCTTGGGGGTTACTCCAGCAACTATATTAGTCCCATAATCTAACATAAGTCTAGTATGAAACATTCCTTGATTTCCTGTAATACCTTGAACAACAACCTTAGAATTTTCATTAATATACATCTTAGTGCTCCACCACTTCTTTAACTTTTTTAACTGCTTCCATTACATCTTTATAAGCAATAATTCCTTCTTTTTGTAATAATGCGATTCCTTCTGCTTCATTAGTACCAGTTAATCGAATTACTAAAGGAGGAGTGTCTTTAAAATTATTTAAAGCTTGAATAATTGCTTCTGCTACAATATCACATCGAGTAATTCCCCCATATATATTTATTAGAATACATTTTGGTTGTAATTTGAATATTAATTCGAGTGCTTTATATACGCGTTCTTTACTCGCACCACCCCCTACATCCAAGAAATTTGCAGGTTTTAATTCTAACTCAGAAAGTACATCTAAAAGAGCCATTGTTAAACCTGCTCCGTTTGCTAATATCCCAACATCTCCTTCAAGTTCAACAAATGAAAAACCTGCACCTTTTGCTAATTTTTCTAAATCACTGAGCTTTTTTTCTTGAAAATCTCGGATTATAGTTTGCTTAAAGGCAGCAGCATCATCGACAATCATTTTTCCATCTAGGGCGATCAAACCTAAGGGGGTAAGAACCAAAGGGTTAATTTCTACTAACTGTGCTTCAAGCTCTAACGTAATTTCCCATAATTTTTGGAAAATTTCTATTGCTGAATTTAAGAGGTTTTCTGAAAAATCTAGCTGTTGTGCAATTTTTTGTGAAATTTCTTCACTTAAGCCTTCATGAATCGAAAAATTTACCTTAATAATTGCTTCTGGATTGGATTTTGCTACCTCTTCTATATCAATTCCTCCTTCTTTACTCGCTATAATAAAAAACTGTCTTCCTGAAGCATCCAATGCTATTGAACAATAATATTCATGTATTATCTCTGTTAATTGCTCTATCAAAATAGCTTCTACTTGGAATCCGGCAACTTTTTTCTGAAAAAATTCTTTACATAGAGATAATGCTTCTTCTGAGCTTTGAGCAATTTTTATTAATCCTGCTTTTTTTCTACTCCCGATAGCAATTTGGGATTTAACAATAGCAGGAAATATGAATTTTTTTACTTCTTCTTCAATATTGTCCTTTTTATCAATTACTATACTTTTGAGGAGGGGAATGCCAAATCTGCTAAAGATCATCTTGCTTTCATATTCAAGTAGTCGAATAAATTATCCCTCCATGTTTTAATAGCCAATAGTATACTATAGATTGTCCTAATTTCAGTTTAATAATCAATTTGCTTATTTAATTAATAAACCTTTTTTTAATAGTCTATAAAACAATTAGTCAATTTTATTGGAGAAAATTGATTTTTATTAAAAATGGAAAGAATTAACTTTAATTTTGGAACTCTTAAAGTTGATCAACTTGGATATATATATAAAGATATTGAAGAACAAGCTAAATTATTGGAAAATATTTATGGTCTTCCAAAGTTCGCGTTTCTTGAGAGATTTGATACTCCTTGCAAATATAGGGGAAAAGATTCCATAATATCAACCAAGTTAGCTTTTAGCAGGATATTTAATGTTCAAATTGAATTAATTCAATATATTAAAGGCGAATGTGTATATAAAGAATTTTTAGACTCGGGAAGAAAAGGTTTACACCATTTTGCAATTATGGTGGATGATCTAGAGACCATTGTCAAGGAATTTACAGATAAAGGTTATGAAATTCTTCACCAGACTCAAATAGGAAACCAAAAAATCGCATTTTTGGACACAGAGAAGGACTTAGGAATATTACTAGAATTTCAAGAAACAATCAAAAGAAAAAAAAGATAAAGAATTTATTAAGATTGAACTTTCTTCTTCTCTACTTCTTTTTTAACTACTCAGATTACAAAGTTTATAATCTATAAAAAAAGGATTTTTAATCCCATACTTCCCAAACTAATTTAACTTTAAGTTTATGTTTAAGCACTTTAACTATATGCTAAAAATAATTTTATATTGAAGAGAATTGGTTTGAAATAAATTTAATGAGTTCTTAGATTCATTTCGATAATAGGATTTTAAAGTTTTAGAATAACTAACTAAAAGTTGATTGAATGCGAGTTGAAGAGTTTGATGTAATAATTGTAGGAGCAGGTCTTAGTGGATTAAGAGCAGGGTTAGAACTTAGTATGAAATGGAATGTAGCAGTTATAAGCAAAGTTTATCCCGTTAGATCTCACTCAGGAGCAGCTCAAGGAGGAATTAATGCTGCTTTAGGAAATCTTGAGGAGGCAAAAGGTGATACACCAAAGAGACATGCGTTTGACACAGTGAAAGGGGCCGATTACTTGGCAGATCAAGATGTAGTGATGTTTATGTGTGAAGAAGCACCAAAAATTGTAGTAGAGTTTGAAAGTATGGGTGCTCCTTTTTCACGATTAGACTCAGGCTTAATTGCTCAGCGTCCTTTTGGAGGAGCTGGTTTTCCAAGAACTTGTTATGCTGGTGATAGAACTGGACATGCACTGCTACATACCCTAAATGAACAATCAGTTAGACAGGGAGTAACATTTTTTGATGAATATTTCTTAATAGATTTATTAGTATTAAATGGAAAAATAGCAGGTTTAATTTCCTTAGATATCGCTAAAGGAGAGCTTGTGTGTTTTCGAACGCCATATGTTATATTAGCCTCAGGTGGCTTCGGGCGTGTTTATAAGCATTCAACAAATGCTATAATTAACACCGGTGATGGAGTAGGAGCTGCATTTCGAGCCAGAGTTCCAATGCAAGATTTAGAGTTTGTTCAATTTCATCCCACAACATTATATGGCACTAATATACTTATAACTGAAGGTGCTCGTGGTGAAGGAGGTTATTTATTTAATACTAAACATGAACGCTTTATGGTCAAAACGGCTCCTAAGGCTATGGAGCTAGCACCACGTGATATTGTTGCTCGTGCTATTCAATCAGAGATAATAGAGGGTAGCGCTTTCGAAAATGCATATGTGTATTTAGATCTTACTCATTTAAGTGGTGAACGAATAAAAGAAAGATTACCAGGAATTAGAGAAATTAGCATTTATTTTGCTGGAGTTGATCCTATTGATGAACCTATACCTGTTCAACCTGGGCAGCACTATTCGATGGGAGGCATTGGAACCAAATTTGATGGAGATTATGGTGAAACTGATTTACCGGGACTGTATACTATTGGAGAATGTTCATGTTTATCTGTTCATGGTGCTAATCGATTAGGAGGTAATTCTCTACTTGAAACCGCAGTATTCGGAAGATATATTGGGAGAAAACTTCTTGAAAAAGGACTACCTAAAAAAGCATCTACTTCTGACATTATAAGGGAAGAAGATAAATTGATTAATAATATAGAATCTTTATTACAACGTTGGAATGAAAACTCAGGTAAAAAACCAATTGAAATAAAAAATGAAATGGGAGAAACCCTATATAAAAATGTGGGTGTTTACAGAAATCAAACTGATCTTGATAAAGCAATCAATACTATGCAAAAATTACAGAAGAAATTTCTCAATATTCATGTAAGAACAGATGATAGAAAATTTAATTACGGATTGATCCGTACATTAGAGCTAAGAAATATGATTGATATCGCAGAGGCAACAGCTATGGCATCTGCATGGAGAAAAGAGAGTAGAGGAGCTCATTATCGTACAGATTATCCTAGTCGTAATGATAATGAATATCTTGTTCATACAATGATATATCGTGCAGAAGACAAATTAGAAATTAGAACGAAACCAGTTAAATTAGGAATATTTGAGGTAAAGGAGAGGAAATACTAATGGTCGATAAACAGAAATTTTTAATTTATCGGAACTCTGGGGATGGAGATGTACACTATGACAGATTTGAAGTTCCGATATCAAAAGGGATGAGTGTGTTAGAAGCTCTTTTCTATATACAAGATTATTTCGACTCGACACTGTCATTTCGGTATGCTTGTAGAGGAGCTATCTGTGGTTCATGTGGATTGACAATAAATAAAGTTCCACTTTTAGCATGTAGAACCCAAGTTTTAACTCTTAAAACAGCTAAGAAACCTAACAATTTACCGGAATTCAATTTTGGAGACCTCCCCAACTGGGATCAAGAAACTGAGATTCTTGTTGAACCCGTTCCTAACATGAAAATTTTAAAAGATTTAATAGTGGATATGGATCCATTCTGGAAATTTTATCGTGAGGTAGAACCTTTTTTTAAAAGAGAATGGAAAGATAAAACCCCCGAATCAAAGCAATCACCCTCCCAAATGAGGAAAATTGAACACCTTGTTTATTGTATTTTATGTGGGTTATGTTGGGCATGTCCTGTTAGTAAAAGAAATCCCAATTTTCTAGGACCGGCACAACTTGCTAAAGCAAAGAGATTTATAAGCGATTCGAGATTATCAGAAGATAAAAAAGAATCTATAATATTACGAATTCAAAAAAAAGACGCTATTCTTGCTTGTGAGAAATATTTTGTATGTAATCGAGTTTGTCCTAAAGATGTTATGCCTGGAACTGCGATTAAAGATCTTAGAGATGAATGGATAAAGGAATGACTCTTTTATCATTATTTTTTTATTTATAATGTCTTTTAAACACGATTTATTTTCTATATAACCGTAATGTACTTGGAAAATCTCTCCTTACAATGTTTAAAATTTTCTCATTATTCTCTTCTTCAAACCAAAACTTCAGAGTTTCATCAATGAAGAATGTTATATTATCTTTAGTAATAATTTGGTGTTTTAGGTTTGCTCGTTCAATAAATGAGTAATTATCTTTGATATCAATTTTATACTGTTCATATTGACCCTGAAAGTCTTGCATTTTTTTCAGATCAACTTCTATTGAATTATAAAATGTCTTACAATATTCTAACTCAAATTTTACCATTCTCAAAATTTCAATATCATCTAGCTTATTTATTAATTCATCAAAAGCCAACATATGAGCTTTTTCTAATGCTTTTTCTTGAGGAACATCAAAATCAGGCGAAACTCCAATTCCTTCCCAATTATCTTTTGAGATAGAATTAGTAGGTGTTCCAATTGGGAGCCATATCACAAATTTGTCTAAAATAGGAAAAACTTCAACAGGATTTGCCGCCCCACGTGTAGTTTCTCCAATGATCAAAGCCCTCTTCTGCATTTTTAAAGCATAAGCGAATTCTTCTGCTCCTGAAGCGGAACGCCGACTTGTTAAAACATAAACTGGTTTTTTGGGAAAAATCTTTCCTGGAACATATGGGAGTGTCCAGTTTTGAAAAACTTTATCCTCCTTACGTTCATAAATACTTGTGAGCAGTTGAGGGTTCGGTTCTAATAAATAACTAATAATTAAAGCAACCATGGATGGATATCCACCACCATTATTGCGTATGTCAAAAATCAACGCATTAGTATTAGCTAAGAATTGTAAAGCTCCGATTATGGTTTCTCCAGCGAATTCTGCTGGTGGGAAGTCATTCAATTTTATATAACCAAAGTTTCCAGGTAATCTTTCTGCTTTAAGAATATGAAAATTTCTATATTGCTCAGACTTTAAGCCCATTTTATACTCAAGGAAATCATCTTCAATTTGGCCTTTTTTTTCATTGGCTTCTTTTATTAAATTCTGAGCCATATTTGGATCGTATTCGAAATAGAAATGTAAATCATTTGATACCTCAACCAAATCCTTTGAAAGCAGTCGTTCAAAGTTTACAGGATCGGTATTTCCATAATATGATCCATCTTCTAAGTTATCTAATAAAGACTGAGTTATTTTCATTGCAATATTGGGGAAAACATAATATTTCTCTATTTTTTTACACAATTCTTTGACAATATCTTCAATAGTATTGTCATCTAGAGAGAACTTATCAGTTTGATTATTCATTAGAAACCAAATATTTTAAAATTTAATAAATTTTATGAAAATTAACTAATCAGTCTAAATATTTTACCTATTTAGCTATAGCATTTAATAGTCTAAAAAATCTTCTTCTTATGAACTTTATTAAATATAGTATAAACTTATTTTATATGCTTTTTCTAATTAAAATATTAGAAAAAATTTGTAAAGTGAATGTTTTTGAGTTTTCGAATAGAAAAGGATGTTTTAGGAGAAGTGGAAGTTCCGAGTAACGTTTATTGGGGTATTAATACTCAAAGGGCAATTAAAAATTTCCAAATAAGTGGCAAGAAATTCCCTCAAATATTTATTATATCATTAGCACAACTAAAAAAAGCGTGTTTAATGGCTAATCTGGAATTAGATTTAATTAAATTGGATGAGGGTACTGCAATAAATAAAGTTTGTGACGAAATCACAAAGGAAATGAAACATCTTGATCAATTTCCTATCGATATTTTTCAAACTGGCTCAGGAACTCAAACAAATATGAATATGAATGAGGTATTAGCGAATAGAGCAAATGAAATCTTGGGATTTCCAATGGGTAAAAAACATCCAATACATCCTAATGATCATATTAATAAAAGTCAATCCTCTAATGATGTAATCCCTACTACTATGCATATTTCTGCTTTACTTGCACTTCAAAAACTTTTTCCAGTATTAAATAGATTAGTAGAAAATTTGGATAAGAAGATTAAAGAATTTAAAGACATTGTTAAAGTAGGAAGAACTCACCTACAGGATGCTGTACCGATACCCCTCTCTTTAGAATTTGAAGTATATAAAAAACAAATTCAAATAAGTATAGAAAGATTACAAAAGAATTGTGAAGAATTATATTATATACCTATAGGAGGCACAGCATTAGGAACTGGTTTGAATGCTCATAAAGATTTTGCTAAACTTACGGTTTCTAACCTCTCAGAAATAACAAAATTGCCATTTAAAATCAATCCTATAAAAGCAGAAGGAATTGCATCCCATAATACTATAGTTAATTTAAGCGGAAATCTTAGGTTATTAGCTTTATCTTTGTTAAAGATGGCTAATGATATACGCTGGATGGGGAGTGGTCCACGAGCAGGATTAGCTGAACTTAAATTGCCACAAAATGAACCAGGGTCATCGATAATGCCTGGTAAGATAAATCCTACTCAATCTGAAGCATTAATACAAGTTTGTTTGCAAGTTATTGGAAATGATGCTGTAATTTCATTCGGAGAGGCTTATGGAAGTATACTAGATCTGAACGTATGTAAACCAATTATGACAATCAACTTACTTGAATCCATTGAAATAATAGTAGGAGGTATAAATTCATTTATCGACCATTGTTTATCTGGACTGGAAGCCAATACTGCAAAAATCAATGAATATTTGGAGCAAATGCTTATGATTGTTACCAATTTGACTCCTATTATTGGTTATGATAAATCTTCTGAGATCGCTCAACGTGCAAATCAAGAAGGAAAGTCATGTAAAGCAGTTATTAAAGAAATGGGATTGAAAATAGATAACTTGGACGAATTATTAGATCCAAGAAAAATGGTTTGAGTATCAAGGTGATATAATGACATCTGAGATTAAAACTATAGAAGATGTCCGCAATATTGCTAGAGAAAAGTTGAAAGGCATATGTGGAGTATATAAAGACTGTGATGGTGATCCTGGACGACTATGTCAAGGACAAAGTTATGGCAGAGCTCTAGGTATTGGGGGAATAGGTAGTGGAGTTAGCTTCAATAACAATTTTTTAGCTTTAAGGAAATATAAATTAAAGATGGAATTAATAGGAGAAGATTTCACTCCTAATACAAGTTATAACTTTTTTGGAAGAGAGTTAAGTATGCCAATCATGGCAGCAAGTGTTGCTGGTGTTAATAGTTTTGGTGGGGAGAAAGTAATTTCAGAAGAAGAATTTTGTCGTTCTGTAATTCTTGGTTGTCGGGATGCTGGAACATTAGGCTGGAGAGGAGATACTTATACATATTCTATTGAAGATTCTTATGGACTCAATGCAATTGCTGAAGCAGGAGGCCTAGGTGTTAAAATTGTAAAACCAAGAGACCAAGGAACAATAATGCAATTTTTTAACAAAGCTGAAGATGTTAGGTGTGTCGCAGTTGGTATAGATGTAGATGGATGCGGTTCATATGCAATGGCAAAACATAATGAACCAGTTTTCAAGAAATCACTTGAAGAACTTAAAGAATTAATATCTTCTACAACTCTTCCAGTAATTATTAAAGGAATTATGAGTGTTGAAGATGCTCTATTAGCAATAGAAGCAGGAGCTGCAGCTATCGTTGTATCAAATCATGGAGGACGAGTTTTAGATCATACTCCTGGAACTGCTGAAGTATTACCTAATATCGTAAAAGAAATTAAGGGTAAGATTAAAATTATTATTGATGGAGGTATACGTACAGGATATGATGTATTGAAAATGTTAGCACTGGGAGCTGAGTCTGTTCTGATTGGACGCGATATTATTCGTGCTTCAGTAGGAGGAGGAATAAAAGGTGTACAAATTCATATGGAATATATGCAACAAGCTTTAACTAAAGCAATGAAAATGACAAATTGTAAATCCTTACTTGAAATATCTCCAGATATTTTATGTTAAGGAAAAAATTGTTTAAAAAAATATTCATATATGATTTTCAGGTCTTGGGAACTTTATAGATAAAAATTCCTTTATGTACGTCTTCATTAACAATTCGTAATTTATTGAATACAAAGGAATTTGAAATTATACGGGCAGTTGGTTTAAGTTCTCTTAGAAGTTTATCTTCCAATTTATCATTCGTTTCTGGTAATAAATAACATATTACTACATCTGCGTCACTCAAATCATGTTTGAAAAAATTACCATATTGAATTTTAACTTTTCTTCGCAGACCTAGGATTGTTATAGCTAATTGACACCATAAATAAAGGAAAAGATTAAGTTCAATGCCTACGGCTTTTGCACCAAACCTCCGTGCGGCTTTTATTATGAATCGTCCATCACCACAACCTAAATCATAAAGGATCTCCTCAGATTGAATCTCCGCTAAAGATAACATTTGTAGTACCTTTTTCATTTGAGTTGGAATCCAAGGTGCACCTTTAAGCATAGTCCAGAAAAAATATAAAAATATAAAAATAATAATTAATGCAATAATATTCCCAAGTTGATTCATTTTTTAGACTCCTCTTTTAATTAATAATGATTAGCTCTTTAACTTAACGCATAAAGTCTATTTTTTAAATCGCAAGTTTTATATTTTTAGAGGGTGTAATATCAAATTAATTAATTACTTAAAGTTTTAAGAAAAGTGTGCATTTATGAAAGATCTTTCAAAATTTATTGACGAAGTATTGAATGAAGTTAGTGGAAAATATGCTTTTGATTGGGTATCGAAGATTTCACAATATAATCGAGTTGTTGGATCTAAAGATTATCATGAAAATATAGAAAATGTAGTGAAAGAATTAAGAACTTTCGGTTTGGATGAGATCAAGATTCATAAATACCCAGCAGACGGGAAAACAAAAATTTGGGAGTGGATAGTAACTCAAAGTTGGGAGATTAAATCAGCAGAGTTAAATTTAATAGAGCCTAAAAAGGAAATAATATGTCGTTTTCAGGATATTCCTATGTGCATATTGGGAAGGTCAAAGGCATGTGATGTTGTTGCAGAATTGATAGATGTTGGGAAAGGTATTAAAGAGGAAGATTTTGAAGGATTAGATGTTGAGGGTAAAATAGTTTTAATGGAAGCTCCAAGAATTATAGTACCAACTTTATATGCAGAAAAAGGAGCATTAGGAGTTATAGTATATCCTCCTCCAGAACGAGCAGCAGGATATAAAGGTATGACAATTTATAATAGATTTCCTGCTATTGCTGAAGATTTAGAAAAAACTACTTTTGGGTTTAGTATTCCATTTGAGAAGGGATTATATTTAAAAGAGTTATTGAACAAAGAACCAGTTAAATTGCATGCTAAAGTTGATGCTGAAATATATGATGGAGAATTGGAGGTAATTTCAGCCGCAATAAAGGGAACAGAAAAACCTCAAGAAGAAATTATATTAACAGCACATATTTGTCATCCTGCAGCGGGAGTAAACGATAATGCAAGTGGATCCGCAGGATTATTAGAATTAGCACGTTCACTTGCAATGTTAATAAAAAAAAATTTAATTGAATCACCGAGAAGAACAATAAGATTTCTGTGGATTCCTGAATTCCATGGTACTTTCCCTTGGATTAAAGAACATGAAAACACGGTCAAGAATGCCCTCTTTAATATCAATCTGGATATGATTGGAGAACATCCTTTAGAAGTTGGGAATCCGTGTAATATTTGTTTAGCACCCTATTCAAGACCTTCAATTTTAAATGACGTTATTCAATACTTTACAAAAATAATAGTAGATCACCCTAAAGGTAGAGCTATAAATGGCACACAAATGCAGATGCGATACCGAATAGTTCCTTATTCAGGTGGAAGTGATCATGGGGTTTTTGTAGCTCGTCCTATAGCTATTCCGGGTATTATGATTGGGCATGAAGATCCTTTTTGGCATAGTTCCCTTGACACGATAGAAAAGTGTGATCCAACAGAATTAAAACGAGTAATTTCTATTGCTCTGTGTACAAGCTATATCTTTTCAATGCAAAATAAAGAAAGTATAATCTCTATATGGCCAATTTTAGAAAAAAATCACTACCAGCGACTTGGTGAGGTAAAGGAAATGCTATTTTCACTTTATAATAAACTTAATCAAGAAAATATAACTGAGATATCAAAAGATGAGATTGCGTTAATAGGTAAATCTTTAATACACTCATTTCTTACTCATGAGAGATCTGTATTGGATTCAGTAAAGAATTATGATAATTTATCCCCTATCATTAAAGAATTTTACAATGAGAGGACTAATAATTTAGAAGAATTAAAGAAGGGTTTATTAGCTTTGTGGACTAAATTATGTAAACATGCTAACATTGAGCTTGATGTTATCGAGGAACCAGATTATCTTAAGCAAAAATGGGTTCTGAATTTTATTGGAAGAAAGAATTTGAAATTTTATATCCCCTTTTTATTGTCAAATGAGTATCATGAGTTCAAAGTTCCAGAACCACCGGATGTTTGGGGAGGGGATACTCAAGAGATGCTAAATTTTATGGAATTATCTTTAAATCTTAAAGAGATTTGTGCTATGTTAACTTTAGAATTTCACCATTTATTTACTCCAAAATCTATATTAAATTTTGCGAATCTGTTTGAAAAAGAAGGATTTGTTAGCAAAGTTTAAAAATGCTCTAATTTGAAATCTTTTTCTTAAAAAATAAATAAAAAATAGAAAAAAAATTATAAATTTTTTAATCTAGGGTCTAAAGCATCTCTTAAGCCATCACCAAGAAGCATAAAACCTAATACTGTAAGCAATATCATGAATCCAGGCCACAGAGAGGCCCATGGTGCAGAGTATAGATTAGTTCTGGCAAAATTAATATCATTTCCCCATTCTATCATATTGGGGTCACTAAACCCTAGATATGCAAGTGCTGCTAGGCTTAAAATCCATGCTCCAATATTGAAGGTAACTGAAATAATTATTGGTTGAATTACATTAGGTAGTATATGTCGAAACATTATTCTCCCATTTCCTGCCCCTGCAACTTTAGCTGCTTGAATATATGGTAATTCTCTTGCTTGCAACACATTACCCCTAATCAATCTAGCATAAAATGGAATACCTAAAATACCCCATACAATCAATATATATTGAATTTGTTGTCCAACAATTGAGATCATCACCAAAGCAAGAATTAATCCCGGAAAGGCTAATAAAATATCACACAATCTCATTAAAATTGAATCAACCCATCCACGATAATAGGCTGCTATAATTCCAATAATTACTCCACCAACTACACTCACCCCTATTGATGGCAAAGCCGCTGATAATGAAGAACGTGCTCCAAACATTAATCTTGATAACACATCATACCCTAATTCTGATTGTCCTAGTGGATGCGCTGGTGATGGGAAACTCCATGCTCCAGGATGACTAACGGTTACATACTCTATAGGATAAGGTGAAAGCCAGTGACAGAAAACCGCTATAGATACAACAGTAAACACGATAACAATACCTGTGACTGTCAAAATTGATTTAAATCGTCGAATAAATTTTCTCTTACCTCTTATTCTTTCAAATTCAATTTCTCGTTGTGTTAAATCATCTAATCTAGATCCTGGGAAAAACAAGAATTTTAGGTTTTTAAAAGCCCATGAAATCACATTTGCTGATACTTTTTCTTCTTCTGGAATTCCTTCTGTTACTAATTCTAATTCCATTTCATAAGGTTTTTCCAAATTTCTCATCTCATTATTATTTTTCTGTTTCTTAAATTTATATTAGAATCTAATTCGTGGATCTAATATCGCATATAATAGATCTGTTATTAGAGTAGCCATTACAAATATAATTGTTATAATAAATACAACTGCGTTTATCAACCAGTAATCTATCAAATTGATCGCCTGTACAAGTAATGAACCCATTCCATTTAATCCAAATGTTGTTTCCGTAAGTACTGCTCCTGCTAACAATCCTGCCACATTTAACCCAATAACGGTCACCGTGGGTATCATTGAATTTTTAAGGGCATGCTTATGTATTACCGCCTTTTCCTTACACCCTTTTGCTCTCGCAGTCCTCACATAATCTTGCTGTAACACTTCTAGCATACTTGATCGTGTTTGTCTCACAATTCCCGCAAGTGTGACAAATGCAAGACAGAATACTGGTAGAATTAAGTGATAGAGATAATCCGGTATTTTGTATAATTGCCCTGATATAAGAGCATCAATCATATAAAATCCTGAAATCATTGGTGGATCTTCAAAATCGATGTTTTTATAGTAAGTACCCGGAAAAATGGGCACTAAATAGGCAAGCGTGTATTGGAGGATCATTCCAAGAAAGAATATTGGGACCGCAACTCCGATAAGTGCCATACCTCTAAAGGCAGTGTCTCGTAATTTATTTCTATGGGTTGCTGAAATAACTCCGATCTTAATTCCTAAATATGAGGCTATTATCATTGAGAAAATCGTCAAATCTATTGTCCTAGGTAATCTTAGCATAATAAGGGTCCACACAGGGGTTTGCCTCGCAACAGAAACTGATATACCCCAGTTTCCTGTAAATAAATCACCCAAATATCTAAAATATTGAACAACAATGGGGAGATCGAGACCATATAATCTCCTATACTGAGCAACAATTTGAGGTAATGGATCGGATATACCCATTGCTTCTAATAATGCGTAGATTGGATCGCCGGGCATCAATCGAGAAAGAATAAATGTTAAAGTCAACACTCCAAATATAACTGGTATTGCTGCTAATAATCTTCGTACTATATATTTTAGCATACTCATTAAAACCATCCTAGTCCTTTTCTTTTTTTAAATTTTTACTCAAAAAATATCCTTAAATCATTTCTTTTGACATATTTACTTTTCTTGACATATCATAATTTTTAGACTTGAAAATATTCATAGTCTTCACAAATAGATATAAATTCTAGCGTTAAATACATTTATTTGTTCAAACATTCGAACAATCTTAATAAATCATAAAATTTAATTTATTATTTTCAATAATATATAAAAATTGTAAATCTTTCAACCATATTGAAAAAATGAATAATATATGAAGAGATTTGAAGAAAATAATGATATTAAAGAAAAAAATGAATATATTTATAGAATTAAATCAAGAAAAATTCGCATAAAACCTTTAGTAAGTTTTTATCTCAAAAGGGTGATTAATTCTCTAACGATCCTTCAGGGGATAATGACAATCTGTTTTTTATTTTTCTATTTTCAAAAAGTAATAACACTTGAGATTATTATTTTCTATCTATATTTCTCAATAATAATTTTCATTACTTATGGTTTTTTGATTTTTAGTATTCATTTTTTAGAAAGACCTGATATTGAAAAAGTTATACCTGAATCTACGCAAATCTTAGAAGAGTTAACCGAAGTCAAACCTGAACTTACTGAAGAATTCTTACAAGGCAAAACTCTTCAAGTTTATTGGTATTTTTTTACAAAAAGACAGGCTGGAGTTAGGGAGATTCAGAAGGCATTGAATATTTCATCCTCTGGAACAGTTTCTTATCAAATAACAAAGTTGTTAAAAGCAGGAATTATATCAAAGGATGATGAAGAAGGAAAGTATTCTATTAAACAAGATCTCAAAATAGGAATATTGAAATTGTTTGTTCGGATTGGTAATAGAACTATGCCCCGAATTTCATTATATCTTTTAATTTATTCATTTGGTTTTATTACTTTCTTAATTCTCGCTATAATTCAAGGGATTGATTTCTTCTCAGACCCAATAAATCTAACATTATTATGTTTTTTAATTATAGGTACAATAATTTTTATTATAGAATCATTTAAAATTAGGAAATTGAAACCATTATGATAAATATATAGAATTTTGTTAAGAAAAAAAGAAAATAGTATTAAGAATTGACTTAATCTTTTAATAAGTGATTTTAATTATCCCCTTTCCTATTGTATATAAAGTTAAAGGTATTTATTACCTTTATAATCGCAAATGTTTAAAAACAAATTCTTTAACTATTTTATTACATGGTTTAAGGATGAGAATAAATGGCTGAAAATAACATAAAAACATTCAAACTTAATTTTGATGGAACTTTCGATGAGATATCTTATGAAAACATAAAAGAAGTCTTTACAATTGTAAATATATTAGCAATTTATATCAAAAAAATAAAAACGATGTACATATGGATTGGGAGAAATGCCACTCAAGCCTTAAAAAACCATATTTCTCAAATCCGTGTATTATTGAAAGATGAATTCCCTGATTTTCGAATTATCAGGAATATCACTTTTGATATGGGAACAGAACCATTTGAATTTTTTAATAATCTAAATATGGAAAAAGAAGAACTTTATGAAATCATTAATTATCAAGAAAAAACAATTCTACCTATTTTAGAAAAAGTTGAAGGGTTAAAAGAAAACTCAGAGAAATTAATGCAATCTGAGCAATATAAAGATGCTATTGAATTATTAAAAAAAATAATCAAATTAGCTAAAAAGATAGAAGATGATGCTCTGATAGCTGAGCAAACAAGATTGATTTCTCAGTTAACAGAGAAATATGAAAATAAAGAAATTGTTAATGAAATTGATGTAGAGACAAAAGAAATTGAAAAAGAATATAATTACTTAGTAAATAATAATAATCTATTAGAAGCCCATAATTTAATCCAAAATTTTAAAAAAAAGTATGAAGGAAAATATAATTTATCATTAATCCCCCATACAAAAGAGCTAATTTTGAAAGAAAAAAGAATATGGTCTTCAGAGCAAGAGAGATTAACAAACATTCTAAGTAAACTTGAAAAAGAATTAAATTTCTCATTAGAAAGCCGTGATGTAAATAAAGCAACTGATATTTTCGAAGAAGGATTAAGATTCTTTGCTAATTTAATAGATGACAACATCAAGATCAAATGGAATGGGTTAGAAAAAAAAATACAAGAGACTAATGAAAAAATAGAAAGAAAAAAATTCGAAGAAAAACAAGCTGAACTTAAGACTGAACTTTCGAAACTGGAAGAAAAATTCTTTGCATCTATAAAGATATTTGAATTTGAGGAAATGAACAATATTTTCAAAAGTAGTTCAAATTTTCTCTCTGAGGTTGTAGACGATAATATCAAGCAAAAATGGCAGGAATTTAGAGATAAATATAAAAATGCCACCCAACTTTTAGATATCATAGAATATCTGAGCAAAAATGCCATTAATGCTTTAAATAATCGTTCTTTTTCAGAATCTTTAGATTCTTTCACACAAATTATAACCCATTTACAAGAGTACAAGAAATAAAGATCTCAGGTGAAAAGATTTGACTGAAGATAAAACAGAACCTATTGAAGAAGTAATGGAAAAAGAAGAAAAAAGAAAAATTAGAGTTGTTGAACAAATTGATAATCGACTCGCTATTCAAGGTCAGGCATATATAAAAGGAAAACTAAAAGAAGCTTTATCAGTTGCATATGAAATAATAGATTTAGCAAAACCAGAGAAATTGAATTCATTTGTTAAAGATCAAGAAGATTTAATTGCTCGAATTAAAAATCTTTTGAAAGAAAAAGAAGAAAGCGAACTTGAACAGCTGCATGCTGAACAAGAAAGAAAGAACCTCGAGAAGATAAATAAATTAAAAAATGACATAAGCAATTTAGAATATAGTTATAAAGCAGGAATGGATGCTGAAGATCTCTCAAAAACTAAAGAATCGATAGAAAAAGCAAAAACTTTACTTTCACAACTTGATAATGAAATGGATCTCAAGAAAAAATGGAAAGAATTTGAAATAAAATATTTAGATAACAAACTGAAGAGAGAACTTATTGATAAAGCTCAAAAATTAATTGAAGAGAGTATTACTCTAAAACAGAAATTTCAATTTAATGAACTTAAACCAAAGCTAGCAGATATTATAGAAAAATTTAAGGAAAATAATATAAAAGAACATATAGATGAATTAGAGTTTATTCAAAATGATATCTTAAATGATGAAAAAACTTACCTAAATACTTTAGAAAATATTGAAAATTTAACCAAAGAGATTAAAAATCTCCAAAATAAACAAGATTTTAGAAATGCTATTACACAATGCGAAAAACTCTTGAAACTTGCAGAATCTATAGAAAAACTAGACGTGATTAAAGAATGTTCAGAGATTTTAGCAAATCTGCAAAAAGCTTCAGAATTTGAAGAATTGAAAGATTCAGTAAACAAACTAAATAATGAAGGATTAGATTTATTAAAAAAAGGAGATATCTCCTCTTCTCTTAAAAAATTTGAAATAATAAAAGGAGCTATAGTATTTTATTTAGAACAACAATAAAGTTCTATTTTAACTTTTCATTTGCCCATATATAATCACAGTATCATACTCAAACCTAATAAATCCATCTTTTTGAAATTTTTCAAATAATTGCTTTAAATCAAGCAACATATCATTATACTTAGGGTTATCATCTAAGGGGATATATGAAGTAGAAAGTAATCTACCTTCTAAGCCATCGTAATCAAATATTTGAACATTATCATAATTTACCTTATAATAATTGTTTTTTGATTCAGAACCGCCGAAGAATTTATTAAATTCAAGTTTGCGCTTCTCAATGGCTTTATAATCTGTCCCATATTTTAAAAGAAATTTTTCATATTCTTTCAAGAATTCATTAGTATGCTTTTTTCGGCGGTTCCAAATTAAAACAACCCATCCATCAGTTCTAAGAATACGAGAGAATTCTATTCTGGTTTTTTCTAAATCAAACCAATGAAATGCTTGGCCAGCTGTAATAATATCAATACTATTTGTTTCTAAGTTAATTTTTTCAGCAGATCCATCCATACTAATAAACTTTGAATATTTTCCAAGTAATTTTTCTGCAGCTGTTCTCATATCACTATTTGGTTCAATTCCATAGACTTCATTGCCTTCCTTAAGAAATAATTCACTTAATATACCAGTACCTGAGCCAATATCTGCAATTCTAGAATTAGATGATAAAATTTTTTTTTCTTTTAAAAAATTGATTATTTCTTGGGGATATCTGGGTCTATATTTGATATATCTATCCACTCTTGAAGAAAACCGCTTTTTCGGATCTTGCTTGAATTTTTTATCAAACATTAAAATAATAAATATAAAAAGAATAAAAAAAATTGTTATTGGTTTTTATTTTAATTATGCTTCTGTTTGATTAAGGTTAATTTCCCACCAGCCATTAACTCTTCTAAATCTTGCTTACTTAAAGAATGAGTTAATGGTATTTCTAAATTTTTAGTAAGGATTTTTAAAGAGACTTTACCGGATTTTATTGTTGATAAATCTACTTCAAATTGGTCTCCTTGGTCTATTTTATTATAGTCTTCTTTATTTTCAAAGGTCAATGGAACAATTCCAAAATTGACTAGATTAGCTAGATGGATACGAGCAAAGCTTTTAACTATAACAGCTTTAATTCCAAGATATTTAGGGGCGATGGCTGCATGTTCACGGCTTGAACCTTGTCCATAGTTATCTCCTCCTACAATAAATCCTCCAGATTTTGCAAGTGATCTATCAT
Organism: Promethearchaeota archaeon; assembly: GCA_048938855.1. Lineage (GTDB taxonomy): Archaea > Asgardarchaeota > Lokiarchaeia > Sigyniarchaeales > SOKP01 > Loki-b32. The sequence continues at coordinate 24,494 of JBHLLT010000033.1, forward strand.
GAAAAGACTCATCAATTACATTGAAAACAAATTTACTAATCTCAGGGATGTTACTTCTTAAAGGTAAAATTTTAGCCCCAGCTGGCATAATATGATCAGTTGTAATATCATCCTCTACTTTTAAAAGTACCTCTCCCTCTAGTTTATCTGGTAAGGGATTAAATTCTGGTAACGGTTTAATATTAGGTCCTCTGATAATTTCTACATTCTTAGCTTCATCGGGAGGTAATGGTGGAATTATCATATTATCATTAACTATAAATTTCTTTGGCATCGTATACTTTGGAAGCTTACCAAACTTTCGAGGATCAGTTATTTTACCTTGTATAGCTGCCATAGCCGCTGTTTCTGGACTTACTAAGTAAGCATTAGCACTTTTTGTACCTGTTCTTCCCAAAAAGTTTCTATTAAATGTTCTTAGGGAAACAGCATTACTTTTAGGAGCTAAACCCATTCCTATACATGGTCCACATGCATTTTCCAATATTCTTGCACCTGCTTTTACCAAATAACCCATTTCACCTGAATCAATCATATGATTTACAACTTGTCGTGACCCTGGTGATACTGTTAAAACAGTATTTAGAGCTATAGTTTTATCCTTTAACATATTTGCACTTACTTTAAGATCTCTTAAAGAAGAGTTAGTGCAACTACCAATACATACTTGGTCTACATTCAATCCTTCTAATTCTTTTACAGTCTTAACATTACCAGGGCTATGAGGTTCAGCAATTAAAGGTTCTAATTCACTTAAGTTTATTTCGATTGTTTCATCGTAGACAGCATCATTGTCTGGTTCTAATTGAATCCACTGATCTCCTCTTTCTTGTGCCTCTAAAAATTCTTTTGTAATTTCATCAGAAGGAAAGACCGATGTAGTTGCTCCAGTTTCTGTTCCCATATTAGTAATTGTGCCTCTTTCAGGAACTGATAATGTTTTTATTCCAGGTCCACTATATTCTAATATTTTATTTACTGCTCCTTTAACACCAATCCTCCTTAATACTTCTAAGATTACATCTTTGGCAGAAACGAAATCAGGTAGTTTTCCTGTAAGATAAACCTGTACAACATTTGGCATTTTTAATCTAAATGGTTCTCCTGCCATGGCAGCAGCTACGTCAAGTCCACCAGCTCCAATTGCTAATGATCCTACACCCCCTCCAGTTGGGGTATGACTATCACTCCCAAGTAAAGTTCTCCCTGGGCGCGCAAATCTTTCTAGATGTAACTGATGACATATACCATTTCCAGGTCTAGAAAAATATAATCCATATTTAGCTGCTATACTTTGAAGATATCGATGATCATCTGGATTTTTAAAATCAGTTTGTAAAGTATTATGGTCAACATAACTCACAGATAATTCAGTTTGTACTCGGGAAATTCCCATGGCTTCAAATTGCAGATATGCCATTGTTCCAGTAGCATCTTGGGTTAATGTCTGGTCTATTTTTATTGCTATATCAGTACTTTTTTCTAATTCTCCTTCAACTAAATGCTGTTCTAAGATTTTTTCAGTTAACGTTTTTCCCATTTTCTTCCACAAAATTCAATAATTTTTAGCATTTCAGTACTTTTAGATGCTAAAGTAATTAAAATTAAAATCCTATTAAATTTTACTTTTAATATTTCTTAAAATGGTGGTATTCCCGCGTTGATCGAAGCTCTAAAACATAGAGTTTATGCTAACATCAACAACCAGGAAGTTATTGAAGTTTCAGATAATATATGTGTATTTAGAATGAATGATTGTTGTATTCGATCTGCTAGAAAGCGTAGAGGTTTCTCAAGCATTCCATGTAAAGAAGTAGGAATACAAGAATATAGTTTATTTGCTAAGACTATAGATCCTCGAATTAAAACAGAATGTATTGCATGTCCTCCAGGTAACCATCCAGATAAATATTGGTGTGCATGAAAATTTACTATAACAAAATAAAAGATAATGTAAAAGGACTTCTGGTCTCCTTTATATCATATTATAAAAACTTTAAAAGCGACATATC
>JBHLLT010000012.1:0-86296 GCA_048938855.1 Promethearchaeota archaeon
ACATGGGAAAGTTGGCAGAAAATGGGTTTTAAGCATTACTTAGACTGGTTTTATACTAGATGGTCACGAGAAATACCTCAAGAAAAATTAAAGGAATTTCACTTAATACTAAAGAAAACGGGATTTATAGATGCAAGATGGTATAATGAACAATAATATTTACAATATTATCATTTCTATTAGTTTAAAGATAAGTAATTATATCCTTTATTGATGTTTTAGTAATTTAGATTATAGAGGATTAAGACTCTGACAACTTTTTAAATTCAAATGTAATAACCGCAGTATCTTGAATACCTAACTTTTTGCTTATCTTTCTAATGTAACTCATCCTATTTCTTCTTAATAAATCATTAATGATTACAGTAGGTGTTAAAGATATTGTTAAATAAAGTGGCATTCCCAACCATAGGATTAGACTGGGAATGTTAAAAACATTTCCAGGTGATCCATAATTATCAACAAATCTAGTAATAAAATCATTCACAGCTAAAATATAAGTGATTATAGCACCAATACCTGCATAACTCTTGAGAATTGTTTGAAACCAATCACCTATAGACCGCAAAACAATTGGTTCAGTTGAATTATCTATTTTTTGTTTATTCGTATAAATTATTCCTGAGTCTTTTAAAAACCAGACTGCCGAAAAAAACATCGCAGATATTCCAAAAGTTAGAATTAATAATATTGCATCTGCAAAAAATCTTGTTAGCATAGGAATTTTAGAAACATTATCAAAAATGTTTGTTACATCAGCAGATAATATAAATTCAGCTACAGTAGGAGTCAATAGGATAGAAGAAAGATTAATGGCCATTAATATTGGAAAAAAACTTTGAGAAAACAGCAATATTCTTTTTGGTTTTTGGGCTGTCTGAATTCCATAATGCAAATTTGAACCATAAAATTTCTTATGTAAATATAGTATAATTGGACTTATAAGATAACCACCAATAACAAAGCCAACTAACGCTGAAATGGGAAAAAAAATTATAAATATAATTCCAAGCGTTAAAATAATATCATCTAAAGGTATAAAACGAGTTAAGGCTATTGAAATCACTGGTCTAAACAATATTTCCAAAATACTTATAATTATTATCCAAAAGACTATATAAATAAAATATAATATTAGTAATTTTTTATACTTGGAAATATACATGAGATCTAAAGACTTGGATAATTTTTAAGAGCTTATTAATAAATATTTATGTTTATAGATAATTTAATTATAGTATTTTAGATTGAAAAAATTAAGTTATTTTCCACCAATAGGGAAATTCTATATTGATAAACTTATTAGTATCATACAGTAAAATTTCGTCGTTTATAAAGGAAAATGCAAATCCCCCAAGATAATTAATCCAATTTTTACTTGGGGGTATTCCAAACCATCCAAATTTTAAAGCCAATAAATGTAAGTCATGAGTTATATGAATATCTAATGTATTTTTAGGAGCATTTTCAATTTTTTCCCACATGATTCTGGCTGCCTTTTGAGAATATGTTGGTAAAGGAGTCCAAATTTCAGGTGAATAAAGACCTGCAATCCACCGATTAAAAATTTGCAATATATCATATTTCTTGTTTTCTTCTAAAAAGAAATTTAAATCAATACCTATATGATATAACGGTCGTAAAACCCCTATTAGAACAGCTTCTCCACCAATTTCTTCAAAACCTTTTAAAATTTCTTTAGCTGTATCCTCACATCTATCAGCTTTACTATGAAATAAACGAATTGGCTTATCTTTTGGTAAATTTTTACCGAAAAGATTAGCTACTTTTCGTCCTTGATGTGTTAGATTCAAATCTGCATCAATAATAAAGTCTTTCGGCTCATTCCTTTGAGAATGCCTTAAAAGAAGTGCCATTTTTGACTTTTCTGGAAATTTCTTAAGACCTTCAATTACTTGTTGAGCTTCAGATGACCAATCAGCTTGTTGCCAGATTTTATCAATTTCCATATATTTTTAAATAATATATAACATTAGAAAATTTTCTTCTTTAGATGCAAAAATAATTAAGATTAACAAATCAATAAAAATTATTTTTCACTCAGTCCTGTAAAAATTTTTTCCATTTTCTTCCGATACACTTCAAAAGCTTCCCTTCCTTGTTTACTTAACTTTAAAATTGTTTGAGGGCGTTTACCTTTAAATTTTTTTTCCACTTCCACATATCCAACGGACTCTAACTTGTTTAGATGAGAAGATAAATTTCCATCAGTTAATCCTGTTTGATTTCTTAAGAAAACAAAATCAGCGCTCTCAACGACATATAAATATGACATTATCATCAACCTAGCTGGCTCATGAATAACTTTGTCAATATCTGTAAGAGGTTGTAAAATATCATCTGATTCTGCTCTCTTTTTTGCCGTGATTACTCACCTACTTCGATAGGGGATATTTTTTTAAGAAGCGAATAAAATAATAAAGACCTATCACTACTATTAACCCTCCAATTGAACCAAAAATAAGAAGAGCATTCATTGGAGATCCCACAATAGGGTTAATTAAAACTGTTAAAAATAATCCTATTCCCGCAAGAAAAGCATAATAATATAATCTTGTAAAGTCAAGAAAAAAAGCTACCACACAAAAGGGCAAAGTGAAAAATCCTAGTCCTAAAAATAGTGATATAAAAAGGGGCTCAAGCGGAATACTACTGATAAACCCTGTAAAGGGTAAAATAAATAATATTAAATTTAAGATGAAGAAGGCAATTAAAAAAAGTTTCAGTTTTAGATGTTTTGACTTGCGTTTTGGTCCAAATTTTACAAATCCTATCCTTGGGATTGTTATAAACTTCTTTCCTAAGTAGAATATTAAGAACGCAATCGTATACCAAATAACAATAGGAATGAAAGTAATCCAAATATCTGGTAAATTGAAGACTGAGCCTAATGATGTACTTGCTCCCATACCTAAAATTATCATTCCCATAAATAAATCCCATAAACCATCATCGAATATAGATCTATATGCTTTTTTCTCAAGTGACTTTAAATCCAATTCTTCTGACATTTCTAAACCATCTCTATCTTTGGTTTTGGATATTTTTTAAGAAATCGAATAAAAATTATCGATCCCATTAAAAGAATGATACCTCCCATAACCCCATATGACAAAAGCCATCTAATTCTATAATCTATGAAATCATATAATAACTCATTAATGAATATAGCTAGCCATATAAGCATTCCAATGAAATATAATCTAGGAAATTTCATTAAATAAGCTATGATGGCAAAAAAAGGTATGAAAAACAAACCAATAATTAAAATAAAAGTAATACCTTCTACTTGTATTCCTGGACCATTGCCAATAATTAATAAAATAAAAATAGTTAATTGGATTACAAATTGAATTAAAACTACAATAAATAACTTTTTTCTCATTGATTTGATGGAAGGACCAGGTTTAACAATTCCAATCCTGGGTTGAATGACATATTTGAGGGTGATAAATATAAATATAGTTGCGATAATGATAAGAATTAGTGGCCATGTGAAATAATTATAAGGTGGAGGTAGACTTTCACGGAAGATTGGTCCAAAGGCCATTCCTGTAACAATAAAACCTAACATCAAATCAAAAAGACCATGTTGATGAGCTGACTTTAGGATTTTTTTCTCAATCTCTTTCAGATCAATGTTGTTTGCCATATTTTAGCTACTCTCCTCTTTAGATCTTGGATATTTTCGAATGAATTTAATTAAGAATGTCATTCCTATAAAAATAATAACAGAACTTATAATACCAAATGCGATTAATGCATCAAAAGGCTCTGGAATAAAAATTGAAAATAAATCTGATAAAAAGAAGCTTATTCCTACTAAAATAGAAATAAAATATAATCGGGGATGTTGTAGAAAATATGCTGCAAAACATAATGGAACTGTTATAAATAATAATCCAGTTATTAATCCTTGTATATATACGGGAAAAATTGACCATAAGGCGGGATTTATTAATCGCATAATATAGACAATCAATAGAATAATCGCATTTATAGACAAAACAATCACAGTCTTCAATTTTCGAGATTTTTGTTTAAAGCCAAATTTTACTTTTCCCAAACGAGGTTGTGTAATAAATTTCTTTCCGAGTAGAAACAAGATTAATCCTATTATCATAAGCATTATTGGTAATAAACTATCAAACGGCTCAGGTAGATAATCAACAAGAGTTATTCCTATACCAATACTTAAAACTAATATCCCAAAATAAATATCTAAAAGTCCATCTTCAAGGGTAGATCTCCACGTTTTCTTCTCAATTTCCTTTAAATCAAAATTTTTAGCTATTTTTTTCACCTTAGTATTAAAAATTAAAAGATCTTACTTAACGACATCATAAGACCCACAATAAGAGTAAAAACACATACAAGGGTCAAAATGATCCATAAAAATAATATTCTTTTTCTTTTCATTTATTTTTCCTCCTTTATTTTTTTTTATTATTACTAAATTGATAAATTGAAAAAAAAGAAAAGTGAATGATTTTTTGTATAACTACTCAAGTTTATTCAATTTTCGCATACCAAAATAAAGCAGTGGAAGGCTAATTCCAATATTATAAAGAAATACAGGTACCTGCATTAAAATTCTCGTCATTTCAACAGTCTCAGGATGAATTACAAGCAATAACATAATAGGTAAAAACATCATTGGTTGGAGTAAAAGCATTGATATCATTGCATTTGATCTCATGTTAGAGTCTTTCTCTCCAAAGGCAGGGGATGTACATTGGAGCCCCATAGCTTGACACATTGATATCTCCGCAAAAAGTAGAAATTCAACGAAAAAGATAATAGTGTTTAGAATATCAATGCTTGTGAATATTACAAACAAAGTAGTTATAAATATTGATATTAAAATATTTATAATCAGCATTGTAAGTAAATATGAATACACTAAGGATTTTATTCCTCTTGGAGATCGTTTGTAAATCCAAATAACGTCCTTTGAATCAACAAAAGCAAGATGCCCTATTATTATACTACCTATACCACCACCAATAGCAATTAAAATGGTTGAGGAAAATACAGTCCCGAATGCATCTTCACTCATTCTTGAGATAAACCAACTCATAAAACCTAAAAGGCCTACAATATATGCAATTCTCGCGATATTTGCTTTTTTTCTGAAGAATCTTTTCAATTGCACGATAATTAAACCTCCCCAACTCCTTCCAGAAACATTCCTTATTAACCTATAGAACATGTTTTCATGTTTAACAATTGTAATATTGCTCTTCTCAATTCCCGTTTCTAAGGTATAGAATGATTCCGCTTTTTTGTAAGCAATATATAAGACTGATGTGGGAATAGCAACGACTAACAGAAGATTTATCCATATATTTAAGATAAATGAATTAAGTAATGTTGGGTCAATAATATACAAAATTATGTTTGAAAACCAAAGTGACGGGTAAAAGGCTAACCAATTTTTTAATTCTGGATGTGTTAGCAGATTGTTAAGAAAAAAGATTATGGCATACATTATTGCAACCATAATTATTGTAAAAATCCAGATTAATGCTTTTCCTAAATCTCGTGCTTTTTCATTCTTTGAAATTTTATGCTCTAGCCAACTTGCTACAATTGAGCCTACTAAGTTAGCAAAATAAACAAGCCCAAAGACCGAACTGTATATAATAAGATACTGAGGAAACGTAAAATTTATGATTGGATTTATCATACCAATTACGATTGGGGATATTAATAAGACTATCATAGTGTAAATGGGAGCCTTGCCCAAAAATTCTCCCAAGAAGATATCATTTGGTCTAACTGGCGTCGCTAATAATGATTCTTTTACTCCTGTCTCACCTTCTCTATACACATTATTTAAAGGATAAATTAAAAGCATTAGAAATAACATCATCATTATAGATTCAATAATAACTATAACAGCTGGTTTAAAAACACTTGAAAACTGATCAGCTAACGTAGGCATAAAGAGATCAAATAATATAGGTGCAAAAATAAACGCCCAAAGAAATAACAACGAATATAGAGTTATAAAGAACCATTTACGATAGTTTCGAAAACTACTTGTTCTTAATAAAATTTCATTTTTGGCAATTACTCTCCATAGCGTTTTTTTTGGAACCACTACTTCAGCTGGTTCTTTACGTATTTTATTATCCTTTGAATCTAATATTTTTTCAGTTGTAAGAACTGTCATCTTAAAATTACCTCATCTAAGTCTCTTATTTTTTCTTTTTTTTCTATGTTTTTTATTATCTTTTTTGAAATTTTCAGGATTTTGATCTCTCCAAGCTAACAAATCCTCAATATGGGAAGCTCCAGTTATTTTTAAATATGCCCCTTCTAAGTTTTTAGCACCTGTTGATTCAATGATCTCTTTTGGAGTACCTTCAATTTTTAACTGCCCATCAACTATTATACCAATTATATCACATAGCTCTTCAGCTGTATCGAGAAGATGAGTACATATAAATACTGTTTTGTCTGCTTTTTCTGCAAGTTCCGAAATAAGGTTCTTAACAATTCTTGCTGCTGCGGGATCGAGATTTGATGTGGGCTCATCTAGAAAAATTATTTCGGGGTCTTGAATTAGAGCTGCACATAAACAGACTTTTTGTTTCATTCCTCTAGAATATCCTTCTAATAAATCATTTTCACGACCTTCTAAATCAAATAATTCTAATAACTCATTAATGCGATTGGATATTACTTCTCTTGGCATGTAATACAATTCACCAATAAATTCTAAGAACTCTCTCGCAGATAATTTCGAATATAATCCAGGAGATTCTGGTAAAAATCCACAAATCATTTTTACTTTCTGACTTTCTGATACAATATCAAAACCTCCTACAGTTGCCTTTCCAGAAGTCTTAGAAATAATCGCATTGAGAATTCTAACTGTTGTAGTTTTCCCTGCTCCATTTGGACCTAATAATCCATATGTTTTTCCATAGGGTATCTTTAAATTAATGTTGTTGATTGCTCGGATATTACCAAAATTCTTAGTAAGGTCATGAGTCATAATTGCATGAGTTTCTACTATTTTTTTTCACCTCTTGATTATTATTTTTACTTTTTTTTAATTTTGAATTTAAATTAGGTTAACATCAGATTCGTATCTTGTTCTGGTTCCTAACCATGAATAGAGTATGAGAATAGCACTGAAACTTATAATAATCACAATTAAGTATAATATAATATTATAAGCAGCTATTCCTAACCCGACAAATGTCAATTCTAAGATTACAGGAATAAATATTAATATAATCCCCATGGATTTAAACCCAAATAATCCTAGTAATGAATTTTTAGGAGTCTTTTTCCTAACAATTACAACCCATTCTACAGTTTGCTTCTTAAAGAATTGCCATAATCCATAAAACAATACTCCCAATCCAGCAATAAAAATAGTCCAATAAATAATGCTATAACTTAAAGCCAATGTACTATTTCCTGCCATTATTATTAATGGTCCTGAAAATGAAATGAAATTTAATATTCCATGAATTATAATTGGATATAGCACATTCCGAGTAAGGATATAAATTAATCCTAAAGAAAATCCAATTAAAAATACAGCAGTTATGTGTATAACGCCTCCAGAAAGATTGCCGTTTAACAAATCAGCTGGTAGATGTGCCATAGCAAACAGAAGGCTGGATGATGTGATTGCAGTTAGTGGTTTCATTCCTCTATTTTCCAATAATGGAATTAATAACCTACGATAAACTAATTCCTCATATATAGGCGCTCCGACTGTAAGTGGAAGATAATAAATTAAAATATTTAAAGGATTAGCTAAATGTCCGGGAGTTAATAGTATATCTGAATAACCCGACTGAGGATTTAGATTAAAAATTCCAACTATATATACTAAAAGTAAATTAACAATAACAATAGCAGAAAAAGTGCCACAAATGAGTACTATTGTCCTTATAGCATTTAAAATAGTGAGCTTATGATATTGCACTTTTTTTGCGTTGAATAAAGGGATGAAAACAAAATAGACTATGAAAATCCCTATAATTTGAGAAATTAGCAGTACTAAAAGATTTGTAATGATAAGATCTAAAGGAAAAGCAGGACCAATAATAACGATAATCAATGTGGTTATTAAGGAAATTAGCTCTAATAGAATTCCACTTATTCCAATTACCATTAATGGAGTAAAATAATTTAAAAATTTTCCGTTCCTCTCATTGATTATAACCATTTTGTGAACCCTCTTCTAATTTTTGTTTATTTATATTGTCATCAATATGATTTTTTTCAATGCGATAATTAAATAAGAAACCAATATTCGTTACCAAAGATAATCCAGAAAATACACCTTCAAAAAAATCCAATAATGCTATATCTTTTGGGATTCTTCCTAAAATCAATACAATACTTATAGAAAACATTCCAATTATCAGCATAGACTCTTTCTTCATATTTAACTTAACCTAAATTGAATTAATTTATAATTTATGATTTTACTTATTTTTCTTCAATCAGGACTTCCTTAAGTCCTAATTATTTTATATGAATTTAAGTATTTAAAGCTTTGTATCACAGAGTGGTATTCAATATAGAGTATAATCTGTAACAAAGTATAGTTTTTTGGATGAAAATATATTAACCATCTATCTTAAAAACACTATTAAGTTCATGAAGGCTTTAAAAAGTTGGAAATATGAAAAGGAACTACTTATTCGTTCAAAAAAACACAATTTATTAAAAAAAAGAGATTATAAATGAAATTCAGTGCCGGTTACTCCTATTGTGTGAGATGGATGACGAGCCATTATTTTATTAAAATTAAAGCCAGTACAATGCATACCACATACGATTTCTGGATTTAGCTGTTCAATGAACTCTACTTTTTTCTCGATCAACTCTTCTGAATTCCACTCTTCATGAAAACCTCCTATTACACCATAAACTTGATTAATTCCTGTTATTTTTTGAGCATGTTTAATTGTATTGATTATACCACAATGGCCACATCCTGTGATTATTACTAATCCCTTATCTTTTATGTTAATATAGACTGAAGTTTCATCTCTAAAGGTATGTTCTTTAAACTCCTTCCTACTTTTCATTATGTAGATTCCTTTTGTTATTTCTGCAGGATCAGCTAATTCAATTTCCCCACTGGTCATAATTCCATCATATAATTTAACTGGTTCGCTAGTTTCAATAATTTTTACTCCATTTTGATCTGCAAGATTTGTGATTACGGTTTTATTCAGAGCTGGCATCTTTCTATTCATATAAAAATCTTCTTTACGAATTTTCAAAGCCATTGCTAGCTGTTCAGCAGGAATTACTTCTCCTGATTTTGTTATAGCACCATAATACTGTTCATAGCATAGAGGATTAATGTAAAATTCAGTACCTTCTTTTAATAAAGGCATTACGTTTGGTAAGCTCCCAAAATGATCAAAATGACCATGAGTCAAAATAATTTTATCAACGCTACTCAAATCAATGTTAAACTGTTTACTATTTTCAATAACTGTACCCACTAACCCCCCCGTGTCGATTAAAATATTATGGCTGTTTTCTCCCTCCTTAATTTTAATAATCATTGCTAAACCATGTTCTCCAGCAGCTCTATTTGCTGCGGCTCCAGGATACTTAACTTTATCTATTAAATTCATCTTCGGTAAAATTGTAAGGTTAACTTCATTTGTAGTGAGGACCTTTATCATCAATTTACCTGATTCAATACTTCCTATATCCATATTGATTTCTTGCCTCTTTAAATTAGTTAAAAAAAATCATATTCAGTTGAATATATGTGAATGATTATTCTTAAAATTTATATTGATAAATCTATCTTAAGAAATAAAAATAACAGAAAATTATAAATAGACCAAAAAAAAAATAATATTACCAAATGTAAAATAGGAGTGATTAAATGACTGCTATTAGAGAAGAAGGGAAAATTAATGATGATACAACCCTAATAGACATTAAAATGTTTAGTGTTCCTAAAATTACTGCGATATATCTGATTGAAAGCGGCAAAAAATGCTTAATTGATGCAGGAACTCATACCGAAGCTCGAAAAATCCTTAGACAACTAAAAGAATTGAATGCATTCCCTCCAGACGTGATTGTATTAACTCATTCGCACTGGGATCATTGCCAAGCCATCCCTTTTTTAAGTCAAAGGGCAAAGAAAGAGGGAAAAGAAATAAAAATATATGCCTCGGCAGAAGCAATTCCAAATTTAAGAGATCAATCATTTAATGAAATTTTTGGAACAGGACCCTTTAATAATATTGAGGAAGAAATAATAGCTCTTAAGGATGGAGATATAATAGAACTTAATGGGATAACTTTAAAGATTATTGAAACTGTAGGCCATATGAGTGATCATATCGCAATTTTGGATGAAAAAAATAGAAATCTTTTTGTAGGAGATGCCCTTGGAGATAAAGTCTCAGATATAGTTTTCGTGCCTCCTTTTGTACCTCCACATTGGGATAAAGAGAATTATCTTAAATCTATTGATAAACTTAAAAGTCTGAATTATAAAACAATAAGTTTGGCCCATTTTGGGTTCATATATGGAGATGAGGCTAAAACTATTTTAGATGAATCTATCACAAATCTCGATAAATGGTGGAATCTATTTGAGGAAAATATTGAGCAATTAGATAACATAGATTATATGATTGATGAAGCGTTTGCAAAATTAATCCCTAAAACAGAATTAGAGAAATATCCTCAAAAACTAAAAGAAGCGATTGCCTTTTGGCTTAGTGAAGGATTTAAAATTTCAAGAGGAATTTAAATATTATCTTTAAATTTTTCTGCAAACTAATTCTCCTTTTCCAATAGGAACTATTAAAGCATCTACCCGCTCATCAGCTAATGCTTTATCCAGCATTGGTTTTAATGTCTTAAAATGATTGATTGCATTATCTGCAACAAGAATTCCACCCTTAACCATGTTTGGTATAATAAGATCATAACATTCATCATACACTTCCTTCTCTGCATCTAAAAAACAAAAGGAAATATTTTTATAGTTGTTAATATAATCTCTCGCATCTCCTTCTATTAATTCAACCACATCTCTTAGATTTGTGATTTTGAATGTCTCTTCCGCTAATTTTACTTTTTCCTTTAAAATTTCAAATGTAATTATTTTGTTACCAATCAATCTACATACAAGAGCGATCCATAAAGTAGAATATCCTGCACTCGTACCTATTTCTAAAAACTCTCCCTTTGGAGCACTGGCAGCTAGAATTGATAGAAATTTTCCAGTTTCTGGAGGAATTTGACGAAGTCTTTCCATTCTAGGAGTTCCATCTACTCTATCCTGAGTGTCAATTTCTTCTAAATATTGCATTCTCTTTTTTATGGATTCCGGAATCGAATGAAACATTTTCTATTAAGTATTAAAATATAGAAATTTAGATTTAATTTTAAAAAAGTAGAAAAATTAATAAATAAAATTATTAAGATTTTAATCCTGTCATTTCTTCGCAAATCTTCCATAACCTTTCAGCATTTTCTTCGTTGTAAGATTCTATTGAAGATTCTCTCGGTTCTTTATTTATAAAATATTTCCCTGTTATCCCTTCTACTTCTGAGGAAGAAGCTAAATAAATTGATGTTTGGGCTCCTTCTTCTGGACTTTTGAAAAATTTCTTAGCAAACCATTGGCTAAATTTAGATTGATCCCTACCCAAATTTGTAGCGACAACACCTGGATGCACTGCATTAGCAGTTACTTTAGTCCCTTCTAATCTTCTACTTAATTCATACGTGAATAATATTTCTGCCAATTTTGAAATACCATAAGCGGAAAATAAACGATATTTTTTATTCTCACTCTGAAGATCTTCAAAATCTATCTTAGCTCTTTTATGTGCTGCCGAAGCAACAACGATTATACGGCTGGGAGCACTTTTTTTTAAAATATCAAGTAACAAATTGGTTAATAAGAAAGGACCAAGAACATGTACAGCAAAATTCATTTCAAAACCATCAAGGGAGATTATTCGATTTTTAAGCATAACTCCGGCGTTGTTTATTAAGACATGTAATTTTTCATACTTATTCTTGAATTCCGATATCAAATTTTTGATATCCTTTAGAGACGATAAATCACATAAAAGTAAATCTACATTTTTATTCTTTGATTGCTCGATAATCTCCTTTTGAGCTTTTTCTCCGCGTTGTTTGTTACGGCAAAGCATTACAACTGTAGCATTCATCTTTGCTAAAGCTAATGCAGTTTCTTTACCAATACCGGAATTTGCACCCGTTATTATACAAACTTTTCCTTCCATCATAATTTAAAATTCCATTGAATAGATTGAATATTTTATGTATCTGAAATGAAAAAACTATAATAAATATAAAGTAAATATAAAATAAGTCGAAATAGTTGAACTTAAAATTATGAAAATTATAATCCCAAAATAGAAAAAAAGGAAAAACTAAGTCTTAATTTTCAAATTCTCCTTCAATAAATCTTCTCCAAACATTTTCAAACCATCCAAATTCAATCGGAATTTCTCTAACGTTCTCCCAGTCAATTAAAATTTGACCACTATTCCATTGGAGGGTCTGAATTTTTTTAGTTAAATCCAAATTATTATATATAAATTTATGTTCTTTAAGATAATCTGGAGGAATTATATGCATTTCAGATAATGCAGGGTTTAGATTTTCTCGTAAAATTAGATAAGATCCTCTGCTTCTACCGTATGAAAGATGATAATCTAATATTGCTTTTAAAAAGAAAAATTGAGTTACAAGTGCATCCTTGACTTGAAAGTATTCTATAATTTCCAAATTACGATTTAATCTAATTAAATTGACTAAATCTTTCATCTGATTTCGAATGGATATTATTTCCTTTTCAAGATCCTTTAAAGGACGAATAATCGTTGCATATTGAGACATTCTTTTTTGTATTTGCCTTAAAAAGTCATTAGGAAATAAAAGATTCTCACTGGAATTCTCTAATAATGTAGAAATTTGTTTTTTAAGTTCTATTAAATCTCTTAAAACGCTTTCTTTAAATCTATTATTTCCATTCGTACCATGTTTATATTTTGAATGAGCTATTCTTTGTGATACTCTTAAACCTCCAACCTGTCCTGCATTTAATGCTGCACCTCCAGGTCTATAAATACCATGACTTCCATTTATTTCACCAATAGCAAATAGATTTTTGACTGTTGTTGATTCCCACCATTTATCACAAGAGATTCCTCCGTTGAGATGCTGATTGCATACTGAAATTTCTAATGGTTCTGACGTTATATCGATTCCTTGATTATTATAAACTTCAATTGCTTTTTTATTCAATTTCATTAATCTTTCAATGGGAGAATCTCCTAAGGCATTAGATTTTACTAAATAGTCTTTCGCTATTGGATGTAAATTATCAATATCAAAATTTAATGGATTTTTTGTATAATCTAAGAAGACATGTTTGTTTAAAACTTGAGTTTCATGAAAAACAGCCAAGTCGATTAGAGATGATCCATATCCTTCTATTAATGTTGTATTAAATGGCCATTGATATCCTTTCAAGAAAATGGCTTTTGAAAGTTCCTTAAACGTAGGAAAAACGCTATTTAAAAATTCTATTTCAATATTCATATTATCTTTAGAATAATATCTCGGAATAACTTGTTGATAAGAACCGGATAGATTCCATCGAAACTTTGTTGAAGCTATTCCAAATTGGGATTCAGTTAAATTTTGTAGTTTACATCCTGCTTCAATTGCTAAACTTGTTGTCCCCTTTTGAGATTTTGGGTATACGGTATTCTTATATAAAATAGCAGGCCCTCCAGTAGCGAGTATTATATTTCTTGCTTTAAAAATTCTAATTGAGCTTATAATGGGTTGAATATTCTTTTCACTCGATAAATTTTCTGTGTTAATACAAATAAGCCCAATAGCTTCAGGTATTTTACCCTCATTAGTTATAATTACCTTCAAAGCATAATACTTATCATATATCTTTATTTTTTTTTCTCGTACTGCATTTAATAAGCATTCTCCCATCTTTTGTGAAGTAAATGGTCCAATTGATGTTGCTCTTTGTCTAGGGTCGTTGTCAGTTTTGTAACCTACAAAACCTCCATATTTATCATATGGAAAAGGAACACCAAGGTGAACTAAATGAAAAAATTCTCTTATAGAATTTGTTGCCTCGATTAAAGCGATATCACCGTGCATTGCCCCTCCCTTACATAGATCCTTTGCCATTTGATAAGGAGAATCTGCCTGGTCTCCATAAAGTGCCATTTTATAATAAGTTTGCTTGTCAGAACCAGCATTAAAAGAAGTTCCACCACCTAAATTATCAGTAACAATCGCCACCTCATCTGAAGATATACCCTCCATTACTAAATGAAGAGCACAATTTAATCCGGCAGCACCCGATCCTACTATAATTGAATTGTATTCTTTTATTTCATATTGGTCTAAGTCTAATTTTTCCATAATTATCCTCATTAAATTAAAGACGATGCATATGAAATCCCCCATCAATATCCAAAACTGTTCCTGTTGAAAAGGGGATTAACCCACTTACAATCGCAACAATTGGTTTGGCAATATCAATTGGTTTACCCCATCTTTTAATCGGAATTATACCTTCATTAATGAGTTTATCATAGCTTTCGAATCTTGGTTTAGTTAATGGTGTATCTATAATTCCAGGTGATATTTCAAACACAGGAATTTCGTACTCTGCCAGTCTTGATGCAAATAATTTAGTCATCATCGTCATCCCTGCTTTAGATATACAATATTCACCTCTATTCAGGGATGGCGTATATCTATTAATAGAAGATATATTTATTATATAGGGTTGATAATTTTCTTTTAAAACATGCTTAAGCTCAATCATCCATTTAGCAATTGTTTGAGTTAAGAAAAATGGGCCTTTAAGATTAATACCCATTACTCTATCATAGGATTCTTCTGTCATTTCTAAGAGTTCTCCCCTTTTAATAGGCCCTACTCCTGCATTATTTACTAAAACATCTATTCGATTGAATTTTTTCTTAATTTCACCTACTAATCTCTCTCTATCTTCCTTTTCTCCTACACTAGCTTGAACATAAATGCACTTATCTTCTAAATTCTCGTTAAAGATGTTTTTTAATTTATTTATATAGTCTTCTGGTAGTTCTTTAGTTGATGCGCCGTTTATAACAACTGAAAAACCAATTTTAGCGAGTTCTAAAACGATTCCTTCTCCGATTCCATAAGTACTACCAGTCACTAATGCTACTTTTTTATTTTTATTACTCATAAAATACTATTTATTCGATTTTATTAAAAATATTTTCAAATAGATATTGAGAATCCAAGTTTAAAAGAATAAATATAAGAACATCTCTATCTTTCTATAACGATTTAATCAATAATAAAAAAATCATGAAATGATTCAAAATGAGACGATTTGCTAGTATTGATTTTTTACGAGGTATAGCAATTGTATTAATGATTTTCTTGCATACAATTCTTCATGTTCTAGATATTGAGGGATTAGAAGCTCAAATGGATAACATAGGACTAATTAATATAGTAGCTTTTATCGTTTTACCTTTCTTAGGAGGATTAGCAGGATTTTTTTTAATGGTCTCCGCAATAGGAAATATGATTAGCATGTACAGACACTTACAAGCCGGTAGAAGTGTAAGAGATTTAGTAATTAGACAAATTATGGGGGGAGTTTTGCTTTTAATTTTTGCTATGATTTCTGAGAGTATATTAGGTATTCATGGTGCGATCGCAAATTTAATGCAATCCTTAAATGATGTGTCTGCATGGGATTGGTCACCAATCCTTTATCGGTCATACCATTTTGAAACGATCCATACGATAGCATGGTGTATTATCCTTAACGGCATTATACAAGGTATTCTTTCAAGAAAAGATGGTTGGAAGAACCCTAAAAAAGTAATTAAAATCTATTTAATATTGATTATAGCAGTAGTAGTTCTTACTCCTCTTATGTGGTGGCTAGTTGATTTGGCAATTCCTGGATATCCATTTGCTGTTGGGGTATTAAATCCTATAACTGGAGATAATCTTTCTGTTCAATACCCTTTCCTTGGTATATCAGAATGGTGGAAATTTATAACTGATTTCTTTTTTAGTGCTATTGCTGGGAGAGAAGAACCTATATTCCCATATTTGGCAGTATCATTTATGGGGAGTATCATTGGTGTTGTTTTAGCTCAAAATAGAGAAGATGTTCAAAAGAAATGGTCGTTTCTACCAAAAAGAACTATGCAAATAGGATTTATAATGTTTGTAATCGGTGCAATAGGTCTTACAGTCAATTTACTTCTCATGTTAGATACAATGGATGTTCCAGGGACTATGGCCTTTTATACACGTCTTTCTGCACATCGTGATTGGGTTCCTGAAAATGGTGTGCCGATATTAGGCTGGTTTTTCCAATTTATGTGTTTAAATGGAGCTGCAATTTGTCTTATAATTGTTATAGTTCGGGTAGTTGAATTTCGAGGACGTGGTAAAAAATTTGCTGATAAAACACGCTTTTTTCGGAGATTTGGATTTGTGGCTTTTACAATGTATAATCTGCAATGGATATATTATGTAGTGTGGTTTTTTGTTTCAACATTTATATATGGTAACTCATATCTACACCTTGATTGGGCTGGTACATTTTTAACAATGATCATAACATTTCTAATTCTGCATGGACTTTTACTACTTTGGGAAAAAGCAAAATACACAGGAAGTTTAGAATGGATTATGGGAACCATTTCAGCAAAGATCATTCCTGCTAGAAAAGTAGAAGGTAAGTGGTGGCAAACTGGACAATTAAATGTCGAAGAAGCATTCTATAATGCAGAATGGTTGAATGTTCTTGAGATAAATGAGATAAATTATGAGAGAAAGGCAGATTCTAGATTTGCGTATAAGATGTCTTTCTTTGGGTTTCTTTTTTTCCCCATATCATTCATTACGTTTATCATAGCAAGAAATTCTATAAAACAAGAACATGAAAATAAATATAATAAGAGAGGAAAATTAATATCACTGATAGGAATAATCTTCTTCTTAGCATGGGTAGTTTTAACAATAATTTTTAGTTTATCGGATCTTGGAATATCACTATAGAAACCCTAAAAAGAAAAATTTACTATTAATCCTATTTTTTTTTTATCATAATTTTAAATTTACTATTTTAATTAGGGTATTTCTATTGAGTGTTATTAAGAAAAACATGAGTAATAAAGAAATTGAAGATTATGTCGGTGATGTGCTAGATCAAATGACTTTAGAAGAAAAAGTTGAACAAATGATAGGTAATGGAATGTATCTCAAGGTGATAATAGACGGAGGTTTTGGTAAACGAGTCTATGATGCTGCTGGTTCTGAAAAATTCAAAATTCCTCCACTCAAGTTCACTGATGGACCGCGGGGCGTAATAATTCCAGGCTCTACTTGTTTTCCAGTATCAATGGCACGTGGAGCGTCTTGGGATATAAATTTGGAGGAAAAAATTGGAGATGTTATAGGAAAGGAAGTTAGAGCACATGGAGGTAATCTTTTTGGAGGTGTTTGCATTAATAATTTACGACATCCCTCCTGGGGAAGAGCTCAAGAAACATATGGAGAAGA
This sequence comes from Promethearchaeota archaeon, assembly GCA_048938855.1. Lineage (GTDB taxonomy): Archaea > Asgardarchaeota > Lokiarchaeia > Sigyniarchaeales > SOKP01 > Loki-b32. The sequence continues at coordinate 17,644 of JBHLLT010000012.1, forward strand.
TGCTTTTTTAATAGGAGAATTTGGTGCTGCTTTAACACGTGGGGTGCAAAAGCATAATGTTATGGCAACTGCAAAACATTTCACTGCGAACAGCATTGAAAATGCTCGTTTCAAGGTTAATGTGAAAATGGACGAGCGGACTCTTCGTGAAGTTTATCTTGCTCAATTCAAGCGGTGTGTAGAAGAAGGTTGTGCCACTATTATGAGTGCTTATAATAAAGTACGAGGCAAATACTGTGGTCATAATGATTATTTATTAAGGAAGATTTTGAAAGAACAGTGGAATTTTAAGGGATTTGTTCATTCTGATTGGACTTTTGGTTTGAGAAATACTGTTGGTGGTATAACTGGAGGATTGGATGTTGAAATGCCTCGTGCGAAATATTATAGAATTAGAAGAGTAAAAAGCGCACTCCAAAAAGGTATGATCTCAGAAGAGATGATTAATGATGCAGCTGGAAGAGTTATGCGAACGGTTCTTCATTATACTACTAAAGACGACCCCCAAACTTATGATCAAAGTTTAATTGGGTGTAACGAACATCGTATAGTTGCATTAGAAGCCGCAGAAAAGAGTATGGTTCTCTTAAAGAATGAAAATAATATATTACCCTTGAATAGGAATATAATCAAAAAGTTAGGAATCTTTGGAAGATTGGCTAAAATAAAAAATACTGGTGATCATGGGAGTAGCAACGTTAATATCAAAAATATAATTACTCCTTTGAAAGGAATTGAAGATTATTTAGGAGATTCAATTGAATTACTTTATAATGACGGTCGAGATAACAAAACTGTGAAAGAAACTGCTAAGGAAGTAGAAGCTGCGATTATAGTTGTAGGATTAACATATAAAAATGAAGGAGAATTTATTCGTGAATTACGAACAGGAGGTGATCGCGAGAATTTATCCTTAAACGATGATCATATAGAATTAATTAAAGATGTAGCCTCTCAAAATAAAAACTGCATTGTTATTTTAATTGGAGGCAGTGCAATTATGATGGAAGAGTGGAAGAATGAAGTTCCTGCAATATTGATGGCATGGTATTCTGGTATGGAAGGAGGAAAGGCTTTAGCAAAAATTATTTTTGGTGAAGTTAATCCCGGTGGAAAATTACCTTTTACAATTCCTAAAGATTCAAGTGATTTACCCTTTTTTGATAAGAATGCTGATGAAATTGAATATGGATATTATCATGGTTATACGCTATTCGACAAAAAAGGCTTGGAACCTGCTTTTCCATTCGGTTTTGGTTTAAGTTATACAACTTTTAATTATAGTAATTTAGAAGTGAATGTTAAAGATGACATGGTTTTTGCTACAATAGATATAAAAAATACTGGAAAAGTAGCTGGAGATGAGATTGTTCAATTATATATTGGACTTGAAAATTCGAATGTTGACCGTCCTAAAAAGCTCTTGAGAGGATTTAAACGGATTCATCTGATACCAAATGAAGTTCAAAATGTAAGGATTGAAGTCCCTATTAAAAATCTCGCATGGTATAATCCTGACTTAAAATCTTGGGAGATTGAAAAAATACAATATACTTTATTTATAGGAACATCATCACGAAAGGAAGATCTTCTATCTACTCAATTTCAATTGAGTTAGATATAAATGAGGTTAACTATAATTTTTCTATAATTTCTTTTTTACCACTTTCTGATGATTTGTACAAGCTAAATATTAAACTTAGAACTTTAAAACTTTCTTCAATGGTATTAAAATAAGGTTTGTCATAAAGAATCCATTCCCCAAATGCTTTTACTGATCGACCAAAATGTGAAAATCCTTTAATTTCTTTTTTAATTTTATATTTTTTTACTCCTTTCCAGGATAATGATGATTTTGGCCATGGTCCTCTATAATAACATCTTCCCTTTTCCCCAAATACTCCCAATTCTACTTTTTCTTTAAGAAATCCATATGGTGGCTTAACGAATGTTGAATCATTAATTTGGGCATAAACTCCATTTTCAAATTCAATAACACCTAAACCAAAATCTTCAACATCGATATTTTTAAATCTCAGAGTATCAGTCTTTCCCATTATTGCTTTAGGGTTACCAAAAGCCCATATCATAATATCAAGAATATGGGAGCCATGAATTAAAAGAGTTCCTCCTCCAGCAGTTTCTTTTTTCGTTCGCCATAGACCTTTTTCAAAGTATGATTCATTTCTACTAAAGAATACATTACAATTAGCATAATATATTTCACCTAATTGATTATTATGAAGAGCTTTAACTAAACGATAGCAATTATGGTCATATCTATAATTATAATTAAATCCTAACTTTAGATTTTGATATTGCTTATCTAGATTCTGTATTTCCCGAGCATCCTCTATTGAAATAGAAACTGGCTTTTCACACAGTGCGTGTTTTCCATTTTCAAACGCTTGTTTTATCATTGGTTTATGGAGGTGATGAGGTGTGGCGATATATACTGCATCGATATCCTCATTCTTATACATTTCATCAGACTCTGTATATGCATGGTTTTTTCCTCCAATCTTAATTGCTTTGTTTATATCTAAATCAACTGCTGCTTGGATTTTTGTGTTCTTTATGAGTCTCGTTATGAGTTTATACATTTTAGCAATCCCACCACAGCCGATAACCCCAATTTTTATACAATTACCATTTGTAATCTTTTTACACCACTTCTATTGTCCTTCGAGTACCCATTCTAGTGATCTTCTAATAATTTTTCGATATATTGGATTCTTTAAAGACTTTGCTTGATGACCTAACGCGCAAAAAGCTACTCTCCCTTTTCCATAATTTTTCACCCAAATAATTGGTTCAGGTTCTGGATCTTTCACATCATGGTAATCTGCTTCTGCTAATACTCTCATATCACCTTTCATCGAGAAGTCGTGTCTGTATGGTTCATCAAAAAAAGAAAAGTCATCTAGCTCCTTTGTAATTGGATGAGATTTATCTAATATTTTGATAGCTATATTAGTTTTCTTTTTATGATTTAAAAATCTCCCTCCAATCATTTCATAATATTTAGGATGCATTTTAAAAGATGCTGAAGCTCCATGTAATCCTACAAATCCTTTTCCGCTAGCAATAAAATCTAACAAATTCTTTTCTTGATCTTCAGTAAATTTACCAAACTGAGTAAAAAAAATAGTCGTATCATATTCAAAGAAATCTCTGTTATTAAAGATCTCTACATCATCATAAATAGCGATGTTATAATCATTCAGAAGCTCCTTGAAATAAGAAGCAGTCTTACTCTTCAGAAAATGCCGACCCCTTTGACAAATTAATACTTTTCTTTTAACATCCATATAACATCATAGGAAAAAATGAAAAGTTCTTTATTAAGGGTTCTCTAATTATTATGTAATGAGTTTGAATCCTTCAACAACGGAATTTGAGGAATTTAATTACAAATCCTTAAACCAATTAGAAAAGAAGATTTCTGAATTAGGTTTAGATATTCCCGTATATCACCGGCAAGAAATTCTACAGCAAAGAGTGCATATTCATAATTTATTTATACCAAATAGATTAGCAATTCAGCCTATGGAAGGATTCGATGCAGATATAAGGGGTTCTCCTGGAGCCCTCACATGTAGAAGGTATGAACGATATGCTAAAGGTGGAGCAGGATTAATATGGTTTGAAGCAACTGCTATTAACTATAATTGTCGCTCTAATTCTCATCAGTTAGTATTATCTGAAGAAAATTCTGAAAATTTAGAGAAATTAGTCTCTTTTACTAGAAAAATTGGTAACAAGGCTCTGAAAAAGTTAGGATTTACAAACAAGTGTATCTTAATTATCCAATTAAATCACTCTGGAAGATATTCAGTAAAGGACGGAAAAAAATATCCAATAAGAGCTTATCATAATAAAGATTTAGATCAAGCAAGTAACCTTTCAATTAAAGAGGGTGTAGTGATTTCTGATGAAGAATTAGAAAAACTAGAAGATGAATGGGTTCATAAAGCAATTCTTGCAAAAAAAGTTGGATTTGATGGGGTTGATATTAAAGCATGCCATGGTTATTTAATCCATGAGTTATTTGCTTCACGGTTTCGAAAAGATTCAATATATGGAGGAGAATCTCTCAAATCTAGAACTCGCTTTTTTCTTAATATAATTAGAAAACTGAATGAAAACCTGAAAAATGAAAGAAATTTCATAATAACATCTCGAATAAGTGTTTATGATGGAATACCTTATCCTCGTGGATTTGGAGTTAAGCCAATCGAAAACGAGACTTTTCCAGCAACAATAGATCTAAGTGAGCCAATTGAACTCATTAATAAGCTTTATAAACTTGGAGTAAGATTGATAAATATAACCGCGGGAAATCCCCATTACAAGCCCCAAATTACACGACCATTTGATCAGCCGGTAAAAGGAGGAATCTTACCAGATGAGCATCCTTTATATGGAGTAAATAGACTTTTAAATCTTGCTACTTTAATTAAAAATCATTTACCTGAAGATATGGTGATTGTAGGTTCTGGTTATTCATATTTACGTCAATTTGCTGGATATATCGCATCAGGAATGGTGCATGAAAAAAGAGTGGACATTTGTGCATTTGGAAGAATGGCATTAGCAAATCCTAATTTTCCAAAACAGATTTTCCAAGAAGGTGTTATTAATAAAAAACAAGTTTGTATTAGCTGCTCCAAATGTTCTGAATTTATGAAACTAGGGCAAAATGTAGGTTGTGCCATAAGAGATCCTCAATATAAAGAAACAGAAACTTATTTTAACATTTAGATTGAATTTAAAATATCAGAAAAGTAATAACTCTGTAGAATTCATTATGAAAAGATTTAGGAATCGAAGTAAAACTCTAAAATATTTTTTTTTAATCTTCCTATTCATTTTGATCTTTATCCCATTTTTGAAAATCGTCTTATCGAGCAGTATTGGTGGAATTGTTATATTTTTCACTTTTGGATTGTACTACTTATCAACTAATATCGTTTTTAATCAAATTATAATAATTTTATTCGTTATTTATATACTTTCCATAATTTATCGCCTAAGTTCGAAGAGTAATAAGAACATTAAGAAATTTCCAAAATTATTGTTTTTATTTATTATTCTAATTTGTCCTCAATTTTTTATAACGAATTATAATTCTCTAGAACCAAAAATAAGTCAAGAACAATGGGAATTCTCAATGAGAACTAATTTTAATCGTTCATTCGATTTATTTAATACCTTTAATGCAACTCCAGGCTATCGAAATCGACAAAATATATATTTGAATGATAGTAAATATAGTGATCATGTATATGCTCAAGCTTCTCGAGTTTATTTAGGTTTAAATGTGTCTGAAGCTAGTATAGAAGCTTCTCTATATAAAATTTATAACTTAAAGGATACTTTGGATTTTACTCTAAATAATCTTCTACGCTTGATATATCTTGATATTAATAGAAATATACTAAGTCCCTATATAAGGAATAAGGTTATTGATGCTTTTGGTAAAACAAAATATTGGTATACTGAACCAACCAGAGATAGCATGATATATTATACAGAAAATCACCAAATTCTATATCACACCGCAGAATTATTAATTGGTCAACTTTTTCCTAATGATACATTTGTTATATCAAATATGACTGGCCTTGAACATGTTAATCACGCTATTCCCCTTGTAAAGAAATGGCTTGATTGGCGCGCACAATTTGGTTTTGCTGAATGGCATTCAAACACATACTTTACAGAAGATATAACGGCTCTTGTTAATCTTGTTGATTTTGCGGAAGACCAGGAAATTGTCTATAAAGCAGCGATGGTTTTAGATATAATGGCTTTTGATTTTGCAAATAATTATTATAAAGGGAGATATGCCACCACACACGGCCGTTGTTATGATCGAACAAAAGTAGGGACTAGTATTGTATCACCACCTTCTCGAGACAGCACATCTGAATCTGCTTGGATAATGCTGGGTATTGGATATCATAACCCAATTGATAGGAGCAATCTTGCTGCTATCGCGCTAGCTACCAGTGATTATTATGCTCCTCCCCCGATCTTAGAGGATATTGCTAATAATGCAACTTTATATAATGAACTAAAGGAGCGTAATAGTATCAATATGAATGATGGAGATTTATATAATATAAGTTATTTAGAAGATGATCTTATGTTCTGGTTGGGAATGTCTGCTGTTCTACCTCCACAAACTATAAAGCAAGTCTTCAACTTAGTGAAAAAGTATAATATAGATTCAAATAATGTCTATGGCCCAGAATTGATTTCAGATTTCTTTAAAATTTCTGCTTTTTTACATGGAATCTCTCTTAGTCAATATTCTGAGAAAATGAAATTAATAACTGAAGGTATAAGTCTTGAAACTTCAAATACTTACACCTATAGAACACCATATTATCAATTGTCTGGTTCTCAAGATCATCAGAAAGGGATGAATAGTTATCAAGAACACATTTGGCAAGCAAGTTTAGATGACAATGCTTTCATTTATACAAATTCACCGGGAGGGTTGACTAAAGATTTTGAGCAGGAATATGTTGGTGGTTGGAATCCAAGGGCTACTTTATATAAAAATGTTGGGATAATCCAATATGACCGCGAGACATTACCTATAGAAGGAGAACTTTTGCTTTACTTTCTTAATCTCTTTACAGGTAATAAATTTTATCAACATGCTTATTTTCCTCAGTGGGCTTTTGATGATGTAGAGGAGCAAGGTCATTGGATTTTTGGTGCAAGAGGAGGGGGATATGTTGCTCTTTATTCTTTCTATAACACTAGATGGGTTTCTGATTATGAATTACGTGTTGATGGATTTAAAAATCTATGGATCGTAGAATTAGGCAGTGTTAATGAATATGGTTCATTTAATCAATTTGTTTCTGATATTCAACAATCTCAAATACAAGTTGTACCACAAGCATTAGGTTTTAATGTCCAATATTCATCTCCCTCTCAAGGTCTTGTAAGTGTGTCATGGGACGATCATATGGTCGTTGGTGGCAGTGAAATTGATTTAGGTCCATATGCTCGTTTTGATAATGATTATTGTTATCAAAATTTTGGCACTAAATCGACTTTAATTCAATTTGGAAATCAGAGTTTAGAGTTGAATTTCATTAATGCTTCAAGAATTTATCAAATTACTTAATCAAATATAATATAGATATAGTGAGAGTAAAAAAATATTTAAAAATCGGAAAACCTGCTGTAAAGGGTAGTATTTTAGTCATTTTTGGAATTTTAAATTCTCGAATAGGTATAGGAGTAGAGATTTTTACAAATAATCTTATTTATGGCCCTCTTGCTTATCTTTTCCTAGCCTTTTCAGGACTAATCATCATTTTCCTTCTTCATATACTCAATAATCCCTCTGAAAGAAGTAAATTAAATAAAAACAGTTTACTCCTTGCTTTCGGAATTTTAAGTATTATTAGTTTAACACTAATTGCTTTTAATATATTTGAGAATTTTATGATTTATTACCTCAATATCCCTATTATTCTTTTTACACTACTTATTCTTGTCTTTTGGATTAGTTTAGGCTATTTAGGTGCTAAAAATATTATTGAAAACATATCTGTGAGGATCCTGGTTTTAACTCTCTCATTCTCTATTGGTTTGTTCTATGGCGTCTTCTTAAATACCTCTATAGTTCCGACACAAATCTATTTTTTCTTTTTTTCATTATCTTTCTTACAAATATCAAGAGAATTAACTAAGGGTTTCAATGAAAAAGATAAAATTGAAGAGTATTTGCTCATTCCTAATAGAATTGATGAGAGAAAGCAACTTAAGTTTTCATTATTCTTCCAATTTGCTGCAATAATTTGCCTTATTATACCAATATTCCTTGATATATATAATAATTTCCTACTTCTTATTCTTATAGTTTTTAATTTAACCGCAATAGGTATTGCTTCTTTTCTAACATTAGCAAGCCTATTGGAAAATGATATATACAAAAGGATAAGTTCAATATTGAAAATTGGAATCCTATTGGAATTAATTATGTTTTTAGCTTTTGGAATATAGTTATTTCTTAATTAGAGTTGACATTCATATGAAATTATTACGCACCCCAGATAAAAGGTTTGAAAACCTCCCTGATTATCCATTCAAACCTAATTATATAAATGTTGATGGAATAAGAATTCACTATATAGATGAAGGCCCTAAAGATGCTGAAATTGTACTTCTTATGCATGGAGAACCCTCATGGTCATATCTATATAGATATATGATTCCAATTTTAGTAGAAGCAGGATTTAGAACCTTAGCACCAGATTTAGTTGGATTTGGAAGATCTGATAAACCGACTGAGAAAAGTGACCACACATATGGCAAGCATGTAGATTGGATATCAAAATGGGTTAAATTACTTAATCTCAAAAATATAACATTATTTTGTCAAGATTGGGGATCATTAATAGGATTGAGAGTTGCCATTGAAAACTCAGAACGATTTAGGAGGATTGTATTATCAAATGGAGGATTACCAACAGGAGAACAAAAGATGAGCAAAGCTTTCTTAGAATGGCAAGAATTCTCTAGAACTTCTCCCAAATTTTATATTGGAAAGATTATTCAAGGTGCAACAACAACTAAATTACCGAAAAATGTTCTCAAAGCCTATGAAGCACCGTTTCCAGATGATTCATTTAAAGCAGGAGCCAGAATTATGCCCTCTTTAGTTCCAACCACAAAAGATGATCCCGAACATGAAACAAATAAAAAAGCATGGCTAAAGTTCTTCAAATGGGAGAAGCCATTTTTAACAGCGTTCTCAGATAGCGACCTTATTACGAGAGGCGGAGATAAATTTTGGCAAGAGAAAATTCCTGGTGCTCAAGGACAGAATCATACTACAATTAAAGGTGCTGGACACTTTATTCAAGAAGATAAGGGTCCTGAACTGGCTAATTTAGTGATAGAATTTATTAGGAAGAATCCAATATAGTTTGTAGTTCAGATTTAGAAATTTGGATTTTGGTTTGATATGAAAAAATTATAAATAAGTATGAAAATTGGACTATATAAGAATTATATAATAAGGTTTGAATTTACAATATAACAATCCTTTTGATTGGCATAAAACTATGAATATAAACAGGCACAAAGGTCATGAAAGAGAAGCTCCAAATTCACACATAATTCAAGGAGTATCACCAATCGTTTTTATCATAATTTGGTTTTTAGACTCGCAGGTATTTAGATTTTCTACATATTTGAATATTTTTGTTCTATTTCCGATTAGACTTATCTTATTTATAATTGTGTTCGCAATTTCTATTACTTTTATAATGTTTTCTCATCGTACACTTTTTAAAAGTCATGAGCCATCCAATAAATTAATTACTGGTGGGGTCCTTCGCTATGTAAGGAACCCGATGTATTTTGGAATTTTATTAATATATGTAGCCTTTTTAGTTTTATCCATTTCATTAATTGGAATTGGTTTATTTATTATTATATTCTTAGTATATAATTGGATGGTTAATTATGAAGAAAAGATTCTCGAAGATATATTTGGTGATGAATATAGAGAATATAAAAGCAAAGTATCGAAATGGATTCCAAACCCATTCAGAAAATTAAAATAATCAAAATCCAAGCGTTAATTTTAATCTGTTACTTTTTTTAATAGTTCTTGATTTGATTCTGGATAATATTGAGCATAATCTAAGATTTTTGTTTTGGAAATTCCACCTAATAACTTAGAGATATCAATTAAGATTCTATTTTCATTAATATGATTTGATTTCCATAAATAAAGTAAATCTAAAATGGTTTTCTCATGATCCGAATATTTAATTTTATTAATTACTATACCAAAATTGAATAAAGTATTTTTAAATCTCAAAAACCTAAACTTTTTCCCCACAATTGTTATAGGAGAATTGCTCATTATCATATCATTAATTATGTAAAAATATTCATCTGGTTGGCTAAATTTAACTTTATTGAGATTTAATGCTGTATAAAGTCCAAAATACCAATTTTTAACATTTTTTAGTTTTAAACTCATTCCAACAAGCTCTAATAGTGAAAGGTTTATCCTTTTTTCCTTGAATTCTTCAAAAGATTTCACATAATATATATCTTCAAAAATATTTACTAAATATCCACGGGAGTTCAAGTAATCACGAGTGAGTCTGTAATTGCTATAAATTTCATCACAGTATTGCTTTAATTCATCAGAAGTGATAAATTTCCTATTATCTTTCCTAATATTTTTTAAAACTTGCCTCATAAATCTACTTTTGAAATATGATGAAATTTAATAAATTTGGAAAAGAATTTCATCATTATTGTATTATAAGAATGCTTAATTTTTATGTTTTTTATATTAAACTAAGCAAAAAAAATTCATCTGAATAAATCTTATTCAATAATTAGAGAGGCTACATATCTATACCATACATTATCACGATTAGTGATGCAATCAAAATAATAGCAATAGTTAGCTGAACTGCCCTTCTATACTTTAATGCCCCGTTTTTTTTAAGAACTCATTTCTTAATTCTTCTAGATTGGATTCAAACATTTTAATCTGGTTTTCCAATTCGCCAATTGAAAGATCTTTTATTTTAGACATTAAATTTCATTTCCGTTTTTGATTTCTTATAGAATTCAAAATTAACCATAGATTATTATAAATTTTATCACTTTGAAGCGAATAATCCGCACTAGACTTATATTATTAAAACATATTTACTGATTTTCAAAAATATCTCTCCGAAAACATTTATATATTAACTCAAACTAAGTACTATAGAAAGTTGCGACATTATAGCTAAGAATGAGGTGGAAGAAATTTGATGTATAACAATGCAGAGGAACCTATCTCGGAATATGAAAAAACGATCAATAAGCTAACAGATCAGATTACAGAATTGTTTTCCAAAATTCATTTTTATCAAGCGCTTATTGCCGAAAAGGATCATAAAATAAATCAATTAATTAATGAGAATAATCAACTCAAAGCTCAAATTCAAGATATATTAAATCCTTCTAATCTAGAATCATATACACCACTCCCTCCACCAGCTCCAGCTTTTAAACCAAAAACAAGCCCTACACCAACTTTAAATCAGCAAACAATCTCGAATTTTTCAGCTAGTACCGATCCTAGAGTTAACAAGAGGCAATGCCCGAATTGTGGAGCGACGGGATTTGCTATAAGAGAAATTGATGATAAATCAACTATAATTAGTTACGTACCAAGACGAATTTATGCTAAAAAGAAATCTTGTACAAAATGTAGATATGAATGGTAAAAAAAGGGATTAGCCTATTTTTCAAAAAATGGAGCCAAATTGCGAGGTAGAACTTCAAAATAATCAACTAAATCATATTGTACTATTTTCTCTCGAGTTTCTTCTTGGAGTTGATCAAAATTCTTCCCTTCTAATATGAATTTTGTTTCTTTTTCGCTGAATTCAGGACCTCTTTCAGTCCAATTTTTAACCTTCTTATTTGCAGGACATATTTTCTGGCAATGAAGACATCCTACTAAACAATTATGCCATGATGAATCTATCCAATTTGGAAAAGAAACTTCTGGAGGTTGTTCATTATGGTATGTAAGACAACGTTCGGCTCGTAAGAGAAAACGATCAGTGGGAATAGCCCCTGTTGGGCATTTGTTTGTACAAGCGGAACAGTCTTTACACAGATCCATCATCTGTAATTCTCGCCAATTATCCTCATTAGTAGGAAAATCTGAATATAATGTTGTTAGGCGATGAAAACTTCCCATTCCATCTACATAACTAATATTATTTCTTCCATAGTCGGCCAATCCACAGCGAACTGCTAACGTTTTTTGAGGAAGACGAGCATACGCTGCTTTGTATCCACTAGGTTTTAAAATATTATTTACAAGTTCTGCCATTTCGTCAATAATTTTGCTACCATATAAGTATGTAGGTGGAATAAGCAAAGAGATTTCCTTGTTATCCCAGTGGAAAATAGCTTTGAATTGTGGAACAGGAACTGATATAATAAAAAGTGAATTAACCGGAAACTCATATTCTTGTTCAATTTCAAAATAGGATTTATACTCTTCATAGAATTCTGTATGGAAAAGATTTTGTTCATAATATTTTTTAATATCATTTCTTAAGTCTGGAATGTGTTCTCCAGACACAATTTTTCCCTTATACCCTTTCAAATTTAGGGTTTTATAAAAATTCTGTATAATATCATCATTATTATCCATAATTATCACTCTCTTTAACTAATCCAAAATTTCTTTTTAGATTATTCTAACCATGATTTATTAAACCTAATATCTTGACTTGACTTACTTTTTCCTATAGATTAAGTCGAGGATCCTCCTTTACGGTACAAAAGGCAATAAGGGATTCCATGTTTTTAATACCTGGCATTTTACTTATTTCCTTTGTAAGATCATGCAACGCTAGATTATCTTTGACTTTCACTTTTATAAGTATATCCCATTCGCCGGCAATTTCGTGAACTTCCATCGCATTTTCATTTTGTGCTACTTTTTCGGCAAATTCACAGCAATCTGTTTCAATAGTAAGACTTATCTTAATCCAAGCTGTAGTAGGTTTACCCAATGCATCAGGATCAACTAGTGGCACTATATCTTTTATAACTTTATCCTTCTTCATTTGTTTAATTCTTGAAAAAACGGTTGAGGGAGATTCACCTACTTTCAGTGCCAATTTTCTATAGGTTATACTAGCATCTTTTTGATATTCTCTTAAGATGTTCTTATTTAGGTCATCAATCATATTTTCATATAATTATTTTTTGTATTAATTTCTAGATATTATTCAATATATTTAAATCTTTCTGGACAATATGCAAAAGATTTATATATTAATAGACAATATACAAAAATAGAACATAAAAAATAAACAAAGTTAAATTATCAATATAAAATAAATGTTAGAAAATTATTTTATAACAAGTTGGAGTATTAATAGAATGTCTGATGTGATAAAAGAAACAAGTTATAATTGTATAAAATGTGGAAATCAATTATTTCATGGGGCAAAGACATGTGAAAAATGTGGTAGTAATGTATATTTATATTAATTTATCATAACAGAATAATCACAGCTAGGCAATACTGTTAACCTTAAATAATTTTGAATTTTACTTATTGTTACCGGAAATCTAAATAATTAATTGAAATAGTTAAGTGGTTAAATATGGTTTTACTTGTAGCGACAGTTGTATTTCCTCATGCAAAATCAAGTAAAGTGGCAAAAAAAAATATAGAGATGATTAAAAAATATCCTACTGATGCTTCCATTGGAGAAGGAATAGCATTAGGAGTTAAAGCAACAACAGAAGGAATGCAAGTCTTGTTCGTAGGAGATGTTAAAAAAGGTAAAGTCGAGGAGTACATGTTTAGAATGGCAAAACAATATCAAGAATATGCTTTAGAGATAGATGGATTAACATATCAAATAGAAACCTATTTTGATGTTACAGAAGCATATAAAATCTTAGGTATGGAGCCTCCTCCAGATTAGTGAATAATACTAAATTCCCTTTTTTTTTTATTTTTAATTAAAGAAATTATTAATTGTGATTATTACATATTTCCTTCTAGATCAAATTGATTTCAAGCGTTCTCTAATGAATATAGTTCAAATTTCAAATGAAGAAATTACTTAATTTTAATTCTATATGAATAGAAAAAAAGGAAAATATCTTTATTATTATATTTTTGGAGCAATAGCAGAATCTGGGTTAACTACTTTTTGAAGCATTTTAAATGCTTTTTGAGATGTTGAAAAAGTTTTAGCATTGTATTTTTTTATTATATCCTTGATTTCTTCATCAAAAATTCTTACGAACAACTCAATATGGGGATAACGTAGATTCAATTTATAAGTAAGATAAATTGCCTCGTCAAATTCTGATTCTCGTTTCCAACAAATAAAAACTTGAGTCACTTCCTCTAAGTTTACATGGGCTCGTAAATCACTTAAAAAACGGGCAAACTCATTGTACAAGTGTAATTTTTCATTTTTTACAAATTCAATACCACTATTAACATCATCAAAAAGATAGACTTCTCGATCTAGTTCTTGAGAAATATGATGCGCTATTCGATGAGTCAAACTATCTCTCCCAATTACAATTGCTTTACCTGCTTTATTTTTTGTCCATTCGTGAATATTATCCATAGCCCATTTAGACGTTGAGAACGAATATGCTTTTAATGGGGGATTCTTAAGGTATTCTTGTACATGATCTTCAAACGCTCTAACATAAATAGCACAATCTGGATTAATTTTGCGAATTTTTTCAGTACATATTATTGCGGTTCTTACATCATTAATATTAATAAAAACTTCCTTAGCATTTTTAGCATTTGCCCAATTGAGGTTCACTGTCTCAGTGGCATCTCCAATCACTATTGGACGCCCTGCATTAATTAAATCTTCTACTGCTTCTTCGTCATCCTCAATAAGGCAAAATTGCTTTTTATTTTCAATACAATATTCTAAAATTCTCTCAGATAGATGATGATATCCAATTATTACAGCATGATTTCTTTTATGCGAAGCGAGAATTCTGCAAGTTACAACAGGATTATACTTTTCTAATAATTCTCCAATGATAAAACCAAAAACAATTACCTCTAATAATATCGGCCAAAGTAAAGCATATAAATTTGCAAAATCACTTGCATCTGTGGGAGAACGTACAGTTAAAGAATATAAGAAAATGATCCCTATATTTTGACCAGATTCTGTAATAAAAAAGAATAGAAATCCACAAAACCAAAAAAGAAAGAGAAATATAAAAGCTAACTTGTATTGTTTGAGTTTGAGTCGGAATTCAATGAAAAAGTTTACTAATTTCATAACTTAAGATAAAACAATCTTGTATAAAAAAGATTTGATCTATTATTATAGTCTAACGAGAGTTATCAGTTTCTACAGTTACTTCTCCGTCAATTTCAAGTAATTTTGAGCCACATACCTCGCAATAAGCTGGTGTTCCCCCCATTATTTTTCTAACAAGTTCTACTGGCAAGTTTCCTTGACATTCAGGGCAATTTTGCGGATTAATTGAATTTTCAAATTCAGACATAATAGAGGGAGTCATATCCTCATCCTCAGCAAAGATATCCACTTTTAAAACAGTTAATTGCTCATCTTTATTGCCAGTTAGAGTCAATAATAACCCTACAGAATGTTTACTAAAAGTCCCTTCGGCATAACCTTTGATGAATCCATGGAAGTTTCCCTCTGATACTTGTTTTTTAGTATCTATGATTGCAAAATTCTTCCTTTTTAAAAGTATAGATAACCTCTGATATAATTGATCAGCATTGTATGGAATTGTAAATTCTTGCCCAATTTTTTTGAATGTAAGAAGATCTTTGGTGAGATTTTCAAAATCTTCATTTGACACTTTTTTTGGCCTTAATAGCCCACATATCATTCTAATCTCGTGTGGTTCTACATTGATGGTATCGATCTGATCTTTTTCATTAATAAAATTAACTACAGCATGAACAGTTCCCTTTATACAATCTTTTTTTGGCTTAAATACAAAAGTGGGACTTACAAATCCTCCACCTTTTGAAATTTTATGAAATTTTGCACTGTCAGGGGAAAATTGTGGATGTCCATCTACACGTGATAAAATCAGACTTTCCTCTGGATATGAAAGTATATTTATATTGATATTAGTGATATTAAATTTTCTGTTATTAATAACCTTGATTTTAAAGAAGTATTCACCTCCCTCAATCTGCCCGCCCCTAAGAACACGAATATCTTGGGATTTCATTTCTGGTTTAATGTGAAGTATTTTTGAATCTGAACTAATCTCCACTTGAGTTTTATTTGAAGTTTCAATAATTCTTTCTGTTTTGAGAGTTTGGGGTTCTGGTTTTGGAGTTACTTTACTTGGCATTTCAATGATATCTCCTTTATCACCTTTAACTAATTTGAAAAGAGTGATTTTATTTTTAGAAGCGGCAACTAAAAACATATTGTTTTCTTGTTCTGTAGAGATAGTGTATGCATCAAGACATTGTGTTTTTATCCCAATTTTATGGTTACCAATAACTTCTTTATTTAAATTAATAGCATTTAGGAAACCGTTTTTATCTCCCACAATTAAAATTGGTTGGTTATAAATGTTACAAAAAGTTAAGCATGTAGGTTGATACTCTAATTCAAAAACTAATTCTGAATCTATATCGTTTATTACATTAAGAATTTTCCCTGATTTAAGTAATATAAAGATTTTTTTTGTTATCTTATCAGAAAAATAGCCAATAGTGCAATCCATAATGGGTTCTGGGGCTTTAAATTCGAGAAATTTTTCTCCTTCATTATCCAGTCCAATTAATCGTTGATTTTCTAAACCAACTATTATTTCATCTCTAATATCATCTTTTAAATCCCCAGTTTCCATACAAATTACTGGAGAATTTAAGTTTGTCGACCAAATTGGATTTCCATTATTATCCATTACATAGATACTCCCATCTAATGAACCTGAGATTAATTCAATATTATTTTGTCTGCTAACAGATGCTATTTTAAAACTTGTTATGGTCGAGGAAAATTCCGTAATAAAAACTTCATTTCCTTCAAGATCAAAAGCTTTTATTTCTGCACTAAATGAACAACCAATTATTTCAGGTTCTTGATCGCCTAAAAGATTTGCAATTATACAGGAATAGACATTTTTTTGAAATTGACGAACCCAAAGTGGTTGTAGTTTAATATATTGCAGTGTCATGTCAGATCTTAATTTGAAAAATTCGATTTAATTTCAATATTATATAAATTGATTTTATCATAAAAATAAATCTCATAGATTAAATTACTATCCTATTACATCAATAATAAAAAAAAGAGAATTTAGAATAATTTTTTCAGTTTTCATATTATTAAGGCTTTTCTTCGGCGTCTTCTTTGACTTTCTTTACTAATTTTTTAAAAGCTTGCGTTAAATTTCCTAATTCAGGGTCTTGTTCCTCCAATTCTTTATCAAAATCCGTATCTATCTCTTTAAAAGATACAGTTTTAAGATCATGGGTACATAATTTTAATGCTATGTTTGTTAATTTATGGATCGGATTTACTATTGAATCAGCAAGTTTCAAGCCCACAAAAAGACTTATTACAATAATTTGCCATAGTGAGATAAATATAATTGCTATTTCTATCTCAAGAGTTTCAGTGATTATTGTCTGATCCTCCGGTGTAGCGCCAACAATATTGGCACCAATAATCTCATTAAATATTGCAGCTGTAATTGCAATACTCCCTAATGCAATAAAACAAACTACAACGAAGCTCAGAAGAATTTCTTGCCTAATTCCGAATTTTCTTTTTTTTTGTTGAGCCATCTTTATCCCTCCTCCGGTACAAAACCTTCAATTTCTGATGAAGCCATAATTTCCTTCACTTTTGTAAAAGCTTCTGCAATTCGTTTTGAAACATTTTTTATAGAATAGATAGTAATATATTTACCATGTGGAGTTGCAGCAACCATTTGTGTCATTGTTCGATGAACTTTTTTTAGTTCTGGTCCAACACCAATTAATATAAAATTGATGGGAGGTTCTATTTTTTCGATGTATTTTGCAACTTTGCGAGAATTATACTTTGTACTTTTATTATCTTCACCATCAGTAAGAGTTACAACCCATCTCTGACGTTCTTGAGATTCTTGCTCTGAGCGAGGTGATTTTTCCAATAAAATATCTATCGCATTGCCTATCGCATCATATAAACAAGTCTGATAAGGACTAGCCTCCATCGTTTTAAATATATTTGTAATTTGCGAAACATTGCCTTTTTTCTCTGTCAAATCAAGAAGTATATTTATCATAGAATTAAAACCAAGGATTGCAATTCGATCTCCAATATTTATTGTTTCATTAAAAACTCCCAAAGCTCCTGTTCGAGCCGCTCCCATTTTATCAAATTGAGTCATGCTTCCAGATTGATCAATTACAAAAACTACATCTTTTTTACGTACTAGTATTTCGTCTACTTTGGAAAGTTCAAGCTCTGCTTTATGGTATAGAGTTGTATTATCTTGACTTTCATATAATTGTACCATTGCTTCAAGGATATTTTTCATTAAAGGATAATTTCCAAGGTTTTCTGCTAATTTCAAAGCATTTTTTAAATGATCTTCTGCAATCTCAGGATTATTTTTTAACAAAGTTAGTCTCCCTAATTGAAACTCATCTTCTGCTAAACCTGAATTATTTTCCCATTTACTATCAAGTTTAAATGCCTCATCAAGTTGTTCTTGAGCAAGATTTAATTCATTTTTTAACATATATAATACTCCTATATTTCTATTTCTTGAAGCAATTCCCACTTCATCTCCCAACTCATTATCTATTTCAAGAGCTTTGTTAAAATCCTCCATTGCTTCTTGCCATTGTTCTTCTGAAAGAAAAAGAAGAGCACGATTATTATACCTAGAACTTAATGATCCAATATCTTCCTGTTCTTCACCAATTTTAATTGACTTATTATAACTTTCCTTTGCTTTATCATAATCTCCCCAATTGCGATAAATGTTTCCAAGGTTATTTAAACACATTCCCTCCCCATGAAGATTTTTTGTTGTTTGAAATAACTCTAATGCAGCATTATAATTTCTGAATGCAAGGGTCATATTACCTTGATAATAACTTTTGTTTCCCAAACGCATTGTAACCAATAAACTCTGAAAAGATTGAGCAAGTACACCGATTTCATTTCTTCTCATTCTTCCACTCATAGGAATTTCTTGAGTGAGATCTCCTTGAGATATTTGTTCTATTGAATTTGTTAAATCAATAATAGGAGATGTAATTCTTCGAGAGATGCCATTTACAGCAAAAAAAATCACAATAGTGGTAATTATAGCAACAATAATAATTGTAATGATCAACGGGCTTTTTAATGTTTCAAGTGAGGTATACCCTAATCCAATAAAATAGTCAATATTTGTTAATAATTGAAATGCTAAGAAAACTGTTAAAAGCATGAATGGAATTAAGATGCATGCAATCATAATTATAAAGAGCCTTTGTCGCAATGACCTTTTTTTTCTTATTTCTCTAACTTCCATTTTCTTCTTTCCCTCTTATTTTTCTTATAAAAATCAAATTCCTTTATCAATACCTTCATATATCAGAAATATTGATGTAAAAATAGAAGCTTTAACTATAGCTAAACCAATCAGTGGGAGATTAGAAACACCTGCATCAATAATTCCGAAAAGAGAGACAAACATTACTCCAATACCCATTGAATATCTCCTCCATTTCACACTTTTGTTCTCTAAAGTTATTCCTGAATGAAGAATAGCAGGTCCCAGAATTACCATCATAATTACCAACACCACCCCTAATAATGCTAATGCTGCCCCTTTAATTCCTGTTGACGGCAAACCTCCGGGTGATGCTTCCCAAGAAGTAAAAGCTGATGGATTGGAATAAATCAAAACAGCGAAAATTAAACTCAATATTGCTACTATACTCGTAATTGGGATTTTATAACGACCGCTTTTAAATAAATCTGAGGCAATATATGCCCAAATTGTTCCACCCAAAGCAGGCCCCCAAGCATATCCTAAAACCGCTATATTCGGACCTAATGGGGGAAATCCGAATACCATAAGTAAAAAACTTGCAGAGACCCCAAACCATGCATGAAAAACTGATAATAAACCAATTCCACTTAATATTAATCTTTTTTTAACTTTTATATCAGTTGCTTTTCTAGCATATTTAAAAATTAGGATAAAAGCTAAAATATAACCAGCAACAGTAATTTCTAGACCTGTAAGTCCATTTATTATATCAATATTTGGAAGAGCCATTTATGTTAACACCCCTTATTTACATGAACATCTATAATTAAAATTTTTTTATTAATAATTTTTTTAAACTGCAACCTATATTTTGAAGAATTATTATATAAATTTGGTACATAGGTATTAGTGGCAAAGCAGAATATTTTGGTGGCAAAGTTCCCACAATTATGGCTAATTCTCCATTTTGGATGCAGAAAGTACTTAGAGATTATCATCATAAAAAAAAAAATTTTGATCTAAGTGACAGTTTACATATTATTAATGGAGGTGGTGGCTGGGATGGCACTTAAAGTCGTATTAAGTTGGGACATCATGTAAATAAGTCAGATTTTGCTGAACATTTGAGCCAAATCGTATTCTGGTTCAGTGATAAGAAAGAAAATGAAGCTAATAAACCAAAATAGAAAGAAAAAAGTAAACTGTAGCATATATTAATTGAGTTTAAGATAGATTCTGATAAATAAATTTAGGAGATTCATACATAAATAAAACACATCAATATAAAAAGATATAATCAGATAAACTTTTCTAAAATAATTATTATGGAACTCTTTATTCATTAATTGTAATACATTTCCCATGCTCAAATCGAGATATAAAAATAAAGATTTGAATAAAACAAAAATATAAATTCATATAATGGTATTTTTTGAAGAAAACAGATCGGCTGATATTTCTAAAGATGAAATAGTCGAATCATTGTATTGCTTTTTCCCTGATATACAAGAAACTGATATTAGATTTTTTTATCATGGAACTTATAATGTTTATGAGGTGAAGAATCAATATATCTTTCGTATTCCAGATAAACACTTCAGAAACATTAAAGGGATCAGACTTATTCAAAATGAGATTAAAATGCTAGATCATATCCAAAAATATGTATCCGTACCCATCCCGGAGCCAATATATATCTCGTTAGACCCAGATTGCCCAATTATGGGATATGAGAAAATTGAAGGAGTTCCCTTATCAAGATGTTTTTATAAAGTATCTCAAAATCAAAAGTTAAGAATAGCAAGAGAAATAGGTGAATTCCTCTCTGAACTCCACTCGGATGACCTCTATCAATCAGCTGTAAAAAATCAAATAGTTGACGATATTTTTTCTTGTGACAAATATAAATCTGAATGGGAAGACTATTTTGAAAGAGCTCAAAAGAAAATTTTTCAAATGTTAACTCCAAATCAAAAAGATTGGATAAATAATCTTTTTAATACTTTTTTAAATAAGGATGTTAATTTTAATTTTAGATATTCAATAATTCATGGCGATTTTGATATAACAAATATTGTTGTGGATCCTCATAATCTTAAAATTAATGGA
Organism: Promethearchaeota archaeon; assembly: GCA_048938855.1. Taxonomy (GTDB): domain Archaea; phylum Asgardarchaeota; class Lokiarchaeia; order Sigyniarchaeales; family SOKP01; genus Loki-b32. The sequence goes on from JBHLLT010000012.1 coordinate 38,812, forward strand.
ATAGTTGACTTTGAAGAATCACGGATTTATGATCCTGCTGCTGATTTTCTGTTTTTTGATGAAGGAGATATATTCCTCAGTAATATTTTTTTATCTTATAAGAGAAAAATTGATTCACAGTTCCAAGAACGTATGAAATTTCTGTATGGATGGTCTTGTTTAGCGTATATTGAATTTGGTATGGAAAATAACCTTCCTGATATGATAGAAGCAGGGATTAAATTGCTTAAAAATAAAATGAATAGATTTCCTTCTTAGAATTCAATTTAATTTCAAGGTCTCTTTTTTCTAACAATATAATCAATGTAGCTATCTCTCATTACACGATCTTCCAGTTGTTTATGGAGGATTCTCTTTTCTTTAAATAATATTTCGATCTCTAAATTATCAAAAAATCCGTCAGATTCTTCATCAGTAAAAAATGTATGAAGAATTTCCCCTTCCCCTTCAAGTTGTAAATATTCTCCAGAATTTTGTTCTTTACCTACGCCATAAAACTCTGAATGTATTGAGAGAAAATTAACAAAACAGAGACCTCCCGGTTTTAAAACTCTGATCATCTCGCCTAGAGCTTTCTTAATATCAATTTTTTTCATATGAAATATTGTATTCCAAGAGTATACGTATCCAAAATAATTAGATTCAAATGGCATTGACCGCATATCACCTACCTGCATTGGTAAATTTAATTTTTGCTTTTTAGCATAATCTTGTGCTTTTTCTAGTCTCTCTTCTGAAAATTCAATGCCAATAGAATCAAATCCCAATTGAACAAAAAGTGCCTGTTTAGGATTAGGACCACCTGAACCACAATCGAGCATTGGGCCATGTATGTCAGATTTTGAAATATATGAAAGAAAATTGTAAAATGGAGCAGGATATAATAACTCTTTTGCTATTTTCATAACCCTATAAAACCCTAATCCTTAAAAAAGCCATCCATTTTTACCATTTTAATCAAGTTTTTCAAATACGATGAGATCTCCATTATAATCTGGAATAAACAATTCTTTATTATAATAATCCATACTGCAAATTTTGGGGAGATTTATTTTAAAAGGATCAGTCTCATCGACAGAATTTCTTAAAGAAGGAGTATATTCTGTATTACCTAGGATTGTAGATATAATTCTCTTTTTTTTCTTTTTTTCAACCATTCTGACAACATGATTATGAGTGTCACCAATAAAAATAACTCCGTCTTCGTCTAGAGCCATCGCCCAAGGTCCATCAAACTGTTCATTTTTATCTGAGCCAAGAGTGGCTTTTTTAGCATCCTTACCATCTCCTAGATAACCGGGCTCACCAGTACCAACAATAAGTTCAACGGTTTCCTCGCTAATATCAATCATTCTGACTGTATAATTACCACTGTCTAGAACATATACATAATTATCTGGCCCAATTCGAAGGTCGTAAATCCAATTAAATTGGGCATCATTAAAACTTACTGTATCTAATTGAAATCCAGGTTTTCCATCACCTAAAACATTTTTTTTCTTCCCGTGTGAGTCAAATTGCCATATCTTACATCCTGTGACTTCATTAATCCATACATTACCTTCCTTATCGAATACACAGTTTCCAATATCATTTGCACCTACTTCTTCCATATCAATGAATAACTCAAATTTTTTCTCGTCTGGAAGTAATTTATATATCCTCTTATTACCTTTACTGGCAATAATTAATGTATCATCTGTAGGGGATCTTGAAACAAAAGTAGGTTTTTTTAAATCAAAAAACATATGAGTATTACAAAGATTCGGATTCTTTGAACCTGCAGTCCAGAGAAATTCATTGTTTTTATTAAATTCTCCAAACCAATGTTGTTCATGTCTCAAGACGTAAAAATTTCCTTTATAATCATGAAATCCAAAATGGGCATACCCATTATGCCATGTAATATCTTCTGGAAAATTAAAAATATATTTTACTCTCCATTCCATTGAGAATCCTCTAGAAAAATATAATCCTATATTCAATTCAATTAATCAAGTAATATAAATAAGTATCACATTTTTTCTCCTAGGACTTTCAAATTTGTCTATAAATGAGAAGAATAAAATATTAAATCCTTTAGTGTTTAATAATAACTTGAAATTAGAAATTTAACATTTATTGATTGCTCTTACTAATGGTTCTAGACGATATTTCTCATATTATAAAAGAAACTGCAGAAGATTGCCCAATTTATAAAAAGTTATGCGAAAAGGTTGAGTATGACTTTGATACAACATTAAAAGAATCTAATTTAGGTGAAATTCCATATATACCTTGGAATTTCTTTAAACTTTCAAATTATAAATTTAGAGACCTATTAAGAGGTAATTCTTTCGAAAATTTAAAATATTGGATGGAGTCTTCCTCTACATGTGGAGATCCTAGTATTGTTGGAAGACTTGAAGGTGATATTGAAGTTTTAAAGGCTAATTATAACATAGTTTTCAATTCTTTTTCATGTAAAGAAGAAGTTAATAATCTTATTTTATTTGCCCCCGGAATGCGAATCATTAATAAAATAAGACACAATTTTTACAAAAAGGACGCATTTCTCCTATATAAAAGTATAGTTGATATATGGGAAGGGAAGCATATCAATTATCTATTACAATTTTTTTTGGGGAGAACAATTTGGAAAATGATGACAACCTTTAAAGCTCGAGCAGTGATTGGTATAAATGGTAAATTGTTAAAAGACGAATTAAATCGAGTTGAAAGAGACAAACTTCCCACAATTATGGCTAATTCTCCATTGTGGATGCACAAAATACTCAAAGATTATCATATTAAAGAAAAAAGAACTTTTGATCTAAGTGATAGTCTATATATCATTACTGGAGGTGGTGGTTGGGATGGCATTAAAGGTCGTGTTAAGTTGGGACATCATGTAAATAAGCCAGATTTTGTTAAACAAATGTGTGATATGTTTAATATAACTCCAGATAAATTTTGTGATAATTTTGCAGCTACAGAAAGCCCAATGGCATGCGGGGGTCATTGGTCAAAGTACTATAATGATTTCTTACTTCATGTTAATAAGGATCAAGGTCGGATTGTGGTCCGAGATATTCAAACATCAGAGCCTATTAAAAAAACAGGAGAACCTGGTCTCTTAGAATTGATTACGCCTTATGGAGTAGAAAGTTATGCTGGAGTATCGGTTCTGCTAGATGATATTGTTCAAGTAGAAAATTGGGAAAGATGCCCTGAATGTGGTCGTGAAGGGACGATTTTTAGGGTATTAGGTCGTTTAACTCCATCTATTGGAAAGGGGTGCAGTTCATTATTTTCACTTGATGCATATAATTTGTAAAGCAAAAATCAAAATAGTATTAAGTACCAGTATTTATTTTAAAAAAATGTTCTTAGATTTATTATTTGATTTATTAAACATTCTTTAATGAATTGAAAATCGATTATTCAAAATATTATCTTTTTTTTATTTACTATATATATCCAGTTTTAATTCCTATAAGACTAAAAATATTTTTCATTTTTTAGGTTAAATTTGTAAAAGAATGATCTATTTGAAGAAAATTATAGTTCATCTTTATACCATTTACCTATTAATAGCCAGTCTATACTCCGGTTACATAGGGAATATTATTCTACAATTTAATTATAAAGACGAGTTGATTTTATGAGAAATAATAATATAAAAATGTTAGCTTTGGTTTTCCTAGGATTTTTGTTCTTTACTATAAGTTCGGGAACAGTAGCAGCGGTTACTGATGATGATTCAGATGGTATTGATGATGGATTCGAAGATAAACATGAACGAGACATCACAACCGAAATAGATGAAAATACAATAACTATAGAGTCAATTTTGCGATCTGCAGATGGAAAAAACAAGATACAATTTGAAATTAGCAATGAATCGGATGGTCTTAGCATTAGAGTTGAATTTACACCTAATTACGTCTCAGATTCAAATACTTCACAGATTAAATTAGAATTTGGAGTGACTTTTAGAGAAATCGTCGAATATGTTGATTTTAACGCAGATGGGGTATTTACTGAATCAATTGATGAGAAAATTGATAGTTATTCTTTAGATGACTTTAAAGTGCCTATATATTCTATTCATGATATTTCATTAGACACTAAAATGCATCATATTGTTTTTACAACTTCTGATGAGGTATTTACTGCTCACATCTATTTTGTTGAGGAATTTGAAATAATCAATGATACACTAATTACTCCAAGTGAAACTAAAATCGATATTGAGATCAAGAATTACAATTATCTTAATGATACTTCCCAATTAGCATTATACACGAAATTAGATTCGGAAGTAAATTATGAGATGAAAGATAGCACTGAAGATGAGGAATTGGGATATGCTGAAGATGAAAGCAGTACTTATACTACAATGAATTCATTTAAAGGGTTTTTTAGTTGGAAAGAAAATGCTACTGTTGATGGTTTGGTTAAAGATGTATTAGTTAGTCAAATCGAAGACGATGATTTTGAACCTAATGAACAAAAAATTTATCTAAATTATCCAAGAGGTACTCTAATTTATCATGATCCAAAAATTGGGATAGGTTTGCCTTTAGCATCTCAAATTCCTGGTTATTCAGTTTTAATCATTGGATTAGTAGGTGCCCTAGGAATTACCGGAATTATTTATGCCATAAAGAAGAAACAAAGAATTTGATTAATAAATAATTTTTTTTTTATTTTTTAAGTATGATTTTTAACGTTTTCAACCGATATCGACAAATATCTATTTAAATATATCTTTTAATAAAATATAAAGAAAATTCTTAAAAAAAAACAAAAATGCTATAATGTGAAGTTTAAAATGAAAAAGAGAAGACTTTTCTTTAGTATCTTTTTTCTAGGAATAATCTTATTCAATTTAAGTGTTGCTACAGTTATAGCATCAGATGATGATTTTGATGGAATCGATGATAAATATGAAGCTGTGAATAAAAGAAATATAACAATAAATTTCTCAAGTGACGAATTCAAATTGGATTCACTTTTAAGAACTGGAAACCATAGAGATAAAATTAGCATTGGTGTCAATTATGATAATAATGGAATTGAAATAGAACTCCAGTATAATCCAAAAACTGAAGGAGGTAATAATGAATTAAATTTCTCTATCTCCTTTCAAAAATTGATAGAATTTGTTGATATGGATAGCGATGGTATTTATGATAATTCAACGGACCAAACACTTAAAGAAGTTGATATCCAAGATTTTAACAAAATCAACTATTCTCAATTTGTATTATCGCCAAATACAATATTACATTATATCAAACTAAGTACAAAGGATGGAATTTTTAAAACACATTTCTTCTTTTCTGAAGAATTCACAACCATTAATAACAGTCTAATTACACCCACTGAATCAAAAATAGGTATAGAGATTAATGACTTCAATTATACAAATGGATCATCCCAACTGGCACTCTATGTTAAGTTGGAATCTGAAGCAAAATATGAAGAGAAGGAGGAAACTGAAGATGAGAGTCTAGGTTTTGCCTTTAATGAGACTTCAGTTTTCACATCAAATGCAAGTAGAGTTGGATTTTTATCATGGAAAAAATCAGCTATAGTTGATGGGAATGAGAGTCAGATATTAGTTTCACCCATTCAGGTTGATGACGACGATGAATCTGAACAAAAAATTTATGTTAATTATCCGAGAGGTCAAAATATTTACCACGACCCAAAATTAGGAGTCCAAGGAATACTACAATCAATTCTTAATCCCCCCTTTCCTTTTGCTTTAACTATAATAATTGTTATTAGTCTTGCATTAAGCATTGGTGTTAGTTACGCTGTATATCACTATACAAAAACAAATGTTGCTAGTGTATTTCTCTCAAATGAGAAAAAGAAACAACTTGAAAAAAATCGACGAAAGAATTTTGGATATCCTAAGGATAAAATTGAACAAATGTTATCTAATCCTCAATTAACATCTGTTTCGCCTGACTTCTTTAAACAAGTGGATCTTTTGGAATTAGACATTAAGGACAAAGATGAATTTATTAAAGAAATGTTAGCTCTTAATCCTTTTGAACGTAAATTGATAATGAGAGAAATGATTAAAAAATCTAAGAAATAGCAGATATAAACTTCGGTTAGGAAAACATGTCGGTTGATTTACTCCCACAAGAGAGAGTGGTTTTAGAGATTGTACAAAACTATTTAAGTAAAAACCGGCAGTTTGACATTGATGATATAATTCCTTATATTAGTTATTATCTTAGAAGAACTTCTAATAAACTTAATTATAAAGGAATTAAATCAGTCTTAAAGTCTTTAGTTAAAAAAAATTTCCTTGTTGAGGGTTCTAAATTAACTAATGATGATGTCTTAAAAAATGAAAAGCGTAAAAAAATATATCATCATATTTTAACAAAACCTGGAATTTATTTTTCTAGACTTGTTAATGATTTAGGCTTTAGCACTCATGTGGTAGTATGGCATCTCAATATTTTAATTAAGTTTAACTTTATAAAGAAGAGAATATTCAACAAACACGAAATATACTTTGATTCTAATGTTGATATAACAGATGCCAAATTTAGTTTTTACATCTCTCATGATAAAAGTCAAAATATTATTCAATATCTCCACCAAAATAATATCGGATTAACAAAAACTAAACTTTCAAAAGCTCTTAAAATGCATCCTAATACACTTTCAAAATATTTGCTAATTCTTGAAAGATTAGAAGTAATATTAAAAGAAAAAATAGATAATAAAATTTTATTTTTTGTAAATGAAAAATTGTTACCACAAATTATTCATCATTAAAGCCCTAAGAATTATTTTACATCATTAATTGTCTTTATAAGTATGGAATAAATCAACACCATACATTATTAGAGATCTTGTCAAAATATTACATATTAAAAAATGGGCTCCATTTTTTTCTTAAACAATTTCAAATATTTTTTAGTATAGATATAATCTTATTACATTTTTCTATAAATGTCTTAAATGGCTAGAACGAATAAATCTGCACTTAGAAAAGTAGGATTTCCTCTTTTAATTGTAGTTTTTGGAATAGCAGGAGTTTTCCCTGGAGCTCTACTAATACTGAGAATAAACTCTAATGAATATTGGACGAATATAGCTCCGGAACTTGCACGAATGGATTCAAGCGTGTTAGATAATATGATCTATGATGTTGAAAATAATTATTATGGAGTTTATAGTATTCTTGTAATAAGAAATGGTTTTATCGTAAAAGAATGGTATGATACATTCGCTAGTCGTGATTATCTATTTCGTTTATACTCCGTTTCAAAGAGTGTGACCTCAATTTTAGTAGGAATTGCACTCGATAAGGGGTATATTAGTAGTCTTGATGAGTTAGTTCTCGACTATTTTCCTGATAAAGACATTGCGAATGTCGATGCTCGAAAGGAGGCGATAACAATTGAGCATTTATTAACTATGACTACAGGACTATATTGGCCTGAGTATTATCCTTATGAAGATCATAGAAATCCATATAACACTTGGAAAGCAAGCGAAGATCATGTAGAATTTGTACTTAATAGAACAATGATTGCTGCTCCCGGTGAAACTTTTAATTACAATACTGGTGCTACTCATTTACTATCAGCAATAATACAAAGAGCTACTAACATGTCTACATCTGATTTCGCAGATCAATATTTATTTGGACCATTAGGTATTGAGCATTCGAATTGGTTGCAAGATCCGCAAGGAGTATCATGTGGTGGTGATGGATTATTTCTAAGAACTCGAGATATGGCTAAATTGGGTTATCTTTTCCTTAAAGGAGGGATATGGGGAGATAGACAGATTGTTTCAGATAGTTGGGTTAGAAAGTCAACCAGTCCTTTAATATATTTAGATATAAATAGTGGATATGGCTATCAATGGTGGGTCAATCCTTATAGTAACTGTTATCGGGCATTAGGTTATGGGGGCCAGCAAATTAATGTATATTATACCAGAGACTTGCTCATAATGTTCACTGGTATGAATCTAAGTTTTGATTTTAACTCGTATTTAATTTATAATTATATTTTACCAGCTTTGTTATAAATAAAGGGTGTTATAAAAATGGTAGAAATGACAAAAAACTTGAAAATATTGTTACTAATTAACGCCATTATAGGTTTAGGTTTTGCTTTCTTTTACTTGGCTATTCCATTTTGGTACCTCTCTCTGATTCAATGGCCTTTTTTCGATCCATACTATTCATGGGCATTTGGGGGAGTATTTTTAATAATTTCTAGCTTTATCCTTTTCGTATTAAAAAAGGATGATTGGCACAGGGGGAAAACCGTATTTGAAATTACGATAGCTTGGGAAATACTAATTTTAGTCCTAAATGTTATATCTTTGATTTTTATCCCCGCACCACTAGATTCTATAATTACTACTTGGATCTACAATATAGTATTTATCATATTAATTGTTATCAATCTTAAATTTTATAGTAAAAAACTGTAAAACTGTTATAACTTTTTTAGGATAACATATAGTATAGTACGCTAGTTTTTAGTGGGAAAAATGAGATGGAACACAAAAATAACAAGGATGACTGGAATTCAATATCCCATAATTATGGGTGCTTTTATGGCAATAGGGAGAGCGGAATTTGCAGCATCATTTTCAAATGCAGGAGGATTGGGAATCCTCACAGCGATCAATTTTAAAACTGTTAATGATTTTCAAGAAGAAATTGCAAAGATGAAAAAATTGACAAATAAGCCTTATGCTGTCAATTTTTCAATTATGCCTACTCAAATTATTGAAAAAACTGGAAGAGGAAGAACAGAAGAATCCTATCTTGATTATGTAGACATTGCTATTGATGCAAGCGTTAAAGTTTGTACTACTTCTGCCTATAAAGTTGCGAAAATTGGGAAAAAATTACATGATGCTGGTTGTTATTGGTTTCACAAGTGTGCCACAATTAAGCATGCGATATCCGCTGAAAAAGCAGGTGCAGATGCTATAACAATTGTAGGCCTTGAAGGAACCGGATTTAAAAATCCAACGCAAAATACTACTCTCGTTAATATAACTATGGCAAAAAAGATGTTGAAGATCCCTATTATAGCAGCGGGAGGAATAGGAGATGCTAGAGGCTTTCTAGCAGCTCTTGCTATGGGCGCTGATGCTGTATGTTTTGGAACTGCGATTATACCCACATTTGAAAGTCTCGCTTCAAATAATTGGAAGAAAGCTATAATTAAACAAGATATATTTGATGAAAAATTCTATAAAAAAATCTTTCATTTCCAATTAAAAGATTCTCCAATAGGATCTATGGCTGCGGGCCATTGTGATAAAATAATGTCTTTGAAAGAATTTATTGAACGTATCACATCAAACGCTGAAAAAATCCTTCAAAAATGGGGTTTTCAGGGAAATGAGTTTTCTACATAATAAAAATATGGATTCTTTTAAATTTAGAGTCTTTTTAATCTCTAATAAATTACCGTTAGATAAAAAAATCTTGATAAAGTTCAGCTTTAGGATCAACCGAATATTTTTTTAAATCAGTAATTCCGTGTTCAATAAGAATATCTTCATCAATAAAGAAATTTCCTGTACATTCTGTGCTTTTCTTTGTAAGGATAAAGTAAGCAGCATCAGCTACAATCTCTGGTTTTCTTGAGTGTTTAATTGCTGAATGCCCTCCTAGTAAATTTTTAACTGCTGCCGTAGCTATTGGAGTACGAGGCCATAAAGCATTTACTGCAATCCTGTTTTTTTTGAATTCTTCTGCCATACCAAGTACGCACATACTCATTCCATATTTAGCAATTGTGTAGCCCACATTATTTTTAAACCATTTTGAATCTAAGTTTAGGGGTGGGGAGAGATTTAAAATATGAGGATTGTTAGATTTCTTTAAATAAGGGATACATAATTTTGAGCATAAAAAGGTTCCCCGTACATTAACATTAATCATTAGATCAAATCGTTTCAGTTCGAGTTCTAAAGTAGGGGACAAATTTATCGCACTAGCATTATTTATAAGGATATCAATACCCCCGAATTCTTTGATTGTCATATCAACAGCTCTTTTGACTTGTTTTTCAAATCTAATATCTGTAATACAAGGGAGGGCATTACCTCCAGCAGAGATAATTTCTTCTACGGCAGTAAACACAGTTCCAGGTAATTTTGGATGTGGTTCTTTGGTTTTTGCGACCACAGCTATATTAGCTCCATCTTGAGCAGCTTTTATGGCAATAGCTTTTCCAATCCCTCTACTAGCACCAGTTATGAAAAGAGTTTTGTTTTTTAATGATGTCATTTCATATCGTCTAATTTTATTTATAAAGTCTTGATTTATTACCTTGTATTTTTACCAATCTTTTATATTTTATAGTAATAAAACATAAGAAAAAGCTTTAAAGTCATTTCATAATCTTTGATTAATAAGAATGGCAGATTTAAATCCCGAGAAATTGCATGTTGTTTATCAAGACTCGGTTGATGCTGATAAATTAGTTTTACCTCGGAAATATACGTTAACTCATTCAGATTCTACAGGAGATCTTTTCCTTACAATAGGTTCCGAATATGATCTCGAGCAAACTTCAAAACGTTACACTAAGTTTATGAGAGATGAAGTATTAGCTGAGTGGCAAAAAAAGAATGATCATTATGAATTACATTTTTATCTGCATGTTAGTGGAGGTTTTTGTTTTGGTTGGGCGGGATTACGAGATAGAATTTTCCGATATCATCTGCCACTTGTTTTTCAAGCCATTAGATATGGAGATAAAGAATTAATTGACTCTTTGCCAGTAATTCAAAATTCACCAATTTTTGTTCACTTTCAGTCTAAGAATAAAAAGTATAATAAAATTGAAAATTTTGGAATAGTTAGAGACATTAATTATTAGAAATTATAAATTCAAGCTGCTCTAAATTTAATTTTTATAACTACAAGCAATAAGCTTTTTGATAAAATATTAACAGAGCGTACATAAGCTTTAATTTTTATAATAAGTTATATGGATGAAATAAGTAATTTGGTAGAGCAAGGATATAATAAAATCGCTGAAGATTATTATAACCACAGGGATTTAAATAAATTTAATAATGAGTTAGAAGAATTTGCTTCGCTACTCCCAAAAAATGCTCACGTATTGGATGTGGGATGTGGTGCGGGAATTCCAACTGCAAAATTCTTAATTAATAGAGGAATTAAAGTAACTGGGATTGATTTATCTGATAAAATGTTAAGTCTCGCACGAGTGAATGTCCCTAGTGCTGAATTTATCAAAATGGATATAAACCAATTAAAATTTGAAGAGAATACTTATGATGGGATAGTAAGTGTATATACTCTGTTTCATGTGCCCAGAAATAACCATATACAGATCTTTAAAAAGTTCTTTGAAATATTGAAACCAGGAGGGATATTATTGATAAATACAGGTATTTCAGAATCAGAAGGAAAAAGCTACTTTTTTGGAGTACCTATGTTTTGGAGTAACTATAATCCAAAAACAACTCTAGAACTTGTAAAAAAAGCTGGGTTCTCAATTATATTTGAAGGTGTTCTGGAAAGAGGTGGAGAATATCAATATTGGATTTTTGGTAAAAAGATAAAATCATAATTTTCCTTTAGCAATTAAAATGTTTTCAGATTTTTGTTGTACACATTGAAGAAATCCAATAATTGCTTTAAAAATTTCAAGTTTTCCTCTTATTAAAGTGAAAAATCTAGGAATGACTAATTATTAATTTAAAAATCTTAAACTAATAAAATATATAGAAAATAATTTAATGATAGTCTTTATGAATAAAATCTAAAATAAAAACATAAAATAATGATTATAATGGAAGATAGAATTGATTCTGAAATAACATTTCCTTATTTACGACGATTCAATTTAATTATGGGCATCTTACACCTTATTCAAGCAAGTCTAATGTTGACCTTAGCATTAGTAATTCCTCAAATCAGAGATTTTGAGCTCCCAATTACCACTGCATTTTTGGAATATATTGATCCTCCTGGTATCTTAGCTCCAAATTATACTCAATTAACTACTATTCCTATAGGTCCAATTGTTTCCTCATTTCTGTTTATTTCGTCAATTGCTCATTTCCTAATCGTATTGCCACGCGTGAATGATTTTTATAACGAAAAACTGAAACAAGGAATCAATTATTTCCGGTGGTTTGAATACGCTTTAAGTTCATCTGTAATGATTGTATTAATTTCAATGTTTTTTGGTGTGTATGACTTAGGAAGTTTAATTGTAATTTTTGCTATCAATGCTACTATGAATTTAATGGGATTAATGATGGAAATACACAATCAAACAACTGAAAAAACAAGATGGACTGCTTTTTACATTGGGGTTTTTGCAGGGATTATCCCTTGGGTGATAATTTTAGTATATTTATTCGGTAATGGGAGTTTTGGTGAAATTCCGTGGTTTGTTTGGGCAATTTTTGGCTCTTATTTCTTTTTCTTTAATACATTTCCAATTAATATGATCTTGCAATATAAAAAGAAAGGGAAATGGCGAGATTATTTATATGGAGAAAGAGGATATATCCTTCTTAGCTTAATTTCAAAAACTCTGTTAGCATGGCTAGTATTTGCTGGAGTATTACAGCCAGCATAATTTTGTTAATTTTCAATAATCTTTTTTTTTATATATTTCTACACAGCAAAGTTTTAATTTAAAGTACTAAATCAAAAAATCATGATTATATTTCAGATTTTGGCAATTTGTGGTATGCTTAGTCCAATTATTTACACAGCAATGTGGATTATTATTGGTAGCTTTCAATCAGGTTATAACCATATTCGAGATGATATCAGTTCATTATTCGCAGTGGGCGCCCCTAATAGACGTTTAGCACAAGCATTCGTCATTACAGAAAGTGTTCTGTTGTTTATTTTTTTCATTGGATTACATTGGGGTATTACCGACGGAGGAGGTTCGATTCTTGGACCAATTTTCCTTTTAATAAGTTCTATATTAGGAATAGCAGTTGCTTTTTTCTTTCCTCTTGATGAAGGCGGTGAATTCACAACTTATAAAGGAAAAATGCATATTGCCCTTGTAGTTTTAATGGGGATATTTGCAATTGCTGGGATGGTAACACTGTGGCTTCGCTTACAGAATATCCCTGCATGGAGTGGTTTTGCTATATTTTCACTTATCTCAGCGATTCTTTCATTAATAGGTGTAATTATTTCAGCTAGATTTGCCTCAGGAAAGTATAGAGGTATAATTGAGCGTATAATGGTTACTCCCTTTCAGCTCTTTTACTTTATTCTTAGTCTAATGGTATTTCTGAATAATTAGACTTAAAAGATCTATTACAAATATATTTTTTATTATTAAAGGAATGTAAAACCTCATGCCAGAACTTCCAGAAGTAGAAACATTTAAACGTTATTTTGACAAAACCTCATTAAATCAAATAATTAAATCAATAAAAGTAATAGATAATAGAGTCCTAGATATTGATGAGGAAAATCTGAAAAAATTAGTAAATAATAATCATTTCCAATCATCCATAAGACATGGGAAATATCTCCTAATTAATCTTGAAAAAGGAGTCTTAGTCATGCATTTTGGAATGACCGGAGATTTAGAATATTATGATTCAAAAGAAGAAGATCCTAGTTATAGTAAAGTAATCTTTCATTTTAGTAATGGCTTTAATTTAGCATACATATCACTTAGAATGTTTGGAAGGTTGTATATTGCGAATTCTATAGAAGAATTTATTGAAAGAAAGAAACTTGGACCTGATGCTTTTAAAATGAGTCTTGAAGAATTTAAAGGTGCTTTAAAAAAAAGGACAGCAATCCTCAAAAATGCTTTACTAAATCAGAGTTTTGTTGCGGGTATAGGTAATATCTATTCAGATGAAATTATGTTTAGAACAAAATTAAATCCTAAATTTAAATTAAATACATTAGATGATAGTAAGGTTAAAGAGCTTTTTACTAATATTAAAGATATTCTCCAATTCGGAATTGATAAAGAAGGCGATCTAAGTTCTTATCCAGATATTTTTCTAATTCCTCATCGTAAAAAGGAAGAAATATGCCCCATTTGTCAGAATGAGATTAAAAGTATAGATTTATCAGGACGACGTGGTTATTATTGTCCAAATTGTCAGGCAGAATGATCAAAAGAAGGGGGCTATATTTAAAAAATTGCATTTCAATCTTTTATAAATTATTAAGATAATTTTTTTTTATGACAGTACTTAATAATTATTTCTAATATAACGCTTGTTATATAACAAAATATAAAATAAAAAAATGATGTTAAAAATGGAAGTAAGAAAACTTTTAACTATACTTGGTGGGATTATAGCTCTTGTTGCAACATACATATTTTCTTGGTTTGTCGTTGATGATGCAGGTACTTTATATTATGGACATGGTTTGGGTGTGCTATTTAGCCTTCCTTATACTTTTGCAAATGCAGAAACAATTGCTGCTAGTTGGGGAGCAGGAGTACCTTTCTTTGTTCTATATATTGTGGGTGGATGTTTAATATTATTCTTATTCTCAGGTGTGTTGATATTACTTGGAGTGAAAAGTCGTGTTGTTTCGATCATCGGAGCACTTATGCCAATTGGAATTGCACTTGCAATTTTCTCAGGACCTTTCAGTGTTCCTCCAAATGTTATAGACTATATACAACCTTTTTCCAGTGAAGCCTTAGGAGCATTTCCTATACATCTTGCAGTTTGGCCATCAGGATTTGGGGCTTCTGTAGCATTAGGGAATTATTTACTACTTGTTGGAGGAATCTTAGGATTAGTGGGAGGAATACTACCAAGAAAATAAATGGAAATTATAATTTTTTTTATATTATTTTATTCTTAATTATTAAAATTTAGGGGTGATATGAAGCATACCTCCTAAGAAAAAATATTTTCTAACTAGAAAAAGAATTAAAAAGAAATTGTCTTTTATATTTTGGACTAACTTTTGAGCCTTTAAGATTTAATCTCTCGATTCAAATAGATTCACCGATATATCAAGGAGATCTCTACTCGTTTTTCCTTCCTTTATCATTTTTTCAATTTTTTTATTAACTTTATCTTTATCTCCGTTGGCAAGTGTAATTAAATTCTTCACATTCCAATTTTGATATCTTTTAGAAAGCCCTTGGAAAAAAACCGGAGCGGGGGACATCATGGGTTTTTGAGGTTGTTCTGGAACTGCTTTACACATCCCAGCTTCTAAATCCAGAAATTCACATTCACTACAAGAATTAATGTTTTTTTGTTTAGCACATTGATTAATTGGACAATCCATTCTTTCTTGACAACCTGGGCAGGTGGGATAGTCTTTTAAAAGATCTAAAGTGTTTAAAAATCCCGAGAAATTATCTTTATTAAATTCTGGGTTAAACATTAAAACTACTCCTTGGATCATAGGGTCTTCAAAAACTTTAAATAAATATTTTGCTGAATCTTGCATCTTGGTTGTATTACTATCACATAAATCACAATTTAAACCGCATGTAGTTATTTCATAATCCTTTGTCATTTTAACTCACAATTTACTCTATTTTTTAAATTTTTATTAACTTAATAAAACAAATTAAGATTTCTTTATATTAGTATTTCTCATTAACTAATACAAAATATTGCTTATTAAAACAAATCAAAATTTCTCAATAGTGTCTCTCTAATTTTACATTTGGTTTTTTATTAAAATAAAAAGAAAATGATTTTGTTTTTATTTATATAATTTTTTATATAATTTATTAACTTGAGGACACCCAGTATTACTTCCGTTTTCAGCATTTGCAAAACATCTTTTCTCGGGAGCACTTGTAAATTTCGTACAGCCCCAACACCACATTTTATTAAAAGAAATCGTTTTTTTCTTATTTATAGCACGGACTTGCTCACATAATTCTAACGCTTCATCAACAGTTAATCTTATTGTATCTTTAATTCTTAACACCTCTTTTTCCAATTATTTTGAATTAAATTTTTTATATAAATTTTCATTATGGTTGGTTTTTCCAAGTAAATAATTAGCAAGATACCATCCTATCAAAGCCCCCATTACCCCTTGAATGATTGAATAAGGTATCATAAAGTAAGCGTATGTAAGAAAATCATCAATACCAGGTATCGATAATCCAGATTTATAGAATGTCCCCCCAGCTAAAATACTTAGTAAAATGAAGCTAATTGAAGAGATTAGTGAGGATATTAATACAGCCTTTCTTTCATTTTTGGCAGGTTTTAACACCCATAGTGAAAGATCTATTGACAAACCATAAGCTATATAGATTAAAGCCCAGTATAACGCACCCCAAGGAGATTGCAAGGTATTCTCTATTTGCCATTCTATAACAAGCTCAATTGGGATTCCAATAAGCCCACATATTCCGAAAAAGAATACAGCTGTACCTTTAGTCTTCAAATATACAATGAAAAAATAAGTTGTCATCATTAGAAAAATCATTACAAAATAGAGATAAATATAACCAATTTCTATCATTACAATGTCAAAAAACACAGTAAACACTGCATTTAATACCGCTATAATCATAAAGCCAATTAGATTTAAACCTAAAGCTCGTTTATTCCACGGTTTATACCAATTTAAGGTATTAGATTGATTTAATATAATTATTTCTTTCATTTAATTGCCTCCATTTAATAATTTGTAATTTTTATAAGAATATTATGATAAAACTACTCATATTTTCTTAATTATCATGAACCAATTGAAATATTTAAAGAATATGGTGATTTCAATCTCTATAAATGGACATTTAATTTGGTGAAAATGTTCAGTTTCATAAAAATTCTTAAGCAAATTAGACATTATTTGGTATAATAAAAAAGTATATCTATCAATAAGATGGATGATAAAGACTTAGAACTTCTAAAGTTATTGTTGTTTGATGGCCGAATGACTTATGAATTAATTGCAAAAAAGCTTAAACTAACTCCCTATCTAGTTAAGAAAAAAATCCAAAATTTAGTTGATATGGGAGTAATCATGAAATTTACAACTAATCTCAATTTCTTGATATTTCAAAAATCAGTTTGTTATACTCTTGCTGAGGTAAAACAAGGAACAGATCAGCAAGAACTTATTGAACAATTAGGGAAGTTGGATGAGGTTACGGGCGGAGCGATTTCTCTTCAAAATAAGATGCAGATAATTCATATCTATTCTGATGATTATGAGTTTAAAAAAAATCTTGAGAAATTCATGCAGCATGATGAAGTATTAAACACTGAAAATTTTATTCTCCTTATCCCTCCAAATTTAGGCTTTAAAAATACTAGGTTAATTAAAACTGATTGGAAAATTATCAATTCTATAAAAGATAATTGCAGAAAAACTGATATTGAAATTGCGAATGAGTTAGGAATTTCTTCTAAAACAGTCAAGCGAAGGTTAGATTATCTGAGAGAAAATAATATAATTATTTTTATGATAGACCTTGATACTAGTGCAGCGGATTTCTTATCGTATCTTTTAATCGTTAATTTTCAAAAAATTGCATCAGAATCACTAAATAAAGTTGGGAAAATTGTAAAAAATTATTTCTACATGTGGAAAGTTGCAAATCAAGAAGCATTTATTTATACAGTATTCATAGAAAAATTAAGAGATATAGATGAACAAGTTAAGGAAATTGAAAAAGTTCCCTATGTGAAAGAAGTTATTAGTTACGTTCCAACTAAAATGTTCTATTTTAAGAATTGGATTGATATACTAATTGAAAATAATGTTATTGATTAAATCAATAATTAGATTATTTAAGTTTTAAGCTTCAGGTATTAAGATCACAAATGAATCTCCTTCAACCCATATCTTTCCATCATATATATTTAATACCCGCTCAACCAAAAGGAAACCTAGAATTATTTCCTTTATTTTGCTGTCCTTTTCCCATTCTTTCTTAAATATCAGTTTTTTCCCAATATTGGAAATCTCTTTTTGATAATCAATAAATTTTATTTTAATAAAGTTCAAGCCATCTTCTAGACTTCTAATTATAATAATTTTAATTTCTATTGTTGGATTTCTATTATATCTTATCGAACTGATTAAGATATTGACAAGAACATCGACCAAAAATTTATCCGCTTTAACATACAATTCTTCATGTGGTTGTTCAACGGATATATTTATTTTTTTATTAGAATAGCTATTTGTAATAAATTCTATGACGTTTTGAATTACACTATTTAAATTTACTGATTCAATTATTACATTGGTTTCATTAATTTGTCTTAATTTTTGAATGATATATATTAATAATTTCGCATTAATGCATTGATCTTTAACATATTCTAATAAATCGCTTTTAGATTTTAATAAAATTTGATTTTCTTGTTTATCAAATGCGTCTATATGAGATTGCATGCTTTTTATTATATTATTTATATCATTTACAAATAATTCCTTGTAAAAATATTCTCTATCAAAATCTTGGTGTATATTTTCTAGACTCAGACGTAAATTCTCTTCAGCTTGTCTACGTAAAATCACATTTTTTAGAATATCAGAAATAATGCTTAGCAATTCTAGATTATCATCTAACCAATGGTTCTCAGGTGTAATATTATCAAACCAAATTAAAGCTTCTAATTCTCCATTAATCTTTATTGAAAAAGTTAAAAGATTTTTAATTTTATGAATTTCCAGAAATGTCTTTAACTTAATTGCAGATTTAGAAAGATTACGTATATTTTTAACATATAAATAATCGATATTTTTTAATTCTTCAATCAAATATGGAAAATTACTAATTTTAATCTCTTCAGGTAAACTAACTTGAGGGTACAACAGTTTACCGTACCACATATAGCCAGGTTTTGGGAAATTGAGATTATTGTTAAAGATATAAAGACAGGCTCGTGCAGCATTAACAAATTCACCGATATCTCTAAGAGAATCTATCATTGCTTGATCAAAATCTGTTATTCCTACAAATCTAGATACAATTTTGGTAATGACTGCTTTTAACCTAGATATTTTCATCAATTCCTGTTCAATTCTTTTTTCTTCCGTTATATTTTGATATATTATTTGATAAAATGTTTCATCTCCAATATCAACAACAGAGGTTTGCATATTTACCCAGATGAGATTACCGTTTTTTTGATAAAGTTGAATTTCAAATGGAGGATACATTTTACCTCTCTCTTCACTCTTAAATCTTTTAAGAACTTCTACTACATAATCTTCGTGGATAATTGAGAGATCAACAAATTTTCTTCCCAATAAGTCTTCTCTTGAGTAACCTAACATAGTTTCCAATGCTGGATTTAAATCGACCAATGATCCTTTAGGATCAATTAAAAGTATGGAAAATGGCGATTCTTTAAAAAGATGCCGGAATTTTATTTCGGAATGCTTAAGTTTTATTTCCGCTTCTATTCTCTTACTAATATTACGAATAATATATTGAATAAGAATTTGTCCTCCCATTTGAACTTCATTTACACTAATTTCTACCGGAATGAGGTTTCCTGAATTGTCAATAACTTCTAATCTAAATGGAAATGGAGAGTCAAGTTGCTCAAACACTTCCTCATTAAAATCTATATTAATAATGCCACTCAAAATTTGACTAGAATGCAATCCAATAAAGTCTTCAAAAGGGCGGTGAAACAATTTTTCAGCTTCTTCATTCACATCCATTATTATTCCTGAATTTTTATCAATTATCAAAATTGCATCTCTAGCAGCTTTAAATAATGCCTCATACCGTAATTCAGCTATTTTAAGAGCTTCAATTGATGGTTGATATAAACTTAATTGATGAATTAATGTGTTATGAACAGTTTCAAGGCAATCTAATACATGCTTTTTATCTAAATAATTTTTTTTAATATCATCAAAATAGTTGAGTATTATTGAGCTAAATTGGTTTATAATATTTTTAGGAAATTTTTCATTGTAATATACAATTAATGATAAAGGTAATAATCCTCCTCTAGTACTCTCATTTTCAATATAATCAAAATAGATTGCTGCGTTTGAATTTAAATGGGGAAATGGTAGGATTACTGATGCAGGCTTGAGTTCACCTCCTCCAAAAATAAACTGTGATACAGAGATGCTTTTTATTGATATTAATTCCGGATTTTCAAAAGCATTTTTAGGATGGACTGCTTCGACTTTAACCCCTAAATTTTCATCCCATCGACAGAAAATTATCCCAACTTCACTTTTTGGGATATATTTATCAACTCTCTCCGCAATTTTAAGTGAAAGCCAATTAAATGCTTCATCTATATTAATGTTTTTCACCGCACTAGTCAAAAAGGATTTTATTGGTCTTTTGCTAAGTTTCTTTATTCCCATTGCGTCTTCAAGTTCTTTTATATCTGGTTGTGTTAAATCAGCCTTATTGAAAAGGATAAGAAGAGGTAATTCACTTAACTCTGGCTTACCCGCAATTTCATGTAATAATTCGCGTGCAAATGAGAACTTAATTTTATCAGTAATATCCAATACAAAAATTAATCCATCTTGATTTTTAAGATAAGGTTTCCATACTTCTTTAACTTTATATTTTCCTGGAATATCATATGTTAATAAAGATACATTATTAACGAGGATTCTCGATATATCTACATTTAGTGTTGGAAATAACGTTTTTGACACAGATTTTCTTCGGGTTCGAATTATCGTTGTCTTACCTGCTAGCGAAAGTCCAAAAATTAATATCTTTGCTTCTTTTTGTTCAAAAATGACTTTCTCTTCTGGAAAAGATGCATGAAACGAATTTAAAAGCTGCATAATTTCCGTTAATTTCTTTGGATCTCCTTTATAAATTCTGGAATTTACATAAAAAGCTTTGAAACCTTCATCAATTTTTTTGAAATCTTCAATAAATCCCTCCAAAAACTTTTGAGCTAAATTTGTATTTATTCTGGATTTGCTATCAATAACGAGTGAAATTAAAAGATGCTCATGTCCTGTATTTGAATATTCGCTGGGAATATCGAAGATTAAATTAGCAGTTTTGAAAGTTCCAAATGTATGCTTGAAAAAACCAGTATCATATAGATCAATCAATAATGGAACTTGTTTAATATCCTCTCTTTCAATTGTATCCGGTGTTTTTAAAAATATATATGGAGGAAAATATGGATTACGATGACTTAAAACTAGAAACCTCATTTTGATATTCACTTATTTTTTTTTAAAATATTCTTTCCTAATACTAACTTACTGAATTATTGTATTAAAATTTATATCATAAGATTATAATCTATGTTATATTGAAGAGAACAATAAAATCAGATCATATTATTAAATTTTTTTGTAAATGAAAAAAATGAACTCATAGTCAATATCAAAAGGATAGAGGAAAAAATCCTTATTACAAACAAAAGTTACTAAAAATTTTAAAGATTATCTGGTGAAAAGATTCAAAATTTGATTCTAGGTCTCAAGATAGTGAGTATTAATACCCTTCATTCAATTGATAATAAAATCCTTCATTTTTGAGAATTTTCAAGATACCATTCTTTCTATATATATTGAAGAGCTTTTTGACCTCAGAAGGAGGTATACCATTATTTTCAGCTATAATTTCGATCATAAATTTAGGAAATTTCTTATAGCTTTTTTGCAGAGAGTGAAGTGCTTCTAAAAACCTTGCTGAATAGTCTATTTCTGATATAACCATTCTCCTCACCTTAACTCGTTAGAAAATAATTTTATTTTAATACTTATAATACTCTTAATTCTATTAAGAGTATGATATATCGGATATATAAAGATTAGCATTAACAATAGTTAATGTAGTGATAATTTGTCATATCACAATATAAATTCATCAATATAATATTTCAAAACAAAATTAATTCAACCAAACTAATCATCAGCAAACCAATAACGCTTGCCTTTTTTCATCCAATTATCTAAACCCATCTCTTTAATACCTTCAAAGTTTTTTAAATAAGAATCTCCATATAGCTCTTGCTTATTTGTAATTCGAAGTGTTTCACAATTCTCATATATCTCACATTCATAACAAGCAAAGTACCTTTTACTACGACAACATTTTCTAACCTTACAACTATGTTCAGTATCTTCCTTTTCTCTGCATATCTTTTCACATTTCAATTCTGTAATGAACTGGAGCATTTCATGAAATTTATCATATTCTTTTAGTTTTTCTGTAAATAAATTCTTCGCGGTTTTTTCAAATTTGTACTGATTTAATTTGTTTTCTAATTTAATTGCGGCATCAGAAATTTCACCTAAATAACCAGCACAATCTCCACAATAGAGTCCACAATAGGCGAGTAATTTTTTACTATCTTTCATTATTTTTCGTTAATATAAATGAAATCTTAACTTAAAATTGTTTTACCATCTATGTAAGATTTAGTTCATTTATAACATAACTCACCCATAAACCTGGCTTTTTAGGTATGTCAAAATCTATCCATGAACTTTTCATATAAGAAGTATCAACTTGCCAATATCCGTCAGATCGTTGCTTTCTTTTTAATATTTCTTTAGCACCATTACAACGTTCATCGTCTAACAAGTGATTTGCTTTAAGTAGAGTTAAGATTTCAATAATATTTGATCTATATGGATAAGGGTAAAAGTTTAGGATGATAGAATCCTCGATTGGTTTATCTGAAGAAAATTTTTTAAATATTCTATGTTGAAGAATATATTCTAAACCCTGATTCAATTTATCATCAAGTTCCTCTGAAGTTTCAAATTGTTTCTTATACTCAGTAAGTGTGATCATGGATTTTACAACACCGTAATAGCATGGAACTTTTTTCATACAACCACCAAACCTAGTATAGAGATCTTTTCCAGGCCATGCACATTCTTTACCTCTCTCCACTAATTGGTATTTTAATATCCAATCAATACCCGCATCAATCTTTTTTTTATCCTCAAATCTCATCTTTAATAAAAGTGTAGTAATCATGGAATTGTGACAAGCAAGTAAATTATCCTTGGTTCCTTCTAAAGAATAGCCTTCTTTGATATATGATTTGTCAACCAGGATCTTAATCCAATTCTGGACTTTTTCTAATGTATTTGTAAAGGGAATCTCTGAAAGTTCTAACAGGCGCCATTCAAGGGCTCGAATACCGACAAAAGTAGTTGGAGCGCGTTTAGGAAGTTCTAATAATTTTGTCATAAGTTTTGAATCTGTTAGCATTTCCTGAGCTTCTTCTATTGTTATATTCTCCCCTTTTTCATAAGCCTTCTTCAATCCTAATGCGGAATCTTCAATCATATTACTTAATATTTTGAAGTTATCTATTAAAGTTTTAATATTAATTTGGTAAAAATGGCAAGAGTCTATTTTTTTTTATTACCAATATAATTTATTATAATTGGAAATGTTAAAATACTAATGAAATTGTATTTTTATCAATACTTACTTAATTATAATCGATTTTTTTTAATATTTCTTTGATGGTTTTTGCTGAAAATTTAAAATTTTTTATCTCTTCCTCACTTAGCTCAATATTAAGAGTTTCCTGTATACCATTCTTATTAATAATACTTGGTAAACTCAAAAATAAATCGTTTATACCATAGAAATCTTCAATTAATGTTGATACTGGTAAGATCGAATTTTCATCATTAATAATAGCTTGAGAGATTCTAGCTAATGTCAAACCAATACCGTAAGAAGTTTCTCCTTTTCTTTCTATTATTTTATATGCTGAATCTCTTACTTCTTCGAAAATTGTCTGAAAATTTTTATTAGCATCATTTGGATTAACAAAATTACTCATGTCACAATAATTCTTTATATAGGCTCCACCAACCATGGCACTACTCCACACAGCAAATTCACTATCACCATGTTCTCCTAAAATGTAAGCATGAATATTACTAGCGTTGACTTTACAATATTTTGCGAGTAAATATCTAAATCTCGCAGTATCTAATGTTGTTCCCGAACCCATAACTTTATTTTTCGGTTTACCGGAGACTTTATAAGTAACATAAGATAGAATATCAACTGGATTTGAAACAATTAGATAAACTGCATCTGAATCATATTTTTGAATTTTTGGAATAATAGATTTAAACAGATCTACATTTTTATTTACTAAATCAAGTCTTGTTTCACCAGGTTCTTGATTCTTACCCGCTGTAATTACAACTATGTCAGACTCTATTATATCTTCATAATCTCCGGGAATTATATTCACTGGACTTGTATATGGTGCAGTATGAGATAAATCCATAACTTCTCCTTCTAATCTCTTACGATCTATGTCTACCATTACAATTTCTCGGGCAATTCCTTTGATTATCAGAGCATAGGCATATCTCACTCCAACATTTCCACATCCAATTATAGAAATTTTAGGATGTAATCTTTCTTTTTTCATGGTTAAATTAACACCTAAAGAAGTAAACTAGTAATTTAATATAAAAGTCTTATGCTTAGGAAAAATAGGCTTTTCGTTTAAAGACTGAAAAAATTAGTTCTTATATTAGAAAAAAGTTCGATGGAGGGAGTTTTATCTTAAATAATTAATTATCTTCATCCTTGATTTTTGATGGTATTTCTTTAATCTGGATGGCTAATTCCTGTCCTAATTTTTCACCTTTATCAAGTTGATCTCCTGTAGGATGACCATTGAATGTTAAGGGTTCTTGGATATCCCAATGCATAGCTTCAGATAAATTATTAAAATCTTTTAAAGCTCCACCACTCCAACCATAAGAACCAAAATATAATGCCTTCTTATACCATATATGCTTTTTCTTTAAAAGTTCCATTAGATATTTCATAGGGGGAAACATGCTATATTCGTAGGTTGGGCATCCTATAACCAAACCAGCAGATTTGTATGCATCTGCAAGAATATAAGACGCATCTTCATTTGGGACTCGATGAACATTTATTGGTACACCTGTAGAAGCTATTCCTTTTAAAACTGCGTTTAACATAGCTTCTGTATTTCCATACATACTACCCCAAATCACGCAAATTTCAGGTTCAGCATAATCTTTATTATAGTTAGCATATCGAAGATACTTGTTAATAACTACTTTTGGTTTTCTCCAGATAAGACCATGAGAGGGGGCAATCATCTTAATATCTAGTGAAGATAATGAATCAATAGCCTTTGAAACATTGGGAGAAAACATTGCAATAATATTTGCGTAATATCTTAACATTTCTTTTTCCCAATATGGTTTATTTACATCTGAAGTCTCATCGTCAAAAATGCTACCCTGATGAACTCCAAATGCTCCAAATGCATCACCAGAAAATAAGATTTTTGAATCTGGTTCATAAGATACCATAGTTTCTGGCCAATGAACATGTGGGATCTCAGTAAAAATAAGTTTCTTATTTTGTCCTAAATCAATTTCATCCCCTGTTTTAACCACTTTAATGTTATCTTCTATCCCATAGAATGCATTAACTAATTTCGATCCTTTCTCAGTAGTTACTATTTGGGATTTTGGTGCAAGGGACCTTATAATATAAGTAAAACCTGTATGATCTGGTTCAAGGTGATTAAGCACGATATAATCGACATCTTTTAATGATAGTGAGAGTGATTTTAGATTTTCTAATAAACTCATTGCGGCACCACCCCACTCTCTAACAAGTTCAATTAGAGCAATTTTATCTCCTATGATCACATATGCATTAAGAGCAACACCATTAGGTATCGGCCAGATGCCTTCAAATAAATCTTCTGTATGTACATTTGCTCCAATCCAATATATATTTTCAGCTAATTTTGTTGCTTGGATGATTTTATCACTTTATTTTTCTTTATTATTTTAGAAATAAATATATAACAATTTATGGACTCCTTTTTTTTTTATTATTTGGTTTATAAAAATTAAGTAAAAAAAAATTAAGAAGAACTCTTCCTTATTAAGTGATTGCATATTTCTTGAGTGAAGATATCCTCATCTAATTCAAAGTCTTTTAATATATTAATTAAAAATTTAAGGAAAAAAAAGATGTGAATTAGTCGATTGTAACATCTACAGTGTGCAATTCGGCTTCTTCATATGGTACATTTATTTTAAGTAAACCTTCTTTATAAATCGATTTTGCTTTTTCAGGGTCAACTGGACAACAAAACTGATAGGTACCTGAATAGATAAGACTTTCTAATTCACCATTTATTTTAAAATAGTCTTTATTCATTTTCAATTCAATTTTTTCTTTATCTACTCCTGGTAAATAAACCTCTATGTCAAATCCTGTACCTTCTTTATTGGTGGATGCGCAAATTTCTGGAAATACTCTAGGTTTGGATGGTTTATCTTCTTTTTCCTCAATCTCAGTTTCTCTCTTAATTTCTTTTAGTTCACTCAAAAATTTCACCTCCAAAATTATTCATATTAAACAGATTTGATTACAAAATCAATTTTAATATTTGTTTTCATGATTAAGTGTAAGAAAACCTGAATTATAACTAATAAAAAGAAAGTATTATGAACACTATTTTTTCAAAGTATAAAAGAAGTGATTCTTAATATACCAAAATACTTTAGAGACTTGAAATAAAAAGAATTAAACAAAAAAATAAAAATATAATATTATTTAAGCTTACTAAAATTTAACTTCAAATGTATTTTGCCATAATCCATGAATATTGCAAAATGAAAAAGCCATAATTGTTCCAGATTTTTCTGTTTTAAAAGTAAAATTGGTTATTGGATCCGAATATATAGTACTTGAATTTGCTCCATTAATAGAAGCTCCATGAGCTGTAAATTCCGATTTACCAATTTGATAAGGAAATTTCTCACCTTCAGGTAAAAAATAAACATCAATCCATCTTATATGATGTTCTGTAGTGTTAGGATGGGATATTTCTTTTCCAACCATAACCTTAATGGCAATAGGTTCACCCTTTTTAATTTCTCCGATTACTTCTATAACAGGAACATGTTTTTCTGTTTTCCAATCAGCTTTTTGAAATAGTTCATTTATTTCAGTTAACAAGATAAACACTCCTTTAAGATTTTGTATTTTTAATTTGATTTATAGATATAAGTATCATTATAAATTAAATCGAAGAGATTATAAACTTAATTACTATAATTTCTAGATTTTATAAACAATTTGCATAAATGGATTAATATACTATCTAATAACATCTAAAATAAAAGATCTAATAATAATATTTTAAAAGTTAAACAATAGAATTATTCGAAATAGATAGTTAATTATGAAAATATTTAATTTTAAAACTATTTCTGGATTAAAAATTAATGGAAAATATATTATATTTCCCCAAAATTCAAACAGATATACTAAAGCTGCTTTTGATGTGATATTTTTACACGCTTTTCCTCTAGATTCTGATATGTATATAGATAACTTCAAGGATACCAAATTTATAAGAGCTTTAAATAAGATTGCCTTAAAAAAAGGGAGAATAAGATTATATTTACCTGATCTGCCCGGATTTGGAGAGAGTGACCTTTTAAATTCCAAACCAAAAGACCTTTCGTTCTATGTAGATGTTGTAAATGAAATAGTTGACCACTTCCAGATAAAACGATTTATCCTTGGAGGTTGTTCTATGGGAGGATATATTGCCCTAGAATATCTTAGAAATAATACTGATTTTATAGAAGGGTTAGTTCTAATTGATACAAAACCTTCTGCAGATGATGAGGAAAAAATACAGAATAGATTAGACACAATAGAGATTATAGACAAATCATTGGAAACATATTCTGAAGATGAAAATCTTAACATTAAAATGGAAAAGTTATATGAACAAGACGATAAAATAAAAATATTTTTAGATAGTCTTCATTCAAATGTTACTTCTCTTTATTGTCGACGTAATAATCCAGAAATTGCAAAAGAAATTCTTACTTTAATGAAAAAGCAGAGAGCATTGGGTATAATTCATGCATTAAATGGAATAGCGGGTAGAAAAGATACTTCCAATGTGTTAAAAATTTTAAACATAAACACTTTGATATTAGTGGGAGAAAATGATACTATAACTCCACTAGAAACAGCAAAAGAAATGAAAGATATAATTTCAAACTCAATCCTCGAAATTATACCTTTAGCTGGACATTTATCAAATATGGAAAATTTAATTGAATTCAATCAGAAATTATTAAATTGGCTTCAGATAACCTTTAACTAACATAATAATGATAAATAATCAAATCATTTATTAGATGTCAATTTTAATTCCGTAAGGAATTAATTCTTTTAAAAATTGTTCTGTATATGAGAATAAAAGAGTTTGAAATCCGACAGAATCAGCAATCTCTATTACATAAGCACTATCGTCGATTAAGAGGGCTTCAAAAGATCTACAATTAAGCTGACTTAATAATTCATGATAAAATTCTTGATCAGATTTTGAATAATGATAATCATAACTGAATAAGCATATATGAAAAAGTTTTAAAAAATCATACCTTGCATCGAGAAAATTTATTCGTTCCTCAATATTTCCACTAAATGCAATTAAGTAATATTTTTCATGAAGCCGTTTTAGAATTTTAAGCATATAATAGTATGGAATGTAATTTGAAAACCAAATCATCCGTAGAATTTGTGGATTTTTTTCAGTGATTTTAAATTTTTTATAAAATTTTGTTTCGAATTCATCAATAGAAATTTGACCTAATCTAAGCAAACCACCTTCAGTATTAGGCTCACTTTTAAAAAATAATTCAAGAGATTTCCAATCTTCTAAATGATATCTTTCAACTAATTTAGCTAAAGTTAAATGAGTTCCTGATGTGAAAATAACACCCCCAAGATCAAAAACCATTGTCTTGATCTTATCCTTACTATTAAAAAGATTTAATTTATCATTATTCAAGTTAATCTACTTGCGTTTTTTATCAGAAATAACATTTTTAGATTTTTAAAGGTTCCTAAATTAATTTAATTAGATTAACATTGAAGTTAATCTAATCCCATTTACTCGTGTCATATAAAATCTGATATTTTTCTTCCATATTATCAAGCTTAAATATATCTTCTTCATCTAACTCAAAATCAAAAACCATTGAATTTTGAATGATATGATCTCTTGTGCTTGATTTAGGGATCTCTATGAATTCATGTTGAAAGCCCCACCTAATGAGTATTTGAGCAACAGATTTATTATACTTCTCTGCGATTTCTTTTAAATAATTATTATTCAATTTTTTTCCATGAGTGAGAGGACAATAGGCTTCTATTGAGATATCTTGTTCCTTACAATATTTAATCAATTCTTTTCTATATAAAAACGGATTCAGTTCAAATTGGTTTATCACCGGTTTAATATTAAATGAACCTATTATTTCTTCTAAATGATGGATCCAATAATTAGAAACTCCAATAGCACGCACTTTTCCTTCGCTATAAATTTTTTCCAAAGCTTTCCACGTTTCGATTCTTTGATTTTTACGCGGCCAATGAATTAAATAAAGATCTATATAAGATGTACCTAATCTTTTTAAACTTCTATTAAAGGCTCTTATTGTCGATTCATATCCTTGATCGCTATCCCAAACTTTTGAAGTAATAAAAACATCTTCACGGAGTACTCCACTATCTTTAATTGCTTTTCCAATCTGTTCTTCGTTACCATATAATTTAGCTGTATCGATATGTCTATATTGCGCTTCTAAAGCCCATTTTACAGAATCATAAGCAGTTTTGCCAACTAATTTCCATGTCCCTAAACCCAAAATAGGAATTTTGACCCCATTATTTAAGTCAATTTTACTATCTATAGATAATTTCATTATAATCTCTCAGTTGTTTGTTATGTTTTTTATAGATTTATTTTTAATATATTTCTCAAGTTTTTTTCTCATTAGATTTTTTCTAATTTCATTATAAAATTTATTCCTTTTTAGACACTCTTTTGAAGTATCACTACAGAAATCGAAAGACATCCCTGTATGTTTAATTACACTACTTTTATTGTGACTTTTATTAGTATTTGCTTCAGTCAAAATAATTCCCCCAACTTATCTATTTATAACGTAAAAATTCAGAATTTTTTATTTTTCTATTACATAAATTCAACTATTTTTCAAGAAAACCTATTAAAGATAAATCAAAACTAGGATTTTATTATGAAATCATTTAGTTTTAATTCATTAGTTTAAGGTGATTTAAAATTCATAAGAAATTATAGAACACGATTTATTATACTTATTTCTAATTTATTAAAAATGCATTTATAAATCAATATTCTATTAATTTAATCAAATAATTACTATTGGTGAAATAGTATTCCGGATTTATTAAATATTAAATGTGTACCTTGTGAAGGTGGTATACCTCCACTTACGGAAGATAAGGAAAATATCTATCTCCATAACGTTGAAGGTTGGTCACTTATAAGAGAAAATATTCATCGAATTAAAAGAGAATTTGTTTTCAAAGATTTCGAGGAAGCAATGAGATTTGTCAATAAAGTTGCAGATACCGCAGAAGATGAAGGGCATCATCCAGACATTAATATATATTATAATAAAGTTATTTTAGAACTTTACACGCATGCGATCAACGGTCTTCATCTTAATGATTTTGTAATGGCAGCGAAAATTAATGAGATATATAAAAATTGGTAAATGAATATTAGATCTTAGAGTTATGAAACTCTATAAAAAGCTAATTCCTTTTCTAATTCCCAAATCTCTAAAGACTTTGGATTTCGTTATCTCCTTCCATTAATTTCTTAATTTCTTTTAATCTACTTCTTATTGTAACTTCTGTGACACTTGCTTTATCTGCTACTTCTGTCTGAGTCTTCTGTAACTTCGTTCTTTTAGCAACAAAATAGATTAATGCTGCAGCTAATCCTTTTGGATCTTTACCAATATATACGGAAGTATTTCCAACAATTTTTTTAAGTATATTTAAAGCTTCAATTTGCAATTCAATAGGTATTTCTAACCTATTCCCAAAAAGAAAAATAAGCTGTGCAGGCGAAATTGAATGATATTCTAAATGTAAAATAGGTAAGATCTCTTTGATAATCATTCCCAGAGATCGAAATAATGTGCGTTGAGGCACAAGAGACACACCTATGACATCTTCAAGTAATTTTGGAAATTCATGAATCCTAATAG
Source organism: Promethearchaeota archaeon (assembly GCA_048938855.1). Lineage (GTDB taxonomy): Archaea > Asgardarchaeota > Lokiarchaeia > Sigyniarchaeales > SOKP01 > Loki-b32. The sequence goes on from JBHLLT010000012.1 coordinate 69,881, forward strand.
CTGCATATATTGAAGCAGCTACAAATCCATCAATCGATCGTCCTAATGTTAACTTTTTTTTTGCGACCTCAGTATATATTCTCCAAGCCGTTTCGCGTATATATTCAGGAATATTAAGCTTTGTCGCATATAATTTTAATTTTGGTTTAGCTTCCCAATAATTTCTTTCTAAGGAGGTTACAAGAGATCTCTGGATCTTTGATAGTCGTGAAAACATCGTTCGCTTCCTAGCATTAATAATTTTTCCTTTTGAATCGATTTTAACAGTAGGTAGAATAGTTCTCGGCCCAAATTCTCTCCAAGATGGTTCTGTTTGCCTTCTTTTGCTAACTTCTTCAATAGTATACGCTCTTCTCTCATTGCTTACAAATACTTGTCCTAGAATAGTTCCACAATTCGTACAGACTTCACTACCTGCTACGGTTTTAATACATGGGCTTTCACAACAGTGTTCTTGTTCTAAAGAAATCTCATTTGGAAGAACTCTTTTTTCAGAATTATAAATTTTAATTAACCCTCTAATAGTTTATTATTTTTTTGAGATTCTTATGACTAAGAAAAGGATGAGTTATTGTCCTTTCCCAAACTTCCTTTAAAAATGTAAAAAGATAAATTTAAGCCTTATGTTTAATAAGTTATTGTTTAACTTTTTGATAGAAATATATAGTAAATAGATGTTTTTACTTAATTTTTACAATTTATTCAAAGATCGATTGTATTAATGGTTTTATTTAACAAAACCATTTTATTTGTTAATATTTTATAACCTATAGATAAATAAATAAGAGCATACACCTCTAACTTAGAGTAAACAGATTCTTAATAATGAAAAGATCTAAACCTATTTCAATTATATTGGAGTTGAGTGATAATGACTAATTATAATTATAAATATTTAATTATAGGCGGCGGTATGACTGCGGATGCAGCAGCTCATAGTATTCGAGAAAATGATCAGAAAGGTACAATAGGCTTAATTAGTGCCGAAAATGATCCCCCTTATGCACGTCCGCCTCTTTCCAAATATCTCTGGACAGGAGAGGAAGAACTTGAGGAAGTTGACTTAGGAACTAATGATGTTGAGCTTGAAATGCATCTTGGTCGGACAGCTACTAAAATTGATCGAAAAAGTAAGAAAGTTGTAGATGATAAAGGTAATGAATATAGCTATACCAAACTCTTAATAGCAACGGGTGGTGTCCCTAAAAAACTCCCTAATGTTGATGAGAAAGGTATTATATATTACCGAACTCTCTCGGATTATAAAAAGTTAAAAGAACTAGTTGATAAAAACCAAAATTTCGGGATTATTGGAGGTAGTTTTATTGGATCAGAACTAGCTGCTGGCATAAAAATGTATAAACCAGAAGCAGAGGTAACTATGATTTTCCCTGAGACTGGAATTTGCGCTTATATTTTTCCAAAAACATTAAGTGATTTCTTAAATAGCTACTTTAAAGAGAATGAGATTAAGGTTTTACCAGAGGAGTTAGTGATTAAGGTTAAAAAAGATAGTAATGGGTATTTAGTAGAAACAAAAAGTGGGAAGAAAATGAATTTTGATGTAGTAATTGCTGGTCTAGGAATTACACCAAATGTAGGATTAGCAAAATCTGCAGATTTAAAGGTTAAAGATGGTATTGTAGTAAATAATTTCCTCCAAACTAATGACCAGGACATTTATAGTGCTGGGGATGTTGCATATTATTATAACTCCGCGCTTGCTAGGAATATTCGTATAGAACATGAGGATAATGCGCTTATGATGGGAGAGATTGTCGGAAAAAATATGACAGGAGAACAAAATCCTTATGATCATCTCTCTTTGTTTTACTCTGATTTGTTTGATTATGGTTATGAAGCGGTTGGGATTCTTGATTCAAAATTAGAGATTATTGAAGATTGGAAAGAACCCTCAGAAGAAGGTGTTGTATATTACCTAAAAGATGGACGTGTTCAGGGCGTACTCTTATGGAATCTCTGGGAAAAAGCTGATGAAGCTCGTGGCTTAATTGCTGAATCAGGTCCATTTAAATCAGATGATTTAAAGGGTCGTATTCAATAGATTCTCTTCTATTTTTACTTTTAATAAAGAATTCTAGGAATTTATAGCGTTAATTAAACAACTATTATAGATAAAGCAATTTTGCATATGAGAATTATTTCTAATATTTTTTTAAGATCTTTATTAACTGTTAAAAATGGTTAAAATAAGTTAGATTACAATTTTTATTTACAAATTGACCGCATGCTTTACTTTTTTTATTGAATTTTATAATTTAAATATGAATTATATGATTAGGTTTCCCTTCTAAATGTTATTTACCGAGTATATTTACAAATCTTAAGAATCACTTTTATTAGTTTAGATCTTTTTACTTAAAAAAGAACTAGGTGATATTGTTATGGTAAATCTAATTTCAGAAGAATTAAATGATTTAATGAATAAACAAATTGTTGAAGAATTACAATCAGCATATATCTATTTAGGTATGGCTGCGTGGGCTACAGGACAAGGATTGAATGGTCTTGCGAAATTTATGAAAATCCATGCAGAAAAAGAAGAATACAAGCACGCAATGAAATTTTTTAATTATATCCTAGAAACTGGAGGAAAAGTCAAACTCGGAGCATTAGAAACTGCCTCAACTGATTATGAAAGTGCCGAAGAAGTATTAAAAGCAGCAATCAAACATGAAGAATACATAACTAATAAAATTAAAGATCTTATGAATTTAGCTCAATCTAAAAATGAATATTATGCCTATGATATATTAAATTGGTTTATTCAAGAGCAAATCGAAGAAGAAAATCTGTTCACTGATCTTTACAACAATTTCTTATTAAGTGGAAAAATGCTTGGTGTCTGGGATCACCATATTGAACATCCTGATTAAAAAGAATTAAATCCTAATTTTTTTTTTATTATTTTTTATTCTTTAGTTTAAATCAAATCCTCAATTACAATTTTGAAGTTATTTATTAAACCTTAAATATTGCTAAGGTTTCTTGGATTATAGAAAAATTTTTTAATTTTAATTGCGAAATGTTTTTTGCAAATTTTATTGTTACCAAAGGTTATTTCTAATGGATATTGGGATTTTTTATTTCTCTGCAACAGGAATAACTGAACTAATTTCAAATCATATAGCATCGATTTTAGAAAGCGAGGGGCACTCTGTAACACAAAAAAACATAATAACACCCGATAGTAGACAATCTGAATTTAATTTCTCGGGGTATGATGCGTGTTTCTTTGGATTTCCAGTCTATGGAGGAAGACCTCCAATTGTTGCAGAAGATTGGATGAAAACACTTGAAGGTAAGAATAAGAAATGTTCCATGTTTTTTACTTACGGAGCCAGAGATTTAGAATTAGCCCATCAAGTTACATTTCACTTATTAAAAGAAGCGAATTTTCAAGTAGTTTTATCTGCAGAATTTATTGGAAAGCATTCATTCTGTGTTGCAAAAGGATTTAAGCTGGCGGAGGGACGCCCCAATCAATTAGATTTCGATATTGCTACAAAATTTGCTATAGAATCACTAGTAAGGTTTCAAAAAGAGACCGAATTTAACATTGACTTATCAAGTTTTTCTTATCGAACAAAAAGAGTTAAAAAGGCTAAAGGAATTATGGCTAATTTTTATCCTTCAAGAGGAGGAGAAGATTGTAGCATGTGTAATTCATGTGAAAATGAATGCCCAGTAAAAGCTTTTGATTCTATCTCGGGGGAAACTAACAGAAAGCTATGTATTCAGTGTATACATTGTGTAACAATCTGTCCAGATAACTTGCTCCATGTTGGTGAAGGTTCTCAATTATATAAGGTTTTTACGGATAAGCTTGGTTTAACTAAAGATATAGTTGAGAAAAAAATAAGCAGAATTATTTTTTAGACAAAATTTATTAATTGAGTTTCTTCCTTTCAAATTATTCACTTTTTTGGAATTTTGCTAATATTTCGATCTTTCTCAATTTTATACTATCAAACCCTAATTGCTGTTCAAAAAAGAAATCAAAAGGATCTTTAAGATCTTTCAAAATTTCTTTGGAGTAAACATATTCATAAAAGTATGTCCCCTTTTCTGTCAAATTAAGAGTATTATCTTTAGAAATTGATAAATACTCCTCCTTAAGCAAATCTTCAATCACAGAAGCAATGCCTTTTTCTTTAAATAAAAATAATCCAAAGTAAGCAAATTCTGTATAAACTTCTGCCCCCTTATTCAAAGATTTTTGAAAATATTGAGAAAGAAGTTCTGGAGTTAATTCCAAACTCGGATTATCGCAGTATACAGAAAGTATCCATTTAATAACGTATTCACTAAAATTTTTTTCATATTTCATCTGAAATTTTTCAAATTCAATTTCGTCTTCTTTCGAGGTAATAAACTCTCGAATTATTTCAAATACTTCTTTAAATATTAGAAGGCAAACAAAAATTGCAATAATTGGATCAAAATAATAAAGTAGTGTTATTCCTAAAGCTGTTCCCAAACTTGATGATAGAGCACCTACAATAATACTAATAGATAAAATGATATTTACTTTAGAATCTATTGCACTAGCTATCAATGAACTATTCCTATTTTTTTTCCCTACAAAGTTTTTTAATGTCCTTAAGTAGGTATTTAGAAATACAGAGATTATAGCAATAATCACGATATATATAGCATTATAAATAGGATGCGGACCGAAAATTAGGTTTTGAATTGAATTTATTACAATTGAAATCCCTGTAAAAGTCATCAGGCCTATAATTATTAGGTTTGCTATTCTTTCTTTATGGATTTTGATTCCAATTGCGATTAAAATTACTGCAGTACAATCAAGAAAATTTTCAAAACCCTCTGCGAGTACTGCTTCGGAATTAAAAAATCCGATTATAATTTTGAGTAGGCTTAGTATAAATAACCCTAAAAAAGATCTTATTAATACGCTTTTTCTGTTTAAAATTCTTGTAAAATTTATCATTTGACTTTTCAATGTTTCATTCCATATTTCTCCTTGTTTTTCACCCAATTCGTTAAGACACACAATATTATCTTCAATATCCGCATAACCAAGAGCACAAAGATAATAAATACTTGATTTTGCTGTGTTTTCATTAAAATACACATTTTTAGTAAAAATATTAAAAATCCCGTTGATTCTGTTTTTTAATTCGTTGAAATCGAGCTTTTTTTTTTCTTCCTTATTTAGATAATGTAATGCAGCATATTCTATCCTATTAATAGGAAAGATCTCGCGTTTTCTTCTATGAGAAACTACTGCGACTATTCTAATTAATGAGTTTATAGTTAGTAAAATCATGCAAATTAATGAGATATAAAATATATAACTAAATTCGATAAATAGGGTAATTTCATTAAGTGTTTGAAAAAATATAATTGACAATATAAAAAAATACACAAAAGCCAAATAAAAGCTAAGTAAACTCCGATATACTTCTCTAATGTGAAATTGTTTAAAAAGCGTATTAAGACCTTTGGTTAAATAATGGCCTACAAAAAATAGGGACATAACAGTTAAAGAGAAACTCCAGAGAAAAGTTCCCGTTAGGATGATTTCTATTATTATAAATGTAATGGAGAGGATGAAATAAATAGAAAGCACTTTCTTAGTATCTAACTCCCAATTGAAAATATGGGTAAGAATATGGGCAAAATTCAGTATAACCGCGAAAGTAATTAAGAAACTGAAAAAAACTGAATTAAAAAAAAGAAATTCAATAATATAAATTGAAGTTAAGATAATTCCTAAACCTATGCCTATGAAGAAATAATTCCATTTCATATTTCTAACAAATTAAGTATTATCTACAAATTATACTTCAAAAACCCATTCTCCATTTCGCATCACTGGTTCTATAGTTCCATCTTCTAATACTCCATCAACATTCATATCGGCTGAACCGATCATAACATCAAGATGAATAAGGCTTTGATTACCACCAGCAGCCATAAACTCTTCTTCAGTCATTTCATCGCCATTTTTTAATGAATCTCTGTAACCTTGACCCAATGCTATATGATTTGAGGCATTTTCATCAATTAAAATATTATAGAAGAGCAATCCTGTCTGAGATATCGGGGAACTATTAGGAACTAAAGCAATTTCCCCTATACTACGAGCTCCTTCGTCGGTATCTATAATTGCTTGCATCATGTCGTTACAAATTTTAGCTTCTGCTTCAATTATTCTCCCTTGTGAAAACTTGAAAACACAATCTTCTATAATTTTGCCCTGATAAAAAACTGGCCTTGTAGTTTTAACGACCCCATCAACCCTATCCTTATGCGGGAGTGTATATATTTCTTCAGTGGGTAGATTAGCTGTAAATTCAATACCATTTAGTGATTTTACGCTTCCACCAGTCCAAATATGATTGTTAGGTAATCCAACTGTCAGATCTGTTTCTGAAGAAGTTAATTTTAAAGCATTATATTGTTTCTGATTTAGATACTCACACCTATTATGAATGTTTTTATCATGCTTTTTCCAAGCAGCAACAGGATCTTTTTCATCAACGCGACAAATCTTAAAAATGACCTCCCATAGTTTCTGCATTCTGTCATTTATAGGATCGTTTGGAAATATTTTATCTGCCCAAATCTTATTTGGTACTGAAACAATTAACCAGTTTAACGCATTTGCAGTAATAAGATCTAAAACTGGTTTTAGTTTTTTTTGCAGGCTAAGTTGGAATTTTGAAATCCGGCTAGAATCAATCTCACTTAATAAATCAGGATTCGAAGACATTATATGAAGATTCGCATCTGCTGCTTGAGAAATGTCGAATCTTGCATCTATTCTCCATTGAGGGTATTCTTCAAGAAATTCTTCAGGGCTATATTGAAATCGAATTAAACGTAATTGCTCATCTCCCCATACCACATCAACCAATCGTGCTCCCATTTGGTATGCCTTTTTTGTAATTATGTGTATCAATGGAGCAGCTTCAAAAGTTATTCCATCATAACTAGTTGTAGCTCCTCCAATTAGAAGTCTCTGGCCTGGTTGAAAGTTTAATCCAACTTTTAATATAACTTCAGCATATTTTTCTAACTTTTGTTCAAACTCGGATGACATTGTCTTTCAAATTTCTTTTTAATCTAAATTACAATTATAAAGAATTTTATTAAAATAATATTCTTTTCTTCTCATTTTATAATATTCTTACTATTAATATAATATAATCAAATATTTTCATGTATCATTCATAGGATGAATTTTCATGGTTTATGACTTGATTATTGTTGGAGGAGGACCAGGAGGGGCTACTGCGGCAAAAATTGTAGCAGAACATGGTTTAAACGTTTTATTACTTGAAGCAGGCATGGAGGGACGATATAAATGTTGTGCAGGAGGTATTCCAGTCTCTAATGAGGAGTTCACTCCAATTCCCCAGGGTGTCGGTGAACGTGAAATAACTGGGGGAGTTGTTGTTACTCCAAAAAAGGGACCTATGGTATTTGATACTACAGCAGAAAATGATAAGGGATTTTGTATGTTTCGTACAGATTTCGATAAATATCTTATAAATATTGCGAAAGATGCTGGTACTGAAGTAATTTACCAATTTCGAGCAAAAGAAATTGAAATTAATAATTCAGGCATTATTGTTAAAGGACCTAAAGAATATAAAAGTAAATGCGTAATTCTAGCAACTGGTCTTGCTGGAGCACGTCTCCAAAGAAGTCTTGCAATGGAAGTACCACCTATGATTAGTGGAATCCAAGCAGAATTTGATATTCCTGAGTCTGCTATTACTGAACAATTTGGTAACCGTGTATGGGAATTCTTCGATCGTACCATAAGTGAACATGGTATCGCATGGGCTTTTCCTAAGAGGGAAACAGTAAGTATTGGTATATTAGGCGAAAACATAAAAAAAAGAGATTTTAAATCCTTTCTCCGTCATCCCCTCATAAAAGATAAAATTGAGGGTAGAGAAATGAAGGTGTTTGGATGCCATAAGATCTGGGCTGCTCCTATTCCCGATAGATTGATTAAGAAACCTTACCGAGATCGAGTTATGATTATCGGAGATGCCTGTGGCACCGCAGATCCCATTTTATATGAAGGAATCTATCAAGCTCGATTATCTGGTAAATTCGCTGCTGAAACATTCTGTAAAGCTTATGAAGAAGGAGATTATGGAGAAAACAGCCTTGGTCGATATCACTCTCAACTTCTAACCCATCTCTATGAAAAAGAATTGAGATACTCATACCGAATTCATACTCTTTTGTATCACAGTGGACTTTTAGAAAAAATTATTGATGCAGTTTATTCGATGGCACAAGATGATCCTGAATTGATGCATTCAGTAATTGCATTATTTACAAGAAGTCAAACCAGAAAACATATTTGGGAAACAATTTTATCCCAAAAATGGAAACTTATTAAAGATCTTGGAATTTCAAATAGTTTACGGTTAATTCCTACACTTCTTTATGCTTTAAGGATTTAGTTCAAGTTTATAAAGTAATAATAAAATAATAGAACTTAAAGAAGCAAATTTAAAAGAAAGAAAGAAAATTAACTTTTTTTAAGTTTTCTCATTAGGATGATTACTATGCTAGTGATAACATATCCAGATCTATTTTTTGAGTAGAATTTTTTAATTTTATTAGTTATATTTGAGAATAATAAATACTCTATAATATATTTGCTTACTTTTCTAATTGTTCGAACTTCTTATGGAGTTATGTAGCAGAAACTAATTAATGAATTAATTAGTTACTTAAATTAACAAAAAGCATAAAAAAATGGAATAAATCATGCAAGAACTAGAAATGGAGAATATGTATCAGAAAGCCTATATTCGAGTGAAATGTTTTAAGGGTTTATTTACGCACGATATTTCAAATTTATTTCATACAATTAGTAATTCTCTAGAGTTATGTCAAATGCTACTTAAAGACAGAATCGAAACAGAAGAAATTTTAGAATATTTTAAATTAATTGAAGAACAGATTAATCGAGGAAAAAAATTAGTTAAAAATATGAGAAATCTTTCTGAATTAGAAGAATCTGAAATGCCTTTAAAACCTATCAACCTTTTTGAAATTTTGAGAAATATGGTTCAGTTTGTTGGAGCAAATTTCTCAAAAAGAATAGTAAACATTGAAATAGACCCTGAAACTGAAGAAATTTATGTACTCGCTAATGAATTATTACTCGATGTTTTTGAGAATATTATGATGAATGCAATTATATACAATAGAAATGAGATTATCCAAATTGAAGTCTCAATATCAGAAATAACAGAAATAGGGAGAAAATTCGTGAAATTAGAATTTAAAGATAATGGTATTGGTATAGATGATATAAGAAAATACGAAATACTACAGGAAAAACATGAAAAAAGTAAGAATTCTAAGGGTATGGGACTCGGATTATCACTCGCCGCCAAATTAGTTAACTTATATGAAGGACATATGTGGATTGAAGATCGCATAAAGGGAGACTATACTCATGGGAGCAATTTTGTGATTTTAATTCCAAAAACAATAAAACCAGAGCAATCTTTTTATGCTTTTCGAGAAGACTAAGAAAAATTTTAAAAAAAAAAAATGGGTGAAAAATTATTAGCCAAATTAATAAAAAAGTAAAGAAGGATATTAAATGGTACTCTTATGTGGATCCATATCTTGACAACAAATTAAAAGAATTCATGGAAGAATTTAAAATTAAAAATCAAGCTAAGCTCATACGGAACATTATCGATAACAATATAGACTATATTCATGCCATTGTTCAGAAGAAACCATTAAAGGGACCTAATCATTATGATGAAGAATACTTCAGTGATTATATAAAAAAATCTATTGATTCTTATGAAATAGACAATGGATTTCATGAAGAATTAAAGCGGAGACTCTCTCCTCTTAAACTCGCAATTTTAATGCTAGAAAATCATCTTAAAGATCCTGACACAATGGTAGAAACGATCGACAATATTTATAAAGCTCTTAAGGATTTAGAAGATTCAGTAAAACAACATTTTGAAAAACCGAAATTAATTCGATTCGTACAAAAAATTGATATTTTATATATAGAAGATAGTGAATTAGAACGAAGGACTATAGATACTTATTTTAAAACACAAGGAAAGAATATTAAAACAGTAGAAACAGCAGAAGAGGGATTATATTTATTGAAAACATTGACTCCTAAAGTGATTTTGGTTGATATCAATTTAAAAACAAGCAATATTAATGGAGATGAATTTTGTAGAATTTTAAAATCTCATGGGGAGTATAGTTCTATTCCCGTAATTTTAATATCAGCTGTTGTAGCGAAAACAAGAAAACAAGAAATCTTAAATAAAACAGAAGCAGATGAGATTATATTTAAACCTATAGATAATTTATCCGATTTACATATCTTGTTTAAATTTCTAAAACAATACTAAAATTTTTTTATATTTTTTTTTTTACTAAAAATTAAGATTTTACTTAGGATTATATTCAGAGTAATTAATTGAAAGGTCTTTAAATAAAGGAACTAAAAATTCATGATAAAAATTGCTAATATGTAATAAATTTCCTAAGTACAAATGAAGAAATCTTAAAATTTCGTAATTAACTTTATTAATATCAATAAAACTATACTCTTTTTCAATTTTAATCTTGTTCAGATTCAAAGGTGTCAATTGTTCTAGGATTAAATACTGTATGAATTGAATAAATGCATTCTCAACTAATTGTTCCTCCTCCTCGCTTAATTCATAAACTTCATGAGAGATTTTATTTCTCAATTCTCTTACTTTGTTTATCAAAACCTCGAGATTCTTCGATAGATTCAATTCCTCGATTTTTTGTACCACTGTTTTGTTATCAGAATCGTCGACTTGAGAATCTAAATAACTTATTAGATTAGAAAAGAAATGGATCAAGAATTTAAATGAATCTATAGATTTGTTTTCTTTCCATTGATTATAGGATGTGCTCCACTGAGCTAGATTAACTTTATCTAAAGATTCTCTGATACTTTTTTTAATATCATCTGTTTTTTCCAAAAAATAATCTGAAAAATCCATATAGGGTTTTTCGAGTGGTTCATACTGATATTTATAAATTTCCCCAAATTCCTTAATACTACCTAATTTCTTTATGAGAGAAGGATCTTCAACTATTTCTTTCTTTCCAATTTCAGCAGCGAATTTTATAAAATATTTACATTCAGGACAGTAAGTAACGTATGCTCCCTTGAATGAGGTGAATGCTTTCAATTCAAGCTGATGTTTACCATTTGGAAACTCTATGAGTTCTCCTTTAGTTTCTATCTGATCGAAGCCTGTTTTTTCATAATGGAAGGATTCTGGAATGAATTTTAATCCACACACTGGACATTTAACTTTCTCTCTTTTTTGAGTCATCTTAGATCGTTATATATTATTTTACTTTTAAAAAACTAAGTTACAAAATAATTACACTTTATATTTTAGGTTTATTAAAAAAAAAGTAACTTGTAAGGAACTAATTGATATTTGCTCCTTCTCTCCTTAATAGGTCAAAAAGTTCCTCTCTTATGTTCAGAAAAGGTTCATTTTTCCAAGCTACCATTTTTGGATAAATCAAATTCTCGAAAAACTCGGGATCTAATTTAAAGGTCTCAACAACAATTTTTAAAATCTCTGAATTAGGAACACCCAGATATTCTTCACCCTTCCATATTGATTTCAAAATACCCCAAATCTGTCTTCTCGCAAATTTTTCTAATTTTTCAAAATCATAAATTTGTTTGATAACATTTATTGCTTCTTCCGGAGTTTTACGTAATAGATTAAAAATGGCAACGATATCTGCTTCTCTTTTTGACTGATTAGTGGGTTTTATAGAAATAGTACATTTAAATTGATCCCTTCTTATGAAATATGCAACAAGGTGCAGAAAATTGCTCTTACCTAATCCCCAATGGTCTTTAATTGGAAATTGATATCCAAATAGCTGGGATGATTTAAACTCCTCTTTTCTCTCAGACCTTCTTGTTCCTCCAGTAAATACCCATAGGCTCGTAGCATAGAATAAAAAACCACTTCTTTTTTCACCACCTTTTACTTTAAGCAACCCATGCGCTATAATTCTATAATTTGTAAGAAAAACATGTCCAGAATTTACTGAAACTGAAAGTGGTGCGGTTTTCATTTTGTACGACCCTGATTCGCTCTGCTCTATCAATTCAGTTTGTTTTACATTCCCACTACAATCATATAGTATTTCTTCATCCTCATATAAACTATAATTTTCAAGGATATATTTTTCCATTTCTGTCCGTTTTTCAACTCCAATCATTTTACGTACATTACTCATAAAAGATTCATAAAGCTCTTTCATAAAATAGTCAGGATTTAATTTAAAAGCTCGTCCAATAAAATCAAAATACTCATGGCTACTAAGGTAGTCTTTCTCGAAATCAAATAATAGTTTCATAATTTTTTTAGTATTTGGTCTTGGACTATCAAGTTCAGCTTTGATCAGTTCCAATGCTTTATTAGAATCAACCATTAACTCATTCATTATGTCTATCCTCCTAATTATTACTAATTATTATCTAATTAGATAATTTGGCATATAAAGGTTGTATTAGAAACTGTCTCCAATTAATAAAATTTACTGGCAAAATTTGTTAAATTATAGTAAGAAAGCATAATGGGAAATTAAAACAAGAATAATTATTTTAAAAATTCGATGAAAATACGTCAAAGAATTGGCATTAGAATTAAATTAATGAATAAGTATTAAATAATAAACTCGTCTAGTGATACTTATTGTGCAGTCAATTACTAAATATTTAGAAGATGGAGAGAAGATATTATTTCAACGCAGTCTAATAAATCCAGTAAATATAAAAAATACTCAAGGTATTATGATTATGGCTTTTATAAGTTTAGTTGTTCTTAGCTCTTCATTGATATCTCTGGTGATTTTTTGGCAATTTTTTGCAATTTTCATCATTTTAATAGGTCTTTTGTTCCCTATATTTGGGCTTGTTACTTTAGCTCTCTACTTACCCTACCATAGATATATGAAAATATTGAATTTAAAGTTTAAACAAATCAAACACTACGAAGATCTGCATATTCTTACTAATAAGCGCTGGATTCAAAAGAGTTTAGATGTTTTAAGTATCAACAAACCTACTTTTTTCTTACCAATTTCATTATATGATGATATAGTTATGATTGATTTTACTCGAATTCAAACTTTTTTTGCCCAACGAAGAGATTCATATAAAAATTATTACTTTGGTTTTGATTTAAAATTTCCATATGGACAAGGTCTTTTTGTACCTTATGAGATATTTCCTGAATTTATTGAGATATTAAAACAGGTTATTCCAATTAAAAGAGAAGTTCATGATAAGCACGGATTGATATATTATTACCGAGAATAATATGTGTGCCATGAATCTCTTTATTAAATCGTTTAGTTTATCGAATTAATCAAGAGTAGGGAATTTAATAGATTTAGAACTGATAATTGTGATCCAACCCATCTCATAATTTTCAAATGTTTGGATGTTGGAATATCCCGCTTTTTTCAAGAATTCTTTGTACTCCTCAGGTGTATGAATGGTAAAATGACCTAATTTTGCCCAATTTTCGGCTTGTTTCCTTTTTTCTTCATTATCACCAATATATCCTTCATTAACCAATAATAAATATCCACTTGGTTTAAGAACTCTATAAATTTCTTTTAGATCTGCTATTAAATCTGGTCAGAAATAATATGCTTCAAAACCACTAACTAAGTTAAAAAAATTATCCTCAAAAGGTAAACAAGATACTGAGCCTTGAGAAATTTCTACAATCCCCTTTCTAATATTTTTCTTATTTTTTTTCCTACTGACATAAACTGATGTTTCTGAATAATCAATTCCAAATATTTTTCCATCTGTTATAACCTTAGCGAAATTTTTTATATTAGCTCCACCACCACATCCGATATCAAGAATCTTAAAATCTGATTTTAAAGATAAATGTGATATACCCCATTTTGCTAATTTAGAATGTCCTCGATTCATTCCTTTCGCAATTATTTTTCCCAATATTCCATTTGGTTTTCTTACTTGATTTACCATGATTTGTTTGATATTCATTTTTACCATCTAATAGTCAATTTTTTAAATTATTTTATCCCATATAATAACCCCATAGTTTTCAATTCTGATTTCACTAATCTTGGCACGGATATCTCGTTTATTGTTTCAATAAAATTAACTTGTTGGATACCCCAGTCTTTTATTTGTTTTATTAACTTCTCAGTTATTCCATATCGTCTTTCATTCTTAAATGTATCTTGTAGTGAGAATGTGCCTCCTTTCTTCAATACTCGTAATGATTCACTTATAAGTTTTTTTTTATCCCTTGTATCTCTAACTTCATGATATACAAAATTACTCACTATCGCATCGAATTCACCATTCTTAAAAGGTAAATTTGAAGCGCTCGCTCTCTGAAATATTACGTTTTCAGCCACTCCTTCATATTTGGCATTTTCTTCACATTGAAGTTTAGAATAATTCCATCCTTTACCCCAATAATCAATTCCGTATATTTCAGATTCTGGAAATTTTTTTGCTAATTTTATCGCTAATGCTCCGGCTCCAGTACCAACATCAAGTGCTTTTCCCTGTCCATTCCAAGGTAATTTTTGGATCACTAAATCCCAGATCTTATATTGTATTTCCTTATTATTTGATGAAAAATACCAATAAAGATACATCATATAACTGAACGGTATACACCATATTCCTGCTATTACCCATAAAACTAATTTAATGGTCAAAAATATTGGAAATAATGTAGGGATTAATAGAGCTAAAAATACCCCAATAAAGAAGTATATCATATTTCGAGGTACCCAATTTCCATAATCGATCGATTCCATAATTATTAATCGCTATCCTATATTGGTTTAATTTTTAATAATTGATTCTAATATTTATATTTAGTTGTACCTAAATTATATTATTAAAAAATTGAAATTTTTGGGAATTTAGGGAAATAAATAATCATTTAGAGAAATATTATAAATATTCAATCATTAAATTGTTCAGTTATAAAGGAAGTGATTAATAAGCGACTTATTTAATTTTTCTGTAATTTTTTGCTATATTACTAATATGTCGATGATTAGTACCACAACACCCACCAAGAATCTGCATATCTGAGTCTAAGTATAAATCAAGCATTTTTTTGCTCCAGATCCTTGGGTTTTCAGAATCTAATTTATCAAGTAATTCTAATTCTTCAGGACTTTTCGAAGAACCATTCGCTTGTATACCTTTAAGTCGTGTTCTAACCAAATCTGTATTATTTGGATCAGTATGAATTGCTTGGTTACAACTAGTTGGATGAACGCAATTTACCATAAAAAAAGTAGGTTTTGGGGAAATTAAATTATCAATTGAAAATATCGCTTCATAAAGGGATTTTCCATCTAATAATGTTCCATCAGGGCGTATCACAAAACTTATAATATATTCACAACCTGATTCTGCCATTGCTTTAGCTATCCCTAATGCTTCTGAAGAAGCGGGCAAAGTGCTAGCCATTAGGAAATCCACACCTGATTTACTTAACTGTTGTACTTGAACTTTATGGAATTCATATGCCTTTTCAGTCGATAATGCCATTTCAGGATTATATGCATCTCCTTTACATCCAACTAATCCTCCAATTAAGATTTTTATCACTTTATCCTTATAACGAGTTCTAATTTGGTTTAAAAATTTTACACAATCAATATTCACATTGCTTTCTTTATATCCTGCCAATTCAATATTTTCTGGATTTGCACGCCATGTAGGCGCTAAGTTAAGCATTGGGAGCTTATACTTTACCGCTACAAAAATATATTGACTATATATTTTATCAAGAATAATTCTACCATCAGTATTATACACCATAGCAGCATTCTGAATGTATGGATTTAATGGATAATTAAATTCACGTTTAACTCTTTCAATAACAGCTCCTTCAGCTAACACTAATGGATTTTCCGAAAGAAGCTCTTCTAAGACCATCTTTGATTTCATCATTCTAAAAATTTATAAATATAAGAATTTTATCGAACATTTGAAGTATGCCATATTTTTGATTTGTAATAGGATTTATTCGAATTTACTACTTTAGGATCCCAAATCCTAAATTTTAATAGGTTATAATTTTGATAAAAAAATTCCTTATTAAAAATTTGAAATTTGAATCTTATTGGTTTTTATAGATTTTTTATAAACAAAAATGTTATAAACTTTTATTTCATTTTAATTCTCGAAACATACAGAAGGTAGAAAATTATGTTTAAGAAATTAACAGACGCTTTAGGAATTACAAGTAATAAAATTAGTGAGTTAATTAAAGAAAGTAAACAGTACATTGATGCAATAGAAAATGT
>JBHLLT010000013.1:0-85149 GCA_048938855.1 Promethearchaeota archaeon
GAAATTTCTAAACTTGTGAAAAGAGCATGGAAAGCGAATGTTCAGGTCATGGTTGAAGGACCTGGTCATATTCCTGCCAATGAAATAGAGAGAAATATTAAATTACAAAAATCCTTATGCGATGAAGCTCCTTTTTATGTTCTAGGGCCATTAGTTACTGATATTGCACCTGGTTATGATGATCTTGTAAGCGCAATTGGTGGAACCATTGCGGGATTAGCTGGAGCAGATTATTTATGTTATGTAACCCCTTCAGAACATCTAGGACTTCCCACAAAAGAGGAAGTTAAAAAAGGTGTAATTGCTTCTAAAATTGCCGCTCACGCCGTAAATATTGCTAAATATGGTAAAAGAGCTTCAAATTGGGATTTCAAAATGGATATAGCTCGCAAAAATTTAGATTGGGAGGGAATGATTAATCATTCCATCGACCCAGAATTAGCAAAAGAAGTTCATTATAGAAATGGAAATGCTATAGATAATGAAGTTTGCAGTATGTGCGGAGAATTTTGTGCGATAAAACTATTAAAGGACGCATTAGAAAACAAAAAAAAGCATAAAAAATGAAATTATTATCTAATTATTTTATTTTTAAAGCATTTGGACATTTTTTACGACATAAATTACATCTTTTAAGTGTATAACCTTTTTCAGTCTTATATATTGATTGTTGCCTACATAATTTTTGATTAACTGTGATTCCATCTAATGCTCCTTGAGGACATGAATCTAGACAAATTTGACAATCAGTTAAACATCCTTCATAACTAGCTAAAGGATCTTCATCTAAGTTTACATTTACTAATACTGCTCCAAGTTGAATCATGTTTCCATACTCCTTATTCATAAGTAAAGTATTTTTTCCTAGAATTCCTAATCCTGCAAGATAACCTGCGTGTCTTAATGATAAAATAGCTCTGCCATAGGATCTTTCAGGCTCCCAATGTTCATATGGATCATCAGTTGGAATAGGAACACAGCCTATGTCTAATTCTTCAAACATTTTTACAATTTTTATAGTTAATGCATCGACTTGATTGATTAATATTGTGCTAAAATGAGAGTAGGGTACTAAATTAGTGGCTGAGAGTAATGATTGCGGGACTTTAATAGCAAAAATAATTATAGTTTTACAATCTTTATATATATCGAGAGGATGAAAACCATCAGGAGCATCATTAAATCTTTCAACTGGGGCAAAGCCACAAATATCTGCTCCTAACTCTTTAATTCTTTCTTTAATCATTTGAGAATCTATCAATATGCATAATAGTTTATTTTAGTATCTAATAAACATAGGAATTACTTAACCTTATTAATCAAGATATCGCATCAAGTATTTTCTTAATTTTCTTTATCATATCCTTTGAATTTTTACCAAATAATCTAATCATTGGTTCCTTTCCTATAGCCCCCTTATCCCAGATAATATCAGGAATTCTACCTGTTCTTTCTGAACTTTCTTTAATTAACCATTGCATGGTAGAAAATTCTTCTTTTTTAATTTCTTCTGGTTGTTCTTCCCTGATAATTTCCTTTAATTCTAAATCAGTTCCTTTCTGAATCATAGATATCCAATCGAAATTATATTTTAAATTCATTACAATATTAACAGAATTATCAAAATCTTTTGCAGATAGGATTAATCGAGCAGTATGATCAGATGCACCAAATTTAATTTCTCCAGAAGCTTTTGGAAAATTGTTAACAATTGTAATTCTTCCATCCACTCCAGCAATTTCCTCTTTTCTAATAGCATTTGGAAGCGATGCAGAGATATTCATTCTAACTTCGGGAATAAATTTACTGAATTCTTTTGATTGAGAGATAAAATTATAGACTTCTTTGATTTGTTCTATAACTTTTAATCGCTCATCAGAGATTGTTAAATCCATCATTTTACCATTATCAGGCAATTCTATAAACATTTGAAACTTTTTGTCAAAGAACTTTTCCGCTTTATCAATTGCTTTCTCAATTGAGTAACTCTTAGCTAAGAAAGCTGTAATTGCGGATGAAAAAACACAGCCAGTCCCGTGAATGTTCCCTTTAAAATTGACTTTTTTTTTTTTATAAAATTGAGATTCTTTTTTCATTTGACCATTTATATCTTTATTAATGAACACAAAATCATAAATATCATCGCTTTTGCTTCCAATGCTTTTAATAACTACTGCTTTTTCAATGTTCTTAGAATCTTCATTAAAATATAATTTATTAAGTAAAATTTCCCCAGCTTCTTGTAGTTCATCAACATTTTCATTTGAAATATCTGCCAAATTCATTTTTGAATAGTAAGAAGCTTCTTGTATATTAGGTGTGATTATTTTTACATAAGGAAAAAGATTTCTTTCAATTTTTAATTCCAATCCTTCACTAGAAAGTCTTTCTCCTGCACTAGCAGTTGAAATTGGGTCGAGAATAGTTTTTAGTTTATAATTTTTAATATATTTTACAATTATATCTATTGTTTTAGCATCTGGAATCATCCCAATTTTTATAAATTTTATTGGATAAACTGTTAATATTGCGTCTAATTGACTATCTAATTCATCAGAAAGAGATCTATATCCAATAAACTTCTTAGCTGTTTGATATGTAATCGCAGTGATTACAGAAAAAGGATGTACTCCACATCTATCAAAAGTCCTTATATCTGCTTGAATTCCCGCTCCTGAAGTAGGATCTGAACCCGCGATCGTTAAACATATGGGCTTCATAATAATTATAGGTTAAAGAGAAATAAAATCATTTACTTTCGTTAATTTAAAAATAATTTTCAAGATTAGAAATAAGACGCATTTCTAAATTATATTTATTAAAAATTAGCAATATAGTATATAGAAAAAAAATTGTTTGGGAATTTTATAAAAGGGTAATTTATTTTGTAGATTATGTTCAGATTTCAGGCACTTATAAGAAATTAATGGATGGATCTTTTATAGATTGGAAAAGTTTAAATTTAGTTTAAGAATATTCAATTTTGTATAAATCCAATTATAATATATCAATAAGAGATGAGGATTTTCAATAAAATAATATTTATACCTATAGGAGCTTGTTTAGGTTTATTTGTAGGATATTTAACAGGATTTATTTCGATAATTATTTATAATATACCCCCTATGGTAGGATGGTGGGGATACGATATCGTTGGAGGAATCGCGGGTTTTTTTATCGGTACTATTGTAAGTATTATTATAATTATTATAATCCGAAGAACCAAAAAACCAAGAGATAAAGGATTTAAAAAAAAAAGGAATGTCATAGCAATAATTTTAAGCATAATAATATGGTTAACACTTTATATATGGTCAATGCTTAATATGATGGGGGTTATTAATTTACATTTCTTAACATATCCACTGATTATCAGCATAGTGTTAATTATTTATGTGGTAGCAATAATTTTGATTGAAAAAAAAAGAACTCGCCTAAGAACATAGGGATTTCATACACATTATAGGTTTAAAGACAATAAATTTATTTACCTTCTTTAATTCGCTCATAAGCCCATTGAGCCTTATCTTTAAGACCAATTTTCTCATAAGCATTACCTAATAGCAGAAATCCATCTGGATAGTCAAATCTTACTTTTACTAATTTAAATAAGAAATTTATTGCTAAATCATATCTCCCTTTTAAGAGATTAACTTTACCTAATAAAAAAAGAATTTTCATATTGTTGTCATCAATCGCAGCTTCACTGTAAGAATCAAGAAGTTTACCAATTGCCTCCTCATATTTTTCTTCTTCCATGAGTTTTTCAATTGTTTCAATGAATTTTAAAAATACTACTTTATCAGCAACCTCTCGCATTTTTTTCATTGCCTCTTTCTGCATTTCCTTATCTAATGCATCTTGTTTTTCTCTTTCTTTTTCTTCTTTGTAATCTTTGAATTGATCAATTACACTTTGAGGATATGGTTCATTGCATAATGGACAATTGTGCGAATGTAATAACCATTCTGCTAAACAGGTTTTGTGGACAAGGTGTAAATTTTCACAGCTTTTGAAAGAGTCTGTGTGTTCATTTATATTCAAATGGCAAATTATACAAGAAGGCATTGTTAAATATATTCTTATTTTGAGTGGTTTAATACAAACCAATTAATATAATTAAATAAAAATACTAACTATTTTTAAGAATTTGCATAACTTAGACTACTAATAATATATAAAAATAAATAAAACTGATAGTTATAATCTAAATTGTAACTTTCCCAAGATAAATATATAAAAAGAACTATTTTTATTATAAGTGTAAATACTCTTTTAGGCTATTACATTTTATAAAGGGTAGAAAATCATATGTCTATAAATAGAAATGCACTTTTCACAGAATTATTCAGCCAATTTTTAGATATAAATAATGATGTTGAAGCAGTTATAGTAAGTGACAAACAAGGATTAGTAATTGCTGGTGAAAAAAGAACAGAAGTTGATATGGAGATTGTAAGCGTGTTAACTTCAATTATCAATCCCATTATTGAACGTATTCGAGATGAGTTCATGTTTAAAAAATTTGGAACTGCCAGCTTCGACACGGATCTCTATCGACTTCTATTCATATCTTTGGATGAACAGAGAACATTAAGTATTGTGCTAAATAATTTAGCCTCTATAGATAAAGCATCACCTTATGCATATCTACTTGCTGAAAAGTCTGTTCAAATACTTAATGCGAATGAGGGTGATTATCTGCAGCTAAATATCCCTAGTTTTGAATATGAAATCGATGAATCAGCATATTCTGATAGGTTGAGAAATCAAATTTATCAAATGCGGTTAGATCAGGGTGGGAAATACCGATTTAAATTCTCAATTATTGGTAATCATGAAGTAGGCAAGACATCTTTAGTTCGGCGCTTCGTGGAAAATCGTTTCTCGCATGATTATCGTGCTACTATAGGACTCAATATTTTATCTCATTCAATTGAATTTTTTGGAAATGAAATTATATATAGTTTGTGGGATGTGGGAGCGCAGCAATATTTTAAGAGATTTCGCCAAACCTATTATCTCGGTACACAAGCAGCATTTATAGTTTTTGATCTTACAAATAGAAAATCTTTTGAAAGTGTTACAGAATGGTATACTGAGTTAGAAGAATTTATTGGGGGTAGAGAAATTCCAATCATTATTATTGGAAACAAAACAGATTTAGCAGATCAACGAGTTATTGAATATCAGGAAGGAGTAGATTTGGTTAGTGAGTTGTCTCAGAAACCTAATATTAAGATCTCATATATTGAAACGAGTGCTCTTTCGGGAGAGAATGTCGAAGATGCATTTACATTAATAGCCTACCATTATATTTCAAAAAGTAAAGAAGATGAAGAAGAGATAGTTAAACAAGATCTAATAGAAGAACTCAATTCTATCTTGAGAGAAAAAAAAGTAATAGGAGAAGAATTTGATTCACTGTTAACTTTAACAATAATTTCAGAAAATGAATTTTGGTCACCAGGACTGCAAATCCTTTCAGAAATCAATAATTTGAGTAATTGTGA
The DNA here is from genome assembly GCA_048938855.1 of Promethearchaeota archaeon. Taxonomy (GTDB): domain Archaea; phylum Asgardarchaeota; class Lokiarchaeia; order Sigyniarchaeales; family SOKP01; genus Loki-b32. Next base: position 5,514 of record JBHLLT010000013.1, read on the forward strand.
GAAAATTAAAGATGAGCGAGAAGAAAAAGTATATAACTTCTCAAACGGAGTTATTTTAAAGAATTATCTTTACCATAACTTTGAGGTTACTGATTCTGATGGTGTTTTTTGCATTTTTGACGCCAGAGATAAGGATCATATAGATCCAGATTGGAAAGATGTTGTTATTAAAATTATTAATGACATTGGAAAGAATAAAGTTGTATTAATTGGGATTAGAGTTTCAGATAGAAGCGATTGGTCGGCAATTATGGAGGAATTTAATGTTAATGAATTATTGGAACAAAAGATGGTATCTTTATTATTTTTTAAATTAGGGCTCGAGTATAGGCTAGAAATATATGATCAACTGAAAGTAATGTTGAATACAATAAGATACTTTTAACAAATTACATTTTAAATTATAAAACCTAAAGAATTTTTCTTTTACTTATAATCAAGAATAAAAATACTTATTTTATATTTAATATAAATAATAGAATACGATCAAATCAAAAATATATTTTAGGAGTAAAGGAGCATTTGCCAATACAAAAGAATAAGCTCTTTAGGGAGTTGTTCAGTAAATTCTTAGAAAATAATAAAGAAGTAATAGCTATTATCATATCAGATTCAGAAGGTTTGATAATTGCGGGAGAAAAGAGGAAAGATATTGATATGGAGTTAGTTTCTGTTCTAACTTCTATTATCAATCCTATATTAAGTCGGATGCGAAATGAATTTGATTTTCAACAGTTTGGGCTTACTAGTTTTGATACGGAAGACCACCGCATTCTATTTATTTCAGTCGATGAGGAAAGAGTTTTAAGCATTGTGTTAGAAAGCTTTGCTTCAACTGATAAAATGTCTCCATATGGGCTTTTTCTTGCTGAAAAGACAGCACAAATTCTAACTGCCGAAGAACATGATTTAATTCAGACCTCTATCCCTAATTTCGAGTATGAAGCGGGAAATGCTGAACGATTGAAAAATCAATTGTACCAAATGCAATTGGGTGTAGGTGGTGAATATCGTTTTAAATTTGTTATTCTCGGTGATTTTAAAGTAGGTAAAACTTCCATCATAAGAAGATTCGTGGAAAAAAGATATACAACTGATTATAGAGCGACTATTGGACTTAATGTTTTATCTCACGAATTTACTTTTTTTGGTAATCAAATCGGTGTGACTCTCTATGATATCGGAGCTCAAAAATTCTTCCGTCGTTTTCGTAAAGTGTACTATTCAGGAACTCAAGCAACGTTTATTGTATTTGATCTTACAAATCGAGAGTCATTTGAAAATATCAAAAATTGGTATGAAGAATTGAAACTCTTTACACCTGGTGAAGATATTCCCATAGTAATAGTCGGAAACAAAACCGATCTAATTGAAGAAAGAAAAGTTTTTTATCAAGAAGGTGCTAAAATAGCCAATACATTATCTAAAACCGAAAAGATAAAAATTTCTTATATTGAAACCAGCGCGTTAACAGGAAGCAATGTAGAGGATGCTTTTAATTTAATTTCCTATCATTATGTGATGAAAAGCAAGGAAATCGAAGAAGAAAGACGTGGAGATATTCTTTTTGATGTTATCAATTCTATATTGAAAAAGAAAATTGTTTTAACTTTATCTTTAATAACTGAAAACGTACAATGGAGTCCCGGTTTACAAATTATAACGAATATTCAAAAATTAGGAACAAAATCTCTTATTAGAGACTATGATGATGAAGAAGTTTATCAGTTTACAAATGGTTTGATTTTAAAACAACATGAATATTCTTCTATTGATGATGTTTCCAGTTCTGATGGAATATTTTGTATTTTTGATGCCCGAGTAGAAGTTATCGAATATATAAAATGGAAGGAGTTAATTATAAAAATCATAAAAAATGCGAAAGAGAATGGAGTAATTTTGATTGGGATTAGAGCTTCTGAGAGCACAAATTGGTCTGAAATAATTGAACATTTAAATATAAATGAACATCTTGAAAAAAAAGTGATCGATCTCTTATTCTTTAGAATTGGTATGGATTTCAGACTTGATATTTTCGATCAACTGAAAGTAATGATTTCAGCTATAGATAATAAATATTAAAGTGGATTTTAAATTGGATATACAAATAAAAGTTTTAAGTCCAGAACTCGTTGATGATTTTCTCTTTTATTTCGATAATGTTGCATTTTCTGATAATCCAGATTGGGCTGCTTGTTATTGCCACTTTTATCATTTCAAAGGAAAGACCAAAGAATTTTCTAAGAGAAAGGCTAAAGATAATCGAGAATCCTCAAAAGAATTGATTTTATCAGGAAAGATGAATGGGCTTTTAGCATATTATGAGAATAAACCTGTAGGCTGGTGTAATGTTAATTCCAAGGAAAATTATAGTAAAATCCCTTTTAAAGAAGATTCTCAAAAGAAAATTGCTTCAATTATTTGCTTCATTATTGCTCCCTCATACAGAAAACATGGTTTAGCTAGAAAACTCTTAAGATATGCTTGTTCTAGTTCTCGAGATAAGGGTTACGATTTAGTCGAAGTTTATCCTCGTAAAGGTAAGAATTTATCTGATGCTCATAGTTATCGAGGCCCATCATCCCTATATCTTTCTGAAGGCTTTTCTATTTATAAGGAATTTAAAGATTATTATGTAATGCGTAAAAATCTTTAAAAAACTGATTTATTTAATTTTATTTAAGGAATTGGGGCGAAATTGTGGTTTTTTATTTCCTTCTAACAACATTTTCTAAGATCAAAAAAGATCTCAGATCTAAAGCCTCAGAACTATATCTACCGGCTTTCTTTTCAGACATCGCAATTCTATCGATCGGATGAAATTATTAACCGAAACATATTCTATCGGAAATTTAACGCAACTTTTAAATATTTGAAAGAAGTAATATAACATAATAAAGTTCATATTGAAAAATTTGAACTTTTAGAACTCTTATTTAAAATCAAAAGTGGAGGAATATTTAAATGGCTAAAAAAGTTTTTGCTTGGTCCCCAGTTCGTAAGTTAATGAAGGATAATGGTGCTGAAATGGTTGCCCGAGATGCTGTAGATGCCTTAATTGATTATTTAGAAAAGTTAGCTAAAGGCATGACAAATAAAGCACTTGAAATGACCCGACATGCTGGAAGAAAGAAACTCACGCTTGAAGATATGGACTTGGCTATGAAAATCAAGATGTAGAAAATTGGGTATTAATTTAAAAATAATTCTTTTTTCTTTTTTATTTTACTTTTTTTATATGAAATTTAGCTAATCTTAAAATGTTAAAGATACATTAAGGTATCTTAATTAAGAAATTAATTTTCAAGTAGTAAAATTATGCCTATATTAGATAGATCAAAACTCCGTCCTGAAGTTCTTAAAAATATAGATAAAAGTGCAAAGATTCAATTGAAAGCTACTTTAGAATACCTTAAATTAGAAGAAAATAAAGGATTCAATCCACAACCCTATCTGCAAAAAACTGCAGAAGGAAATGAGAAATTTTTTGAGATGTTATCTAAGGATGAAGGAACTATAGAAGATTTTTATGGATTTTTTACTGATGAGGAGATGCTTAAGCTTGCTAAATTTTTCCGATTTGTTGTCAACTATACTATAGAGACAGAAGTAAAGCAGCATCCACTACCGGAAGATGTAAAAATAGAGGAAATCACAATTGATGGAGTCCCTGCTGAATGGCAAATATTACCTGGAGTAAGTGAAGAGAGAGTTATTTTATACTTCCATGGAGGTGGTATGGTCTTAATGTCTCCTAAAACTCATCGAGCATTAACAATAGAGATAGCAAAACAGGCTAAAATGCGAGTGCTAAGCGTAGACTATCGTCTCTCGCCTGAATATTCTCACCCGGCGCCTTTAGAAGATTGTGTTAAATCGTATAAATGGCTTCTTTCACAAGGAATAAAAGCAGAAAATATTGTTATTATTGGAGACTCAGCGGGAGGTAATCTAACTTTGACTACACTAATACAATTAAGAGATGAAGGAATTAAACTACCTGCTGGTGCTGTAGCATTATCACCAGCTACTGATTTTACAAATGATAGTAAGTCATTTTATGAAAATGCTAAGACTGATCCAATTTTAGCAGATATAGGGGTATTTTGGTGGATAACAGCTTTTTTAGCGGGGGCAGATCCAACTAATCCACTGATTTCTCCATTATGCGCAGATTTGAAGGGCTTACCCCCATTACTTATACAAGTGAGTACAAGTGAAATGCTCTACGATCATTCTACAAGATTCATAGAAAAGGCTAAAAATGCTGGTGTTGATGCAACATTACAAGAATGGAAAGATACAATCCATGTCTTTCAGGGTTTTGGATCATACGATTTACCTGAGGCAAAAGAAGCTATAATTAAGATTGGAGAGTTTATACAGAAACTTTTTCAAAACTAAGATTTTTTTTCTTAATTTTTGTAAATTCGAATGAAATTTCTTTAAAAATTATCTGTTTTTTAGGGAATAGTCCACAATATTCCCACATAGCCCAAACTTAATACTTGATGGCTCATTTATAGAATTACTAACTAAAAAAAAAATGTAATTAATTTGAAAATGTCAGAAACAAAAGAAGATAAACCATTACCATTTATAGAAGGAGAAAATATATCTCTTTGTGCTGCAAATGAAGATCATATTAACTTATATGCTGCATGGATGAATAATCCTCAAACCAGAAAGTATGCAAGATATGAAATGCCCCAAACTATTGAGGAAATTAAAAAACAATTTGAGCCAAAAAAAGAACCAGTTAAAAATGATATTTTTTTTGAAATTTGGCATAAAAAAGATAAAAAACCAATAGGTTATGCGAGGTTAATGAGGATAATGTGGTTTACGCGTAATGCTCATATTTACTTTCTCGTTGATCCAGAATACTGGGGAAGAAATCTCGGAACCGAAGCAGGTAAGTTAGTTGTAGATTATGCTTATAAAGAATTGAATCTGCATAAAATAACGGCTCGCACTTTTGCACCAAATAAAGCTTCTCAGAGAGTAGTAGAAAAAATAGGGTTTAAACATGAGATAACTCTTAAAAAGGAAGTTTATATAGATGGAGAGCATGTGGATGTTATTGAATATGCTATCTTTAAGGATGATTGGATGAAATCTTTGTAATAATATTTCCATCATTTATGATCTATAAGATGAGGTTAACATTTTGGGAGAAAAAGAAAAGACCAATATAATTGAAGAAATTGAAGCCTTCCCTTTCATTAAAGGAAAAAACATTGATCTTTGCCCTCGAAATTCAAAGCTAGCTAACACTTATGTTCGTTGGAGAAATCATCCCCGTGTTAGAAAATATGCTCGAAATGTTGTTCCTAGAACATTAGAAGACCAAACTAAAAGGTTTGAAGAAAGAAGTGAAAGGATGAGCGATCATATTTCACTAGATGTTTGGCATAAGAAAGATAAAAAACCTATTGGGGAAATAGGTTTAGGACACATAGATTGGATTAACGGTTGGGCAAATGCTTTTCTGCAAATTGGAGAACCAGATTATTGGGATAAGGATATTGGAACTGAAGCTACAGAACTGCTAGTAGAATATGCTTTCAATGAATTAAACCTTAATAAGTTACATGGAGGCGTCGCAGTAGATAATATTGGTTCTTGGAGTGTCGCTGGAAAAATTGGATTTAAATTGGAAGGAATCAAAAAGAATGAAATGTATGTTGATGGAAAGTATGTTGATACAAAGATCTTTCAATTATTGAAGGAAGATTGGGTTAAAAAAGAGAAGAATTAAAATCGAGATTTTGTAATTTAAAAAAATTTAATTAATTAAAGATATTGAATGGTAAATAAATATGAATGACAAAAAGAACGAAATTATCACACCGTTCTTAGAGGGAGAAAAAATAAATTTATGTCCCTTAAACACAGAGCACATAAGTTTATATACAAAGTGGAGCAATGATCCCGATATACGCCGATACTCAAGAAGTATAATTCCATGGAGTATCGATGAAGTAAAGAAATGGTATGAACCGGAGGGAGAAAGCGTCAAAAAGGAAATTGTTTTCGAAATATGGCATCGTAAAGATAATAAGCCTATTGGGTCTGCGGGATTTAGTTTGATTAATTGGTTTAACCGAAACGCTAACATTTTTGTGTCTATTGGAGAATCAGATTATTGGGGACAAGACATTGCTCCGGAAGTAAGTAAATTATTAATCAATTATGGATTTGAAGAGCTAAATTTCCACAAAATTTATACAAGTATATTTTCTCCAAATAAACGATCCTTACGTGTTGCAGAAAAACTTGGTTTTGAGCATGAAGGAACACTAAAAGAACAAATTTACATCGATGGAGAATTTTTTGACGAGTTTAAATTTGCCATTTTTAAGAATGAGTGGATAAAGCATGACCGATGAAGAAAAAAAAAAGAGTGAAGAAGTTCCAGTCTTTATTGATGGAGAGACAATATGTTTAGTTCCTCAAAATTCTGAGCATATTGATCTATATGTAAAATGGATGAATGATCCCAAAGTTCGAAAATTTGCTCGATGGGAAACACCAAGAAGAGTTGAGGATGTGAAAAAATGGTTTGAACCTCAACAAGGAAGAGTATCCTGGTTTATTGGTTTTGAAATATGGCATAAGAAAGATAAAAAACCAATTGGTCAAGTCGGATTAGCTTGGATAGATTGGATTAATGGATGGGCAAATGCCTTTGCTTACATTGGCGAACCCGAATATTGGGGGAAAGGAATTACAACAGAAGCTACAAATTTATTAATTGAATATGCTTTCAATGAATTAAATTTGAATAAATTACAGGGGGGGAGTATTGTAGACAATATAGGTTCATGGAGTGTTGCTGAAAAATGTGGATTTAAATTTGAAGGAATTAGGAAACACGAATTCTATCTTGATGGAAAATACCATGATACAAAAACTTATCATATTTCAAAAGAAGATTGGACAAAATCCAAAAAATAAATTTATTAAAACCGAATAATATGGAAGATAAAGATAAAAGAAACGAGAAGGAAGGGATAGAAGTCCCAACTTTTATTGAAGGAGAGACAATAAGTTTGATTCCTCATAATTCTGAGTATATCAATCTATATGTTAAATGGTTTAATGACCCTAAAGTGCGAATATATTCTCGGAATCTTCTACCAATACGAATAGATGATGCTAAAAAATGGTTTGAAGAAAGTCAGCGAGGAGTTCCTGAATATATAGGTTTTGTAATTTGGCATAAAAAAGATAAGAAACCAATTGGTACAATAGAATTAGGAATGATAAATTGGGTTGATGGATGGGCAAATTTAGGTGCCACGGTTGGCGAACCTGCCTATTGGAATAAAAATGTAACTACTGAAGCAGCAAATTTGGTAATTGAGTATGCTTTCAATGAATTAAATCTAAATAAACTGCAAGCTTGTGCTGCTATAGAAAATATAGGCTCTTGGAGCGTGGCTGAAAAACTTGGGTTTGAATTTGAAGGATTTGGTAAAAACGATATGTATGTTGATGGAAAATATTTAGATGAAAAAAGATATGGGTTACTCAAGGTAGATTGGCTGAAAGCTAAAAATTTGAAAAATAAATAATACCAAATATAAAATGTGATTTGTTTAATGGAAGAAAAAGAAGTGCCTGTTTTTATTGAAGGGGAAAATATAAGTTTGATTCCTCAAAACTCAGAGAATATAAAGTTATATACAAAATGGTTGAATGATCCCAAAGTGCGAATCTATTCTCGAAATCTCTTACCAATACGAGTAGAAGATATTAAAGATTGGTTTGAACCAAGGGAGGGAAGAACCCCTGGTTTCATAGGATTTGAGATTTGGCATAAAAAAGATAAAAAGCCTATTGGTCATGCAGGTTTAGGATGGTTAGATTGGATTAACGGATGGACAAACGTAGGTTTAACTATAGGTGAACCAGCCTACTGGAATAAAAATATAGCTACTGAAGCTACTGAATTAATTATTGAATATGCTTTCAATGAATTAAACCTAAATAAACTACATGGTGGAGTTTGTGTTAAAAATACAGCGTCATGGACAGTAGCAGAAAAATTGGGGTTTCAGTTAGAAGGAATAAGAGAAAATGAGTGGTATGTTGATGGAGAATATCTTGGAATAAAAACCTATTTTTTATTAAAAGAAGATTGGATGAAAAGAAAAGGCGCTAAATAACTAATATTTTTTATAAACTACTCTTGTATTTGCTCTATTTCTGGTAATAGAACAATGAAATTACTCCCTTGAGTGAAATCATTTTTTATTTTATCCTCAACCCAGATTTTACCATTAAAGGTTTTAAGAATCTTTTTTACTAGAGATAATCCTAATCCCATACCTTTTTTACCCTTTAATTCTCGATTTCCTTGTTGAAAAATAATTTGTTTTCTGTCATCAGGCACACCAATACCATTATCGATAATTTCAATTTTATGGTAGTTCTTATTCTCCATTTCAGTCTTCGATACTTTTATAGAAATAATTATATCAGAATTTATATTGTACTTGATACTATTAAGAAGAATATTCTCAAAAACACCCTGTATAAGCTCATTTGCGTTGATAAATACATGATGTTCCTCACATTCGATATTGATTTGCATATTTTTACTGTTGTAAGTTTTTTTAACAAGATCTATAGCGTTTGTCATCAATTTGCAGATTTCTGTTGGTTTAGAATGTATTTCTTCTTTTTCAAGTTTAGAAAGCGTATGTACATCTGAAACCAATTTAGCTCCTCTCTCAACTTGTTTATTAATAATACTTTCTGCTTCCGCAATCATCTTCGATTTTTCAGAATTATTAGAGCCGTAAGAAATTAATTCCATAGAAGAACTAATTATGTGAAGAATGTTATTTATATCATGACCAAACAATTCTTGATAAAAATTTGCTCTATTATATGCCTCTCGATATTTATTTTCTGATTCTATTAATCTTTTTTCTGTTGCCTTACGTTCAGAAATATCCCTAGAAATAACAATCGCTTTAAAATTTCCATCCTTGTCAATATAAGTTTTACCTTTTGCCTCAATCCACACCCATTGTCCATTTTTATGTTTAAATCTTAGTTCTGCACCCCCTTCTCCTTGTTTGAATCCATCAATTAATGCATTTGCTGTGTTTGCTATATCATTTGGATGGGTGAATTCTAAAGCTGATTTTCCAATAATATCTTCTTTCGAATACCCTAATATTTGTCGAAAAGCAGTTTCATTAATATATTCATATTTAAATTTATCATTTAATACACCAATTAAATCATATGCAGTCTCAGAGATTAGTCTATACTTTTCTTCAGATTCTTTTAGTCTCTGCTCCATCATTTTTTTTTCTGATACATCACGAACTACACCATAGAATCTACCGTTTTCTATAAGCCTTCCTTTAGCTGAAACAAAAACGTAATGACCATCTTTGTGTAATGTTCGATATTCAACTGTTATTTCTTCCTTTGTTTCAAAACCTTTTTTCATTGCATCTACTACTGTTGAAATATCATCAGGATGAACAAATTTATGAAACCTTTTACCAATAATTTCAGTGGGAGTAAATCCAAAAATATCAAAAAGTTGAGGGCTAACATATGTAAATTTTCCTTTTAAATCTATTTCTAGAAGTAAATCAGGAATCTGATTTACTAAATCCCGATATTTTTCTTCGGATTCCTCTAATTTACATCGAAGATTATATTTTTCAGTAACATCTATAAATGTCCCATCAATCCGTATAGGGAGCCCATTGATATCCTTTATTAGATGTGAATTTAATTCTACAATGATGTTCGTTCCATCTTTTTTCAGAGCATGACAAATATAATCTTTTGAAAAGCCATGTTTTAACAAATGTTCTACATACTTATCCCGATCGCTAGGATTCTGCCAGAATTGTCTTACATCTATAGATTCTAAGCTTTCAAATGGATCATATCCTAAAATAGTATTATGAGCCCTATTATGATTCAACATTTGGCCATCTAATGTTACTGAATAGAAACCTACATCAACGATTTCAAGCAAATTACTGAAAATTGACTCATCTTCTTTAGATTTTTCAATAGATGTCAAAATGTTCACCCTAGTGTCGAACTATATCTCAAAATTTTTCCATACAGAAGTTTTCTTTAAAATTTCTATAGAAAAAAGCAAATATATTATGCAATATTTCTGATTATAATATTTGTATAAATACATAATTAAAAAGAGAATCAAAAATTGTTATTGAACGTTCTTTCCTCAAAAACAAAAGAAAAAATTAATTGAAATTAATTTGTTTCAGGTAATAGAATTATAAATTTAGAACCTTGAGAATAATCTCCTTTTACTTTATCTTCAACCCATATTTTTCCATTGAAAATATCTATTATTTTACTTACTAAAGAAAGACCAATTCCCATTCCTTTTGTTCCCTTCACTTCCCTATGACCCGGTTGAAAAATCATTTCCTTTCTTTGATCAATTACACCTATCCCATTATCCATGAATTCAATTTGGATATATCCTTTTTTTTCTATGGTAACCTTAGAAATATTGATCTTAATATCTACAATGGTATTTTCATTGTATTTAGCTGCGTTAATTAAGATATTATCAAAAACATCTTGAATAAGTTCATTACCAACTATATAATATTTCTGATTAAGATTTTCCGCAATAATAGATAGCCTTCTTTCAGGATAAGCTTTTCTAACAAACTTAATCGACTCATTCATAAATCTTGAAATGTCTATTTTATCTAATGCAATTTGCTCTTCATCAAGTGAAGTTAATGTACGCACATCAGAAATTAATTTTGATCCTCTGTCTATTTGGCTCTTAATCATGTTTGTAAGGTTTTCAATAAATAACGATTTTTCAGAATCTCCTAGTTGAAATGAAATAATTTCTGCTGAGGAATTTATAATTTGTAAGATATTGTTCATATCATGAGTAAAGAGATCTTTGTAAAAATTTGCCATATCATATGCCTCTTTATAATTATTTTCTGATAACTTTAAAGCTTGTTCAGTTTTTTTACGATTCGTTATATCCAAAACGATCCCTTGAAAATGAGTAATCTTACCTTCTGAATTCCTCCTTACCCAAGTTCTATCGTCTAACCATTTTATTTCTCCTGATCTTGTTATAATCCTATATTCTTGCATAAATTCACTTGCTCCCTCACTACTATAACGGTTCACTTCTTCAACTACTATTTTTAAATCATCCGGATGGATAACTTGGTCATACCTAACTTTTCCAGAATAAAAATCTTCCGGAGTGTATCCAAATTGCGAAATATTTTCTGACACAAATTCTACAGGCCATCCTTCAGAGTTTTTCCATAGAAATACAACTCCAGGACTACTATTAATAATTTTTTCTAGTTCTTTGAGTTGTTCATAGGACTCATTTAGCTTAAATGTGGCTAGTTTTTGTTCTGTAAAATCATGGATAATCGCTTGTATATAAGTCTTTCCTCGCAGATTAACAAATTCAAGATGGCTTCTTGCCCAAAATTGAGATCCATCTTTTCTATAGAGTAAAAGCTCTCTAGGTTCGGGAATTATGCCTGAGTTTACAAACTCTTGCCTTTGATCCAGTTTTGCCGATATAATATCAACATAGAAATTAAAATCTTTGAAATTATTTCCTATGAGTTCTTCTTTTGAATATCCGGTAATTTTTTCTGTTTGATTATTACAATCTAAAATGAATCCATCAGTATTGAAAAGTAAAATCGCAAATGGTGCATTATCAAATAATTTACGATATTTTTCTTCAGAATCTTTTAATTTTTGCTCAGCTTTTTTCCGTTCTGTGATATCTTGTGAAACACCTAAGATACCTATAACTTTTTTATTTTCATCACGCAAAAATGTAAATATAATTTCTACAGGGATTATATTACCATTTTTATGAATTTGTTCTGTTTCCAATCTTCGAGAACGGTTTAAATCTTTTGATTTCTTTCTTTCAATTTTTAATTCTTCTCTAAAAACCTTTACAACAGATTTCAAAGACTTTGGAGTTAATCTTGCTGAAATTGGAGTTGTTGATACCTCTTCAGGTGTGAAACCTAATATGGTGGAACAATTTTCACTTATAAATGTAAAATTTAAATTTAAATCTGCAGACCATACTACCATATTTGAATTTTCCGCAAGTAAACGATATCTAGCCTCAGATTCTCTTAATTTTTTTTCAATTTCATAACTTTCAGTTTTATCAATTGTCATCACTAAATCCGCTGGAGACCCTTGATAGTCTATAGTTTTTGAGAAAATCTCAAGCCGTCTTACATCTCCGTTTTTTTTAACTATGTTAAATGAATATTGATTAATAACCTCCTCGTCACCTGCTTGCTTTTTAAATGCTTGTTCCATTACGAATTTCTTATCATCAGGATGAACTATTTTTGAAAATTCATTAGGAACCCAATTTTTCATCTCCTCTTTTGAATAACCATTGATCTCACAAACTCTTTCATTAAAATATTTAAAAACACCATTTTGTATCACACTAATTCCCATCAACGACTGTTCAGTAATATTTCTAAATCTTTCCTCTGATTCACGTAATTTTTTCTCAATCAGTTTTCTCTCTGATATATCTCTTCCTACAGAAACAATTAAACTATTTCCCTCTGGATCTCTAAGGAGGGTACCAGAATATTCATATGGAATTCTTCGACCATCTTTAGTAATTAATGTCATTTCTAAAGTTGTTTTTCCACTTTCCATTATCTCTTTTGATGCGATTTCTGCTTTCCTTAAATCTTCTTCACTATAATAAGAATTAGGTGCCTTTAATGTTTGAATTTCATCATCATTATATCCTGAGATGTTTCTAAATGCAGTATTCCATACAATAGCTTTTTCTGTTTGAGGGTTGAATACAAATATTGTATCCTCTGATGCATTGATTACACTTTCAATAAATTTTCTTTCAAAAAGTTCTGCTATAGTCATTTGTTTTAAATCCCTTTTAAATGTTAAATTCTAAGAGAATAATCACGATTTTTCTCATTTATTTCATAATGATTAATACATTATTTTAAATTTCATCTAATATTCTATAAAATTGGTGTAATTTACGTAATGATAGAACGTATATCTAATAAAACTCGAGATTTATAAACTATCGGTATTACAAAACTACTTTTATATTAGGTAAAATTAATGAACTTTACTTTCATTTCAGATATATTAATATTTTATAAAAAAAAAATATAAAAAAAAATAAAATTAAATTTTAACGTGGAATTAACCTCCACCAATAGGAGGAAAGATTGAAACTAAATCTCCCTCTTTTAACACCGTATTTAGTTCTTTATGTGGACGACCATTCACTAAAATAATTGCTCTTCTCTCATCTTTAGGTATATTATATTTGTTAAATAACAACATAATCTTACTGTTTTCTGGAATGGTTAAGACTTCTTTTGGAGGACCATATTTGCGTAGGGCAGCAAAGAATTTAACTGTGATAGTGATAGTATTAATATTCATCTTCTTCTCGGTTAAAATACCATTTATATAATAGTGCCATATTTCGCGGAAATAACGATACTTTATCTCCGGGGTTAACCTTTTTCTTAAGTCCTGCGTATATTCCGTTCACAAAAATATGGCTGACCTCATTATCTCCAATTTTATACTTTTTTAAAATGTCTGCTACCCAGGATATTTCTTGATCATCTATTTCTAACTTCAACGATAAGGTGCCTGTTATTGTTGGATCCACTTTTTTCCTTAAATCCCCATAAATTTTTAGACTTATTGGCATTTTCCAAGTCCTAATTGGCTTAAAATACACTATCTAAATCACTATCTGGTACATCAAACACAGTATTATGTGGTGGAAGCTTTTCTTCCAATATGAACTCTGGGAGTCTATCATGAATAGCTGTAAACCCTGCCTTCTTATTAAATTCAAGCTCTGTATCGATAATAGATTTTCCAATTGGTCCAACATCATCAACTGTTAGATTGGTTCCCAAAACACCATTTAGAGATTCGACAACCCCTTCTAATCCTTCGGGAATGTCAAGTACTGCAAACGCAATGAAAAGACAATATCCAGTTGCATCCACTGCAGCGGTAGCTAATTGTAAATTACGTGAAACTTCAGTTTTTTTTGGATCCAATGGATCTAAAGTTCCTCCTACTCCTAAGATTTCTGGAGCAATGGCATAGCCTGCAGTATGATCGGCACCCATAGGAGTTGTTGCATATGTGACTCCTATTCCTTTTATAGCTCTTGGATCATATGCGGGAAATCCTTGGCCTTTACAGGTAGGGATTCTCGTAACTCCTAAAACCTTTCCTGTTACTTCCGTTCCATTAGCTAAAATTTTACCTGTTGGAGTTTTCTTTCGAATTTCATCCATGAGTTTTAAAGCAGCTTTTCCATCGCCAAAATTAGCTAATCCCCCTTCCATTGCTACTGCGAGTGTATCTCCGGCTTCAATTGTATCACATCCCAGATCATTGCAAGCACGATTTAGCTCTCCAACATCATCTAAATTATAGATGCCACAATTTGCTCCAAGTGCCCAAACACTTTCATATTCAAGAACACCTACAGGATCTTTTCCACCGGGTTTTACCCATATTTCTGAACACTGTATAATACAGCCGGGATTACAAAAGTGTGGTCTTGAACCGCCTCTATTTTTGATAATTTCTGCCTTTGCTTCACCAGAAATCTGTTCAGCTCTGTCATCTTGACCTACAGAAAAGTTTCTTTGAGGTAAACCTCCAGCTTCATTAATGATATTTACTAATACAGATGTACCATACGAATTAAGAGCCCCACCTGGTTTGGTTACATCATGAGTTGTAAGTGCATCTTCTAATTTTTTTATACCTTCTATAAAAACTTCTTTATTAGCAATCTCTACTCCTGGAGCACCAGTTTCATCAATTACAATGAATTTTAAACCTTTTGAAGCCATAACAGCCCCTAAACCACCTCTTCCAGCATATCTACTAGGTAATCCCTCAGGATCATTAAAACAAACTCCTGACATAGCCCCAAGAAGTTCTGCAGCGATTCCTACACTACATATACCTACTTTATTGCCATATTCTTTAAAGAGATCCTTATAAACACCGTATAATCCCTTTCCTGACCATTTATTTGCATTTATGAACTCTCCACCATCCATAGTAACTTTAAGAAGATAATAATCATCTCCTTCATGTTTTCCCTCAACAATTATAGCACCTATACGCATTCTAGCTAACATTTGAGAAAAAGGAGTTCCAGCATTAGCTTCTTTTATACCTCCCGTTAAAGGAGATTTTCCTCCAACCGAAAGTCTTCCGCTCGAAGGGGCGGCAGTTCCAGTGACTATCCCTGGAGCAAATACTAACTTATTATGTGGGCCTAATGGATTACATGTTGGTGGTACTTCTTTATTGACAATAGTTGATGTCATACCACGTCCACCTAAAGCAGCATAATCAGCCGGGAGATCCTCATATTTGACTTCAAGGGTATTCATATTAACTCTTAATATTCTTTTTGGCAAATTTTTCACCTCTATTTTTTAGGCAAATAATAATAGTGTTTCTATTTTATTTAACGATGTCGTTATGTACTGGCTGAAATAACGAAGAATTAGACTTCTGGGATTTTTTACATTTAAATCTGATCTTTAAAGAAAAAAATCCTTGAAAGTAATATTTTAATAGAATAACAGTTTTATTACACCTTGAAAGGTATGGACAGCTCAATTGATAAAGATATTGAATATTTATCCATCTTAATTGTTCAAAGTGGAGATATAATAAGAATTAAAACATCTACAGAAAATTTGAGAAAAGAATTTTATGACATATATAGTTCAATGTTAAGGGATTTAAAGTTAAAACAAAAGTATGCATATCTTAGCAATGAAGAAGGTAAAATGATTGGTGATTTTGATCTTAACAAACCACTAGAAGAAATTTTACAGGAATTTGGCTCAAGATTGAAATTATATTATGAAAAAGTGATTTAATTAGGTTCAGTTTACAATGTATACTCAGAAACAGGGATTATTAGATGACTTGGATATTCTTTAGTGTGATAGATCTTTTGTTCTGCAATAAGATAATCTCCGGGTTTACCCTCTCCCCCTAAATTAGAGTTAATATCGAATCTCGGAAAATTACTGGAAGTAATTTCTAATCTTATTCTATGTCTCTTCCTAAAATAGTTAGATGTATTCCCAAGCTCGATTTCATATTTGTATATTCTTCCTGGTTCAATAAGAGAAGGTTTATCATCACCATCTCTATATCTCGCACGAATTCCTGCATCTAAAACATTTAGTGCTTTACCTCGAGGATATACATCAACTAATTTAACCATAAAATCTGTATCTTTAACTGAAGAAGAAGCATATAGTACCATCTTTACTGGGCCCGTTAATTCCAATCCTTTCTTTAACGGTTTAGTTGTATATATTAAAACATCTTTTCTTTTTTCCGCATTTTTCTGATCTTGAGCTCCTTTTAAAATTAGTAAATTCCTTCCTCCTTTCGTAATAACAGGATTCATTGGATTAAATATGTATTTATCCTCAGTTTCATGGTCAGACTCTATAAAATTTAAGATTCCATCTCCTTTTTTGCTATTTGCATTCCCACCGGAGTGGATATATAATTTTCGATAAATTATATTATTTGGTGGCCAATTTTCTGTATATCTCCACATATTTCTTCCTATTACCCAATATTTAATTGAAGGTTTACTTAAATCAGGGAACATATCTTTTTTATCCATTAACCAATATTTATTCCAATTAATATTTAGAAAATCTCTAAAGAAAGCAAGCATTCCACCGTTCATAATTTTACTTTCAGGGTGTCCCGATGCTGCATGCGCCCATGAACCAATTTTTAATTTTGAACACTCTCTAACCTCTGCCATTGCGTTTTCTTTAATTTCTAGAAAGTCTTTTAATTGCTTTTCAAGAAACATATCCTGCCATCCAGCTACCATAAATACAGGTTGCGATAATCTAGATACGTCCATCTCTAAAAATCCAGACATCTTGTATGTATCTTTGTCTAATCCTTGTGTAATTAAAAAATCATTTAAAAATTTGAAATAAACTGCATAACTTCGTTTAGAAGGATCGAAATTCTTAACATTATAATATGCAACCAAAAGATCTTGAATTTCATTAATCGATTTACCTTTTAACTGTGATAGGCTAATCCGACTTTTCTTCTTAATTGGATCATTGAATAAGGCATAATTCGGGTTTAAAAATCTCTCATACATTAGCTCTGTAAGTGTTTGCATTTGGGGTATCTCTCGATGAGAAACGATATTTACCATTATTCTATATATGGACGTTGTAAGAGCATGAATTTGTAACCCTCCATTGTTTTTCCACAAATTCAAGCTTGATGTTACTACTGGCGTTATACATGTTAAATATTTGTTATCCCAAGATAATGCTAGTTGAGTTATACCAAAATAGCTTGCACCTACCATACCAATTTTACCATTATACCAATATTGTTTAGTAATCCATTCTAAAGTTTCTAATCCATCCTTCCTTTCAGTAAACAAATAATAATTAAAACCACTTGAATGACCTGTCCCTCTAATATCTTGTATTACTGTAACAAATCCATTAGCAGCATAACCATACCCTATAAAACTGAACATATCTTTCCAATAAGGTAATCTTATTAAAATAGTTGGACATTTTCTCTTTCTCTCGAATATTTTTTTGGGGATATATATATCTGTAGCTAACTTAACTCCATCCTTTAGTTTAACAAAAGTTTCTGGATATCTTTTAACTCCATTTTTTCCAAATCCTATTCCTAATATCAACCCTATTATCTTAGCAAAAGGAAGAGATCCATATTTAACTAGTTTTGTGATTATCTTCCATACAAAATTAGGAAATCTTGGTCTTATTGGTACTTTCAAATAAGACAAGCTGGTAACGTGGTGTTCTCTCATTATTTTTAAAAAATTTTACTACCATATAAAGTTATTAAAACTAAAAATAGCAGGCCCGGGGGGATTTGAACCCCCGATCTTCGCCTTAGGAGGGCGCTGCAAAATATTGCTTGCAATATGCTAACAATCTTATCCAGTCTGGGCCACGGGCCTACTTTCAAATTATTGCTATATAATCATATAAAAGCACTATATAATAAAAAGTTAAATGAATGAGTAATTTATACTTGCTCCTATAGATAATTTTATCATTGGGTTTTATGTGGGTATGTATGTATAAAACTATAAAAAGTATAGAAAGGTTTTAATTAGCTGACTATTTAAATCTAATTATAAATAGTTTTTTATGAATAATTTTTTTTTAACGAGTTTTTGAAATATGGAAAGAAGAACTTCAAATCGTCCGATAGATTATTTAAAGTCATCAATTAATGAAATAATTCTTATTAAAGTGAAGCGTAACCGCCTTTTCAGAGGTCGTCTTGGCGGGTTTGACGAACACTTGAACCTATATCTTGAGGAAACGAGCCAAATTTTTGAATATCAAGATGATGAAGGTAACATTCGGGAAGAACATGAAAACCTCGGTTCAATAGTAGTACGTGGGGACAACGTGATATTTGTGAACCTAGCCCATCTATAGAGGATCTTAAGCAGAATTTTTTACTTTTTAAATCATCTCTAAGTTCAGAAGGATATATTTACTTGCAATTATCTTTTTAAATTACGAATATTTTGTAAGTAATAATTAATTTGTTTGAAATATATAAAATAATTAGTTTTAACATTTGAGTATTTTATAAAATTGAATTCACAAAAAGAAGAAACTAAGGACAGATTAAATCTAATTCATCCAAATTTGGGTCAACCGTCTATTTTAAAAATAGACCGTAAATTAAAAAAGAGAAAACTTCAAACGGATTTATATTTTATTAGTTCTGAATCGGATCCCCAAGTTTTAAGAGAATACCTTTCAAATCAAATATCTATTGTGCCTTTATTTGACTACAAATGGTCATATAGATTAATTTTTAAAAGAAAAAAACGGGGGGTATTCTCAAAATTAAAGGAAAGATTATTTTTTAGAAAGAAGAAGAAAGTCCTCGAAGAAGAATTGAAGTCATCATTAGAAGGAGATCTTAATTTAGAACAATTGAAGAAATTAAAGGCTCGCTTACATAGAGGAGATCCAATTTACACCAAAATTATAGAGCTTGAAAATTATTCTGTATCTGGAATTCAAGATGCATTAAATGTTGAACAATTCTCACCTCAAGAAATTCTAAAAAAAAATCAAGTATATGGCATATTAGATAAATACTGGAAAGTTATTATTAAATTTACTCTTAATAAGGAAGTACTTAAGTTTCTAAAGAGACGAAATTTTGTAATGTTTGATATAAACTACCTGGATAATCGAATAAATTATCATTCATTAGTAGTTTCAAAACAAAAATGGAGAGATTTTACATTTATTCACGCTACTGATTTACACCTAGCAGAAAGAAATGATAGGCTTTATGAGCTTATTAAAAAATGGACAGAATCTTCAATAGTAGAAAATGTTGAAGGTTTTTTTGAAACAGTAAAGAAAAAATTGAAACTTACGAAGGAAAAACCAAATCAAGAAAAAATATTATCTGAGATTAAAATACCGTTGAGAAAGCGCTTAATTAATTCAAATAATCAATTTCGTATATTTATTAAATTAATGAATCGTAAAGTACTAAGGAATGAACTTGATTTCATTGTAATTACAGGAGATCTTGTAGATTATACTATACTGAGTAAATTAGTTGCAAAAATTGATAAATTGAATGAATTCAATTATGAGGATAGTAATTGGATGATTTTTAAGAACATTGTTCTTAATACTCCTTTAAAAGAAAAGTATAAAGGAGTTTTGAGAGGTGAAGAATTAAATTGTCCAATTTTTACCACAATAGGAAACCATGATTTTCGACCATTCCCATATGATATCACATGGGGTGAAATGTACAGAAAGATTGGTTTGAATGCCTCTGAGGCAATTGCTCTAAATCAGTTATTTTCTGCTTCCCCTATTAGTGCTATAACAAAAAGTTCATTAGCCCTGAAAGGGTATATTTCTGAAATTAATTCGTCAACAGATTTTTCTATTAAACTGGGTAATAATTTGTTCATTATTTTAAATACCGGGTCAGATTCTTTTAAAAATCTTAAGGATTTCATAACTGGACATCCTTCTGTTACGGGAGTTTCTGTTAAACAAATAAAATATTTAGAAAACCTCATTAACAATCAAATTGATGGAATTACTAATACTTATTTATTTTTACACGGTCCTCCATTGAATGCAGAGGGCAAAAAATATAGTATAAATTTATTCGAAAAAAAGGGAAGTCGATTCATAAAGAAGAAGATAAGTGAATTTCGGGAATCATTGATGATAAAAAAAGGAGAACCCTTATCCAATGCACGCATCGATGGAATATTTAATGTTAAATATGGGTGTGTTTCATCTAATTGGGAAAAACTTGTCGAATTTTGCAAGAATTACACGATTTTAACTTTATCCGGTCATACCCATGAAAACCGTGAATTTAGATTAGATGATCCAGGGCTTAAAAGATCAAGTGTTTATGATGCACCCCCATTTAAACTAAAAAAAATAGAAAATCCCGCAGCAATTTATTATGATAAATATTCTGAGATGTATGATAATCCAGAAAGGATAAGTCAGAATGGTCCATTTGTAGTACAAACCCCTGCTTTAGGACTTGGAAGCTATAGGAACCCAAATACAGCAGGAGGTTACAGGGAACTAGTTGTTAAAGATGGTAAACTATCTTCATTTAAAGTTAACTATATTGACCGTTAATAGAATAAATCACTTATATTTTGGCTTATTCTAATACTTTTGAATAAAATTTTCGAATTGCACTTTGTACTTTAGATATAAAAATATCCATTTTATAGTATTTAGATCTTTGATTGATCAATAAAATCTAGGTTTTGAATATAAAACAATATTGAATAAAACAAGATATATTTAAATTTCATTAAAAACAAGGATTCTTTTACTTTGTATCAAACAAAACTCCACACATAATTTATTAAACTGGAAAGGATTATATATCAGAAATTAGATAATCTTTAAGTAAACTTAGAGTGTGTTTTTCTTGTTTATCAAAAATGCTTCTGAAATCCTTAAAAAAAACATACCAGAGATTCATAAAAATTTCAGAAGAATAGGCCTCCAAGCAATTTCAAGAGCGATATCTGCAGTAACACCAAAAAATTTAATCGATAAATCGGTAAGACTCCTTGGAAATAATTTATATATATTTAATGATGAATATGATTTGCAAAAATACCAGAAGATTCACATCATCGGAGGAGGTAAAGCAGCTGCTGAAATGGCATTTACTTTTGAAAGGATTTTACAAAAAGCGAACTTTATTAAATATAATGGTATTATAAATGTACCGTTGGGTATTGAAAAGCAAAAAAGTAAAATTAAAATTAATTTTGCATCTCATCCAATTCCAAATGAAAATGGAATTAAGGGCACTTCCGCTATGATGAAAATTATAGAGGAATCAAATGCCAATGATCTTTTTATATGTTTAATTTCAGGGGGAGGATCTGCTTTACTACCATTACCGAAAATAGGGCTTTCCCTAAATGATTTGCAAGGAACAAATTCTTTACTTTTATCATCAGGAGCATCCATTCATGAGATCAACACTATAAGAAAGCATTTATCAGATTTTAAAGGAGGAAATCTAGTTAAAAAATTATATGATACAAGCGGTGCTCCTCTGATTTCTTTAATAATATCTGATGTTGTAGGAGATAATTTAGATTCAATAGCTTCTGGCCCTACTGTACCGGATGGAACTTCCTTTAAAGATGCTATGGAAATTATTAAAAATTACAATCTCTTGGAAAAAGTCCCAAAATCAGTAAAACAACATTTAATAGAAGGACTTTCTGATCCCTCATTAGAAAACCCTAAGCCTAATAACTCATGTTTTACAAATGTTCGTAATTACCTAATTGGAAGTGTAAGATATGCCGTTGAAGAAATCGAATCTTTCTTAAGATATGAAGGATTTGAAGTTAATTATTTTTCTAATACTATAATTGGCGAAGCAAGGAAATTTGGAGTATCCCTATATGAAATTATTTCTAATGAAATTAAAAAAAAAATTGACTCTGGGATCTATGAAAAAATCGCTTTAATTGGAACTGGTGAATTAACTGTTACAATCAGAGGAAATGGAATTGGGGGAAGAAACCAAGAAATGCTATTAAGTTTTTTAAATTATATCAAAGAAAAAAAATTATACTATAACCTTTTAATTATTGGTGTAAATCTCGATGGGATTGAAGGGAATAGTAAAGCAATGGGGGCTTTAATTGATAATTATGTATTTGAACAAATGATTTTGAAGAAAATCAATCCAGAAGAATACCTTCAAGATAATGATTCAAATAGTTTTTTTAAGAAGCTAAAATCGGAAATAATAAGTGGGCCAACGGGCTGTAATGTGAATGATTTACTCTTAATTCTGATCTCAAGATAAATTTAAATATATAATTATATACTAAAATTATCGAAGATGATTAATGTTATAGTCTGCCCCTTATGTGGTTTTAGTTTTAGATATCCAAATGCTAAAACCAACAAGAAAAAAATTAAATGTCCTATGTGTGGATTTGAGTTTGAACATCCTCACATTTCTAATTTTACTCCACGGGAATTTAACTAGTGAATTATGCTATCAATAGTAGAATTGGAGTGAAGAAATTAGATTCATATATAATTCAATAAAACCCCTCCATGTAACCCTATTTCCTATATTGATAAATTTTTTAAAGATTGTCGTTGAAAATAGATCACCGATTAATTTTTATTAATTGATAAATAATTTGCAATTTAATACAAAACAAAATCATGGTGTAATATAATGGCTAAAGATAAGAAAAAGAAACCAACAGCGCGAACACCACGAATGGGCTTTGATAAATCAGAAGCGGAAGAAGAACTCGTAGCTGAAGCTTTGAAACGAAAGGATATGGATACAGGAAGGGTGGAATTAATAGACAGAGATACTTCCACGCCCATTATCGAAACATATGATAAAGATACTGGAAAACTTGAGGGTAGCATAGTTTTGAAGGATGGTAATAGAGAAGGATTACTTGCTTTAGTAAAGATAATCGAAACAGTAGAAGTAGAACAGGATCATGATGCTAACATCAATTCATTTAAACATAGTGGAAAATTCAATATTGAAAATCCTAGTACTGCTGATAGATTATGGGATATTGATGTTTCTCTTGAAAATATTGGAAGTACCGATTTGAAATCAAAAGATATTTCAATAAGAGAATTAGGAACCGGTTCTCCAGAAAACATTAACTCAAGAGATTTTAAAATAACGAAAGATATAAAAAATTTGTTAATTGTCAAGGAATTTATAAGTACACTTCCAAATGCTGATGATGTTCTAAACATCAATGATATTGAAAAAGAACTCTTAAAATTGAAAGATAAAACGGGAGAAGTCTCATCAAAACCACCATCAAGACCATCATCAAAACCACCATCAAAACCAAATACAAAAGAGGAAGAAGAAGAAGAGGAGGAAGAAGAAGAAGAGGAGGAAGAAGAGGAAGAAGGTGAAACTTGGGGTGATGGAGGAACCCTTGTAGAAACAGGTTTAGAGTCTTTCGGAATTTCCATTGATCGAGATAATGTAGTTACTTTTGCTATAGCATTAAGAAGCATGTTTGATAAACCAGTCTCAAACATTAAAGTTGTTAAAAATATTCCTAATGATTATACAAATCCAATAATCAAAGATACTACCGAAGGAAGGGCTGAAATTGAGGGTGATAAAATAATCTGGACAATTGATAAATTAGCTCCAGAATATACCATAATGTGTAAATTCACATGCAATATTATGGTAACAGATATTACTAAAAGAAAAACAGGAACAATAGAAGTTACCTATCAAGCGACATCCTCCTATGCTGAAGGCCTAGCGATAGAAAAATTTGATGCTTACACAAGAAATAAGTTTTATGTAGATACCGTCGAAAGAGACGAGGAACCAGGTATTTTTGATTGTAAACTTGTTTTTGACAATTCATCCGAGTTTATTATACAACTCTTCAATGCAGATGTCTATTCCCCGGAAGATGAGTCAAAAAAATTTGTAGATATCGATCCTAATGATGTTCCAATGTTACCTAGTGGTGCACAATGGCATTCGATAAAATGGCAATATGAGAGTGATGAATATCCAACATTTAGAAAGAAGTTGGAGTTCAGAGTAATGCCAGATTTTCAAACAATTGTTAATGGAACCATGTCTCTCTCAGATGTTATACTCGAGATTGGAAGTATTACAGGTGTAATGTCATATAATTTAACTGAAGTACCAACCTATCGAGCAAAAGATGTTATTGCCACTCTTAAAATGGTTAATAATGGTTCAGCACCACTTGATGAGGTTACAGTAATTCAACAATATTTTACTGATGAATATGCACCGCCAAAAGCAGATGAGATTAAATTATTATGGGATGGAGAAGAAGTTGAGGTTTCTGCTGGAGCTGTAAGTTTCGAAGATAAGGCTTTCAAAATTGATCTAAAAGATCTGAAGAACAGTAGTACTGGAATGTTTAAACCTGATTCTACTTTAACATTTGAATATCCTATTCATTGTGTAAATCCTGCACGTGAATCCACTTTTGAGTCTGAAATAATCTATTTAGCAAATACTTATCCAGTAAGTCAAGAATTAGAATTTAAGCCAGAAGTTCCTGTAATCGAGGCAATGCATATCAGACGTAAATTCAGAATTGGAAAGGAAGTTCTTCCAATTGGAGAACTAGGAAATTATAGAATCATTTTAACTCTTGAAAACATTGGGGAATCTAAATTGCACAATTTAATCTTATTAGACAAAGTCCCAGATCTTTTTGAATATGGTTCTTATTCTATGACTCCTGAGATAACAGATGAGGTTGGCGAGGATACATTGAAATGGGATATTGAGCTTTTAGACGTGGGAGAAAAGTTAGAAATCACTTATGAGATAACGGGAAAAGGAAAATTTTCTCCTTCAGATGCCCAGTTAGCGCTTTAATTTTAATAAAGTATTTTATTTTTTTTATTTTTTATATTTAAAATAATAGTTTAATAACGTTAGGAGTAATTATTAAATGAAGAAATAACGAAGTTTAATTTAATTACTACTTTTAATAAGTCTTGAGAAATAATGTTAAGAAAACGTTATCAGCTGAATTGGATGTTTGAATGTCCTGATGCGGTATTAACATGTTCAGTATTGAAATGTAAGAATAATAATTTTTTAGTTTTTGGCGGACATGATAAAACTCTTTATTTAATGGATGAAAAGATGAATATCGTCGATGATAGAACTTTTGATGGCTGGTGTAGATGCAGTTATTCAATAGATCTTGACGGAGATGGATGCGATGAAGTATTAGTAGGTGCTGGTGATGGAAATTTCATGGTTTTAAAATTAAATGTTGACAAAAAGAAACTTGTGGGTATAATGCGATATAAATCTTCAAAGAGGATTAATTGTTGTACCGCTGGAGATTTTACAAGAGATCGGAATATTGAATTAATATTTGGAAGCAATGATAAAACTCTTAAAATTTTTAATGATATAAAGGCAAAAGAGCCTAAATTTGTGTTATATTACGATTCTTGGGTTACAGCTTGCACATTGGGTTTCTTAAAACTAGCAGATTATGAAAATCCTATAAATGGATTATTAATTGGCACTAAAAATGGTATAGTTCAATTAGTTCAATTTCAAGATAATATGCTCGATATTGTATGGCAAAAAAATTTTCATACACAGATAAATGATATTAAGGTTGGTGACGTTACGAATGATGGATTAAACGAAATCCTCCTAAGCACTGATGATTCATTTGTAAGAATTTTAAATAGTGAAGGAGAATCCATTAAAGAAATTAGCACTGAAGAAGGGCGTCCAATTTCACTTTTAATAGAAGATATTGACGGTGATAATGCCAAGGAAATAGTAGCCGGATGCGCAGATGGCTCGTTAAAAGTGTTCCAGAATACATCTTTAGATTCACAAGAATTTGAGTTAAAATGGAAAACTAAAGTATCTACCTCTATTAAAAATGTATGTTATCTTACAGGAGATGATAAGAATATAAAGCAAATTGTATTTGGAGGATATGACCGTACAATTAGAAATATTACGGACTTTGAATGGGGTCAGAAACAATCACTAGAAATTCCTAGGAAAATTAAAGTTGATGAAATTAAAGAGAGCATAAAAAAAGATTTAGCTAGCGAAATTGCGAAAATAAAAGAAATTCCAACAAGTATGCGAGAGTATATTTTCAATTATTTTCAAGAACATGGATATTTAAAAGATATAATGGAAGAATTATTAAACCAAGGTTATTCTGAAGATGCAATCTTAGATGAATTCGCACTTCTAAAAACACAGAAATCAGTTGTTTACGAGAAAGTTACATATCCTGTATGGAGTTTACCTAGTGAAGAAATTGAGAAGGAAATGCCAAAAGAAGTTGAAGCCGAAGTCATCGTTGAAGAACAACTAAAACCCAAAGTACAACCACT
Source organism: Promethearchaeota archaeon (assembly GCA_048938855.1). Taxonomy (GTDB): domain Archaea; phylum Asgardarchaeota; class Lokiarchaeia; order Sigyniarchaeales; family SOKP01; genus Loki-b32. The sequence goes on from JBHLLT010000013.1 coordinate 32,123, forward strand.
AGTCATTGAAGAGACAGTCACCCCGAAAAAGGAAAAATTACGATCAGCTTTAGATAATGAACCTAAAGCAAAAGTTAGTACTGACGGTTCATTAGGAAATATTATTATTGAGTATTTAAAAGAAAAGAAATTAGTGGCAACTAAAACTCAGGTTATTGATGACATTAAAGAAAAAGGTTTTTCAAATACTGAAATCGATAAGGAAATAAATAATCTTAAGGAACAAGGCAAGATTCAATATTCTCGAGCAAAACCAAAAGGATGGAGTTTGGCTGAGTAATTATTCTTGAGGTTTTTTTATGAAAAACTCTTCTATTGTTTCCTGAAAAGGTTCAAATTGATTTAATTCCGTGAAATCAGCTTCATTGTATCTTTGAATAAATAGTTGTAAAACGGGATCTACTTTTTCAAAAAACTTTCTAACAAGTTTATCAGATTTCTTTTTTGATTTATCAACTAATCCATATAAAATAATTGGTTCTTTCATGCAATTATCTCCTGATTGGATATAAGCAATTTTAAAGATAAACAAGATATTTCCAGATTCTAAATATTCCATAGAATTGTTCTTAAATGCAGTATCTACAAATGTATTAATTGCTGATATAAATGCTCCCCTAAGATCCTTATTAATACCAGAATCTTTTTGAACTGGCATCTTTTTGAGTATATGGTTTACAAGGACAAATCCTCGGAATACAAAGCCTATCTCGTAAAGCTCCTTCAACTTAGAATCAATTGATTTATGTAATAATTAATCATTGGTAATGTTTGTTAAAAAATTAATATTTATTTTCATATTTATTTTTAGAGTAAATGATTATTTTTCGTTATAAAGGCGGGTCTGAATAATATTTTGGATTATAATCTAAATACGAATTTTTTAATTTATTGAAATTATAAGTTTTTTATACTAATATTGGTTTATTACAATTATTCAAAAAAAAAATATTGATGATTAAGGTTAGGGAGTAATTTTCAAAAATGACTAATGAGTCAGAAAGTCGGTTTTGTCCATACTGTGGTACTAAGTTAAAACACCCATATTGGGCTCATATTCAAGCGGAACACCCAGACAAATATACACAGAAAGAAACATGGGTAAAATTATATCAAGATTATACAGGTTTAGGGATGGACCAAAAAACTTCTTTACTGGTGATATCAGAACTATTCAATGCAACTCAAGAAGAAATTAAATCTTTCTTAAAAAATGCGAAAGTTCTGTAATATTATTTTTAATAAAACTAATTTTAAAATTAAAATAAATAAAGAAATAGTTTTAATTTAAATTATTAAATGCCAAGTTTAAGTTAGAATTCTTCTTCTTCCTCGTCTTCTTTTAAAAGTCCCGCCTGTTTCAAAATATCTTCTATGCTATCGCGAGCTTTTATTACTTGTTCATTCTCTTTTAAGTTAAGTCTTTCAAGCGCATCATCACTGAATTCCATTATTTTTTTAATAGCTTCAGAAGAGAAATCTTTAACTTTCTCAGAAGTTTCTTCAATGAAGTCACGTCCACTTTCACCAAAAATATTTCCAAAGAAGTCAGTAAAGGACTTGTTTAGTTTTTCTATGAAATTTTCTTTTTCTTCTCCTTCATCACTCATTTTATTTCACTACTTTTAAGTTTTTATTATAGTAATTTTTTAAAATATTAAAATTCATACTTCTTTTTGTTAAGTAAACTTCCCGTTTCAGATTAATTTTTTTCTTTTCCACTGTTTTAATTCGTCATTACTGTACCCTAATAATTTACAATAAATTTCTTCATTATGACATCCAAATTCTGGTCCAAAATCCTCAACAGAACCCTTTGTGTCTGAGAAGTTTATCAAGCGATTGGGTACTGTTGCTTTTTCAACACCCCATTTAGAAAAATCAAAATGATCAATTAACATTCCTCTCTCTCTAAGGTTGGGATGATTGTGGACTTCATCTATTCTTAAAGTTTTGCCACACGGAATTCTTTCTGCTTCTAATTGTTTGATAGCATCCTCTCTAGACAAGTTCCTGCTCCAATTTTCAATGTATTCATCTAAAATCTCAATATAATCAAATCTTTTTATTATATTAGTAAATCGAGGATCTTTAACTAACTCCGGCTTTTTTAATACAACCTCACAAAGACGAATCCACTGTTTTTCAGTCAAAGTAGTCAATACAATTAATCCGTCCTTGCAATGGTATTGATTGTAGATGGGTAAGAATTTTGAAACTACATCGATATCTTGAGCTCTTGGAATAAATTCTTTTGCTTGAGCTCTAATATTTATAGCGAACATGATATCATGCATCGAAATATCAATAAATTGTCCATTACCTGTTCTTTCACGATGATATAAAGCTTGGCTTATTCCAATTGCTGCAATATGACCTGCAGTATAATCTGCTATGGGTAATCTAGGTGGTCCTTCTTTAAAGCCTAAAGCATCAAGAATACCTGATTGGGCTTGAATAATTATATCAAATGCAGTTTTTTGAGTATATTGCTCTAATCCTTCGTTGCCATAACCTGATATTTTTGCGTATACTAATCTAGGATTAATTTCTTTCAACACTTTATATCCTAATCCCCATTTCTCCATTGTTCCTTTTACGAAATTTTCTACAAGAATATCAGTTTTTTCTACTAGTCTTTTAAAAATTGTTTTAGCTTCTTCTTTTCTTAAATCAAGGGAAATTGATTTCTTTCCTCTGTTTAATATCGAAAATAATGGAAAAATAGTTTTATCATAAAGCACAAATAAACGGAATGCTTCTCCAAAAGGGGGTGGTTATAGTATAAAATGCGAACCGCATTCATATTTCTACCTTTATTACTTCTGCCCCTTGGTCTGCAAAAAATGTACTTGCCCATGGACCCGAGATGAATTTTGTACCTTTGAAGCGAAACGCTCTTTTTCAAAGTGTGAACAATCAAGGATCCTTAAACCATCAAATATTTTAGTCATATATCATCAAATTAAAAATTTTTAAAATATTTTTTTGAAAGAATCAACAATTTCCTTTATACGAAATAGACCTATAGTTAATAACAATTCACTTTTGAAAAAATAAAACAATTTGTTGTTTCTAGTTAAATTGGATTTTCTCTGAAAATGTCAAGAAATAATTTATTATAAAAAAAAAAAAAATTTAGTTTCGAGTTCACATTATGAAATTTGATTTATTATAATAGAGGCTTTAGTAATTAACAAATCTCCTTCTTCTTGAGAGATTATTTCATTTTCGATGAAATCAAACACTTGATTAATGAATGCTTTAAGAATATTACTAGCTACATTGATTTGCATAGTCTGTATTTTTAAACTCGCTAAATCCAATTTAATTGTTAAAGATTTTGCTTGACCTTTTCTTAAAATTCCTTCATTAAGCATTTCGGTTATATCGTCTCTCAGATTGAGAACTCTCTGTATAGGGTTATCACCTTCACTAGTTCGTGGATATGGATCTTCATTTAAAGCAAAACCATCAATAGAATATGGAAAATCAACAATACCTATTGGATCTTCTACATCGGGGCTAACCCAATCACTCCAGTAATTATATTCAAATACATTACTAAATCCATTATCAGAAGCTTGACAACTTCCTTGATTGTTTTCAATGATATCGTTCCATTTAATCAAGTTTTCACTAGACATGTAACCAATATAAATCCCATACTCTCCACTATTAAGAATTTTATTGTGGATAATACTATTGTGATCCGATTCATCGTTTAGTCCTATTCCCTCAGCATAACTGTTATTAATCTCATTCCAAGTTAAATTATTATAATTTGAATGCTCATAAAGAATTATTCCAGAATCACAATCAAAAATATGGTTTTTTGAGACATTATTGTTGTCGGAGGAATGGAGACCAATCCCTTCCAATTGATTATTGTAAATAATATTGTCTACGATCTCATTATCAACAGATCCATCCCAAAGTACAATACCATGAAAATTGTTAATGATGACATTATTTTCAATAATTCCGTTTTTGACATTTTCTAATTTAATACCTTCCCATTCCTGTGTGATACCATTTAGTTTACACTTGGATATGATGAAATATGCTGATGTATCTTTGATATGGATTAAATTCCCGTAATCAGCAGTAATGTAATAACTTTCAATAAGATAAGGGTCACCTTCCTCTCCACTCCCCGGGAACTCATAATCTTCAAAATCATCATCATCATCAATATATATTGGTTCTTCCAGAGAACGAACAGATATGGTGGGCTCACCGGTTTCTGGGTCCTCTGATTCCTCTATAATTGTAACCATCTGATCTGTTTGACCTTCTTCTAAAGGAACGTCCTCAACAGACCGTTCAAATAATATTACCCCTTCTGCACTGGAGAAATAGTTCATAGAATAAGTTGTTTCTTCCGTTGCGGTTATTTCATAACTGTAAGTTCCAAATATAGGATCTTTAGGATTGATTGCTATAAGGATCATTACACTGTCTTCTCCCTCCTCCCAGTCTTCGTTTTCTATATAGAATGCATTTAAGCCAATTTGATTTTCGTGTACGTTAATTATTCGCCCATAAGGATCCTCAGCCTGGAAAAGTATAGGAGAACCTCCACGCCCTGTCATCCACCAATCGGCGTACGGAAGTGGTCCATAATTCTCTGGAATTGAAGGATCTAAAAGGGGTGCATCATCTACACCTTCATGTGGTAGATCAGTGTCACCAATATAATCTCCATCTAAATCTTCTCCCCAGTAATTACTCCAGAAGTTCCCTACATCGTTAATCGGGTCCACCCATACATTTAAACCAGCCAAAATTTGATAATAATTATTGATCAAAAGATTTCGGTAAATATAATTTGAACTACCATTAGCAAAAATACCCCACCACGTATTTCTAGCAACAATATTATTGGTTACTTCATTCAGTGTTGAGGAAAGTATAATACCTATTTTATTATCCGATATATAATTAACTGTAATATTATTATGGTCGCCATCATAAATTGAAATTCCTGTATGAAAATTTTGAATTGTAAGATTTTTTATTGTAACTGAGTAATGATTAATGCTCAAAACTCCACTTCCATTGCCGCTACCTATAATTTTGTGTCCATTGCCATTAATCGTGATTCCATCTGCCCCTATTATAAGCCCATTTCCTTCCTCAAAATACATATCTGAAGTTAGTGTATAATCAGTGGTGATTAGTTGATTCTCATGTTCATAATAAACAGAATAAAACCATACTTTATCCATAGGATTAGATTGAAAGCCATTGAATTCATTATTATAAGCATCATAATTTCGTGGTACACAGAGCCATACATAGGGCATTGAATCCTCAACAAGATATTCTTGGATCTTATCATAAATTTTTTTTCTAGCAATATGATCAATAGTATTTAGCCCTTCTGTTATTAGTTGTTCAAGATAAGCATCGTCTACTTGACCAAAGTTAGAAAATGAATCTTTACCGAATAAATAATATAAATAATCGCTTGGATCGTTGTAATCCTGACCCCATCCTAAAAATGTAATGTCTATCTTTCTCCTTTCAATAAATAATCTCCTAGAATATTCTTCCCAATCTACGTCTTCAAGGATTATTTTTATTCCAATTTTTGTTAGATTATTCTGTAATGTGACCCCTAACTCTTCTTTTCGTATACTTCCTATATTATAGGTATAATTATATGTTAGAAACGTTGCTGCTTCCCATTGTGCTTCATTTATACCGGGAAAAGTTGGATCTAATCCAAGACCATAACCTGCAGCTTGCATTGCTTTCCTGGCTTCGGTGTAATTTAGTTCTGGAAATTTCAATGTTGAATTTGCATATAAAATCCCATCAGGAACAGGTGATTTTAACCTTGAATAGTGGCCCTCTAATAGATCATTAATTATATAATTATAGTCAATTGCATATGATATAGCTCTTCTACTATATGGATCTGATATTTTTGTATTATTCATTGTAAAGAAATAAGTTATTGTAGTATTCCCACCATCTACAAATGTAATACCTGTATCTCCTTTAAGATCTTCAATCCGAGAAGTATCAATGTCATTAATAAAATCAACATTACCATCTAATAGTGATTGCGTAGCATCTGGAGTGATAGAAAACGTTAATTCATCTATATTAGCAGGACCATCCCAATAATTTTCATATTTGTGAAAACTCACTTCATTACCCACATATAAGTCATAGATAAAAGGACCTGTTCCAACTAAATCTCCTGTCATCAGATCAATATAATCTTCTCCGGGAGTTGAGTCAGGAGACATAATTCCTGATCCGCTAAAACATAAGAGAGCTTCAAATGGAGCAAAAATTCTATTTAATTTAAATTCTATTTCATATTCGTTGAGGATGTTTGTCGAGTTGATTACAGGTTTTCCATCAGGCCATTCGTACAATGTAGAAAATATACATCTCCGAGTTTCATGAGGTAAAGTACCAGATACATTCATGAAATAAGCTAATCTTTTAAAGTTCCACCAAACAGCTGATGCATTGAATTCAGATCCATCATGAAACTTGATGCCCTGTCTAAGTGAGATTGTGTATGTTAATCCCCCCGAAGACCATATACCGAAATCTTTAGCGAGCCTAGGGATAATTTTATTTTCAGAATCAGATAAATTGTAAGCAAAAAGCGTTTCAACAACCTGATCGATAACATCAATAGAAGCACTATCCCATGCATCATGAGGATCCAAAGTTACTGGACCATTCCTTGTACCATATTTTAGTGTTATAGGTGGCTCAGAAGTCTTAAGGAATTCAAGTTCTTCTATTTTATTATCCAGTCTTGTCGGATTATAAATAAATATACCAAAAATAATGATAAAAAGAATACAAATTGAAATTCGTTTAGTTTTCATTTGTCTAAACCCAATTTTCTTTTCTAATTTATTAGGATTTCCACCCAAAACTAAGGTTTTTGGAACTAATTAATTAATTTTGGATTACCGAATGATTATGATATTTGGAATGTTAATAAAGTTATTGTTTTTTTTGACAAATCTGTTAAGTCAAAACTAAATTTCAAACAAAGTTCAATACCTGAATTTTGTTTTCTAAAAAAAATATTATAAGAAAATTATTCTTCTTTTTATTCAACATTAAATTATCTAGAATTTAATCCAATGCCAAATTTAATTGAAAAGAAATTAGGTTATATGAACCAACTTTTTGTAGAAGGTTTATATTCTAACGTTCTTGATTCTATAGAAGAATTCGAGCAGATAGAAGATCTTACTACAGAAGATCGAATCTCTTGCTGTCATCTTAAGAGTAATCTCTATTTTGAGATATGCAAATATACTGATGCTTTCAAATTCGCTGAACAGGCCTGCAACATGAGTCGGGAACTAGGAAATAAATCACTCATACTCGATAGTTATATCTCTAAAGCTAGGGCTTCATTGATGTTAAGAGATTATGATTTAGTCTCACAGCTGATATCTAATGGTGAAGAAATGCTCAGAGAGCTTACATTAAAACCACAATCAGAGATTGCAAAAAGAGAAGCTCTTTTGAACTTCATTAAAAGTCAAATTTACTTTTCCAAAAATGGTGATATAGAAAAATCTTTAGAGTATGGAGAACTGGGTCTAAAAATATCAGAGGAACATGAAAATAAAGTGGAGATGGCGTTAGCGTTACAACTAAACGCTCGGTCATATCTTATGATTGGTAATTTAGATCGAGCTTTAGATTATTTAAAAAGATGCCTGAGTATTCAGAGAACATACCGAAAACGCGATGATTGGTGGACTCTTAACAATCTCGGGGTATTGAATGGGATGAGAGGTGAATTAGATCTTGCTTTAGATTATATTAAGCAGAGTTTAGCACTTGCTGAAGAATTAGGTAATAAAAAAATCATTGGACAATGCCTTAATAATGCTTCATTAATATATCGACAAAAGGGGGAATTAGATCGCGCTTTGGAGGCATTAGAGCGAAATCTTATGATCTGGGAAGAATTGGGTGATAAAATGAATAGGATGGGTGGTTTAGATTCTCTATTTATTGTTTCCTTAGATGCTAACTCTCTTGAAAAAGCACAAGATTATTTATTAGGTATGCAAGAAATCAACGAACAAGTCCAAGATCATACATGTGAAGTTGCGTGTCGAGTAAATAAAGCGCTAATGCTAAAAATGAGTCCAGATTCTCACGATCAAGAAAAAGCTAAAGAAATACTTCAACAGATTGTTAATGATGATATAATAAATTGGGAATTCACTGAACGTGGATTACTTCATTTGTGTGATATTTTCTTGAATGAACTACAAAGAGATGATAATGAGGAAGTCTTGGATGAAATAAATATTCTAATCAATAAATTGTTAGATTTTGCTAAATTTCAAAATTCCTATCGCTTGCTAGCGGAAACTAATCTTTTACAAGGTAAGTTAGCATTAATTCAAATGAATTTGGGAGACTCAAGAAAGTTATTCACAAAAGCTGAGCGTATAGCTGATGAACATGGACTTCATTTATTAGCTAGAACAATTTCGACAGAACATGATAATTTATTAGAAGAACTAGAAAAATGGGAAACTTTAAGAAAAGTTAAAGCTCCTGTCTCGGAGCGCTTAAAACATGCTGAAATCGATAAAACTTTAAATCATATGATGGGTAAGCAGATGATGGAACCACCAGATTTAGTTGAAGAAGATCCAATTTTACTTTTAATCATGGATGAGTCAGGGAACCCTTATTTTAACCATACATTTATAAAGGATTGGGATTTCAGCGATCTATTTAGCTCTTTTATATCCGCTTTTAATACTTTTAGTTCTGAGATCTTCTCGAAAACTATTGATAGGATTAAAATCGGGGAAAATATTATCTTTTTGCAACCAGTTGAACAATTTTTAACTTGTTATGTTAGTAAGGGTCAGTCATATCCAGCTATGAAGAAACTTACTAAATTCTCAGATTCTATCAAGACTAAATCAGAGATTTGGGAAAAGTTAAAGAAAGCAGCTGAAACTTGCCAAGTGTTAAAAGAAGAAAATTTACCTATACTTGGGTCCGTCGTTAACGAAATTTTTACTCATTAATAATAATCTTGGATTCTTAAAATCATTGATTTGATGATTTATTCACCAAAACTGAAAAAAGGTAAGGGCAGAAAGAAAAAAATATAGGATTTCGCCCTTTAAATATATTCTCCCTTTTTTTAAAAAAATATTCTCTTTCTGCCATTATAGGCTAGACTATTTTGCAGAATTTTTAGGCAATATTTAAAGCCATCTATAAAAAATGTGAGTAATAATTTTTTCAATATTTATTTTTTATCAAATCCAAAAATAGCTTTGAAAATCTAACTTCAGCAATAGATTGCAGTTTCTATTCGCCTTTATCTACTTAATGGAAATCCATCTATCTTTTTTTTTCCAAAAGATTCTTGCTGTAATTTCTTTAATTATACAATTAATTAAAGCAAACAGTTATTAATTTCTAACTTCTTAATTAATATTAACATTAAAACAATCATCATCTGCCTATTTGGGTTTTAAAATCATGAAATATTTTTTGAATTAAGGTAAATTCATTTTCCAAAACCATTCTCCTTCTATGAGCAAAAATTTCAATTTATTATTATTTTTTAATAGAAATTTGGTGGAAGTAATTCTAATGGATCAATAATTACATCTACTAAATTGAAGCCTTCTGATTTTATTGATTCCCTAATTACAGAATCTAATTCAGATAATCTTTCTACTCTAATACCACTTCCACCAAAAGCTTCAACTAATTTAGCAAAATTAGTATTAGGGCGGTCCGTATCGTAAAACCTTTTTTTATAAAGCATAGCTTGGCCGAATTTGACAAATCCTAATGAAGAATTATTAATTACTATAATTGTGCAATCTAGATCCAATTTTTTAATTGTTTCAAATTCATTGATACCTCCATTCATTAGACCACCATCTCCAGTAAATAAAATTATTTTAGAATTTTTCTTGTCTAATTCATTCGAATTAACAGCTATACATGTGCCGATGAGAGCTCCCACCCCGAATCCTGTAGGTCCAACACCTCGGGGCACAATAATTTTTCTACCAATGCTTTTAACAGGAAAATAAGCACCAATCCATCGCGCACTTGTACTTGCATCGGTAACAAGATAATCATTATGGGTCATATTATCCGATATAGCTTTTAATACTCTCTGAGGCTTGATTGGCTCACTAAACATCCAATTTACGTTATCTAATTCACGATATTTACTATGATCAATTCTAAGTTTTTCAGTATTTCTTAACCGTTCTTTAATAATTTCACCTTCATTATCAAATGCGGTTGTACCTCTCTCGATAAGTAAATTTAAAATCTCTGTAAGAGCCGCTTTTGGATCTCCTATTACACCCCATGGATGATAGTTAAGACCAATCTCAGCCGAATCGATATCAATTTGAATCATTTCCATTCTTTGAGTCGGTACCTTAAAATTCGCAGTGTCATCTTCAGTTAATCTATTACCTATGACTATCAATAAGTCTGCTTTTGTTCTAACAAATTTATGATTAGGTTTTTCTCCAAAAAGCCCAATAGTACCAAAATATAAATTATTAGGATCTTTGTTTTCTTGAACCATTATTCCTTTACCTGAGATTGTTGAAAATACAGGCGCATTTAAAATTTTACTTAACTCTTTTACTTCTTGAAATGCTCCAGATAAAACAGCGCCTCCACCAGTATATAAAGCAGGTTGCTTAGCATTTCGAATCATTTCAACAGCTTGTTCTATTTCAGAACTAGGGGGAGCTATACGACAACTATTTATTGAGCATGATCCTTTAACAATTGGAACAAAATCTTTAAGCTTCAATTCTGATGACGATATAACATCTTCAGAAATAACTAGTGCTACTGGTCCAGGTCTTCCATTTACAGCTTGTTTGATTGCATAAGTCATAAATCTTGGCAAATATTCTGTTCTTAAAACTTTCCCTGTCCATTTTGTAACGGGATTTAAAGTTTCAGATACGTTAATATCATGTGGGATATTCCTTAATTCATCATATGATTTTATTACTCCAACTATTGCTAAAATTGAAGAGGCAGAACCTTTGGCTTCAGCAAGGGCTACCGGAAAATTCATGGATCCTGCTGCTCCAGCATCACAGACCCCAAGTGAACCTGTAACGCGAGAATATGCATCAGCTGCGAAACAAGCACTGCGTTCATCGTTGAAAAGAACATGTTCTATTCCGTCTGTAGCCAAAATTCCATCATAAAATCCTAGAGTATGACCATCAGGTATCCCAAAAACAAATTCAACACCATGCTCTTTTAAAAACCTTGCCATACCATGTCCCGTATGAACAATCTGCTTAAGATTCTCAGATTCCATTTTTTCTCAAAGACCTTAAATTTAACATTGAAATTAAGGAATAGAATTTATTAAAACTTCATTTCTAGAAAATATAAATTCTTATATCAATTCAAATCTTAATATAAGGAACTTAAGAATTAGTTTTGGGAAATATAATTTTAAACTTTTTAAATCTTAATATAATAAAGTATATACATATTCCGATCAACATAAAACTCAAAATTAATGATAATGAATATCCATTAATACTTCTATTTGATAATTTAATAATCTCAAGACCATCTTGATGAATAGTCAGATATATTATACTTCCAATAACTTGAATATCAAAAATTGGACGATTAGGAATATATTGACCAACCCTTTCTGGATTTGAGGGATTACTAATATTTAGAATTTCTAATCCATTTTCACCAGTAATATAGGCATATTTTTCATCAACAAATACATTGTGTACATATCCTCCATTATAGTATGAGCCAATTTCTGTTATATTGTTGTAATCAGAAATATTCAAGATCTCCAAACCTTCAACATAATCAGCGATAAAGGCAAGGTCATCATATATATACAAATTTCTAGTGTTTCCACCATCAGTATATTGAGTAATACCTTTAGGATGATATGGATCACTAACATTGATTATATTAAAACCTTGATTCCAATCAACTGCATACACTATGTTTTCAATTACATGTAAATCAGCAAGATTTCCATACGAATTAAATTGACCTAATAATGATGGTATGGCAGGAGAACTCACATTTAATATTTTTAGCCCATGGTATACCATATACGCAAGATTGTCCACTACAAAAACACTATCAGCGTCGTCAGTATCTTTATAATTTCCAATTTCATATGGATTAGAAGGATCTTTAATATTAATTATCTCTAATCCATCATTCCAATCCCCAATAAAGGCTAAATTTCCCTCGATAAATAAATTATGAGCAATTCCACCATCAAAATAATTACCTAATTCATAAGGACTAGAAGGGAAACTAATATCAACAATCCTTAAACCTCCCTCTGCATCAGCCACATACGCAGCTCCATTACTTACAACAAGACCCATTGCGTCCGTACATCCTGAAAAACGCCCTAATCTGACAAGAAATAATTGATCTTGGTTTCCAGAAGTATTAACACTAAATATATTTAGGACTATTATCAAAATTAAAAAAAAATGCTTAAAATTCCAATTATGATTATGACTCACGATGTATCACAGATTTTCAATAATATATACTGAATTTTCTTTTTGATTTATAAAATTGTTCTGGCTCGTTTAATGTGTTGTAATATTAAGAATAATCTGACTATAATTGAATAATTAAATGATTATAATTTATTCACAAGTTAATCTTACACTTACTCTAACCACTTTTTTATTGGAATCATTAAAACAAATTTATCCTTAGACGTTTAATTCTTATTTTACTGATTATTATCTAATAACAATATTATAAAAATAGTTTAAATCAATTATCAAATAATACATATAATAAAGATATTAATTGTGAAAAATATGACTGATGACCGAAAAAAATTATGGGAACCTTCAAAAAAATGGATTGAAAACGCAAAAACCACTCATTTTATCGAATTTGTTAATAAGAAATACGATCAAAAAATAAAAGGGGGTAAAGAGCTATACAGATGGTCCGTTGAGGAAATTCCTGATTTTTGGGATGCTATGTGGAAATTTTCTGGCATTATATCTTCCCAACCTTATGATAAAGTTGTAGAAGATTTAAGTGTATTTCCTGGTACTAAATGGTTCCCTGGGGCTAAATTAAATTTTGCTGAAAATCTACTTAAGTATAAGGACAAACAACTAGCATTTATATTTCAAGGTGAAACTAAAGTTTCAAAAAAAATGACGTATGAGGAATTAAATAAAACAGTAGCTCACTTAGCAAAATCTCTTAAAGGAATTGGAATTAAAATGGGAGATCGAGTAGTATCTTATATTCCAAACTTGATTGAGACTCCAATTGCTATGTTAGCAACAACTGCAATAGGAGCGATTTGGGCTTCATGTGGTGCTGAACTTCAATCAAGCGCAGTAATAGATAGATTTAGTCAAATTGAACCGAAAATACTTTTCACAGTTGATGGTTACTTTTATAGAGATAAGATCTTTGATATCAAAGATAATATAATAGCAGTTGTAGATGCAATCCCTTCAATTCAAAAAGTTGTTGTTGTTTCTTATATCTCTGAGGGCAAAGCTGATATTAGTAGTATTCCAAAAGCGATAAATTGGGAGGATTTCATAACTAAGGATGAGGATGTTAAATTAGAATTTGAGCAAGTGCCATTTGATCATCCTATCTATATAATGTTCTCTTCGGGAACTACAGGTAAACCAAAATGTATGGTTCAGAGTGGAGGAGGAGTTCTTATAAATCATTTGAAAGAACTTATTCTCTCTACAGATTGTAAACGTAGTGATGTTATTAATTATATTACAGCACCCTCTTGGATGATGTGGAATTGGCTAATCAGTGCGTTAGCTGTTGGTGCAACTATTTTCCTATATGATGGAAACCCCCTTTATCCAGACCCCCTTAGATTTTTTGAGCTAATTGAAAAACATAAAATAACCATCTTTGGAACCAGTGCTGCTTATATTCATTATTTAATGGGTCTTAACGTTAAACCTACTGAAAAATATGATCTCTCTTCGTTAAGAGAAATTTCACAGACAGCATCGACTCTTTCACCCGAAGGATTTGAATATGTATATAGAGAAATTAAGAAAGATCTGTTTTTTAATTCAATAAGTGGGGGAACAGACATAAATGGATGCTTTGCTGGAGCAATACCAATTCTTCCAGTATATTCCGGAGAATTACAAGGTCGTGCTTTAGCCATGAAAGTGGAGGCATATAATGATAATACAGAACCTGTTGAAGATGAACAAGCAGAACTTGTATGTGAAGCACCAGCTCCTTCTATGCCCGTGTATTTCTGGGGAGACGATGATAATATGACAAAATACAAAGCAGCTTATTTTGATCACTTTAAAGATACAGGAAAGAATGTATGGAGGCACGGAGATTATATAGTAATTCATAGTGACACAGGCGGAATTACTTTTTGGGGACGCTCTGATGCTGTTTTAAAGCCCTCAGGAGTAAGAATTGGTACTGCTGAAATATATAATGTAGTCGAACAACTTCCTGAAGTTTCAGACTCATTGGTAATTGGTCAACAATGGGAAGGTGATATTCGCATTGTTATGTTCGTTCTATTAAATGAGGGCTATGAATTAACAGATGAATTAAAAATAAAAATACAACAAATAATTCGAGAGAAAACTAGTCCAAGACATGTGCCAAAGTTAATTTTTGCTGCGCCTGAAGATGGTATTCCTTATACTTTTAGCAACAAGAAAGTTGAGATTGCAGTTACTAAAATTATACATGGTATGGAAGTGGCTAATCGTGGTGCTCTAAGAAACCCAGAATCGCTGGACTTCTACATGGAAATGAAGGATAAGCTTCAATAATATTATTTTTTTATTTTCAATTTTTTTTGAAATAAAGTCTTACTTTTGAATTATTCTTCATAAAAAAAAAAGAAGAGAAATAAATATCTTTATATCGTAATAAGGAGTGGTACTATCATTATTACAAGCATAAAATTAGCTATCATATGAGCAAAAATTGATAATCTTACATCCTGCTTTTTCAATACCAGATAAGTTATTGGAATAAATATAATAATATTTGCAATGATAGTCCATGGTGCCCATAAATGGTATAAAGCCCATAGAGATACATTTAAAATAGCAGCTTTTCTACCAAATTTTATTTAGAATATTATTTTTTATTATTGTAAGGATTAAGACTTTTTAAGCCGAGGACAAGATAAAATACATACCAGACATCCATTATCTCCTAAACAAGTCTTAATATTTAAAACATCCTCTCTACATGAGGGATGATCGTCAAAAGCAACAAACGTAAGTGCGTTCTTAGGACACGCTTCTATACATTTTCGACAATCACCACATTCATTTTTTATTACTTGATTAGTTTGAAGTGGCAGGTCTGTCAAAATTGCGATTAAGCGATGTAAGGGACCATATTCTGGAGAAATAATTAATAGTGACCTTCCTTGCCAACCAAGTCCTGCTTTTTTAGCTAAGAGTTTAAGAGACATAAATCCTAACCGATTAATAGGATCAAATTCATCTTCAGTATGAATAATAAGTTGCCTATAGCCCTTATCTTCTAAGTATTCCATTATAGAAAACGCAGCCTCTTCTAAAAATAGTGCGGTCTTACCGCTAGAGGCTTTTTTCCCTAACTTTCCATATTGAGCTCCTAATACAATGGCATATGGAAACATATTTAGGAATTTTTCCAAATTTATTGGAATTCCCGTTTCCATTTCCTTTAACAAATTCATGTTAGCAATACCATAGACATCAATTTCTAGCTTATTAATATATTTCCTAAGATTTTCTGTATCTATTTTCTTTTCCTCATCCATTTTCTACAACTTAATTATTTCTTTTTTATAATTTTATTCTTATTTTCATTATTAATTCAATTATTTCATTCTCCAAATAATTTCTTTTAAAAATTTAAAGATATTTTTAATTTTTTTTTTCATATTATTTAAAACTTAATTTTTATCGTATCAGATTCGTCTTTTTTATTATTATGTCTAATATCGGCTATAACTAATAAAAAATTAAAAAAAAAAGAATTCTTCAATAATTAGTCTTTCCAATTAAAAAATCTACTACCGACTAAAGCAGAAATTGTAATGTATATAACTAATCCTAAGATCATAAATCTTAATCGCCTAGGTTTTAAACTCTAGCTCACAAGCGCAATTTTTTGAATTAATTATATCATCTCCGCAAGGACATTTTTTTGGATGCCCATACTTTTCGCATATCTTATTTATCGTATCACATGATAATAAAAGATTAAGTTTTGTGCTTTCTTCATGAGCTTCTTCAGCTGTCATTCCTAATTCATTAAAGAAAAGTAATTCAAGCAATCGTTCGTGTCTTAACAATTCTCTTGCAACGTCGATTCCTTTGTTAATTAAATTTACTTCGCAAAAAGGTTCATAATTGATATATCCATTCGCTTTTAACCTTTTTACACAGCTACCTAGCGTAGAATGTTTTATATTTAGCTTAAGAGCCATATGGCTTATTTTTATGGGCATTTTGTGGTTATACAAAAACTTTAATACTTTATAGTCTAAATCTATCATTATCATAACCCCTGTTATATTTAATTTAAAAGATAAAAATTTGTTTAATTATTTCATCTATTTCATTATCATCCGGCTTTCCATCATATATTATAGTTCCATCCATAAGTAAAAGTCTATTACAATATGGTTGTAATAAATCAAGGTGATGATTAATTGCGATAATGGTGATATTTAATTTATTATTTAGTTCAACCAATAAATTCATCAAATCTTTAACCATCATAAAATCTAAGGCACTAGTTGGTTCATCAAGGAGTAAAATTTTAGGTTTTGAGGCGAGGGCTCTAGCAACCATTACTTTCTGAAGTTCTCCTCCAGATAAATGTCCAATTGGACGATTCTTATACGCTTCCAGATGGACTGTATGAAGTGCTTCTTCAGCTTGCTTTTTGTCTTCTTGTTTTAGGGGTTTCAAAAATCCAATTTTACCGAATAACCCCATTTCTACTACTTCTAACACTGTTGCTGGAAAAGATTTTTTAACTGAAATATTTTGAGGAACATAACCAACATTTGATCGGACTTTTTTGATATTTTCAGAACCTAGTACTCTTACCCTCCCAATGTCAGGTTCAATAAGACCTATAATTGTCTTCAGAAAAGTAGTCTTTCCTGAACCATTTGGACCGAAAATACCAATATAATCTCCTTGATAAATACTTACATCTACATTCTGTAAAGCAGTTACATTCTGGTACTTGACGGTAACATTTTCAAACATTACAACTGGTTCCATTTACAAGCCTCCTATATTTTTTATAAAAGTTCAATTTCAAGATGATTCTCTCCTTCTTATGTAAAGAAATGAAATTAAGAGAGCAATTAAAATTATACCAGAAGGAATGATAATCCATATTATACTAAATAAACTGGGTGGATTGATTGGATTACCTAATGCCCATATATTATATTCAATCATCTGTGTATAATTTGAAATTAATACTTGTTCTCCGTTCCAATCAACTTTTACATCTAAAAGGGGGGTAAGTAAGGCAATTTTTGATTTGGTTTCCCTTGCTATTTCATATACATTCTCAGTTCTATGTTGGGGATCTGTAACGATTAGATGACATCCTTCTTCCCTCATTATTCTTATAACATATGCAATCTCTTTAGCAGATGGTTCTTGAGCTTCCCCTTTTTCGATGGTTGCCAATCGAGTTAAATTTAAAAGGTTTTCTTGAAATAAATAGAAATAAGCAGGATGATTAACAACGAGTTTTGTTGCATTATAAATGGCTCTGGCATTCTGAATAGTATCTAATAATTCATCAAGAATTGTTAAATAATTCAAAGTGTTATTTGAAAAAATCCACTTATTAGAAATTAAAGGTTCTTTAGTCCAAAGAGTTTGATTAATTTCTTGTGTAAAATTTTTCATGTTATTAGGATCCATCCAGATATGGGGATTTACAAATCCAAGTAAAGGGTCAATTTTAAGCATGTTTGGATCAATTAATTTAACAATATAGGCATCCTCCCATTCATTTCGCCACCATGGCTCTAGATCCTCAATTCCCATCCGAAAGATGATATCAGCATTTTCAAGAGCTAAAATTTCATCAGATGTTGGTTCGTAGGAATGTGGATCAGCTGATCCAGGAACAACTACGGGGACATCTTGTCCAATAACATGTTTGACTGCATCCTCTATTATAGTTATTGTTGCAACAATATTCAGAGAAGTATTTGCTTCTTTTAACGAAATTAATGAATATGTAATTCTTTTATTTACTTGACCTATATTTAATCCAAAACTCCCCATTAAAAGGAAGAGAATAAAAATAACAGGTAGATTCTTTTTAATTTCTTCCATTTTTTCATTCTAAGAAGGGTTCTTAAATTTATGATTGTTCGTATCTACGATCATTCGTATTTTATTTTATTTAAACATTATGACAAAAAAATCGATAAAAAAAAATTTAAATGAGTTTTCCATAATTTTACTCAAAATACTTTTGGAAATGAATTAGATTTATCATGTTATTTGAAAACTTTTTTGAAGCTTTACTAAAATATGGGTTTCTCCAACGTGCGTTGATCACATCTATAATTGTAGGTGTAATTTGTGGTCTTGTAGGAGTTTTTATAATACTACGAGGTTTAATTTTTATGGGAGCCGGAATCGCACATTCTTCTTTTGCAGGTGGGGCGTTGGGGATCCTCCTAGGAATTAATCCGTTTGTTACAATATTCTTTTTCAGTACAGGGGCAGCATTAATGATTGGTTTCATTAATGAGAAAGGTTATATAGAAGATAATAATGTTGCAGTGGGAATTATTTTTTCTCTCACAATGGCCCTTGCTATATTATTTATAAGTTTAATTAATACGTATAATGCTGCTGTTAATGCTATCCTATTTGGAAATGTTTTGATTGTTACAACCGAAGATATGATTTTACTAATTGCTATTAGTGCTATAATCATCATGATCGTTTTCTTTATGAAGAAAGAATTATTTTTCATAACTTTTGATGATGAAATGGCAAGTGCAACTGGGATTCCAGTAAGGTTTATTTCTTACATATTTCTTATATTAATTTCATTAGCTATTGTTGTCTCTTTGAAGGCAATAGGTGCAATATTGGTTTTTGCGATGATTACAACTCCTGCGGCTGCTGCATACCAATGGAGCTATAAATTGAATCGGATTTTATTACTTTCAATTCTATTTGGAGCTGCTTCATCATTTATAGGATTATTTTTATCTTATATTCTTAATTTACCTTCTGGTTCTACAATCACCATAACCATAAGCGTTATTTTCGTAATTTCAATTATTTTTTCACCAAAAAGAAGAGCAGGTAAGGATATAGGGTATAAACACACGTGCAAAGTGTGTGATAAAGCTAGCGTTGAAGAATGTGAGTTTTGTTTAGCAGAAGAAAGAAATACCCATCAATATATAATCCCAAAAAAGAAGAGTGAAAAAAAAGCAGAATAGAAAATATAATGACTATTCATAATAACTTATGGATTTTTTAATGTATTGGATATATAATTACTTATTCCACTCAAGTGTAGGCAAATAAAAAACGTATTTTGGTGAAGAATTGGTTATATTGGAAAGGGGATAAATATAAAAAAACTTAGCCTATTATAACCTAGGAACTCTATATTAAAATTACATGATTTATCAAGGTTAAATGTTATTCTGTCCTAAATGTGGAGCTAGGAATAAAACCACATATAACTACTGTTATAGATGTGGAACTAAAATTAAATACTCAGTCGAAGACAATAAACAAATAAAAAAGGAAGTAGCTAAGTATAAAATAAATGATTTTATTACATTAAAACTTGAGAAAGATAACACCGTAATCTATGTTAATGACGAGAAATTCTTACAGTGTAAATATCTGTTAATTGAAATTCCAAAAGATAAAATCAATGAATTCTACGATTTTATGTCAATCGATGAAGTGAGTGAAAAACTTGATCATTCATTAGAAAAAAATGTAAAATCTACTCAAATATTACCTGAAATTGAATTCTGGGGGCATTGTTCCAATTTACAAGCTTGGGCAGAAAACAATTATGATACAAATCTACTTCATAGTAATTTAGCTTTTCCTCTTCTAAAAAAATTGACTGATGTAGGCGACCCTATAGCTAAACGTATTTTCAAAGAAGAAATAGCCGAGAGACTCACTAATATTTTTACCAATGTTGCTCAATATTTAATACAAGAGAATTATCTTGAATATTTTAGCCCAGAAGAGAATGAAATAATGATGGAAATACTCTTTTCACAAATAGAACAGCAATTTAGAAACAAACAGAGTTCTTTGCTCGAAGAAAAAGAAATTAATGCATTATTAGACATTATTGAAACTAATTTAATTCACTCTAAAATATTTTTAACCAATCGATTGAAAAGTACTGAAAAGATTAACAGAGAGACCCATTTAGGTTTTTTAAACGATAATAAAAGAGTTATCACTTTAGGATTGAATCGATGTGGAATTGAAGTACTACCCTCTTCAATAGAGAATTTGGAAAATTTAGAGGAATTATACTTAACTGAAAATAGATTGAATTATCTCCCTTCTTCTCTTGGAAATCTAACTAAATTGAAGAAAGTTGATCTTAGTGATAACCACTTAATTGAACTACCAATTGAAATTGGAAATTTAATAGCACTGAAGGAATTACATTTAAATCATAATGTTATTCAGAATTTGCCTGATACTATATCTAATTTAAAAATTTTAGAAATTCTGTCAGTATGGGGTAATCAATTAAAAGAATTTCCTAAAAATGTAAATGAAATGGAATCATTACGAGTTTTAGGATTAAGTTTTAATCAATTAGAAGAACTTCCTAAGATTTCTCATGAGATTCCTAATCTTGAAGTTTTAGACTTAAGTAATAATAAAATTCACTTCTTACCAGATAATATGGATTATTGGAAATCTTTAAAAACATTATGGTTGAATAATAATCCTTTAACTGCAATTCCTATGTCATTATTAGACCTTCAAAATCTCACAGATATATATACTATAAATACTAAAATTTTCACTAATCAAGATTCTGAAACTATTAAAGTTCTAAAAAAATTGAAAATGAAAGGAGTTAATATTTGGAAGTGAACTAATCTGGTAGTTATCTAATTTTCATATATTAACAGCACTAAAAAAGAGTAATTTAATTTGAATAATATAAGAAAAAACATAAATTACATAAGGGATTATATTCTATCTTATTGGATTGTAAATAAAAATATAAGATAGTATATTATTTTAAAAATATTAATTCGCTTTCTGCGAAGTTCTATACAATATTTATTTCCGGTTTTCATCCAACAGAATTAAATAATTATTATTCTAATTTTGGAAATTTAAGAAAATTGGATTTACAATTTTGCATCAAAACATGAGTTTGTGATCTATGCCAAAAATGAAAAAAAAACAGGTTAAAAAAGGAAGGAGAACCTATGGACCAAATCCAACTCCTGAAGTAAAGCGTGTTAAAATGCCATATAGGAGAAATGGAGAAATGTTTGCTCGTGTAACAGATATATATGGCCAAGATAGGATGGGTGTCTATTGTGAAGATGGTAAACATCGCTTAGGACGGATACGTGGAAAAATTAAGAAAAGAGTGTGGATAAGAAAAGGTGATTTAGTAGTCATTAATCCTTGGGGATTTGAAACAGAAGTTCAAGGACAAAAAGAAAAATGTGAAATTTCTTGGAGATATTTAAGACATGAAATCTCTTGGTTAGAACGAAAAGGTTTAGTACCAGAAAATCTGGACCTAAACAATATTCTCCTCTAAAATTATTTTTTTATTTTAATCAAATTTAAGAAATTTAAAAAATTAAAAAGAAAAAAAAGAATAAGATTCGATAACAATCGCAAAACAGATTTTTACTAATTATTATTCATTTCTTATATTGTTTTTTATTACTTTTTGTAGATTTATAATTACTCAAATATTTAAAAGCGGAAATCTCCTCTTCTACCTCTATTATAGGGATTAGGAGGAGCTTTCTCGGTTATTACAACATTGCTAGCTTGTGGTCCTTTTTGACCATCAACTACTTCAAATTCTACTTTGTCGTTTTCATTTAATGTCTTGTATTCATCATCTCTACCTGCTAATGCAGTGTAATGAACAAAAACATCGGTCCCTTCTTCAGAATTTATAAATCCGTAGCCTTTACGGCTATTAAACCATTTTACTGTTCCTTTTACCAATTTTAAAACCAATTTTTAAATTTTCTGTTAAAATTCTTTATTTCTAAAGAACTGATAAAAAAAAAGAATTCCAAGATAATAAATTTTGACTTTTTTGGGATAGCTGTGGAATTTTTATGAAAAAATTTTCCTGTTTTTTTGAAAGGATTTTCAGATGATTCTAATATTGAAGCTGTAAGCGAAATTGACCGTAATTTTAATAAATGGTCATAACTTTGATATCTCTAGAAAATAATGATGGCTAAAAATCAATATAATTTATTTTTTATTGGATTTTTGTCTCTTATAATAGTGCTTCTTGCGCCATATGGGTTCCATATAGACTTAGGACCAGGACCAAATAACTTAATGGCAATCCTTTGGGAATATTGGACTTTATCAATTATAAGATGGTTTACTGTTTTGGAGTATGTTCCATATTATTTTTTTAGGTTTATCACAATTTATTATTTGATACGATATATCTTAGATAAAGCATCGTTGAAGAAAACGATAATAATGGGAATTATAAATGAGTTAATTCCATTGATAATTTCAATTCCCGCTGTGCTTATACTTAATCAAGATGGAGAAAACTATATCCCCATTGTGATTCCGATTCCAACTTTACTTGTATTCCATCTGTCTGTGGTTTATACATTTTACTACTTAAAAAAGAGATAAACAATATTTATTGGAGAAAAAAAGAAATTTCATGAGTAATCTTTCCTAAACTAATGGCAAAGACAAATAAAAAGTTGAGCCTTTATTTCTACCTTCAGACTCAACCCAAATATCTCCACCATGTAATTCAATTATCTTTTTAGAGATAAATAAACCAAAACCAGATCCCTCTGCAATAATATCTAACCCCTGACCGTATCTCTCAATCTTACCAAATTGTTTGAATATCATACCTTTTTCCTCTTCTGTAAAACCAATTCCATTGTCTTTTATCGAAACGATAATAAGATTGTCTTTAATTTCAGAACTTATCTCTATTAAACCACCTGGGGGTGTATACTTTACTGCGTTGTTTAGAAGATTACTAATTACTTGATGGATTTGCTCTTTTTCAATTAAGGTCATTAAATTATCTGGCAATTCTAAATTTATACTATGATTTCTCAATTTCGAAAATCCTTTAATCTCATTTACACACACTCTAACCAAAAAAGATAGATCTTCTTTCGATGTTTTTAGTTTGATGGTACCAGATTCTAGTTCAGCAGTTTTCAAAATATCACCAATAAGATTTTCTAGACGAATACACCCTTGCATAATCTCGTTTAGAGTCGATATAACTACATAATCTATTTTGTCCCTGTGAACTTTTAATAGGAGTTCAGTAAATCCTTTAATAGAAACTAGGGGTGTTTTTAACTCATGAGAAGTTCTTCTAAGTAATTCAGATTTTAACTGGTTAAGTTTGATTAATTCTTGTTGCGCTTTCACTCTTTCAGTGATATCAATTTGAGTCACGAGATTTGCTGGTCTTCCCTCATACATCATAGTTTTAGAGAGATTATCAACCCAAAATAATTCTCCATTCTTCCTTTCAATTTGAATAGGATAGTTAATTATGACATCTGGATCACCAACTTGTTTTTTTCTTAATTGTTCTTTAACTATTTCTAATGAATCAGGTGTAACAGTTTTTAATAATTCCCCTGGCACCCAATTATACATTTCCTCTTCCGTATACCCATATAAGGTTGCCATTTCGTGATTAACATATTTTATGACATTATCTTGAATAATACATATCGCTAATAAAGATTCTTCTGTAATTTTCCGAAATTTCTCTTCTGATTCTATTAATTTCTGTTCAGATATTTTTTTATTAGTTATATCATGTATTGCAACGAAATCCGCCAGCTCCCCTTTGTAATTAATAGTTTTTGAGAAAAGCTCAAGCCAAATCATATCTCCATTTTTTTTTATTCCTCTAAATTCATATTGATTAATAACATCTGATTCACCTAATTGTTTTTTCCTTGCTTGTTCACTAACGAACTGTCTATCTTCAGGAAGAATAACATTAATAAAACCTCCTTGACTCCAATTCATAATTTCTTCTATAGTATATCCAAATATGTCAGCAAGTTGCTCATTGACATATTTAACAATATTATTTTGAAGAATGGTAATACCTAAAAAAGATTGTTCTGTAAGTGTTCTAAATTTTTCTTCCGATTCTTTTAATTTTTGTTCTGCTTCTCGCTTTTCAGTGGTGTCAATAAGGGTCACCAAATCTGCCGGACGCCCATTATACATTATGGTTGTAGAGATATTATCAACCCAAAATTTTTCTCCAGAACTATTGACGCAATGTATCGGATATGCGGCAGTTATGTCAGGATCTCCAATTTGCTTCTTACGTGCTTGTTCCATTACAAATTCTAAAGATTCTTCTGCCACAGTCTTTGCATACTCTTTTGGTGTCCATGTTAGCATCTCCTCTCTATTATATCCAAACATATCAGCCATTTTTTGGTTTGTATACACCACTAAATCATCTTGTAAGATTGTTATTGCAAGATGAGAATCCTCTGCGATAGTTCGAAAATTTTCTTCTGATTCTTTTATTTTCTGTTCAGTATTTTTCCTGTCAGTAATATCAGTAAATGTTACCGCAAAATAACCTTTCTTAGGAGAATATCCTGAAACTTTAAACCATTTTTGTATGGCTTTTGAATAATCTTCTACTGTTAAAGGTACTCCTGTTAGCCCGACCTGACCAAATCTACCAATCCAATCAGCAGGATCATTTTCTGTGCCAGGAATTGCTTCAGTGACCCTTTTTCCAATTAAATCCTCCTTCTTTAGACCCGTTAATTCTTCAAATTTAGGATTTACTTCAATATATTTGTAGTCAATTGGTTTGTTTTTATTATCAACTATGACTTCATGATAAGCAAACGCTGCATTCATATTCTCAAACAAAGAGCGATATTTTTCTTCTGACTCTTTTAATTTTTGCTCAGCTTCAAATTGATCAGTTATATCTGTTAGGAATGCGTATGTTCCTTCATACTGATCACCATCATTAAAAATAGGTGTAGCTTTTATTCTTAAATGTATGTTTTTACCAGTTTTGTGAAGTAGTACGGCATCATGTTCCTCAGAGATTCCTTTCTTTCGTCGTTCTAGATGATATCGAGTAATATCAAAAGAATCCTCATCCATGAATGCAAATATAGATTGTCCAACCATTTCTTCGATTTCATAACCCAACATACTCGCCATACTTGGATTCACTAAAATAGTATCTGCATTTTCATCTATTACCCAGACCCCTTCTATAGAATTCTCAATAAAATAGCGATATTTTATATCTAACTCTTTTCTTTGTATAGAATTTTCTCTAGCTTTTTGTTCTAATATAGAAGCAATCTTTTCAAAATCCTCATCGGGATTTTTTAATAGACTCTTTATAAGGATAGTTTCAGATGGAGAAAAAACATTTAGTTCCAAACTGGTCATATAATCTCATCTAAATAAGTTTAAAATTCAGAATTACAAATTTAATTGTACTTTGATAATAATGTTAAATATTTTTAAAAACTATGATTTCAAAAAATAAATCTATTTATGAAAAATATTTTTTTAAGGATAAATTAATTACAGATAGATCTCTAATGTCTAAATCTGTACTTTTTGACATTATTAAAATGGACAACCTTTGCGTATCAATTCCAGAAACTAGCCATTTTAGTTTAGGAACATCACCCTACTATGCTCATCAACATGGACTTGCAATTGACGTATATCATCATCTCACTTTAGAAGATTATGATATGTTGAGTCCCATCTCAGGAAAAGTTTTAAAGATAAAGACTTTAGCAGCTCCTAAACCAAGGTTCGTTGAGGGAATCGATGTTGATTATTTAATATTGATTCAGAATTACAATTCTCCTAAGTTAGTCTGGAAGATTATGCATATTAAACCTGCAGTGAGTGTCGGAGAGTATGTTAAAATAGGAGATATATTAGGGAGAACAATTCGAAATGGGTATTTTGCTTACTGGTCAAGTCCACATCTTCATCTTGAATTAAGGCCATCCAACGATGCAATTCGTGCTAGAGGAGGAATAGATTTTTCTTTAGCTATAGATAACAGAAATATAATTCATCAGATTTCCGAAGAAGAGAATGTAAACGAAATTCCAATCGAGATAAAATCTGTTTACCCAGAAATAATTTTAGCAGAACTTCCCAAACATTTTTACCATAATCTCCATCCATTATATGGGATTAAAGTTAAGGTAAACAGTGGAGAATGTATTTTAGATGGAGGAATTCCTCACTATAAAATAGGTACAGTAATAAATAGGCAAAAAAATTCATTTATTGAAGCTGAACCCGTATATTTCGGAGTTCATAAAATAGGGATACTCCATGAGATTAATGGACAATTTGGATTTTTAAAATTTGCTGCTATAAAGTTTTTCCTTAATGATATCGAAATTAGAGGGATTTCTCTTTATTTAGCTAATTTTTGCCCGCAAATAAAGATAATTCCTTCTAAAAAGAATCAATTCTCATTCAAACCAAAGTCAATTCAATATTTAAAGCTTATCCCAACTGAGATCTGATCGAAAAGTTATTTTAAACTATTAATTGATGTCTTTAATACACTTTCAAATTTATCACAGATAAACTCGCCATTATCTTCAGAGATGTTAAGTGGAGGTTTTATTTTAATTAAATTTCGTTTTAATAATTTACCTGTTCCACTTAAATAAGGCATGCTAGGTCCGAAATAAATATCTTGTCTTACACCCTCATGTAGCATTTCTTCCATGAGCTCTGTAAAAGGTTCTCTAGTTTTCTGATCTTTTACTAGTTCGACCCCTATAAATAGCCCAGGCCCACGAATATCTCCTATCACCTCAAATTTTTCTTGGAGCTCTTTTAACCTATTAGTGATTTGTTTGCCTCTTTCTTCGCAATTTTCGCCAATTTTTGCTCTTTCAATTACCATTATTGAAGCAAGTCCAGCTGTACAACCTATAGGTGCATTACAAAATGTTGTATGATCTTCGGATGGGCCAAATCTCTTTTTGATTTTAGTTGATACAATCATTGCTCCTAAAGGAAATCCTCCACCAATGGCTTTTGTGAAGCACATCATATCAGGAGAGACATCAATTCCTAGTTCCTTTTCATATTTCTCTGTGAGAGTAAAATATTTACCCGTCCTCCATACACCTGTTTGAGATTCATCATAAATTATCAAAATCTTCTCTTCTTCGCATACTTCTCTTAATTTAACGAGAAAATCTGGTGGAAAAGGTACATGACCTCCTGCTGCTTGCCAGGGCTCTAAAATAACACCTGCTAATTGTCTTGAGGTTAAACCCATTAGATATTCTTTAACCAAATTGAAACATTCGAGGTTACATTCAGGATCTTTCTTACCATATAATCCATTTTTATAATTCCATAAACAGCGATAACAATATGGTTGTGGAACTCGTGTAAAAAAATCTACTCCAAATGGTCGGAATCTTGTTATTGTATGGAAGGGTTGAGATGCAGTAATTGTAGCCAACGTGTTTCCATGATACCCACCTCGAAATGTAAGGAAATGATCGCCTGTTCTTGATGCGATTAGTGCGAATTTTATAGCAGCTTCAATGGCCATACTACCACCTTCATTATTAATGGCCACTCTTCCTCCTTTCAATCGGCCAGGACATAATTCAGCAAGCTTATTTATAAACTTAGCGCGAGAAGGAAATACACCTTCTGATTTGATATGAGTAATTCTTTTCATTTGTTCTGCCACAGCATAATTTACATCTGGATGTGCAAATCCCAAAGCTAAAGACCAATACTGAGCTGTGCAATCAAACTTTTCTGATATTTTTCCTGTCTTAAAATCCTTTACAATAACCCAAGGAGAACCTGGTTCTTTAGCTTCAATAAAAACATTTGAATCATAATAATTTTCTAATAAATGTTTATCAAATAATAATAATTCTTCTTCATTCACACCCGACGAAATTGCACTTAATTCCTCCTTACTTAAAACTTTTGGATTAAACTCGATCATAAATAATCACTATTATAAAACATTATATTAATTATAGATAATAAAAGTAAAAATTAAAAGTTTTAAAAGTATTTAACAAAAGTGTTAAGAAATATCATGGTTAAGATGGTATCTCCAACTTTGAAAGGAACTCTTTAGCTTTCATTACTGTACTTGGACTACTACTATCTAGCTGATTCTTTACAAATTGCAAAATTTTAGCTTTATCCTTAATATTTTCAAAAATTTCACTCAAACTTACTATAATATCTCCTTTTATCAAATCTTTACGGCTTTCACTATGCTGGGTATCATCAATGCTTAATAAAACTGTGGCTATCCTAGAACCTAATGATGGTTTAGCTTTGCCAATTCTCCCAGAATAAATTGATAACTTCCTAGACACTATAACACTTCCATCATCAATGAGTTTGAAGAAATCCTCAAAAATCTCTTCAAATTTCTTTTCTTTATCAATTTGTGTCAGATTTGAAATTACAGAGATTCCAATCGATTTGTGATAAGCATTTTTACTTTTTAATAAATTAACAAAGGCATTCCATTGAGGATAAACAATCTCAGGGTTTTTTTCACTTAAAATTTCTAAAGCTAATGTATTTGGATATCTTATTGAATCCTTTTTAGATACTACGCCTTTTAATAATTCAGAGAGTAAATTATTATGTTTTACGACATTATTAACTATTTTTTTTGCTTGGATTTCAGCATCTTTTTTTGAAATTGACATAGATAACAGAATTTGAATAATATTAAAAAAGATCAGATAGTGATGATTTTTAGTTCTTTAATATAATGTTGGAAATAGGATATTTAAAAAAATTTCTACTTAATAATCGGAATGGTAAAGTAAAAAGTGGATCCTTTGTTCCTCCCTTTTGACTTAACCCTTATTGTTCCTCCGTGTAATTCAATAATTTTTTTAGTTATAAATAATCCTAATCCAGAGCCTTCAGAAATGATGTCAAGGCCTTGTCCATACCTTTCGATTTTTCCAAATTGAGTGAAAAGCCTTTTTTTTTCTTCGCTAGTGATTCCTATACCATTATCTTCAATTGAAATTAGAATATAGTCATCAGTCTTAGCCGATTTAACTTCAATTTTTCCATTCGGGGGCGTATATTTAATGGCATTATTGATTAAATTACTCAAAACAAGATGAATTTGATCTGGTTCAAACTTAGTTATCAGTTTATCATGTATATTTAATTTTATCTCATGATTTCTCAATCTTATTAACCCTTGTAATTCTCTAACACACAACTTTATTAGAAATGACAAATCTTCCTCAGTCTTCTTCAAATCAACTGATTCAGAATCCAATTCAGCCGTTTTTAATATATCTTGAATTAGATTTTCTAATCTCTCGCATCCTAATTTTATTTCACGAATCGTTGCTAAAACATAATCATCTAATTTTTCTTTATGTACAGTTAATAAGAGATCAGAGAATCCTTTTATTGAAACAAGTGGGGTTTTTAATTCATGAGAGGTTCTTCTGAGAAGTTCCGATTTTAAGCTGTTAAGTTTTATTAATTCTTCTTCAGCTTTTTTCTTTTCAGTAATATCCATGATTGTAACTAATTCAGCTGGTTTCCCTCGATATATAATAGGTCTTGAGAACTGATCAATCCATTTAATTTTACCATATTTAGTAAATACCCTATAAGAATAATATTGTTTTAAGTCTGATTCACCTGATCTTAGTTTCTCGCGATATTCTCTTAAATATTGCAGATCTTCAGGATAAATTAATTTCCTTAGATCCTCTATAGTCCAATTATCAATTTCTTCGTAAGAATAGTCAAAAATTTGGAGTACAGCCTTATTTACATATACAACATTATCCGTTTGTATTATTAAAATTCCAATGAAAGCTTGCTCTGCTATAGTTCTGAAGTTCTCTTCTGATTCTCTTATTTTCTGCTCAGCTAATTTTTTTTCATTGATATTCCTTGATACGCATAAAATTTTAGTATTCCCGTGAGTATCTACGAATTTTTTACCAGTCACTTCAAACCAAAGATAATTTCCATTTTCTTTTTTTAATCGAAATTGATATTGAAAATTCCCTTTTACTAAACCTTCTTTTCCAGATTGATCCGCTAGTTGTTTATCATCCTTATGAACTAATTTGTCTCTAAAAGACTTTTCAAAAAATTGTTCTGTTTTATAGCCTAAAACTCTTGAATGAGTCTCCGCATTAAGATATTCTACATTCTCGTCTTCATTATATACAACAATTAAATCATCTGTGTTCTCTGAAATTAACCTATATTTTTCTTCAGATTCTTTTAAACTTTCGTCTGTTTTAATTTTATCACTAATATCTATAGTCATTACAAAATCAGCGGGTCTTGCTTCAAAGCTTATTGTTTTTGAAAAGTTTTCAACCCATATCACTTCTCCATCTTTTTTTATTACTCTATATTTATAATGAGTAACTACATCAGGATCACCTATTTGTTTCTTTCTTGCTTGATTTATCACAAATTCTCTATCATCTGGGTGTATAAGCTTTTGAAATTCATAAGGTTCCCAATTTTGTATTTCTTCCATCGAATAACCATTTATATTGGCAGCTTGTTCATTAAAATACTTAAAAATTCCATCTTGTAATACGATTATTCCCATAAACGATTGCTCTGCGATAGTCCTGAATTTTTCTTCAGATTCTTTTAATTTTTGTTCTGCTATTTTACTTTGAGTTATATCTGCTAAAAACGCATATGTTCCTTCATAATTACCTTCCGTGTCGAAAATAGGAGTTGCTCTTATTCTTAGATAAACCTCACCACCATTTTTATGAATAAAAATTCCATCTCTCTCTCCTGATATCCCTTGCTTTCTTTTTTCTAAGTGAAATTCTGTAATACTTTTTTGTTCTTTATCCATAAATGAGAATAGTGATTTTCCAATCATTTCTTCCATTGAGTATCCTAGCATATTTGCTAAACTAGGATTAACTAAAGTTGAAATAGCATTAGAATCTATTACCCAGACTCCTTCTATCGCATTTTCAATTAAATATCTGTATTTTTCCTCAGAAATTTCTAACTTTTTCTCATATTCTTTCCTTTTTGATATGTCTCGCGAAACAACTAATACTTTCTGTTCAGCTTTTTGATCCAAGATTTTTTTACCTCGGATATCTAACCAATGATACTTTCCATTTATATCTATGAATCTTGCTTGAATGTTTGATTCTCCATCTTCCCAACCTTGTTTAAAAGCATTTATACATCTATTCTTATCTTCAGGATGAACCCATCGTAATGCACTGTTACCAATTAACTGTTCTTTGTTTCTGCCCATAACATTTTGGAACGAGGCTTCATTTATGTATTCATATTCTATTTTATTATTAAGAATGGCAATCATATCATTGATATTTTCAGTGATGAGACGATACTGTTCTTCAGATGCTTTTAAATTTACTTCAGCTTCCTTCTGTTCAGTAATATCCCTTAAGATGGTAATAATCTGGCTTACTGATCCTTCTCTAATAATAGGAATTTTTAAAGTCTGAGTATATATAAGTCGATTTGATAATTCTGTTGTTTCAACACTTATTACCGACTTCTTAGTCTTGAAGACTTTACTATATTCATTAAAGATCTTATCTTCATCTAAGAAAGGAAACGCCTCAAAAACTTTTTTACCGATATTATAAGACTTTATGTTTAATGAATCTAACCACTGATTCATAGCAGGATTTTGAAATATGATTCTCAAATCTTTATCTACAACATGCATAGCATCATTTAAAGAATTTAAAATCATGAGATATTGTTGCTCTGAATCTCGTAGAGCTTGTTCTCCTTTTTTAATGTCATTAATATCAGTAATAATATGAATAGCCCCACTTATTTCTCCATTGTTATTATAAATAGGGTCTGCAGAAATTTCAACCCATTTTCCATTTAGTAATTGAATATCAGACTCTCTACGCCCTGTTTCCCACATTTTTCTCACAGGGCACCAATCTACTGGTGCGTTATCCCCATGAACTATATCCCCGCAAGTATGACCTATAACTTCATCACAATTAGATTTTCCTAAAAAAATTAAGGTTGCTTTATTGCATAAAAGAATTTTATGATCCAAATTAATTAGAAACACAGCCTCCTTCATTGCATCAAGAGTGATCTGCCATAATTTATCGTTATTCATGGTTTCAGTATCAATCTCATTTAGACTATAAGACTTTTTCATGAAAAACTATCTCTAATTCTTTCAGATATTTTATATTATTTCAAATAATATCTAAAAAATGAAATAAGAAGATATATTTAACAATTTGCAATATTTTCTAAAAAATTGTATCTAATCAGAATTGACTTTAAATTGATACGGCAATTAAGATACAATCATAAACGATAATTCAGCTACTTAGAAATATTTTAATATAAGAAAGAATATATTTTAAATAAGTATGATTTCAAATAAGACTGCGTTAAAGATGAATTTAGTTATAAAATTGATATTAGATGATTTACTCGCAGTTTTATTATTATATTAAGCGAAACAGATCCTTTAACGCTCTTTCTTTTGTTTTTCCATGGATTTGTTCGCTTCGCTGGTGAAATCAATTGAAAGAGATAATAGGAGACTGTTCAATTAAAAAAGGTTCAAATTGACATAAAACAAAACAAGCAAAGAGGATCAAACAATGTATAATCCACGAGAAATTGAAAAAAAGTGGCAAGATAGATGGGAACAAGCAAAAATATTTGAAGCAAATCCAGATAAGAAAAGAGAAAAAATATTTATTACTTCTCCCTATCCTTATGCCTCAGGACCTACTCATATTGGGCACGGGCGGAGTTTTGTGAATGGAGATATTTTTGCTAGATTTTATAGGGCTAAAGGCTATAATGTTTTATATCCGATGGCATTTCACATTACAGGTACTCCTGTTTTAGCCATATCTTCTTCATTAGAGAGAGGTGATTATATACAAAAAGCTAGAATGAAAGAATATGTGTCATTACATACTAAAGATGAGACAGATGTTAATGAAATTGTAAAAAGTTTTGTGGATCCTTGGAAGATTGTTAAATATTTTTCTAATACTATCAAATTAGATTTTAAATCAATTGGAATGAGTTTAGATTGGCGTAGAGAATTCACAACCGGAGACATAATTTATAATAAATTCATTGAGTGGCAGTACTTTCATTTAAAAGAAAACTCATATATAGAAAAAGGGGAATATCCTATTTTATATTGCCCTAGAGACAAAAATGCTGTTGGAGAGGATGATATTGCTAGTGGAGATGAATTAGATCTTAATATTAATGAATTTATTTGTATTAAGTTTCCATTTGAGGACGGATTTCTAGTTGCTTCAACTTTAAGGCCAGAAACAATATATGGAGTTACAAATATTTGGATAAACCCAGACGGAGATTATGTCCAAGCTAATGTTGAAGGGGAAATCTGGATTATTTCTTATGAAGCAACCCACCTATTTAAAAATCAAAATAAAGAGATTCAAATTTTAAAAAATTTTAAGGGAAATAAAATAATTGGCAAAAAAGCTCGAGATGTGTATGGTATCAAAGAAATTCTGATTCTACCTGGAGATTTTGTTGATACTTCCACCGCAAGTGGAGTAGTTTATTCCGTTCCTGCTCATGCACCTTATGACTATATAGCTTTAGTTGATTTGCAAAACGATTTAGATCTAATTAGGCAATTTAATTTAGACCAAAGAGAAATCGAGTTAATTTATCCTATTCAAATTATAGAATTAAAGGGATTCCATGGTTTTCCGGCAAAACTCTACTGTGAGAGATTTAATGCTAAATCTCAAAATGATAAAGAGGAACTAGATAAAGCAACAAATGAGAATTATAAGTATGAATTCTATAATGGTGTGCTTAATGATAAATGTGGTAAATATCAAGGAATGACCGTTAGTGATGCCGCTAGACAGGTTTCAGAAGATTTAATTAAAGAAAATAAAGCTGATCGACTATATATTCCAGTAACTAAAAATCTTAAATGCAAGTGTGGAACCGAAGTCGTAGTTTCTATCCTAAAAGATCAATGGTTTCTAAATTTTAATGCAGGAAATTGGAAAGAGAAAGCATTTGAATGCCTTCATAACTTAAAAATAGTACCTGAAAAGTATCGATTAAATTTTGAAAATGTTTTTAATTGGCTTGAAAAAAGACCCTGCGCTAGAAAAAGAGGGCTAGGAACAAAACTACCTTTTAATAAGGATTGGATAATAGAATCTTTAAGTGATTCGACGATTTACATGGCATTTTATACAATTGTACATAAAATAAAAGGGTATAAAATAAAACCAGAACAATTATCCCCTGATTTCTTTGATTTTGTATTCTTAGAACATGGGGATATAAAGAAAGTTTCAAAAATGACAAATATAGATGAAAATATACTTAGAGAACTCCAAGAGGAATTCCTCTACTGGTATCCTGTTGACCACCGCCATACGGCGATAATGCATATCTCTAATCATTTGAGTTTCTATATATTCCATCATGTTGCTATATTTCCAAAGAAACATTGGCCAAAAGTCATTACTTTAATCGAACCAGTTAATGTAGAAGGTCAAAAAATGGGAAAATCAAAAGGAAATTTAATTCCTCTGGCAGAGATCCAAAAAGAGTATTCTGCTGATTTATTTAGATTTTATATCTCCCACGCTGATTTTGGAGTTTACATGGATTTTAGAGAAAAAGAAATACGTACAGTTAGAAATCACATCACGAAATTTTTTATATTTATTTCGGAAAGAATTCATGAATCACAAGATATCGAAGCTAAGTTTGAAAATATTAATTCTAAATATTCAAAAGTAATGTTATCGAAAATCATCAAGAAATTTTGTGAAGCTCAGACAGCTTTAGAAGAATTCAACTTGAGGAGATATCTACAGACAGCATTTTATGAGATCTTTAATCTAATTCAAGATTTTTATAGAGATACAGACAATCCAATAGATTTTCTAACAATTTTCAGTATTATCTATAAAGATTGGTTAACAATTCTATCTATAACGCTACCACATTTATGCGAAGAATTATGGGAGATGAGTGGAAATGGAGGATTTATATCAAAGGTTATTTGGGGAGACTTTAATAAGCATTATATTAATGAAAACCTTGAAACTGAATTTAATTATATCTCAAATGTTATAGAAGATGTTTTTAACATAAAAAAAATAGTGAAATCAGAGAAAATAGATAATATTTATCTTTATACTGCTCTTGAATGGAAGTATAATGCTTTGAATTTGATTAGATCAAAAAAGGGTAATTTTAAAGATATAATGTTTGAACTGAAAAAGGAAAAGGAAGTTTTAAGTAATAAAAACCTTGTTCCATTCATAAAAGACCAAATAAAAGACAGAATTTGGGATAAAGAGATACCAAAAATAAATGAAATCAAGCTACTTGAGCAATATAAATCTTATATTGAAAATCGAGTAAATTCTAAGATTGTTATTAATTCTGATTTTGATCCAAAACAAAGATCTATTAGAGCAAAACCCTTCAAACCAGCTCTATTTATAGATATATAATCTTTTTTTAGTTTTTTATAGCTTATTTTTTTCTATTGCTTTTAATATATCTAAATATTTTATAATCTCCTTAGTATCGTTTTTTCCTATACAATAATCCAAGTTTTTCATGAAGTATTGATTTAATATTTTCAATTGGGGGCTAGAAATTATAAATTTTAATCCCTCATCCATTTTTTTGTCAAATAACGTATCTTTTACTTCATCAATTTTCATATTAATAATTTGAAGCGCAATCCATTCAAATACATCATAGATATTCTCATTTGTTTTTGCCGAAGTTTCCATGTAATAAATTCCCCATTTTTTAGCTAATTCCAAACCTTCTTCACTTGAAACAACTCTGGAACTATTTAGATCAACTTTATTTCCTACCAGAATTAAAACTATATGAGGTAATGCGACTCTTGTGATAATATCATACCATTTCTTAACATGCTCAAATGATTCTCTACTTGTAATGTCATAAACAATAATTCCTGCTCGAGAATCTGTTAAATAATCTGGCCATAAACGTTCAAATTGACTTTGTCCTGCTAAATCCCATATCATAAATCTTACAGAAGTTCCCAATTCTTTAAACTCGCATTCTTTCTTAGAGATATAAGTTCCAATTGTTGCTTTATAATCTGCTTTGAATATTCCATGGACATACATTTGAGACATACTTGTTTTTCCAACACCGTTATCTCCGATTAATGAGAGTTTGTAGACATAACTAGATGAATGAGGTTTACTATGGTAATATTCCATCTTCCGTTTTACTTTTTCTATTTCAGTATCTCTCTTTATTTGTGGAATTACTGGACTAACAGGTAATTCGCCATCAATAATCCTTGCTACTTTATCAGCTGCTAGATATGTGTAAGGAAATACATCATCTACTAAAGCTGTATGACTAAGGATAGACACTAAAACATAATCCTTTCCAGACTCACAAAAGATGAATCTATATTTATCTGTATCAAAGGTTCCGGCTCCAAATGTTCCAAGATCAAAGTCTTGAGTTAATTTTTTTAGCACTAATTCGACTAAAGAGCTGAATGCACCGATAAACTTTTTTTCTTCCGTTTTTTCAAAATCTCTAGTTAATATATCAACAATCAGTCCATCTCGCCCCACAACAAGTACAGAAATTAAATTATCCCCTGCTTCTTGCATATACCACTTAAATAAAGCCCGTAATTTCTCTCTATCTATATATGTAATTGCTTACACCATTAAAACAGAATTTTTCTAAATCTTAAATTTATATCATAATAATAGGGTTTGAATATTTTAATCCTTACATAATCATTATAAATCTTTCATCTAAAAACGAGTAAATTCTTTGATTATAATAAATCCTGATTTCGCTCTAAAACAAAGATCTAAAAGAGTGAAACCGTTCAAAACTTGCTCTATATATAAATAAATAAAATCTACAACTTATTTTTTTCATGCATTTAAGTTGTCTAAGTATTTTAGTTTATTCTAATCTAATCCATATACCTGTTTAGGCCCAAGAAATTGGGGAAATTTATCTAAAAGATGTAGTCTAGTGAGAAAACAAAGATGGCATTCATCGACGTATTCATCTTCATGCTCAACGTGGTATTCTCTTACCAATTGAGCAGGACCACCCTGAATTAAAGGTCCACAGATAGGGTGACTATTTACATCATATTTCTTAATCAATTCTGAGAGAGGGATCTCCCAATAATTTCCAATACTTAACCCTTGGCAAATCTGAGCATTTCCAAAAGGATCGATATGAATTCTTCCAAGTTCTTCTAAATCTTCATATGGACATTTCTTCATTTCTTCCCAGGGTCTTCGAGGTAAGCCTTCAATTAAGGTTTCAACAGCTCTACCTCTGAACATCGCCCCTCCCTTTATCACGGGCTCACCTTTTTCATGATCCTTCTCTATACCCATTTCTATTGTAGGTTCATCAATACTAATCGAAAATAATGGAAGCTTTAGATTCTTTGCTGCCTTTTCAGCTCTTTTAGATAAATTTAATTGCTCATCTTCATAATGAAACAAATCACTACTTATACTTAAATCTGTAATTCCAATTTCAGAAATAGGTTTCAGCCAAAATTCAGCATCTTCCACGTTAGTTGCCCAATAAGAATTAGTCACGAGTCCTGTTTTAAATCCTAATTCTTTTGATAATCTAAGGCTTTCAACCATTATAGGATAAAAGAGAAAAGGCTCGCCTCCTTCAAAATAAATCCATTCTACTGTGCCAATCTTTTTCGCCTCATCAAGAACCTTTCTAATTTGAGCCAATGTAAATGTTCCTTTTGAATTAGGGCTACAATATAAAAAACAATGATCGCACGTATAATTACAAGTATAGGTTAAAAGAAAATGTATTCCTTTTAGCAAGATATTTTACCTCCATTAATTACTCATTTCAATGGATATGTGAAAATTATAAATATATACTAATTAGAATTATAAATAAAATTAATTAATAAGATTGCATTGGTTGTATAAAATATATAATGAATAAAGTAGCTATAGTTGGAATTGGGCATACTAAATTCGGGAAATTAATAGATAAGAACTTAATGGATTTATTATGTGAAGCATCTTTAGAAGCAATCAAAGATTCCAACACATGTAATAAAGATTTTGATTCTGTGTATGTGGGAGCAATGAGCCCTGGAGCGTTTAATCAGCTTTCAGGTATTGCTAGTGCTCTTGTTGATAAAATTAGCTTAATTCCTGCAGCAGCGGATCATATAAAAAATGGACCAGCGTCAGGTGGATCAGCAATTAAAGCGGGTTTTCAATCTGTCGCCTCTGGATTAAGTGATCTTGTACTTGTAGTAGGGGGTGAAAAAATGACTCATATTACTACTCCTGGCTATATTACTTCAAATGTAGCTACATTAACTCATCCAGAAGCAGAAAGACAACATGGAGTTTCTCTTCCATCCTTTGCTGGAATGTTAACACGCACTTATCTTGAAAAATACAATGCTCAGCTTGATTGGATTTCAGATATAGCGATTAAAAACCATAATAACGGAGCCTTAAATCCGAATGCACATTTTCAAAAAACTATTGAAGATTTTATGAAGAGTGCTATTCAAAAAGGAAAGGGAAATTGGGATAACACTCATGATTTTCTAAATGATGATAATGCAAATCCAATAATAGCAGATCCATTAAGGCTTTTTCATATTTGCCCTATATCAGATGGAGCAGCTGCTTTAGTTTTATGTAACGCTGATAACGCGAACCAATATTGCGATACTCCTATTGTTATTTCTGGAATAGGCCAAGCAACAGACACTCATATAATATTTGAACGTGAAGATATCACATCTCTTAAAGCTTTAAAAATAGCTTCAAACCAAGCATATAAAATGGCTAAAAAAGCCCCGAAAGATATTGATGTGGCTGAATTACACGATGCTTTTGAGATTCTTGAGGCCATTCAATCAGAAGATATTGGTTTTTTTGATAAAGGAGAAGGTGCTAAAGCCGCACATGAGGGTTTAACTGAAATAGGTGGGAAGATTCCTATAAATCCTTCAGGAGGGCTGAAAGCACGCGGGCACCCATTAGGAGCTACTGGAGTTGCTCAGGTAGTAGAGCTAGTTTGGCAATTAAGAGGGGAAGCCGGTAAAAGACAAATTGATGGTGTGGAAACTGGAATAACATGCAATTTTGGGGGATTTGGGAATAATATAATTTCAATATTAGTAGAAAGGCTATAGATTTATAATTCAGAATATTATTATTAATACTAATTTATCAAAATTAATTGACTTTTAGAGAGATAAAATTGAGGAATTATGAGAAATTTTAATTATTATAATCCAACTCGTATTCAATTTGGGTGTGGTCGCATAAATGAGATTGGAAAAATAGTAAAAAGAAATGGTGCAAGATGTTTATTAGTTACTGTTAAGCCAATTACTACGATGGAAAAATTATTTGTAAATGTAAGGAAGTTATGTCAAGAAGAAGGTGTAAAAATAATTCACTATGATGGTGCTATTCCTGAACCCACAGATGAATGCGTAGATATAGGTTCAGAGATTGCAAAAGAAAATAAAGTAGAAGTAATCCTAGGAGTAGGAGGAGGTTCAAGTATTGACACAGCAAAAGCTATTGCTGTAGGCATTTCGCATGAAGGGGGCGTTTGGAATTATAGGATAGGCCAAAAGCGCATTAATAGTACAAAAATTCTTCCAATCATTGCCGTACCAACTACAGGTGGTACAGGAGCAGAAGTAACTAATATGGCAGTAATAAAAAGTTCTAAAGACAAAACTAAATCTGCATTAGCTGATTGGAATCTTACCCCTAAAGTCGCACTTGTTGATCCCGAACTTACATTGACTGTTCCACCACAAATTACTGCTACTACTGGTTTTGATGCTTTTACTCATTCAT
Source organism: Promethearchaeota archaeon (assembly GCA_048938855.1). Lineage (GTDB taxonomy): Archaea > Asgardarchaeota > Lokiarchaeia > Sigyniarchaeales > SOKP01 > Loki-b32. The sequence continues at coordinate 72,417 of JBHLLT010000013.1, forward strand.
TTGAAACTTTTATAAATAGAAATTCTTCAGATTTTATAGATCTATATGCTCTCCAAGCATTAAAAAATGTAATAAAATATTTACCTGTTGCTATTAAAGATGGTACAAATAAGGAAGCAAGGGAAGCTCTTTCATTCTCTGCCACACTCGGTGGTCTTTGCATTTCGAATATAGGAACTACACTCCCTCACGGAATTGCAATGGCTCTAGGAGGACACGCTTCTGGAATCAGTCATGGTGAGGGACTAGCAATACTATATCCTGAAATCAATCGTTGGAGTTGGAAATATGCAATTGAGAAATATGCAGCTATTGGACGTTTATTTAATCCTACTTTGGAAAAAAGTTCTGATGAGACAGCTGCTGAAAAATGCTGTGATGAAATTGAATCTTTCTTAAAGGAAATTGGATTATGGATTAGTTTAGAAGATAAAGGAGTATCTAAAAATGATATTGAAGCAATAGCTGCTGATACACTTAAACTTCGTAATTATTCACTTCATCCAAAAATAGCAAATTTTGAAGAAATCTCTAATTTAATTAAACAAAGTTTTAGAAGAAATTAATAAATCCTAATTTTTTTCCGGATCAATTAATAATTTTAAATTGAAGTTCTGTGCCGTTCTTATCAAAACATTTAATATGATTTAAAGTATACGGAAATCCTACTATAAAGTGATATTTATTGCCTTTAAAAACACTATTCAAATCTTGAAGAGAAGGTATAACATATCCAGATGGATGTGAATGAATCGTTCCTTGATAATCGCGATTTATTGGGATTCTACCTGGAAAAAATACGCTTGTAGTTCTTGAAGTAACCGCACCTGGTGGTAGTATAAATTCTGTAAATACATTTTTTTCCATTTTAAGGATTCCTACAAATTCTTTTGGATGATGCTGCCGACATAAAGCTAAAAAACCAATTAGTAAATCCTTCTTTATTTTAACTATATTTGATTGCAGATCCTTTAAAATCGAATAAATTTCATTAATAACATCTAAAACGGACTTATGCTTATCAATTTTCCAATTTTTTAAAGAAGTAATGTCATTATTTAAGTTTTTATATACCTTTCCAGATTGGTTAATAAGTCTAACTTTTGGTTTTTTAGGATATTTAGAATAATTAATTTCTAAAATAATTCCCTTAATTATTTCAATTTTAATATGTGAAATTTCATTTTCAATAACTACAGTATTAGGAAAATTACTTATAATATTTTGAAATTGTTTTTCAATTTCTTTAGTCATTATGCAAATATGAATTCGATTTTAAATGAATTTTTTGTATTTAAAAATTAATTGGTGCTCTTCTTTCCTTTCTCAGGGGAAAATCAAGCTCAATTTTACAATAAAATTCTCTAATTAGTTTAAATTTTTACTTATTCTTACATTATATTTAAAACAATAATTTGCTTAATGTATTCATAAGGTTATCGTCCAAATTAATTCTAATAATGTCTTTTTCAAAACAAAGTCAACTCACCCAGGCTGAAGAACTATTTGATGCGGGTAAGCCTCAAGAAGCAAGTTATTTATTAGATGAGTTGATTCAACTTGAAGAGCTTAACCTTGAACAAAAAGGATATTACCAATATCTGAAAGGTTTTATACTTAATAGTCAGGGAAAATATAAAGAACTTTTAGAATTCGGGGAAAAAATGTTTGAAGAAAACCAATCGACTAAACAATATCTCCGAGCAGTTGACGGGTTAATATTTATGTTCTTTAGCTCAATAGAACTTGAAAGAATTGAAGAATTTGGAATGATAATAGAAAAATCTGAAGAACTTTTAAAAAGGGCTTCTAACACATCTCAAATTGAGTTATTACATAGAAAAGCTTGGATAAATAATGTAAAAGGATTTAACTATATGAAGAAAGGTGATTCTAAGCTCGCAAGAAGTTGTTATAGTTGGGTTATAAGCTTACATAATGAACTTGGTAATTCACATGAAGTCGCTTATGCTCATCTTCTTATAGCTGCATGTATATTTAATAGTACAGGGGAAATAGATGAATCTCTTGCATATATAAATAAAGCAATGTCAATAGCAACGGTGATGAGATTTAATCATTTTTGGATTGCAGGTTGCCATTTAATGTATGGTGTATTATATTCACATAAGGGTGAATTTGAACTTGGTTTAGAGCATTATATGAAAGGTTTAAAAATATTTGAACAAATTAAAAATAAATGGTACTATTCTGGATTACTCAATAACATAGGATATACTCATGCGATAATAGGAAATTATGGTCTTGCCTTGGAATATCTGGAAGAGAGTCTAAGACTATGGGAAAGGAGTCCTATACAACTAGTTAATCTACTAAGTAATTTAACATCTATTGCTCTTATAGAAGCTGATTTTGAACGTGCTCAAAAATACTTTAAACGCTTAGAAAATCTGGTAAGTCAAAACGAGTCAAAAAGATATTTTGTTGCTATGTTTAACTACACTAAAGCGTTGATGCTGAAACGGAGTTCTCGAATACGAGATAAAGCTGAAGTTGAGGAATTATTGAAAGAAATCGTTGATAAGTCAAATCTAGGTGACGCTTTTATTTTAGATGCTTTAGTAAATCTCTGCGACGTACTACTTTCTGAATTTCGTATGACTAATAATATTGAAGTTCTTGATGAAGTAGATCAATATATCTCTCATTTATTAAAATTAGCTGAAAAATCACATTCATATCTATATTTTTGTGAAACCTTTCTATTACAAGCTAAATTATCTTTAATAAAGTTAGATATGAAGGCAGCTCGACGTTCCTTATCTCAAGCACAGAGAATAGCAGAATCACATGGTATTAAACGATTAGCAATAAAAATTTCAGATGAACATGATGAATTACTTAAGCAATTAGATATGTGGGAGAATTTGAAAGAATCAAAAATCTCTTATGCTGAACGCATGAAATTGGCACGATTGAATGAGCAAATGGAACATATGATAACAAAACGAGAAACAAAGATTCCACAACTTTCAGATGAGGAACCCGTTCTCCTATTAATTGTTTCAGAAGGCGGTATACCATTTTTCTCTCAATCCTTCATGGAGGATAAATCATTTGAAGACCACCTTTTTGGAGGATTTTTTACAGCTATAAATGCTTTCATACATGAAACATTTTCTGAAGGACTTGAACGTGCTTCTTTTGGTGAACATACGCTACTTATGAACTCTGTTTCACCATTTCTTATGTGCTATGTATATAAAGGTCAATCTTATACTGCTCAAAATCGTATAAAGTCGTTTATAAATGAAATAAAAAGCAATAAAGAATTATGGAAAACTTTTGAAAAATATTATCAAATGAACAAGAAAATAGACATGAGAGATATTCCTTCTCTTGAACCATTAATAACAAAAATCTTCATAAATAAAAGTGAATCTATAAAGGTCTAGATTAGCTTTTATGTTGATCTTTTTAATTTATTTAAAGTGGATTTACTTCTAATGGTTTAATTTCTGAAAGAAAAAGATTAGCAATAGTAAGCCATTTTTGTTTTGTTTCGGGATCTTTTACATTTTTCTTAGTTAATTCTATCCCTTTCTTAAGATTATCGACAGCTAAATCAAGCTTTCCAGTTGTCTTATAACAAATACCTAATTTTATGTAAGTTTGGAAGATATACCATTCACGAGAACCTAAAACCATTGATTTGACAAACCTTTTAGCTGCTTCTTCATATTCTTCAAAATACATTAATATTTCTCCATAAGTATCATGATAAATGCCCATATCAGGCTCTTTCTTTATTAGTTGTTGCATTATTTCTAGTGCTTCTTCTTTCCTATCTAAAAATTGAAGCCAATAGGCTTTATAACTTAGAAGATCATTATCTTCAGGGTATTTTTCAATTAACGATTCAATGATTTCTAATCCAGTATGAACATTTTGCATCCGTCTAAGAATGGCAGCTTTTAAAATTTTAATATCTTTTTCACTTTCAGCAAAAATCTCTAACATTTCATCTAATAATTTTAATGCTTTCTTATACTGGTTAAAATATATTAAAGCCTTTATCTTCAAATAATATAAATCAAGATTATCAGGATTTAACTCAATTTCCTTATCAATCTCTTCAAGTTTCTCTTGAGATTGTTCTGTTAAGCTTTTATATATTTGTGACTGAAATATATCTGTAATGTTTTGCCAGATTAATCCTTCTAGTTTATCAAAAGTTTCTTTTAATTCTTTTTTAGTCTCAATTTTATATGCCAAATATTTAATATACTCCGGCAAAAACTGTCTGATTGATTCTTTCAAATTCTCATGAAATAAAAATTTGCAACTCTCATCGATGATGTCGTTTATAATAGATTCCATATCTAATAGGGGAACCTTTAATTTTTGGTTAGAAAATAATTTACTTAAATATGAAGCTTTAGTGATTTTATTCTCGGTAATTACTCGCAGCATTTTTTCTAATGCCCCATCTGATGGAAAGTAATATTGTTCACCTGAAGGTTGTTTTAACTTGAAAAATCTTATTGGATATATTTTCCCCTCCGAAATTTCATCAATATAATAATCCAGGGTAGTTTTTTTAATATTATAAATTCTGGAAAAATCCTCAGTTGTAATAAATTCTGGAAATTGATCTGGATGATTGATTGAAAGAAAAAGCAAAATTTTGTGAAAAGTAAGCTCATCTTTTAATATTGGTTTTACTTTTTCATAGTTGAGTTTTAAAATATAATTGAGAAATCTGAATTGAATCTCTCTATCTACAATTTTAAATTTTTCAAAAAATCCAATCGTTTTATTGGTCATCTCCTCAATTCGTTTGCTTTCTTCATCTAAAATAGTCTGTCTATCTAGATCATAGTTCTCCAGCATCCTTGAATACTCTGATTTCCCCGATTGAGTGATAATATACCTTCCATCCTCTTTTACTACAAATCCTTTTTCCAATAATAGATTTAAATTCTTTGATAAGGAAGATTGATTTATAAATAATGGGGCTTCAAGGAATTCAGACCTTTTACAGTAATTATTATTATATACCATCCATAAAATCCAATGAGAGTAATTTCTTCCACTTTTTAAGATTACTTCAGGAGGAAAATTTAACTTACGCGCCTTTTTTTTTACGCTTGAAAGTTCATGGAACTTCTTTTTTCCTTCTGAGGTAATCTTGTAATACCCTCTGGAAAAATTTTCTACAAAATCCTTACGTTTTAATTTTTCCAAATGTCTTGATAAAGTACCAGTCGGGATTTCTAATGGTTCTTGACGAAAATCTGACCATTTACATTCTTCATTGTTATATAACATCCAAAGAATAATATGGTCATAATTTGGTTTTTTTAACTTAGAAGGTCTGTAGATTTTTTCCGGAGGATAATTTATACTTCCCATATTTTATGAAGACAAAATTTTATAATCTAAAATCTAGATCGGTATTTTTTCTATTTATATCTATTTCTTGGAACTTCCACAATAATCCGGAACTATTATGGAACCATCGGAACTACAATTATAAAGGCAAAACTTTCTTCAATTTTTATTGGTCATCTGTAATGTGATGATAATTAAGTACAAAAAAGTGATAAAAAATGGAGCAAAAAATAGAGCAAGATATTATTTCTAAATTTGATAAAGCTATTGAGAAACTTGAAGAGGAATTACCAAATGAAATGCCCAGTGGATGTGCAGAAGCAACAATGAGGCAAATTTTAAATATATTAGGAATGGAGGAAACATTGATAAATAACATTATGATCCCCTTATCAGGGGGATTAGGGGGCTATAAATCCGAAGAGGGGTGGTTTGGACCTTGTGGAGCAGTAGTTGGAGGTTGTGGGGCCATTGGTGCAATTTTAGCGGGTAAAGAAAAGATGGATCAAAGTAAAGTGCTTCCTGCTTATTTAAAATCGGCACAATTCGCAAAAGAATTCGAGAAGGAGTTCGGTTCAGTAGTTTGCCCAAATTTATCAGGATATGATTTTAGTGATCCTAATAATATTATGAAATACTTAGAAGAAGGAGTCTGGGGGAAAAAATGCTATAAATATGTTTTATGGGCAATTGATAACGTAAGAAAACTTATGAAAAAAGAATTAAAGAAGAATTGGTAAGACTATTATAGTAATTTCAAATAATTTATTTTTTTATTTTACTTTAAATTTCATTCTTAATTGGATGTTCCATGGATTTATCGGAACGTCAATTATAAAGATAACAATAACTCAATCCTTACTTAATCATCGTAACGATGATGGAACTAAAATTTAAGAAAAATGAGTTGATCAAAAGAAATGACCGAAATTAAAAAACTTACAAAAATCACACTTTTAGTAGATACTATTATGTGGTTTCTATTTGGGATACTTCTTACATTTCTATATGATATTGCTATGAATCCTGAGGGTTGGACAAATCCGTATCTCCCTAGAATGTTTGGGGGTGTTAATTTAGTTTCTGCTATTATGGCAATTTTATCGCTTCGCAAAAAGGAATGGGAAGAAATAAAATTGACATTTGTGTATTTCATACTGTTACTTCTATCGACATTAATCATTGAAGTTTCTGTTATATCTACATTCGGCTCCACTTTTGGAGCTACAACAGTTATGATGGGTTCATTTACTATAACTGTAGAGGCTGTACTTTTAGCTCTAGCAATTGTAACTTACATCAAACAGAGAATATAGAGATAAAAACTAATATTAAATTTTTTTTTTTTTTTAAAATTAAGAAATTGAAAACTAGGCTGTAAGTATTAATTATTCTTCTCTATAAAAGGAATTATTGAAAAATCTTCATGAAAGCTTCAAATTTATAGTTATTCTATTAGAAATAGGATGTTCCATAGAAACTCCGGAAGCTGAACTATTAATGTAACTACATCTCAACCTTTAATTAATCATCATTAGGATGATAAACAGGAAATTAAAAAAAAAAGAGTTGATCAAATAAAATGACCGAGATAAAAAAACTTACCAAAATTGCGATTTTAGCGTATGGGGCAGTTTCCTTAATTTTTGGGATCCTCCTCTTCTTTTTTACTGAAATGTTCATTGCTAGTCTAAATATGCCAACTTGGCAAAACCCTGCTCATCCAAGAATGTTTGGTGCCGCATTGTTTATCGTAGTAATTTATGCATTATTAATACTTCTCAAAAAGGACTTAGAATGGGAGAATATCCATGTGGCATTTATTGTTATGTTCTCTTGGTTACCACTTAATATACTTGCCGAAGTTGTAACACTTACTATATATGGGCCAACACTCTCATTTCAAGTTATTTCTCAAGGCATTCTGGACATAATTATAATGAGCGCACTTTTTGTTCTTAATCTCATCGCATATATCAAACAGAGAGCATAAAATCAATACATATATTAATTATTAATTAATCTTTTTTTTCTTTTTAGAAACAAAGAATCAGGGTATAGGCAGGAATCATATTATTTTTTTTCATCTATTCCATCGCTTCATTAAAAATCGAATGTTCCATGGAATTATCGGAAGCTTAATTATAAATGTGAAAATGCATCAAAATTTTTTAGATCACTAGTTTGGTGATACAACCTAAAGAAAAGAGGTGCTCAAAATTAACCGAAAAAAATTAATAACAAGTTTAGGGACAGTTTCAACTTTCGGACTTTTACTTATTTTATTTTCAACATCAGTTTTAGCAATCTCGACAGTAAGGCCAATTTCAGATTTTACAGCTACAAACGATAATATAGCAGCCTGGGCAGACACTGACTCTGGATTAATAATGTTTCCTCATGGATGGTTTATCTATGGGTTTCCATCGGGACCACAAAGCATTGCAGAATGCATGCCCTCTGGTTCTGTTCTGGAACAAGAATTGAAAGACGGGCAAATGATGTATAAAGTGAATTTACATGTAGAAGGAGCATTGATGGTTATCGCTAATATTAGCAGTGGTATTGTTTTAGTGGAAGGAGTAATGAATTATTTCTTCCAGGGAAACATGCTCATATATGACGGAGAGCTTGGTGATCCAGTGCCAAATCTTCTTCAAGTCTGGTTCCCCGGGGTTTTCCTTCCTCCTGGAACTCCTCCAATAGGTGAAGGTACATTTTCACATCTTACGGGGACTGGTACTGGAATAATGCAAGTTGATGCGCTAGGGTTTAATGCTGGAGATACTGTACATGTAAAAATAAACCAAGTTGGTCTCTATAAACCAGAGGGACACCCACATTATCCTCAAATGTGGACAGAAATCCTGGTTTTTAACTAAAAGAACAAATAAGAAAAATTAATTTTAAATCTAAATATAGAAAATAGAGGAGTTGGGTCAGATAAAACACTTCCAGATGAAGCTGCTACTAAACCAATATTCCTCCATTCTATACTTCTTTTTTTTTTCTATATAAACATTAATAATTATTCCAAAGAACTTGTCTTTTTTATGGATTTCAACACTATATTTAAAATGATAATTAACTTACTTTTTTCATAAGGTTAGAGTCCAACTCAAGTAATTTTATGTATCAACCAGAACTAAAGAATTTAACAAGAGTGGAAGAGTTAGTTGAGGAGGCTAAGTTTAATGAAGCTCTTGAAATATTAAATGATCAAAGGCAATATGAGGGGCTTAATCTTCATCAAAAAAGTCATTTTCAGTTTCTTAAGGGATTATGTTTCTTTTATCTTACTAAAGCCGAAGATCTCATTAATTTAGGTGAGGAAATATATGAAGAAGGTCAAAAACATGATAATAAGCTCCAATCTTTTGATGGATTATTTTTTATTATTACAGGGTTAGCTATAGCTGGTAGATATGAGGAAGTGTTCAAACTTTTTGAAAAAGCTGATTCAGCATTAAAGTATATTTCGAATGTATCTAAAGAAATTTTAACTCAAAGAAAAGTTCGTTTAGGTACGGTAAAAGCATTTGCTGGATTGTATAGTGATAGAATTGATTTTTTTGAGAAGTCTATACAATGGATCTTAGACTCTCAAGACGATCTTGAAAACTCATTTGAAATTGTCTGGGTTAATCTTTTAATGGCGGATTACTTACTTCGAGTAAAGTCTAATTTTGATCTTTCTATGGAGCACATTAAAAAAGCACTATCTATCGCAAAGAAAATTCAATTTAATCATCACTGGATTGCTCTGTGTGATGCCCATTTTGGCATAAACTATGGAGCTATTGGAGAGTTGGATAAAAGTTTACAACACTATATGAAGTGTTTAGAATTACTTAAAAAGAGTAATGAAAATTTTTACATTGCGATTATATCAAATAATATTGGAAATCTATATGGTGAAAAAGGTGAGTATGATCTGGCCGTGAAATTTTTAGAAGAGAGTATAATTCTTTTAGAGCAGATTCCTCAAAGTTTTTTTAATCTTGAAACCCCTATTGATAGTCTGATAACATTAGCTTTTCAACATGAAGATTTTGAGCGTGCTCAAAAATATTACCATTATTTGGAAAATATCTATAAAAAGAAAAAAGATGAAGATGATAGAATTGAATTTTTTTACAAATACAATAATGCCTTAATGTTAAAAAAGAGTCCTCGAATCCGAGATAAAGCTAAAGCTGAAGAATTATTCAAAGAAATCCTAGAAACTAAAACTATGTTTTTTGATCTTGTTATCAATGCTCATATCCATCTTTGTGATATACTTCTCACAGAATATCGTATGGATAATAATAGTGAAATTTTTGCCGAATTGAATCATTACATTGCTAAATTATTAACTATCGCGGAGAAACAACATTCGTATCTTGTTTTTTGTGAAACGTTTATACTTCAGGCTAAATTAGCTTTATTAAATTTTGATATAAAATCGGCTCGACTGTTTTTGACTCAAGCACAGAAGATAGCAGAATCCTATAGCATGAAACGCTTAGCAATGAAAATTTCTTTTGAACATGATGAATTACTTAAAAGATTAACATTATGGGAGAAGTTAAAAGAGTCAGAAGCACTCTTTTCTGAACGTTGGAAACTTGCCAGATTGGATCAGCAAATAAAAAATATGGTAAAAAAACGAAAAGCCGATGTTCCAAAGCTTTCTGATGAAGAACCGGTTTTGTTATTAATAGCTTCGGAAGGCGGTATACCCTTTTTCTCTCAGTCTTTTACCCAAGATAAAACATTTGAAGATCACCTTTTTGGCGGGTTTTTTACTGCTATTAATACCTTTATTAACGAAATTTTTTCCGAAGGGCTTGATCGTGTTTCTTTCGGGGAATATACACTTCTAATGAACTCTATTTCACCTTTTTTAATGTGTTATGTTTACAAGGGTCAATCATATTCTGCCCAAAACCGAATTAAGTCATTTATAAAAGAAATAGAGAGTAATAAAGAATTATGGGATGACTTTAATAAATTTTATCATATGAATAGGAAAATTCATATGCGAGACATTCCTTCATTAGAATCTCTCATACAGGAGATCTTTATCCAAAAAAACCTCTACAAACACTAGATTTATAATGATAATTAGCTTACTTTTTTCATAAGCTTAGAGTCCAAATCAGATGGTTTTATGTACCAACCAGAGCTAAAGAAATTAACACGAGCGGAAGAGTTATTTGATGAGGGAAAGTTAAATGAAGCTCTTGAAATATTAAACGATCCAAGTCAATATGAGAGGCTTAATCTTCAGCAAAAAAGTCATTTTCAATTTCTTAAAGGCTTAATTCTGGCATACCAGAACAAACATGAAGAAGATATTAAGTTGGGTAAGGAAATATTTAAAGAAGGGCAAAAACTCGACAATAATCTCCTGATGTTTGATGGATACTATTTTATTATCATTGGTTTAGGTTTAGCTTCCAAATTTGAAGAAGCATTTAAAATAATCGAAAAGGCTGAAGCTTTATTGGGAAGTATGTCTAAAATATCCAAAAAGGAATTTATCTATAGAGAAGTTCGCTTAAGGATCTTAAAAGCTTGGATGAATTTGGGTAGTAATAAGGTAGAATTAGCGGAAAAGTATCTACTATTAGTTTTGGATTCAAAAAAAGAACCTCTTTATACATTTGATTATGTTTGGGCTAATTTATTGATGGCACAAATCATGTTTCGGGTAAAAAGTAAATTTGATCTTGGTATGAACTACACTAATAAAGCATTATCATTAGCTAAAGATATAAAGTTCAATCATTTCTGGATTGCTAATTGTCACCTCCATTTAGGGGTGATATATGGATATATTGGAGAAACTGATATGTGCTTGAAACATTCAATGAAGAGTTTAGAACTATTTAGAGAAATCAAAAATATTTGGTTTGTAGCAAATTTGCTTAGTAACGTTGCCAGTACATATAAGGACTTAGGTGAATATGATCTTTCATTGAAATTTTTTGAGGAAAGTTTATTGCTTTGGGAGCAGGATCCTGTTCATATAGAAGACATTCTTCTTAATTTGATAGGAGTTGTTCTCGAAATGGGAGATATTGAACGTGTACAAAAATATTTTCATCGCTTAGAAAATCTTTATAATAAAAAGCAACAAAATTCTCATACTGAAATAATTTATCAATTTGCTAAAGCAATAATTTTAAAAACAAGTTCTCGAATTAGAGATAGAGCTAAAGCTGAAGAATTATTAAAAAGTTTAATCAAGAAAGAGACTTTATTTTTTGATCTTTCTATTGATGAATATATCCATCTTTGTGACCTGCTCCTTTCGGAATTTCAATTCAATAATAATATTGAGGTTCTTGATGAATTAAATCACTATATAAATAAATTACTGACTATAGCTGAAAAATCACATTCATATATAGTTTTTTGTGAAACTTTCATTTTACAAGCTAAACTAGCTTTAATAAATTTTAATATAAAGGCAGCTCGACGCTTTTTAACTCAAGCTCAGAAAGTAGCCGAAAAGTATGGAATTAAACGTTTAGCAATGAAAATTTCGTATGAACATGATGAATTACTCACACAATTAAAAATGTGGGAGAAGTTAAGAGATTCAGGAGCCTCTTTATTTGAACGCTGGAAACTTGCTGGTTTAAACAAACAAATGGAGAATATAGTAAAAAAGCAAAAAATCGATGTACCTGAGCTGTCAGATGAAGAACCAGTTCTGCTTTTAATTGTTTCAGAAGGTGGTGTCCCATTCTTCTCTCTATCATTTATGGAGGATAAATCTTTTGAAGATCACCTGTTTGGTGGATTTTTTACTGCTATCAATTCTTTTATTAATGAAATATTCTCTGAAGGGCTTGATCGTGCTTCTTTTGGTAAATACACACTCCTTATGAACTCTATTCCGCCTTTTTTAATGTGCTACATATATAAAGGTCAATCTTATTCCGCTCAAAAACGGATAAAATCTTTTATTAATGAACTAAGGAGTAAAAAGGAATTGTGGAATGTATTTGAAAAATTTTATCAAATGAACAAGAAAATTCGTATGGAAGATATTCCTTCATTAAAGTCTCTTATAAATAAGAATTTTCGTTCGATAGCAATTCATTAAACATTAGATTTAAAACAACAAGAATCTTAGTATATTCATAAGGTTATAATCCAAACATATGAGTATATGTCTCGTCCCGCGTTGAATCAATTAACAAGAGCAGAAGAACTTTTTGATAATGGTAACCTTGATGAAGCTCTTGAACTATTAAACGATCCAAGTCAATATGAGAGGTTTAATCTTCAGCAAAAAAGTTATCTTCAGTTTCTTAAGGGATTAATTCTCTGGTATCTTAATAAATGGGACGATCTCATTGGTTTTGGCGAGACAATTTAT
>JBHLLT010000062.1:0-1835 GCA_048938855.1 Promethearchaeota archaeon
AGATATCTACTACTTTTACACCAAATCCTGAGAATCGAGCAATCTATGATAAAATCTTTAAAGAATACTTAAATATCTATAAGATTATGAGAAAAACTTACAAAACCCTGAATATGTAATCTTTTTTATTATATTTTCTTAATTTCTTTTTTTAATCATTAATTTTTGCTGCTAACTCTCGGGACACCCGTCTACGAATGAATTCTTTAATACTAGTAACATACTCCTTAGTAATAGTCGATGTAATTGCGATTTCTTTAAGTTTCTTGACCAGATCCTTTTTAGAAATCTTTTTCATCTGTTCTATGATGATTTTAGTTTTATCAACATCTTCTAAAAACTTGGTAATATAAAAAGTTAGATATTTTATCTGTTCCATAGGATCTTTATTCTTTAAAGCAGTAGTAATAAAACCCTTTTCAAGATCTAAACCGGTCTGCCAAGGCATTTGAATAATATGTTTGTGGAGGTTCATAAGAAAAGCTGTTTTTCTTTGATTTTTAACCAACGCATAGAAATAAGTTGCTGTAGGAAAAACATAATCATTATATTCAATGTGTTTTAAAGCTTTATGATTTCTATACATTTGTGGAACGATATCATCAAGAAAAAAGTTTACCTCATCCATATCCATTTGAACATCTTTTTGTATTATAACAAAAGGTTGGTAATTGAAAAGTTTAGAATGAATTAAGCCTGCTAAACATCTAAATCCAAGCTGTTCAATAAATTTCATTAACCCTATTGATTCATCTACTTCAGGTTGAGCTTCTTCTTTAGATTTTGCACCACTCGGTGTTGATACTGATAAATCGACGGTTTGATAACCAAGAATTCTTCCTTTAATATCCAATAATACAACAAATACATGTTCCTGACATACAGCCCCTTTTGGGACTTGGATTTTTACATGTCCAAACTTTTTTTCTGTAAATAGAGTTTCTGGAACATTTATAGTTTTTTCTGCTCCACAACTTGGACATGCTATACCTATATATCTAGATTGAACCTGCATAATTAATACCCCACCTAGGTTGGAAAAAGTAAAAAAATCGTATAAATCACATAAAAGTATATAAATATAAATATATCCCAATTTTAATGATGGGAGTGATATCAGTAAAATACAAAAAATCCGTTTTATAGTATCAGAAAATAAGTTTCTAAAAAGGTTTAAAAAAAAATCTAAATTAAAAATTTTTTAAAGATTTATCCTTTAATTTCTTTTCCGTCTTTAATTTTGCCTAAGTCCTTTTCTTGAAGTTCACGTCTCTGAACTTTACCAGTCGCACTAACTGGCATTTTTCTAACAAATTCAATATATCTGGGGCTTTTCCATTTTGCCATATTCTCCCTAGCCCACTCTTTTAATTGCTCACCTGTAATATCACGGTCACTCTTAAATCCTTTTTTCAATGTAACCCATGCTTTCACTGCTTCACCGGTCATTTCATCAGGAATGCCTGCAACTGCAACCTCATCCACCATTTCATGATGACCTAATAATTCTTCTACTTCTTTAGGAAAAACAGAATGACCAGATACCTTAATTAGAGATTTTTTACGATCTCGTATTTCAACCCATCCATCCTCATCCATAAAACCTATATCACCAGTTAGTAACCAACGTTTCCCGCCCCAATATTTCAAATTGTCTTCTTGTTCTTTTTGTTCTCCTAAATACCCTAACATTATATGCGGGCCAGCAAGACATATCTCTCCTGTATTCTCGATTCCAAAACCACCTCTTTCTTTAGTTCCATCACATATAGGTCCTGCTTCAAAATTATCTGAAGGAAATATTGCCCAATCTGCACCTGGAATTGGTAATCCTA
>JBHLLT010000062.1:1935-6558 GCA_048938855.1 Promethearchaeota archaeon
GCTGTTATGAAATCTACAAAATTAGATGGTATTACAAATTTTACATCCGTTTTTGGAAGGACGTCTTTAGGACCTGCAATATATAACATATCCATCATAACAAATACTTTTGCTTTAGTCATAGTTAATGAATGCAAAAGTTCCATTGGTCTATAAGTAGGATTTATACCTTGAGCAATTGCACCAATGTATTGGCAACCCATATAAGCAACAACAAAATTAATCGAATTTGGTAGATCGATTGCAACAACATCGCCTTTTCTAATCCCAAGATTTTTATAGAGAAAAGTACCAAATCTTTTGCCATATTCAAATAAAGTTTTTAGCTTTACACGTTCTATATATGGACCATAGACAAATATACATGTATCAATATCCCATGTCCCATATAAATCAGCAGCTCTCAAGAAATATTCCCACATTGGCAAAATTTCTACATCTTTAACATCTTTTAGTTGTTTCGGCACTCCTTCTGGCCAATAACGACCAAACCAAACTTTATTTTCATCTACTAAAAATTCTGGATCCTCTAAACTCGGCATAACAAATTCACTTGTTTATTTCAATTATTATATTTTTGTATATAATGAAGTTAAATCTTATTTATTATATTATGATTCATTTGTTATTATATAATAATTTAACTTGAGATGTATATAAGAAAGAAAAATATTAATCATCTTACTAATTTCTGAAATAATTTACCACACTAGTTTAAATTTTAATTGATTTTAGAAATAATTGTCATGAAATTTAAAAACAGACTTAAGGAGAACTTAAAAGAGAATTTAAGTGAAGAAGAACTCTCATTACTTCCACGTGGCTTCCAAACTTTAGGAGATATAATAATTATAAAGTTGAATCAGAAATTACTTAGTAAAGAACGCCTAATTGCTAGTGCCTACCTAGACCTATTGCCTAGTGTTAGATCCGTGTATGTAAACCGGGGTAAAATAGTAGGGACATTTCGAGAACCGGAAAAAATTGAATTAATCGGAGGAGAAGATAACCCTATCGTCGAACATAAAGAGCATGATGTGATATATCGATTTGATATAACTAAAATTATGTTTAGTAAAGGAAATGTTAATGAAAGAAAGCATCTCGCAACTCTTGTAAAAAATGATGAAATAGTAGTAGATATGTTTGCAGGAATTGGATATTTCTCTCTCCCAATTGCAAAGCATTCTCCAGTAAAAAAAATATATAGTATAGAACTTAACCCTGATTCATACAAATTTTTAGTTGAAAATATAAAAATTAACCATTTAGGTGATAAAATTATCCCAATCCAAGGAAATTGTAATAATGAAGTGTTAAAACTTAGTAATTCGGGAATTAAAGCCGATAGAGTAATTATGGGCATTTTTCCTGCACCTAAAGATTACATTAAAGAAGCATTAACATTAGTAAAAGATAAAGGTACAATTATTCATTATGAAGGAATTGTAGAAAATGAAGATTTTAGAGCTCTATTCAATGAATTCAATAGTATTGCATCAACAGAAGGATATAATTGTGAATTATTATCACATAGATTTGTGAAAAGCTATGGTCCTAATTTGTCCCACGTTGTTTTGGATATATATTGCAATTAAAAATTAGATAATTTTATTTATAGCATAGAAGAAATATATCTTATATAGAAGAAAGAAGAGTAAACCAAATTTTTATTAAATAATTATCAAATGAGTTTGAAGAAAATTGAATGGAAAAGTTACGATTGCATTAGATTATAGTCATAATAATACTTTAACAATAGAATCCTCCAGTTTCGGTGATTTCACACAGTTCTTATTCACTTCTGGATATAAATTGGGGAAGATCGAAACTGGATTTAATTCAATCAACGAGCTGAAGAAGTACAATATCGTTATTCTATCAACACCAAAAAACACAAAATTGCAACCAAATGAAATTCAAAACCTTGAAAAATATGTAAAAGATGGTGGAAGTCTATTAATTGTTAGTTCAACTGGAGGAGATTATACCAATAGTACTAATTTAAATGAATTAACAACAAAATTCGGTTTTGAGTTTAATTCAGATGAAATCTATGATTCTGTTAACTACGTAAATCTTCAAAAAAGACCAATAATAAGTGCATTTAAACCTCATGTTATAACAGAAAATTTGAAGAAGGTGGTCCTCTCAAGTTGTTGTTCAATTAAAATCTTAGATTTCATTGAGGACGAGAAAAATGTTAAAATAGATTGGTTATTAAAATCTGGGTTAAATTGTTGGCATAAAAGATATGATGGAGAATATTGGATTGAAGAAGATAGTCCTAAAATTCCCTTGATGGTTGTTGTAGAATATTTTAAAGGTAAAGTCGTGGGATTTGGTAATTTTAGTATATTTTCGTCACTTGCTCGTGAATATGGTTTTTCTGCTTTGGATAATGATATTTTAATAGCAAATATTCTGAATTATTTAATAGGGAGTTTGGATTCTGAAGGTAAACCAGTTACAGTCGAATTAAACTTGGATTTATATTATTGGGCAGAAGATATTGTTAAAAGGGAAAAATGGGAAAACATCTCGGATCTTTTTAATGTTAGTTTGAAATATTTTAAGGACCATTATGAGGGTATTATTGAGGAAATTAAGAAATTAAGGTTAGAGCGTCTAGAAAAACGAAAAGCTTATGAAAAAACAATTAAAGAAGCATCCCAAGAAGATGTTGTTGAAGAAAAAGTTTTGGATAAAGTACCAGTCGAAGAGAGAAATGTAGAAGATCTTAAGGATATTTTCAGTGAATTAGAGGATATAACTGGAGAAAAATACGAAATTTCTATAGACTTGGATGAGGAAGAATTTGATGAAATTGATGAAACAGATTTGCCAAAATATACAGATCAAGATATAATTGAGTTTGAGAGTGGATTTCCCAAGAAAGCCGTGTGGAAAGGCCAAGAAACGATTGCCTTTAAAAAATGGTTAAAAAAGAAGTATAAAAATTAACAATAAAATAGAAATTCTGTCCTTTCTTTTCCTTTTTAATTAGGTTTTTCTTATTATGGATCGATTTATTTTTGTTTTAGGGTCGAATTGGCAACTCTCAATTGCAGAATTAGACAATTACCTTAAATATTCTCCGAATAGAGGAAAAATCATTGATTATTCTGCTAATGTAGCTATAGTTGAGTTCGAAAAATTACATCAAGATATACATTATATAAATAAACTCATGGAAATCCAGTTTATTTTAGGTGGATGCCAAAAAATTGCTCAAATTTATGATTTCATTGATTTAACTACTATTAAAATTGCATTCCCCTTACAAATTAACAATTATAAACATGTTGAGAAAACACGAGATAAGATACTAGGCGTTATTAATAACATTATTATTGGAAAAAAGGGAATATTTCCAAAAGTTTATGAGAGCATGTTTTATGCAACTTCTATTTATCCTAATCTTTATGATGATAAATATTATTCAGAAATTTTAGTTAAACATTTCTTACCTTTTCTAAATAAAGAAATTATGACGATTCTTAAGCAAAAAGGAGCATTAAAGGCTTTATATTATCAATATCCAGAAAAAAATATTGAATCTGGCAATTTGAATCCAATATTTCCTCATCATGTTATCAAATTTGAACTTTTAAATGAAAATAGAGCAGAAATTATATTTGCTTTTACAGAAGAAGGATTATACATAGCAAGAACATTTACAGTGGATGATCCTAATTTCAAAAAGGAAATCGATGAGAATAGACCTTTTAAAGAATTTAAAAGTGCAATTTCTCCTAAGTTGGCTCTAATATTGTTAAATTTTTTAAATATATACGAGAAGAGAGAAAAATATAAAATCCTTGATCCATTTGTTGGTAATGGAACAATCCCATTATTCGCTATTTTACAAGATTTTCAAATTTACGGTTCAGATATTGACGAACAGAAGGTACATAATACTATTCGTAATATACATTGGTTATTAGAATTGCTAGATGAAGAGATTCCCCCGTTCACTCACCAAAGAATCTTAAAATATGATGCAAGAAATTTATCAATTGGTTTCAATCCATCTTTTTTTGATGGTATATGTACTGAACCAGAATTAGGCCCATTTTACACAGACAAACCCTATTATTCACAGATAAAGGAATTATTAGATTCAAAATTGAGCCCTTTATATGATGAATTTTTGAGAGAAGCATATAAAATACTAAAACCTAATTCAAGAATATGCTTTATTTCTCCAATAATCAGCACAATAGATGGAAGTGATATGCAAATAAATATTGATAAGTTAGCAGAAAAAAATCACTTTAAAGTTATACCTATGATTGACCTAAATAGAATTATTAATAAAACTAACCATAAACTTAGGTTTCGTAAAGAACATGTAAAAAATATGATAGATGCTAAGAAAGGGCAAATTTTAAAAAGAAAAATATATGTTTTAGAAAAAAAATAATATGAGTTATAAGACTATTTTAGATAAAATTGAGACCCAACTGGAGGGAGAGGCTCATTTAGATGAACTGGCTAGTAAGAAGCAAGACCCTTTTAAGATTTTGATCTCAACAATATTATCAGCTCGCACTAGAGATGCAAATACACGCTTAGCGACTAAAAAATTATTTGAAAAATATAAGAATCCTAAAGAAATCG
>JBHLLT010000034.1:0-24366 GCA_048938855.1 Promethearchaeota archaeon
AGTAATTTAGGTTCAAAATTTTATTTTCCTGAGCAAGCTTCTTTTCATGATGCAGTCATTTCAGAAAAGAAAGTACTTCAAGACCCTTTAAATACCAAAAATAATCTAGCTGAAGAATTAATTACTGAGATAAACCAGCATAAAGAAATTCAACCTACTTTCGGGCGTATTCGTGTTCATATTGATAATATCTCTTTAAGAAATAGTACTGGTCTCGATTTGTCCAATATAAAAACTTATTTTTTTGTAGAATTCTCTTTGAAAGCTCAAAAAGAGGGAAAATTATCAGAATACTGGCCTTTTTTATTTATTAAAGATAAAGATCAATTAAATTTTCCAGAAAGAGTAGATCAATGGGCAAAACTAGCTCAAGATTCATTAATCGCGAAAGTACCTAAACCTAAAGAAAAAGCAACAGTTGTTTTTTCTCCACAGGTATTAAATAAAGCACTCAATCCTGTAATAGAAAATCATGCTTCAGGAAGAGCCAGTTTTCAAAAAATATCTCGATTTACAATTAATCAAGAAGTAGCTTCTGAAGAAATCACTATTATAGATGATGGGTTATTAAAAGGAGGATTGCGAACCAATGGATGGGATATTGAAGGCTCACCGCGTCAAAAAACCGAAATAATCAAGAATGGGATTTTCCAAAACTATATTTATGATCAAAGGTATGCAATACTTTCTAATCATCGCTCGACAGGAAATGCGATAAGAGATGAAAGAACAGAAATTATAGATAATGGAATAAGTAACCTTGAAATCTTACCTGGAACTATGAATTTGGATGATATTATTTCTGAAATTAATGAAGGTTATTATGTCGATCAATTTTCCTGGTTAAACCCAAGTAAATTATCAGGAGCTTTTGGCGCAGAAATCAGAAATGGATACTATATTAAAAATGGGAAATTTGAATATCCAATCAAACTTGGCAACATTAATGGCAATGTTATCAAAATGCTTGGAGATTGTCAATACGTTTCTAAAGAACGAGAATTTTTCGAAAATTCTCTTTTTCCATACATGGTCTTTAATAATTTAACTGTATCTTCTTAAAATACTGAAACCTCTTAACTGTTTAGTTAAATTGATTTAAATATTTGAATTTACTTTTATTTCTTACCCAAGATCTAAATAATATAGATTTATAGAGGTGAAGCTATTGGGTAAAGAAGCTCAAAGCCAAGCTAAAAAATTAGGAATGATGAGTAAACCACATTATACATTTTATTATTCACCACGGAAAGTTAAAGCCAAATTTTCAAAAATTAAGCCAGATGTGGCATATCTCATAGAAGATTGGATTACACAAATAGATGCTTCATCAATTGTAAGTGAATCTACTACTGGTGGAAGGAGTGCAAAGTTTTTCTATTTCGCACCACAAGCAAATGTATATGTTGAAATCCTTGATAAGATTTCAGGTTATCTCGCATATAGCACAGATAATCATGTAAATAAGATTGATATATATACTGACAACCAAGATTATGTAAAAGCAATTGTTCAAGGAATAAATAATATTTGGGAGGATGGTCTTATAAATAATTTAAGATATAAAAAACTCCGAAGCAAGTTTAAAGTTAGCGAAGAAGATATTGCCAATGCATGGAAATCTTTCCTTTAAGAACTGAATTTAATTAAAATAAATTCATCCAAATTATTATTATTTTTTTTCTTTTTTCTCAAGCTCAATCTCTATTAAATTATATTCTCGTGAACCTAAGCCAATTTTCTCAGCTAATTCTAGTTGTATATTCCAATGTTTTGATTCTTTTCCGTTAGGATTATAATCCATTTCACCTGATTCAGGATTAAAGCGAGGAGTATGTGAAAGCCATTCAAAAGGACCTTGAGATGGAATGTTTTTTACATCAGAAAGAATTGAATGTGGACTTATCGAAGATTTATGAATAAGATCTATAGTTGCCTGATCTAATGCTACAGGGTCTAAGGATACTAAAACACCAATATCTGGAACAAAAGGAATGTCCGACCCTCCTGTACAGTCACATTGATAGGTTACATCTATAGCATAATTTATATAAAAGATCTTATCTTCTCCGAAATAATCAACTACCCCCTTGGCATTATCTACCATATGAGTTATAAATTCTTCTCGAGTTGCACTCCCTAAGTTAATAACCTTATTCTTACATACTGAAGCACACATATAGCAAAATCTACATTTTTCCTCCTCGAAAATTAATTTATTATTGTTATCTTTGGATAAGGCTTTTGGAGGGCAAATGTTGACACAATTTTTACAATCGGGATTACAATTATCGAAATTAAATTCAAAAGTTTTGCCAGTATGAGCTTCAACTTTCCCACCCTTCGAAACACATCCAATTCCTAAATTTTTTATAGAACCACCAAAACCTGCGCCTGCATGACCTTTAAAATGAGTTGCTAGTATCATATAATTAAATTCTCTTAATCTTCCAGCGACTAATACCTCCTTAAATCGATTTCCATCGATTTTTTGTAATTCTATATCAGTTCCATCTTTTCCATCTAACATCAGCATTGAAGCACCCATGGTCTCCTCTGTAAATCCATGTATTAAGGCAGTTTTTAGATATTCCTCTTCAGTTGCTCTACCAGAATACTCAGTATGAGTACCAGAAATACTTTCTGGGATACCCCATCCACATGATTCTGCCACAGACGGGATTCCGCCAATTTCTTTAACATAATCACATAAAAAATGTATATAACTCGGACGGAGATATCTGGTATTTTCTAAGGCTCCAAAATGTGTTTTAATTACTACTTTATTGCCATTTTTAATTTTTTGCTTAAATCCAAGTTTTTCTAATCCTAATACACCTTTAAATTTACTCATACTTTGTTCATGAGAGTGCGTGCGAGCAGTAAAATAAAATACGTCTGATTTCATTTCTCAATACCATAAAAATAGTATATTTAATTCAAACAAATATCAATAGTTTAAAATTTATGTCAAAAAATATTTTAACACTAATTAATTCTATTAATATAATATACAAACAATAATTAACTCAAAATTTTTAAAAATGGCTCGTTGTCCTGAGTGTGGAGGGTTTATGAAATACCATTCAGCCATTAAGCAAATTGTTTGTCAATCTTGTGGATTATCACTAACTAGACATGAGTTAGACAGATATTGGCAAAAAGTTAGGAGTGAAAATATTACAGATTCCGATGATATGCAACAAAAGAAAAATCGGCGAAAAGAATGGTTAGATTGGTACTCTTCCTCCAAATCTGATAAAGAAAAATATTAAAAGTAGAAAAAATAAAGAGGTTTTACATAATAAGTAAAACATTTTTAGACAAAATTCATAAAAAGAGTCATATTATTAAAATATTAAAGATATTGAGTTAACTTCTGAACTTTTTTTCAAAAATATCTTCTAATAATTCAAGTAATTTTGCTACAGGTATATCTAATAAAGTGATTTCTAAATGTCTTCCACGTGTAGCATCTTCAATCCTTACTGTTTTAGATGCAACAATCTTTAATTGAGTAAGTTGTCGAACATACTTCCTAAAACTCATTTTAACATGAGGTTCTATTGAATAATTCTCACATATTGCATTATACTCTTCAAATGCATCATCAACTAAAGTAAATGGTTCACCTTTATCCAATAATGAACGCACAATTCCATACAAAGCTAATAATTCCTGGTCTTTTAATTGATCCACAATATCATTTCGAAAAGTAGGATATACGTCATTAGATGCTTCTCTAATAATATCTGCAGTAAATTTATCCAAGCCTTCCTTATCACAATATGAACCACTTTTACGAATGATTTCAATACCGTGTCTCATATTTTTATGATCAACCACGATTTGAGCAATCATTGTTAATAGCTCTTCGTTTATAGCATTCTCTTTTAGTGCAAGATCACAACGGTATTGTAAAATTTGTAGAGATTCGTCAAAATTATAGGGTTTCAATATTATTTTCTCATTTAATCTGCTCAATATTCTTTCAGTTTCAATTGTCATCCAATCCTTACTTCTTGAAATTAAAAGTAATGATAACTTAGCGTTCTGATGTCCAAAAGTCTCGGCTATATCTAAAAAGGCGAGTACTTCATCTGGTTTTAAAAGATGTATTTCATCAATAATTAACAGCATGTATCCTTTCTCCCGAATTAATTGTGAGAGAATAAGTTTCAAGCTTTCATCATCACTGAACCCACGTCCGCTTCCGTGTTGGTATTTGGCGAGGAGCTCCCTTATAATTTTGCTTTTAGAGCGGAAATTGATACAATTAAAATATTCTAAGAATAATTTAACATCATTTTCAATTGCTATGGTTTTAAAATTCTTTCCGAAATAACGTGCTGTACATGTTTTTCCAACGCCTCCTTTCCCTAAGATCAAACAATTAATAGAAGGTTGCTCTTTTTCCTCCATAATTCTTCTATAATTGAATATCAATGTTTTTAGAGCTTCGTCTCGACAATATAATTTCTCTGGGACATAACTTAGATCAAGAGAACTTGCTTGTCTAAAAATCGACTTCTTCATGAATTGTTTTCTGAATTCATTCTCGTCCATAGTAATCGAGAAAATTTAGGATATTATATTGATATATAAGTAATAAAAGTACAATTTAAGTATAAATTTTCTTATACTTGTTAAGTTATGTTTTTTCTATAAAAAATTTTTTAATTAAATAAGAGGCTTTTTGTTTCTACTTCTTAGACTGCTTTTAAATTAAAGGTTAAAAGCTTTAGATTTTATTATTATTACTCAAGGGATGCATCTGGGAGTAGGATTCTTTTAATTTAGTTATATCATTTTTAGCATAAATTCGTGTTGTATTTGGACTTGAATGTCCTAAGATATCTTGTAATTCGCTGATATCCATCCCAGAACGTCTTAAATGAGTAGCTCCTGTATGTCTGAAAACATGGGGTGTGATAATCTTTGAATCTGGAAAGCCACATTTCTCTTTTATAGTTTTAATATCCGTTTGAATAACTCGGGGGCTTAATTGTTGGTTTCTGGTATTTACCAGAAGATAATCCTCAGAATCATAACTTATCCGATTTTTAAGATATTCTTCAAATATTTGTAGAGTTCTTTGATCAACTGGAACAATTCTCTCTTTGTTTCCTTTTCCCCTGAGTCGTATATAACCTCTCTCAAAATCAATGTCTCGGATTTTTATATTACATAATTCGCTTACTCTGGCCATTGTAGAATACAATAATCTGATAATTAAATAATAACGCTCACTCTTGCGAGAATTGAATAATTTTCTATCCTTTAATTTATTAAAAATTTTTTCCATATCAGAAATTCTTAAAAATTTGGGCAAACTCTCCTCAAGTTTGACTTTAGGAGTTTTAATGGTACTCATAGGATCTTTTTCCATAAATTCATTTAAAGTTAAAAATTTGAAATAGGATCTCAATGAAGCGATTTTTCTTCCAACCCCTTTTTTAGTATAGTTCAACTCATTCAATTTTTTTAAGAATAAGCGAATTTTTTGGCGTAATAGGGGAGAGTTAATTTGAAGATCTCCCACAAGCTCTATAAATTTCTGAAGATCATACCGATATGCCTTAATAGTGGAGGAAGCACATCCTTCTTCAACTTCTTTTGCAATTAAAAAATCTTCGACAAAATCAGATATTTTGTAACTTTCCATATTATATGGAAATTATCTAGATGATACAAAATATTGTGTAATATGGAGGTATATACATCATAAAGAAATTTATTTTGATAATCCTTCTCCATACCATCCTTGTTTAATATAAAGATATGCATTCATTGCAGCAGTAGTTCCCTCACCGGTCGCTGTGGTTACTTGGCGTATTCCACCAGTTACATCTCCAGCAGCATATATACCAGGAAAATTAGTTTCTTGATTTCTATTAACTTTAATAAAATCATACTCATCGAGTTCTATTCCCGCTTTTTTCGCTAAATTGCTTTCTGGATTAACACCTATTGCTATGAAAAGCGCATTTACATCAATATTTGAAATTTCACCTGTTTCAAGGTTTTTAATTTTTAATTCTCCTAGCTTGCCATCTTTAGTTATCGCTTCTTCAATAGTGCAATTGTACATTGGTTCGACATTAGGTAATGAATCAACTTCATCTACAATACATGCTTCTGCCCGCATACAATGACGGCGATGAATAAGATAAACTTTTTTTGCTACCCCTGAAAGATATATTACCTCTAAACCAGCAGCATTACCCCCACCTACCGTTGCTACTACTTGATCTCGGAATAAAGGGCCATCACAAGTTGCACAGTAAGATATTCCATTTCCCGCTAATTCATACTCATTAGATAGTCCAAGTCTCATATGCTCTGAACCGGTAGCAATTATGATAGCTTTAGCTTTTACTTCTTTTCCATAGGATGTTATCGTCATGTTCTTTGGATCGATCATAGAAACTTCATTAAAAAAGAAGGTAGTTCCCCATTTTTCAGCTTGTTCCCTCATCTTTTCAGTTAACTGGAAACCATTTATACTCATAAATCCCGGATAATTTTCAATCTTTGGAGTTGTGCTTGCTAATCCCCCAAATCCTTTACCTTCATATAAAGCAGTCTTCAAACCCATCCTCCCACCATAAATTGCTGCTGTTAATCCTGCAGGACCGCCTCCAATAATTACTAGATCAAATTCATTTTCATTAGCCAATTTTATACCCCTATAATTAATAGCTTATTCAAATTTGCCTATATTAATCTTAATAATGGTTTAAATTTTTTCAATTTTTTCTATAAATAAATAATTACTTTGAATTAGGAATTATTCTAATTTGAAATGATAGGAAAAATACAGTTATTGCTATCATATTTTAGTCTTTTCTCAATTGCCGAAGATATTTACAGGCGTTTATTCCTGCCCGTCCACCTTCTGCTACAGCAAAGATAACTTGGAATGCTCCTCCTGTACAATCTCCTGCGGCATAAACACCTTTAAGATTTGTTTTTTGTTCCTCGTCTACTTTAATATTTCCCATATCATCTAATTCTACTCCAGCCTTCTTGAAAATAGAATTGGAGGATATATGTGATAAAATAAATAGACAACTTAATTCAAATTCTCTTATACCTTCAATATCTTCTGATTCCGGTTTAATAGGTTTACATAAAATTTTCTGAATCGTACCTTCTGAATTCGGAACAGCTTCAATAATCTCAAGATTGTCAAAAATTTCTATTCCAGCTTCTTTTATTTCATAGATTTTTTCAGGTAATTTTTTTATCCCAACATTGGTAATTATTCTTACTATACAACCCATTTGGTGAAGGACTAAAGCATCATCTAACATTTCTTCGTCATTACCATATAAATAGACTACTTTATCCTTATACATTGGTCCATCCCATAAAGCACTATAGGAAACGCCAAATCCAAGTAAACTATCCTCTCCTTTAATTAGTTCCTTCCGAGTGCCTCCCCCCGTAGCAATAATAACAACATCAGACGTAATATTTGCAGTTCTGGTTGAGGTTTTATTCACTCCCATTCCAAGCATCAGGGAAATAACATCGCTTTTAGTAATCCTTACATTCTCTGAATAACTTTCAGTGTGCGCTCTGAATTTTTCCAAAAGTTTTTTTCCTTTAATATCAATCTCTCCAGGCCAATTTTGAATTTCTTTTGTTTTTGCTAAAGCAGATGATTCTTTACCATCGAGAATTATAACATCTCTATTAGCACGAGCACAATATATTCCTGCAGTTAACCCTGCAGGGCCACTACCAATAATAAGAATTTCACAATTTAATTCATCCATAGAATTCCACCCTTAGAATTATTGTATTCCTATTCTAAAATTATCTTAATTGCTTTCTTTTTAATTTTCTTCTCTGCAATTATATTAATAAAAATATTCTAATTAACTTATTACTTTGAAATAAAAATTATTTTGAATATAAATCAATTTAACAATTATAAATCAATCATTTATTTTTCTTCATAAAGCTTCAGTTTTTTCAATTTTAATAACAGCTTATTTGAAAAAATTGATATTGGCCCTTAAAAGAATAAGAAAGACTTTTTTTATTAATTTTTTTTTCTATCTAATTTTTATTTCTGTATCGCCCAAAAATATTCTCCTCTTTCTCTTACGAGTTCAGCTTTTTTAAATGGTGTTGATTTGATAAACTCTTTAAAACTTTTTTCATCATAAAATCTTGCAAATTTCGCCTCGAGAAATTTATGCATGATATCAAAAAGCTGAAATCCTTTCTTAGGAGAAAACATATCTGGAATCATAGTTTCTCCTACAATTAATATACCCTCATCTTTTAACAAAGAATATAAGTTCTCAAAAACACTCCTTCTGTATACTTTATCATGGTCCATTTCATGAAGTACTTGGTTTAATAAAATCAAATCAAATTTATCCATATTACTTTTGGCAAATTTTTCGATTGGAATATCCAAAACTTCTACTCTATCATCCATATTAAATTGTTCCATTAACTTTTTAGAATATGATACTGCCCGAGAGTCAATATCTATTCCAATAAGCTTTGCTCCTTTATATTTCTCACTCCAATTCTTTAGATTAAAACCATAACCACATCCAACCTCTAAAATTCTACCTTCCTTTCTTAGGGCTCTACTATATTTCTTGAAATATTTGGAAAATAATCTTTCGATTATAATTCCCCAATTGGCGCTATTTTTACCAGCATCTATCAAGAATTCTTCTGGTATCTCATTTACATTTGGTATATCTCCTGTTTTAAAAAACTCTACTATTAAATCTTGAAATGGGGCAAAATAATAAAATAAACTTATTATAGTACCCACATAAAACATATGATCTTTATTGATAAGCAAATCATACACATATGGTGCAGTTTTTAAGCTTTTCTTTTCTATATTGTCAATTTCAAAAATACCACAATCTAGTGACAAATGAATCCAACCATCTAGATAATCAGGATCTAAATTAAGATTATTATGTATTTCTTCTAACGTGAATGATACTGAAGAAATTGAACCAGAATTTGATAACTTTTTAGCTTTTTCATCAAGATAATCTAAAATGCCCAATCGTTTTCCTATACCAAAACATATGATTGTATTAAATCCATAAAATCCTTTTATAAGAAATTTCTTCATCTGGTCCTTTAAAGTGATTTCATTCTTTTCTTGATTTTGAGACATAGGTTTCACCAAAATTTAACTTTTTGTTAAGTCTAATTATTATGAATTTACCTATAAATGTTTAGGTAAAAGTAAGAATTTCATAGTTTAAGTTGACTAATAAAAACAGTTTTAAATAGGAATTAAATTAATATCAAATACTTAAATTTTAAATTTTTAAAGGCGGTGTTCTTACTCTATTTTTTATGCAGTTTTAATTTTTGCTTAAGTCCTTTGTTATTTATGAAAAAAGGTATAAAAAATAAGAATCCTAAGGCATTGATCATAATTAATAGGTGTAGAAAAGGATGAAGTATGATGTAACTCGTAGCAGGGAAAATATAATTTAGTAATAAAGAGATTGGATTAAAATCAGTAAAACCAGTTGTTACTATAATCATATCAATGTCTGGAATAACAAAAATGTTCTGTTGATAACTACCTCTAGCAGCATATCCTTTTCCCCAAAAGAGATTCCACCATTGATAACCATATCCAGTATATGAAAGTCTGTTAGGTGGAAATATTACTGAAGGACTAGTAGCTTGAATGGTCCATATTTGAGATACGATTTGCTGATCTTCCCACCTACCTTCGTTTAAGTATAAATAACCTAATTTTGCCATATCTCTTGGTCTTAGATAGAGAAGTGTGCCACCATTAGGATTACCTTGAAGATCGACTGACCAAGTATAATCTGTGATACCTAAAGGCGTAAAGAGAAAATCTTCCGCAAATGCTAATGTACCATTGGGAGTTACTTGGTTAAGAATTGCAGAGAGTAGATGCGACGCCCCAGTATTATAATTCCATCTTGAACCTGGTGAATCACTCATTGGGCGATCCAATATATATTGTACACTATCACTACTAGCCCACATAGGATTGAAATTTTCGTCATCTGACCATTCAAATCCAGAAGTCATCGTTAGTAAATGCCAAATTTTAATATTTTGTTTTCTTGAATCCATATTATCTATCGTTCTATTGGGGAAAAAATCAAGGATATTGCTGTAAATTCCTTCAATATAGCCTTTATCAATGGCAATTCCAATCAATGTTGATGTGAAACTTTTAGTTACTGAATATAAAAGGTGTTTATCGTTTTCATCATATATATCAGACGGGTAGCTCTCATATATAAGATATCCATTTCTTATAATTAATAATGAATCAATGGCAAGCCTCATACTACTAGATTGGATAAAATCCTCCATCTCAACAAGCCTTAGAGAATCCAATCCTTGACTTTCGGGTGAAGATGTAACCCATCCTGTAGTTGGCCAGTAATCTGGGCCATTTGAGCTTATTTTAATGTTTTGGTTTTCATGATATAAGTTGAAACCCTTTTCATTCAAAATTATGAAGTTATTTACCAAAGGAAGAAAATTCCCGCATAAAAAAAATATAATAAGTAGTTTTAGATAATTGGATCCAATAAGCACTCACAATTATTCAATGATAATTGATATGTTCGTAATTGAATTCAAGGCTTTTTAAATTATATACTGAGAAAGGAAATAAACTTCAATATTAAGACAATTATCATAATTAAATACAAATTCTGTTCTATCTTGCCAAATACTTAAAAAAATACGAATAAAAATTATTCAAATTAAGCCCTGTATAATTACTTCTTAAGTCCTCGAATATTACCAAAAAATGTTATAAAAAACAATATACTTAGGGAAGGAAAAAGAATTCTTATTTGAATAACGGGATGAAGTATATTGATAGTTTTATTTTCAAATTCAAAATGTTTTAATGATGTAAGAAATTTTGAGTGATATTATTATTAATTTGATTAAAAAAATCTAAAAAAAACAATACGTAAAAATTAAGTGAAAAATTATGGCTGTACCACTAATTATAATTGTTGCTTTATTTGCGGGTGGATTATCATTATTTATGGCGTACTATTTTAGAAGGTTGGTTTTAAAAGAAGATCCGGGAAACGAAAGAATGGTTGAAGTAGCGGGATATATAGAGAAAGGAGCGACAACTTATCTCAAAATCCAATATAAAATTTTAGGGATTTTCGTTGCTGTCCTATTTGTTATAATTTTACTACTTTTACCATCTGAAATGACTGCTCAGACTGTTCCAATTTTAAGTGGAGATCTTAATTGGGAACAAGCTTTAGCATATTTAATTGGATCAGTCGGTTCCATGTTAGCTGGCTGGTTGGGTATGTATGTTGGAGTTAAAGCAAATACTCGAGCAGCTCAAGGTTGTACCATTGGAACCAAGAAAGGGTTTGACATTGCGTTCTTTGGAGGCTCAGTGATGGGTTTAGCTGTAGTGGGTGTTGCATTAATTGGAATATCTACCCTTTATATAATCTTTCAACAACCTTTAGTAATATTGGGTTTCAGTTTTGGTGCGAGTAGTATTGCCCTTTTTATGAAATGTGGTGGTGGTATTTACACAAAAACTGCAGATGTAGGGGCTGATCTTGTCGGCAAAGCAGAATATAACCTTCCAGAGGATGATCCAAGAAATCCTGCCACAATAGCTGACAATGTTGGCGATAATGTAGGTGATATTGCTGGAATGGGAAGCGACCTTTTCGATTCGTATGTTGCCTCTATTGTTGCAGCAATGATTTTAGCAGCAGCATTGATTATCACCGATCCTTCAGGATCTTTCGTTATTTATCCCATAGTATTATCGGGAGTCGGATTAATAGCATCTCTTATAGGAATTTTCTTAATTAAATGGAAGGGCTCTGAAGATCCGGGGAAATCTTTAAATTATGGTACCTACCTCTCTACAATTATATTTGCCGGTCTAGGAGCATTGTTTGCCTATTTAATGATGTTGGATCCCTTGTTTAACCCAACCCATAACGGAAAAATCTGGCTTGATTATTTTGCAGTTTTATTAGGTTTAGGAGGTGGGTTAATTATTGGTTTTACGAGTGATTATTATACGAGGGATGATCGAAAGCCCACTCAAACTATAGCTCACGCAGCAAAAGAGGGGCATGCTGTAGTAGTTCTTTCTGGACTTTCATACGGATTAATTAGCGTTGTTCCTCCAGCAATAGGGATCTCAATTGCTATGATTTTTGCTTTTATACTTGATGGATTCTTTGGTGTAGCAATGGCTGCTGTTGGAATGTTAGCAATTGTAGGAACAATTGTTTCTAATGATGCTTATGGTCCTATAGTTGATAATGCTAGATCTATTGCAGAACAAGGAGAATTAGGTGATGATATTATTCGTACTGCTGATAGATTAGATTCTGCAGGAAATACTGCAAAAGCAATAACTAAAGGATTCGCAATTGGAGCTGCTAACCTAACAGTCTTAGCACTGTTATTCTCTTATGCAACAGAAGCGGGTCTTACAATACCCCTCCCTGGAAATACAATAGGGGATATATCTTTATTAAACGTGAGTGTCTTAATTGGGGGTTTTATCGGTGTAGTCGTTCCAGCTTTATTTTCAGCGTTGCTAATACGAGCAGTTCAAAGAAACGCAGCAAAAATGGTAGATGAAATTCGAAGGCAATTTGAATCTAATCCAAAAATTCTTACTGGTGAAGAAGCGGCTGATTTCAGTAGGACCATTAATATTGCAACAAGAGGTTCACTTAGGGAATTAATTTTACCTAGTATAATATCGATTTTTATACCTATTGTAGTAGGAATTTTATTTGGTGTCGCTTCATTAGGAGCGTTTTTAGCAGGAGCGATTTTATCTGGATTTGTTTTCGCAATAATGATGGCTAATGCAGGTGGGTCTTGGGATAATGCTAAAAAGTGGATAGAAGATGGAAATTTAGGAGGGAAAGGAACTGATATTCATAAGGCTTCTATTACGGGAGATACTGTTGGAGATCCATTTAAAGATACCGCAGGTCCAAGTATAAATACTCTCTTAGTAGTAATGTCCCTTACAGCATCTATCTTTATGGGATTCTTGCTTTTATTCAATGGCGGAGCTGGATTAATAGGCGCTTTAATTTAGAACAACCAAATTTTCATTAATTATTTTTTCTTTTTTTTTTTAGAAAAATCAAAACTTCCTTAATTTTCTAAAGAATTATTTCCCAAAATTAAAAACTCTGTTTAAATAATTCTTTCATAAATATTACAAATATATAATATTAAGTTTTTCAAATTAAGGAATGTATTAGTATGTTTGATAAATCTTATTGTCCCAATTGTGAAAATATAGATTGCTTAACACGATGTCAATGGATTGATGTTGATAAAGGTACAGGAAGAATTGAAATGGATAAGATGATTAATGGAAAGGAGTCATTCGTCCTAAAGGAATGCGTTACATGTTTTGCGTGTGATGAATATTGCCCTTATAATTCTCATCCATTTGATCTATTTACAGAATTACAGGAAAAATATAATTCATTCAATATTGAGCCGCAATTTTTAAACAATTTGATTAAACAATTTGAACCTCCTAAAGAATTAAGACTAAAAGAAATTGATCCTAATAAACCGGTTTTTCATAAATGCACTTTTACGAGCATTACTGGAGAACAAATGAAAGGACAAATGTTTGATAATTTACAATATATAAGTGGACGTGCATTTTTTTGTAATTTACAATATCATCACGTAGCGAGGGATTCAGTAATTAGAGAAAGATTACCCATTATTCTTGATAACATTAAACAACATGGCATAAAAGAGTTAATTTGCTGGCACGATGAATGTTATGGGCTTTGGACTTCCTATTGTCAAAGAAATAATATTGAAGTACCTTTTAAACCGATACATCTCTTTGAATATGTATATAATTACCTCAAAGAACATGAATCAGAAATTACTAAACTGAATATGAAGATTGCATATCACAGAAATTGCTCCAATAGATTTATACCTGAAACTGATAACTGGGTTGATAAAATTTGTGAGTTAATAGGAGTAGAGAGAGTTGCAAGAGAATATGATAGAGAAAATGCATTATGTTGCGGAGGAGCATTTGCATGGATAGGTAAAGCTAATTTGGTAAGACCAACTCAAAATAGAAACGTTAAAGACATGGTTGATCATGGTGCTGAAGCTTGTGTATATAATTGTCCAATGTGTAAGCAAGTTTTGGGAGCAAAAGTAGAAAGAAAAGGAATGAAGAATTATCTACTAAGTGATTTAGCGCGTATGGCACTTGGGGAAGAATTAAATTATTAAAATTAGAGATAAAATTTTATTCTTTTTATTTATTTACGCTAATATCTAGTGTGTCTAAAATTTCTAATAAGTCTATTACTTCAATTTCCATTTTAAACTTTTCATTGGCATCTGATAAGTTCGTTCTACAGAATGGACATATTGAAGATATTACAGACGCACCAGTTTCTTTAGCTTCTTCTAATCTTTCTTTTGAGACTTCTACTGACCATTCAGGATAACCTATCTTTACACCACCTCCTGCTCCGCAACACCAAGCATTTTCACGGTTTCGTCGCATTTCCACCAAATTTATTCCAGGAATAGTTTTATATATTTCTCTTGGAATTTCATACATTCCCATATGACGTCCTAAGTGGCAAGGATCATGATAAGTCACTGTTTTCTGGAATTCGGAATTAATAGAAATTCGCTCTTCATCCAATAATTTCTTAATTAATTCAACGGTATGGTATACTTCAAATCCAAAATCTGCACCTAATTTTACCCAGTCTTTTTTTATAGTTCGATAGCAACCAGCACAAGAAGTTATCACTTTTTCAGCTCCAGTTCGATTAATCAGGTTAATGTTATAATTCATAAAGTCTTTTACAGATTTTGTTTGACCTGTTCGAAGTAATGGGCTGCAACAGCAATGTTCATCAACTAAAGTAAAGTTTATATTTGTTTTTTTAAGAAATCTTATAGTAGCATCCCTAAGTTCTTTTTGTCGATAATTAGAAGTGCAACCTATGAAATAAACCCATTCTGCTTCGTCAGGTAAATTATATTTCCTTTTTAATTCAGTATTATCCGAGTTAGGCTCTGCATATGGATTATAAAATTGTGGATCTTCAGTTCTTTCTAATAAAACTTTTTGCTTTTCTGGGCAAACACCATTTTCAACAGCTAATGCTCGACCAGCTTCGATGAAATCAACTAAGAAATCTTTAAATTTATCAAATCGACAATTTTCAGTACAATTTCCACATGTACTACAAGCATATATAGCATTGACAATACCTTCATTCCATTTAATTTCACCACTTAAAATACCATAAATTAGCCATAATCTACCACCTGTACTATATGTTTCAAATTTATGCTTTTTATAACTAGGACAATTAAATTCACTAAAATCCTCCGTAAATTTGCAATAACCACACCGAAAGCATCGATGGATGATATTCCTCCAATCTTGTTTCTCTTCTATTGTCAAGTTTATTTCACCTCCCAGTTACCTGGATTTAATATCCCATTGGGATCCAAGGTATTCTTAATGGTCTTCAATAATTTTTTATAATTTGGATCCATTTTTTCAAGAATTAATTGTTGTCCTGGTAATTCTACTTTCCATGGGATTCCACCTAATTCTAAAGCAAGCATATTTGTTTCGTGAAGCGCATTCCTAGCAATCTCCATATCTTTAGGATCTGCTCTATTAAATGAAAAGGAGACGAACATAATTATTGTATGGGTCCCACTCATTAATCTTGACCCTATTGTCGGAGGGATTCCATATTTTCTAGATATTTCAGCTGCTCGTAAGTACCCTTCTGGAATTTTTTCAAGTGGCATA
The DNA here is from genome assembly GCA_048938855.1 of Promethearchaeota archaeon. Classification (GTDB taxonomy): domain Archaea; phylum Asgardarchaeota; class Lokiarchaeia; order Sigyniarchaeales; family SOKP01; genus Loki-b32. Next base: position 15,866 of record JBHLLT010000034.1, read on the forward strand.
AAGGCACCAACATATTCAAAACCTCCTCCTTTTCGATAATCCGCAGGTCCAGCAGCGAAAATAGGTTTTCCCATATATAATTTATGCATTTTAGCGGGTGCTTTCATAAATCTTGCATTATTTTTTCTATATATTTTTTTTAACAATTTAGTTTGCCGTTCTATGTCTTCTTCAATTTCTCCTGTAATATATGTCATTATAAATATGTAACCTTTCATCCATTCTGGCTTATCTTGCATTCCAAGAAGTATATCTTCTGCAAAGTGTTGCGCTGTTATATTTAAGAGAAGATTAGGTATTTCTTTTGGATCTTGTAATAACCCAAAAACAATATCTCGTAATTTTGGTTTTGGATATAATTTTAGTGAAAGTTTTGTAATTATTCCCATGGTGCCAAATGAGCTAATAAACATTCCAATAAAATCTGGGATAGGTCCTCTGGTAAACCAATAATCCGAAGTTGCACAGGATCCTAATTTACATACATCACCATTCGGAAGAACAACTTCCAAACCATTAATCATGGTTCCATGGTCTCCATGTCTCTGGGAGAGATAACCAGAACCATGAATTAGTACATTTCCCGCTACTGTAGCTGAAGGAGGTGCATCTGGAATAGGAGGTTGTAGATCTGGATAACGATTATTCAAGTTAGATAGTAAATGGCCTGTGGTTACTCCCGCTTCAATGAGCGCATATCGACTTTTTTCATTTATTTCGATGATTTTATTCATTCTTTTCATGTCAATAACAATCCCTCCATGTATAGGGACAACTAAAGCACTAAGAGTCAACCCTCCTCCCATTGGTATTAGAGGTATTTTTTCCTGGTTTGCTAATTGTACAATTTTTTGGATTTCTTTAACATCTTTAGGCATAATAACAAAATCAACTGGACGAGCTAATGACGCACCAGGATCCTGAGAATAAATATATAAATCTTCAGTTCTATTTGAAACGAAATCTTTTCCCACAATTTCCTCAAGACTTTTTAAAATTTCACTGTTATTCATACTGCTACTCTCCATAATTCAAGGTTATTATAAATTAAGTGTTGCTTTTGAAATATATATAATTAATTACTGGGCTAAAAAAGATAAATGATTATATTTTTTGAGTATATCCCTTATCTTAACTTAAAATCATATAAAAAAGTTAAATGAAAGAAATTCCAAGCCACATATCTTCAAAATCTATAAATTCTTATATCGAAAAGAATATTTATGATTTTTATAATAAATTTTCAATGCACCCTACTATTTTTTTTCTTGTTTTCAATTTAGGTTAATCATAAAATTATTGCAAATTTTTGCACAATTTTACCATAATATTTTTAATACGAATTTCTATAGAGGAATTGGGATAAGAATATTTATCAAATTAATTGATTTTAAGTATGGAAAAATTAAGGAAATTACTTAATAAGAGAGGATTATATAATACATTCAATGTGCTCTCTCTATTTGACAATTATAGAGCAGATAAGCATTTATTTTATCAAAGACTTAATGAGTTTAGTCATTATAATTCATTTCTTCGTATTAAAGAAGAGTTATTAGAAAAAAAATTACTTATTGTTGATAACCATAATAAAGCATCATATTATGAACTTACGGCTAAAGGGAAACGTATGTATTGTTTACTAAAAGAATTGTACAAATTAGTAGAATAGAATTTATTTGTATATGCTTAGAGTTCTTAATTATTATTGTAAAAATCTAATACCTGTCCATTAGATTAAAGCATTTTGCAATTAAAATAAGCTCTTACTATTAGATTTTAATAGATAAAAAATGTGATCTTTACCTTAATTGTAATATTTAAAAAATCTCTGAAATCTTTTATAATAGTAAGAAAAAATAAATTTTTATTAATGTCAGATAAAAATTGGAGATTTAAAATAACTCCTTCTATCAAAAATTAGAGCAATTCTACAAGTAAAGGCCTAGAATTTAAATTTTTAATGTAATTATAAAATAAGTGTTTAAAAGTTTTAATGCTCTTTCAATGAAATATATATGTAGATTAATAATATTTTAAAATCAAAATGAATTTGGCGAGAATTTTTTCATTTTTGGCAAAAAAAAATAAAACTTTTTATATTGTGCTATAATTTAAAATAAATGTCCAAATCCATAGATATTAGATTTTAGTGTCTAAGATAGAAGTTAACGGGATGAATAAAAAAAATAATAGCCTTTGAGTAAAAGATTTAATGTAAATACTTATGATTGTTCCATATGAGTCTTTGATTTTATTTATTGGATTTTTCAGTTTATTTTTTTTTAGATATAAAAAAGGCAGGAAATCAAGTTTTTATCTGTTTTTAATTTTATTTAGTTTTATCCTACTTATTAGTTGTCCTACCAATCTAGAACTCAACCAACGTAATAATAATATCGAAACGCATGATGAAGATATTCCCAAATATCTTAAAGAATCAGGTTATTGGTTAGTAGATCATATTGAAATTGATCAAAATGATGCCGCGAAGACTTGGGAAGTAATTAATCAAACATATCCATGGTGTACTGGTAATGGAATAGTTAATGATCCGTATATCATTGAAAATGTATCTATTAATGCTATAGACTATGAGATAGGGATCTCTATTTCTGGTTCTAAGGGGATATATTTCATTATTAAGAATAATATAATACAAAATGCAACTATAGGCATCCAATTAGAAAATACTGATGGTGGGATGATTATCAATAATACCATTTCAAATAATAAAAATATCGGAATCCTAATTCACAATTGTAAAAAAAATAATCTAATAGATAACGAAATACGAAACAACACGAATTACGGGATATTTTTAAATGGGCCTAATAGTAAGAACAACAATTTTTATAAAAATAAATTTTTTGAGAATGGAAGACATGCTATAGATGATGCTAAGCCTAACTTTAATTCATGGTACAACTCCTCAATTGGTAATTATTGGGATAATTACACAGGAAAGGATACTAATGATGATAATATTGGAGATATCCCCTATGATTATATCTTTGGTAAAGCTAATAGTCAAGATCTTTATCCAATTTGGTGGGATGCTCCAAAACTCTTAATATCTTATCCATCAAACTATTCAACTTATGGAACATTTGCTGCAGATTTTAAAGTAGTGATAGATGAAGGGAAAGGAGATACGTTTTGGTATGAAATAGCAAATAAAAATTCTTCATCTTTATCATTATCAGGAGAAATAGATGAAGAAATTATTAATGTTTTTGAACAAGATTTATGGGATAACTTGAATAATGGGACACATAAAATTAGATTTTATGTAAATGATTCGAAAGGATATATCGGTATAAAGAATATAATAGTTAAGTTAGTTATACCTTCACTGGACAATTGGTGGAATTCATCATATACGTATCGCGTGCCATTAAAATTGGTCAACAAATATACAAAGGTCCTACCTGAAGGTTACTCCGTAAACGTTTCAATAAATACAGTAAATTTAATTTCTGCTGGAAAACTTAGAGATGATGGAAAAGATCTACGTATAGTATGGTATAACGCAAGTGATGATACTTGGATGGAACTTAATCGAATAAATGAAACATATTTTAACACAGTTGATACTCGCATATGGTTTAAAACTCAATCTTCCGTAATTCCAAACACATATGATGGTAGTTATTACCTTTATTATGGATGTAATGATTGTAACGAGCCTTTAACAAATAAAAGCAAAATCTATGATTTTTTTGACGATTTTGATCAACCTGATGGACCAGCAAAAGGTTGGAATGTCATTAATGGAACGTGGTCTATAAATAATAATGAATATTTAGAACAACAATTTGTGGTGGATGGTAGAAGTTTATTAAATACCTATACCATAGAGAATGCTTCAATTGAAATTCTTATAAATAGTAGTGGTGGTAATTTCGGAGCGGGAGTAATGTTCCGGCATCAAAATAACCAAAACTTTTATGCTGCAGGGATTGGATTCTGGGAGTATGAAGTTGCTATTGGAAAATGGACAAATGATGCCCCCTATACACTTGACAATACACTAGATAATGAATCAGTATTGATGGATAGCCAATGGTATCACCTGAAAATCGAGGTTTTAGGATCAAATTATTTGGTATATTTAAATGGAATTTTAAAGAATAATATAACTGATACCGATCATTTAAATCCAGGTCAAATTGGCTTAATGACTTGGACTACAAGCGCAATTTCATCTTTTGATGATTTAAAAATTAGACTACTAGTTCCTAATGAACCAATAATATTTTTAGGTTCTGAAGAGGCATTAAAACCTCAATTCAATTATATTATCGAAGCTGCAGATCCTATAGAATTAGGTAATAATGTAGATATCACTGTTAATGTTACAGATCTTATTGGTATCATTCAAGTATTAATAGAATTTAATGAAAATAATTATTCAATGATCTATATTGGAGGAGATTTGTGGCAAAATGACACTTGGACACCACCTTCTACAGGGAACTATACTTATATAATCTATGCCCAAAATTTTAACTTAAAATGGAACTCTATTATTGGTTCTATTCAAGTGATAGATACAACCCCCCCTACTTTTTCAGATTTAATTGAAAGTTCAGATCCATTAGAATTGGGTAATATTGAGAAAATTACAATTAACGCGTCTGACTTCTCAGGAATACATCAAGTTTTACTTGAAATCGAGGGATCTAACTATTCTATGGTGAATATTAATGGTAATAGATGGCAATATGATGCATGGATTCCAGATTCTATAGGTATTAAACCTTATACAATACATATAGAAGATAACAATAATAACTGGATTAATATTAGTGATTTAATTAATGTCATAGATACAGTAGATCCAGTACTAATAATTAATGAACCTTCTGAAGGTCAACCAATAGGATCAACTAGTCCACATTTTAATGTAATAATACTTGACAAGAGTTTAGAAAGTATGTGGTATATCTTAAATACTAATCCTATAAAACATTTCTTTGATTCAAATAATTCTATAGATCAAACAGCATGGAATGGTTTATTAGACGGACCTAATACAATTTATTTCTATGCTAATGACTCAGCCGGTAATGAAAACTTTAAATCAATAAATGTATATAAGGATTCTAATTATCCTTCTGTTAATATTATTTCTCCACTTGGAAATGAACTCTTTAATAATACCATCCCAGATTTTACCGTTAGAATTAGTGAAGAAAATCTAGATAAAATGTGGTATATCTTTAATGCTGAACTAGTTAAACACTTCTTTCTTGAAAATGGGACTTTAGGAGGATGGTCCGATTTATCAGATGGACAAATTACAATTACTTTTTATGCAAATGATACAGCAGGGAATTTAGCTTCTGCTTTTGTTATGGTATATAAAGATACGAATATACCTTCCATTAACATTATTTCACCTATAGGAGGGCAATTCTATAATAATACTCCTCCAAGTTTCACTGTTGAGATATCTGATAACAATCTAGATAAAATGTGGTACACACTGAATACCGAAATTACGAAATATTATTTTGAAACTAATGCATCTATAGATGTGAGTGCTTGGAATTCTATACCAGATGGCATCGTTAATATAACGTTTTATGCAAACGATACTGCTGGCAATGTACAATACGATAAGACCCAAGTTAATAAGGATACAGTATTGCCTACTGGATCCATCGAGATTAATGGGGATGCTACGTGGAGCACCTCTACAACCGTAACTCTTACCTTAACATATAGTGATGATAATTCTGGAGTTAATCATGTACGTTATAGTAATGATGGAATTTCTTGGTCTCCATGGCAAAGTCCCATTGATGTTCGATCATGGACCTTATCCCCTGGTGATGGATTTAAAACAGTATATTATGAAATAAAAGATAATGCAGGAAGTGTCTCTCAATTTAATGACACAATCGGGCTTGATACAGTTGATCCTACTGGTTCCATCGAGATTAATGGGGGTGCAATATGGACCACCTCTATAAATATAACTCTCACCTTAACCTATGATGATGCTACTTCAGGAGTTTTAGAAGTACGCTATAGTAATGATGGTAGTTCATGGACAGGATGGGAAGCAGCAAATGCTACTAAAGCATGGACTCTTAATCCTAGCAATGGAATTAAAACAGTATATTATGAAATAAAAGATAATGCAGGAAGTGTCTCTCAATTTAATGACACGATCGGGCTTGATACAGTAGATCCTACTGGATCTATTGATATTAATGGTGGAGATACCTGGTCTACCTCAGCCAGTGTAACTCTTACTTTAACATATAATGATGCTACTTCCGGAATTGATCTAGTACGTTATAGTAATGATGGTACTTCATGGACAGGATGGGAAGCAGCAAGTGCTACTAGAGCATGGACTCTTAATCCTAGCAATGGAATTAAAATAGTATATTATGAAATAAGAGATATAGCTGGAAGAGTTTCTCAATTTAACGATACTATTGGGTTTGATACATTAGAGCCTTCAGGGTCGATAGTTATAAATAATGGTGATGCTTGGACTGCCTCAACCAGTGTAACTCTCACGTTAACCTATAACGATGCAACTTCTGGAATCGATCAAGTTAGGTATCGTAATGAAGGCGGTTTATGGACGGCGTGGGAAGCAGTTAGCGACACTCGGATCTGGACACTGACTTCTGGGGATGGAACTAAAACGGTATATTACGAAATAATGGATAAAGCGGGCTTAGTCTTTCAAACTAATGATACTATAGAGTTAGATACAACAGGACCTACAGGTTCTATCATAATCAATGATGGTGATATCTGGACCAATTCTACAAGTATTATATTGTCCTTATTTTATGATGATATTACTTCTGGAGTTGATCAAGTACGCTACAGTAATGATAGCATTTCTTGGTCTCCATGGGAAGCAGCTACTGATACCCGGCTATGGACACTTCCTTCCGGAGATGGACCTAAAACTGTATATTATCAAATAATGGATAATGTGGGGTTAATATATCAATCTTCTGATACTATTGGACTTGATACTATTCATCCTTCAGGTTCCATTATCATCAATAGTGATGATGCATGGACGACCTCCCCCAGCGTAACTCTCACGTTAACCTATAACGATGCAACTTCTGGAGTATCAGAAGTGCGATATAGTAATGATGGTAGTTCATGGACCGCATGGGAAGCACCAAGTACTACTAAAACATGGGTGCTTAGTTTTGGGGACGGAACAAGAATGGTTTATTATGAAATTAAAGATAATGCAGGTTTAACTTATCAAATCAATGATACTATTGGATTGGATACCACTAGACCTACAGGTTCAATCGAAATTAATGGTGGTTATCTTTGGACTAATACTACGAGCGTATCACTAGCATTAACTTATTATGATGCCACTTCTGGAGTACTTGAGGTACGTTATAGTAATGATGGTAGTTCATGGACCGCATGGGAAATGCCAAGTGATACTCGGGAGTGGACCCTTTCTTCTGGTAATGGATATAAGATTGTATATTATGAAATTAGAGACAATGCGAGTTTAATCTTTCAAACAAATGATACTATTGGACTTGATACTACTCATCCTACTGGCACTATTATAATTAACAGTGATAATGCATGGACTAGCTCTATCAGCGTTACTCTTACATTGACATATGAGGACACGACTTCTGGAGTACTTGAAGTACGTTATAGTAATGATGGTATTTCATGGACTGATTGGGAGACACCTAGTGCTACAAAAGCATGGATATTAACTACTGGGGATGAAATTTCTAAAGTTGTCTATTATCAAGTTAAAGATAATGCTAGTTTAATTTTTGAAGATACGGATACTATTGGCCTTGATACAACTTTACCTATAGGATCCATAATAATCAACAATGATGATGTATGGAGCACATCAACCAGTGTAACTCTCACCTTAACCTATAATGATGCCACTTCGGGAATTGATCAAGTACGGTATCGTAATGAAGGTGGCTCATGGACCTCTTGGCAAGCAGCTAGTGCCACTCGGAGCTGGACACTCACTTCTGAGGATGGAGTTAAGACTGTATATTATGAGATAAGGGATAATGCGGGTTTAATCTTTCAAACTAATGATACTATAGAGTTAGATACAACCGGACCTACCGGTTCTATCGAAATTAATGATGACGATACTTGGACTAATTCTACAAGTGTAATATTAACTTTAATTTATGATGATATTACTTCTGGAGTTGATCAGGTACGTTACAGTAATGATAGCATTGACTGGACTCCATGGGAAGCTGCTAGTGATACACGAGCTTGGACACTTCCTTCCGGGGATGGACCTAAGACCGTATATTATGAAATAAGGAATAATGCAGGAATAATTTCTCAATTTATTGACACTATTGGACTTGATACTACTGATCCTATAGGAACCATCATAATCAACAATGATGAGGAATGGAGTACCTCTCCTGACGTAATTCTTACTTTAACATATAATGACGTCACTTCTGGAGTTGTTCAAGTACGTTACA
>JBHLLT010000035.1:0-23841 GCA_048938855.1 Promethearchaeota archaeon
AACAAAATAAAAGATAATGTAAAAGGACTTCTGGTCTCCTTTATATCATATTATAAAAACTTTAAAAGCGACATATCTTAAAACTTTTAGAACAAGCTTAAAATTTAAAAGATTTGAATGTTTAACAAAAATATCGAACAATAAATAGAATTTTAAATTAAAAAATTGATGTTAAATGTCTGAAGAACATATTAGAGGTCAAATTAGCGCAAAAGAGGATGAAATAACAAGAATTGAAGAGGAAGCTTCAAAGAAAGATGCTTCTGCTGAAAAGGAAATTGAAGAGGAATTTGATGGAAAAATAGAAGAAGCGCAAGCAACTCTCAATGAAGAAACTCAATTACGAGATGAAGCCATTCAAAAATCTGAAGAATGGACACAAAAAAAGAAAGAAAAAATTTCATCCGTTAAAGAAGCTGAGAAAGTATTATCTCAGTTAAAAAGTGATAAAGCTAAGGCGTTAAATGCAAAATTAAAAGATATTGAAAATGAGAAGAAGAGAACAATCAAAGAAGTTCAAAACGAAATAAAACAATTACAAAAACAGATTGTAGCCTTAGAAAAAGCAAGAGCAAAAGAAGCTGCCAAGGAATAGTTTCAAATTGATTCTCTTCTAAATATTTTTTTAAATTTTTTACTTAATACAAAAATTCCTTTAAAATTGATTATATTAACTGGTTTTGGCCCATACGGTAAGTATAGAACTAATTTAAGTAGTGAAGTTGTAAAAGAATTTCCTCTGGAGTATAATGGATTTCAAATAGTAAAGAAAATAATACCTGTGAGCTGGAATCAAAGTATTTATGTTTATAAAAATTTATTATCCAAATTCAATAATAAGCCAAAATTAGTAGTTCTCTCAGGAATTCATTCCGGTAATAAAATCTTACTTGAGAAGTTTGGCTGGAATTTTAGATTTGGTGATGATATCGAAAAAAAAGTTGGATTTGGGCCAATAAAAATGTGGGCTTTTCCTTGGAACAAATCTCCTTTAAACATAAAAGAAATTTATTCGAAATTATCTAATAAAACTGAGATAGCTATCTCATATTATCCTGGAATTTATTTGTGCAATTTTGTATACTTTTGGGCACTTAAATTGTCAAAAAAAGAGTATCCTGTAATATTTATTCATATCCCGGACAAGGGAGAAAAACTTAAAATCATTAATAATATTAAGAAAATTTTAGGATTAATTATAGAGCTTAATTTGATAAGAGATTTAGATGTTTAAAGGTAGTTTTTGTCCCTTCTCATTGATAATATCTCTAAAAATTTCAGGTTGAAGCCGTAATTCATCATAAAGCCATGCGAGGTTTTTCATTTTAGAGTTGTATATTTCAACTTCTTCTTCAAATAACTCCATTTTAATCTTCCCAAAACAATTATTCTACTATAAACCAAGGGAATTAAAGATACATATTTACCTATGTATTATCTAAATGATACTTAAATAAGCTACTCTAAAAGGTATATTTTTTTTTGATCGTTAGGACTGAAATGAGAAAAAGATTAAGTCCTCAAATATATTTTTTGAATTTTATCAAGAACATACATAATATCTTCAATAGGGGCTCCATTTATTACTTTATGCATTTTATGAATCAATTGTTCAGGAAACATATCGAATTCAGCGATTGATTCTTTATAGTCCTTAAATTCATTTGAGACTTCATATATATCTGAACTTCTTTTTCTATCAAATTCCCTTGTCACAATTTCAATATAAGATTTTATTAGATCATTGTAAAATTCATTTTCTAAATGTTGAGCTGTATAATTAACCTCATATATCATGTGGTCATATTTTTGATTGATCTTTTGGATTTCTCCTTCTCTTTTTGCATTTATCTCGGCTATCTTGGGCTGAAGTTCTTTTTTCTTTATCTCTAACTCCTCAAGTTTAGACTTCAACTGTTCATCCATAATAGTTTCTAATAAAGGACATTATTTAAAGCTTTAATAAAATCTTAATACAGCTATTTATTTTATAATTTAACCCATTATTATTTTTGATTGTACTATTTAACTTAGAAATATTATGCCAACAAAGATTTTAATACCTGAACCTGAACCTAATTTAAAGTTTATTGATGTTCATTGCCATCTACCATTCCCTAGACCAAAAAATGATAAATTACCATCTAATAAAGAACAATTTACTACATATTTCAAAATGGGTGGGCAATATTTAATAACAAGTACTATTGATATTCAAAGCCTAAATCTAACATTAGATTTCAGGAAAGAATTTAGAAAAAACTTTGGTTTTACATGTGGTTGGGCGCCACAGACGGTAACATATACTCCAAGAGATAAATACAATATCGAGTGGAAAAATTGGAAAGATTTTATCCTAAATAATGCCGATAAATACCTTGGAATTGGTGAAATTGGTTTAGACTTTCATCATGCAAAAACATTAGATAAAAGAAACAGACAAGTTGAAGTTCTTAAACAAATCTTTGAATTAACAAAGGATCTTGATAAGCCATATATTTTACATGTGAGAAATGCAGCACAACATGAATTTGATAGACAAAATCCTAAACATAGGTTTAACAAAAATGATGGAGTGAATAAAGAAATCTTATCCATTTTAAAGGAATATAAAATTGAACCTAGAAGAGTCTTATGGCATTGCTTCTCTGGACCTGAAGATTATGGAAGACTTTTACCAAATCAAGGGTATAAGCTTTCAGTTCCTAGTTCAGCTTATGGTTTTGATAGATGGCGTATAGTAACTAGAGTTTCACCCTTGGAATCTTTAGTTACTGAAACAGATTCTTACTTCCAACATCCTTTCAAGCGGGAGCCTATAAATGTTCCATCAAATGTAAGGTATTCTATTGCAGCTATTGCTTATTCTCATAATGTTCCCCAAAAATTAGTTAGTGAAAAAACAATTGAAAATGCTATTCAATTTTTTAATCTTAAAGTTATAGATTAATCATACTCAACTTTTTCAATAAGATAAAAATCAGTCTAAAAATTATTTAAATACTCTTGAATTTAGTTGTAAATTATTATAAAATCTTAAGATAAGTGGTTTGATTGAAAAGAAAAAATTCAATTGTTTTGATTATTGTCGCTGCTTGTATTGTAGCTGGAGGTGCTACATTTGGAGTTTTAATATTTACAACATGGGGCGAAATCAATTATGAAAACAGTTATAGTTATAAACCTAGCTCTCCTTCATCAATAGAACGAATTAATATAAATTCTGATATTGGTTCCGTCCATATTAGATATAATGAAACACCTACAGATTATTATGCAAAACTTGATCTAGATATTCATATTGCAGGAATTTTAGTAGAAGGATCATCATTTTCAGATTTCTTTAATCCCATAGTATGGGAAAATGAAAGCACGCCAGTAACAACTTTTACACTTGATGCAAAGGCAACGACTTGGTTCATATTTGGGGTATTTCGACAAATTCAAATTAATTTAACTCTTAGGACAGATGTTATATATGACCTAAATGTTTTATCTAGCACAGGTGGAGTAAATGCAATTTTTCCTGAAAATACCGTCCTCAATAACACATATTTTAGTACTTCAACTGGAAATGTATTTTTAAATGCCTCAAAAAATATAACTTTCCAAGGGAATGTAGGATTGACAACAAGCACAGGTGCTGTCATATTGTATGCTAAACAAAGCAATTTCACTAATGATCTTAAATCGTTATCATCGACTGGAAATACTCATTTAAATTTATCAAGTTGCTCGATTGGAGGAGTTCTAACAGGAATCACCACCACAGGCGATATCGTTTTTAAAAGTTTTGACATGAAATATGCTGAGGGTTATAATTGGAGATTTCAAAGCTCAACTGGGAAAATTGGATTAACAATTTTGCAATATACAGAAATGGGGGCTAATATTACCGGTTCAATACAAACATCAACAGGATATATTAATATTTATTATAAGGATGGTCTGGCGACCATAGGTGCTAAATTTACTTGTTCAACTTCTACGGGATCAAAAAGTTATATTCCAATTGGTTCCGGAGGATTTACCGAAAACGATGTTAATCCCAAAATAATAACTTCAGATGATTACAACAGTGCAATTAATAAATATACACTAACCGCAACTTCGTCAACTGGAAATGTAATTCTGAATGGCGAAAGTTTATAATCTTTAATTTTACTTCTTTTTTTATTTTAATTTCTCTTTTTAATTTAGGTATAATTTGGTTTACTGAAGTAAATTATTAACCTAAAAAATTTATATTAGTTAATGCGATAAATAAAACCTTTTAATATAATTAAAACTTATCTAGTTATCTTTTTTGGAAAAGAAATAAGAATTAATAGAGGTAATAGTAATGGATGTAGAACTATTAAAAAAATTAGCAGAATTGAGGAATGGAGAAGGAGAGAGAAAACCCTCTGATGCTTTGATATTAGCAGAAGCTTTAAAACAACTAGCAACAGAAAATGACGATTTAAAAGAGGAATTAGAAGATATCGAGGAAACTATTGTCCAATTTGAATATACAGATGCAGATTATAAATATTGGGTTAAATTTGGGGAAGGTTCAGTAGATTATGGTGAGGGTGAAGCAGAAGAACCTGCCGCTACCATGAAAGCGTCCGGAGCTACTTGGGCAGGTTTAGGATCAGGAGAATTGGAGGCTACTAGTGCTTATATGAGTGGAGAACTGCAAATTGATGGTGAACTTCAAGCTGCGATCAGTTATGGGGAAATAAATGGTATGATGCGAGATATTTTAGAAGAACTGTCTGGATAAGTACCAATTAAATTTTAAATTTTAAATTCTATTTTTTAATTTTTATTACATTCTTAGTTTAAATAGTGAAACTTAATAAGTGCAAAAATTTATAAGATTAATTCTAAAAAGGTTCTCTTACATATGCTGTATTTTTTTTTAGGGATACTATCTTTAACTTTCACTAATTTAATTGCATTATTTGGACAATTTACTGCGCAAACTCCGCATCCTATACAAAAATCCTCTTTTACATACATCATTTCATCAGATTTAACTTCTTCATTCCAAAATATCTTTAAAAACTCAACAACTTTTTTATGTTTTGGGGCATATAATGGTCCTAACACTAATTTTTGACGTATAATTTCGTAATAATCCGCTTCGGTCATAAAAAGAACAAAATAAATAACATTAAATAATTTATGTTTAGGTTAAGGAAATATCCCTCGTAGTTCAATAGCTTTAGCGATTCTTGAAACTGCTATAATATACGCGGCTGTACGGAGGAGAATATTTCTTTCTTTAGACACAGTGTATACTTCTTCAAATGCTTTTAACATTATCTTTTTCAATTCCTTATTTATTCGTTCCAATTCCCAAAAATAAGCACGTATATCTTGCACATATTCAAAGTATGAAACACAAACCCCTCCACTGTTTGCTAAAATATCTGGAATTACATGAATTCCTTTTTTAAACAAAATTTTGTCTGCTTCAGGTGTGACTGGTCCATTAGCACCTTCTAAAACAATTTTACATTTTATTTTATCCGCATTAGTTTGCGTAATCTGGTTTTCGAGTGCTGCAGGAATTAAAACATCGCATTCAAGGTTTAAGAGTTCATCATTTGAAATTATCTTATAAGTATTGTCTTTGTATTCTTTTAATAAATTACCTTGTTTAGCCCAGTCTAATAATTTAGATATATCTAATCCTTCTGAAGAATAAATTCCCCCAGAAATATCCGATACTGCCATAACATTGCATCCATAATTGTATAGTAACTCAGCAATAGTCCCTCCGACATTTCCGAAACCTTGAACTACTATCTTCAGTGACTTTAGATTAAGGTTTAATTTTTCACACATCGCTTCAAGTATATAATACAAACCCATGCCTGTAGCAGGTTCTCTACCAACAGAACCACCTATTTCAATAGGTTTTCCAGTTACTACACCAGGAACTGAACGTCCTTTATTCATACTGTAAGTGTCCATTATCCACGCCATGATTTGCGCATTCGTGTTCATATCAGGAGCAGGAATATCAATATCAGGGCCAATCATATTTATTATTTCTGAAGCATATCTCCTAGTAAGTCGTTCTAATTCTCTTTTTGACAATTTACGAGGATCTACACAAACTCCTCCTTTAGCGCCCCCTAATGGTAAATTCAAAAGACTACATTTCCACGTCATCCAAGTAGCTAATGCTTTGACTTCATCTAATGTAACCTCAGGAGAAAACCTTATACCACCTTTTCCAGGCCCCCTTACTGTGCTATGTTGAACTCGATATCCCTCAAAAATTTGAAGTGAACCATCATCCATCTGTATAGGGATTGTTACTATTAATGCTCTTTCTACTCTTTTAAGATATTCTCTAATATTTGGATCTAATCCCATTTCTTCAGCAACAATATCAATTTGCTTTTTAGCAACTTCAAATGCTGTTAATCCCAAAAATCTCACCAGTTTAAAAATTTCTTTTTTCAAAAAATGTAATTAATGTTATGTGAAGAAAATATGATTTTTATACATTATTTTTTAATGAAAGAAAAAAACTAAAGTATATTACAAATTTACAAGACAATATTGAACAAATTGCATGGGATCATTAGCACATCCCCCTGAATCTAAACCACCCAATTGGTCTAATATTTTTTGAGGGATAACGTTATCTGCTAACCATAAATCTTTTAAATTCATTAAAGATTCTAATCCTTTTATATGAATTATGCGATTTTGACTCAAATCGAGAGTTTCTAATTTCGTGAGGGGTTCTAGTCCCTTTATTTCCCCTATATTGTTTTCTGATAAAAAAAGATTCTCTAAATTAGTTAGATTATATAATCCCTTTATTTGGCTAATATTGTTTTGTTTTAAATTTAGAATTCTCAAATCTTTACAATTATCTAACCTTCGAATTTCCGATATTTGATTAGAATTTAACCAAAGGGTCTCTAAATTCTCCAGGTTCTCTAATCCTTGAATTTTTTGAATTTGGTTATTATTTATATAAAGACTCTTTAATTTTTTTAAATGTTCTAATCCATCAATACTTTTAATTTGGTTTCCTCCAAGATTTAATACTTCTAAATTTTCCAAATTTTCAAGATTTTTTATTTGTTCTATTTGATTTCCCATAATCCAAAGAACTTCTAGATTTGATAATTCTTCAAGACCTTTTATTTCTGAAATGGAATTCCATGAAATATCTAATCTCTTTAATGATTTTAAGCCAATTAAACCTTTAATTTCTGTTATTTGGTTACCTCTTAAATACAATTCTTCTAAATTATTGAGTTGTTCTAATCCTGTTATTTCTGTTATTTGATTACTTACTAAATGTAAAATCTTTAAATTTCTTAGATTTTCTAAACCCTTAATTTGTTTTATTAGATTACTCCCCAAGTTTAAAATTTCTAACTCATTTAATTCTTCAAGACCTTTCATATGCACAATTTCGTTTGAGCTTAGTTCTAAATTCTTTAAATCTTTTAATTTTGATAATCCGATTATCTCATCAATATCTTTTATTTCCAAAAGCCCTAAATCAAGGAATCCGTTTCTTACATCGAATCTCGTACCCGCTACTTCTACAAACTTCATAAGTAATACACAGAATTATTTTGAAAGAGGTTTCAATTTTTATTAAATAGGATACATAATTATGTAAATCTTATTATTTATTCATTTTTTTTCCTAGAACACAATGTATGAATTAGAACTTCTAAATTGCTTAAATCCATCTGAAACCGACTAAAATAATTAAAATTATAAGTAAAAGAGATTTTTTTCTTTTTATGACAAGAGCTCTCTATATGGATGACTCTTATTTAAAAAGCTGGAAAACTAAAGTTGTTAGCGTTAAAGATGATAAATATGTAATTCTTGAGAGTACAGCTTTCTATCCTAAAGGTGGTGGACAACCGTGGGATGAGGGATTTATAACTAAAGATGATCAAAAATATAGAGTCATATATGTTGGGAAATTCTCAGGTAAAATAAGCCATGAAGTAGATAAACCTGGATTGAAGGAAGGAGACGAGGTTTCTTGTGAAATTGATTGGAATCGGCGATATACCTTTATGAGATATCATACAGCATCTCACTTAATAAGCAATATTCTGTATAATAATGTAAATGCTAAAATTACGGGAAATCAGATTGAATTAGATAAGACAAGAATGGATTTTTCCATGAAAGATTATTCTCCAGAAAAATTACGTGCTTTTGTGGATGAAGCGAATAGAATAATAGAACAGGACTTACCAATATCAGTTGATTATATGACAAGAGAGGAAGTTATGGGAAAATCTGAATTAGCACGTTTAGCTATTGGATTACCTAAAAATATTAAAGAATTTCGCATTGTTAAAATTGGAGATATCGATATACAAGTCGATGGTGGAACTCATGTTAGTCATCTTAAAGAAATTGGTAAGATAGAGTTAACTAAAACGGTAAATAAAGGAAAAGACAACAGAAGAATGTATTTTGTTTTGATAAAATAATAATATTGGTTTTAGCTTTTCTTAACACTTTAGTCAACACTTTTTTTGCACAAAATGACATAAAAGTTAAATATAATGTTATCTCATTTTTAGTTTGATCATTTTACATCAATGATATATAATGATATAATCGAAGGGCGATCGAAATTCACGATCTTTTATCAAATCTTAACAATGTTCCATTTATTGATGGAAAAAAGTGATCATTTTAGAAAAATTGATAAAAAAAGAATGAGGTATTAGAATGAAAAAATCTTCAAAATTGATACTATTAACAACTTTGGGAATCTTAGTTTTTGGTTTTTTTCCGATAGCTTGCGCAGAACCGGGCAAATGGCCCGCATACTTATTTAAAAGACCCGGCTATCTCCCAGGTACTGGTGGTTATCATATTGGTGCTTGGTATTACCCTTTTATTGGTCCTGGAGGTCATTGGGAGATTCCAGCAGGGGAATATGCTTTCTTCAGATCAGGATGGCTTGTTTCAGATTATGAAATAGAATCAGGATTGGATCCTGGCCCACCTTATCAAATGAACCTCTTCGTAGATGACGAAGAAATCACTATGCAGCGATGGACGTGGGTTATTCCAAAAGATACTGTTTTATACCCAGACGGCGTGTGGCGAGATACTAAAACCCGTGCGTGGATGTGGGTTGTCAGATTTGATCCAGGATATTTTGAAGCGGGTAAAAGTTATAAAATTACATATCAATTCCTAGTTCATGGACAATATTTCGGGAGCGATACTATAGGTTGGCGATTTTACGTTAATCACATGACAGGAGGAGGAATTCCTCCTGCAGACTTTACTTGGGAAGACTGGTATGGTCCAGCAGGCGAAATAAATAATAATTTCCACTGGCTAGATGTGGTTTGATCAAGTAGTTTGAAGAATTAAGATTATCTACTTTTAATTTATATATATAGAAAATGGAGGAAAAGATTAAGAAAAACCGCTTCTCGATTGATCACACCTAACGTAATTTTCTTCCAATCTCTATATCTTTTTTTTTAAGACTTTTTAATCATCAGACAAATCTTAACTTGAGAAAGTATACAAAAAAGTAGTAACTATTATAAACATTTCAATCTAAATTTATTTTATACATCAGCTAAATTCAAAAATTGATATTTCCCTTAAAATCTAAATTTTTATGAAAATTTTAGGTTAAAAGCCAAAATATATTAAAATAATATTGAGGGTTGGTTATGGTTGAGAAGGATATTAAGTACAAAAAGAAAAGAAAAATTTTTAAAACGTTAAATAAAAAACAAAAAATCGGTTTGGGAACTACAAGTGCCATAGCAGTAGCTGCTATTTTTAGTGGGGTTTACTTTTTTTTTGTACTACAAGAAAAACCAGAGTTCATTTTTAAGTGCGGCTTAGCGGATGGTCCCGATTCTATTGATCCACTTAAAAATCCCGTTCCAACAAATGAGAATCTGATAATATTAGATCAAATTGCAGAAGGTTTATTCGCTTATGATCAAAATAAAACAGATACACCTGTAGTTCCGAACTTGGCATTAAATGGGACTTGGAGCCCAGATCACTTAAATTTCACTTGTATATTAAGAACGAATGTTACTTTCCATGATGGAACACCTTTTAATGCCCCTGCGGTTAAGTGGAACTTCGAGAGAATTTATAGATTTATTGAAACTATGCCCAATGATCAAATATGGGCTTGGGAATCTGCATATCTAACTTCAAAAAGAGAACCAATTATCAACCATACTGAAATAATTGATAATTATACCATAAAATTTGTGTTAAACCAACCTTATGTTCCTATAAGAGAATTATTAGCCCTTTGGAACTCTTATATACTTTCGCCAACTTCTACGCCCGAAGATGATTTTATCGATATTAGAACAGGAAGATTAGTTGGAACAGGACCTTTCATTCTCGATAACTGTGAGGTAAATTATTGGGGAGAAAGTACAGAAACCCAAATGCATGCTAATCCAGATTATTGGGATGGAGTGCCATCAATTAATAAAGTAGTTTTCCTAGATTTGGGAGATTCAGAAAGAATAGAAAGAATGCTATCTGGAGATCTTTCATATATTTGGGGGAATCGTGATAATGACACACTTGATAATTTTAAATCAAATCCAGAATTTAGGGTATTGCCGAAAAAAATGATGAGTTTATGGTATTTTGGAATGAATAACAAAATTATAAATCTTACAATGAGAAAAGCAATCTCATACGCTTTTAATTATAATCATTATCTTAAAGAAGTGTGGGGAGGGCACGCAGAGAAGGCAAAATCGCCTCTTGCAAAGCAAATGCGATATTCTAACTGGGAAGATTTTAATGTACCCTATTATAATATTACACGAGCAAGACAAATTTTACTAAATGCAAATTGGCCTGGTACAGCCGGTTTAACAGCTAACGATAATATTTCGGCTGGAAATGAATGGGAATCATTGGCAAATAGCCCCTCCCCTCTAGGAATATATAATTTTTCAGTTAGTAACTCATTTATGGAATTAGCAGCTAATCTAGCTATTGAAGATCTTAAACAAATAGGATTGAAAGTAAACTTAAATTCAATGGGATCTTTAGTATTAGAGCATAAATTGAATGAGGGGGAATTTAATATTGTGACTCTAGGATGGGGAGTCGTTTCTAATGACCCTGTCGATGTTATTAATCCATTATATTCAAGTAAACTTGATGGAATAGGAAATTATTGGAATTTTAATGATACGCAGATACAACAATGGATGGAGGATGCTCTTCAAGAGTTCAATGAATCTACTAGAGAGCAATTATACTTTAATATTCAGCAGCTTCTTATTGAAGAACTCAATCCAGTTGTTTGCCTGGCTAATCCTATAAGATATGATATTTGGGATTCAGATGTAAAGGGGATTCCAATTGATGGTGCTCCTTTAAGATTCATCCTAAAATATGCATATCTAAATGATTCATCTTAAGTTGGGATACTATAGAGATCCCACAGATAATTGCCCCCATCCCATTTAAAGAAAGAGAAATTATAGTTATTTTGAGTGGGATAATCTGTGGAATTATAATATTGTCCAATATCTGGTGGAATTATATCCCTGTCGAATCCATCCCATGAATTTTCTGGTTCATGACCATGGCTTGTTGCATTATAAAATACAAATCGAGCTCCAATATCGGGAGAAAAATCTTTATAAATTACGGTGATATTCCCAGTTTTTGTGATTCCCATCCCAGTAATATTAGCCCCCATTTCAGAATATTGGATAATCTCAAATAAAATATACCCAACTTTATTTTTGAGAGTCAAAAGACTATTATGAGTATATTTGTTATTTTTAGTTATTAATGTTGCATTTCCATCATTTACAGTTCCAGATATATTCCCTCCCACCTCACAATTAATAAATTCATAAATTATATCACCGTTAATTACATTTAAGAGTAAATTGCTTACAGTAATTCCCAATGCAGAGAAATTTATAGCTCCTTCGCTTACAAAAGCATTTATGCTAAAAACAATATCAGCCCTTAGCTGAATATTAATCTTAATATTTGCTATGTGTAAGTTGGAAAATTCTACTAACTTGTCAAAAATTAATACCATTGTGAAATTTAATGGTGATGTCAAGTTTTCCCAGCCTATACTAAAGAAATCCAAATATGATTTACTTCTTAAATTAGGACCTGCCATTTCAATATCTACGTCTATCTTGACGAGATAATCTACAGATGGAGGAACGTATTTTATATCAATAATACCTACATCAGTAACTAAATTCAATTCTTTGTTAATAGGTGGGGCCTCTGTTCTATATTTATATGTGAGAGACTTATTAATTTTGCTAAAGTGCGCAAATTCAGAAAAAATAACTAATGTAGGAATACTTATAATAGAAAAAACGAAGATTATGTATATTATAATAAGTATTGCTTTATAATTTCGCTCCATCTTAAATAAGTGAAACAAGTCCAATTGCTTTAAGTAATTAGATAAGATAGATTAATATTTAAATTATTTACTAAATATTTTTCAATTATATATTTAGATCTAATTTACTAGAAAATTCATAATTTATTAATATTGAAATTCCCTAATAGTTATTTATTAAATACCTCAACCACGCAAATATTATGGTTTTTGATCCAATAGAACGTTTTTTTTCAAGTATGGCTATTTTTATGCTAGCTCTCTGCAGTATTTTATATTTCTCTAAAGGATTGAAGAAAAAGGATAAAAATGAAAAATTTTTATTAGTAGGATTTGGTGTATTCTGGTTTATTATCGCGGTAACACGATCCTTCTTTTTTATTGTCGATTACATTCTAGAAGGGATATATACCGGAGATTTGAATATAATAATCCTGACCTACGATGTTACTAATTATATTATTTTATATTTTTACTTATATCTGTATGGTTATGTATTTTTTAGTACTACAGTTGTAACATTATTTTTTATTAGATCCTCATTGAAATCGGATCGTGAATTTCAAATTATTTCTTCAGTCATAACCTTTGGATTAGTACTTTTCTTAATTGGATGGAGCTCAGAATTGATTCTTATAAAATATTTAAACCTTTTTTCTCCTAGTTTAGGACCAGTTTTTATTCTCTTAGGAGGCTTTATTGCTACATCTCCACAAATTGGGCATTTCGAATTATTTTCAAAAAAAATCATTAAACCAATTATTTTGATTATGATATGTTTACTAGTTGTATTTGTGATTTCAATGTTATTCATTAATCTTCAATTAGTAGATTTATTTTTAATTATAATTTGGATTGGTCTTCTTACAATAATTTTTATTGCGGGTTATTTAATTTACTTTTATAGTAGAAGAGGAGAACCGGCTGTTGAGAAAGATGATCTCCAAGATACTTTAAGAGTTTTTAGTAAGCCTTTACATTTTAGCATAGAAGATGTTAAATATAGCAGGGATAAAGGGTTCTGTTTAGTATGTAAAAATAAGATTTCAGGATTAAGCTATATTTGTCCAAACTGTGAAGCATGGTACTGTTTAAAATGTCGTGATGCTTTAATTGAGATAGAAAATTCATGTTGGGGCTGTGAAACTCCATTTATAGAGAGTAAATCTAAAAAAATGTTCAAAAGATCTAAATAATCAAATATAAAAAGGTGAGTTAAATGATAGAATTTATATTTCTAATTCTAATTATTTCATTAGTAATTACCTTTATTGTTTCAATCTTAATATCGATATGGGTGTACATTGATGCTAAAAGCAGAGAATTGAATGTTTTCTTATGGATTCTAATCGTGTGGGTAATTCCATTTTCATTAGGAATAATATTATATCTAAAAGGAAGAGAATAACAAATTAATACAACACTAATATCTTTTTTAACATTAATATCTATAATAAAATTAATTATTGATTTTAAAAAAGTAATTATCTCTGGTGTAAAATTGATTCCTGTTCAAATTATATTAACCGGAGAAAAGGGTGTAGGAAAGCATACAATATTGAATTTATTCCCAGAGGAAACTATTTTAGAAATTGATTTAAATTTAAATGAATTTCCAAAAAAATCTATTGATCTAACTAAATTAGGAAATATCGACCAATGTATCTTACGAATTATTGATTTAGAAGATTTGATTGATAAATTTGATTCTTTCAAAGATTTATTAGATTCTACTGACATAATTTGTTTTGTTTTAAATTCCGTTATAAATGATATAGAAAATAATCAAAAAATATTATCAAATTTAAAAGAAAAAGTCTCAGATGTTAGTTTTTATATAATTGCTAATTTTCAGGATAAAGAAGAATTAGCATTAGATGTGAATAAAATAGAAGCAATATTAAAAGAGAAGACTTTTGGATTTTCTGCCATTCAACATGCTTCTAAAGAAAGAATATTTTCGATTATCGACGAAATTGTAAGAATGACAATTGAAGGAAAAGATGAAAAAAAGCACAAATTTACAAAATACGATGATTTATGGTTAGAACTTGAAAAAGCAAGAGTATTTGAAACAGAAGGAGACAGAATTAAAGCGATAGCAAAATTTTCAAATGTAGCATCTCAGATCAAAAACCTCTCTTTAGTGATGGAATTAGAAAATGAACGAGAAGAGCTTGAAGCATTACATTATTTATGCAAAGCATGGGAATGTATGATATATGCAGAAGAATATCAGGAACCATTGAAATTTTCAGAAGCAATGAATCATTTTGTTCAAGCAAGCGAAATTATTGATGACAATAAGCTAAAGCAAGTATTATTAGGAGATTCAGAATTTTGTAAAATTCTAAAGTTTGGTATGGAATTCGAGCATTCAAATCAAACTAGAATTAGGACTAATGATTATTTGAAAATTAAAGAATTTTTTAATAAAATAATGGAGTTATATAAACAAGGGAGTTTTGAAAAAGGTGTAAATTGGGCTTTAGCTAAAGCTTCTTATTTTGATGAATTTGTTAAGGAATTTAAAAAAGATTGAATAATTTACCCCCCTATTACTTTCGCCCATAATTCGAGTTTTTCATTTTCTTTTAAACCATAATTTTTAATTACATCTCCAATTGTAATCGTGTTAGGTAATTCTTTTCCTTTATAAATTAAAGCAAAAGAACGTTGTTCAGAAGTTATGATATTCATATGCTTAACCACAATAGTTATAATACTTTCTACTAAATGCCTTTCATTGACATCTAATTTAATTATTTTACCTCCTCGCGTATCTTCAACAGAGACTATCATATTATTATAATATTTTTTTGATTAATTCAAGATATTAGTAAAATAATAGTACCCACATTATAATTATTGTTAAGTAAATAATTACATGCTAAGCATTTTTAGATTTAACTTCGGAAGATTTTATAAAGTCCGAAGTGTAGGAAACTTTGAAGAATTTCTAATATTAATTTCAAAATTTAATTAAGTTCATAAAATAAAAAAAAGAATTTAGTTTTTTATTTTTTGATTTTTCTCTTTTCAACTATAATAATTGAGACTATGACTGTAGCACTAATTAATAAAAAGTAACTAAATCCTGGTACACTTGGGACTCCAGCACTTACAAGTTCATATGTATGATAATCCGTAGAATATTTACTAGTACCATTAACGAGAAATCCTCTCTGTTTTTCATACCATACTTCACTCCCAAAACTATCCTTTAAAATCCAACAATCCATCGTATCATGCATTCCTTCACCAGTAACGTTGAATATAGTGTCAGCATTACCTGTATGAACCCACTTCCAAATATTACACATTATAATTGAATCATCTATGGAAATGTCAGTGTGAATCCAAAAGCAATCATGAGTATCATTGAATACTCCGAAGTTCTGGTTATTTGATGCAATCCTAGTACTGGTGTTAGAATCCCAAAACCCCACATCATTAATAGGAGTTCCCAATCTCCATGTTATATGCATAATCTCACTCGATCTTCGAGTGAATATAAGTGTGCTTTTATGGGTTGGCATCACGCTAGAACTAAGGTTATGAACAACCTGCAATCCATTAGGTATACTAACTACATTGGAATGTCCAATCATCAGAAAATTGGAAAACAATATTGAACACATAATGAGCGACAAAAAGCCTTTTATTGCATTTGATCTTTTCATAATAATTTCAACCTCAATTTTATTTAGATCCTAGATAAATATATCATCATGTTATTTTTAGATTTAACTTCGGAATCTTGTAAAAAGCGCGAATTAAGTTTTTATTATTTGTTCCATCTTTTCTCTAATTCATCTAGGATAGTATATTTTGGAAAATCTTTCAAGAGAGATGACACAAATCCTTTCTTTAATACTATTTCCTTATAATCATCCCAATCAAAATTTATTATATTTTGATAAACCATACCTTTGAACGTATCTATAACATTGTTAGAAAAATCTTTTCTCTTAAAATCTGTATATAAATATTTGATATATTTAATGAGAAATTTCCCTATGAAGAGCTTCGCTTTTTGATCAAATAATTTATTGCTTATATCTTCTACAATATTTTCGATTAAACTTATTGTTTGTAAACTTTTCTCTTCTTCTGGAATACTTAGTTGCAGTTTTTGAAGAAAACTAAATTTCATTATGTTTTCATTTATGATTAAGTTTAACATCTTCTCAAATCTTCCGTTCACTCTGAAATAATAATTTCGATTTCCATCAAAACTTAAATTAAAGAATTCTGATTCATACAAATTCTCTTCCACTATTTTCTGTATAAAAAAATTGAGTGTGTTTAATTTAATATCAAATTTGGACGAAAAATTCTCATGAGTTATGAAGTCTGGATACATAGTTGGATGATTAATACAAAGAAATAGAAGAATCTTATAAAATTCTCGTTTAGAAGATAATAAACTTTCAGCTTTTGAATAATCCAGATGATTTATTAAATCTAAAAAGATAACCTTGACTTCATCATTATCAATTTCATACTTTTCAAGAAAATTCTTTGCTTGTTCTTTAATATCCTCAAGTCTTTTGATTTCTTCGTTTAAAATTTTCTGATAATCTAAACCATATTTTTTTAATACATTTGAATACTCTGATTCACCAGTTTTAGCCAATCGATATTTATTATCATCTTTTTTAATATATCCTTTTTCTAATAAACGATTTATGTTTTTTGAAAGAGAATTATTATTGATCAACAGTGGTTTTTCAAGAAAATCTTTCCAAGTGCAAAATTCATTATTATATAACATCCAGAGAATTATATGATCATAATTTCGTTTATTTAGGATTAATTCAGGAGGATATCTTAATTTTCTATCGAAAGAGTCTTTAAATCTTAGATCAAAATATCTTTTTCTCCCTTCTGATGTAATCATATAAAGGCCTTTCTCTTTTTTTTCCACATATCCATTAGTCATTAATAGATTCATATATTTTGATAATGTTGCCAGACTAAATGCTAATGGCTCCTCTAAAAAGTCGGACCAATTGCATTCCTCATTATTATTTAGCATCCACAAGATAATATATTCAAAATCTTTTTTTTCAATCCCTACTGGGCATATGATCTCTTGTGGTGGATAATTCAATCTCTTAGCACTAATCCTTCAAAAACACCTTGGTACTCTTATTCTCTTGGATTACTATTTTAATATATTATCAATTTTTCTTGAAATACTTATTTAAAAATATGCTACATCAGTTTATATTTCTTTTTTAAAAAACGGGTATATAATTATATTTCTATATATCCTAATTTTTTTTAATGATATTCAATAAACTTCGGACTTTTTCTAATCTTTCGAAGCTTAATCTAAAAATGTATAGGGAGAGTAAATAATATTTAACAATAATTTTAAATAAAAAAGGTTTTACAAAAATGAAAAAAAGTTGGTCAATAAGAATCTTTTTGTTTATCATTATTTCTTCGATCTTCTCTTCAAATTTTTTAGCTTTTGGATATTCTAATGAAGTGGGAATAATTGATGGCTTGATCGTTAATCACATCTATAGATACTATTCTGTTGCTGAAGATGTCCCTTCAAAACTTACTTTCAAAAAAAATCCGAATCAAATGTTTCATATTAAGTGGTATTTTGGGGGTTCATGGAATGTGGGAGGATTTTGGGATGTCAATACCAGCACGAGAATCGTATCAAATCAGCAGAGTCCTGGACCAGATAATGGAGATCATGATCATTCATGGATTTGGACGGATGTTTCGCTGGATGATCAAATTTTAATATTTAATTTCTTCTCAAACGTAGACCACGTCTTCAATGTGACAGGTGAAGCGATGCATGGCTCAATGGCAGTATGGATACTAGAAGACAACTATGGGAGTGAAGCGTGGTATGAAAAGGAACGAGGATTTCTCGTTAATGGTACATTTAAATATAGTTCAAGCTGGCAAAAATACTCTTTTGTAAGTGTAACTGTTGATCCAGGAATTCCGGGATATAACTATTTTCTACTATTTGGAGCAATTTTAGGATGTGGAATTATTTTAATTAAATATAGACAAAGAAAGAAATAATGTTTTATAAATATAAAAAATAGTGCCATTAAAAGCGCTTTAATTCTATTTTTTTTTTTTTGAAATTGAAGTTTATATTATTGAACAGTCATCTTAAGCATTAAAGGATTAAACTTCGAGCTTTTCCTAATCTTCCGAAGCTAAATCTAAAAATAAAATAGTGAGATACATAACAATAACCTTAATATAACATAAAGAGGTTGGAAAAATAAAAATGAAAATGAAAAGAAAATCAAGTATATTATTCGGAATTTTAACATTTACAATGATATTCACAATGTTTACTCTGACAATAGGACCCGTACTCGCTGATTCACCTACATTTGTTGTGTCTCCATCAGGAGGAGATGATACAGCAAACATTCAAGACGCATTTGATGCAGCAATTGCAGCAGGTCCTGGAAGCACAGTTCAGTTAACTTCGGGACAATTTTATACTAATGAAATTATAGTTGAAAATTTTTATGGTACATTTAAGGGGACAGGCAAGGATCTTACTAAAATTGATGTCCTTAGAGGATTAGATCCTGGAGCGCCAGGAGTTTCCACTTTTATGGGTAGTCCTCATATATTTTCATTCGTAGGAGGAGATGTGCTTATCTTAGATATAAGCTTTGATATTACTCCTTATGAACCTGCTGAACAATGGGGGCCACCACCTCCCGATGGTTGGTGGTACGATTTATTATCAGTTATTTTAATAGCTGGAGATATAAATTCTCAAATTGAAGATATTAAATTTAAAGGTCATGAAGGGACAGCACTCTATGATCCCTGGCATCCTCTCTTTTCTGTAAAAAGCTATAATGTCAGAGTAGGAGTTGAATACGGGGGCGGGTTACCTACAACTGGAAGACATGTAATTACTAATTGTGAATTTAACTCGCTATGGTTAGGTATTACTGCTTACGGGTTAATAGACTGTGAATTGGCAATTAAATCAAACTTGATTCAAGGAGGGGCTATTGGAATAATTAATGCTGATAATGGTAATTCAAAATTTGAGATTTCTCATAATGATATTGAAGCAAATGCTTTTGCTGGTATATGGGTGATGCAATTTGCTCCATCTCCTTGCCAGTGGCTTATAACCCATAACATTATAAGACCATCAATAATGGCTGATGGTGTTTGCTTAGAAGATTATACAGGATTAGGATCACTCGATGCAGTTATCTCACATAATAAAATTATATGCGATACATTCTGGGGTGGAATTTGGACAACAATGGCTCAGGACGCTCTTGTCATTAACAACATTATTTTTGGTACAGTAGATTATGGTATAGCATGTTATTATGCCTATAACACTCTACTGCTTGGTAATAATGTTCAAAACGTTGATGCCTCTTGGGCTCACATTGTCTTGCTTTGGTCGAGTGAATGTGTAGTTGTCGGAGGTTCAACAAAAACAAATGTGTTAGACGTCGGTGGTTACAACAATATCATAGTTGGGATGAATAATATGCAAGGTAACTCCCCTGGTCCAGAAATACAAGAAGCATTGGAACAGAAGATGGAACTTCTTAAATCTTTTCCTAAGTTTTAATAAGTTACTTGGATCCTATCGAGAATAATTCGTAAAAATCATTCAATATAAGAAAGGGAGATATAACAGAGGGTTGAAATTCTTAATCAAAATATAGAATTGGAGGCTTTAATTTAGGAATACGTCTTTTCGAATGACCACACCTAAAGCACTACACCTCCATTCTATATATCTTTTTTTTAAAAAAACTTTTATTTCTTAAGGTTTTGTTCATAAATTATTTTCCTACCACCGAAAACTATAAAAAAACAAGCGTACAGTACAACGCTCTTATACTTTCGTATATAATAATCAAGAATTACCTAATAAGATTACAATCGCGGATGTGATCCATAAATACGGTTTAAAAGAAGAAAAAAAACTAATTTTATGGACAAGAGTTATAGGAGGTTTAGAAAATTTAATTTTTTTAATCATCTTTTATTATGATAATACCATCATTTTCTTCTTTTTCTGATTCCTTATCATTCTCCTCAGATGCGTATTGCTTCTTAAGTTCTTCAATTTTTTGTTTTTTAAAGAATTTTGTAGCTTCAAAACATTCAGGATAATCAAGTGGATCGTCAGGATTAGGATTTTCTACTAAAATTTTCAATGCCCTAATTGTAGTTACCAAATCGGATAATCGAGACCACTTCTTTAATATATTTAAGCAAATATATCCTGTTCCTGATTCATTTGATAAAGACAATTCGACTGGATGTATATTAGGATGAAAAATATTCGAAAGCCATGAAAAATCAATACCACCAGGATAAGGAAATGAACGATTAATTTTTAAATATATACGATGTGTCCTTTTTGGCTTTAAATTACCATTTTCCTTAACAAAACCTAATGCTTTTATGTTTAATATTAAATCGACACCATTACTATCCATTTTTATTGAGTTTTCTTCAAGAACATCTAACTTTTTTACATTATTTAGTTCATTATCAATTCTATCTTTCCATATCTCATAAGGAAGCTCTGGCATAATTATTCACACCTTTTTTTCCTTTTAATTTTTTTTAAAAGAACATGTCCAGCATTCTGGATTTTTTAATTTCTTAATTATTTCAAATTTATTTAAAAGTCCATTATAATTTAATTGTTTTCCTATTAATGGTTGACCGATGGTAGGATTCCACTTCTTTTTTTCTTTAAAATATTCAATTCCTAATATGAATTTTAACACTTGTTGAGATTGTAATCCACCAATGATAGATGTGGTTGTTATAATAGCAGGGATTATTCCTAAAGTTTCACCATCTTCATTTTCTATTTCTTGTCCAGTGCAGGAGAACTTTTTCCACATCAATTCTAGATCCATATCAGAAACATTACACTGGAGACAAGCAGCATCTTCTACTCCTGAATAAACTGACTGAACTGTACCAAAAAATTCCTCAATTCCAGCATCCACAAATGGTTTTTCGTAATAAAATGCATAATTATTGGCTTCTAATCTTGCTTCAATATTATCTACACATGAGCAAATAATATCAGACTCTTTATATAATGCTTTATCAATATCATTTAAGTCTTCTTTAATTGCTAGAATCTCTACATTTGGATTTAATTTTTTACATGCACTTTTTACAACATCAACTTTATATTCTTTCTTCTTTGCTTGTTCTGCGTTGAAAAGAATGCAGCGATTCAAGTTTGAAGGATTAATAACATCATAATCAATTAAAATTATTTTTCCCACACCAATTAATACAAGATTTTTTGCAACTTCGTTACCAATAGCTCCTGCTCCTATTACCATAATAGTTGAATTAGTAATTTTATTTTGGTTCCAACCTCTTATACGTTTTTGGCGATCAAAAATATCTGAATCTATAGATTCTTTCCCATTTACAGTGAAATCTTCAGGATCATCTTTTTTTCTTGACATATTTTCGATTTATCTATTATTTTTTTAATACTGCATAACTCAATGATTTATATCCTTTTTTTATATTATTATCAATCGTAAAAAATTCAAATTCATTTTGGATGGGATCTACAACGAGAGCAACTTGATTTTCTTCGGGAAAAAAATATTTTTGAGTTACTAAATCTGTAGGAGATAAAAAACATCCGAGGTTTGGATGAGAATGCCACCATCCTACAATTCTCAAATTTTCATTATTTTTTATCTTTTTAATTCTCTGAAATTTTTTCTGATATAATCCGGCAGTACCTTCTATTTGAGATGTGTAAGTTTTATCACTATAAACTGCTCCAATTAGAAATAGTGAATCCTCTATAATAGTATATATTTGATCATTCCATTTTAAGAAACTGCCTATTAGATATCCAAAAATCTCTTGTTCTGAACTTTTGCAGAAATTTTTAATTTCTTCAATTGTTTCTTCATAGATGTAAATTGGAAAAACAAAATCTTCTTGCAATTTCATTTTTTTTCTAAATTTAGGCTTAATTCTTTAAATTTTGTATTTAACATTTCATTAGATAAACTAACGGCTTTTTGGGTAATTTCATTCATATCGTCATCTAACTCAATTATTAATTCACCTGGAAATAAATCCATTATTTTTGTCTTCCCTACTCCTACTTCTCCAACTAAGAATATTTTAGGCGGAATATAAATATGTTCTTCTACAAATTCATCAAAACTCTCAAATTTAGAGATATCAGAATTCCAATTTATTAAGTCTTTTTTATATCTCTCTATGAACTCAATCATCATTAATTCTAATTTTTCTCTTATTTCTTCCTCTGGATCATTTATATCTGCAAGTAATATAAAAATGCAAAATTTTTCATCATCATAAGAATTTATAATATCCAAGTTTCTAAAATTTAAAGATCTTATTTCTCCTCCCCCAATTTCTTGAGATATATTATGGATAACCATAAAAAATCCACTCACAAAATCATCTTCAATTTTAGTATGACCAAAAAATGTCTTTGAATAACAGAGAATCCCACCTGACAAAATGATTAGTACTTTAGAAATCATCGGATATCTCGATTTTAAATCAATGAATAATTAATTTAATAATAGAGTGAGTGATTATTTAAAATAACCTCTTTGACTAATGAAATCTTATTTAAACCTTAAAAAAAGTGGCTTAATTTTGAAAAAACAAAAGGATGATTTACAATTTCAAGATTCACACCCTCGAATCTTAGAAATTGAGGATCAAGAAATTGAGGAAAAAAAGCCACCGATTGACAACATTGCCTATTATAAAATCGTAAATGAAACTAAAGAGACAAAATTAGAGGAAAAATAAATCTAATATATTTTAACAAGGAAATTCAAATTATGTTTCAATATCTTCCATTTCTGTTAGAAAAATGCCTGCAATTGTAATCCATTTCTCGTTATCATTACCTTCTTTTCCTTTTCTAAGGAATTTTATTAATTTCTTCTAAATATTTCCTATATTGGTTGTCCTTACTTTCGATAGTATCAGTAAAAGATCTCGATTTTCGAGACTATCCTACTCTTTACTCTCAAACAATTCTTCTTGTTTGGTTTTTAATTGTAACCCAAATTATTTACATATATTAATTTTTTACAAAATAGTAAAAATTAAATAAGATGGAGATTTTGAAAAAAAGTGAGATCCAATTTAAATATTTGCAAGTGAAAAATAAATGGCAAAAAAAGAAAAACCAGCTTTTTATGAAACACAATTGATAAAAGAATTAATATCATTATTAAATGTGCGAGCAACAGCAGGAATAATGTGTAATTTTTCTTGTACTCGAATATATTCAGGAAAATTAGGATTACTACAAGTATCTACTTATTTAAAAGAAACAATTCCAGAAGAAGATAGAAGAGCTTTATTTATTACTGATGATTTTACCGAAAAATTTGTTA
>JBHLLT010000063.1:0-6379 GCA_048938855.1 Promethearchaeota archaeon
ATCCGTGGATATTTTGCATAAATCTTTTTATTGAGAATTTCATACGAGTTTTTGTATTGCCATCCTCCTTCTGGTACTGTCATATAGTAGGATTGTTTAAGATCAAAACCTGAGCAAAAACTTTTACCATTAGCTTTTAACACAATAACTCTTGCGCTATTATCTGCTTCAGCATAATCAAATACTGCATCTAAATCATCAAGAAGCTGAAAATTCAAGGCATTGTGTTTTTCAGGTCTATTTAATGTGATATAGCCAATTTTTTTCTTAGTTTCATAAATTACTGTTTCAAATTCCATATTATTCTCTTTTAATTTTGATTATATAACCATTGATGTTGTTAAATTAATAATATTTATATACAAAAATGTCTCAATAATAATTGAATTCAATTTTAAAAAAATTTTGGTGGATTATATGAAAAATAACAAATTAAAGCTTTTTTCTCTCCCTTTTGTGGTGGTCTTATTATTTTGCTTTATTTTAACTCCTACTATTGCTTGTCGATCAAAAAAAGGTCACAATGAAGTAGATGATTGGACATTGATTCATGATGGACGAGGTGTAAAGTTGTACCCCGAATTGAGAGAATATGTATGGGAAACCGAAAGGCCTCCCTTCGGTCCATATGA
This sequence comes from Promethearchaeota archaeon, assembly GCA_048938855.1. Classification (GTDB taxonomy): domain Archaea; phylum Asgardarchaeota; class Lokiarchaeia; order Sigyniarchaeales; family SOKP01; genus Loki-b32. The sequence goes on from JBHLLT010000063.1 coordinate 633, forward strand.
TAAGATTGGATTGCATAGATTAGTGAAGGAAGGCATAGATCCGCTGGGGGTTGTATTTTTGTTGCCAGGAACTTGGAGTAACGGTGAGCAGTTAACTTCAAATCCTCCAGATGATTGGTGGACTCATGATGAAGATCATTCATTTGCGTTTTATTTAGCAAATCGGGGTTTTGATGTGTATGCTATAGATTATCGAACTCATTTTGTTCCAATAGATTTGACTCCAGAACAGCTTTCTTTCATGGGAGAATGGGGTTGGGATTATTGGATAGGAGATATTAAAAAAGCAGTCGAATTAGCAAAAGAAGTATCTGATGTAAAGAAAGTTTACATTGCTGGAGATAGTTTTGGAGGCAGTGCGGCAATGAATTATGCATCCTTATATTGGAAAGAAGATTTAAAAGGAATCTTGTTACGGGATGGTGGAACTGGAGCAAAGTATCCATTTTTAGTAGACAATGAATATGATTTACCAGCTATGCTCGAGTCGATGATGGAAACGGGCACATGGTATAGTGAGGTGGGAGGTAGTCCGGGATCGATTTTTATTATGAAATATGCTGATATGTACCCTAATGCTCCACCTTATTATCCAGGTACAACCACTCCGCTTCAACCAGAAGAAAATCCTCTAACTCCGGAATATGATCCATGGGAGAATATTGCAGAATGGGCAGCATTTATGCTTTATATGGCTTGGGGACCTGGTGCCGTAACTAATATTTATGGAGGATATGGAGATCCAAGTGTAATGATACACATAGATGCTACCTTCGATAGATATTGGCCAGCTAGATTGGGTTTGGAAAGTGCTGCTATAAGTGATTGGGATAATTGTCCATATGTAACATTTGATTTTGATGATCATTATGATGAGGTAGACGTACCTCTACTTGCATTTACGAGTGAGTTATTTGGGTTACAATATTGGGGTCCTTTTGTTCACTGGATTGCTAATCCAGATTTCACTGGACATTACTTATGGGGGTATGGGCATTTAGATGTTTATTCAGGTGAACTCTCTAAATCTCAAGTAAGTCAGCCTACCTATGAATGGCTAATTAATCATAGAATGCTGGAGGGTTTTGGGAGGGTTCGAGTATGCTCGAGATGGTATAAAGGAGATGCAACTATTTTCATTAATGAAAATATAATTGACTTCAAAATTGGAGATATGAGGATACCTTGGAATATTATTGATCATATTTTTCATAAAAAAATTGAGATTTTCATAGGGAGTAATGATCTTGGAATAATGACTATTTTAATTACAAGGCACGGAAATTCAGTAGCTATAGGGAATAAGATTCATTTCGTGGGAGATAAAGTATAAAAGTATACTACAAACTAATTTTTTTTTTTTTTTTGTTGAGAATCAGATTCGATAATCTTATTGTTAAGGTGTTGATTATTTCAATTAGATATTTAAATATTCATTATAATACCTTAAGTCTTGAAATTTTAAGTAATTTAATGAAAAAATTTAAGACCTAAATATCAAATTACTATACTTTTTGAGTTCATTACGAAAATTTGGATGAGCAATATTAATTAGTAATTTTGCTCGTTCCCGAGTTGTTTTCCCACGTAGATCAGCAATCCCGTATTCTGTTACGACAAAATGAATATCATTACGTGAGGTAGTTACACATGCTCCTTCATTTAATTTTGGTACTATTCGACTAATAGTCATATCCTTGTTTGTCGAAGGTAAAGCGATAATTGATTTGCCTCCGGGGGATAAACTTGAAGCACGTACAAAGTCAACTTGTCCCCCAACCCCTGAATATTGCTGATAACCAAGAGTATCAGCACAAACTTGACCAAACAAGTCAACTTCCAGTGCAGAATTGATTGAAGTGAGCCCATTAACTCTTCCAGCGATTAAGACATTATTAGTATAATCAACGGTGTGCATTTCAACGTTCGGATTATTATCAACAAATTGGTAAAGTTTTTTTGTTCCCATTAGAAAGGTTGCGATAAATTTACCTGGATTTATATTATTATATTTATTTGTTATTACTCCTTTTTCATAGAGATCAACCACTCCATCGGAAAACATTTCAGTATGGATTCCCAAATTGGTCTTATCTTGCAGAAATTTTAGAGCAGCATCTGGAATCCCACCAATACCAAGTTGTAGATTTGCTTGATCCGAAACCAATGAAGCAATATTGCAGCCGATTTTTTCTTCAATTTCAGAAATTTTTGGTGGAAATAATTCAATTAATGGTCTATCGCTTTCAACAATATAATCTATTTCAGAAACGTGAATACTTACACCATTTGTTTTGGGCATTTGTTTATTTACTTCAGCAATTACAATTTTTGCAGATTTAGCTGCTTGTACGGTATAATCTACAGATATTCCAAAACTCATATACCCATTTTCATCTGTTGGAGCAAGTTGAATTAATGCAACATCTACGGGTAAAATATTTTCGCTAAAAAGGTGTGGGATTTCTGAAAAATATACAGGAGTGTAATCTGCTCTTCCCTCCTTAATTGCTTGTCGTGTTCCCACTCCAGCAAATAAAGAATTATGATAGAAATGGTTTTTCATTTCGGGTAAACAATATTTACATTCTCTGAGTGGTACCATATGAACTATCTCAACATTTTGAAGACGATCTTTTTGTCTAACTAATTCATCAACTAAAACAATTGGTTCCCCAGCAGCATGTCCGAAAACCACTCTATTCTCCGATTGTATATTTGAAATTGCATTCTCTTTTGAGGTTATTTTTTGAGAATATTCATCTTTCCAATCGTTCATAACTATTCAATTTCCTTCTTTTTTTATAGACTGAATTTTCTTAAATTATCCTTTTATTAAAAAATCTAAAACTTTTTGAGTCCAAAGTTTATTTTCTTGGATATTCATTCCATGACCTGTATTCTCAATTAGTATTAATTCTGCTGAAGGTATTCTTTCAGCTAAAATCTTGGCATTCTCTACAGGCAATATTTGATCCTCAGTTCCATGTAAAATTAGAGTTGGGATTTTTATTTCTGGCAATCTATCAAAAGTATCGAAAGTGTCTACATATGCTGATTGGCCTTGAAATCCTTTAAGTGATGGGGTATTATTCATATAGTTTTCAATGACTTTTTCGATAATTCTTGGATTATTTTTTTTGTAATTTTCTGGGAATAAAGATTCAGTTAGGATTTTAGCCATTTGTTCAATTTTGCCTTCTTTCAATAAAGGTGTCATTTTCAGAAATGGATTTACCTCAGAAATAGGAGGAATTCCATGGGAAGGCCCACACCAAGAAGATGTAAGGATTAATTTTGAAACTCTCTTAGGATAATTTAACACAATTTCTTGAGCGATGCATCCCCCCATTGAGAAACCTAATATATGTGTTTTCTTAATATCTAATGCATCCATAAGGCCAATAGTATCGTCTGCCATCATTTTGGCGGAGTAATTTCCGTCGGGGATATCAGTTCTCCCGGCTCCTCTGTTATCAAATAATATAATCTTGAATTGTTTGGAGAATTGGACAATACTATAAGGAGGCCAACTATTCAATGAGCTACTGAGCCCACGCAATAGAACAAATGGATACCCTTCTCCATGAATTTCATAATAGATATTAATATCATCAACTTTTACACTTGGCAATTCTGTCTCACAAAAAAGCGATATAAAGTTTTTATAATTATAAAGCGTTAATGTATATTTTTATAAAAGTTTATTACAATGTTCAAAAGATAATTAATATTTTGGATTTTTACATCTTTTTATTCCTTTATTATTTCTAAAAAAGTTCTATCAACCAATATGTTCGCCCTTATAATAAAGTCTTGATAATTTATCTATAATCCCCTCAAGTACCTATTTTTTCATTTAAGTTTCGGGAGAAAAATGACAAGCTGAGTGATTTAAATATGAATATTATTATTGATAGCATTGCATTACTTTAGTGTAAATTTTAGGGTTAATGTTGGTTGTGGTGTAAAACCCCGCTATTATACGAAAATTAAATAGGAATAGCTTGAACTGACATGTATGATTTGATTTACAAAGTTTTTATTTTTGGAGATCAAGGGACTGGAAAGACATCTTTGAGAAAAAGATTCATGCATAATGAATTTTTAGCAAATTATCGTAAGACAATCGGAGTTGATTTTGAAACGAAGATCTTAGAATTAGATGGGAAGAAAATCAAGTTATTGCTATGGGATTTTGCGGGAGAGGAAAAGTATCGTTTCATGTTTCCACAATACTTATATGGTGCGATGGGAGGGATTGCATTGTATGATATTACGGATTCTACTTCATTTTTTCATATTTCAGATTGGATATCAATTATAAAAAGAATGAAACAGAAATTTCCAATTATCTTATTGGGAAGTAAATCAGACTTAGATGATTTAAGGCAAATCTCATATGAAGAAGGTATTAAAGCCGCTAAATCAATTGGTTTAAATGCATTTATTGAAGGTTCTAGCAAGACTGGTGAAAATATTAAAGAAGTATTTGAGGGATTGGCTCAAATAATGATAAATGGAATAAAATCTAAAGTGGTTGAATATAGTCAAACAAAAGCCATTATGACATAAACACATTGTAATATTTGAAAAATTCACATTTAATTCTCTAAACCTCATACAGTTCTCTAAAACTCATAAGGTTCTATAAAACTCATACAATTCAATAACTTTTTCTTTAAAAAAAAGCTGACTCAATTGTCAAGTTTTTAAAGTAGAAAATAATTTTTTATTACACGACTAATGTTGGATCAAAAGATGATCTTTAAAATTTTATTATTAGGAGATGTTTCTTCGGGAAAGGACGATCTAGCAAGGAAATATACCTCTCGCTGCTATCCGGAGGATACAAAATTGAAATTAGGTGTTGATTTCTATACAAAGACCACAACCTTCAAAGATAAAAAAATAAAAATACAACTATGGAATGTTGAAAGTGAAGATATAAAGGGATTCCTACTTTCCAGTTATTGTAGAGGGAGTAATGGAGCCATTATCATGTATGACATTACTAACTTCAATACTTTAAGGCATGTGCCTGATTGGGTTCAATTAATTAGAAAAAATGCTGGTAACATTCCAATTGTATTAGTGGGTAATCTCTCTAATTTAGAAAAAACTTGGGACGTATCTGGGGAGGAAGGAATTAAACTAGCAAAACAATACAACTTATCTGGATTTGTGGAAATCTCAACAAAAACAGGTGAGAATGTTGAAGAAACGTTTCAATCTTTTACGGAAATTCTAGTATATCATTTAGATTTACAAAAATAAAAATTATTGAAATAAAAATGATAAAAATTAAGTGAATTTTCTTAGGCTTTTTATGTCTGATGAAATTTTTTTAATCTTATATTTATAAGCTGAAGAACAAATATTAAACAGTTTAACTGTAAATTGACAGTGGAAATATTTATAAATAATGTGATCATCAATATATTTAGCAAAAAGGGGTTATTTATCTAATAGCAATAATTTACTTTTGGATAATCATGGTTCTATAGCCACTTATATAATTCTGGTAATATAATAGGGATCATAAGTAAAATCTAATAATATTAAATAATATCTTTAATTGAGTAATTATTAATTACTTAAAGGGTAATTGACTGTTCTTCGGGAAGTATGTTTTCATTATAAGGAAGTATTTTGAGTTGTTCCATTAAAGAGTCAAAATCTTTAATAAAGTCATCGTATATAAACTCATTTAATTCATTATTGATGGCTTTCACTGTTAATCTTAA
>JBHLLT010000014.1:0-82229 GCA_048938855.1 Promethearchaeota archaeon
AAATAGGTTATTATAAAAATGTCTTTTAAAAAAGCTTACATACCATATGGTCAATATTGGAGTACTCCTTTTTCAAGATGGCAAATGAGTTTCCAGAATCTCCATGCCATTAAGTTCGCAGCAGATATAACCAAAGGTTTTTTAAATGAGAGAAATATTCCTCCTAATGAATTTGATCAACTGGTCTTTGGTTTAACAATTCCGCAACTTAACTGTTTTTATGGGGGACCATGGTTAGCTAGCATGATTGGAATTGAATCAACTACGGGGCCAATGATAAGTCAAGCTTGCGCTACTGGAACTAATTCTGTTTCAATCGCAGCACAGCATATAGAAACTGGTATTAATAAGAATGTTCTTGTTGTGTGTGCAGATAGATGTTCTAACGGACCTCATCTCGTATATCCTAATTCTCAAGCTCCTGGAAGTACATTAGATTCAGAAAATTGGGTGTGGGACAATTTTGGATATGACCCTTATGCAAAAAATGCAATGATTGAAACTGGTGAGAATGTAGCAAAAGAAGTGGGTATTACTAAAGAAGAACAAGATGAAGTGACATTATTCCGTTATAATCAATATCAAGACTCATTAAAAAATGACCGTATATTCCAAAAGAAGTATATGATAGGGCCAATAGAAGTAAAAGATCGCTCTGGTAGAAAAGTTTTAGCTACAGTAGAAGGAGATGAAGGAATTTATCCTACTAGTGCAGAAGGTCTCTCCAAACTTAGACCCGTACTTCCAGAAGGTACGATAACATATGGAACTCAAACTCATCCTGCAGATGGAAATTGTGGGATTATTGTAACTACAAAGGAAAAAGCAGATAAATTAAGGATGAGAGAAGATGTTGAAGTTAAAATTGTATCATATGGAGATCATAAAACCAAGAAAGGATATATGGCAATGGCTATTGTTCCAGCTGCTAAGAAAGCTTTAGAAATTGCTGGCATTTCCATCGCAGATATATCTATAATCAAAACCCATAATCCATTTGCAGTTAATGATATATATTTCTCTAGGGAGATGGATGTTAATTGGAAGAATATGAATAACTATGGTAGTTCATTAATATTTGGTCACCCTCAAGCACCTACGATGTTAAGAATTATTATCGAATTAATCGAGGAGTTGGTAGAGAAGGGTGGAGGTTATGGATTAGCAGATGGTTGCGCTGCTGGCGATACAGGTGCTGCTTTAGTTTTGGAAGTCAAAGTAGGTTAATTATTTTTCTTTAATTTAATTTTTTATTATTATATAACTTGGATATAAGGTTTCTCGAATGCTAAGAAAGAAAATAGAAGCTTCAAAGGAATTAAACCAGCTAATGTCTGATTATTATCATGAATTAGATCGAGCTTCCAAAAATGATGATGAAAAGATTGCTTGGTGTTCCAGCGTTGGTCCTGCAGAAATTTTGAGAAGCCTAGATTTTAAAGTATATTTCCCTGAGAATCATAGTGCGATGCTAGGTTCCTCTAGAATGGCTACAGAGTTAATTCCATATGCTAATGCAATAGGTTATTCCCCTGAGATTTGTTCCTATCTCACCGCTGATATAGGAGCGTATTTAAAAAATATAACTCCCTTATCAAAAGTTTATCCCGACATTAAAAGTATTCCTAAACCCGATGTGCTCGTATTTAATACAAATCAGTGTCGAGAAGTGCAAGACTGGTTTGCTTGGTACGCGAATGAATTCAAAGTTCCATTATTTGGTATTTCTACACCTAGAACAGTTGGGGAAGTTACAGATTCACATATAGCATTTATAGCAGAACAAATGGAAGGCTTGATTGAGGATTTGGAGAAGGTTTCAAAAACTAAATATAATCTTAATAAACTAAAAGAAGTATTGTCACTCTCGCGTAAATGTTCGGAACTATGGAAAAGAGTTTTGGATACCGCCGCAAATGTACCCTCTCCTTTTACCTTTTTTGATGGTACAATACATATGGGCCCTGCTGTCGTTTTGAGAGGAACTCAACAAGCTATTGATTATTATACCATTCTTTTATCTGAATTAGACGAAAGAATCACTAATGGCATAGCTGCTGTTGAAGATGAGCGATATAGACTATACTGGGAGGGAATGCCTATTTGGGGGAGACTAAGACATTATTCTGAATTATTCGCGAGTCTAAAAGTATGTGTTGTAGCTTCGACATATTGTAATAGTTGGATTTTTTCTGCTTTTGACGAAAAGGATCCATTTCGAAGCATGGCTAAAGCTTATTTAGAATTATTTATTGTCCGTTCAGATGAATATAAAGAAAGGTATATTAAAAAAATGAATCAAGTTTTCAAAATTGATGGAATTATCTTTCATGATGCAAAAACGTGTCCTCACAATACAAATTCTCGCTATGGTATGCCCCAAAGAATAGAAACAGATTTAGGAGTTCCTAACCTAGTTATTAACGGAGATTTAAATGATACAAGATGTCTCTCAGATGAACAATCGAGAGTTGCGATTGAAGCATTCATTGAGCAGCTAGAAGAGAGTTAATTTTGGTATAATTTTTAAAGAATTGAAAATAAGAATTTTTGGGTATCTATTATAAATGAGAGTCCTTAAAAATGGTTGACAAGATAAAAGCTATAGATATAAAAAATTATATTGGCAAAGAATTTAAAACTAAATGGATCCAGGTTACCCAAGAAGCTATAGACAAATTTGCCGACCTCACGAAAGACCATCAATTTATCCATGTTAATCCTGAAATGGCTAAAAGATCGATTTATGGACAGACTGTTGCTCATGGTTTTTATGTTTTATCAATGCTAGGGTTTTTTACTTTGCAAGATGGAGAAAGAGATTCTATGCAATTCTATGTAACTGATGCAAAAGGGATAATTAATTATGGTTTTGATAATATTAGGTTTATCTCTGCTGTTCCCGTTGGAGCATTTATTCGAGATGTGACCTATATTTCAAAAGTAGAATTAGTTCAGAGAGGATTGAAATTCATTTCTCATCACACTATCGAAATTAAAAATCAGGAGCGTCCTGCTCTTGTTTGCGACTGGATTAATTTATTAATTTTATAGTTGTGGGTTTATCCCCCGATTAAAGGAGGGGAAATTACTATTTGATCTCCATCTTTTAATTTTGTATTTAATTCATTTAAGAATAAATAATTCCTCCCATTTACCAAAATTACAACATGAGTTTCTAATTTTCCTTTTGGGGTAATAAAATTTTTACGTATTTTATTTCCATGCTCATTCATAAAGAGATCTATAACATCACCTAATATATCAACACCAGAATATTCAATCTGAGATAATCCGACATCATTAGAAAAGATAGTCATTAACTTTAATGTGACATTTGCCATTAAATCTTTAATATTCAAGTGGTGTTAAAAATTTTATTCAATAAAATTATAAAGATTAATCATAAGGTTAAAAATTATTATTTAATACTTTCAAATAAACAATTAATTCCTCTTAATTTCAGTGATGTGAATGAATTCCAGAATTGAACTGATTAAAAAACTGAATCAAATTATACTAAAAGGACAAATATTAACAGAATTAGAGGATCTTTATGTATATTCTTTTGAACAAATATTTTTGGATCAAAAATATATAAAACCAGATATAGTTGTTCGAGTATCCTCTTTAGAGGAGGAAAATGAGCTAAAAAAATTAGTTGAAAAAGAAGATTTTATCTTAATTGAAAGAGGAAAAAATGATAATCCAAGTCTTAACAAAACTTCAAAACCAGTGATTTTATTAGATAATGTAGAAATTCCTGAACTTGAGAGTTGCCTTGATGAGCCAAATCAGAAAGAAGATTTTATTACAAGTTTAAAAAAGTTCCCTATAAGTGGATATGGAACTTATAGAAATCTTGCTTTAGCAGTTGAAAATTTACTTGTAGGGAAGGTTTTGAATAAATGTCAAAAATGTACAACTTGCAGTGGATACTGTACTGTAAACCCCTTCTTTAATGGAGTTGAGACTTATTCTTCAAAAGGAAGAATGCTTGTTACAAAGGGTATAATGAATGGAGATTTAAGTTTTACTAATAAAGTTGTGGATATCTTATACAATTGTACTAAATGCGGCCTCTGTTTTGCCCAATGTTTTCAAGATTTAGAATTTCATGAAGCAATACTTCATTTAAGAAATATAATAGCTAAAAATAACTTAGTTCCAGAAATTTTTCACACAGCAGCTAAGAATATTTTTGAGCATGGAGACCCTAGTGCTATACCTGCTCATCGTCGAGTCTCAAGAGTAAAAAATTATGTTAAATTAAATTTGCCAGAAAAAGCAGAAACTCTTGGTTGGTTAGGGTGCACAGTAGCAACTCGAACTCCCAAAATTGCTGAGTCTTTTATCAATATTTTAAATCATGTTAACAATAATTACACGATGTTAGGAGAAGACGAGGGATGTTGTGGGTATGTGTTAATCTCATCAGGGCTATGGGATGAAGCGAAAAAAGTTGCTACTGATGTAATTAAAAAAATCGTAAATACTAATGTAGAGACACTTATTACACCTTGTTCTGGGTGTTATTATACTTTTACAAGACTTTATCCTGAAGTTTTAGATGTGGAAATGCCGTGTGAAATACTTCATACATCTCAATTCTTTGAGAACTTAATAAAGAATGGTATGGTCAAACTAAAACCATTAGATATGAGCGTTACATATCATGATCCTTGCTCGCTAGGAAGGCACAGTAATGTTTATGATGCTCCACGAAATGTATTGAAAGCGATTCCTAAACTTGAACTTATTGAAATGCCAATGAATAGAGATTGTGCTAGATGTTGTGGAGGGGGTGGCGGATTATGGTCATATAATAATAATGCTAGTCTAGAATCAACAAAGACACGACTATTAAAAGATTTAAAACCTACAAATGTTAAAATTTTAACAACTGCTTGCCCTCAATGTCAATTGAATTTTCGGTTTGCTTCACATACTTTTAAATTAGATAATGAATCATTAAAAATTTATGATATTACAGAATTATTAGAATTAGCTATAGATTTTAAATAATATAAATTATTTTGCCAAACCTCGAACTTTTGGTTGGCCTGGCCAAGGCCAAGAAATTCTATATTTAATATTACAGTGAGGACAAGTTGCTTCTTTTGAATTCGGCTCAACTGGAAAGCGTTTGAGACAATTCATACATCTACATTTAGGAGATTCACTCATATACTATTACCTTAATTATTTATAATGAGATATGCTATTATTGTTTGTTTTATAGATAATGCAATAATTTCTTGTTATTTATTTTATGGCTAAATCGGGTCTATTATATTTTTTTAATGCAATTTACTACTTATTAGTTTTCGTTGAAATATTTAAATCTAATGGATAATATAAATAAAAAGTAAATAATTTTTAATTTTGCAACTGAATACTAGTATTAAGATTAATTCTTAGTTTAATTCTGTAGCAAATGTGGGTACATTTTCCCATCGCATTGAAAAGCACAGTGATTCACTATACTACAACATTAGAAGATAAGGGTGTAAAATTATAGTTTGGGATAAAAAAATTGCTTATGTAAATTTAACAACAGGGGAAATAACAAAAAAGCAAATCCCTAAATCAATTCGAGAGAAATATTTGGGTGGTAGAGGGATAAATATGTATCTTCTTTACAATCACCTTACATCTGGAATTGATCCTTTGAGCCCTGAAAATGTATTGCTTATTGGTGCGGGTTTATTAACGGGTATCCCTGCAATGGGAAGTGGAAGGTGCGATATTGCAGCAAAATCGCCTATTACTGGAGCTGTTGGTGATTCCAATGTTGGAGGATTTTTTGCTCCAGAAATGAGAATGGCCGGATTCGATCATTTGGTTATAACAGGAAAGGCTGAGAAACCTAGCTACCTATGGATACATGATGGAGATATAGAAATACGGGATGCTAGTCAACTGTGGGGAAAAGATACATTTGAAACTCAAAACTTAATTAGGTTAGATCTTGGGGATGAAGAAATCAAATCCTTAGTAATAGGTATTGCAGGAGAAAATCTTGTACGTTTTGCTAATGTAAGAACCGGTATGAAAAACTCTGCTGGGCGAACAGGCATGGGCTGCGTTATGGGTTCTAAAAATTTAAAGGCAATTGCAGCTCGTGGAACTATGGATATAAAATTTACTTACCCAGAGGAATTATTAAGTTATTGCAAAGAAATGATCGATCAGGTTATGAAGAATCGGTATTCTAGAGCAGCATCAAAATGGGGTACTCTTATAATTTATAGTACTACAAATACTACGGGGTTAATTCGAACGAGAAACTTTCAATTAAATCAGTTAGAACAAGGTTGGAATATTGAACCTGAAGAGATGGATAAATACACTATTGGAATGTCAGGATGTTACGGATGCCCAGTAAGTTGTCGTCATCGTTATACAATGAAGGAAGGGTCTTTTGCTCCATTTTTCGCTGAAGGTCCAGAATACACTTCTTTAGGAGCTTTTGGTACAATGGTTGATTGTAAAAAAATGGATACAGTTCTTATAGCAAACCATTTAGTCAATAAATATGGTTTAGATACATTAGAAACAGGGGGTCTTATCGCGTGGGCGATGGAATTATACGAAAAAGGAATAATTAACGATAAAACAACAAGCGGATTGAAACTTGAATGGGGGAATGAAGAAGTTCTTTTTGAGCTAATTCGAAAAATTGCTAACCGTGAAGATTTTGGAGATATATTGGCTGATGGATTCAATATTGCAATTCCTAAGATTGGAGAGGAATCTAGATATTATGCCATTGAAGTAAAAGGTATGAGCAATTTGCATTCAGATGAACGCCCTACGCCTAGTCTAGCATTAGGAATTACTACATCAACAAGAGGCGCTGATCATTTGAGAGGACGTCCCGCTATTGATCTTTATGGATTACCTGAGGATTTCTTAGAGGAGATATATGGTGGAAAAATGTCTTCTGATTACAGATCATATGAAGGGAAAAGTCGCATGGTATGGTGGCAAGAACTCTTGTATGCAGTTACAGACGCAATTGGTACATGCAAGTTTCAAACAGTTTTTTTGGCGGTTCATGCTCCTAAATGGGAGGAATTTTCAAAATTAATTTATTTAGTTTCAGGGATGAAGTTCTCCGTATCTGAATTAATGGATATTGGTGAACGGATTTACACACTTGAAAGGATGTTTAATAATAGAGAAGGATTTTCCAGAAAAGATGATATTTTACCGGAAAGATATTTTGAGGAACCTACTCCTATTGGATTACCTCGGGTGAAAGGATTAAAGATTGAAAGAGATAAATTTGAGAAAATGCTTGATGAACATTATAACCTTCATGGATGGGATAAAAATGGTATTCCTACTGAAAAATCACTCAGCAAACTTGGAATCGATAAAGAACCAACACATATTATTTAAAATAGAGGGATAATAAATGCAGAAAATTTTATTTGTTGATCCAGAAAAATGTACTGGATGTAGATTATGTGAAAATGCATGTTCTCTATTTCATGAGAAGGTTAGTAATCCCTCCCGCGCTAGAATTCATGTTGTAAAATGGGAAAATGTTGGTTTATATGTCCCAATGATTTGTCAACACTGTGAAACTCCAATATGTGAGACTGTATGTCCCATGGGAGCCGTAAGTAGAGATGAAAAGACAGGAGCAGTTCTTATCGATGAAGAACTATGTGTAGGATGTAAACTTTGTGTTACTTTTTGTCCACTTGGGGGAATAGGAATTGATAAGAATAGAAAGATTTTGAAGTGCGATCTGTGTGAAGGTGACCCTACATGTGTAAAATATTGTATTCCTGGTGCTCTTCAATTTTTAGATGCAAATGCAATTAATATAAAAAAGAGAAGAATAGCCGCAGAAAAATTATCAGAATTAATGAAAAGGATATTAGAGGTCTCATTATGATTGATGAGTTCAAGATTGGAATAATTGGTATTGGCCCAACGGGGGGGATATTGGCAGCTCATTTAGCTAAAGCGAGGCATAATATAATTCTTGTAGATATTAATAAGAGTCATATGGATATGATAAAGAAGAAAGGACTGACATTAAAACATCTTAAAGAGTTCAATGTAAAATTTCCTAAAGAAAACATTTGTTATTCGATTGATGAACTAGAAAATAAAGAATTAAATACAATATTCATTGCTGTAAAAGCATCTCATCTTTATAAGGTTTTACCACAAATTAAAAATTTTATGGGGACTAAAACAACCGTAATTAGTGCACAGAACGGCTTTGATACAGAAGATCTTATTGCAGAGTTTTTTGGAAAAGAAAATACAATCCGTCTTGTCATTAACTATGCTGGCAATATTTTAGAAGATGGAATAATACGAATGTCATTTTTTAATCCGCCAAATTATTTAGGTGTATTAACGCCTGAAGCTGAAGAAAAAGCTAAAAAATTAGCTGATCTCATAAATTCATCTGGTTTAGAGACCATTTTTACTCAAGATATCAAAAAGTATGAATGGACAAAATGTATACTGAACGCAATAAGCCCTGTTTGTGTTACAACTCGTACAACTATGAAACAGACTATGGGTTTCAAAGACACAAGAAATATTTGTCGTGAAATTTTGCGTGAAGGAATAGAAGTAGCTCGAGCTCGTGGTCTTGATTTTGAACCAGATTTTTTAGATAAATGTATGAATTATTTAGATAAAGCTGGGCATCATAGAGTTTCAATGGAGGCAGATATAAATGCTGGAGTTCCTTCAGAAATAGGATTTCTTAATGGAAAAATTGTAGAATATGGTGAACTTGAAGGAATACCAACACCTTATAACAAAATTTTCGTTTCATTAATTAAGGGTTGTGAACTACCTCCAGTTGATCGTGATTAATTAGCATTAATTAATACAAAACTATGAGTAATGAAATTTATTTTGTTGGCATAGATGTAGGCACTTCATATGTAAAATCAGTGCTAATTAATGGCAAAAAAGAGATTTTAAGCTCATTTGTTAAACGTACTGGCACTTCTATAGGAGAATCTAGCAATTTAGCTTTACAACAAATTATTATTGATGCTTCAATACCTAAAAATGAAATAAAATCTATTTTAGCAACGGGATATGGAAAGAATAAGGTGTCATTTGCAGATAATACTAAGACTGAGATTAGTTGTCATGCAAAAGGGGCTTATTATTATTTTCCTAAAAAAATTACAGTTATTGATATTGGAGGACAGGATACCAAAGTTATAAAACTTGACGATCAAGGAAGAATTATTAGATTTAAAATGAATAGGAAGTGTGCAGCTGGAACAGGGGCATTTATTGAGGAGATAGCTTATCGTCTTGATATTCCCTTACAAGATTTAAATAACTTAGCAGCTAATTCTACATCAAACATTCCCCTTGCCAGTTTTTGTACTGTATTTGCAAAAACAGAAATCCTTACTCGTATAAAAGAGGGAGAAAAGGTCGAAGATTTAATTAGAAGTGCGTTTGGCTCTGTTATAAAGAGAATTATCGAAATGACTGAGATTGAGGGAAGTGTAGTTTTAACTGGAGGAGTAATAGCTCATAATAGTATCATTGGTGAAATATTAAAAACAGAATTAAATGCTGATATTCTAATTCCACCTTATCCACAGTTTATAGGAGCAATAGGAGCGGCTCTATTCAGTTTAGAAAATTTTAATTTTAAATGAGAACTTTCATTTCCAAAAAAAAGAAATAATAAAATAGTTTTAATATCTTTAACTAATCATTTTACCGTGTTCTTTTCTTGCTTTCTTTGTTCTTTCATTTGTGATATAAAAACCAATAAAATAAGCAATAATAACCAATAGGAAAAGACAGAGCGCTGACACATAAAACCAACGACCTCTTTCACCAATTACATCCATAATAATCCATTTAAGTAGCCATGTTGCAATTCCACCAAGAATAACAAAGACAATATCAAAAAAAGCATTTATAAAACTATCTTTCCTATTTTCATGTTTTAGCCCTAATCTCCAAAGAATCGTGTTTTCGATAATTTCCCATATTACAGCGGTAATAAGAACTAATAGCAAGATGAAATACCATGGTACAGTAGAAGGGCCTATTAATAATTCATATAAGGTTATAATTAACGAGTATATGGAAAAAGCACCAATTCCAAAGGCAATATGACCCCAACTATAATAATCCCAAGGTGAACGGCCCACATAATCCTCTAAAAGACCCACAAAGGGTAAATAATGTTTACTTTCTGATTCTTTATCTGACATATTTAATCCTCTTTTTTTTGGATATAAAAAATTAGAGTATACAATATATAGAAATCAATGGATTTATAATTATTCCTACCAAAAAATTAAAATTATCTATTTTCATTATTAGTCTATGTTCAAATTCAAGATTCTCTAAGTTTATTTTTATTTAATATGAGAGGGTAGAGTAACATAAATATTAGATTAAGGTAATAAATCATTTTGTCGGATACGAACTGAATTCTGAATATTATATTATTTCGGTTGTTTAAAAATGATTTCTTTCTTATTAAGAACTTAATAAATTGTAAAATTATTTTAACCAAAATGATGAGGAACTAAAATTTTTAAAAAAATTCGGAAATACAATTTCAAAAAAATGTTATCATTTCGTTTTTCATGAAAGAAAAATTTTTTTTTTTCATTAAAATTAGGAACTTTTTTAGCTTTTATTCCTAAAATAAGGATGTTATAGAGAAATAATAATATAACACTCTCATAATGGTATAATACCAATTATATTTACGGAATAATTGAACAGAGCGTTCATGAAATTCACGAAACATTTATTAATATGGGTGACTAGATACATTATAGAAAAAAATTATATTTTTTTCTGGTAGTGGAATGTCAAAGCCATATTTATTCCTCCACGAATAATAAATGAGCATTCCATTACTCTCTTTTTTTTTTAAAATGAATAACTAAATGAAAGTTTTAACTCTGTAAATTTTTAATGTTTGCTGGTTATTTCAGGTTTAAGAAGAAAAATTATAAGATTCAAAATTAAGTTAATCTACAGATTTACTTTTCATAAATTCTTTAATAAGTGTAGGTACAATTTCATGCAGATCACCTACTATTCCATAATGCGCAATACTAAAAATTGTTGCGTTTGGATCCTTATTAATGGCTACAATAATTTCAGAATTTTGCATTCCTACTAAGTGTTGGATAGCTCCTGATATACCACAGGCAATGTATAGTTTGGGGGCAACAGTTTTTCCTGTTTGACCTATTTGTCTATCTTGACTTAGCCAATTTAATTCAACAGTTACTCTAGATCCCCCTAGTTCTGCCCCTAAAACGTCTGCTAACTTTTCTATGATTTTAAAATTATCTTTAGAACCGACCCCTCTGCCCCCTGCGACAATAATATCAGCATCCTCTAAGTTAACTTGCTCTTTGTATTTATCTATAACTTTTATAATTTTATTAACTGAATCCTTTTCCTTAAAATCATAATCAATTTTTCGAATTTTAGCTTTCTTTTTTACATTTTCTAATGCTTTAAATGTACCAGGTCTAACAGTTGCTACTTGGGGTCTGCTGTTAGGAGTTCTTATTGTAGCCATTATGTTTCCTCCAAATGTTGGGCGTGTTTGTAACAAATTTCGTGTATATAAGTCAATATCTAACCCAGTACAATCTGCAGTCAACCCAGCATTTAGTCTTTTTGCCATCCGGGGAGCAAAATCTCTTCCTGTAGGAGTAGCACCAATTAAGATGATTTCTGGTTTATAGTTTTGAACTAAATCTGTTAATACTTGTACATACAGGTCAGAATAATAATGTTTTAATTTTTGAGATTTTATATAGATTATCTCGTCGGCACCATATTGGACGAAATTTTCAAGCTCTTCATCAAAATTGCCACCAAGAATTATAAGTGATAACCCTACTTCTAATAAATCTGATAATTCTCTTCCCTTTCCTAATAATTGGAATGCAACAGGGTGAATCTCGTTTTTATAATGTTCAGCTATAACCCAGATTCCTTTATACTCTGAGATATCTCTTTTCTCAACTATTTCCTTTTCTAAGGTAATTGCTTGCACAGGACAAACATCTACACAAGCACCACATAAATTGCAATTATCATTTATCGCTGCCTTATTAGCAATTATGTCAATCCCTCCATAGGGACAGCTTTCTAAGCAACTTGCACATCCAGTACATAAATCATCATCAATAAAAATACTCACTTTTAATATCTCCTCATAATACTTTATCATCTTTTAGAGACGACAATAGTTTCAGGGCGATTTCTTCTGCTGTTCCCTCTAAAATAATTTGTTCTCCTTTCCTTTCTGGAATAAATATCTTCCAAACTTCTGTCATTGAACCCTTTAAACCTATTCTGTTTTCATCAGCGTTGAGTGCTTTAGCATCAAAATGAGTAATTTTCTTTTTATCATAGGCATTCATTATTCCAGACATAGTTGGATATCTGGGCTTATTGATTTCTTTTAATACAGAAATTAAACTGGGTATTTTTGATTCAATTATTACGACTTCTTCTTTTCTAAAGGCTCTTTGCACAATAATTTTATCCTTTTTCAATTCAAACTTCTGCACATAAGTGATTTGTGGGATCCCTAATTCTTCCGCTAATTCAGGACCCACTTGAGCTGTATCTCCATCAATTGCGTGAGTTCCACAAATAATAAGATATTTTTCTTTATTTTTTGAATCCAGCAATATTTTTTTAATTGCGAGAGATAGAGTATATGATGTCGCTAAAGTGTCTGCTCCAGCAAAAAGTCTGTCTGTTAATAAGAACGCTTTGTCTACCCCCATAGCCAAAGCTTCACGTAAAACCTCCTCTGCTTGAGGTGGTCCCATACTTAAAGCTATTATTTCTGCACCATGTTGTTCCTTTATTGATAAAGCTAATTCTATCGCATTTTTATCGAGTGGATTTGTAATGGATGGAATACCTTCTCTTATGAGTGTATTTGTTTTTGGGTCTATCTTAACCTCTGGTACACCAGGTACTTGCTTTATACAAACAAAAATTTGTAATTTTTCTTCCATTATTGAAATCCTTTTCGTAATAGATGATTTGCTATTACTAGTCTTTGAATCTCTGACGTTCCTTCATAAATCTCTCCCATCTTAGCGTCACGGAAGTATCTCTCAACAGGATATGCTTTCATTAATCCATAGCCTCCATGTATTTGAACTGCATCATGTGCTGCTTGCATTGCAGCTTCAGCAGCTACTAATTTTGCCATTGAACTAGTATATCCATATTCTTTTCCTTGATCACACAAATACGCTGCTTTATACGTCAACAAACGACCAGATTCGACAGCAGTTGCCATATTAGATATCATCCATTGTATCCCTTGAAACCTACCAATTGGTTGCCCAAATTGAACTCTTTCATTTGCATATTTAACTGAAGCCTCAAGACAGGCTTGGCCTAATCCTACACATTGAGCCGCAATCGATATTCTTCCAAAATCTAAGGTTTGCATAGCTAATTTAAATCCATCTCCTCGCTTGCCCAAAATATTTTCATCTGGAACTCGAACGTCTTGAAAAACTAATTCTGATGTATCTGAGCCACGAACTCCTAATTTATCTTCCTTTACACCAACAGAATAACCAGGTGTATCAGTATTAACAATAAAAACAGTTAGTTCTTTTCGTTTATCTTTTTCTCCAGTTTTTGCTACCACTAACAATGTTTTAGCAATTCCACCATTTGTAGCAAAAATTTTACTCCCATTTAAGATCCATTCATCACCGTCTTTTTCAGCCTTAAGTTGCACTCCTGCAGCATCAGAACCAGCGTTAGCTTCCGTTAAACAAAATGCTCCTATTTTCTCTCCTTTAGCTAATGGAATTAAAAACCTTTGTTTCTGCTCTTCAGATCCAAACCTGTATAGGGGACTTGCGACTACTGAACAATGAACTCCTGTAGTAATTGACCAAGATGCATCTACTCGTCCAATTTCTTCCGTCACAATACAAAAACTCAAAGAATCATTATGAAGACCTGCCCCACCATACTCTTCTGGAATACAAGTGCCAAAGTAATTCATTTCTTTCATCTTTTCCATTACTGATGGGTCTAATTGTTGTTTATGATCACTTTCTTGGGCTATAGGTGCAATATATTTCTCAGCAAATTCACGTGTAACCTTCTTTAACATTTTTTGCTTTTCACTTAAGCTAAAATCCATGATAAATAACCATATTCTTTACTATTTTATCAAAATCGTAATTTTGAAGTATTCTAATTGAAAAAACTAGTTAATAATCATAATTATAGTTTATTAAATTTATAGCTTCATAAGAAGGAGGAAAATGTACTTTATCAATTAAAGTGTAATTTTTATATACTTGTGAAATTAATCTATATATTAAAACACTTAATTAAATAAACAAGTTTTTAAGCAAATTTAAAAACAAAAGGAATATTGTTTTCTCTTGTTTTTAGAATTTTTTAATAAAAAAAAATTACCTATAAGAGGAAAGAAATTATAATGGAAGTTGAACAAGTTTTTTTAAAACTATTTGGGAGAAATCTTATAAGTTATAAAAAGCTTGAAAACGGCCAAGTAAAAGGTTCAGGGATCCTCAACCCCATCCTCGATAAATTCGTGGTATATCGTTTAGTTTTTATGCTTCTCTTACAAGCAAATTTCTATAAACAATATAGTAATCTAGGGAAATGGAAAGGAAAGTATCAGGTAGCAAATACATTTGCTCCCCCAGTGGGCAGTAAACCAATGTTTCGTGCTTTAAAAGGATTAATAAAATCACAATTAATGCCTTATCCATTACCCTTAGCAATGACTTTCGCTGTTTCTTATAATTGTCAATGCAATTGTGTTCATTGTAGTGCGGGAAAGCATTTTAAGAAAGATAGGAAAGAACTTACCACAGAAGAGGCGAAAAAATTAATAGATGAAGCTCAGAAATTGGGTGTATCCATGATTGTATTTACAGGAGGAGAACCTTTATTGCGTGAAGACATTTTCGAGCTTGTATCTTATGTAGATTCTACAAAAGCAATGCCAATGATGTTTACTAATGGTGAGTTTCTCACAGATGAAAATGTGGAGAAACTAGCGGATGCGGGTCTCTATTCAGTTTTTTTAAGTATTGATTCGCCTAATCCAGAAGAACATGATACTTTACGAGGAAGACCTGGGCTCTTCGAGATTGCAATCGAAGGTCTTTTAAAAGCTAAATCAAAAGGAATTTTTGTGGGATTTTCTAGTTATGCTACCCACACAGGTGCCGATCGAGGTATATATCAGCAGCTATATAAGTACGGCCAAGAATTAGGAGTTCAAAATATCCTACTTTTCGATTGTGTACCCACGGGAAAAATGTTACATGATACAAGTGAAATGTTAACATTTGAACAGAGGGAAGTGCTACATCAATTCTCTGCTGAAAAATTCAGAAACAGTGAGCTACCGCCGCTGTCCTCACAAAGTTGGCAGAATAGTGTCGAGGCATATTTATCTGGAATAGGATGTTTAGCAGCGAATATACAATTTTACGTTTCAGCTTATGGAGATGTCTCTCCGTGTGATTTCTCACCTCTTGGTTTTGGTAATATTCGAAAAGAGCCACTGAAAAAAATCTGGATGCGAATGGTAAAACACCCCGCTTATAATCATCGAAGCCCATTCTGTAGAATGCAAGATCCAAGTTTCAGAAAGTTTTACGTTGATCCTATTCCTGATGATGCATCTTTGCCTTACCCTATAACTAAACTCCCAAGTGTAGATTATCGAACATAAAAGATATCTTTTTTTCTCTTTCTATTACGTTTCTCTACTAAAACAATTTTTTTTATAATTTTCTTGGAACATCAATTTCAATGTCTGAAATTGGATATGACGAACATGGATGGAAATAATTATATAACTTATCAGCGTTTCGTCTTAAATCCGTTTTAGGATTTATGTATATTCTCCCCGAGAGAAGAGCAGAACGACAAAATCCACATTCACCTGATCTGCATTTTGAAGGTGGTGCGAGATTTGCTCTTTCCATAGCTACGAGAACTGACTCTGTTGATAATGCTGGTATTTCCTTTAAAACATTCCCGATTTTAACCTTTATTTTAAAGCTTCTTTCAGCAAGATTTTTTGGAAATTCGGAATATTTTATGATCTCTTTAACTTCACCGTAAACTTCCTTACGAATTCTTTTTGGAATTATATTCAGTTTTTCTAATTCACTATCAATGAAATTATATAATTCTTGAGGGCCACAAATAAAAAACGAGCTCTTATCAATATCTACATATTTTTTAATTATCTCAGCTGTTATGAATCCTTTTTCACATCCATCTAAAGTGATTTCTTCACAGCTTAAGACGACTACAACTTTTATTCTATCTGAATGTTGTTCTTCCAGCTTTTTAAAATCGTCATAAAAAATTATATCATCTTCTTTACTACTCCCATACAATAAAGTTAGATGTGCATTCAAACTTCCTGTTGCAATCTCTTTAGCAATTGACATAAATGGATTAATTCCAGTTCCTCCAGCAATTCCAACAATATATTCTGAATCACGTAGTTGATCATAATATAGGTTTCCCTCAGGACCAGAGCTTTCTATTTTCGTACCTACTCTCCAATTTTTCCAAATAAAATCCGTTAAAAAGCCATTCTCTTCATTACGAATTGTAATTAGATAAAATCCATCCAATGCGTCTGAGGGAGATGAAGATAAAGAATAAGGTCTTGTTATAGAAACATCGTCTACCAGAACTCTTAAGCTTAAATACTGACCCGCTCTAAAATAGGCAAGTCCTTTCGTTTCAGAACTGGGATCCGGTACGAGTTTAAAGGTTTTTGTAGATTTTGATTCCTCTTTTATTTCATCTATTATCAAATATTGCTTTTTTGGATGTAGTTCTTGAACAAGTTTATTAATTGGATCAAAATCTATTGGATTATCAGGAGCTTTGCTAATTTTTTTCTCTCTATCAGATATCAGATTCTTAAATGCGAGTAAATCTCTGATGTTTCCTTTGACACTGACATCTAATTTACTTTCTCTTTCTTTTTTCATGGTGAGGTACCCTCCCTTTTATTCAAATCTTGAATTGTCAGAAATGCCGTTATTTGACCTGATAATAGAGTATTTGTATAGCTTTGACAATTTGCAGAAAATCCACCACAAATCTCCAAACCCTTAATATATTTTTCATCTGCCATTGCCATTAACCTTGGCATAAAGGAATCCCATGGATCAGTTTCATATCCATAAGCCGAACCATAATAAGTACCAGTATAACGAGCAAGTGTTTGAGGTGTCGCAATTTCAATTTCTTCAATATAATCTCTTATTGATGATCCAGTAGCTTTTTCAAAAGCATCTATTAGATCATCAGCAATTCTGGTTTTTAATTTAAAATAATCCTTAGCCTTAACGTCTTTCCATGCTTCAGGTAAAAAGAAAGCAGTTATCATTAACATACAGGTGCCAGCTGGAGAACAATCTTGAATAACATTATTTAAGCATACAGTTGCCTGAGCTTTTGGATAGTCTAAAGTATTAAAGGATTCATAGATTTCTTCTGTATTCATTGTTTCATAGATATGATAACTGTAATTAGAGATCCCCAATTCCTCTGCCGAGGCATTCAAACCTAAATAAACAACAAAACAACTAATTGCATGTCTTCTGGCATTGATATTTTTATATGCAATTTTGGGAACTTTATTTTTAGGATAAATCAAGTTATTGTATATGAGCGTAGGAGACGCATTTGAAATTACATGTTTAGTCTTTATTTTATCGCCCTTAGATGTTTCAACTCCAACAACTTTACCTTTTTCTATCAATATCTTTTCTACTTTTGTATTGAATTGAATATTACCCCCCCTTTCTCTAATTTTTGATTCTAAAGCAGAAGTAAATCCGTGTGAGCGATATTTCGGAAAATAGGCTTTTCGAATTATAAAATAATAATGCATGGCAGCGTAGAAACTAAAATTAATCCTACTTGTTGGTATTGCGATGTAACACCAGTAAGCATTAAGGATATCCTGGGCTCTTTTTGGAATCTTTAATGCGTTATTTACTTCGTCTAATGTATAAGGTGTGACTTTTAAGAAGTTTTTGTATTCTTTTATCAGTTTTTTCTTATCAGGATTTCCTTCTGACTCTGTAATATATGAGATTGCGTTAATTATCTCATTGCATAAAGAAAGATAATTTCTAATAGATTCCCTTGATCCCGGAACTTCTCTTTCAAGGGTATTGATGAAATCTTCTTCTCCAAATGGAACTACCATATCCATCTTCTCATCTGGGTTAGTTACGATTAACCTAAAAGCTTCTGGAATTTCTACAAACTCAATATTTAATCCTAAATCATCTTCAAACAACTTCCTAATGCTTCCTTTATTTGTGGTAGGGCCATAATCACATAATTCATGGAGAGATGCCTCAAATTCAAATCGACCTCTTATAAAACTAGTAGCAAAACCTCCAGGTAAGTTGTGTTGTTCAAAAAGTATCACTTTCTTTCCTTCAATTGCTAATTGAGCAGCTGCTGTTAAACCACCATTCCCAGCTCCTATAACAACAACATCATATGATTCTTCAAAATTTTGTGGATTCATAATCTTATGTTATAATCTCCCTAAAATAAATTAATTAATAAATTAAATTTGCACTTTCATAAATACTTTCAGATTAAATCCACTCTTTAAAGAGCATACTAACATCTCTGTTGACGCTCTAATAAAAAAAAAGAAAAAAATTGATTGTTTATTCCATCTTTAAAAGTCTTTTTGTCCATCTTGGAAGAACTAAACCTATATAAAACTCGAGTGAGCTTGATAATAAGATCAATCTCGCAATAAGATAAGTAATCTGTGAAGGTATTGCAAAGTCTAATACTGTACCAATAGAAAAAGAAATAAACGCAATCAATAAAAATTTACCTTTCATCTTGATTTCTGGAACATCTGAACGTAATGAAACTCTAGAAAACGGGATACCAACTAATAAAAAGACGATTAAACTGAAGATGAAATATATCTGACTAGGAATGGACCAATCTAACACAAAAATTTCTTGATATGTTGCGATGAATGACAAGTCATAAAAAAGAAAGATGAAAAAGTAAATCTCATATGCGATATTTACACATACATCTATTGCAAAAAATGCGTTTCTTTTTCCTTTAGATATTGGCAACACTTTCAGAAAAGCA
The DNA here is from genome assembly GCA_048938855.1 of Promethearchaeota archaeon. GTDB lineage: Archaea > Asgardarchaeota > Lokiarchaeia > Sigyniarchaeales > SOKP01 > Loki-b32. The sequence continues at coordinate 19,207 of JBHLLT010000014.1, forward strand.
ATGAGTCCTATAGTAATAGTAATTGGCAAAAATGCAATCCCTAAAACGACATATATTGTAAGAGGGATGGATCCCCCAGTGAAAAGAACTGCTATGAAAGTAATAATATTAGGCCACCAAGGTGTAGTCATACCAATCCAAAAGATTCCAAAAAGTAAAAATTCAATTCTCTTTAATTTGGGATACCTTGAAGCGATTCGTATTCCAAGAATAATTGAAATTACCACAAAAACTATTGTTAAGCTTCCATGTAATATTTCCAATAAATCTAAAACCATTTAAATTCACTGGTAATTGTAGTTTACATTCGCCAAATTTTTTTTTGGCAAATATAATCATTATTCGTTAAAAACCTTAATATAGCTTTATTTGGGTTTTTCCAAATCTGTCCATGACTTATAAACTTAAATATTTGAATAGAATTAAATCAGACTCTATCATTACATAAATTATGATTAATGACAACCAACATTTTACAGTTTCAAAACATAAAGAATATTTATATGTAATTAATGAAAACATCTCACTTGTTCATCCAGTTTATACAAACGATCCTCTTAATATTTATTTACTCTTAGGTTCTCACACTGCTCTTTTGCTTGATACAGGCTGTGGACTTTCTCCTTTAAAACCGATTGTAGATAAGTTGATTGGAGATAAAATTCTACTAGTTTTTAATACTCACTATCATTGGGATCATCCTCTGGGGAACGTAGAATTTGAGGAAGTTTACATACATGAGAATGAAGTAGATTATGTTTCAAAACCTTATGATGTGTCTTATTTTAAGGATTCTCCTAGTGAAACAGTAAAGGTTTATGCAAAGCAAAATTTTCTAATTCCACCTGCAAAAGCAATTAGACCATTAAAAGATGGAGATTTATTCGATTTGGGAGGTATAGAAATAAAAGTTATACATTGCCCTGGGCACTCTCCGGGCTCTATATGTTTATCAACCTCTACTGGTGAACTATTTACTACTGACGTAGCTTACTACGGAGATCAGTTCTTGCCTAAAAGAGAAAAATTTCCTGAAGTTCTTAAGACTCTCTCTAAATTAATAAAACTATGTGAAACACAAAAAAACCTCGAGCTTTTTCCATCACATAGAGATTATCCATGTGATATAACACTTTTAACAGATTTATATAAAGCAATTCAAAATATTGAAAATTTATGGGATACAAAAATACCCTTTGACTTTTTTGAAGCATGGCAGATTGATGATCCTAAATTTAGATTTTATGTATCTCGTACGTATTAAGGCATTTATCCTTAATATCCTATATTTTATAATAGAAATTCTAAAATAGTTAAATATCTTTATTAAACTCATAAATTCAATAAACGCTTGTTTTAAAATCTTGGAAGAAAGAGAATTTAATCAAGAAAAAATAGACTAAAGTTAAACTTATTATGATAGATATTCCAGGATCTTCAGTAATGAAAGATGGTATAAATTATAAATATTATATGAATGGACAATGGAAAAAATCAAGTTCAGAAAAATTAATACCTGTGTATAATCCTTTTAATCATGAATTGATTGGAAATGTGCAAACTTGTACAAAGAGAGAAGTAGACGAACTCATAAGAATAGCACATGATAATGTTAATTGTTGGGAAGATATTCCATTGAATAAGCGTGCAGATATTTTGAATAAAGCAGCTGACTTAATGTTGGAATGGTCAAAATCTTTAGGGTTCTTGTTAATGAAGGAAATTGGAAAACCAATTAATAGCGCTATATCTGAAATAACACGAACAGCAGAAATATTTAAAGCCACTGCTGATTCAAGTTTACAAGTATCAGGTGAAACGATTTTAGGTGACGCATTTGAAGGGTATACAAAAGAGAAAGTATCAATGACTTATAGGGTTCCATTGGGAGTTGTCCTATGTATAGGACCTTTTAATTATCCTTTTAATCTAACTGGTTCTAAGATTGCTCCAGCACTAATAGCTGGGAATACTGTAGTTATGAAACCACCAACTCAAGGGCCATTAACTGCTCTTCATTTTGGAATTATTTTAGAAAAAGCAGGTGTACCTCCTGGGGCATTTCACATTATTACAGGGCGTGGTTCTGAGATTGGAGATTATATAGTTAGTCACCCATTAATAGATATGATTAATTTTACAGGTTCTTCAGAAACGGGAAAAAAATTAGCTAAAGTGGCTGGAATGAAGCCGTTATTACTTGAATTAGGAGGAAAAGACGCAGCAATAGTATTGGATGATGCCGATTTAGAAATTACTGTAAATGCAATCGTTTCAGGGGCTTTTTCTTTTAGCGGACAACGTTGTACGGCAGTAAAAAGAGTATTACCAATGCCAAGCATAGCAGATAAATTAATAGACGAAGTTATGAAGAAGACTCTCAAATTAACAATAGGAGATCCAGCACAAAATAACAGTATCGGTCCTCTTATTAATTCAGAACAATGTAAATACGTTCAAGGTTTAATAAATGATGCACTTGATAAAGGGGCAACACTAAAGTGTGGAAATAGACGTGAAGGTAATATTATGTGGCCCACAATATTAGATAATGTTACTACAGATATGAGAATCGCATGGGAGGAACCCTTCGGACCCGTCCTTCCTTTTATTCGTATCAGTAATGCTGAAAAAGCAATCGAAATTTCAAATAAATCAGAATATGGTCTTCAAGGAATGATTTTTACAAACAATATTGACCTTGCATTTAATGTAGCTCAAGAATTAGAGGTTGGAACTGTCCAAATTAATGGAAAGAGTGCTCGTGGACCAGATCATTTTCCTTTTTTAGGAACTAAATCATCTGGTTTAGGTACTCAAGGGATAAGATATTCCATTGAAGCCATGAGTCGACCTAAAGTTGTGGTGATTAACCTTTCTGAAAGGGGAAAATTAGTAAAAGAATGCTATGCTCCAGAAAAGTAGATTACTTAAAAGAAATTAAAGAAGCAAATAACTTAGCTAATTTCTAAAACCTTTTTATTTACCAAACCGAAATTTTTGAAGGGAAACATATTAGAGTTACCTCTATAAATTCTTAATTTGATTTCTGAATATCTGTTAAAAAGCAAAATTTTTTTCTGAAAATTTAATAAACGGGAAAGATAATGAATTTCATAAAACCATATTAAAAAATAAAAAAATGATTCCAAAAAAAATTATTGAAAGCTTGATAGATAATCTTGTATATATCTATATAAAAAATCTAGGTAAAGAATTTGCTGGTAAAATTAATTCTATAACTGATTCTGACATAGTTATTTTAAAAGATAAAAATGAGAATCTTAGTTACATTCCCCTTTCAGAAATAAGTGTTATTACTGAACGACGATAAAACTATTCGATGTTCATAAAGAATCCGGAGAATGTTAAGAACTTGTTAACTATATAGAAAAAAAATTACCAATTTAATAATTTCCTAAAATTTTTTGAAAGTTATTTAAAATAGAAAGTTGAGCGGATAATTTGCTAATTAGCATTTTTATAATTTTAGGGTGCTTCATAGCTGTTGTCATTTTAATTATTACAAATAAGTTGAATAGAGCAGTTGCATCTTTATTAGGAGCAATAATTACATTCTTTGTGCTTATTTTTATTGAACATTTCGACTTTTCTATAATAGTAGAATTATTATTTGGATCTCCTCTTGAAGGATTTGTAAATCTCCATTCTTTAATAATGATTATAGGAATGATGATGATTGTGCAAATTGCTCATGAAGCAGGCACTTTCCAATTTATTGCAGGTAAATTAATTAAGTTATCTGGAGGAAAACCTGTTAATTTAATGATTATCTTCTGTAGTGCGACAGTTTTGATATCTGCGATATTAAATAACATTTTAACAGTTATAATAATAATTCCTCTTACGATTACAGTTTCAAGAATTTTAAACATAAATCCATCTCCATACATTTTAACTCAAGCTGTATTAGTCAATATCGGAGGTACTGTCTTTTCGATTTCTTCAATTCCAAATATTTTAATTACAACATATGCAGGAATAGAATTTTTAGAATTCTTCATTAATGTTGGATTATTATCCTTTATAGTTTTTATATTTACTCTCATTTTTTTCATTGTATTATATAAAAAGGAATTAATCATTCCAGAAGAGGGCCAAAAAGCATTAAAAGAATTTGATGTTTGGAATGTTGTTCAAAATAAAAGATTATTATATCAATCATTATCTTCCTTAGTTGGATTATTAATTTTATTAATATTTATTCCATCATCATTGATTTCACCGGACATCATTGCTTTAACTATTGCTATCATTTTAATCATTTTAACAAGATTAGATCCTAAAGAAATTATAAATAAAATCGATTTTGAATTGATTTTTTATCTGCTAGGTATCTTTATAATTGTTGGAGGGCTTGAGGTAACAGGAGCAACAGCGGTTCTTGGTACTTTTATCTTAAATATTGGGGGAAACAATTTATTTTTCCAACTTCTCTTGGTATTGTGGTTTTCTGCCTATTTAAGCAGTTGTATCGATAATATTCCAATCACAAAAGTATTGATTCCTGTTGCAGATACTATGACTAAAACTGCTTCCATATTAAATAGAAGACAAATTTTTTACAGTCTTGCGCTTGGGGCAAACTGGGGAGATAATCTAACTCCATTAGGAGATAATATTCTTGTGGTTAATATTGCTGAACAAAATAAGCGACCTATAAGTTTTAAATCGTTTTTTAAATTGGGTTTTGTTACCACTAATTATCAGTTAATAATTATATCAATCTACTATTGTTTTATTTATTATATACAAATAGGAATGATTATTTTAGGGATTGTAGGTATAATAATAATAGCCATCTACGGTCTCCATAAATTTGGTTCAAAACAAATTAAATCTCATATAAATATAATAGGTATTAAATTAAGAGAAACTATTATAAGGTGATTTTGAAATGGTATTCAAAAATATTCAAAGAATTCAAGCTGCTTTACCAGAAGTTAAGCACATTGCAATGTTCTATAATAATGGTATAATTTTTCAAACAACTTTTGACCAAGATATTAATATACCAAAACTAGGTGAGAATCTTGCGGAAATTTTAAATCATGCTAGAAAACTCTATGAAATCTCACATTACAATTTTGAAAATTATAAAAAAATTATTTTTGAGACTTTTGATATGTCTATTATTATTTTAAAGCTTGGTGAAGATAGTAATATTGCCCTTTTTTTTAAGAAAGAAGAAGTACAAGAATTAAAGTTAACTGCGATAAAAAGATACATCACGAGAATTGAAGAATTAATTGATATGGATGAAAGAGAACTGATTATTCAAGACATACTCTTTAAAGAAGAAGAAATTAAACAATTAAAAGCTCTACTAACTGAGAATGAAAATGTTACTGAAGAATTAAATAAATTATTAATTAATATAGAGAAAGGAGAAATAGTAGGTGATAAAAAAGAAATTATGAGTAAACTAAATAACATTGATATTGATTGTGTAAACTTGAGAAAAGATATAGAAAAACACACTAAGGAAATTGAACAACTAAAAGAAAAAATAGAAAAAAGTCATAAAAAGGAATAAGAAAAGATTTATAAATTCAAGTCTTTAGTAACTCCGATTATTACCGGAATTAGAAGAAGTATCGCAATGCTTATAATAATAAAAATGACGAGAGATTCATTAGATTCTTTTTTAATTTGTTCAATGCAGATGAAAACGATAAGCATCAAGGATACAATTAAAAGCCCATATACCAGTAGAATTAAAAAATATTCATTCAATAGCGTGATACTCCTTAATTTTCTCTCTCTTTTCTAATTCCAATAGTTTAATTTAATTCAAGATAAATTTTTTAATATTAAATAAATATCAATTAATATCCTCATTCATTTGTAGGAAATTTGGCATTTGGAGGTTTAATTTTTTCTCTTTTAGCTAATTCTTCTGAAAGTTCTTTTTTTAAGTCAGCTAATTTATCTTCGTCTCCTCCTATCTCAATACTCTTTTTATATACACCCTTTATTGCTGTATTTAATTTTTTTTGTTGTTTTTGAAATTCCTCTTCTGCTTTTTTCAGTTTTTCCATTGGCGCAGAATTTTTCAAAAGTTTAACATAACTGAACTGTTTTTTACCTAGTAATTCACGTTCTTTAGCAACGCGCAACTTTTCCTTTATAATATTTAACTCTTCTTCTGCAACTTTACTATCTAAGTACGCTATTTTTCTTTGAACCTCTGCAATTTTATTTTTGATCGCTGCAATCTTTAAGCTGTATATTGCATAATCTTCTTCAGATTTTAGATTATTATTAGAAAAAGCTAGGATATCTTTTACTTGTTGTTTGCTCTCCACTAACTTCTTATTTTTTTCAGCTAAAGTTTGTATAAGCTTAGCTAAATTCATTTCATTTTTAACAAGAATTTCCCCTGCTTTAACGCTTTTTAATGTTTGTATAGCTGTGTTTTTTGAATCTTTGCATATTTTTTTTTCTCTTTCTGCAATTTCTAAATTTTTTTGTGCTATTAATTCGATATTTTCAATATTTTCGATGTTAATCACACCCTTTTTATTTCTTTTGCGATTATCTTAATCTTAAGAAAAAAATTAAAATTTAGGATTTATTATTCAGGTCTGATTTTTTCACGTTCGGTTAATTTTTCAGAGAGTTCTTTCTTGAGATCCGCCAACTTATTCTGTTTTCCAACAATATTTTTATTCAAATCTATCGCGTTGGTTTCAAGTTTTGTTAATAATCTCTGAATACCAAGATATGCCTCTTCAACTTTAGAAATTTTATCACTAGGTGCATTAGCATTCATTAATTTTACGTATTCCATCATTTTTTTGGCTAAATTCCCCCTTTCCTTAGCTTCATCAAGTTTTTTATTAGCAACTTTTACTCTTATCTCGGATATATCCGTCTCCACATATGCAATCCTTTTTTGGATATCAGCGATTTCAGTTTGAATTTCTGCAACTTCTTGGTTGTATCGCGCTTGTGCTCTCTCCGCTTTTAAAATTTCATCACCAATTTTTAACATGTCTTTTACTTTTTCCTTCTTTTCAACTAACTTTTTACTCTTATCTGTTAATCTCTCTCGCACTTTTGCTACTTCAATTTCATTCCTGGCTAGCATTTCTCGAGCTTTAGCTCTTTTTACTGATTGTTTTGCTAATACTTTCATTTCACTAGCTGTTTCTCTTTCAATTTTAGCTAAATTTGAATTCTCTTCTGCTATTTTTTCAAATTTTTTAATCTCTTCCATTTTAAACACCTCTTTTCTTAATTCCCTTTTAATTTTAACATGATAAATTTAAATATTCTATTAGAAATACTTCAATTTAGATTAACTATATATGTCATCATATGTTTCTACTTCTTTTTTGTCATTATAAATTGTGTCAAATTCCTCATTATCATCATGATCTTCATTATCATTAGAAGATTCATCTTCTTCATATTCGTCATATTCATAATTATATTTCTTCTTCTTCTCTTTGTTTTTTCTTTCCATTTTGGCTTTTTTACATCCTTAATTCTGTTGTTTTGTACTTGTCACTATATAATGATTACATGATATTTAAACGTTTTCAATTGAAAACAAATCACAGAAACGATAACCTTATATATTTTGATATCATTGTTTGATATAAAATAGTTATTTAAAAATGAAAAATCACCTGAAATTTGATGACAAAAAGTAATTTTCTTGGATTTAGACTTTCAGATGTAGTACTTAATAAACTTGAGCTACTTGCAAAACAGGAAAATAAAACACGTGGATTGATTGCAAAAGATGCTATCGAACAATGGCTCAATTTAGAATTATTTAATCAAACCAATGAAATGATAATGATATCAAAATCTATCTTTTCTAAGATCCTTTCTCACTTAGATGATCATACTATGGAGATTATTGCTAAAGATTTTGCAGATTTATTCTCAGATATAATGAAATTCTCAACTGCGAAACCTATGAATGAAGAAACCTTGAAATCACATACAACTTTTTTAATTAATTTTTTTGGTAAAAATGGATTAAAATGGTTTAATACACTTGACGTTCAGAAAAGAGAAAATCTTTTCATATTTAGAGGTTTACACGATATGGATGAGGTTTATTCCCATTTTTTTACAGAATTTTTTAAGTATCTCCTATCTCAACATTTTGAACTAGATTATACAACAAAATTAGAAGAAAAAACATCTAATTTAGTCCATCTTGAATTTAAAATTAAATAAGATTTAAAAAACAAAAATTAATGTATAAATAAATTTTAATTTTCCTAGCTATAATTTATTGATAAATTCCAATTTATAGAACAGTTATTATGAAGGATTTAAATATTATAGAAAAAGAATCTCAAAATAACTTGAAAATTGCTCAGTTTGAAAAAGAATTAGCACTAAAATCAAAAATTAATGCGTTAGCTGAAATTAAAAAATCAAAGGCAAGAGAGACCTTAGTAAAAATTGAATATGACATTGCTGACATAAAAAAGGATTTAGCTGAAAAGAGAAGAGTATTAGCTGTTGAAAAATCAGTAATTAAAAAAAATCAAATTTTAGATTTTTCAGAAGAAGAATTAAAAAATGAAAATAATTATGCCATTTATAACGAGAAGATAGCAGAAAATCAAAAACAAATTGCTGAAGTTAATAAAAAAATAGCTTCAACCGAAAAGCAAATTGCTGATCAAAAATTAAAATTATCTGAAGAGAAATTAGATGTAGCAAAAGCACGAGAAAAATTATCAAAAAAACAAAATCTTTATATCAAATTAGCTGGTGGAGCTGCCTCAGAAAGTAAAATTTCGAAAGCTAAAAATAATATGGAAGAACAAAAAAAAAATTTAATAAAACAGAAAAATGATGTGCTGGAGAAGGAAAAAGATATAAAGAAAAAAGAGAATAAACTTTCCGACCTGAAAAAGGAACTTTCTTTAATATTAGGAGAAAGAGAAAAAATTAGACATCCAGGAGTTATATTGGCAGAATAATTTTTAAATCTCAAGTATTCCATCTAATTTGAGAAAGTTTTTTATAAAACTAAATTAGAAAAAATTGTTAGTTTCTTAAATCCATCTTTTTCTTTTAAAGAAATACAACATAATAAGAGATATTGCTACCATCACGATTATTAAAATTGGATATGCGATGGGAGAAGAAAATTCGGGCATATAAATAAAATTCATCCCATAAAAACCTGCTAGAAATGATATTGGTATGAAAATTGTTGATATAATCGTTAAAACTTTCATAATATCATTCATTCTATTGCTCACGCTAGACAAATACATATCCAACATTCCAAAAATGATATCCCGATAATTTTCTAAAAGATCACTAATTCTAAAAACGTGATCATATATATCTCTCAAATAGATCTGTAAATCTACTTTTATTAGATGTGATTGTTCACGCTGCAATTTATTGATTATTTCTCTTATTGGCCAAATTGACTTTCTTATTTCAATTGAAGATCTTTTCAATTGATAAATAAGCTGTAAAGTTTTTGGTTCCGGATTCTTTATTAATAAATCTTCAATATTTTCTATATCCTCACCTACTTTTTCCAAAATTACAAAATAATCGTCTATTATTATATCAATTAAAACATAAAAGAGATAATCTGCTCCCATAAATCGAACTCTTCCTTTTGGAACTTGTATTCTCTCATAAATAGGATCGAAAAGGTTAGTATCTCTCTCTTGGAATGATATTACAAAGCTTTCTCCTAAAATCAGACTAATTTGTTCAAATTCAATATCTTCTTGTTCTTTATTCCAGACTAATTTGTTTAATACTGCGAAAATAAAGTTTCCATAGTCTTCTAATTTAGGTCTTTGATTCTGATTTAAAATATCTTCCAATACGAGAGGATGTAAATCAAATTGGCGACCAATCTCTTCAATGACTTTTTCTTCTGCAAGGCCATATACATCAATCCATCTAACTGAAGGTTTTTCAATTTGAGTAAGATCTATTTTAATATCCTTAAATTCTTGTATATTAAAACGGTCTTCAGTATAATCTGTTACTTTGATTTTAATTTTTTCTTTTAACTTATCCCCTGTATAAATTAAAGTTCCCGGAGGAAGTCCAATCTCTTTCTTTCTTTTGCTAGATGGGACCCTTTTATGTAATGGTCGAGATAATCTCCTCAATCTTATTCACCTAAAAAAATTATGGTTTCTTTTGATTAATTTATTAATAAATTAGCTTTTTAAATAAAAGTTTACCAAAGATTATTTTATTAAAAAATTTGAATTTTCCGAAGAGGATAATCTAAAAAATTCTTTTATTTTTGAGTTAAGTTTAAGGATCCAAAGATATACCGTATTTTTTTAAATCTTCTATTAATTTTTCAGTATAGTAATAATGTATTCCCTTCAATCCTAAAGATCTTGCTATTCGTATATTTTTTTTCTCATCATCGATTAAAATTGCCTCAGAAGGTACGCATTCTAAATGTTTTATTAATTCTTCATAAAACTTAATATCATCTTTATTCATATTATAATCAAAACTTAATACAGTATCATCAAAATATTTTAAAACTCCACATTTTTTTTCTAAATATTCTATACGTTCCCTTATATTCCCACTAAATATCAATAGTCTATAATTATTTTTTCTCAATTTCTTTATTAATTCTTCAATACCATAGTGAACACAATATGAGCCAAACCAAATATATCGTGTATGCTTTTTTTCTCTTTTGTTAATTCCTAATTTTATGAACAGCTTTTCCTCAAATTCATCAATAGTTATTAATCCTCTACGTAAAAGATTTCCTTCAGAACTAGGGTTATCACTAAAAAATTCTCGTAGTAATTCTTCATTTTCAATGTCATAAATTTCTTTAATCTTCTCGATGGCTAAAAAAGAACCTGGTGTAAAATACACCCCTCCTAGATCGAAGATAATTGTTTTTATTTTATCACGTATCATAATAAATCAAATAGAAATATTATGTATAAAATCATCTAATAACCATTTATATATGATTTAAACAAAATTATTAGGTGTGTTAGAATCCATTTTAGCTAACTTTAATCTATATGAGTATTTGTCAATCCTTAGTTATTTGCTAATATTACTATAACTTAATTATTTCGAGGGTTCAATACTTTTAACTAGACTTGGAGTGCTAATATCAATACCATATCTTTTCATAGAATTCAAAATACTTAACCTTAAATCAGCTAATATTTTCATCAATAACCTTATATCACGAATAAATATGAAAAGAGTATATTCAACAGAGAAATTTTGAAATTCTGTTATCCCAACAAAGGGTTCAGGATCTTTTAGTACTTCTGGGATTGAGTTTGCGGCTTCTAATAAAGCCTTCTCTACTTTTTCATGATCTTCAGCATAATCTGCAGTAATTTTAATTCTTCTTCTAATTACATCTTTCTTGCCAAGATTTTCAGTTTCTTCTGAGATTAATTTCTGATTAGGAACTGAAATCCTTATACCATCGAAATCAATTAATATCGTAAAAATTAATTTGATTTCATGAACTTTCGCGATTTTATTGTTATACATTATATAGTCACCAACAACAAAGGGTCTACTTGACATAATTATAATTCCCGCAATTGCGTTTCCAAATGTATTGATTGCAGCAAAGCCAATAATAGTCCCTCCAACAAGTGTAAACAAAGAAGTAATTAAACCAATTGCCTCTACGAATTGGACAAGAATCATGCTAATGATAATTAATATTATTACTATTTTTATGATTCTCTGTAGATTTCTTGCAGTTCGTTCCTCTAATTTTTCTTGTCTTTGAAGTCTTTTAACTTGTTTTTTAAAAATTATGTAAATTATCCATCCAATTACTATTGCAATAGCGACTGTTAAGATATTTAATAAATTATAAAAAATCCATCCAAATATGACATCAATAATATTTTGAAATAGCATTTAATTATCACTGATTTAGTTTTAAGATTTTATTTTGTATGATTACTTTTAAACAATTTTCGTATATTAAATAAATTCCAAAGATTTAACTATAAAGTTAAAATTTTTGTCTCAAAATCTTGGTTAATCAATGTTTTCCTAATTAAATTTATTAATATAGTTCCATAGGAAATTAGTTAATTAGTGCTTAGTTTGGTTGGTTTATTTATGGAACGTAAAAAACTCCCTGAGCTGGATATTCTCCGAATAATTGCCATTTTAATTGTTGTAGTTTTGATTCATATACCAAATAATTATGCATATCCTTTCGCTATGGATTATACTCCTTACCAAGGATTTATATTTCATACACTTGGAATTTACGTTGCTATGGGATCTTTAGTTTTTGTTTCGGGATTTGGGCTTTATTTGAATAAGAATAATAGAAGCATTAATAATACTAAAAAATTATTTGGCTTTCTTAAAAAAAGGTTTCTAAGAATATTTCCCCTTTATTGGATTGCCTTGATCTTATTTATTATTTTTTTTGGCTATTGGGATCAGGGGTTTTTCTACATATTCGCACATGTTTTTGGAATACAAATGGTTGTTGCCCCAGCGTATAGTTGGGCTATTTGGACTCTTTGGTTTATTGGTATTATTTTGATTTATTATTTAGTATTTATAATCTTAAGTTCTACAGGCTCCATTAAATGGATAATACCTACTGCATTAATTATTCTATTTATATTTGCCATTATTCACATATATACTGGTCTATTTGAATACCGATTTTTCTATTACTACCTTCTCTTTATTCTAGGCATAATCTCAGCAAATATCTATACATCATCACAATATACTCGAGTTAAGGATTTTATACAAAATAAACCAAAATATTTTCCTATAATTGTAGGATTTGGAACGGCAGCTCTAAGTATTGTAATATATTTAGGACTCACTCAATTCTGTTTCTCTTACTTTAATTCTGAATATGGGACATCATTTTTACACGAAATTTTGGATTTACAACCTGGTATAATTGAATCTGCATCAGTGATCCTATTATTTAATCTGATAATTATAATTTATATCACTTTTATAGTATCATTATCTTATGCTTTTATAAAATCATTTAAGCTTCTACTCCCAAGAATTAAAATAGATAAAATTTTTTCTACAGTCGCTTATTCAACTTTTTGTGTTTATTTATTCCATAGGATTTTTCTTGTTATCTATACTTCTATTCTTTCGGAAGGTTTGAATATAGATATATTTGCGTTAGAAAATCTATATTTAGTTTTATTATTTGTACCTTTTATTTTTCTATTTTCATATTTCATTCAAAAAGTATATGATAGAATTTTAAAAATGTTTTCTAGGAAAAGAGTAGAATCAAATTAAATGGGTTAACGTCTTTTTCCTATATATTCCATTTGAGGAAGCAAACTTTAAAATGGTATATATCTATTAGATATTTGTTAAGTTGAATAAAGCGATTTCCCTCCTTAAATTAGTCACTAAAGAAAATATTACTAAAGGATTTTTTTATGGTACATATTATTTAAAACACATAATAAAAAAATTTCCCTTAGGCGTAAACTATGATTTAACTTGGCAATGCAATTTAAAATGTAAACATTGCTATTTCTATTCATCTGTTGAAGAACTAAGCAATGTTTCAGAAAGAAATATTAAGGAACTAACTGATGAGCAATGGATAAATGTATTCAAGTATCATAGGGATTTGGGAATCAGAAGTGCTTCTTTAACAGGAGGAGAGCCGACTCTTAGAATGAATTTATTGCATAAAGCTTTAGACATATTTCCTTCTATTCAAATTGCTTCAAACGGTATTATCAAATTACCTTGGTTCAATCATCATAAACAACCTATATACTGGGTAAGCTTAGATGGAGGAGAAGATATGCATAATCATATTCGGGGAGCTAATATTTTTCGAAAAGTAATTGAAAATATAAAGGATGACAAAAGAGTATTAATATCTACAACTATTACTGCTATGAATTACAAGGAAATTGAAGAAGTGGTCAAAATTGCATATAATATAGGAGTTTCAGGAATATTTTTTTTAATGTATACCGGATATCCCAATGATCCTTTATTAGTTAAAGGTATAAAATTGAAATCCGTTATTGAGAATATATTAAAAGTCATGAAGAATTTTGGTGATTTTATATTATTCTCTAAAAAAATGCTTGACTTGTATATTACTAAAGAATTTGTACCACACTGTATTTTTAAACGGGGTGTCATTAAAAGTTATTACCCAAATGGTCAGCGGAAATTTTGCGTAATGGGTAATTCTCCATTGTTATGTGAAAATTGCGGTTGTATTGTGCCTGTAGCTTCTTATGCACTCTCAAAACTAGATTATGAAACTGTTGAAAAAATAAAGAAATTTCCTTTTTAGCTTATGATGGATAATAATTAAAAGCTTCTATGGATTTAACAAGAATAATTCAAATTATTTTGGTATTAATCCTATGAAAATTATCCAAATCTTCAGTAAAGACTACCCAAATAATAAAACATCCTTATTTACTTATGAATCGGATTTTTATTATGATATAAAAATTCAGACAATTAGCAATAGAAAAGGATGGAAAATCAATATTCAGGAAAAAAGATTTCAAACACCATATAAAAAACATATTGAAGAATTATTATTCAACGATTCTGTAAAAGAAGCAGAATATTATGTTGCACTAAACGAGGACGGTTTGGAAATTGGATGGATTTGCATATCTCCACAGAAATGGAATAATACTGCGAGATTATGGAATATAGACGTGAAAAAAGAGTATAGAAGACAAGAGATAGGAAAAAAGCTATTAAACTATGCAATATCAAAAGCGAGAAAATGGAATTGCAGAGCTTTAATTCTGGAATGTCAAAGTTCGAATTATCCTGCAATTTCGTTTTATTTCCAAAATGGCTTCAATTTAACAGGATTTGATCTTATTGCATATTCAAATGAAGATATTGAAAAGCATGAAGTCCGGTTAGAAATGTCAAAAAAACTCAATTCCAACTCAAAATAAAAATAATAAAATTTAATATTAAATTAACTTATTTTTGGAGGAGGTATAAAAACTCTCCTCATTTCCGTACGCTCCAAATTAATTGCATTTTCAGGGCATAAATGAGCACAAACACCACATCCTAAACATCTATCTTCATTGACAACCGCAACAGTGTCGATGAGTTCAATAGCTTCAGCAGCACAATTTTGCTCACAAGTTCCACAAGCAGTACATAAATCTTCATCAACATGAGCTAGATGTGAGGTTAAATCCATTAAGGGAACCGCTCCATTATAATGTAGTAGAAAAGTCCCGCAACAGCATTTACAACAATTACAAATACCATCTAGATCCTTATTTATATCCAAATTTGTATGAAAAGCTTTATGAACCAATCCTTCATCTTCAGCTTTTTTCATTATTTCCATAGTCTCTTCTTTTGAGATTCTTTCTATAAACCCATGCTGAATAAGAAATTCAGCAGTTCTACCAAAAGCAAAACAATTTCTTCTTTCTTTTGTTGTTTCACATGGTTCATCAAGAAGATCTTTCTTATGTCTGCAATAACACACTGTCACTCCTATTGGATCATGATTTTCAACAATTTTCGAAATTTCTTCTAAGGGTAACACAACCTCATCCTTTACTATTACTTCTTCTTCAACAGGAACAACTCTATCAAGTGAAGGTCCGGTTTTAAATTCCTGAACCATTTGATCGTAATTATTTTGAGTATCTTGACTTACTTGTTCATATAATCTTGAATATAACCTCGCTAAATTTTTTGCTCTATCATCAGTTTCACCACGCATTAGGGTAAATTCAATAATTCCCGGGAGTAAGGGAGTCTTCCGATAAACCATAACCCCTGTACTTCTGCTGGGAATACCAAAAATCACACCTATGTCCATTAAATCATTTAGCATCTTATTAAGAGTCTCTTCATCCATATCAGTTAAGGGTTTTATCTCATCAAGGTTGTAAGAACGTTTTTTTAATACTGTAATAAATTTTGCTTGTTCTTCAGTTAGTAAGGTTTGCATTATTTCTGTAATAATATCACTTACGCGTAAAGGTAGCCTTCCTGCTTTGATAAAACTTCGGGCAACTTTATACCATAATTTTTCAGACATTTTTAATCAACATCCTATTATATATAATTTAAGTAAAGTAATAGCTAAAAAAAATACTTTTGAAGTTATTTATTTGACTATTTTTAATAATTTAATGATCTCTTTTTCCTCTATTTCCTCTAAAGTTTTGATTTTAATATGTCTTGTTGTTCTACCGCTTCCTTCAAATAGTGCAATCTCTTCTTTTGTTAAACCCGTAATCGAGAAACCCAAATTAACGTGCACTTTTAAAGCTACGATATAATATTTATTTCCATAATAAGGTACACCGTACTTCATTTCCTCGATAATATCTGGAAAAGTATTTAATATAATTTCTCTTAGTTTCCGGCAAATTTCTTTATGAGGAGATTTCTGTTTTTCAATATATTCACTAACTTTTTTATCCATAGTCTTGTTTTAAATACGGTATTAATTTAACTTTTTCCAAAATAATTATCTTAGGTTATAAAGTTCTTTTTATTTATTCTTTAATTTTAAAGACCTCTCAAAAGCTATGTCCTATTATGATAAAAAAAATTCGTAAGATTTAAATATGTCAATGAATATATAATAAGTAGATATTGTCAACCTCACGTTGACATAGAATATAAAAAAATCAAAAATCACAATAAAAATTGAAATAAGAGGTGGATTTAATGTCTGAAAAAATTGATGTTAAGAAAAAAGAAAAAAGTAAAGAAGCGAAAAAAGAAGATCAAAAATCAAGAGAAATTACTGTAAGAAGGGAAAGTCCATTTTCATTATTTCAAGAAATGGATCGACTATTCAACGATATGCAGCGTAATTTCTTTGAAGATTGGCCATTTGGATTTAAGCGTCAGCGACCGTTTTCGTTGATAATAAGAGATGATGAACCTATTTTTAGAACTCCTTTATCAAACATTACAGAATCTGATGGATTCTTTAATATTAGTGCAGAATTACCTGGTTTAGACAAAAGAGATATCGAAATTGCAATACAAGATGGAACTTTAGAGATTAAAGGTGAATTAAAAGAAGAAAAGAAAGAAGAAAAAGAAGGGGAATTAGTTAGGAGAGAATATCGTTCATCTAGTTATTACCGCTGCTTTACATTGCCGGACAACATTGATGAGAACAAGATTGACGCTTCTCTCGATAAGGGAATCTTAACAGTAAAGATTCCAAAGGTTGAGCCTGTAGTGCCAGAAAAGAAGAAAATTGAAATAAAATAAAGTATCTATTAATAAATCATTCTTTTATTTTTTTCTTAACCTTCTACTGTTACTCTTTTTTTACTAAAAGCTCCATACAATTTAAATCTTCTATGGTGCAAAGGGTATTTTCTAAGCTATACAACCATTCTATTGGAGGCTTACCCACACACCACCACAAGATAATTCTGTAAAGGTTTAATAAAGCAAATAATTTGTAATCATACCAACAATCATCCCAGCTATAGTCTTTTATGTCTAGCTTTAGAAGTTCGTTATGATAGCGTTTAATAAGATCCATTTCCATCAAATGTCTATAATCAGAATAGTAAAACAGCCCTATCATGTATGCTAGATCTTGACATCCAACACCAATACCCCACGATTGCCAATCAAATAAGATAGCTCTAGATTTTTTACTTGCCATATCTTTAGGAAAAAAAAAGTTCCCTAAGTGAGCATCAGCATTAATAAATGTTATATTCTCTTTTTTAATTCGTTCATAGGCTACTTGAGGATATAATGAGAATACAGATTTAACTACCTCTTTTCTATTATCACTTATTTTATCTCCTAAGAATTCTAGAAATTGGCTTATTGTTCTTTTTTTAAAGGGACAAGGATTTTTAAACCATTTAAAAATTTCTTCCTCATTAAAAGAATTTTCTTTAAAATTGTAAAGTACATATGAGTGTTTAGAGAGTTCTTTTAATTTGGGATGATCCCTCCAAAAAGCATGGATTTCTGCCAAACAATCAATTGCTTTTTCAAAATATCGTTTTGCAGGAGGATAATCACAAACTCCTAAATGAGTTTTCGATAAATCTTCAAGGATAATATGAGACCATCCCGATTCTTCAGAAACCGCCGCATCATAACATGTCGGAATTGTTCCTTGATTCATGGTTTCAGCTATCATGCTATAGAATTTTACTTCATGCGTACCTAAATTTTTGAAAATACGTTTGGGGGTTTTTACAACGATATAAGGGATAGATGGTTCCCTTTGAGCATCATTAGAAAATTTTACCTTCAAAAAATGAATATTAGAACTGAGAGTAACTTCCGAATGGTTCAAGATTATTCTTGCTACCTTTCCTTGGCTAAGGTAGCCTTTATTTTTAAAAATAGTCGTCATCCACTCTGGTGTTAAGTGATCTATATTAGTAATTACTTTATTCTCTTTCATTTTTCTACATCAAATGTCTTAGATCTTTTTAGAAAAAGAAGAATGTTCAGGATAGAAAAATTTATTTTTATTATCCAACAACATTTCCTCAGTATTATATTTATAAGATCCTAGTTATTGGAAAAAATTATTATCTTTCTTCTTGTAGTAAATCTAAGATTCTATTTTTTGAATTTACTTCCATGAAGTTCACCTTTTGAGCATTGTGTCTAGATTCAAGGTAATGAAAATTGAAATACATTTTTCCTCTCATTGTATAAACTAGGACTGTGATTGCTCCCAACGCAAAGGATATTGCTCCATAAAATGATTCTATCGAAAACTTTTTGGAATCTAAATCAATACCCAATCGATCTAGAGACCCTAAATTTGTAATTGCAAAAGCTTCTTGAGGAACTACTACTTCGAAAAATAAAGGAGCTAGTTCTTTGAGGACATTTATTGAGACTCCTATATGAACTATTTTGTGGATTTTGTACACATTTTTATCTCGTAAGGATAAACGCAATTTCTTTTGATACCTTTTAACGTTTTTCCAGAAATCATATTTATCTTTATATTTCATTTTCACTATAGCTGCACCCGCGTATAATCCAAAAGCTTCGCCAATTGGATAATTTAATCTCCCTCTCAGATTTACTGGGTTATTAATAATAGAGATCTCTGGCAAGAACGCAGTACAGATCGCACTATGAACTGAAACCCGTCTCATTTTACATAGGTGAATAAACAGATCAGTCTCCTCTTTAGATAAGTTCCATGAAATTAACCTCAAATCATTCTCCTTATAATCAGAAGCATAATGTAGGTTTTCTTTTCTTGTACCATGTCTGAGAAAGTAATAAGTTTTTAAGAAAAATAAGAAAAATTTAGCGCGAAAAGCAGATTTTGGGATTTTCTTTCTGATTTTTGAGGGAAAAATATCTTCTTTATTCATTGGTGAATTGATTGGAGATATTTCAATATTAGGATCATTTAAAAAGTCAATGATATCTCTCATTAAAAAAGCCATAGACAAACCATCAGTAATTGTATGCTGAGCACAAAGTATCAGATCACTTCTTTCTAAAGAATGAAGAAGAGTGACTCGAAATAGAGGTTTTACAGGATCGGTCATGTCGAATGGCGTTTCGAGATTTTTAAGAAATAATTTAGTAGTTTTTGACTCATTTTCAAATTTTAATGCTTTGATAGGGATTTCCTCAACATTTTTTGAGGTAAACCAGTAAAAATCTTCACTATTGCCTTCAATTCGGACTTTTAGTAATGGATGTTTTTCTTGAGCTTTCTCTAAGGCCAACTTTAGTTCATCTTCGAAGATTGAGCCCCTAATCGATAATACAACGACTAAATTGTAAGGTTGTCCAAGAGAGTAATTAAAATATTCTAAATCATTAAGTCTTCTTTCCATCAGAATCTAACTCATTTATTGAGAAAATATTTCAATGAAATTACGTTTTTCAAAAATATTTATAGTATAAGTATTTATTCATCTGTTTTAATTTTAACTCATACTCTTTCTTCTTTTGTTTGTATTATACAATGAAAAATTTATTGGTCTTTTTTTTATATATAGGCCATATCATATCAGATACTTCTCATAATTCTATTTAAAATTCTGAACTATTATTTTAAATTGCTTTTCAAATCAAATTTAAAATTTAATTGTTTTTATTAAATTTTTTTTAGTTAGCAAGATTATTATAACAAAAGTTAAAAAACGTAATGAGTGAAATTATTAATGTTTGATAAAAATTATTTATATAAAATTCAACAAAAAAAGGAAACATGGGAGAAAAAAGTCAAAGACGCAAAAGAACGCAATGTAAAATTTGTTACTGATTCTGATATTCCTATAAAGCAATTATATACGCCTTTAGATGTTAAAGGAGATTATTTTGAAAATGTAGGCTTTCCAGGATTGCCTCCCTTTACAAGGGGAGTATATCCAAACATGTATCGTGGAAGACTTTGGACCATGAGGTTATTTTCTGGCCATGGAACTCCTGAGGAAACAAATAAAAGATGGAAATTTCTCTATGAAAATGGAGAGACTGGTTTTAGTGCTGCAGTGGATGCTCTAACGTTTAATGGGATTGATCCTACCAATAAAGATGGAGCTCCAGAAGTTGGAACATCAGGAGTGCCACTATATTGTATAGACAGTCTTTTTGCTCTTACGGAGGATATTCCAATTGATAAAATAAGTGTTGCATTAGTTGTAGAGCCTTTTACATGTGCTCCTGTATGTTCAATGTATTTCAATATGGCACAAATGCGCGGATATGACCTCAAACAATTGATGGGAACAACGCAAAATGATATACTTACAATGACAGTTGGATATATTCCATATAAGAATAGTCCTCCTAATCATATTCTCCGGCTGGCTTGCGATTTTATTGAGTGGACAGTTGCCCAAAAAAATGTACCACAATGGCACCCAATTAATTTCACAGGTTATAATTATCGAGAGGGAGGAATTGATGCAGTACAAGAACTTGGTTTCGTATTCGCAAGTGCCTGTTCTCATATCGATAACATAATTGAGAGAGGGTGGAAAGCTGACGATTTTGTTGGGCGATTAGCATTTCATTTAGCAGCTCATAAAGACTTCTTTGAAGAAGTTGCTAAATTTAGAGCAGCAAGAAGAATTTGGTATAAATTAATGAAAGATAAATATGAAGTCAAAGATCCTAGAAATTTAGGCTTTCGATTCCATGTTCAAACCGCAGGTTCTTCCTTAACAGCTCAATCACCAAAAATTAATATTGTAAGAACTGCAATCCAAGCATTAGAAGCTAACTTAGGTGGATGTCAATCATTACATACAAATTCTTATGATGAAGCTATTTGTTTACCCTCGGAAGAAGCAGCTTTAGTTGCTTTAAGAACTCAACAAGTAATTTCAGATGAAACTCGAATTCATAATACTATAGATCCTCTCGCTGGTTCATACTTTATTGAATGGTTAACGGATGAAGTTGAGGAGAGGGTATGGAAATATATTGATAAAATCCAATCAGTAGGTGCTATCGATAAAGCTCTTTCTACAGGGTTTTTATATAAAGAGATGAGAGATGCATTTCATAAACGAAGAGTGAAACTCGAGAGTGGTGATGAGATAATGTTAGGTGTAAACAAATATATTGTGCCTTATGACACTGTTACAGATGTTTTTAGAACAAATAAAGAAGCAATGGATATTGAGGTAAGAAGAATTGAAAAATTAAAAGCTCGAAGAGATAATGCGAAATTAGAAAAGATCTTTGACAAACTGAGAGATGTTTGTGAAAAAGAAGAAAATGTAATGCCCGTCGTTATGGAAGCTACCAAAGAAGGAGCAACTTGCGGGGAAGTGTGTAATATATACAGGGAAATCTGGGGAACTTGGGATCCTCCTTTAGCAATTTAATTTTTGAGGTGTAAAGCATGAGCGAGAAAAAGATAAGAGTTTTAATGTCTAAACCGGGTATAGATGGACATTGGCGCGGAGGTATTGTGGTCTCAAGAGCCATCAGAGATGCTGGTATGGAACTCATTTTTGGTGGTTTCCAAAATACACAGCAAATTGTTGAATCTGCAATTCAAGAGGATGTTGATGTTATAGGATTAAGTATCCATTCTGGTGCTCATTTTGCATATACTCAGCAAGTTATTGATCTATTAAAAGAACGTGGAGTACTTGATAATATAATGATACTGGTTGGTGGTGTAGTTCCTGCTAAAGACTTTGCTAAGCTAAAAGAGATGGGGGTTGCTAATATATACGGACCCGGCTCAATGACTTCGGATATTGTCGAATTTATCAAAACACATGTCAAAAAATAAAAAAGACATGTAATATTTTTTTTAATCAATTTATAATTTTACAACTATTTCTTACTGAGGAATGTATTTCATTGAATACTGCATATGATATTGATACATTAATTAGTAAATTCAAGCAAAAAGACAAAATTGCTTTGGCAAAATTAATAACACTTATTGAAAATGAGCCAGAAAGAGCACATGAAGTGTTTAAACATTTTGAAGGGCAAATACATGATTCCTATATAATAGGTATTACTGGATCTCCTGGTGTTGGAAAAAGTACATTAACTGGAGCAATTTCGAAAAAATTACTAGAACAAGGAAAATCTGTGGGTATAATTTGCGTTGATCCTACGTCTCCTTTTAGTGGAGGGGCATTCTTGGGAGACAGAGTTCGAATGACAGAGATATCATTACATCCAAATGTATTTTTACGTAGTTTAGCATCGAGGGGTTATAAGGGAGGAATTTCAAGAGCGGTTTTTGACATTAGTTTATTATATGAAGCATATGGAATGGATGTAATTATTATTGAGACTGTAGGTGTTGGGCAAGCCGAATTTGACATATATAATCTTGCTTATTCTGTAGTAGTAGTTTTAGTTCCTGGATATGGAGATGCTATTCAAATGCAAAAAGCTGGGATTATAGAAATTGGTGATATGTACAACATAAATAAAAAAGATTTAGGAGGAGAAGATATCGCAGTTCAAATTGAAATGATGCTTGATGATACTATATTTCAAAGTGGGTGGAGACCTCCAGTTTCTATGACTGATGCAATTGCGGGCGAGGGAGTAGATGATCTTATCCAAAATATTTGGGACCATAAAGAGCATCTTGAACTATCAGAAGCTATTAATGAGAAAAAGAAAAATAGATTTACATATAAGATTAGAGAATTAATTTATACTAAAATTGAAAAACTTGTTTCAGAAAGTTTTCTTAATGAAAGCGAAATTAATGAGATTGTAAATCAAGCGGTAAACGATGGAAAATTCAAAATTTACCGTACAATCCATAATAAATTCGAAGATGTGAATTTTGAAATAAAGAAGAAGTAGATTCTTCTTTATTTAATTGAAATTCCTTTCTATTTTTCAATAAATCTTTAAATAATTGAAAAATCATATAATAATATTCAGTACGTAAATTGAAAATAAATCTTTCATTTCTCTCAAAATTTCAATTGTAAGGTGGATGATATCACACAAATAGAAAAATTTCATAATTTGAATAGAGACCTTAAAGCTGAGAATCTAATTAGGGAAACTAAAATTCTTACTATTGGTAGATTAGCTAAAATATTAGTTGATTTATTTGGTTCTAATGAAATATTTAAATCAATTAGTGAAAAAGAAGGGCAAGAAATTGAAGTATGTTTTAAAGCTTTAAATGAATATTTGACTTTTGTTTTAACAACAGACAGAGAAAATTTTGATTGTTATGCCGATAGGGCTAAAAATCCAGTTTCTAGAGTTATAATAGCAGTTAAAGAAGATAAGATACTTCAAGTATTCAGTGCGATTGTAAGATCTAAAAATAATATTTTTGGATTGGCTAAATTATTGAAGTATATAATTCCTGGTAAAATAAGGATCAAAGGCTCATATCTTACCACTTTAAAATGGGTGAGATGTATAATGATAGGGAAGCATAGTATTTATAAAAATGATAAATGAGGTTTTAAAATGAATTTGCAGAATGATCCTTTTTTGAGGATTTCAGATACAATTTTAAATCCTTATATAACAGAATGGCAAAAGAATAAAAAAAAAATCATAGGCCATTATTGTACCTATATTCCAGAAGAATTGTTATATGCTGCAGATTTATTACCTTACAGAATTAGGGCAACTGGACACGAACATACGAATTTAGCAGATATTTATATGGTAAGATTTACCTGCTCTTTTGTAAGAGCAACCTTAGATATGGCATTGAGAGGCATTTATGATTTTTTAGATGCTCTTTTCATTTGTAATTCTTGTGATCATTCTCGACGAATGTTTGAGTTATTTGATCTAAAAGTGTTTCGAAGGGAGGGATTTCTGAAAAAAGTTCAAAGATTTTATGTTTCTACTCCTCATGTTATAACAGAAGAAGGCTTTAAATGGTACAAAAGAGAAATTGAAGAATTAAAAGAAAATATTGAGAAGAATTTCATTAATCGAAAAATTACTGACCATGATCTTCAATCTTCAATAGAAATCCATAATGAAAATCGCAATCTCCTTAGAAAAATTCATGAATTACGGATTATTGATGCACCTAAACTTAATGGAAGTGAAGCTTTGCAACTATCAATAGCGAATGCTTCTGTTCCTAAAAATATTGCCAATCAAGAGTTGAAAAGGATCTATAATGATTTAAATGAAAAAGAAGGAATAAAGGAGAATTCTAAGAGAATAATGTTGATTGGTAGTGAAGTGGATGATATCACTTTTACCAAGCTTATTGAGAATTCGGGAGCAATTTTAGTATCTGATTTCTTATGTTTTGGGACACGTAATTTTTTAGATGATGTAAAGACCGATGGGAATTCTCCACTAGAGAACATTATAAAAAGAGTATATTACAGAATGTCTTGTCCAAGAATGATGGATGATCATATAAGGAGATTGGAGTTTTTAAAAAAGGAAATTGATAGAGCAAAAGTCGATGGAGTCATATTACAAAGAGTAAACAATTGTGATCTTTATGGATGTGAAAATATGATGTTAATTCATGAACTAAAGGAATTGGATATTCCAATTCTGAATATGGATAGAGAGTTTTACCAAACTGATACCACAAGAATGCAAACAAGAATAGAAGCATTTCTCGAAATGATTTCTTAATAAATTGAAATAATTGACAAAAAGAGAGTAGTTAATAATAATGCCAAATAGTCTCGAATTGGAGAATCGAGTTATTCCAATTAGAATGCTTTATGAATCTATATCAACAACTCACCAATTAGTTAAAGGAATCCTACCTGAAAATGGAATACCAGAATTGAGAATAGCTCTTGAGAAGGTTAAATCTGTTTTAAAAAAAAACCTTGAAAAAGCAAAAGAAGGATTGCCTATTGTGGGATATCATTTTGCTATTCCTGCTGAATACCTTTCCTGTTTTGATTGTGTTCCTGTGTGTCTTGAAGGAACCGGTTATTATTTATCAACATTATTATTGGATGGCGTAGAGAAATATTATGATTTAATGATTAATTGGGGTCATCCCTTTCATACATGTACAGCACAAAAAGGTCCAATGGGAATGGCTTTAGATGATCTATTTCGATTTAACGCAATACTTACCCCTACAGCACCTTGCGATAACACGTGTGCATCCTATCCATTTTTTAGATTAGAAAAAAAATTCCCTTTGATAATTGCTGATATGCCATTTCGTATAAATGAGAAGAGTTATGAATATTATGGTAACCAGCTTAAGCAAAGTTTATATGAATTGGGGAGAGTAATAGGTCAAGAACCAGATTTTGAGAAGATGAAAACTCATATTGAAATTGAAAACCGAGTACAGAAAATTAGATTTGAAATATTTGAATTAACTAAAGCTATTCCTAGCCCTATTTCAAATATCTATAATGCAGTTTCTGCGGGAACATTCATTCTTGTTTCTGGGACAAAAGAAAATTTAGCTTTTTATGAAGAAGTATTGGAAATTGTAAAAAAAAGATATAAAACCAAAAAACATCATGGTGGAGAAGAAAAAATAAGATCTATTTGGCCCTACATGGTTACTTATTTTGATATGTCTCTATGTGAATGGTTGGATAGAGAATTAGGTATGAGTGTACTATTTGATATTTTTAATTATAATTTTTCAGATCCAATAAATACCACTTCAGACTTGAATACCATGTTTTTTGATATGGCAAGAAAAAGCATGGGATGGCCTATGGTTAAGCAATCTACTGATTTTTATTATGCCTCACTTGAAAATTGTCTTAAGATGGCAAAGGATTTTAGTGCTGATTGTTTTATTTATACGCAGAGTTTAGCTTGTAAACAGTTTGGTTCCTTTCCACAATTATTAAGAGAAATGCTTAAAGAAGAGCTTGGTATTCCTATGCTACTTATCGAATTTGATGTAGGAGATAAAAGATTTACTCCTCTAAAGGTTATAAAAGAAAAAATAAAAATGTTTGCTCAAACACTAATGTGAAATATTCCACTGATTTTATCATACTACTTTCAAAAACCACAAGAAAACTCTTTAATAATATTAATTCTATATTTTAAATTAATATCTAATCTAAAATTGTGATATTAAAATGAATAATGGCGAAATAGTAGCTGAATTAGGAAAAATTGTAGGAGATCGGTATGTTTCTGATGAACCTGAAATACAATTTTTATATCATTATGATTTTATTACAGCAGAGCCAGAAGGTAAATGCGATGTTGTTATAATGCCTCAAACCGCTGAGGAAGTTCAAGAAATTATAAAATTTGCAAATAAAAATAAAATTCCTGTTGTACCTTGGGTATCAGGAATAAATTTTGGTTCTATAGCTACTCCTAGAAAAGGTGGGGTCGTAGTTGATTTACGTCGGATGAATCGTATATTAGAAGTAAATGAAGATGATATGTATGCTGTAATTGAAGCAGGAACGACATGGGCTGATTTGAAAGGATATCTTGACAAACATCATCCTAATTTTAGAGCAGGTGTTACCTTTTCACCACCGGGCACTGGGGTCATTCCATCTTGTTTATGTTATGGAATGTTTGATCTTGGCATGATTGGGGGAACTGGAGCAGAATTTATAAATGGAATGGAAGTTGTATTAGGTTCGGGAGAATTGATAAAGGTTGGATCTTGTAGTCTCTCAAATTATTGGTATGGTAGACAACCATTACCTGATTTAGCTGGATTGTTTATAGGATGGGAAGGAGCAACAGGAATAGTTACTAAAGCTGCTATTAAATTGTGGCCTAAATTACCTTATAGAACTGATTACTTACCAATAGGATCAAAAATGGAAAATGGAGTTCCTATGATGCTTAAACTCTCAAAAGCAGGTTTAGGAATCTGCGATCTTGTTTTTCTTAATATGGGGTGGGCACAGGCTTGTCAAGGTTTTTTTGAGAATAATGTAGCTATAGATCCGGCTGCGTTGGGTTTACCAGATTTTTTAGGATTAATAACAACACAAGCATTTACAGAGGATCAACATAAAGCTCAATGTAAAGCTATTGAATCAATTTGCAATGAATATAAAATAGAACCTTTAACTTCTGAAGTTCAAATGAACACCTTTCCAAGAGATATGAGAGGTATATTTATGAATTTAACTCCAGTTACGGGTGGTCAGACTCCACTTCAAGTTTGGGGTTGTTGGAATTTTGCACGGGGTGGTGGTGGCGAATGGATTGGATCATATTGTTCAACACGCGATATTGTAAAATATTATAATTTATCAAGAGAAGTATGTCTCAAGTATGGTAAACCTCCTCAATTCTATAGTAGAATTATGTTTGGTGGACATTATTGTGTTGCTCGAACAAATGTATGCTTCAATAAAAGTGATCCTGAAGATATTAATAAAGCGAGATTAATATTAAAAGAAATTCATGATGCCGTTCAAAAATTAGATGGTGCTGTTATGTATAAAGCTCCATTGTGGGTAATAGAATATTATAAAAATAAAACTCATCCTGCTACAACCAAATTGATTAGTAAACTCAAAAATCTGCTTGATCCTAATGGAATAATGAACCCAGGGCATGGAATTGGAGGTGATTGATTTGAAAAAGGAAAATCATTTGAAATATATTAAAAATATGGGAATAACTGAACTAGATCTATTCGCAGATCGGATGAAATTAGAAAGAAAAAAAAATTTGGAATATTATAAAGATATTCTTTATCAATGTGGAAAATGTGGAACTTGTCGAACTGGTTTTCAAGAAGAAGGTTGGTATCGTGTTTGTCCTTCTGGAGAATATGGAAAATTCGAAGCCTATTACTTAGGAGGAAAAAATCTGCTATCTTGGGCAGTTTCATCAGATCGTTTAAATTGGACCGATAACCTATCCAAAATATTTTATCAATGTTCGTTATGTTTGGCTTGTACTCAACAATGTCAAATCCCTGACATTCACCATTATGCAGGAGAATGGTTAATGGCAATGAGAGAAGAAGCTGTTCAGAAAGGCTTAGGACCAATGCCACAACAAAAAAAGTATTCTGAACATGTTGCTTTAGAATACAATCCTTATATGGAAAAGCATATAGATAGAACAAACTGGCTACCTTCTCATATACAACAATCTCCAGATGCAAAATTAGCATATTTTGTTGGATGTACGACTAGTTATAGAGAACAAAATATCGCAATTAACACAGCAGAAATATTAAATACACTTCAAGTCGATTTTAGAATACTTAAAGATGAACATTGCTGTGGATCTCCCATTTATATGACTGGTCAAACTGAACAAGCAAAGCAAATTGCTGAGACTAATGTAAATACCTTTATAAATGAGGGGATTGAAAAAATTATTACATCATGCGCTGGCTGTTATCGAATGTTAAAAGAAACATACCCAAAGAAATTTGAGCTTAAACATGATATTGAGATACTTCATCTACCTGAGTTTATTCAAGATAAATTGAACAATAATGAAATAAAATTCAATAACAATTTAAATATGAAGATTACATATCATGATCCTTGTCATATTGGTCGTCACATGGGAATCTATGAACCTCCAAGAGAAGTCTTGAAGAACATTCCAGGAATTGAATTGATTGAAATGCCGAGAAATAGACAAAATGCATGGTGTTGTGGTTCTGGGGGAGGTGTGAGATCAGCTTTTAAAGATTTATCTAGCTTTGCTGCGAACGAAAGAATTGAGGAAGCAAAAGAAACTAAAGCTGAAGCTATAGTCTCCTGCTGTCCATTCTGTTTAAATCAATTTAATGCCAATATTAAAGATGATAGCATTAAAACCTATGATCTTTCAGAATTAATAAATAAGGCAATTAAGAGATAAAACTATAAATCCTCTTTTTTTTATTATCTTTATAGAATCATAATTGGAATTTTATGAAAATAGAATTATTTGAAGAGATTCTTGATAATTTAAGGAATTATATCACTTCTGAATCCCAAAAAGGGAAGAACGTTTTCATTTATCAAAAAAATCTGGTTCCACTCAAATTATTTGAAAAATTGAACATTAAAGTTGAACTTGATGAACATAAAGATATAGTTCTTCAAGAAGAAACTAAGCTTGAACTAGGTGGTATTAATAAAAAGTCATTCTCGTTAGTTTATCCATTCTCTAATCCAAATTTTATAACTCATATAAATAACGGAAAAATTACTTTAATTGGACAAAAAATCAAGGATATAACAGATTTTTCTGTCGATTTTGGTATGATAATCCTAATTGGGGGAACATTTATTAATGGAAAGGATTGGGATTCTTTAAGGCAATTTAACCTTATATCTAATGGAATAGAGGGTTTTTTAATCAAAACAATTCCTCGGAAATTCTGGTGTCGAATTAGTGAGAACGTAATAGAGAATTTTACATTTGAATTTTTGGGGAATGCTATTTTTTATTTATATCAACAAAAATTTAAGGAGTTAATTGAATCAATTGAAATATTTTTTGTTAACACTTTTCCAAGTGTAATTGATAACTTTATTGAAATTACTTCTAATATTAATACTTTTATAAATGAAAAATGGTTAAGGAAAATAGAAAACTGGAAAAAAAGAATTGATTGTGAATATGATTGGGGATGTGAAATATGTCCTTATCAAAAAGAATGTTATGATATTAAGCAAATATTAGTTGAGAGAGAAAAAATTGAGAAATAGTTCATTATGAACGAAAAAAAGAATAGCATAAAGCCATTAACTATTTCCGTTGTTGGAAAGGGTGGTTCTGGTAAAACTATTATTACAACCCTTTTAGCAAAAGCAATATCTAAAAATTATAAAAAGAAATTGTTATTAATTGATGCAGACCCGACCCACCCTCATCTAAGTCATATGGTAAATTTAATTCCTGAAAAAAGTCTTGAACAATTAAGAACTGAAGTTATAGATGAAATTCTAACAAAAGCCACTGATTTCAAGGAAGTAGCCGAAAATATTGATTTTGAAGTGTATAATGCTATAGCGGAGAGTAAAGATTTTAGTCTTTTCTCAATTGGTCAACCTGAGGGGCCAGGATGTTTCTGTCCTTCAAATACTCTCTTACGAAAGGTTATAGGATCGATTTCAAAAGATTTTGATATAGTTTTAATCGATTGTGAAGCAGGACTTGAACAAATTAATCGAATGGTGATAGAATCAGTAGATCTTATATTGATTGTTTCAGATATATCAATACGGAGTATTGAAACTGCTGCTACTATACGTGAAAGTGCAAAAAAATTCACGAATTATAAGAAATTGGTTCTCATTCTCAACCGTGTTAAGGGAAATACAAGTCAAATTAAAAAAAAATTGAAAGATCTTAATATAAATCTATTAGGAGAGATTCCTGAAGATAATATAATAACTGAATTTGAATTAAAAGGTAGACCAATAATAGAAATACCTGAACAGTCAAAAAGTTTTGCCGTTTTAAATAAATTGGTTGATAATATTTTAGAATTAGTATTCTAATAATAAGAAATTTCTTGATTGTAGAATTTAGGATTGTTCTGAAAGAAAATTTATTACTAATTCATTAAATTCCTCTGGTTTTTCCATTGCAACCGCATGTCTAGCATCTTTTATTTCAATAAACTTTGCATTTTGGAGTAATTCGGCGTATTCTTCTTTTACAGAAGAAGGAGCATAATCTTCATCTGATCCTATTATCAAAGTCGGGCATTTAATTTTATCAATTTGATCTCGAATAGTCCAGCCAATTAATGCTCGCATGGCAGAAAGATACGCCCTTTTATCATTTTCTGCCCACCTTTCAACTAACTTACTTCGTAATTCCTCTTGTTCTGGCTTTATAAACAACCTGGGAGCAAGGACCTCCCCCATCTTTTTCATTCCTACTAATTTTACTATAAATGAACGTTTAAAAGCTTCTAATTTAAGTTTAAATGAATCTACTGGCATCTCTATGCCTGCATTAACAATTATCAAGCTTTTTACAAAATCAGGATAGTCTACAGCAAATTGAAAGGCAATACCTCCTCCCAAAGAGATTCCTAAAACATGTATTGAATTTATTCCTAATTTTTTAAGTAATTCTGCGATATCTTCCGCAAAAATCTGCATACTGTAAGAGCCTTTAGGTTTATCTGTTTTCCCATGACCTCTAAGATCGATTGTAATAACTTGATATTTTTTAGAAAAGGTTGGTACCTGAAATTCCCAATCACGGGTACTTGATCCCAAACCATGAATTAACAATAAGGGTTCACCTTCTCCAGTCAACTCATAATACATATCAATACCATTAACTTTTTCCTTTGGCATGAAAAATTCACTTTTTTTATTTAATATTGAATCAACTGCATAATTTTTAAAATGATCGAAAACTGCCCCTTAAAGCTTTAAATTTATCTCCAATAATGACATTAATTATTTTGACAGATGTATTTCGATTAATAATTATTATATATAGATAGGAAAAATAGAATAAACATACATCCAAGAATTATTAATTAATATTGGTGTTATAAGTTGAATTTTTTCAATAGAAATGTTAAAGTTTTGCCGATATTTGGGGGTTTTTTATCAATAATATCTATATTAATGCCAACAGAATTCCATACAGAAGTCGGAAATACATATTTTGTATGGATAAACCAATTATACCTTGAACTTGAACCAAATCCTTTTGTCATTGGGCTTTTGAGAGTTGATCTTACTCTAGTCATTTTTTCTATTGCTTTTGGATTAATAATAGTTTCGAGTTCTATAGCGATTATTACAACAACTTTGTTGTATCAAAGATTTTCAAAATTTCTTATAGAAAATAGAGGACTTTGGCTGACTATAGCATCTTTAATCGCATTATCCACTTTAGCTTGGATTATAATGATGGAAATCTTTTATAATATTAGTGGATTTAACCATTGGGTTACTTTTGGAGGCGGATATATTCCACATTTCGGAGTAATAGGACCTTTTATTGGATCTGGATTTATTATGCTAGGAATTTTATTGGATAGGGATAATAAAAATAAATAAATTCCCTAATTTTTTTTTTTAATTTTTAGACTGTTCTAAAAGTGTACCATAAAACTTTAAATATAGTTTAAGAATATTAGCGTAAGGCTCGAAAAATTGCGTAATAATCCAATGGCTGAAATAAAAAACTTAGTTTGGTTATTACCCCTTGCTGGTGGACTAATAATTATAATTTCCTTTCTAACTCCAGCAGCTACTTTTGCATATCAAGAATCTTCCTTTTATTCTGAATTTTATCGTTGGATGTTAGATTTTTATATTGCTTATGATTATACGGATGGAATTCTTACAACCATTAGATTTGGATTGAACACTAGTATTACAGGTTTTATTTCCTATATAATTTCATTTTTAATTATTGGATTAACCATTTTTTTTCTAATAAGTGTTATTAGATATAAGAAGAGAGGTCTACTCCCTAAAATTAATTGGTTGGGCTTTCCAATATTAATAATGGTATTAACAATAGCCTGGATGGTCATGAAAGAGGTATCAACGATATTATCTTATAATCATAGTTTTTGGGGTCTCTTAAGTCCAGGATTTGGGATTATCGGACTATTCTTGGGTGTTGGCTTACAGATAGCAGGATATATATTCTTAAAAAAAATTCAAGAGGAGAATAAAATTTTCCTATAAATTGTTCCATAAGTGGACCTTAAACCTTTATATATTTTCTTAATAGGTTTGATATATTTAACTATAAAATGAAAATTTTAATTGATTCTAATGAATTTTTTTAAAGTAAAATTTGTAAAATATTTTTTTCTTTTATCTTTAATTATTAATCTATTATTCCTAGCCGGATTGCTTAATTCAGTAATTTCAATAAAAGATTATGCTAAACCATATATTTATTGTTCCTATTTCGGGGGATCAGAAAAAGATATTATTACAGGTATGGACATTGATTCAGCTGGTAATGTAATTGTGGTAGGAGGAACTTTTTCCACAGACCTTGCCGTTTTTAATGGATTCCAAGAAGAATATGGAGGGGGTTCAAGTGATAGTATTCATGAGAATGGAGGAGATGGATTTGTAGCGAAATTTTCTCATTCTGGAGACTTAATTTGGGGAACTTATTTGGGCGGAAATGATTTAGATTGCTGTAATAATGTGATAGTTGATTATGAGGATAATATTTTAGTTATAGGTAAAACAAGATCAAGAAATTTCCCCACAACAGACAATGCTATTAAAAAAAATTTCAGCGGTGCTACTGATGGTTTCATTTCAAAATTCTCGACTAATGGATCATTAGTTTACTCAACTTATTTAGGGGAAGATGGTGCTGAAAATTTAGCAGATCTCATTGAAGATAAATATGGTAATATTTTTATAGCAGGAGCAACTGGATCATCAAATTTCACAACCACTTTTAATGCTCCTCAGCAAATATTCGGTGGTGTTTCTGATACTATTATTCTAGAATTGTCACATAACTGTTCGGATATCCTTTTTAGTACATTTTTAGGTGGTAGTGAAGGAGATGGTGGATATAATATTGCATTAGATTATGAAAGTAACATAATATTAACAGGTTATACTGTGAGTGATGATTTTCCCTTAAAAAATGCCTTACAGGATGAAATTTTAGGTGGTCAGAGAGACATTTATGTTACCAAGTTTAATTCTACAGGTCAAATTATATTTTCAACATATCTCGGAGGTAGTTCAATTGAAGATCCCTTTGGATTGGCGGTTAATGCCTCTGGAAATATTATCATATCCGGCAGAACTGGATCTCATGATTATCCCACGGTAAAAGGTTTACAAAATAATTATGCTGGTGGAGTAGATGCATTTATTTCTATTATAAGTCCTGATGGTCAGACTCTTGAATATTCCACTTTTCTCGGAGGAACTAGTTGGGACACATTACATCAAGTAGCAGTTAATTCTTCAAATTCTATATTTGCATGTGGAATCGGAAATGGATTTCCTACAAAAAATGCATTTCAAGAAAATGTAGCTGGTGAAGCAGATATAGTTATAATGCAATTTTCTCTTGAAAAACAGGTGGAATTCAGCACTTATTTCGGAGGAACTGGAGAAGAATGTCCATATTCTATGAATTATTATAATAATTGTTTATACATCGTTGGGTTTACTGATTCAGAATCGTTGTTTATGAGCAATAACGCCTTTCAGGATAATTATAGCGGAAAAACTGACGGATTTTTTCTAAAAATAGACATACAATCGTATTTATCTTCTGTAGAATCATCTCAAATCTTCAACCTAGGACTAGTCCTGACTGTAGTGATTCCAATTTTTCTAGGTGTAGTGATTGGAGGAATTCTTATTCTCCTTAAATACAGAAGTAATTAAATAAAATTTAGAAATTCCTAAATTTTTTTTTTGGATTTTTTTTCTTATTCTTTCACATTTCATAAAATTGTTCTATAAGAGGACCTTAAACCTTTAAAAATAGAATTTTCTAATTTACAACAAGATTATTTAAAACTATAAAATGATTAAGTATGAAATTAAATAGTGAAATGTTAAAAGTAAAAATGAATTCAATTTCTACAAGTATTTCTTCATTTCTGATACCACTGATTCAATATGTCCCTTGCACAGGAGTGTGGTTTGGAATAATGAGTGTACCATTGATTGCTTATCTATTCTTATATTTTCAAAATCCAGGAATATTGATTTCTGATCTTAATTTTATGTTTGGAACTTTTGAAATTTCTATTGTATTATTTGGACTTACATTATTTATTTATTCTCTAGCACACCAATTAAGCCATAGAAAACAGCTGATACGAACAGGACCATATAAATACGTAAGACATCCTCAATATCTTGCCTTCATTATTATGACTTTTGGTATGACTTTAATAGCTTTTCAGACATCGCCTATTTTTAATTTTAATTTAGGTAATCTCAATGTGTATACAGTATTACTAGTTATATGGATTGCGGAAGTACTTGCGTATATTATTTTAGCGAAGATTGAAGAATATGCCCTAAAAGTTAAATACGGAGATAAATACTTGGATTATATTAATAATGTATCTTTTATGATACCCTTCTTAAAATTTAAAAGAAATCAAAAAGAATAATTAGTGGTATGAAAGATAAGGTATTTAATCGTTATGAAATAATGAAATTTGGGATACTAACATTATCTCTTATTTTATTATCAATTATTTTATTTTTACTCATTCTCGCATATAAAGCGGTTTTTGCACCTGAAATAATTATCAATCTATCAATTATCATAATCTCCATTTTGATAGCAGCAGTTTTATCGGTGTCTATTTTTGAAGTGCTTACTATAAAAGAATACAAGGGGTATTTTATTAAAAGAATACACATTAGAAGAGGAAAATCATATTTAACTATTGCTGATATATTCGAAAATGAACATCGTGTAGATATACTAACTCAAATCCTCAATAATCCAGGCATACACCAAAATGAATTACGGAGAAGCTGTAATTTGCAAAAAGGGCAAATTCAATGGCATTTAGACGTTTTATTAAGGAATAATATTATAAAAAAGGAAAAACATGGACAATATACAATTTATTTCCCAATTACTACATCAATTGAGGCGATTAAGAACTTTAAAAATCTTCCAATGAAATCGGAAACTACGTCAAAAATTTTAGAAATAATTCAAACTAATCCTGGAATTACTTCATCTGAAATTGCAAAAAAGATGAACTTAGCTCGAAATACGGTAAAATATCATATAGATAAATTATTAGAGAATACTTTGATATCTTTTAAGGAAAAAGGTCGAAAGATAGAACTTTATTCAAATTTAGAGCCTTTTGATAATTAAAAACTGAGTAAAATGTAATCTAAAACATTGTTTTCGCATCATAGGTTTTATCATTAATTTTTCCTTTTCTAAATTATATGAATATGAAGGTTAACTAGAAAGCAATTTTGGAAACTTAATCTGTTTCGCTAATTCTATTTGAATTATCTCGTCTAGTAATTCTTCTCTCTCACGACCAGAAAGAACTTCTAATTTCCTGATGTTTAATGGATCAACTTTTTCTCTTAGTAATTTAAGTTCTTTC
Source organism: Promethearchaeota archaeon (assembly GCA_048938855.1). Taxonomy (GTDB): domain Archaea; phylum Asgardarchaeota; class Lokiarchaeia; order Sigyniarchaeales; family SOKP01; genus Loki-b32. The sequence goes on from JBHLLT010000014.1 coordinate 55,667, forward strand.
TCAGTAGGAGGTTCGGTTGTAGCAAGATTATCAGGTATGATAAGGTCAAATCCGGTTGAATCCTTTACCATATCAATATCAATTCCGGGATGGATCGAAGAAAGTCTCATTCGTTTAGTCTTTTCTTCAAAATCTAAATAACCAAGATTGCTTACCACACATTGAGGTCCTGAACCGCCACACACAGAAGGATTCCCATCTGGAAAACCTACACCTGATATGAAAAATAAATCTTTTGTTGGCACAAATGTCCTTTTATCATGTCTTGGAGTATAAAGAAAGGACCCACGTGCATAAAACATGCTGAAGTCAAGGATACCTGCTGCACCGGGCAATCTTATTTTAGGTTTTTCCCAATCTCCTATACAAATGTTATTTGTATTTCCATATTGATCGATCTGAGCTGGTCTAAAGAATTCAATTGTAGTAAGCTTTTCAGAAGGAAGAGACTCTAACGTGCATTCTACACTATCTTGGAATCGATATGCTCGAGCAGTATTCATTTCAAGATATAATAATGAAACTTGGCGAGCTTCCATAACGAAAGTATTCCCCATAATATAATGATATATCGCATCGGGAGCATAAGTTAACTTTGCCAATGTAAATGCTGCCCACACCATGGGGGTTGCTACACCAACGATCATTACATCATCATTTCTAACTTCCCTTGCCATTAAAACAGTCATTATTTCATCTACTGTATAATTATTTGAATATTCACTCATTATCGTTCCCTCCTATAATAGAATATTTAAAATTGTTTGAATTCCACCCGTTTCTTCTAAATATTGAGTAGGCGTCTTTTCTAATATGAATTTTTTCTTGTATACTTCAAAATCAGTTTTTAAATAACATTGAATATGTAGTGGATCGAATGTGTATATAGGATAACATGAAGTAGGATGAGCACCAAAAGGCATTTTGATAACAGCTGTAGTGGTTTGGACAGGTAATTGTGCTTTTCCTGGCAAATGACGGATATCCTCTGTTTCTACCAATTTTTCACATATAATAATTGTTTCTTTTGCTGTTTTTGCCATATCTGCATCCATCCATACTGCTCCAGGAATATTACCATTGCCAAATTCGTCAGCATAAGGAATATGTAATATTGCAACATCTAAATCAATTTTAGGTAGTGCCATGATCTGAGTTCCTGAACCAAGAGGATCTTCAATTTGTTTAATATCTTTCCTGACTTTTGGCATATCTGTTCCAATAATTCCTTTCAAGGGCATAAACGGAACTTTCAAATAAGATGCTCTTAATCCTAAGGCAATTGTGGCTTCGCTTTCCTCCGATATCTTGATTGAGCCTGATTCTACAGCCTGTCGAAAATGTGGAGCCATCCCGAAGATTTCCATTCCAACGAAACAACTTCTAACTTCAGATACACAAGCTCCTGCTATAAGCATATCGATTTCAATTCCACCTACAAAAGTACACACTGAAAGATTTTTCTTTTTTTGCCTAATTATTTCCCTGCAAGCTGCAATTGGTTTTCTCCAAAAAGAAAGTCCTCCAAATCCGACAAGATCTCCATCTTTAATGTAAGTTGAGATAGCTTCTTCTAAGGACATTAACTTACTAGACCGTATTTATCTTCCCCTCATTTTATCCAATTTCTATTAATTAACATTAAAATGATATTAGAATGAATTTTTATTAAATTAAAAATACTCCTATTGATGAGTTTTTTTCAAGAAATCCAATATAACTCTATTTTAAGATTAATATTTGCTCAAATTTCAAGAAAATATTAACTTTCTTTTGAATTTCTTTAGAAAATGGTAAATTTTATTCTAGATGTTGACATTTCCAATGAACTTAAGGCTTTCAAGAATAAGAATAGGTTTCAAAATCTCATAATAGAGCCCAGATCTCATAATAAAGTTATAATAATATTATTTTTGAGAGAATTGGAAATTGAATTACCTAAATTTAATTCAAAATTTATTGATCAAAAACTATATTTAAGTCCTCAAATTCTTCAACACAAAAAATAACGCTCCTAATTCGCCACTAATTGGAGTAGATTCGGGGATAAGTTCATAACTTTGATTATATATACCCACTATTTCAAATCCACCATATTTTACAAAATCTTTGAATTCAGAAAATAACCATAAACGGAGTTCATGAGCTTCCTCAACAATTAGTTTTCTTCCATTCTCATTCACAATCATTTTAAAGTCAACATGTCGTACTCTATTGTTGATGTCATACCAATTTACGGCCCAAGTTAGTTCAAGTTCTACATTCTCATCATTAACATACCATGTATCATCTAATTTCTTCTCATTATTGAAATCATTGCACATGCAACTTATTTCAACAACATAAATGCCTCCTTTCTTTATTGATTTACCCATTGCTTTAAAATGAGAAATAATTTCTTCATTGTTTCTTAAATATCCTAGACTATTTATACAAATAATAGCTGCGTCGAACTTTTCATTAAATTGCAAATCCTTCATATTTCCTACAATGACATCTGCTTGATCACCTGTTATTCCACAGTTTCTTATTCGTTCTTTAGAATATTCAACCATAGCTGGATTTAAATCATAACCTAAAACAAAATAGTTGAATTGAGGTAAAATCTCTAAAAACATGCCCGGACCACATGCTGGCTCTAAAATGTTCCGAACTTTCAAGTCTGTATATTGTTGAAAACATTTGTTGAAAAAATTTACATCACTCTTCACATCTCTAGTGAAAGCCATATCATAATACTTTGGAAAATTGTAAAATTGATGGTTTTCCTTTGGAATTTCAATGCATCCTGATGTCGGTATAATTTTGTATGATACATCTTCCACATTATATGAAGTTACCGCTAAATTCTGTTCGATCACGCTACTTTGGGTTTTTTTTATCTCAATATCTGTGCTATTTACCATTTTACTAACCTCTTTTATTATAATTTTTTAAAATGAATAATTTTTTAAAGATAAAAATTAAAAATAGAAATTTTATGAAATTCCCTTAATTTTTAAAATATTCTATAAAATGAGAAATTGCATATGTTCTTAAGTTCATTTTTAATTGATTCGATTATTTAAACTTTCTCCTTTCCAATTATCTAAAAATTATTAATTCAAATTCCTTGAAATTTAAAACAGAAATAGTAGATCACCTTACGAATAAAAGTCTATATAATCTAATCTGAGATATCTTATCTCAAATCCTCTAAATTTCGATAAAAGAATAACTCTTAAAGAAACTGAAGAATCTAATTACCATTTTTGATAAATGTGATAAATTGGAACAATTTATTCCCCTTCTTCAGTAACCAATAACTCACAAGTTGCTGATCTTACAAATCTATACTTAATAATTAATTTTCCAATATTTTTAGGTTTTGAGACCATAATCATTAATCTTCTTTGGATATCTATGTAATAATAGTTGAATTAAATAATTATTAAATGTTTATTTTCACATTCTAATAGGAAAGAATCAAATAATACGATTATTGTTATATCTATTATAATAAATTACAAGAGGTAATTCACCATTAGAAAGAGACTCAAAGAAGGTCTAGTTCAAGTTTATTTTGGCCGAGGTAAGGGTAAAACAACTGCTGCAATTGGACAAGGAGTACGTGCTACTGGGCATGGATTCAAAGTATATATGATTCAATTCATGAAAGGAAATTATAAATATGGTGAGATAGAAGCCATTAAAAATATTCCCAATTTTGAACTAAAACAATTTGGTAGTCCTGAACTTATAGCAGAACCAGATAATTTTGATAAAGAAGAAGGAATAAAAGCACTCGATTATGCTAAAGAGATTATTATGAGTGATGATTATGATATCGTTATACTTGATGAAGTGGGAGTTGCAATATCTATGAATGTAATTTCTGTAGAACCTGTTTTAGAACTTATAAAAAATAAACCAGAAAAAGTCGAGTTAATCTTGACAGGCGGACCAAAAATGCATCCAAAAATAAAAGAACTAGCCGATTTAGTAACCGAAATGAAAATGATAAAGCATTATTACTCTTCAAAAGGGATATCCGCTAGATATGGCATAGAATATTAAATAATCTATTTTAAATTCGCAAAAAAAATAAAATATCAATTAAAATGGATATTGAAAGTCTATATAAGTTAATAGAGAATGAACTTGAAAAAGAAGCAATTAACAAATTTGATTCAAAAAAAGAATTCATAATCTGGAACCAGGAAATTTATAAGAAATATAAACATAAAGCATACGGACTTAAAGTTCCTGAAATTGAAAAAATTGTAAATAAATATTACAATAGGTTTGTAGAAATATCATTTGAAGAAAGAATAAATTTAGCCCGAAAGTTTTATACATCTGAATATATTGCACAAACTAGTTTTGGATTGAAAATTCTTGAAATTAGCCTATCCAAATTAACACCACAAAGATTTGAAATATTAGATGAAATGGGTGGCTACTTATCAGACTGGGGACCAACAGATTCCTTTTCTCTTCATATTATGCAACCCTTATTAAGAAAATATCCAAATAAGGTTATAGAATTATTAAGAAATTGGAATAATTCTAATCGTACCTGGAAGAAGCGTTCTAGTTTAGTTACATTTACTAGAAAAATCGGTGCAGAAGGTCAATACGTTGATACTCTCTTGGAATTTTGTAATGATTTAATTTGGGATAAAGAGGATTTGGTTAGAAAAGCAATCGGATGGGCACTTAAAGATAACATGGTTGGAAAAAATAAAGAAAAAGTTTTAAATTATGTAAAAGATTTAAGAAAAAAGGGAGTTTCCTCTACAATAACATTATACGCAATTCGTAATTTAAAGGGTAAAGAACGGGAAGAGATTTTAAAAATCAAATCCATGAAATAGGAAACTTTTCCAATCATTTAATATATTTTGTCAGTGAAAAAAAATTTCTAAATTCTCACATATCTAAAAATTTCATCATATAAGCGATTAAATTTTTATTAAAAGAAACGATAATCAAATTCATGCATAATGGGAAAACATTTCAATTAAAGAAGATCTTTTCTGTCTGTGGTATAGAATGCTCTCAGTGCCAAATTTATCTTGCTCCTTATAATCCAGCAATAGCGGACCGATTAGTAAAAATGTTTGAGAATATGTGGGACAATGTAAAACCAGAAGATTTTCATTGTAGTACATGTAGGGGTGAAATCTCAGAATGTTGGACTAAAGAATGCTGGATCAGATATTGTTGTGTAAATGAAAAAAAATTAGAGTATTGTTATCAATGTCAAGAATTTCCCTGCAAGAGATTAGAAGACCATGCAAAGAAAAACAAAAGATATCTTGTAGCTTTGAATAACCTTAAAAGAATGAAGAGAAATGAGACAAAGCAAACAAAAAAATAACAGGACTCCCCTTAAATAAAAAATATTCATCTAATTAATAATGAATCTGAATAGTTTAAATAATATTAAACGTAGGAATCTAATAACATTAGCTATTACCAAATTGCTTCATGGATTTGGTACTGGAATGTTTGGAATAATTTATCAACCGTTTCTTTTAGACCTTACAAATTCAATTGTGTTGACAGGATTATTTGTTTCAATAGGATTGATGACGCAATTTACACCTATGCCATGGATTGGTAAATTATCTGACAAATATAACCGAAAATACATTCTAATTACAAGTGTTCCCGTATATATCATGGGTCTTTTATTTTTAATATTAGCGAGCTCAACAACTATATATTTTATAGTATTTGGGATATTATTTTACTTTTTAGGTTTTATTATCAATAATTTAAATACTCAATTCATAGTTGCAGATAATACTAGTAAATCTAAGGGATTAATGTTTGGATTTATGTATTTTTCCTATTTTGGTGGATCAATCGCAGGTACAATTTTTATAATTCTTGGAGCGGGATTAGAAAATAGATTCATTATGATGATTTTCATATTTTTACTACTTATAGAAGAATCATTCTTCATATTCTCTCTTTCTGCTCGAAATACACATATTAGAAATCCAGAGTCTAAACCAATAAATACATTTAACAAGAAAGAAAATATGTGGAAAAAGATTTTGAAGACAAAATCATTAAGATCCATATTAATTTTCTTTTGTCTTGATATTTTTGTTTATAGTATTTCTCTTTCAATATATACTGGTGGATTATACGATTTCTATCATCTTTCTGAACAAGATATTGCAATGATTGCATTATGGCTTAATATTGGAACTGCAGTCTTTCAAATTCCTGCGGGTCGTATTACTGATAAAATTGGTAATAAAAAAACTTTAATTTTGAGTCAAATCTTTGGATTTGGCTTCTTTTTTACAAATATATTAGCTGTTATATTTTGGATGAATTTTTTTAAACAGATATTAATTATGACCTTAAGTATTGGCTATCTATCATTAGCATTATCTGTCTGTACCTTTATTCCCGCTGAGCAAGTAATATTAACTAATCTCGGTGAAGATCAAAAGGCTGAATCATATGGAATTGTTTCATTTTTTAGAGGAATAGCATTGATTCCTACAGGATTTCTGGGAGGATTGATGGTAGAAAATGTTCATTATATCGCACCATTTATATTTAGTGCGATAGGTTTAGGATTTGAACTTCTATTTCTTGTTAAGTTTTTTCACGATTAAATAGTACCTATTCAATAAAATGAAAAGAAATATAATTTTTAGACAATTCAATTTCTTAATTTTCAAATTAAAAGTATTCTAAACTATACAAATGGTGAAATTATGGGTAAACTAAATAGAAGAGTTGCCATAGTAGGAGCGGGTATGTGTAAATTTGGCCGCAATTTTCCCACCAAACGTAATCCAGATATGTGGGTTGATGCTTGGATTGATGCAGTAAGTAGAACAGATAATGGTATTGAACCTAAGGATGTAGATGCTTGCTATGTTGGAAATTATTCTTCAGATTTATTTAATCATCAAGGTCATTTAGGACCACAAATGGCTGATTTAGTTGGTCTAACTCCAAAACCTGCTGCTAGATTTGAAGGTGCATGCGCTAGTAGTGGAGTTGCCTTTCGTCAAGGAATCTTAGCGATTGCATCAGGTGTTCATGATGTTGTTGCTGTAAGTGGAGTCGAATGTATGACGGAGGTATCTACTACTTTAGTAACTGACACATTAGCAACTGCTTCAGATAATTTATTTGAGTATCCTGCGGGAGCAACCTTTCCAGGGTTATATGCTGCAGTTGCATCAGCGCATTTTCACAAATTTGGAACAACTCATGATGATTTAAAACGAATAGCGATCAAAAATCATGAAAATGGAAGTCAAAATCCTTACGCGCAAATGCAACAATCTTTGAAAGATATTATGGCAAGTAAAATAAAAAAACTTGAAACTGAAGGTAGAAACGTACCAGATTGGAAAGATGAAATAGATTTTTTAAATAGTTCATCGAATCCTATAATTGCTTCTCCTTTACGATTATTCGATTGTTCATTAGTAACTGATGGTGCTGCTTGCGTATTCTTAGTAGCAGAGGATGTGGCAAAAAGATTTACTGATACCCCAATTTGGATAACAGGAACAGGACAAGGAAGTGCTGCACTTTCTCTACATGATAGAGGTGAGATAACGGGTTTTATCGCAGCTAGAGAAGCTGCTCAACAAGCCTACGAAATGTCAGGTTTAGGACCTAAGGATATCCAAATTGCGGAAGTCCATGATTGCTTTACAATCGCTGAACTGATTGCTTTGGAAGATTTAGGATTTTATGAAAAAGGTAAAGCAGCAGAAGCTATAAAAAATGGTGAAACAAAACGAGATGGCGTAAGACCAATCAACACTTCTGGAGGGTTAAAATCAAAAGGACACCCAGTTGGAGCAACTGGTGCTGCTATGGCAGTTGAAATCTTTAAACAAATGCGTGGTATCGCTGAAAGGGATAGGCAGGTGAAATTTGATGTCGAGAGAGCATTGACTCATAATTTAGGAGGTTCTGGAGCCACATGTGTGGTTACCATATATGAAAAATAAGAAGGTGACAAATAAAAATGTTAAAAAATGAAATTACAATTCAAAATTATTTAGACTTCATTCATAACAAAAAATTGATGGGTTCTAAATGTAAAAAATGTGGTGCTTTTGATGTCCCTCCAAGAAAATTATGTGTAAAATGTAATTCAACTGATACAGAATGGATTGAAATGTCTGGAAAAGGTAAAATTGCTGCTTTTTCTTGCATTACAGTAGGAACCACTTTTATGGTTAATAAAGGATATTCAATGAAAAAGCCCTATTGTTTTTCAGTCATACAACTCGATGAAGGACCAATGATCTCAGGTCAGCTGGTTGGTGTTGATGAAACCAAACCGGATGATATAAAGATTAATACGCCTGTAAAAGCTATTTTTTTGGAAACGGAATTAGAAGGCGGAGAAATTAGAGTAGATCTTGGTTTTAAACCAATATAAAACCTAAAACATAATTACTACTTTTTTATTTTTATATTATAACTCTTAAGATTATTCTTATTGTATTGCTTGGTGAATTTGTATTAAAAAGAAAATTAGTATTATTATTGTAAGCGTTATAGTATTAATAACTATATTTGCTGTAGTATATCTTAATCTTCCTACTAACAATCTTAGTGTTCAAAATTATGATATTGATTTAAATTTTAATGGAGAAAATGCTTATTCCTACGTGGAAGATCAGTTAGGTATAGGTTATCGAATTCCTGGAACTCAAGAACGTGTAAATTGCGCTAATTATTTTATAGATAAATTTTTGGAGATAGATAATAATTTCACATATTTTCTTCATAATTTTACAGTCCAATCAACTGATTGTCAGAATCTGTTGTTTAAATTAAATGAAAATACAACTAACATATTGATTCTAGGAGCTCATTATGATTCCAGAGCCAGAGCAACAAGAGATTTGATAAATACTTCTGCCCCTGTTCCTGGGGCCAATGATGGTGCGAGTGGAACTGCAGTGCTAATAGAATTAGCTCAAAATCTGTATAATAGGAGAGAGAATCTTAGTTGTCAAATATGGTTTGTTTTTTTTGATGCTGAAGATCAGGGCTATGATGTAGGCCCCGGTATACCTGGGTGGGGATGGTGTGAAGGATCTCATCAATTTGTTTCAGATATTAATAGTTTTTATGATTCAGGAACAGAAAATTTTGATTGTATGATTTTACTCGATATGGTTGGTGGTGAAAATTTAAAATTTATCAATGAACAATATTCTACCTCCTCATTATTGAATGAACTATTTACTATCGGAAGGAGCTTAGGTTATACAAGTGCATTTCCAAAATATCCTGTTTCTCAATCAATTTATGACGATCATGTAGCTTTTAGAAACGTTGGCATTCCAACAGCTGACTTAATTATTAAGTTTTGGAATAGAAATCCAGATTGGCCTTATCACCATACTACTCAGGATAACTTGGCTTATATTTCAAATCATAGTCTTGAGATTACAGGTAAAACTGTTGAACAATTCATTTATAATAACTATTTTGATGATCAAAATAATGATTATCAAGGAAATTATCCTTGGACTCAAGATCAAAACCAATTGAGTTTGGAAATTGTTGTTATCATTTCAGTAATTCTTGCTTTGGTAGGAATCTCTCTAATCATTATAATATCTTCAAAACAAGTAACAGAAAAAAAACCGAAGTTAATGAGTATTAATTATATCGAACTATTTTTGTTTTATAAGATATCCGCACTGGTGACAGAATTTATCCAATTCCGCTAATTGCAAACCACAGAATTTACAAAAATTAATAATTTGTTTTGGTTTTTCAACTATTTCCTCTGGTTGTGATATTTCCATATTTGATTCGATTATTTCTTCTTCTTTGATCGATATTAAGGGGATCGGTTTCAATTGTTCACTATCTTTATGGTTTGATTCATGAATAATTTTTTCAGTTGGTTTTGGTTGGCTTATTTCAGGTATCGGTGGGGTTGGAATATCGTTAATCTTTTCTTTCCATGCACCCGTAATAGCCGTAGGTTCTTGTGTTTTTACAAATTCAGAGGGAGACACATCAAGCACGGGTTTTGAGAATGGTTTTTGTAAAAATGACAGACTTTTAAGATATTGTTTTCTACGCTCTTGATATATGGAAAAATACTTCTTCTTTGCTTTCCTTAAACTGTTTTTACTCCCACATTTTACACAATAGGCTGTTTCTTTGATGGAAAATTCCCAACAATAGACACATATATAGGGATGTTCTTTTAAAAAAGTTTCTATGTTTGGTACCTCCGATTCTCCTGGAATTGATTTTGTTTCCTGAATTTTACTCTGAATGCTGCTGTAAACAAAATCTGATGCCCCTTTCTGGGACTCCTTTTTACTCATATAAGCAATAAAGTCTCTCTTTTTTGCTTTTCTTAAACTATATCTAGCACCACAACTTTCACAATAATTCCTATAGGTGTCTGTAAACATCCCACATCTATCACAAACTAAAGGTTGAGCTTTTAAAAATGCTCGCCAATCTTGAACCAATGGTTTATTCTCTTTTCTTATAAATCTCTCATCATCGTAAGAAATTGCATTTTCACCTATAAAAATCGATATTGAAGTTAATTTAATCTAATAGTTTGATGTATAATTTGGAATTTAAACATTTGTATGTAATTCTATTTTTTTACCCCTAAAATTGCTCGGTGTTTAGTTCCATCATTATAAATTTCCAATAAATTGAAAGAACTAAATACCTCTTGAATTTCAGTTATTGTAAAAAAATGATGTGGAAGTCCTTTTTCTTGTCCTGATTGGGGGATATATGTACCTTTTTCAATCTCTTTTAATTCCCAATCATCTAAACCTCCTCTCTCTTCTAATCTTGGAAAAGTAATAAAGATTAGACCCCCTTTCTTCAGAACCCTTTCAATTTCACTTATAGTAAAAATTATATATTTCATTTCATTATGGTGAATCACTTGGATTGAGATAACAGCATCAAAATAATTTTTATCATAAGGGAATCGTTCTTCCATTCTATGATTAATTAATTCTGCTGATAAACCTTCTTCTGATAACCATTGCCGTGTGAGAGAAAGTCCTTTAGGTGAAGCATCAAATCCATACATCTCAAAATCCAATTTAGAAAAAAAAATTATATGGCGCCCTGTTCCAGAACCAATATCTAATATCCTACGAACACCCTTTTCCTTGAATAACTTAACAAGCCGCTCCATATCTTGATGTGGCTCTGTGAAGACTTTACCTTTTTCTGAAAAAATATCTTCCCAATCGGGCATATTAAAAGAATTTTTAGTATCAGTATTATTTATTTTTACGTTTTTCTAACTCATCCCAGCATTCCCACATATAATGACCATGTTTTTCTTTAAATGCTTCAGCAAATTCATTCTCTCTCGGTCGAATGAATTCATACCCATCTTGAATACATTCATAAGTCACAGGGAGAGAATCTAACACTTCACCATCCACTTGGCATACATATGATTCATCTTCAAGATTCCTCATTTCTACTCTAACTTTCTTACTTTGATATTCACTAATATCAGGATGTGGCAAAAGAGTTGCATTATACATTCTCCTGAACTGCCTAGCTAATTTAACCTTATCAATGTTTACAATGCTAATATCAAAAAGACCATCCTTAATACTAGCTCGTTGGCAAATAAACATACCTCCCCCATAAGCTCCAGAAAGCCCAACTGCTGCTAGATTAGCTTCGCCTTCAAAGGTATCATTATCCATTTTAACAATGATTTCTCTATTTTCCCATTCTTTTAGTAAAGAAAGAATTATCATATTGTAATCCTTTTCTTTATCTTCATTTGATCTTCTTGCAACTTCCGAATCAAAACCTTGACTTCCAATACCTAGGAAGTACCTTTCAATTCCACTGTCGGTTTTTGCAAATCCAATATCACACTTGCTTGAGAATCCTTCTGCTATAATCTCACATGCTCGTTTAACGTCCGCTCTATACCCTAAAGCAGCAGGAATATCATTTCCCGAGCCCATAGGAATGAATCCGCATAAAGCTCCTGTATTTGATGTTATTGTTCCGTGAAGCACTTGATTCGCCGTACCATCCCCTCCAGCTGCTATTACACGGTAGCCATCTTTCGCTAGTTGCCTGGCTAGTTCGATAGCATGACCATCATACTCTGTTTGTACAGATTTAAATTTAATATTCAATTCCTTTAGATAATTGAAAACCAATTCAAGATCTTGCCTAGTTTCCCCTTTCTTGGCAATAGGATTATAAATAATTGCATAGTCTTCCATATCTGACAACTCACATGATTTAGTTCAAAATAAAATTATAATTATGTTATCCTTTTAATTATCAAATTATTTAAAACTATTTGTAGTGAGATATTATTTTGCAGAATAAGATGAGTACTGGGAATTAAAAAATAAAGAATTCAATCAGACAACTTATTATTTCCACTCATATCCACATAATCCACAGTATTTTTTCTTCCCATAAATTCTTGGATATGCCATTATTATTATACTCTTATCGACTACTTCATGAATCGATGATTCATCTCCACAACTAGGGCATTTTCTACGCCCTACTGAGTCTTGGAGAACAACAGTAGGTTCATTATAAGAATTCGCCTGAATTTCATTATCAATATTATCTAAAACCGATTCTTCTCTTTCTGCAGGAAATTTATTTTTAATCGGAGTTTCTACCTTTTTTTTCAAGTAATCTTCATTAATAATTATGATGTATCCTTTAACTATTGAAGAGAATTCATTCTCTTCTGGCAGTCTATTAAATTTTTCTATAAAATTCTCAATAAATGATTGAACATCATCTTCTTTGACAATATAGCCTTCTAATTCAATTAGATGCTTAATTTCTTTAATAATCTCCAATTTTGAATATTTTTTCTTTTCAATTTTCTCAATATAAGACGATTTAATCAAATTTTTTTCAAGACTGTTCCAAATTTGTCTAACTTGGGCATCTGATAAGTTTCCCTTTATTTGAACATACACTCTCTTGTCAGATTCTTGTAAAATCGTAATTCTATTATCTTTTTGTTGTTCTTTATCTATATTGCTGTCAATATAATTTATTCTAAGCAATGATCTTCCAAGTCTTTTTGTCTTAATTGAAAGGGATAAATCTTTTTCTAATACATTTTCCATAATTTTTTGAATCTCATCATAACTTTTATTTTGTATATCAAATGATTGGCTTCTTTCTAACATTTTAAAGTTCTTAACCCTATTTATGATGCATTTATTCAATCAATTAGGATAGATCTATTCTAGATATTTTACTTTAAAATGTTAATCTTTTGAAATAAATCAAAATCTTACTGATTGAGTCAAAACTATCAATATCCTAAATTTAATTCATTATTTTAAGAAAATTTATATTTATAAATTGATTAAATTTGACCATAGAACAACTGATTTTTTTGTTATGGAAAAAGATTATCTAAAAACACGGTTTAATAAGAAAAAATCGAAGGAAAAACAATCAACTTCAAAAAAGAAGATTTTAATTGCAGTTATATTAATAATTTTTGCGTTTTCAGGATCTTTCTTAATATATTTTATCCTTCAAATCACTCTAGATACTAACACTCCCATGGTAGTAGTAATTTCAGGTTCAATGGAACCAACCATTTTAAAAGGTGATTTATTGTTTGTGCAAGGAAAAGATCCTGCCCAAATAAAGAATGGTACAATTGAAGGGAAAGAAGGAGATGTAATTGTTTTTAATGCTTGGAACTTGCCTGGTTGGATTCATCCCCCACGTGATCCAGTCGTTCATCGTGTGGTAGATAAATGGTATGATGGTGGTTGGTATTTCCTTACAAAAGGAGATGCTAATCCAACAGTTGATGATGGACCTGTCCCAGAAAATAGAGTTCTAGGTGTAGTTGTAGGAAGGATCCCATATATCGGTTGGGTAAAAATCATCCTCACAGATTCAGGGTTATTGATTCCCATTTTAGTGATTGTATCTACATTACTGATTATAAGTATCCTCTGGGATATTTTTAAAAAAGATGAAGATAGCAAGGATAAAAAGAAGGGAGACAAAAAGCTTATCTATAATCAAAAGTCTAATGAATCCAAATCGGTGAGAGAAATTGAAATTGATTATTCCAAAAACGAATAATCTAAATAACTAAACGAAATAAAAATCAGCTAATTCTCTAATGTAATATTGATTGCTTTTTAAAAAATTGAATCAAAAAATAAAAAAAAAACTTGATTTTTTAATTTTATAATCCTGACAACTTTACTCCCAAGAAGAACAGAAACCATGTGAGAAAGAAAAGAATTAATGCTATAATATACCATCCATTATAGGGGCCTATAGCAAATGATACTGAAGCTAATAAGGAAGGCCAAAGCCCTAAACCTATGTCCATTAAAATAAATACACCAAATGCCATAAATAGAAATGTCAGGAATACGGTGAATTTACTTGGTGGAGTCCAACCCATCTATCACACCTTATGTTAATTTTTTTCTTATTTTATTATTTAAATTTTGTATTTTATAATTCGACTTAATTTCTTATAAAGGTTTTATTTATTATCTGTAAATTTACCCACTTAGAATGCAAGCATAATTATAATATCTTATAAATTATCCTTGAACTATAGTTCCAATCTCCTCTTATGATACAAACTCTTGTTTGAAAGTGAAGGATCGTTATTAATCTGACAATAAAATTTAAAACATTTCTAAAATTTCAAAAAAATGTTATTACGTGATTTATTATCAAAAATACAACAAAACAACAAAACGTAATACCTAAACGCAAATTAACAAATAAGTAAAGAAATACAATAAAAAATTATAAACTTAAGAGGAAATTAAAATGGCAAAAGAAAAAGAAACAAATTCCGTGTTCGTCGGGCGAAGGCCAACCATGAATTATGTAATGGCTACTATGATGATCCTTAATAAAGGAGAAGAATGTACTGTTAAAGCTAGAGGAAGAGCTATTTCTCATGCTGTTGATGTTTGTGAAATTTTGAGAAATAGATTCTTAAAAGGTACAGTATATAAGGACATCAAACTTTCCACGGAACAGCTTGAAGGAGAAAACGGACAAAACAATAATGTCTCAAGCATTGAAATTGTACTTGCTCCTCCGAAATAAACAGTGAGATAACCTATTATTCGCTGAAACAAATAACACAATCTTTATTTTTTTTATTATTCTTTTTGTCTAAAGATTATACTGAACATTACAATTGTAAGTTATGTTTTAAAAAAACATTAAAATTACTAAATTTTATTCAGAATTGTTATTTATGAAAGAAGAAACGAATGGATTATATTAATCTGTTATTAATTTCAAAGATATTCTCTTATTAATAAATCTCTTAGCAATTCACGAAATCGATATCTAGCCTAGATCTGATTAAGATATATTGACTTTCACAAATTTTTGTCTAAATCACAAACATTTAATAATACAGATGGAAAATTAATAATTAACAAAAAATAATTTGTTTTAATTATAAATCCGATTTTAAATAAATTTCAATAAAAAATTCTAAAAGAGGAAGATAAAAATGGCGAAAAAGGCTGTAGAACCTTTATATGTAAAATCTAAGGTAAGAGAATATATTAAGGGAAAAGGGTGTAATACAAGTAGTGGTGTTCTTGATGGGGACACATTAAACAATCTCATAATGGAAATGCTTGATGATTCTGTAAGAAGAGCAAAAGCTAATAATAGAAAAACAGTAAAGGCAAGAGACTTATAGATTCGCTTGCCTTAAAACCCATTTTTTTTTTTTATTTTATAAACCAGGAGAAATCTGCCAGGCAATTAAATGAATTTCTCCAAGTGGCCTCAAATCTGCTAAAAGTTTAACTTTTATATATAATTTAGCACCATATCTAGGAAGCACTTTTTTGTTCTAAATAATTCTGCTGGATGATAATATATCGAAATTAACAGCACTGTAATTAATTCTCGATGTGATTTCATATTCCATCTTAATAAAGATTACTTCCCAATAAAGTCGGTTTTTTTGAAAAAGTTATGATCCTCATTGATAGGTTTTACTGGTAAATTTCATAATTTACAGGTGTAAGGAATGTAATACTTTTTATACAGAAAAAAATAAGCACATTCCATGATCAAAACTGATCATGCTATCTACTATAAATTAGAGGAAAAAAAAATGCATAAAAAAACAATAAAAATTAGTTTGATACTTACTGTACTACTTCTATCCACGTTCTTTTCTATTGCAGTAATTTCCTTCGTTCAGGCCAAAAAACCAACATACACTAGTGGACCCGTGTATATAGATGAAACAGTTCCAGGCATGACCTGGGCGGATTGGAGTGACGAGTCTTGGTTAAAGGGATCAGGTACTGAAGAAGATCCGTATATGATAAAAGATCTAGTCATAGACGCTGGAGGTAACTTTTTCTGTATGCTGATCATGAACTCGGAGGTATACTTTAAAATCATGGATTGCGCTTTTTCTCACACTAGTCCCTACGGTTCCCCAGATGGGAGACACGCTGGCTTAATATTAGTCAACACCCAAAACGGTGTAATTTTTAAAAACGAAATCTTTGAGTGCGGATCCCCAGAGGGTACGGGAAGTGGAATCGCTTTGGTTTCTTCCTTTAACAACAAGATTCAAAAAAATCTATGTTACGACAACGGAGTTGTAGGCATTTATCTCCAATATTCGAGCAATAACGTGCTACGACAGAATATCTGCGAACGAAACCAATATGGTATAATGGTTTCAGAATGGTCAAACAATAACGAAATTACAAAAAACGAATGCTACGAGAATTCAGTATATGGAATTCATGTATGGGGCGAGGCAAACGGAAACACGGTGTCTAAAAATATATGCAGTAATAACGGAGGATCGGGTATTATTCTTGAAGGAGTTTATGGTAACATGATTGTTGACAACGACTGCAGCGGTAATTCAGCGCCAAATATTTATCTTAGATACTCCGATGATAATGTACTAACCGAGAATTTATGCACTGGGAGTTCATGGGGCATCGTCATTAGATGGTCTCACAATAACGATGTAATCAATAACGAATGCGTTGAAAACGGGGAGGGAATTGTTCTACAAGAGGATTCTAGTGATAACAGAATAGTGAACAATACGTGCGTTAATAATTTGGAGAACGGTATTATATTGATTTTTAGCGCGAATTACAACGTGATTGATCACAACGAGTTCTCGGGAAACGGCCTATCAGGCATCTCGGTACAATACTCAGAAGGAAATAGTATAACCGATAATACCTGCAACGATAACGGCGAGCAAGGCATCTTCATAAAAGATTACTCGAACTATAATACAATAACGGATAATAACTGCAGCAGAAACATCGATTCAGGAATCGCGGTTCAAGAATCGAACGGCAATATCCTAATGGATAATTTCTGTAGCGAAAACGTATGGACGGGTATTGGACTCGTGAGCGGAGCGGAACACAACATACTCTACAAAAACGAACTTGTCTATAATTGGGGCGGTATCTACTTCTCCCATGTAGGGAATAACGACGCGTTCAGGAACGAGATCAAATACAACACTCATGGAATATTCATGCATCGAGAATGTTATGATAATATGATATATCAGAACAACATTGTGGATAACGAATTGCAATTGTTTGACTTATCTCCAGGGTTTAATAATTGGTACAATATCTATATCTTAGAAGGTAACTACTGGTCTGATTACACAGGTATAGATAGTGACGGAGATGGGATCGGTGATACACCATGGCCAGAAGAAGGATACGATGCCTATCCATTTATGGATGAAAATGGTTGGGAAATTACGACGCCCTTAGAAGACGAATTACTAAATGCGTGGTTCTATCCTGATTTTAATAGATTAGGCGGCGGTCGAACGGTATACAATAATAAAACGACCTATTTAATGGTTGGAATGGCACACGGATTTTCAGAAATAGTTCAAGATATTTATCGTCCTCCATATACCTGTCAACTATGGTTTTATGGAACAGAGGTTTACTTCCAAGGGATGTTTTCGTTTTTCGTGGAAGATTCTCCTTACGGAGAGCCAATATGGTACCACCTGTTCTATTTAGTAATCCCACCTTATACACTTCTTGAATCAGGACTTCTACCAGGTTGGAATGAATTTCAATGGGAATTAACTTTCTACAGTGGCGGGGAGCAGCAGTCTTCTGGTATCTTTACGTCATACTTTTATTTAATCTAAAAACGGCTTATATAGCCAATTTTTTTTTTTCATTTTTCCCTCTGATTCAATCTGATTTAGTAGAAAAAATGTGTGATATGGGTATCGATCTCGTACGGAATACGCGTTTAGAAGCGATTACAGACAAAATTGGACTTGATACGTTTACTACTTCATTGAGAGATTCTTTGTTACAACATCTAATTATTTTGATAATATTAAATATAAACTATTCTAATAATATATCAACCACAATGAGTCATTAATCCATTGATTTTTGCCTTTTATGAAGACCTCTACCAAGTATTATATGTTATTGATGTTTTTTTCACTTCTTTTATTCTTTAATTCAATTAATGGGAAATGTAACACAACATATGCTTTTCCTGCTGATGAGGGTGATAAATTTACATGGAAATGTACTTATTGTAGTCCTAATTGGAGTGTTTTTTTGGGTGTAGGTTCAAAAGTTGAAATACATATAAACCAGATTTATGAAGGTTCATATATGGAGGCTGAACAAGCTCTAATCGTAAATGTGACCTTAAATTATTATTATAAAGCATCTAATTCTTATGCAACATTCACTTTTCCATATTATCTAGTTTATGACGATATTTTTCACTATATGCGAATTTTGCATTGCTTAATTCTCCTTTCCCCTATTAATCTAACATTGGTCGCGGATTATATAATTCGTAGTGGAGATAACGCAACAATTCAAGAAAATGTCCTCAACGTTAATTATGGATATTCTCAAACTGGGCAATATACTTATAATGCAAATGGTTTTGCAAAGAAATTTGAGTATAAGGAATGTGGAATTACTCAGTATATCTTAAAACTAGGTGGTAATAATATAACAATTCCTTTTGGATATTATCACTTTTTATATATTATAATTGTGACAATTTCACTAGCTTATTTTATTAACAAACATCAGAAAAGTTTAAAAAGATATAAGAAGGGTATTACCATTTAAATTTTCAAAAAAGTAAAGCTAATTTAAATTCTTTAGCAAAAGAGGTATTCTAAATAACAATTGTTGGTTTTTCTAATCTAGCCCGGCTTAATCCTGTTGAAAGATCTTTATCAACGATAATTTTTGAAGTATCTATATCCTGAGGGATAGCTGTGTGAGTTATCAGGAAAATTTGAGAAAATGATTTTGATTTAATTAAATATTTTAGAATTCTTTCTCTTCTCGTTTCGTCTAGCGCGGCTAATGGTTCATCCAATAATAAGAAGTTTATTTTTGGATTTTTTTTAGGTGACTCTTTAGTAGGACGTATAGAGCCCATTAGCTCCGAGATTGCTAATCTTAAAGCAATTCCTAGGGCAGTTCGATCTCCTCCTGAAAGAACCTCAATTGATTCATATTCACCATTATAATTGTCTCTAATTCTCAATGATAATCCTGTTTTCTTAGTTCCACTGAGATCAAGTAAGAGATCACTGTATTGACCAGAGGTGAAATCTTTAATATATTTATCTGTACTTAATGCAATATTTTTAACTAAACGCGTGACGACCATATATTCTGTTACAAATCTACGGACAAACTCTTTTGCTTTAGTTATATGTTCAAGATCAATTTCATGCTCATCTATTTTACGTTGTATATCTATCATTTTTTGAATTTCATTACGTAAAGCTATTATTCTTTCATTATTTTTTTGAAATTTCAATTTATTCTGGTCATGTTCATTTTTAGTTGCCTCTAATTCCGCTGAAATTCTTTCTTTTTTAATTATTAACTCTTTTACTCCTTCAACACTTGAATCTTCAAATTTATCACCATGTTTTAATAGAAAATCTTCCAATGCATTATCAATTTTTTTCAATTCAACTTCATGTTTCTTATAATTCTCGAAATCTTCTTGAAGTCCTTGGTAAATAGTTATCGTTTCTTTGATTTTATCTAAATCAGTTTGGCTGGTCTTTATTTTCTTATCAAAATCCGATAAGATTTTTGAGATTTTCTCAATTTTTTCTTGGTTTACTAAAATTTCATTATTAAATTTTTGAATTACTTCAATATAGTGTTCTTTTGTTAATTCACTTTGACAGGTAGGGCATTGGGCTAACTCTTTTCCCCCTCCTTTCTTTACAAATTTCAAACTAGTTTCCATTTCTTTTATTGATTTTTTATTATCTTCGATTCTTCCTCTTGTTTTTCCTAAACCTTTAAAAGTAGCGTTTTTTTTTGATTCTAAATCCTCTTTATTCTTTTGAAGTTCAATTTTCTTTGAATTTAGAGTTTCAATCTCGGTATTAATGGATTTTTCCGAGCTAAAGTTTTCTAAATTTAAATTAGTTTTCTTAATTTTAGTTTTAAAATCATTATAATAAGATTGAAATTTATCTTTCAAAACTAAATTCTGATTGTATAACTTTTCCAACTCAGAGATTAATTCTTTAGAAGGTAGACTCTTTTTTTCCTTAGACAGAGTGGCAATAAGTTTTTCTTTTTCCATTGAATCTTTTTTAAATTGATTATTTTCTTTTTCAATGTCTTCTATATCTTTCTTAATTCTTTCAATAGGTACTCTCGACTTTTCAAGCTTTTCTTTTTCAAATTTTTGTCCTTTAAATTTACGATCTAAAAAAGAAAGAGCATTGTCTATTATATTTAATCTAAATAAATCAACAATCATCTCTCGTAGTTCTGCTCCTTTTCTGTTTGCTATATCTTCCACTTCACCCTGTCTTACAAAAACAGTGCTCATAGCCTGTTCAGAAGATATCTCAAAGAATTTTTCAACATTAAAATTCTTTATTTCATTGTAAATATTCCTATTTTTATTCCACTCAAAAAATTTAGCGGTGATACTACCTGTTCTTCCCCATTTTCGATAAATATAGTATTTTTTTTTATCTAATGTAAAATAAACGTAAATCTCTGCTTTATCTTGTACACCATATGTGATAAATGAAGCTGCATTCCGTCCTTTGAATATTTTAGGGCCAAAAAAGGCAAAAAGAATCCCTTCAAGAATAGTAGATTTTCCATAAGAATTTTTGCCACTAATCAATATTAAACCTTCAGGAAATTCATCATTTTTTTTAGGTATGTCTAAATTTTTATAGCCCATGAAGTTTTTAAATGTAATTTTTGTGATATGCATAATAGCTTAAACCTCTTTTTCTTTTTCCATAAATTGAAGAGCCTTTTTTATAGCATCCATTCCAAATTTCGCTAATTTATCTACATCATAATGAGTTCTGTCTTCACTCAATTTTTCTAGAACAAATTCTTTAAATTCGTCATCAGGTTTCTCAAGTATGTAATCTAGGATTACTCCAGCACTAATATCGTCCTCAAACATTTCAGAAGTATCAGAAATTTTCCAAATTATTTGTAATATATTGTATTTTTCAGACTGAGAAAAACAATTTCTCCTTAACTTCACCATTAATTCATTTATTTGCCATGTTTTTTCAGTTGTCATTTCGCCATAAAAATTAAACTTTAGCCTAGCTGATGTTTCTGAATTAAAACCACCTTTTATAGAATATTTATCTAATTCATTTTGTACCCATATTTCTAAATCTGATGGTGATTCTTTTGGATTAGTATCATGGGAAATCAATTCAAAAGACCGATTGAGTAAACCATCAGTAAATATTGTTTCAATATTTAATTCTCTTGTTTTTTCATTTATATCAACGATTAAATAGGATTGATTTTCAAGTTTTTCTTTAAAATTCATAGGTAATAGACTTCCTGAATAGTAATGGTTCTTTGAAACTCGCTTAAAACCATGTTCATGCCCGAGTGCTACGTAATCATAATTAAAATCATTGGAATTAACCTTACTATGTAAAGTTTCATCCGCTGTTGAGCCATGAGCTATAGCAATATTAAGAAAATCATTATCTTTAGGTTGCTGATTCTGAATCCAATTATCATACGCAGATTCATAGACTTCGAAATTTTTAAACTCAAAATAGGGAAATAAATAAAATCTTACCTTCTTATCGGGAAATTCTATTGATAAAGAATTATTGGATTTAATCGCTTCAATCAAATCTCTCTCTTTAAAATAAAATAAATTCGGATACTGATCTTTATTAATATGTGATTCAAATGGAGTATATTCATAACCTCGGAATACTCCATGATTTCCTTCAATATATATAAATGGTACTTGATTATTTGTATTTTCAAAGAAGATTTTTAATCCTTGAATTAAAGCTCTTCTTGCTGGTTCGGTTGGGGGATAAGAACTATATTTTGAAGGAAGATGAAAGATATCTCCACAATGCACTAAAAAATCGATATCATTTATATTAGAAATCTCAGTAATTACATTAAGAAATGTATCATAAAGTTCTTGTTCAAATGGTCTTGAATAGTTTTCAATTGCCCATTTATTTATAGTTCCCCTTCTAGGACGATATCCCAAATGAGTATCTGCCATATGGATAATTTTAACCATTATATCACCTTTTTAATCTTCTAAAACTTTATGTCTCCATGATTCAGAATATTTTTTTGTTCTTTCATCATATTTTAATTCCATGAATTTGCTTTCTAACTTGTTATATTCAGAGACTAATAATGTACTTGCTTCATGAGCTCCTTTTAGACATAAAGGATACCCTCTGGGAGAATAAGGTATTAAATTCTGTAATATATATTTAGCATCTTCTGTATCTAGGAAGTCTGGTATATCGAATCTTAGAGCTGTGCTATTCTCCTGTATTCTAGTGATATATGCTTTACTTTTAGTATAAGCTGAAAGGTCTGGCATTTCTACTAAAAAATTCTTTTCTTTCATAATTTCAGACCAAATAGGCAGAATAAAATTACCTTGTGCATCCCTTAATCGGCATGTTTTGGAAATTGCATAATAATTTATATTATAAGAGTCAACAAATTTAAAAAAGAATTTAGTAAAAGCTTGTGGTGGAAAAATATGATGTCGGAACATTTGAATACCATCACCTAAAAATACAACATTTCTAAATTTCCCCCAATTACTTTCATCTTTAATTCTTATAAGTGATTTCAAAATTTCATCAGCAGTTCTTATTCTATCAATTACATGAGCAATAGATGGATAATAAAAGGCATGGTTATCTATAGCGCTCTTTATTTTATTACTAAAAGTCGTTTCATACCATTCTTCTAATTCATCAATATAACTTTTCAAATCTCCGATATAGAAGTACTTTTTAATTGCTTTTACGAAATTTTCAATAACAGTCTGATAAATAATCAACTTATGTTCATTATCTTCAATATAAGTTGTAATTGGTTTATACATTATTTTTTCAATATTGTATTTTCCATCTATCAAAGTGATTTGACCTTCTCCAAATTTAAAAGATCCTAATATAGCATAAGTTCCAGGTAATGTATTCGAGCTCTCATCAAACCCAATAATTTTAAATGTTTTATCTACATAATCATTTAAGTGCTTTTCAATTCTTATATATGGCATTTTGCTAAAGTGAGCACCCATATTTCTGAGTTTTTCTTCTGCGCTACTCGTAGGATCAGGATCCTCTAACTCTTTTTTTTCTTCTTCTGTCCATGTAATCTTATTAGACTTAATATACTCCATAAATTCTTTAATATCAGGACTAAAAGATTCTTCAGGTCGATAATTCATCGACTCTTCCAATGAAATTAATTCAAAATCGAACGAAATTAATATCACCAAATTAATTTATCAAAATTAAGGAAGTCCTGTTGGAGGAGGACTTGGACTTAAATCTTTCATTTTTTTAGAAAAATCTTCATAAAATGATTTTGACGTATTTATAAAATAATCATCATATAGAGGAATTTTAAGCTTTTGAAAGTTAGTAAGCCAAATTCCTGAGATTAATGCAATTCCAACAGTGCCAGTAAGAGATTCTAGATCACTTTGCTGGACACCACCACCAATACTACGAGCGGCTACTTGTTTTTCTTTGTCAGATCTCAATGGTAAATTAATTACAGTGTTCATATTAGATAATATTGTATCATCTATAGGAGAATATTGTTGTGAGATAACCTCAAGAGCTAAATTAAACTTTCTTCCCTGACGCGAAATATCTTTAAACACATTACTAAATCTCATCATTTCTGGTCTTAAGATACTAGGTGCTTCTTCAATTGTAAATATAATTATTGGTAAATCGGTTGGTTCTTTAACTTCCTTTCCACTTTTGATGTATAATTCATCAATTGAAGTTTCAAAGTTTTTATAGAAATTTTCAGGTAAAGTTTGTTTAAGCTTTGTTTTTAAAGTGTCAATATCAGTAGACGATTTTAATGCTTTTCTAATATCAAAAAGCGTCCTGGCTAATACACTATTGAATAGAAATTGCTCTAAATCTGAGATCATAGATACATTAAATATAATTATACCACCCATTTCTAGTTTTTTCACAATTTCGGGCAATTTACTGTTTGCATTAGATCGAAACATCTCAGAATATTCTAACCAAGTAAGTCTCCTTCTTACTGCTGCCATAGTAGCATCACTATGCCCTCCCCGTAAGGGAGAATATCCTTCTGTTAAGAGATTCTCAATATAGTCTTCACGGTTCTCATTATATGCAGAATGAACCGCTCCAACCTGTAAGTCATTAAAAGTTCCTGTAGCATATAAGTCAACAGGTTTTATCTCTTGATAATTTATAATGCATGGTTGAGCCATGCTTTTAATAGGTGCCGGAGGTATTCCTTTATTAGGATAAAGATAAAACCAAGTTCCAATAAGATTTTTATTATAAGCTACGGCTTTACAAATATCATTAAATCCATATTTTAAACATCCTAGAGCATATTCATCATGCATATCAATTGCTAACATAGCAATTTTAGTTCCTTTTCCATTTAAAATAACATTTGCATTATGCTGCAGGAGACCATCGAGAAATACTTGGTTTAAATTCGATTTTCCAGTACCTGTTGCTCCAGCAATGAAAAAATGATACATGAGATATTTATAAGGGAAATAAACATTTACATTGGCTTCGGATGCCAATGAACCCATATATACACCATCGGGAGTAAAAATTGTTTCTAAATACATAGCTTTATCATCTTGAATCTCAGAGATTTCCATAGAATGAGGTTTCAATACTCCCTTTTCCATAATATCCTCAATAAGAAAAAAAACATTCGTAGTGTAATTTTTTTCTTTTTTAGACTTCTTGTCTCTCTCCGTAAGAATTATTGGACGTCCTTGAATCACATATTGTAATTCAGTCTCAAGTTCTGCGGTGATATAATCTGTCATTTTAACATTTTTTAATTTTTGTCGCGTTAATATGTAATCTTGAATAGTATATTCTTTTAGAATTTGGATAATTATTGTATAATCTATTTTTTCAGCTTCATCTTCAGCCTCTAATTTAACAAAACCATGAAGATGTACATATTTCTCATGAAAAATTTCAATAACACTTTCTGTTGGATTTATTCTAATTATCATTTTTATATAACCGAAATTTTCTCATTTGATTATATTAATTAAACCACCAATATAAATAAAAAAATATATTAATGGAAACTTACATTTGTTTTAGAGTCTTTTGAAACTATTATGAGGATACTTTAATAAAATTGAAGGACTAAGCAAATTTAGTAGTCTATAAAAGATCTATTGCGGATTTAAAAAGATCTTTTTTATCTATTTTCTTTGCTTTTTTTTGAGATTTAAACTGAACAGATGACTTTTTATAGATATTAGGTTTTAATTCAGAGATAAATTGAGAGATTCTAACTATCTGTGGCCCTCGATATGTATTTTTTATCGATGGAGATATCAAGTAAAGTTGATCCTTTGCTCTCGTTACTGCAACATAAAAAACTCTGCGTTCTTCCTCATACGCATCTGGATCACTAACACTTCTACTGGAAGGGAATGAATCCTCACATAACATTGGAATAAAGACAATTCGCCATTCAAGTCCTTTTGCTCTATGTATAGTAGATATAATTAATGGTTTTTCTTCCTCTGTTTGCTCTCCTGCGTGAACAGTCTTAGATTCTAAATTATTGCGATTAAGACTTAAATTTTCTAAAAATTTTTGAATTGTAGGGAAATTCAGGGCATATACACCTAGTTGCTTTAAATCATCTATACGATCTTGCCAATTATCATATTTTGATTTTATATGATCTTCAAGAACAATTGCTAATTTTTGAATAACTTCAGAAGGATTATCTTCAGGCGTGAAATCTATTATTTTCTTAATATAAGAGACTAAATTTTTAATTCCTTCCTTCGATATACGTGAACCTTTTAATTTTTCGGCATAAAACATTTTATTTATTAAAGCATCAATAGGATGCTCTAAATTAGATATTGCTTCAAAGATTTTTGATCCAGATGATGTGCCAATTCCTTGAATAATTGAAAAAATCCTAGC
>JBHLLT010000064.1:0-6252 GCA_048938855.1 Promethearchaeota archaeon
TGGAATTAAGTAAGGAATTAGAAAGAAAAAAGGCAGAAATAGAACAATTAGAAAAGAAGTTACAGAAAGAACAGAAATTCCTCGAGAAAAGTAAATTTGAAATCGAAAAAAGTAGAATTGCTTTTGAAAAGGAGAAATTAGAATTTGATATAGGTAAATCGGAATTAAAAGAAAATTCAAACATAGATTACTCCAAAACTTCTAGGGAAACGACGATCTCTAAGAGAGAAGAAAAAGAACTAACAGGAAAAGCTAAAATCCTAGAAGATATTTTAGAAAAATTTTATAATGAGGGTCAATTTCAGTCTTGCTTTTTAATAGATGGTAAAGGAATGCTCGTTTCAGAATATGGAAAAGTAAATTTAGATACTATCGCAATAGGTGCTATGTTCTCATTAATTACTACCAATGCTTTAAGAACCGTAATAAGTCTAAGTTTACAGGGTCTAGACTATTTTAAATTATCATCAATTAATGGAGATTTTATCGCTAAAGAGATTAATTTAAATAATTATGCAAGAAGTTTCATACTTTTAGCAGTTTATAACAAAAAATCACTTCCTAGCTCAAAAAATAACCACAAGATTAGAAAAAAAACAATAAATAAAATATTTAAAAATATTAAAGCAGATTTTTATGAATATGGATATGATTCAAAATTAAACAGAGTGTTCGATAACTTTAATGAAAAACTAAGTCTTTTAAAACAGAAATATTCTTTACCTGAGACAGATATTGAAATGAAAAGATTAAGATTATTAAATAAAATTTCTATTGAAATCAAGGAACTCTTTGAATCAGAATAATTTTATTTTTTATTAAAATTTGATTTTTTTTAAGAGGCCAAATAATTATTACAATGATAAATCAATTTTTATATAAAAAGATATATTTTTTATTAAAAAATAATTCTGCATAAAAATATAATTTTTTGAATAAGGTGGTGTCTATTACTTTTGACGAACAATTAACAGAATCGATGAAAAAATATGAGAAGGAGACTGGTAAAAAGGCAATTTGGCGTGGAGATGTCACAGAGGGATTTAAAAAATGGAAAAGAGGAGAAGAAATTTATGGTAAAAATAAAAAAGGGATAAGTATTTTAGTTTCTGAAAAATTGAAATCTAAATGGGAAAAATTTGCTGACGAAAATAATTTTTCCACTATTTCCAAGTTTATTAGAAATGCAGTTAATTTTTATATTGATTATCATTCGAAGCACTATTTATTAAGGAATGGTCCAAAGGTCTCGCATGATTTAAAAGAACCGCTGACTGTAATAGAGGGTTTTTCTCAGTTAATTGTTGAAAATGAATCACCAAATTTAAAACCAGATGTTATCTTAAAAGTAAAAGAGATTTATTCTCAAAGTTTACTCCTTGAAAAAAAAATAGATGAACTTCTTAGCAATAATAAGCCTGAAACTTCACAATATGATATTTTAATAATTGAAGATGATTTATCAACAATTACAGTTTTGACAGATTTCTTTGAGATTCGAGGCTATTCATGTAAAGGAATATCTAGCGGAGTAAAAGGTTTAGAAGAATTAAGTATATCCATTCCAAAGTTAATTCTATTAGATATAATTTTACCAGATATAAATGGGTATGATATATGTAAGAAAATTAAATCTGATGAAAATTTGAAAGATATTCCTATTTTTTATATAACAGCAATGCCAGAATCGGAAGTAAGCAAAAGATTGGACGAAACGGGCGCAGAAGGATACCTTTTAAAACCTTTTAAATTTCCAAAATTTAATGTTTTATTTAACTATTTATAAATAATTAATTAGTCTTATAATTCTTAGATTCTAAATTTTTAACAGGTAACCTAATAGTAAAGACCGCTCCTTTATTTCTTCCATTTGATTCAACCCAAATTGCCCCATTATGTGCATCTATAATTTCTTTTGATATATATAATCCTAATCCTGAACCTTCAGTAATTAAATCCATTCCTTTTCCATACCTTTCGATCTTTCCAAACTTTTTAAAGATTTTACTCATTTCTTGTTTGGTAAAACCTACACCAGTATCTGTTATCTTGATATCGATAAAATTCTCCTGCTTTTTTAAATTAACAGAAATTAAGCCAAAAGGGGGAGTATTGTTTATAGCATTCATAATAATATTCATTAACACCTGTCTTATTCGTAATGAATCAATTTCTATAAAATATTCATTGTACAGAGAGTTAATAATTTTTAAATTTCTTTGATCTGCCATAAATTTTAACTCAGCAATGCATTCTAAGATTATTTTTACAATATTTTCCCTTTTTATTATCAATTTCAGTTCATTAGATTCAATACGAGAAACATCCAACAAATTTTCAATTAAAAATTCTAATCTTCTTCCTCCATCATTTATTATTTTTATCAAAGATTCAGATTTTTTATCAATTTTGTCTCTACATGATTCTAACAAAAGTTGAGATGCACTCGAAATTGAAACTAACGGAGTTCGCAATTCATGAGATATTCTATCAATAAAATCAGTTTTTATTTGATCAATTTCTTTTAACTTATTAATTTCTTGTTTAATCATTCTTTCAGCATTTGTTTTCTCTGTAATATCTCTAATCAAGCCGTAGAAACCTATTTTATTACCTTTTGAATCAAATCTAAGATATGCTGAAGTTTCTACAAATCTAGGTTCTCCTATCAAAGATTTTATTCTATATTTAATACTAATTTGAGGATTCTCAGTTCGATATACAGTGTTAAACATTTGATACACATTATCTAAATCTTCTTCATTGATAAAATAAGAATAATTATTACCCATGATTTCTTCTTTAGGGAATTTTATAATATTAAAAAAAGCATTATTACAAAAAGAAAAGTCTCCTCTTAGATCTGTTTCAAAATACCCTTCATTAATGTTTTCTAATATACTACGATATTTTTCCTCTGATTCTTTTAATTTTTGTTCTGCTAATTTATATTCTGTGACATCACGAAGATATTCAATTACACCATTAACAGCCCCTGATTCCTGATCAAATAGAGGGAAAGTATAGACTTCTAATATTCCAAGAATTTCTTTTTCATTTCCTTTTCTAAATATCGTTTTTACAATAGGTTCATAGGTTTCATAAATTTTAGCACAAAGACAATCTTCACAGGGTTCTGTTCTATGTTGATAAACTTGATAACATTTTTTTCCCAGAATTGGTTTCATATGGGGATACCATCTTTCCATTGTGGGATTTATCCTTATAATATTAAAATTCTTGTCTATTATACAGATACCATCTTGAATACTAGAGAAAACATTTGAAAGAAATTTTTCATTGTTTAACAATAATTCTTCTGTTTTTTTATGCTTAGTTATATCTTTTGTGTGGACTAATACTAAATCTGGAGGTATAAAAGCATAAGTTACGTCAAGAATTTTTTCTTTTGGAGCACTATGGAATTTATAATTCATTTCCTTAGATATTAAAACTCCTTCATTTAAACAACGATTTAAATCGTCTAGAATGTCAGGATTATTTCTATATAAATTAGTTGCTTTAGACTCTAAATAAGCTTTCACTCCTCCATCGGTAATTTTATAAGCAGCTTCATTATAGTCAACTAAAATTAAATCGTTTTCAATTTTTTTCCAGACGTATGTAGGAACAGGATTATACATAAATAATGTTTTAAATTTATCAGTTGATTCTTTTAGTTTCTTTTCTGTCTGTTTATGTTCAGTGATATCCTTAAAAACTTCAATCGCACCAACAATTTCACCATTTGCATTCTGATAAGGTGTAGCTACAAGCATACATGTGACTTTACTTCCATCTTTGCGCTCCTTTATTACTTCTATGTCAATAAATTCTTCTCCATCTAAAATTCTTCTTAATGTACATTCCTGAGTATGGCATTCTGGATGAGGAAATTGATTATAACACTTAAATCCTTCTAATTCTTTTATATTGGCACCTGTGAGCTCTGCAAATGCCTGATTAAATCTAATAACATTGAAATTGTCATCTATTACACGCATTCCATTACCTGCAGCATTGAAAATTGTATTTAATTCTACCTGAGCATTTTGAATTTCAATTTCAGCTTTTTTTCTCTCAGTTATATCAATCCAGAGACTTAAATCTGCTGGTTTTCCTTCAAAAAATATTGTCTTAGAATACTGATCAATCCATTTCACTTCTCCCGATTTAGTTATGATTCTATATTCATAATTAAATACAACATCATGTTTTCCCACTTGTTTTTTTTTTGCTTGTTCTAAAGCGAAATGTGAATCAGCGGGATGTATAATACCAGCGATATCATTAATAGTCCAATTTTGCATTTCCTGAACAGAATATTCATTTATATTAGACGCTCCTTCATTAACGTATTTAATAACATTATCTTGAAGAATACCAACCCCTATAATTGGTTGATCAGTAATAAGTCTAAACTTTTCTTCAGATTCTTTTAAATCTTGCTCTAATTTATTAGCTAATTGTTTGATTTTTGCTGGCACTCAAACCCCTTACATTAGATTAATAAAAGCTGCAAAAGTGTTAAAAATTGTAATAATTTTAGTATAATATGAGTAAAATAAGATTTATTTAAATCTTTGTACATTTGAGTCCGATTTCAGTATGTTAATTATAATAATCCTAAAATCAATTCAAAATGTAGATATTTAAATGTTTAATTAATATCTTTTATTTGTACTTCAATATTGGACCGTATTAGAGATAATTTTGAAACTACAATTTTTAATATAATTAAATGTGTAATATAACCTGTTAAATTATATAATTAAAAGAAAGTCATGGTAAAAAAAGATAACATCTATGAAAAAAGATGAAAATATTGAATCCTTTAAAATCTCATTAATTTTCTCAATTCTAATTTAAGAGTCTTTTCAATGTAGTATTATTAAAAAAAAAGATTTAACTTGTCTTTGATTTTTTTTTAGTTTTAGAGAATTTTTACTTTTAGCTAATTCTTCAGATTTACGGTTATAGATTAAGTAAGTGCATATTCTCAACAAGTTCTTCAGCTTCAGATATTATCTGAGTTCGACGCTAAAATAAACAACATAAAACGTATTTATCAATTATAAGTTCAATATTAGTTCGGGTTCATATGTTGATTCATAACTATAGTTGAACTTTTGATGTACAAACTATAAATAATGTTATTCGTATATATTAATTAGAAGACTTTAGTGTGAATTTTATGAGTCGTACTCAAGAAATTAATTATCCACCTGAAGAACTTTTCAGAGATACAGGATTTGAACGTACAAATACTGAACATCTTATTCTTTGGATGCTTCAAAATAATGATGTTGTTGAATGGTCTAATTTTAAAGATGATCCACTAGGTATTCCCCAATCTACATTATCTTATTATTTGAAATCTTTAATGGTTGAAGATTGTATTGAGAAAGTAGAAAGAGGAGTATATAAAATTACAGTAAAGGGTGCCGAGAGATATAATAAATTATCGAGCGAAAAAGAGGGAGAGAGAAAATTAAATTTTCCTCCAGACGCAATAACAAATGATAGGAATTATGATCATTGGATACTTTGGATGGTATATAATAATACATTTTGCAAATGGTCAGATTTTATTGATGATCCACTCAGAATTAACCAATCAAGTTTGTCTAAGAATCTGAATGAGCTCCTGAAGAGAGAGATAATTAGAAAAGAAAATAAGGAATATAGAATAACTCAGAAAGGGAAATCAGAATATTCACGAATGCTAAAACTATACGATTTAGATCGACAATCAATTTTGGATGAAGAAAGTAAGAGAATTGAAGAAATCACAAAAAAGACAATTACTTTTTTCGAGAAACATAACATAGAAGATGAAGATCTCAAATTTAGGTTTTTAAATAATGTGTTAAAATTACCGTTTGCTAATCTAAAGGGTTCATTAGACTCGGAGAAAGACTTTAAAAAAGTATTGTTATTTCTTTCAATGAATCATCCAAATCAATATCCAATGTATATGTCACCAGGAGACTTTTCGAAGGAATATGATATTGATTTGTTGGATCTAAAATTCAACATACGTCAAATTGTGGAAAAAGATGTTTATAAAACCAAATTCTTCCAATTACAAACTAAAGATAATAGAACCTATTATTTTCAGGTTAACGAGAAATTAGAGAAAATTTTGAGTGCAGTTACAGAGGATCATATTACAAAATTTACCTACCTAAACAAATTATATCAAAATACTCCAAATTGTTGTACTCCTTTGAGCTTAAAATATTCAGTTGC